>NZ_CP009517.1:1200000-2400000 GCF_000970305.1 Methanosarcina barkeri 3
AATGTCTGGTTCAAAGATAGAAGTATTGCATACAGTTCAGGATGTGAAATCAGAGAAGCTATTAAGAAGCGCTTTGATAAGGAAGGAATAGAAATCCCATACCCGTATAGGACTATTGTATACAAGAACGATCTTGAAAAGGAAAAGAAGGCTACTGGAAAATTATCCCATACAGAAGGAGACAAAATTAATACTCCGTGAAAAGCCGATATAACGATATTGACAATTAAGTAAGTGAACAGTTGAAAAGCAGTGAAAAGTGGTTGATAAAAAACAAGTGAAAAACGGGTTGACACAAAGCAACTGAAACATGAACTGATAAAAAGAAGTGAAAAACGGGTTGACACAAAGCAACTGAAACATGAACTGATAAAAAGAAGTGAAAAACGGGTTGACACAAAGCAACTGAAACATGAACTGATAAAAGAAGTGAGAAACGGTTGATAAAAAGCAACTGAAACATGGACTGATAAAAGAAGAAATTTGGATGAAAGGAAAAGGGGAATTTCACAGTTCCCTTTCATCAATTACTCTTTTTGTCTTTTTCATGCTGCGTGGAAGTTCCCCTATCTTTACGCCAACAACATCCACGGTTACGCCTATGAAGTCCTTAAAGGCTTTTCCCAGAGCTTTTTCGGTTTTTGTTTTCTTTGAGGGATCTTCTGTGCCTTCGATCTCAACCCTGAAGATCATGCTGTCCCTTCCGTCCTTACGGGTAAGCAGAATCTGATATTCGCTGCTTACGCCAGGAATCCTGTGGACAAGATCTTCGATTTGGCCCGGATAGATATTAACAGCCTTGAACTTTATGCGGTCGTCTGACCTGCCAAGGACCCTATCAATTCTTGGGAAAGGACAGCCGCATTTACAGAGGCCAGGAATTATTCGGGTCAAGTCTCTTGTCCTGTAGCGGATGAGAGGAGCCCCTTCCTTTGTGAGAGTAGTAATTACAAGTTCTCCAAGCGTGCCGTCAGGAAGCTGCTCGCCCGTAATAGGGTCAATAATCTCAAAGAGCAAGTAGTCAGACCAGTAGTGCATACCTTCATGGAAAGCGCAATCAAGGCCAATTCCTGGCCCGTAGATCTCGGTCAGCCCATAAATATCAAAAGTCTCTATCCCCAGCTCGTTTTCTATTCGGCTGCGCATTTTTTCACTCCAGCGCTCCGAACCTATAATGCCTTTTCTCAGGTGAATCTGGGACTTAAGCCCACGGTTTTCAATTTCTTCAGCAAGCAAAAGCGCATAAGAGGAAGTGCTTGTAAGGGCCGTAGTCTTCAGGTCAACAAACATTTCAAGCTGTTTCTCGGTATTTCCCGGACCTGTAGGTATAGCCATTGCCCCAAGGCGTTCGGCTCCAAGCTGAAACCCTATCCCTGCGGTCCAGAGCCCGTATCCTGGGGTAATCTGGATCCTGTCCTGGTTAGTAAGCCCTGCAAGCATATAACAGCGCATCATCATCTCGGCCCAGAGATCCACATCTTTTCGGGTGTAAGGAATAATTATGGGTTTTCCTGTGGTCCCGGACGAGGAATGAATCCTTACAACCTCGGAATCAGGAACGGCCTGTAACCCAAGAGGATAGGCATCCCTGAGTTCTTCTTTATTCGTAAATGGAAGAAGCTTCAGGTCTTTAAGTGACTTTATGTCCCCGATATTGATATTTGCTTCCCTGAACTTTTTCTGGTAAAAAGGACTATTTTCAACTACGCGCTTCAGCAGTGCCTTCAATTTTGCAAAGGTATCTTCTTCCGAGATTTTAGGATGATAAAGCTGTACATTGTGATCAAGTTCAGCCTCAGTGGATGCTTCATACATATTATTTCACCTTCTGCTTCCCAGTTCAAGGGTCGGAGATAAATCTAATACATTTCCTTGCGCGTTCGAATGCGGCATCGTTTACAGCCCTGTATTTTTCAGGGATTTCGGCATCCAGTATTTCCTTAAGAATTTCTTCCTTAAAAGGTAGTACTCGTGCGCCTGCAGCCGCTCCAAGCATTGCAACGTTTGCAGCTCTGTATGTCCCTACATCGTCTGCAAGCTCCGTAAAATCGGAACAGAAAATATCAGGGTAGTATGCACATAAAAAGGAGAGCAAAGCTGCAGGATCATACTCAGGGCTCCCAGGCGGTCTCGATGCCGGTGGGATAGCATGGGTATTTACCAGAACCTTTCCGCCTTCCTTAAGAAAAGGCAGGTTGCGTACGGTTTCTGCAGGCTCCAGGCCTAAAAGCAGGTCTGCCTGCCCGATGGGGATAAGTGACCCTGAAGTTTCGTCTCCTATTCTTATATGGCTACTGACCGAACCTTCTCTCTGAGACATGCCTATGGTTTCGGCAGTACTTACATGGAATCCGGCTTTCATCGCAGCAAGTGCAAGCAAGCGGGAAGCAAGCACAACACCCTGTCCACCAACGCCTGCAATAAGAATATCATATTTCACAGCTTTACACCTCCTATGCAGATAGCTTCCGATGGGCAGATCTGTGCACAGAGCCCACAGCCACTGCAGTTGTCCTGTATGACAGGCTTATCCCCGTCAAGGTTAAGAGCAGGGCAGCCAAGCTCTTTTATACAGAAACTGCAGCCTGTGCAGGTTTCAGGTTTTATTTTATAATATTTGTCGGGTTTTGTAATCCCTACACACTTGCCTTTGAAGACCAGAACCGACGGCCCATTGAAATTCATGGCTTCTTTTGCGGCTTTTACACAACTCTCAAGGCTGTCCGGATCTACGGTATTTATTGTCCTTACAGATTCAACCCCACAACTTTTGACCACATCTGCAATTTCAATGGCTTTTGAAGTATTTCCGAGTACGTTCACGCCTACACCGGGATGGGGCTGGTGTCCTGTCATTGCAGTTGTACGATTGTCAAGTACTGCAAGGGTGATGTTAGCTCCGTTATAGACAGCGTTTATCACTGCAGGAATGCCTGAATGAAAGAAAGTAGAATCCCCGATAAAAGCTACATGTTTTGCTTTCGGGTTTGTACGTGAGAGTCCTCCTGCAAGGCTTATCCCTGCACCCATGCAGAGGCAGGTATCTACCATGTTAAGGGGATAGGCATTTCCAAGAGTGTAGCAGCCAATATCCCCGGAGAAAATCGTATCAGTTTGAGCCTCTTTTTTAAGCTGTTTTGCAGCCTGTTTGAAAGCATAGAAAACGGTCCTGTGCATACAACCGGCACAGAGGGTAGGAGCCCGAATCGGAAGTGGAGGAAGCTTTTCTCTTGAGACGGCAGGAGAAGCATGAGAAAGACGCAAACTCTCTCCACACGTTACAAGTGCACGGTTGATGCTGTCAGTGACAATATCCACATTATATTCCCCGCTCACAGGGAAAAAGCCGTTCTTCTTTCCGTAAACATCAACAGGCAGGTGGAACTTCCCTATAAGCTGGAGGACCTGTTCTTCAAGGTAAGGGTCGAGCTCTTCGACCACGATCAACTGGTCAATGCCTTTCAGGAAAGAAAGGACTGCCTTTTCCGGGAAAGGATATACCGTCCCGACCCTGAAAAGTGTAAATAACTTTTCAAAATCCCTGACAGTTTTCACAGCTTCCTTTACATACAGGGCTGAGACACCTGAGGCAATAATCCCGATTTTTCCCGATCCCAATACAGAATTAAAGTTAAGCTCGGAAAAGTGTTCGGAAAGCTTTTCCTGCACGCTTTCAAGCCAGGGGTGCCGTTCGGCCGTCAGCTTCGGAAAGATAGTCCACCGCCTATCCTTTACAAAACCTTCCTCAACGGCTTCAACAGGAGCAGGTTCTCCAGCTTCGACCTCTACATCCCCGCAGCTGTGA
The DNA here is from genome assembly GCF_000970305.1 of Methanosarcina barkeri 3. GTDB lineage: Archaea > Halobacteriota > Methanosarcinia > Methanosarcinales > Methanosarcinaceae > Methanosarcina > Methanosarcina barkeri_A. Next base: position 1,203,806 of record NZ_CP009517.1, read on the forward strand.
GAGACACGCGTGGTGGTTCTCAGAATAACGGGAGTTTCGAATTCATGCGAGAGCTCAAAAGCCAGTTTTGTCAGTTCGTAGGCTTCCTGAGGGGTTGCAGGGTCAAGGACAGGAATATTTGCAAAGTGTCCGAAAACCCTTGTATCCTGCTCGGTCTGAGAAGAATGAGGCCCGGGATCATCGGCAACGAGCAGCACAAGAGCTCCTTTTACCCCGATATAGCTCAGGCTCATAAGAGGGTCGGATGCAACGTTTAGCCCTACCTGTTTCATGGTCACAAGCGCCTTTGCCCCTGAATAAGCTGCTCCGACAGCCGTTTCGAGTGCGACCTTTTCGTTGCTCGACCACTCTGTATAGATTCCACACCTGTTTGCGTAGCGGGCAATCGTCTCCAGAGCTTCGGTCGAGGGAGTTCCTGGGTATCCTGTAACCACCTGGACTCCGGCTTCTATCGCTCCAAGTGCAATGGCTTCATTACCCATTAACAACTTTTTATCAGTCAATAAACTCATCTCGAACTAAGGGTAATATTTTAACAGTTTGATAAAGTTTGATAAATATAGAAGGAATAGATGAAGTTGAAAAGAATTTAAATTCTCAAGCTGTTTATTAAAATAATTTTGAGAATTCTAAAATCTGTTTTAAGTTATTTCACCGTGATTTTACGTCATGGGAAAGATGATGTTCATCTATGTACAATGCTGCCTGGAAGAAGTACGTAAAATTCGCATATAAAGTTTTTGTTTTATGAATTTATGTTGTTATGCTTTAGATGCAAACTGATCCATTTTCGACAACAATTAGAAGTAACAGGACTCAGAACTTACAACCCAAGAAGAGAGAAAAATTACACGTTTTTTAAGGACATTTAAGAACAATACTTCTTTACTGCCATATCATAACGGTGTCGAAAATCAGGTTTTATAAAAGTCTTCAATGAAGATATTATGGAAGACTAGAAAGAGAATAGAAAGATTCAAGAAATTGTATTTTTCATAGTTTATAAGGAGTGGGGATCATGAAAGAGGTTTTTTCCAATTTAGAGAAACCCAATTACATACGCTATTTTCCCCACCGCCCATATAATATAATGTTGCAGCTCTATTTATACTTGACTCTAAAAAAGGAAAAATGAATGTTTTGCGTCTCACAAGACTAAAATTATCCAATAATTTCTATAGGAAATTAGAATATGAATTCTGACCCAGGCTTTAAACTCATACTGAAAAGCCTGGCCGATTTGATCCAGATAAATGGATTATAATATATAGGAAATTATTTCTACGTTTTACAGCATTGTTAGAGTCATGAATCAGGAAGATAAAACAATAGCCAGTGAGGACCCAAGTCGTGAGTTCGGGGCAATGGGAGAACTCTTACGTGAACTCCAGAAGGAAGAACTGGAACAAAACGCAAGCTCCCCTGCAGAGACTCCAGAAGTCAAGATAACAAAAGACATAGCGAAACTAATGGCAGAGATCAGTACAACGTTAAAAGAGATTGCAGAAACGCAGAAAAGCATACTTGAAGAGATTAAAAGGAGTAAATAAAACAAAGCCTTTTAAAAAAAGGCTTGAGCGAAAAACACTGCCAAATCTAAAACATAACAAAGGCATGATCACAAGCCTTTTCAAAAATTGCTTTACTGCAAGCCTTTTAAAAAAAGGCTTGAGCGAAAACTCCAGTAACATTTGGATTTGAAAAACTTATCCTCAAACCCTATAGGCGTGATCAACCGGCGCAACGGTTGATCGAAAGCCTTTTTAGTAACGGCGTGGACAAGTACCGCGACTTTTGAGGCTCTCAATTTTATTTTTTATTAAATTTTATTTTTGAAACGTTTCCCGGAACTTTTTCATGTGCTCAACAGCTTTTTTCTTTAGTTCAATCATCTTTTCCATTTCGTTTATCTTTATTTCCAGCCATTGGATTTTCATATCCATCTTCATTAATGCAACTTCTTTTTTCTGTTCGTCAGTTAGCATTTCCCAAATTTCAGGCATCGAGCCGCCGTGATGCATATGATTTTGCCCCATCGTTCCTTCGTGCATGTTTATTACCCCTTTTTATGGCATTGATTTCACTGGCACCTGCTGTCATCAAGCAAAGACTCATAAATCAGGAAAAAGTCTCTGGGTGTCATAAAGAGATTATTATTACTGACATATAATAACTAGAGAAATATAAATTAGAATCCAATAATAATTAAAAGCAGAACTTGAAGAAGGACAGATGGCAAAGGATATGCTGAGGATTCTATATTTTGTTTGCAACTTAAGTCAGAGACGATAAGGCATTATTATAAGTAGTATTCTTTTTAAAGTCGCCTATGTTTTTTCCTGCCCTCTGCAGTAAACGAATTAATTATAAATATCAGTTATATCAGGCACTCTAATCTGGAAAAAACCGTTTCAAAACAGTAAGAAGTGTTGATCTGAGAAAGAAAGGTTAACTGTACCAGTCTGGCAGCTGGAAATTATGGAGATATGTAATTTCCCAAGTAAGCTCTGGAGGATTGCAGGCCCAGAAAATAATCAATTGTAAGCTTACAAAGGAGAATTGAAGATTTAGCCTGTAGTCCTCCCATTTAATCTTTAACCTCTCTACTTAATCTTTAATTCTTAAATTTGATTTTCAATCATTCAACTTAATCTTTAATCCTTCCAGTTAATCTGCAATAATTCCAATTAAATTTGTAAATTATAAAGTTATATTGACTTCTCCCATCCCTGTCCGAAATCTACCAGAGGCCTGACCTCATAGACCTCAAATATCAGTGAAGCATATATCATCTTCGCACCTTCCTCCCCGACGAACTTTGCAGCCTCGGATCGGATTGTATCAAGCAACTCCCCTGACGTTGCATGCTCTTTAAGTTTCATATAAACCCTGATGCCTTTCCAATCCGTGATCGCATCTCCGGTTTCCATAATCGTATACAAGGCATATGGATTTTCCCGAAGGTTTGCGAATGTGCGATTATCAGCCGTTGCCGCTACTACAGTCTTTTCATCGATCATTTGAGGCGATCCAAAGACAGCTGAATCAACCTGTCCGTTAGTGCTGGATGTGCTGAGAACCCCAAGCCTGGGTGATTTATTAAAATAATCTATCAAGTCTGATGACATATTTTATCTCCTTTGAATTAATATTGTCACTTATCCCTTAAAAAGAGAAGCGAGAATTCAGGATCTCCATTTTTATTTCAAATCTTACTCTTTGGGTTAATTTTATACTGACATTGTTATACTAATATTGTTATACTAATATTGTAAAGTTGATTGTAAGTGAAGTAGAATATGATTGTAAGCGAAGTAGAATAGGATAGCAAGTGAAGTAAAATACGATTGTAAGTGAAAGTAAAATATAAGTCACAGTTAAGATAAGCCTGAGACAGTAACTTTTCTCCCAAATATCACCGCAAATTGGTAGAACTTATATATACAGCTGACATCACAAAATCCTGCTTCTTTAAGCCAGTTGATTTGTTGGTCTAATGTTGATTCCTTGTCAAGCTTAGTTCTTTCATAACCGGCGAGGATTTCTTCTTCAGGCAAGCCACTATTCTCTATATAGCGTCTCCAGATCTTCTTGTTGAGGTTTTCTATGAAAGGGGTTTCTCCATGAACCTGATCGGCGTTAATAATAATCCCGTTTTGTTTAAGTAGAGAGTGACTTTTTTTGTAAACTTCTTTCTTCTCCTCATCTTCCAGATGATGGATAGATAGTGCCGATACTACCATATCATACTCTTCGACAAAAGAATATTTTGAATAATCAACTACAATATACTCTACGTTTGAGTTACCTCTAAACCGGTCTTTTGCTATATCCAGCATCTTCTCCGATAGATCAACAAGAGTAAATGATGCATCTGGATATCTTTCCATCAGAAATGCTGATAAAAGTCCTGTTCCAGCTCCTATATCCAGTATTTTTGGATTTTCCGTATTTACGGATGCCATGGATACTGAGACTTTATAGAAATCATCGAAACACGGTATAAACTGCTTTCTCTGCTCATCGTACTTTTTTGAAATTTCATCAAACTTTCTTTGAACTTCGCTCATCTTTTTCTCCAGGGTTTTGGATTTTTACTTGACTTTGTTCGCATCGTTTGGCCAAAAACTTTTGCTTTTTTAATTATAAGAAAAAAATACTGTTTACGTTAATTAATGTACTGTAATGTATTACAGATTGTTGTGCGACAAGAATTATATTACTGGAATGGAGAAACTCCGCAAGAACTACATTAAAAATTTCAAAAGTAACGGATAATATAAAGAAAGTAATAATCAGATAGAAAAAATAATCGGATGAAAACTATTAAGAAAAGATCCTAAATTAAAGCGTCAATATAGCCTTTTAAATTTGTTCCTTATTACAAATCCTGGCAGTTTATCTGTTTGTTTTTACTCTTCACTTTAAATCCTTTACTTACTCTTACTTTAATCCTTTACTTACTCTTACTTTAATCCTTTACTTACTCTTACTTTAATCCTTTACTTACTCTTACTTTAATCCTTTACTTACTCTTACTTTAATCCTTTACTTACTCTTACTTTAATCCTTTACTTACTCTTTAAGTTTCATCGGCTCTCCACAACAGTCAATATCACCCACACAACCTATGGCGCATTTGTCGTCTTTACACTCGCTTATCACTTTAAGTTCAAGTCCGCATCTTTCGCAAACAAGAGTTTGGCCAGCCTTCAGTTCATTGCAGTTCATTTCAGATCACCTCATTAGATATGACAGAAAAATTATGTTATTTAAGTTCAAATTATTTGTGAAATAATGGTTCTGAAGATTGGTATGCGAACTTAAAACTGAGAAAAAAATCAAAATAGAGGGATTCATGAACTGGATTTTTGGATTTTTATCGAAAGAGAGGATTTTTACAGTATTGTAAAGCATCTATTTAGTTTATTACAGCTTCATGTTGACTTTCTAAACAAGTATAATGCAATTATTCCAAGAATCAAAAGATTAAATCCACAAGGTGTCTCTCGAGGAGTAGTTTGCACCTTTATTTCACTTGTCTTTATATCCGTTCCATTTTCGTTGTTGTTTACTGCTAGCCTTACTGTATATTTTCCAGCTACAGAGTATGTATGAACTGGATTTCGCTTAGTTGAATTATTTCCATCTCCAAAATTCCAGTTCCATGCAGTTGCATTTTCTGATAGGTCCGTAAACTTTACAGAAAGGGGAGCATGACCCTCGGTGACATTGCTGCTGAAATTGGCTACAGGTGTTTTGATTTCAGGCTCATCTCCTGAGATATTACACATATAGATATTGGAGCTTCCATTGAAAGAATCCTCCCATACTATCTTGTTCTCATAAATCGCAGGAAATTCCTTAGACGATTCACTGTTCGTAATCTGAATTTCCTTGTGAGTGGAGAGATCGTACACATAAATGTCCGAGTTTCCATCACGCCCGTCCACCCAGACTATTCTATCACCGTAGATAGCAGGATCCTGTGCTGATCCGTTTGTGGTAACTCGAGTTTCTGTGGAAGTAGAGATATTATACATGTAGATATCACAGCTTCCGTTACGCCAATCATAATACACTATCCTATCCTCATAAATAGCAGGGTGTGCTGCTGATCCATCGGTAGTTATCTGAGTTTTCTTGTGAGTGGACAGATCATAAAACAGATGTCACGGGTTGGATTCTTTTTATGGATGGAAAAATCAGATGTATTGCTACCAACCTGGGCATTTTCTTCTCTAAAAACTATAAAGTCTTCCCATGCTATAATATTACCATAAATAGCGGGACTAAATATCATTGATTCACTGCTAGCTATCTGACTTTCCTGGTGAGTGGAAAGATTGTACACTTGAACACTATTACTATAGTTCGTCCACACTATCCTATCCTTATAGATTGCAGGAGAAGTAGAGTACGAACCATTAGTGGTAACTCGTGTTTCTTTGTGAATAGAGAGATCGTACACGTAGATATCGGGTTTCTCAAGGCTAAAGTTTCCATTACGCCCATCCATCCAAACTATCTTATCATTATAGATAACAGGTGCTTCCGCTGATCTACTGTTGGTTATCTGAACTTCTTTGGAAGCGGAAAGGTTGTACATATAGATATCAGTACTTATCCCGGTTCCATTGTCGTTGCGGTAATCCTGCCATATTATTTTATCACTGAAGATAGCAGGCCTCTCTGCTGACCTACTGGTTGTAATCTGAGTTTTAGTAATTGTGGTTGGAGTATCTTGTATAGTAGCTGCAAGTACCACAGGTGAAAAGAGGACTAAAAACATAGTCAATATAACCAAAACTACTGATGCTAAAATAACTAGATGAAAATTTTTAGTATACCCCATCTGTTCCATTCCTTAATACTTAACAAAAATAGACTATTTACACTTACAAATAGTTTTACAACTATATTTCACTTTCTAATATTTTGATAATTTCCCTTTAGACCCGAATTCTGTAAAATAATTAATTTCAATAGTGTTTTAGTTACTTAGTAGGAGAGAAATAAACAGAGTCAGAAGTAAATAGAGTTAGAAATAAACAGAGTCAGAAACCAATGACTTACTGTAAAAATTAAAAATATATTTTAAGAGTTTTAAAAGAAGTCAACAGTTAGAAAAATCCATCCACAAACGTGGTTTTCCAGTAAATCTATGTTTTTTAGAGCTGGTCTTCATGGCTTTTCCTTGCAACACAACTTTCAAGTGATGCACCTGCAACAGCTTTCGAAACCGCAGGCACTACACGCCTGTCAAGAGGGTCAGGAATTATATAATCTTCAGAAAGTTCGCTTAGTGTTACGACCCCAGCAAGTGCATGAGCCGCAGCCATTTCCATCTCAGGTGTTATTTTTCTCGCACAGGTGCTGAGAGCTCCTTTGAAAACTCCAGGGAAGCTAAGGCAGTTATTAAGCTGGTTTGGAAAATCTGACCTACCTGTAGCAATAATCCTTGCTCCTGCCCGCTTTGCGGCATCAGGCATAATCTCAGGCACAGGATTTGCCATAGCCATTACAATTGCATCTTTTGCCATGGACCGAACCATTTCCTCACTGACTACGCCTCCAACAGAGACACCGATAAAAAGGTCAGCGCCCGGTAAGGCATTTTCAAGCCCTCCTTTCATCTTTTCAGAGTTTGTGAGCCTGGCAATTTCCTCTTTTACTGGGTTCATGCCATTTTTTCGGCCTTTATATACGAGTCCTTTACTATCGCAGGCAAGAATTCTTGCCGGATCTGCTCCTGCCCTAGTAAGGAACCGAAAAATTGCTACTCCTGCAGCTCCCATACCTGAAATTACTATATGGAGTTCATTTAACTTCTTATCCACAATTTTAAGGGCATTGAGAAGTCCGGCAAAAACTACAATGGCTGTCCCATGCTGGTCATCGTGCATAACTGGCAGATCGAGTTCTTCACGCAGTCTGCTCTCGATTTCAAAGCAACGAGGCGCGCTGATATCTTCAAGGTTAATGCCACCAAATACAGGAGCCAGTTGCTTTACTGCTTTTATCACTTCTTCGGTTTCCTGTGTATCCAGACAAATTGGAAAGGCATTAATACCTGCGAATTCCTTGAAAATTATCGCCTTTCCTTCCATAACAGGCAGTGCAGCATAAGGTCCTATATTCCCAAGCCCCAGCACTGCCGATCCGTCAGTGACAACGGCAATAGTATTTTTCTTCAGGGTATAGAGGTAGGCAAGTTCAGGATCCTTGATTATCTTCCTGCACGGCTCGGCAACTCCTGGTGTATAGGCGACGCTAAGATCGTGTATTGTTTCAAGGCTAACTTTACTGGCAACCTCCAGTACACCCCCAAGCCGTCGGTGCACGGCAAGTGATTCCTGATACAAGGATATGTGTGGATCATCGTCCTTTTCCTGGTGTTTTTCCAGACTCTTTCCCGAATCCTTTTCAAAATCCTTTTCTGAGTCCTTTCCAAGACTCTTTCCCGAATCCTTTTCAAGATCCTTTTCTGAGTCCTTTCCAAGACTCTTTCCCGAATCCTTTTCTGAGTCCTTTTCCAGGTCTTTTACGGAATTATTTTTCGGATAAGTTTTCAGCTCTGAGGCTGAGTGCATATTTTTGATCTCAGTACCCCCTTACATACTTAATATTGCAGCAAATTCTTAATGCGATTAAGTTCTAAGACCCAAACCTTTCTGAGAATTTTATTGTTGTGAACAAAGCTTTAGTCTATTACTTAGTTTATTACTTTAGTCCTATTAGCTTTAAGAAACAGAACGTCCTGTGTGAATAGTCTGCGCAAGCTGTAGATAAACCCACTGGCTAGAATTATTAAACTGACTGAAATAACTGACGTAAACCAAACTGGACCAGCTGCCTTAACTCGGTGTTTATTGACAGTGTTTTCAATTCCAAGAACTCCTGATAGATTAATTACAGAAAAACTCGGCGACAGAGTAATGCATTCTGCACTAGTTACCGCAGAAAAGATATACCTTTTCAGAAGAATAGTCTTTTATGCAAATTAAAGGAATAGCCCGTGATACCCTTAACTTTATCCTTGAAGCAAGTAAATCAATGGCTCCTCAGGAATTTGCCGGACTTTTGCAGGAAAAAGACGGCATCATCACTGAAGTTCTTATATTACCTGGCACGGAATCCAGCGATTCAAATGCCGTTTTAAGGCTTTATATGATGCCGAACATTAAAGCCGCAGGCTCGGTCCACAGTCATCCAGGCCCGAACCGCAGTCCTTCACAGGCTGACCTGCATCTCTTTTCTAAAACAGGTAACTACCATATTATAGTTGGCCGCCCCTATAATAGTCAAAGCTGGACATGCTATAATAGGGGAGGAGAAATAATCGAGCTTCCCGTACTTGATGTTGAATTTGATGACTATGAAGAGATTTGACTCAAGAACCTTCTCGGAAAAATAACTTTACCCAGAAAGAATTCATCGTTGCTGGGAAACGTCCTCAGTCGAATACACTTTTCTATAAACACGACCATTAACAAAAAAAGTGTAAAGTACCCCAAAGCTGGCAAGCTGTATCAAATAACCGACAGATAGCTAGCAAATAATCGGCAAGCAAATCATAAATAACGGTAAAAGCTTTTCGGGCATCAATTTAAATAATTTTGTATAGTTATTGCAATTTTCCGACTGTGGACTGAGTCCCAATCCCTACCTTCATTCTGATAGTCTACCAAAAATGTTTTATTTACAGATACATATTATTTAGAGGATACATCCGTACTTAAGGTATCTGAAAATAAATGATTTCTTGCTTTAGAGGTTGTATCCGGGCAAACACTCTGGGACTAAGACCAGGTGGCCTTCATGTAACTGGAGGTAGTAATCCGAATGCCTACATGCCAAGATTGTAGATATTATACGGCTATTGATGAACTAAAAGGCGAATGTTTCAGCCTGGGTTTTGAAGTGCACGGGAAAACCGATTCCAAGAAGTGCCCGGAACGGGCTTTCAGGCCAAACAAAGGCCCTAAATCCAAAAAGTCTGGAGCGCATAACTACTAAAAACGTGAAAATAAAAGGCAAAAAAGGCTCAGAAGAAAGAGCTTAAAAGAGGTTTAAAATGTTAAAATGAATTGAACCGAACCTCCAGCCCTTGCATAAATTCCGGTGTACCTTAAAAACTTATTTTTACTTGCCGGGATCAAATGAACTAAACGAAATCTCATTAAATTTTTTATTTTGTATCTACTTTTATTCTCATTTTCCACCCTATCATTTATAGAGATCCGTTTACTTAATATAATTTTATTGTCTGTTATGTTTATCCTATAACCTGACAAACATGGGAAAATTTACTTAATAGTTTATAACACAACTGTAGGGGAAAGAAAACATCTGTACCGTATTTATATCAGCCCTTTTGAGAACAAGTGCTAGTCCATAACTGTTGGGCCGAAACCGTTGCGCCGGTTTATCACGCCTATAGGGTTAGGGGATAAGATTTCCAAATCCAAACGCAACCGCTGAGTCAGTTGATCACGCTGTTATGACTGTTTAGATTTAGCAGCTGTTTTCGCTCAAGCCTTTTTTGAAAAGGCTTGCGGTCAAGCAGTTTTTTGAAAAGGCTTGCGGTCAAGCAGTTTTTAAAAAGGCTTGTGGGATTAAGAACTGACTTCATGCGTGGTTTCAAGAACTTCCTGAGCAATCTGAATGAGCCTGAACCAGGCATTCAGTGCTGAACGCAGGGATACTGCATCTTCAGCTTTTACGCTGAGTACAAGTTTATTTTTATCTTCAAGGGACAGGTCTATTGCAGACCTTTGTGAAAACCTGTCATCGAGTTCGGGCAGGAGAGCCATGTAGATCGTTTCTGCAGTTTCAGTTTCAAAAGTAAATTCTGCGAAAAGTTTCAAGGAATTCCCCCTGGTAAATTTTTTGAATGTTTTTGAAGTGAGTAAGGGAAAATCTGTTTTTAGTTATGAGAATTGTCTTAAGATTTTTATCATAAGAATTTTTATCATAAGAATTTTTATCATAAAAATTATATCATAATAGAATTATTATAAAAGTGTTTATAAAATTCTGCTCTGTATAAAGATTTTGAGGTCAATACTTTTTAAAACCTCGGAGATTAAATTTAAAAAGGGACTTTCCATCGCCTATAAAATCAATATCTTTTTCTCCAATCAATATTAAGGTGGAACCTGGAGGAAGTTGATCAATTTTATCGTTCTCAATCTTTAGAAAATTGAAAAAAGATTTAAAGGCGTCAGCAATTTCTCCCTGACCTGTAAGCCTTGGCTCAGTATCGGAAAACCAGTAGGAATCAAGTTCCTTGGAGTACCAGTCCGTAAACCTGAGTGAAAAAAGGAGCTTTCCGGCTTCTGCATAAAAGCTGAGTTCCCCGGGGTTTCCGTGGTATTCTCCTACGACTATGAGAGGTCCTCCTTCCGCAAACTCCAGAAGTTCCTGCATTCCCATTTTTCCGCGCGTTATACATCTGCCAGCTATAAACCGCGAAAGCAACTTGCAAAGCGTTCTGGTTCTTGCAGAAGGTTTTCGAGAAGAGGTAACCAGCATACTTCCCTTGACAAGTTAGAAGTATATATTACTTTCTCTCCATGGTTCTGAAAGCAGGAAGGCCGGAATTGAGGAGTTAAGTCCTGATTTTTTTCTCTTCCTGAAGAATGTTTTCTGTGTGATTCTGCATCTGCGAGTTTTGGAGAGAAGAATAGATTTCTTGTAAACCTTGTAGAATTTTTAATCCTTTATCAGTAATCATATAGTCACCTCTCTCATGCATCTGCAAAATCAAACCATTGTCTAAAAGTTTCTGCAGGTGAAAAAGCAAGTTTCCTCCTCTAAGGTTTGTCAGTTCAGAGAAAGCAGAGAAACTTTTCATTTCGTATGCAACCGCCTTAAGAATTTCAAGACGGTGGTTATTTGAAACAGGTTCCAATATCTCACTCATAACAGCATCGGTTTTAATGGATGAAATACTGGATTTGTGCTCCTGGTTATCTGAGTAAACCCTCATAGAACGCATAAGATTGACCTGTTTGACAAAGAGGCTAGAAACTTCAGAAAAACACTGCTCGCATTTACTGAAAGGAGCTCCACATCTCAATTCATCTAGCCTTTTTCTATTGTTTGAAATTAGAGTGCCATCGATTTTGCCGTGTTTAATAAGTTCCGCATTCTGCTGCAGGAGAGATGTAAATACGGAAGTGCAATTTACTTTCTCAGGGCACTTTTTTACCATATTGCGCTCAAGCCCAATTTCTATGTCTTTGAAGAGATGATTAAGAAGAATATTCGAATACTCGTGTTTTGAGTTTTCAAGAGCAGCTTCGAAGTAAAGTTTGTTTGAACATTCAATTATTTTTTTAATATCATTATGTATCTCGGAAAGTTTCGCCCTAACAGCCTTCATTTCCTCTGTTTTCTGATCCTCTGATACTACCTGGCTCACAGGACATTTTTTTTCAATACTATTTTCTACTCCCATTCTTAAAACTCCATAATTTGTTTTTCTTTCATTTTTAAATCTTTAACTTTGTTTTTGTATTTTCTTTTAACTTTCAGAGTCATACTAACATACTTAATACATTTCAATGACGATTAAATATATAATTGTAACTGATCTATAACATTTAACATACAAAGGGCGCCCATGATTGAAAGAAAGGAGGTGACTTCATGGTAAAGTGTGGAATTTGTGGAGGAGATGCTCCAAGGCAACCAGGTATCACGGATGAAGGAACATGTGATCTTTGCGGTAGGAAAGTTATGCTTGCGGAAGAATGCTTGCAGAAGAAAGCAAAGAAAGAGTGAAACAAGTCCGGTAATTATATTATTTAAACAAAAACGTAATTTGTTTAAATAATAAAGTGAAGATGAAAATTCTGAAAATGAAAATATCTGAAATTTTCTTTACTTTGCGAAACAAAGTAAAGATTATTTTTCTTTTTTCTAGTAGAAACAAAAATCCGTTTTCTCATTACTTTGTAATCACATTATATTATAAAATTATCAGGTTTCCGAAACAAGGAGTAAAAGTATGATAAATGACGAAAACTACAGGAAACTGGAAGAAAAAGCAAAAGAACTGGGAGCAAGTAACGTAAGGCTCATTCCAGCAGCGGATATTGTGGTTGAAGACCGAACAGTTTTAAAGTGTATTTTCGGGTGCAACGGTTATGGAAGCCGGGTATGTCCTCCGTTCGTTCCTGCAGTAGACGAATTTAAAAAGATGCTTTCAGATTACGAATGGGCTCTTCTTGTCGAATGGAAATCGGATAATATTTTTTCCCGAGAAGTCAGTGAGAATTTCTCGAAATACTCCATTGAGCCTCCCAAAGATGAGATTGTAAAACAACAGTACCAGAATAACCTGAAAATAATAATGAAAGACCGTAAAGAAATAATTCAACCCGGAGTCCTGGAACTTGAAAAACTTGCCTGGACACTTGGCTATAACATAGCTCTTGCAACCTTTCCAGGAATGTGTACCTGGTGTGCCACAAGTGATTACTCAAGCGTAAAATGTGCCGGAGATAAAGGTCCCTGTCATCACCCTACTCTCCGCAGGCCATGTCTTATGGGGCTTGGTATCAGGATGGATAAAACACTTGATAAACTTAACACACCACTTCAGAAGTTTCCACTGGATGACACTGCACCTTTGCCCTATACCCTGATATTACTTGATTGATAGGAAAAAGCTTTTTAAGTGTTATTTTGCATGAGAGTGCACTAAAGACATAAGGTTAAATGTTATTTTGCATGAGAGTGCACTAAAGACATAAGGTTAAATGTTATTTTGCATGGGAGTGCACTAAAGACATAAGGTTAAATGTTATTTTGCATGAGAGTGCATGAAAGTACACGAGGATTTTTTCTTCAAGTACTCCCCTATTTTCCAAATTTAAGAGTACTTTTGTTGGGAAACCTAAATACATATTATTTACCCAAAAAAAGCATTTTTGTATTCTTATTTTAAGATTGATTTGGGAGGAAACTATAAAGATGGTGCAATCCTGAGAAAAATAAAAAGACTTTTCTCCGCTTTAGAAAGACCTGAGAGCACAGGGTCCGGTTGCACATTTTCCACAGGCAAACTGATTAAGTTCGGGAAAAGCACTGGCGTTTTCCTGAAGCTGCCTGTAACACTTTTCTTTATCAAATCCCCTTACACTGAGGGCTCCGGCCGGACACCTGTCCACACAAACAAGGCATTTTTCTCCTTTTTTATAACGGCAGAACTCTTCATTTGGGCGCATAGTGGGAGGAATTTCGGCAGAGATCAGCAGAGTTCCAAAACGGCCTGCACACCCTACTTTTGTAATCAGCATATGGTGGACTCCAAAAGTACCCAGTCCCGAAGCATAAGCAGCACTTTTGTGGGACCAGGCAACGTCGAAGCCTTTACTCTTATAATCAAAAGTAATTCCAGGCGCAACAGCCCGTATATCTTCTTCTGCCAGTTCAGCCTTTAGTTTTTCATTGATTTTACCTATAAGACAGTCGGTTTCACTTTTGGCCCGAATCCACTCACTTATAGGGCCAGGAGACTGCCAGTTCTGTTTCACAAGTTCTTTTTCAAACGGAAGGAAGAAAGAAACAACAGTTTTAGCTTCGGGAAAAATCTCTTTAGGGTGCAGATGATGAGGACCAATGATCTTTTTCATTTCATCAAAAATTGGGTCATTGGCTGAAGCATAGCCTATGAGAGGTTCACGATATCGAGTCTTAGTGCACGGACTTGCAACAGCTTCTTTGATAATACTTTCAATTTTGTTTTTAAGAGTCATATATCTTTCCTTTTGCCATTGTAAACGAAGTCTATTTTTTCAACTAGTAAATGAAGTATATTTTTCACTAGTAAATGAAGTATATTTTTCACTAGTAAATGAAGTATATTTTTCACTAGTAAATGAAGTATATTTTTCACTAGTAAATGAAGTATATTTTTTCCATAATTAAGTGAAGTCCGTTTTTTTCATTACTTTACGATGAAACTTTTCATTTTACTATAAAAAATAAAATTCTATTTTATACAGTTTGCTCTTCTGAAATCGATTCGTATTGTTTCCGCCTCTCTGGTGGCATGGACTCAACATACTTTTTTGCCTCCTCAGGAGACACTGCCTTAAGAGTTCCATCCGGTTCCTGTATGACCACTCCACTTTCGGTAAGCATTTTATAACGTGCTTTTCGTATTTCTTTGTCTGGGTGGCAGACAAAATGACAGCTGGAACAGGTATATTCCATTCTATTTCCTGGAATCAGGCATATGAAAAATCCGCCTTTAATTTTAGGTCTTTCCAGGTACGCTTCTATGGTTTTAGGCAGCGCAGCAATAAAATCCTCATCTTTTTTGGGGATTTCAAAGCGTGCAGGAGACCAGGTGGACCATTTTCCCGAGGAATTCAGACCCGTAAGCCCACCGCAGACAAGGAAGCAGCGACTGTTACTTCTCCTCTTCCCATAGCTAAACTCTTTTCCTCCAAGAGTTACAGTGACTTTCTCAAGTGGGTCCACATATCCGGACGAACAGACAGCAAGACAGATCTTGCATTCGTCGCAGTAATTTTCGTCTTCAGGCAGAGGTTCCGTTGGGATAAGCTCAGCATCCGTAACTACTGACGCCAGTACAATTGCTGACCCGTATTCACTGGTGATAATATTCCCTGAATACCCAAAATGCCCTATTCCGGAGCGGACAGCAAGATATCTGTGGGAAATAGGCGGATGCATGTCCAGCAGCCAGTTTTCCGAGTCCTGACGGTAAACAAAATTCGCAATCTGCGGAACAGCTTTATAACCATACTGCTGTAAGAATCCTGCCATTTCGAGGGCTACTCCGTTGGCAAGGGTAGTGGTCCGTACCTTGTTAGTGTCGAGAGCTTTATGTTCCTCTTTTCTAAAATAAGGTTCAATAAGGCTCTGGTCAAAAGCCAGGGCAAAAACAATTGCAGATTTTGCGTCTGGCAGAACGTATGTAAGATCGGCAGAAGGAGGGCCACCTGCAAGAGTTTCAGTAGTCGCAATGCCCACTTTAAAAGCTCCAAGGGTCAAAGCCATCTCTTTGAGTTCTTCAGTTAGTTTTTCAATCTTGGATTTGTCCTTAGTATGTTCTCCCATTTTCTATTCCTCAAGCAAACTCAATATTAACCGTAATCAAACTCAATATTAACCGTAATCAAATTCAATATTAACCGTAATCAAACTATTTTATAGGAGGTAATTCATATATATGTTATGTGCATTTAAATATACTAGTTAGCTAAAGTATACTTGAATGACCTTTTGTGTATTTTCGTTAGTTTCCGAAAGACAGAATGAAATAAAAGTTGAACTCTGCAAAAACCGTTCTTATTTTTTCATATTACTTTTGCATTTAAAACACATAGCTTTTTTCTGACAGATATCAAGAGACATTAAGAGAAAAGCTATGTGTTCCTTATACTTTCTATGTTTGATGTCAGGTAATTGGCAGAAAATATCATAATTCTATAGATTCTAGGAATTATAAAGTTCAAAAATAGAGTTCAAAAATAGAGTTCAAAAATAGAGTTCAAAAATAGAGTTCAAAAATAGAGTTCAAAAATAGAGTTCAAAAATAGAGTTCAAAAATAGAGTTCAAAAATAGAGTTCAAAAATAGAGTTCAAAAATAGAGTTCAAAAATAGAGTCCAAAATTCTGAGGAAATTGTAAAAAGGAATCAAAATCCGTGAGTTTTTCAGTTCCTAAAAAAGTACTGAGCATAGCAACTGCTTATTGCTATTACCTCGATATATAAAATCAAAGTAAAGTTTGGTATATATTTTGTCTGAATATAGAGCGCCTATTTTTTGTTTGCCCTACGCATCGAGTTTACGCATTGAATTATTAGATAGGGAGGGCTTACATTCACAGAAGCCCATTTTTATCTAATACTTTTATTTGTCAGCCAGGTTAAACCAGCATCCTTACTCGGCTTTAATGCGTTTAATGGTTGTAGGACGCTCTTTTACCAGGATTCTGTGTCCACAGTACGGACACCTTATACCTGTGTACTCGTAGTCGATTTCCACTTTCTGTTTACATCGAGTGCATTTATAACCCATACAACCACAACCTTAAGATATTACTTTGCCTCAGCAACATTCTTCATCGTACGCAGCAAAGTCTGACCAACACTGGTATAGGGAATATAAGTTCCGCCAGCGAAGGTGTGTCCGCATTTGCTGCATTTCCAGATCCCGGTCCCGATTCTTTTCACGGTAGGCCTGGCACATTTTGTACATACGTGCGGAGCCCGCATGCGTTCTTCCAGGTCTGCAACAAGCTTTCTGTCTTTTCTCCCGTATCTAGCACCGAATCTGCCTGCTGACCTGGAAATCCTTCCTTTCTTAGTAAACTTTTTTGCCATCGTTAAAACTCCTTAAAATGAAATATTTAATTCCAAGTGTTTGAATTTAAGAACCTGCTAGCTTGCGGATCGGGACCCTGATACCCAGACAGGTTCTATAATCACACTTGCACGTATACTTAGACCGTAATACTGCATTTAATATTTATACTTAATTAGTCCTGCTTTGTCATTCCTTCTTTACCAGTTCTTCCAGGTAAAGCTCCCTGAGTTCGGCTGCCTTTTCGCATGCCATATCTATTGCTTCCAGCACCTCAGCCTCAGTGAACGGAGCAGGACCCATTTTCTGCATGCCTGCGATAGATCCGTCAGAACTTGAGACCACAGTTAGTTTTGTCTCACAAACCGCTTCCTCATCCAGTGATGGATCCACCATCAGCTTTGAACCGATTTTGGCAAGAGTCACGCCCACAGGCATCTCTTTCATTGCAAGAGGTACGTCCGCACCGATTCCCTGCTGCTCATTCGGGACGACTGTAGTCATAAGAGCCGCAATAGCAGCGAGACAGGATGCATCAATGACATTTCCGTCATCATTGAGGACATGAACATCTATATAGACGATCCAGACGGATTCTCCAACGCTTATGCAAAGCTTCTTTATATCAATTGCGCCTGCTTCCCTGATTCCCCTGTCTACAACCCTTGCCATTTCGATTGCTTCTTCTCTGGGTGGACCTGGCTCAAACTCCGGGGAAGCAATAGGATTGAGTTCCAGATTAGTAATAATTACGCCTTCGTCCTGAGAATCCGGAAAAGGAGTTCCTGGCTGTAGCTTAACCCCCACAAGAACCTGAGTGTCTCCAAGGGTTACTTTTGCCGAGCCCTCGGCTTTTGAGATAACATTTGTTTCGAGCTTGATATCTCTGAAATCTTTAAATCCGCGTCCATCCTGGCGCTTTCCCTTAATCATAAGGTTGTAAATGTAATCCTTCTTAAGCGTAGCAATAACTTCACTCATCGTTTTCACCTCTGCTTCCGGATTCAGAGGGGTCTTTGACTACCTTCCAGGGCCCTTTGCACTCCTCTTCAGGCTCTTCTACTGTCTGTTCAAGAGCCTCTTTTCTCGATTCGGCTTCGGACTCTATCTCTGGCTCAGATTCAAAAGCTCCTTTTGAAACAACCTCTTCCGTCCCAGCTTTTTCTTCAGGCTGCAATTCTTCTTCAGGTTGTACTTCTTCTTCAGGCTGTACTTCCTCTTCAGGCTGCACTTCCTCTTCAGGCTGTACTTCCTCTTCAGGCTGTACTTCCTGCTCAAGCTGAGACTCTTCTTCAACCTCTGCCTTTTCTTCTTCAAGCTGAGCTTCCTCATCAGCAGATTCCTTTATCTCGGGCTCAACTTCTGCTTCGTCTTCAGAAACGGTTTCTTCAACCTCAGGCTCTTCAAGCTCCTCAGGTTCGGAAACTTCCTCAAAAGAAGCCTCAAAAGCAGATTCAAACTCAGCTTCGTCCTCAAATGCCTCTTCTTCAGCTTCCTCTTCTTTGATTTCGGCTTCAATAACTTCTTTTAAGGCTTCCCCTTCTACTACTTCAGCCTCAGCATCTTTAATTATCTCTTCAACCTTCTCGCATTCAGGAGCTTCTTCATTAACAGCACAGGCTTCAACGGTCTCTTCGGAGAGCTCTTCCTCAGGCTCCTTGGCTTCCTCAATAATTTCGTCTACAAGTGCTGCCTCGGGAGCATATTCAAGAGAAGGTTCCGTTTCTAAAGTTTCTAGTTCAGTCTCTTCAGCTTCTTCAGTGACTCCAGCTTCAGGCTCTTCAACAGGAGTCTCAAACTTCTTTCTCAGTACTGCCTGCTGAATTTCAAGAATTTCTTTGCAGCCTTTTTTAGCAAGCTCAAAACCTTTTCGAATTTCATCAGGAGTTAGGTTCCCGTCCATCTGAAGCAGGGTAATTTCTCCATCCTGTGTCATTGCAACAGGAAAATCAGCCTCACCATGATTATCCTCTTCTTTATTGAGGTCAAGCACAATCTGCCCGTCGACTTTTCCAAAAGCACATGAAGTAACCAGGCCTTTCATAGGAATGCCTGCATCTGCAAGCGCTATGCTTGAGGCATTAATTGCTGCTGTCCTTGTCCCTGCATCAGCCTGAAGTACTTCCACAAAAATATCGATTGCAGTTTTTGGGAAAAGCTCTGCCATAATAACTGGTTCAAAAGCTTCCCTGGAAACTTTTGAAATTTCAATGCTCCGCCTGCTGGGTCCGGGCCTGGCACGGTCTTCCACAGAAAAAGAAGCCATATTATATTTATAACGTATAACTGCAGTATCTGCGCGCTGTGAACGACGGGGGTGAGCTTCTCTCGGGCCAAATACACCTACGAGGACCTTATTCCTTCCCCATTCAAGATAACATGAACCATCGGCTCGCGAAAGAACGCCGATCTCGATTTTCATGGGCCTGATTTCATCCGCATGCCTCCCGTCAAGGCGCAGCCCATCGTCAGTGATTAATTTTTCAGGTTTATCACTCATACTTAAATCTCCAAAAAAACTCCTAACAACTACTTTACAGAAGCTTCCCTAAAATCGCCTATCCAGAACTCAGTTGTTCGGATCCAGCAGTACATCGATCTTCCTGTAAATCTCCTCGGAATGATCTTCTTTTGGTACTTTTACTTCTTTCTTACCACTTTTGAAAAACTTGGCGGGCTTTGCCTCTTTCTGCTTGCTTCGCTCATCTTTCAAAAAGTTATATATCCTGTCTGTCAGTCCTGAACGCTGGGCTTCAGCTTCAATCTTCCGGAGAGCTTTACTTAAAAGTTCCACATCGTCTTCCTTTCCATCGATCCATATTCTGCCGTTCTGGCCAACGAAAATGCTGCAGTTTGTTTCTTTCTTCAGCATTGAGATCATGGAACCACCGTGTCCTATTACACGTGGGACTTTAACAGGCTCAACTTCGACAATCTGACCTGTTTTCAGTTTATGGAAGCTCGAATCCCTGAGGGTAAGCTCGACTTTCATAGAATCGTCTACGTCTTTTACTCTAAGGATTATAGAGTCACCTACGTCCAGGACTTCATGCATCTCCCGGGACTCTATTCTTCTGGGATACTCGGACACATGGAATAAGCCGTCATAAGGAGAAGCAATATCCATTATCCAGTTGGATGGCGTAACCACAATAACGATCCCGATCACCACATCATTTGCGGAAGGGATATAAGCTCCCGCAAGAGGGATCACTCCAACTTTATCCTCTTTGAGATTTTCAATACCACAAAATAAAGAATAGATCTTGTCGTTCTTGACATAAGTCCCGTATCCGGCTTTTTTCGAATTCTCGGATAGCAGGTCACCAGGGATCACTATTTTTTTATCCATCCAACATCCTCTTATAAAAGTTTAGTTTGAGCCTCTCCCTTAGTAAGATGATTTATAAGAGCGTAAAAATCAGTCTGGACTCCTGCCGGAATTCTTACTACTGCAATCCAGGAGCCGTCACGCTGCCATTCTTCTTTCGTAATATTTCCTATCTTGGAAATATCTCCGTATGCTTTGGGAGCATATTCGGGAGGGATTTTCACAGCAATACTGATCTCTTCAAAGCGTATAGGTATAAGCGGACGAATGGCTTTCATTGTAATATTGACCAGCTGATCTACGCTTTTTAAGGGGTCTATGTGCACCTTTGCCTCTTCCATTGCCTTTTCGATCCGTGCGGGAGGATGAGGTGCTTTTGTTTGGGGGTTTATTGCATTCCTGGAAATGGTATAGATAACTTTCTTCTTTTTTTCCTCAAGCATGCGTTTTCTCTGTTCAGCAGTGAGCTGAAGCTCCCCGCTTTTCAGGATCACGGCAGCAATCTTGAAGGGGTCCGTTGTCTCAAAGGCATTGAGAATATCAGACTCTGCTGCTCGGTCCCCTCGGTTTGCGTCTTCGAAGATAGTTTCAACTGCCAGAATGTCTTCAAGGCTTACTTCTTCTCCTCGCTTGTAGGCCAGAGCTCCTTCGGGCTCGACCAGAACTTCGAAGTGTTTACTGCCTCTCTTAAGCCGTGCAGTCACTGCCTCGTCCAGGGACACCATTTTCAAATACCTTCTCCAAAATATAATTTTGAGAATCCGAAGATTCTCTGAGTACTCAATCTCAAATGTTATATAGATTTTATTCTTTGTGTTCAGTTTCCTTGTGTTTTGCAAGGATCTGCTGGACGTAATTCTCAACTTCTTCAGGAACTAGTTTTCTGAATTTCTTATCCTGAAGCGACACAACACCTACCTCAAGGGTAGACGCATCAAATTTGCCTTCGGCAGCTCTATAGAGTGCATCCATACCTAGAAGGATAGCCGCATCTATATTCATATCTTGCTTGTACTCTGCTTCAAAGACCTCAACCACTGCGTTTCTGCCTGCACCTATAGCTGTTGCCTTGTATTCCAGAAGAGCACCGCTTGGATCAGTCTCAAAAAGTCTTGGCAAATTGTCGTCCACGCCTGCAATAAGAAGTGCAGTCCCATATGGGCGAACTCCACCATACTGAGTGTAAGTTTGCTTGTGGTCACAGATTTTCTTGGAGATAACCTCCACACCTATGGGTTCATCATAAGAAACCCTGTTAACCTGCGCTTCTACACGAGCTCTGTCAACAAGGGAGCGGGCATCTGCCACAAGCCCTGAGGTCGCAGCTCCTATGTGGTCGTCAATCTGAAAAATCTTTTCGATTGACTCGGCTTCTACAAGCCTGCTAGTTATTCGCTTGTCAACGAGCAGCACTACCCCATCCGCTGCCTTGATTCCCACGGCTGTTGTTCCCCTCTTGACCGCTTCGCGGGCATATTCTACTTGAAAAAGTCTTCCATCAGGGCTGAAAACCGTAATTGCCCTGTCATAGCCCATCTGTGGTGCCATCTGCATATTCCGTATCTCCCTTAGTTTTTATTTTATATTGTTGTCATCTTCCCGGCAAGAAACCGGTCTTTTTTCCTTAAAGGATCTCTATCCGCAGGCTCGTAGCTAAATCACTGCCCTCCCCAAAAAGGCTTTGGTCAGTGATAAACTGCTGCGAGGATGTCCCGAAAATTCAGGAGCTTAAAGTCCCCGACCCAGCATTCAGGTAAGGAAACCGATTTTTGATTTCCTATAACGTGTTTCTTCCTTATTAGAGTTTTTTACCTTCTATTCGGAACTTCCAATCCTGAAATACTTTTTTTTGGACGAAACCTGCTGGAAATACTTCGGTTACAGGGAATTCAAAGGCATTTCTACCCTGCAAAACTTCTATCCTGCAAAACTTCTATCCTGCAAAGTACGTTTTCCATAATATAGGTTCGCGCACTTTAGGAGCCTTTTTAAAAGTTTTTAAGGTCCAGTTCCAAGGTTAACTAAGTCCGCTAATAAAGTGTATTTACTCAGTTATAATGCTTGTGAAACCTGAAATTTTCCGGTGCTTAAGCCGTATTCTAAGCCCTCCATAAAAGGGTTTTTGCTTCCACCGCTTTACTCTATCTAGGTTTCAATCCGCGTTTCGATCAGATCCGCAATCGTTTGAATTTTCTCCGGACCAGCTATTTTTCTGTCAATCAGCTTTGCCAATCAATGTTATACCTGTTACACTAATATACTCATTAATATACTAATTCATCATAGTATATATCAGACAGCGTCCTGACAGTTTTTTATAATAGTTTTCTGAAAGCCTCAAATCCGAGGATTCTCAACAATGGAATAAAGCCACTAACCGGAAAAGCTGCTTAATTTACTTTCCCAGATCCTGAAAACTTGAGGTTTTTAAATACCCGGGCTTCAGCATTCGCGAATTATAAATTCATTTCTTTCTGAGACCACAGTTGAGCTTTTCTGAACCTGCCCAGCTTATAATTCTCCAGCCTTTTTGAAGTTAACCTTGAGTTCGGGCTCAAAGGTCGTATGATTCCGAAGAAATTTCTCGGTTGCCCTTTTAATCGTGCCTGAAGTTCCAAGTATATGTACAGTTGCCCTTTTTCCATTGATCCGTGTGAGCGTTGCCAGAGATGCTCTGGTTTCTTTCACTCTCGCATGTGAACACTGAGCAATACCTTTTGAGTCTTCAAACCCGAGCACCTTAATATCACACTCACTTGCAGTGACGTCTCCAATCAAGGAAGAAGCCGAAAACATAACCTCTTTGATTAAATCATTCCTGCTGACTGGTACCTCGGAAATCAGTTCAAAGGCCAGATAACGTTTTTTTGCACGAAGAGAAGGGAGCAGGCGTTTCAAAAGTAATCTCCCTCCTCAAGTACCTCAATACCTTCTCTAATATAGCCTGGACCAGGCCGATTCCTTGAGATTATTCTTTCAGGCACAATAGTAATGGCTTCAAGGGCCTCATCTTCTTCAAGCCCGCAGACTTCAGCCAGTGCAAGAATCTCCATAGGAGAACGAAGGTCAAAACATGACATTGCATCACTTGAGAGGACAAGAGGAACATCGTACTTTCTGGCAAGGTCAAGGTTTGCTCTCAGATCAGACAGCAGACGAACTCGCCTTGGTCCTCTTGAATGAAGAAGAGGCCTTATTGTCAGACCGATTGCAACATCGTTATCAGCTGCAGCCTTTGCAAGCACCTGGTTTAACCCACTGCTTTTAGCAAAAGCTGGGTGGTTCAGGATATCTACTCTCGGGTTTTCCAGAGCAGCCCTGTTGACAGTTTCCGAACCTCCATGCACTATCAGGACATCCACGGATTTCCTGAATTTTCCAATAAGTCCGTGAAGTTTTGAGGGGTTTTCTTCTGCAAGCTCGACTCCTCTAAAAATCTCAAATTCATTAGTAGAGGGTAATACAGGTTGTGATAGAGGAAGTTTATCCGAGTGGTTTGTAAGCGCAATCCCACTGTACCCCAAATATCGGGAAAGGGCAGCAAGTTGTTCAGCCACATTCTCCCCGTCAGGCACTGCGTGAATGCAAAGATCGTAGAATTTAGGTTTACCCAAACAACTCCTCCACGATAGCTCCGGCTTTTTCCCGATTTTTCGGATAAGTCTCGATCTTGACTTTTGCAGTGATCGCATCCGAGGAATCAGTTAGCTTCACTTTCTGCAGGTATGCAGCCTGCTTGTCAAAGCGAAGATGAAAGACCTGATCATCGTCCAGCCTCTCGGGCATTTCTTCCCTGAGCCTTGCTACATCTTCTTCGGAAAAGTTCTCCCGGACAAAATGGGCAAAACTCAGACAGTCTGCCTTTCTTTTAAGCTGTACGCTCAGAATAGTAATAGGATTTCCATGATGCCCTTCAGCCTGGAGCTCATCAATCAGTTTGCTCCCTTCCCGTACGCCGGCACCGGATAAAAAAAAGTCCAGAGCCATACGGACTCTGGATACGTCTTCGGTTGCGTGGGCGATCACACGCAGTATTATGTGATGAATCACTTGCCTCGACTCTTGTTTGCACGGATACTCGGTCTGGTCTTTTCAGTACCTTTTCCGCGTGTAGACATGCCTCTGCCCTTCCGGCCGGCACTGGTCTTACCCCTTGCAGCTCTGTCCCTGACGGACGGATCGCATACCCAGTTGAGGTTCTTATCGCTCTTTATTACAGGGTGGAAGGGGTCTACAAGAATGACTTCATACCACTTACTCTTTCCGTCCTCCCCTACCCAGTAGGAGTTCAGGACTTCAAGGTTCGGGTATTTGCGGTCTGCACGGGCTTCGGCAATCCTCTGAATGCTCATGCCACCTGTGATCTTGTTCACACCCATTCTCTGGGTCCTTCTTCCACGGTTGAACCTTGTTTTACCAAGTCCTCCGCGGCGTACTTTTACTCTGGCGACGACGATGCCCTGCTTGGCTTTATATCCGAGAGAGCGTGCTTTGTCGATTCTTGTGGGCCTTTCGATTCTGGTCACAGATCCCTGCTTTCTCCAGACCTGCATGCGCTCCCAGCGGAGCTCGTTCACGTAAGTCTCACCAGGGGTTTTCCATGCATCACGTACGTATGTGTAAAAAGATTTTACCAATTTAAACACCAAGTTTCACTTATGTTTCACGGTTCAGCCCTGCCTGCAGGACTACATTCCAACGGGACCTAATCCCGAAAATGAAACATGGGATAAACTGAACCATCTGATTTAAAGCTTTGCCCGTGAATGGGCCAATTAAAAGTGAAATACCTGGACAAAGGGAAAAGAGAGGAAAGTATATTGAAAAGAAGAAAACGAAGTAATGATAAATGTATGGAAAACATAAACGAGTTAGAAACAGCATCAAGAATGAATTAGAAACAGCATCAAGAATGAATTAGAAACAGTATCAAGAATGAATTAGAAACAGTATCAAGATTGTTGCTCAAACTTAAAAACAAACGTTATGAAAAGGACAAGAGAAATGGAAAAAAGATAAATCAGAAAAAACTAAAAATAATAAAGATGCGAAACAAAAAACAATACAGATGAAACAAATGTGAAACAAAAAAAAATACAGGTAAAGTAAAAAAGATGTAGAAAATTATAAAATAATACAGAACTGAATAAAAAGAAAAAACATGAATAGATGGTTCTTATATAATCAAGTTAAAAAGACTAAATACTTTTACTTCAACGTGGCGTGTCCAGGGAATCAGCAGATTCCGGCACTTCGTTTCCTTTGAGTTTTATCTCTTCTCCTTTGATATTCCTTTTCTTCTTATCTTCCAGGATCGGAAGAGCTTCAACTATTCCATCAAGTATGGCTTCGGGTCTTGGACAACAACCCGGAACATATACATCTACGGGTATGACCTGATCAACTCCGCCTATTACATTATAACAGCCGTGGAAAATTCCACCTGTGGATGCACACGCTCCGACTGCTATAACAACTTTTGGATCAGGAATCTGGTTATAGATATTTACAAGCACATTCACATTTTTGTAATTTACCGCACCCGTGACTATCATTATATCTGCTTGCTTGGGAGTACCAATGTTTAAAACACCGAATCTTTCAGCATCATATAGAGGAGTAAGACAAGCAATTACTTCAATATCACAGCCATTACAACTGTTGCAGTTCACGTGTATAACCCATGGAGATTTTGCTAACGCCATAAATATTTCTCTTTTGTGTTATTTTCATCGGAGCAAGGGATAAGGTTATTACAATCACCCTGCATTTCACAGTGTATTTCTCAATAGGAGTTTGAAACACACTCAAGTGACCTGAAATTTAGTGTAGCTCGATGAAAATTGAATACAATCAATAATTTATAGTGAATTGCTTTATATAAGGTTAATTATAAAAAAGAAAGTTTCAAACTACTTTTTATGGTTAAGAGAAAACTCTGAAAACTAAAAAGAAGCCTTCTCCAGTTTGAATGAGTAACATGATCTCTTTTTGCTTGAACGATAATAGTGAGACTAACAAGTTCCAGATTGAAGTTCTGACAATATCTAAAAAAATGACATCGTTCTAAAAAAGAAATGGTCCTGTCAAATCAGAAGTTGATACAAATTATAAGAGTTAAAATATAAATTATAAGAGTTAAAATTTTCATCGATAAAAATCTTTCTTAATAACATACACTATTGATTGCTTTACTTTAATTGTTACTCTTATTCTTTAATTGTTACTCTTATTCTTTAATTGTTACTCTTATTCTTTAATTGTTACTCTTATTCTTTAATTGTTACTCTTATTCTTTAATTGTTACTCTTATTCTTTAATTGTTACTCTTATTACTCCTGAAAAAGTATTTCAAGCTCTGACTTGACAGAACCATCATACAGAAGTACATACTAGTGCCGAGTCAACCGTAAAATGTCATATAAAAAAGATGGGAATTCTTCGGAATCGTTGAATTCTTGATGATTGACTCGGCACTAGAAGTACATACTGGAAGTATAATTTCGCAAAAAATACATTATCTAATGTATTAAATGTTTTATTTCAGTAATTTTAGGGCTTCTCGGCAAGCAGCAACAGCCGGAGCTCCTGAGGTGATAAAGATAACGTCCATAGCTTCCATGATTTCTGCCTTAGTGACTCCATGGTTAAGAGCGCTTTTCATCTGCGCCACCGTACAGGCCTCACACTGTTTAGATGCCACAACTGCAAGAGCCATAAGTATTTTTGTTTTTGCAGACAGAGCCCCATCAGATAATAGTTTTCCATCACAGCGTCTGTACTTTGAAAGGAACTCAGGGTCAAGTTCTTCAAGTGTTTCTAAGATGTGGGGCTTAAATCCCATTTTCTTTTCTATACTTTCTGTTACTGTTTTATGGTCTGCCAAATTATGCCACCTACCTATAAGCTAATATTAATTATTTATTATATTCAAAAGTAACTGTTAAATTAAGAGTAATATAAATTACGGGTTATTCAATGTATATTTGACTGATGCAAGTTATTCGATGAATGTTTGATTGACGCAGATTCTTCAAATGAACATTTAATTGAATTTGTTCCAAAACTATTTCCGGGTCTTCTAGACCAACATTTGAGTAGAGAGCTAATAAACAGCATTCAATGGGAATAAGCTGTTGGTATAAACACGAATAGTCGAGTTTGAAACTCAGTTTGTTGCTTTAGACGCAGCCCATGTCTCCAAAAGTGATGTCAATGCACTCACGACACATCATTCTAGGAAGATCTTTCTTTAACGTCAAGTGGGGAAGTGGATATCCTCCTTTCATTGGCAACTCTACTTGTTTGATATGGTCAATACAAAGTCCTTTTCCACAGACAATGCAAACACCTACTGCTTCATTTACTTTATTTTCTTCAGAGCAATCATAACATTTAAGCATTCGTGATCACCTCAACAAACCTCATTAAACAAGCAGTTTTCCTTCAGGGATTCATGACAAGGAAGGCACAAAATTCTTTTAATGTGTTCAAGGTCAGGCTTCAGTTCAACAGGATAACTTCCTTCCCAAACAGGAGTTTCCTCACGAATAAGGTGCTCTTTGCAAACCCCTCTACCACATGCAATACAAATTCCAACAGCGTCAGTATCTTTACCTTCTCTGGCGCATTCATAGCATTTCATAAGCTTTCCTCCAGATGAAAAATTGTTCAGTTGCCAAAAAATTTTGTTAAAGTGCGTGAAAGTATAATTTATTAATTAAGACGTACGTATGATTTATTCCTCACTGATAAGAGTCATTTCCTGGCCACAACAAACAAGAGTTCCTCCACCTACTTCTTCTACTATGACTTCGTTACCGCATATCTCACAAAGATATCTTTCTCCTTTAGCAGATACACCCATAAACCTTTCACCTCGTTTTCTTTAAGTTATTATCTCAAAGCAGTTTAATAAATTATTCTGTTTCTAGAATTATTCATTTTTTAAAAACAATTGAAAAAAATCAATTCGCTATGGGATGATACTTAAAAGATATGTGTCTTTAAGTGCCTTGGAAGATTTATCAAACAGCCAAGTGTTAATATTTACACTTTTTTAAACACGGAGTGTACTTGTCTTCTGACACTATTAAGGAATCACCCCACTAGCGGATAAGAGCCTGCTTACTTGCAGGTGTCAAGAAGACCTTTCTTTTTACCTCCTCTTTGTTCAGAGGGGTGTATCGGTTCAACTTTTGCGTCTTCATCCTTTGCTTCTGCCTTCTTTTCTTCTTTATGATGGGTCATAGATTCAACTCCTGAATCAGTTGTTCAATTACTGAGTCAGTTATTCAATTACTGAGTCAGTTATTCAACACTTAATCAATTACACTTCTAACAACTTGTATAAACTTTATACTTTGATCAAGTATCCATCACTTTCAATAAATATTTATTATCTTCAATAAACATTTATTGATTTTCAAGAAATTCCCAGTTTTTATGTAATATTTAAATTACCCCTATAAACTGATCTTAGATACATTGACAGTTTTTCCCTATCCCTCCTTCTGGCCAGTAAAACATCAGTTAAATCAAATTTGAAGACATATATACTGGTCTAGAAATCTTTATTCCTGGGATTGCAAAATTTTAGATTGATTCTGCCAGCACCTAACAGATAGCAATCAAATTCCTTTCATATTACAATAAACAATTTTCCCAGTAGTTATTCAATTATCCTCTTAATTATTTTAAATTATTTATATGAAAAATTGTTTATGAACAAAAGGCAGTCTAGCATAAAATATTTCAAAGTCGAACAATAGTTTTACGGTAGCAAAGTATGCTGGTTTTCTGTAAAATTATTTTTCCTTATGTACCGTGTTTTACTGCAAAAAATATTATTGAAGTATCTTCTAAAACAAATTTATGGTAACTGAGGAAAATAAAAAAATAGTTAAGGAAAAAATGCTTCAGATCATAAAACTTACAGAACCTTAGATCTTAATAAGTTGCTTTAAATAAAATAGATTAGACAGCTTTAAATAAATAAATAAATAAATAAATAAATTAAACAAAAACTGAAGAATTTCAGGAGGAACATGAAGTGAGAAGGCAGTAGAAAGAATATGTAGGGAGTCCGAGATCCCAGTATTCATGGACTATACCCAACAGCTCTTTAAACAGTGTTCCCCAAACCCTGTTCTAAGAAAGATAGGTGATTATCCAGGCAATCTTTAGGTGGTGTGGTAGATTTTAGTTTACCTTTCTACTCGCCTTCACAACTCCATAATATACTAATAATTTGAATTATTTTAAATTATTTATATCAAAAATTCCTATCGAGAAAACATTTTTTTCAAGCAAAAAATTTTAATGTGAAAAATTATTCTATATTTATATTTATAAATAAATATTTTTGAAAAAAAATTACCGGTCAATGCCTTCTATTCATGCTTCTATATTGCTAAACCTTATCGTAAATTCTATTGCTTGATACCTTTAAGCACTATTATGCCTATCTATTTGCTTAATAAGAATATTTACAAGCTGTGTACTAAGAATATTTAATTTAGAAAATCAATTTTTTTAAAATGACAGCATCATTACCTTAAATGATTATGTGTATCCGGTAGTAAGATAAGCAAAAAAAATTCATATTTCAGATGATATCCCGTTAGTTAAAAATGATACAATACTCAAAAATCACGTTAAAAAAATTGAATGAACCTGGAAGATTTTTATTCCTGTTACTTTATCCCGATACAGTAGCTCAAAAATATACTGTATCTATGAAAAATATACTGTATCTATGAAATTTATTTGGGTTAGAACATCTTCCAGGAAATTATTTACTCACATATCCCACCAGTCACTTTCCCATTCCCATTTGTGTTGATCCATTCGTTTTTCTCATATGGTCTAAATTCGTTCGTTTGGTCTAAATTCGTTCGTTTTGTTCGTTTTTACTCTCTCGTGGGGTTACAATTTATAATAGTTCTCAAATTTATTTAACATTATTTATATGAAAAATTGATTCTGAAAAAATAATATTCTCGTGAAAAATGTTTTTTTATCAAACAACATTTAAATATTAATTATGAGCTCATACTACACTAAAAAATTACTTGTAGAACAATAGTTAGTTTCAGATCAGTATAAGAAGTTGCTTATTCAATGGAAAAAGACCAATGGTCAATCTAAATTTCAAGAATTATAATAAGTAAATTGTTTTATTGTGTAGAGGTAGACTTATTTCTCTACATCACTAAACCATATCGTGAATTTCGTTCCATGGTCTCTTTTAAGCTTTACACAGCTATCTATCTGTTCAACAAGAATAGTTACAAGCTGAAGACCCAGGGAGTCCGCACTGGGAAAGTTAATTTCTTGCGAAATTCCTTTTCCATTGTCCGATACTTCGAGTACATAGTCAAAGCCATTTTTTTCAATACATTCCTCATCCAGAACGGAGACATTATTTTTGACGGCAGAAGTTTCTGTCCTGCAGAGATTTATCCGGATCTCGCCTTTTCCTCCAGCAGGAAAAGCATGCTTAAATGAATTTGAGACCAGCTCGTTTACAATAATTCCCAGAGGAATTGCAGTATCCATGCCAAGATAAACCTGTTCAAGATTAAGCTTGAAACTGATATCCTTATTTCCCAGATTGTAAGAGTCAAGAAGATCTACAGTCAATTTTTTTAAGTAAGCTGCAAAGTCAAGTGTGTCGATTTTATCCCCTTTATATAGCTCCTCATGAATAAGGGCCATAGAAATTACTCGACTCCGGCTTTCCATAAAAGCCTCGATAACCTCCAGAGTCTTACAAACCTCAAGGTGAGAGAAGGTTTCTGCTTGAAGATCAAGCAAAGACGAAACCACCTGCAGATTATTTTTAATCCTGTGGTGAATTTCTTTTATGCGAATCTTTTCGATTTTTTGCAGAGCCTCCTGGCTCCGCTTTTGTTCGTCTATATCCTGAAGGACAACAATGACACCTTTGATCTTTCCTTCCCTGTCACGGAAGGGAACAGCGCTTATTCGTACCCATATTTCTCGTCCGTCACTGGAGGTATAGAGAAAATCCGTTCCGCAAGTGACATTTTCACCTTGAAGTGCTCTCTCACCCGGCCATTGGGACTCATTGAGTAAGCGGCCGTTAGTTCCCCATGCTCGCCAACGCCAGCTATTTTCAGAATCATGTGATGGAATGACACTACCTATGAAACGACGGAATATGCTATTGTTAACCATCAAACGTCCTTGAGGATCGACAAGTCCAGTACCTACTGGCAGTTGCTCAAGGAAAGCAGAAAGCAACTCCTCATTCTGACGCAAGGCATCCTCCATTCTTTGATACTCGGTGATATCCTGGAGTATTCCTCTAATTTGGACAGGGTTATTTTTTTCATCAAAAATAACCTCTGACTGCATATGGATTATACGTTCTTCCCCATCATCCCGAACAATCTTGCACTCAATACTGTAAGGCTTTCCGTTTATGGCTTCCTTAGTGACATTTTTGACGAGATCTCGATTATCTGGGTGTATGTAATTTAAGAATTCATTATAAGGTGGTCCTGATTTTTGTGGATTGCGTTTAAAAATTCGATATAGCTCATCAGACCAGTATGCTTTATCAGCAGTAATATCCCATTCCCAGTTTCCAACATGAGCCATTTTTTGAGCTTCAGCAAGACCTTTTTCACTCTTTTTTAAAGAATTATAAGCATTTTCAAGCTCGGCTGTACGTTCTTTAACCAGTTTTTC
Source organism: Methanosarcina barkeri 3 (assembly GCF_000970305.1). Taxonomy (GTDB): domain Archaea; phylum Halobacteriota; class Methanosarcinia; order Methanosarcinales; family Methanosarcinaceae; genus Methanosarcina; species Methanosarcina barkeri_A. The sequence goes on from NZ_CP009517.1 coordinate 1,235,708, forward strand.
CAGGTTGTCGAGTGTACTTTTCAATTTCTCTTCTGTTTCCTTTCTCTGAGTGATGTCAGTAAACATTGCCATGTTGCCTATAAACTTACCATTGTTGTCAAATAGAGCTTTACCACTTACAATTGTCCATAATGGTGAGCCATCTTTACGTATGAACTTAAACTCGTAGCTCCTATCAATACCACGCCGTCTGTCTTCAAGATTCTTTTTAACAGTTAGCTTATTTTCCTCAATTACAAAATCCCACGCCAATCTGCCAATCATTTCGTCCTGAGTGTATCTTAACATTTCAGCTAATCTTTTATTAACATAAATAGTCCTGGCTTCAGGATCACCTATCCATATACCTTCACTGGCTGTTTCAATTATATTGCGGTATTTTTCCTCGCTTTCTTGCAGTTCCCTCTCCATCTGTTTACGTTTGGTGATATCTCTTAGAATCAGTGCTACCTTCCCTTTCTCAGGACTGAAAACATAGATATCCAGATGTTTATGCGCTATTTCACTACCGATCTCAAAGTGCGTCGGCTTGCCTGAAAGTGCCACTTCGTTATACTTCTCAATTGCTATAGGGCTCACATTGGGGAATACTTCCAGCATAGTTTTGCCCAGGATCTGTTCCCTTTTTACTCCTAAAATGAGTTCAAAAGCGGGATTAAGTTCAAGGTAACGATAGTCGTGTGGCTTACCCTTTTTATCGTAGATGACCTCTAAAAGACCGAAGCCATCGGTCATGTTTGTAAAGAGCATACGGTAACGCTCTTCACTTTTCCGAAGAGCTTCTTCAGTTTGTCTGCACTCAGCATGACTTTCTCTTTCGGAGTTTTCTATTTTCTCCCACTTTCCTTCTTTTTTTGCCAAAACAAGTTGATGATTTGCGGCAATCTCAATAACATCGACAGCACTGCATGTATCTAGAGAATAGGTACACAGTGCTATGACTGGACATTTGTTTATGATAGAGTCCATTCCTCTTTCATAATTAACAAAGTTATTCCAACTTTCGTTTTCTAGCGAGGAGGTATTCTTGATCAATCTCAAACCATCATAACCACCTGCTAACGACTTATTTATTTTATCAATTAAATCGTTTAAGACTTCCTGAAAATCAAAAGTTTCGTTTTCTATATACCAATGATTTAAGGAGATAATCTCGATTTGTTTCTTTTCCAGGTAAGTATCAGCATTGGTAACAGCTGTTTTCAATACTTCTTCTGCCTCTTTTACTTCCAGATGATTCGATGCAATCCAGATGCAAAATTCGTTACTCTCCAGTCCGGCTTTTAAATACGGAATAATTATATCCTTCAATTCTTCTTTATTCTGGTAAAATTGGCAGAAATGTGTTCCCCAGGGCACACTCCCAATGGAATCAATACCAGAATTTCTAATACTATTTTTCATACTTCTCTCCAGCTTAAGAGACAAGGTTAAAAATACATTCCAGAATGTTTACTCTATATATCATAACAGTTTAGAAAATATTATAATCTTTTAGAAAATATTATATAATATTTTAGAATTTCAATATCGACCTGACCCAACCCTTACAGGTCTTTAAAGTTTTTACAACTAGGTTTACTCCATTTAACAGAATCACTTATTGAAGTTACTTCAGCTAGACCAACCGTTTCTGGAAGAATTATTATTTTAGAGAAGTTGTATAAATAACTCATTCAAAGAAATCATTCAAAGAAATCATTCAAAGAAATCATTCAAAGAAATCATTCAAAGAAATCATTCAAAGAAATCATTCAAAGAAATCATTCAAAGAAATCATTCAAAGAAGCACAAATGTTCTATAACGATTATTATACGTATACAATTATTTATAATATCCTAACCAGGTAACTTGCATTCCAGAGTCAGTTTACAGAACAGTAGAAATCCACTTCATATAGAATTACCCATTTCATATAGAGTTTGAACATTCACAAAATATTTATTAAAAGCTTATTGATAGTTTATCAGTAGTTGCAGCGATTTGCTGATTTTCATATTCCAGACATGAAAAAAGAAAGATTATGTTTATTTTTGTGAAAGTTCTCTATTGACCTTTTTGCTTTAAATTTTTATCTCTTAATTTTAATACTATTGTGATTCAATATATTGATATCCATTGGTGTTTAAATTTTAGTTTATTAATAGAAAACTAAATAATATTTTATATTGAATGTGGGGGATTAAAATAAACAGATTTGTCAACTTACTTGTAGCCTTTCTTATTTTCACGTTAAGTTCGAGTAACGGGACTGCAATTGAGATTCTCGTCCAGCCTGGAGAATCAATACAGGCCGCAGTAAACAATACAAGTTCAGGTGATTTGATAATCGTAAAGCCCGGAAACTATTCCGAAAACATTATAATCGGTACCCAGAATCTGACAGTAAGATCCGAATCCGGGAATCCTGAGGATACAATAGTTAGTGCAAACAACCCGAACATAAACGTATTTCACATACGAGCAAATAATATAACGATTAACGGGTTTAAAGTCCGATCAGCCCAATATGCTGAAGTAACAGGAATTTATTTAGCCGGATGCAGTCAATGTACTATAAGTAACAATGACCTTTCGGAAAATTACCTCGGGATGTATCTGAGTAACTCAAAAAATAACATGATTACGGACAATAAAATGAACCTGAACGAGAGATACGGAATCCAGCTCATGCACTCGGAAGGAAATATACTCTCAAATAACAGTGCCAGTTCAAACCATCATGGAATTGTCCTGGGAAATAATTGCAGCGACAATAACCTGACAGGGAATACAGCAAGTTTGAATGCAGGTTACGGTTTTTACTTTATAAATTCAAGCAGTAACAATCTCAATAACAATACGATAAGCAAAAACGATATGGGAATTTATCTGACAAATTCAAATCTGAACACAATTTCAGGGAATAATATTTTGGAGAACATACGGTACGGAATGTGGATTTCACACTCAAACTACAGCATAATTTCAGGGAACACGATTAACAAAAGTAACTTGGGCATTCGTCTGAACTCCTCGGACAATAGCACGCTTTCGGGAAATATTCTTGCTTTCAATTATATCTCAGGTCTTTCTATGTGTCCAGCCTGTGATAACAACACTATGTTCGACAACTATCTCAATAATGTCTTTAATGTAGAAGTCGGAAACAGGAGAAATACCTGGAACACAGAAATGAAAGCAGGCGTAAACATTGTAGGAGGGCCATACCTTGGAGGCAACTTCTGGGCAAGCCCGGCAGGGACAGGTTTCTCTCAAACCGCACAGGATAGGGATGAAAACGGCATTGCAGATATAAAGTATAACGAAACCAACTTTACGGATAATCTGCCGCTTGTACCCGTATCCAATCCACAGCAGAAGGCGCTCCCTCTTGCAAACTCCAGTACTGATCTTACAAGTTTAAGTGCTGATAGCACAAGTTTAAGTACTGATCTTACTGACGTCATTGCTTCAAAAATGGCAAATACTCCTGTTGCACAAAATAGCTCAAAAGAGAGCAATGCCACGGAAAGAGTTAATAATCAGTGATAAATTTGATTAAAAATGAGGTCTACGGCCAGCAACACTGAAGGAAGACAAAAAGAAAGAAAAAAGAAAGAAAAAAGAAAAAGTCAATCGATCGGAGACTGAAGAACTTAACCGAGAGCCTTTCTTATTTTTCCCATTTTGGTTAGTGTCGAGCATACAAGCTGGGAAACTTCTTCATCCATGCAATTTCCCCTGCTTCCTGCTTGCAGGAGGTCAGGCTGCATCATTTCTACCAGGATGCGGTAAGAAGGTTCGGGACTTGTTTCAAGATCAAAGATCTCATGCAGGATATCCAAATCTTTGCGGACTTCCTTCAGACAATCCCTGGATAGGAAGCGGGAAGCTACATTGAGATCCAGATATCCTGATGCAAAATTCAGGTCACCTTCAAGGGAAGGGAAGTACTTTGTAAGCAGGTTTTCACAGGCAGCTTCTCCGAGTTTCTTCCGGGCTTCTTCAAGAGCACGGCCTGTCCCTATGAATTCCGGAGGCAGGCCTATAGAATAAAGAGCGCCTGTAAACTTAATTGCCCTTGGAAGATGAAGGTCTTCAGCAGGCATACTGGCTTCAAGCTCTTTTGCGATATCGGTACGGCAGAACTTAACCAGACCTGAGATATCAGGAGCGCTTCTTGAATAGCCTCCTGTACCTTTGTGCATAAGACGATCCCGCTGCTGTGGGAGAAGGTCAGCTACCCGGTTTATTACGGGAGCCAGTTGCCTGAGAATACGGCTGTAACTTGTTCCAAATATCCCAATGAGGTTTATTATTTCTTCTTTTTCTTCGACGGAAAAAAACTCAGGCGTTTCAGGTAGCCTGGCTTTTGCAAGGTTTACCAGGGACTCGGCATCTCCTTTTTTATGACTGTACCTGAGCGCGGATTGGAGAGTAATCGTTCCGACTCCACGGTATTCCCTGAAAAAATTTTCTGCATTCTTCAGGTCCAGGTGTCCTCTGAAAGGCAGTGTTCCTGCTCCGAATATAATACCAGTTTGGGTGTCGAGTTCGGAATTTAGTTCGCAGATTCCGTTTATTGCGTATTTGCATGAAAGTGTGCTCGCAACATGCCCGAAGGAAAGGGCAGAGTCAGACTTACCTAGAAATACCCTGAATTTCTCGGGATCTGTCCCGAAATGTCCTTTCCAGGCAAGAAGCGTGTTTTCTGCAAGTTCTCTCGCATGCAGCAACGCAGGAGCATCCTCTATAAGAGGAATTATACGCGGAACCTCCATTGAGAAACCGAATTCTTTTTTTGCAAGTTCACTTACGTCTACCATATGCTGCTGAGCTTCAATGATTTCCCTGACGCTGTCTGTCATGGGATGCACGAATTCGTTGATTGCCTGAATATCCGAGTATTCAAGGGCATTGTAATTAGCCTCAGCAATTGACATCATAACCATAAGCTGTCTGAACCGGTTTTCCTGAACCGCACTCGGAGCCCGAGGAGTAATAAAAATGTCTTTTCCTGGGATCAGGTCTGTTTCTTCTATGAATTTCGATACAATCTGGACATTCTGATGGTAGGGAGTTGCCTTCCCTTCATAATCCGGCATATACTCATCACAGCCGAATACCTGTGCAGCCTCTATAGCTTCTTCCGGCTCTTCCTGCGTAGATATATATCTTGATGCCGAGTCCGGATGCTGGGTACACATTACTTTTGGAAAAACGGTTTTTCTATTCATGAAATGAATCCTCACTGCGTACAGCTTAGACCTTAGTTTGCTGCTGAACTGATTCTTAAATTTACTATGGAATCCGATACTGAATTTCTTACTGAACACCTTTACTGGATTTACTAATAGACTTGTAATTTTTTAGCTAATGATAATTAATTCGTTATTGTTAACCATTAATTTGGTGCAAATCGACATCGAACCATATTGTTTACTTTAAGATAAATGTTTCCGTTTACAATAGGTTGACATTTGCCTGAGATAACAAAAACCACTGCAATTATAACAAAACTACTAAAAATTGTACCCTGAAGCCTCAGTTAAAAGAAGCTATTCCTTAAATAAACTGTAAAACAGTCACAAAGATGAAATTTAACAATCTGAGAGCCGGGAAAACAGGCTGATTGAGTATTTCTGCTCAATTGAGGAGCATGCCAAGCTTTTTCAAGGAAGAATAAAAATTGATTAAAGCGAGGGCAGGCCAATGTTCAATAAATAATATTTTTCCAGTACCTACTTCGAAACTGTCCCCTATATATTAGTTGATGTCTTCTATTTTATAGTATACGAAATATACCGGTATCAAAAATATACTTTGTGTGGAATGTTTAAAAGAGCCTGGAAATAAATGAAATTTAAAGTTGGAATAGACAGGAAATCTCTTGATAGTTAAGTTTGAGGTGAACAAATGTTCTGTAACCAATGTCAGGAAGCGCTTAACGTGAAAGGTTGTACTAAAAACGGGGTTTGCGGCAAAAAAGGGGAAGCTGCAGATTTCCAGGACAGACTGCTCTATGTCCTTAAAAGCATCTCGTTCTTTGACCTGAAGGCAAGGGAATATGGTCTTAACGAAGAAGCAACCGTTAGGTTTGTGCTCGACGGGTTCTTTGTCACTCTTACAAATACCAACTTTGACAAAAAGGCGATTGAATCTTATATAAAAAAAGGGTTTGAGATCCGGGATTCCATTAAGGCAAAACTGCCTCCGGGAACGCTGCCTTCCGAAAAAGACTTGCCTGCTGTGGCTACGGTTACTCAGGAAAATATAGAAAGTATGGATGCTGTCCATTCCACACAGGATGAGGACATCAGGTCTCTTCGGGAGCTCCTGACTTACGGCCTTAAAGGGCTGGCTGCTTATGCTCACCACGCTTATATCCTGGGATATAAGGATGAAGCGATTTATGAGTTTATAGAAAAAGGACTGGTTTCGACTACGGACGATAGCATCGGTATGGATGCCTTGATTGGTCTAGTTATGGAATGCGGGCAAAAAGGTGTCTCCGTCCTTGCCTTACTAGATAAGGCAAATACCGAAACCTATGGAAACCCGGAGCCGACAGCCGTTAATATTGGCGTGAGGAACAGGCCAGGAATTCTTATTAGCGGTCACGACCTGCGGGATCTGGAACAGCTTCTCGAGCAGACAAAGGGCACAGGAATTGATGTTTATACGCACGGGGAAATGCTTCCAGCAAATTCTTACCCTGTCTTCAAGAAATACGATAACTTCGCAGGCAATTACGGTAACGCCTGGTGGAAACAGAACGAAGAATTTGAAAAGTTCAACGGCCCAATCCTCATGACTACTAATTGCATAATCCCCCCAAGAGAGTCATATAAAAACCGGATTTATACTACAGGGATAGTTGGGTTTGAAGGGCTTACCCATATCTACGAAAACGAAGACGGCACAAAAGATTTCACCCCTCTAATCGAGCAGGCAAAAGCGAGCAAGCCTCCAGAGCCAATCGAAAGCGGAACCATAACCGCAGGATTTGCACACGAGGCAGCTCTCTCGGTTGCGGATAAAATTATAGACGCCGTAAAAACCGGAAAGATCAGCAGGTTTATGGTTATGGCAGGCTGCGACGGCAGGCAGAAAGAAAGAACTTACTATACCGATTTTGCAAAGGCTCTCCCTAAAGATACAGTGATCCTGACTGCAGGCTGTGCCAAATACCGATACAATAAACTCGATCTTGGTGATATCGAAGGAATCCCAAGAGTAATCGATGCCGGGCAGTGCAATGATTCCTATTCACTTGTTGTAATAGCGCAGAAACTTGCAGAGGCTTTCGGGCTTGAGGATATAAATGACCTTCCTGTCTCATACAATATAGCCTGGTACGAGCAAAAAGCCGTGCTTGTGCTGCTCGCCCTGTTGAGCCTCGGTGTAAAGAATATCACACTCGGTCCGACACTTCCAGCTTTCCTCTCCCCTAATGTTGTTAAAGTACTGGTTGAAAATTTCAGTCTCAGACCTAATACAACTGTCGAAGAGGATATGAAAGTACTTCTTAAACAGGCCTGAAACCAGGCAGCTAGAAAAGCGAGCCTTTTAAATCGTTTTGATTGAAAACTTTTAAGAAAAGTTTGATGAAAACAGAAAAATAGGGCAATGTTTGAGTTCTATAGCCTTATCCCTGCCCTTCTGAACGCAAATAGATGAGGTACATATCGCAATAGTTGGAACTTGTCCTTTTTTCGTTATTGAGTTTCATAGCATATTAACTGCTGGTTTTAACAGAAATTCAAAATAAAGTTGGAGATATGAGTTTATTTGGAATGTGCTTTTAAATAAATCTATTAAAAGATAATTTTAAAGAAATCTATTAAAAGATAATTTTAAAGAAATCTATTAAAAGATAATTTTAAAGAAATCTATTAAAAGACAATTTTAAAGAGCTGTGTCAAATAGATACATTTAAAGAAATATATCAAATTAGATAAGGAGTTTTAAAAGCTAATCTGAAATACTTGAGTTAAAAATTCTTCAAGAGAGTAAAGTTTATTTGGTGTTAAAAGTATAGGTGAAGTTTCCTGAGGCTTACTCATTAATGTTTACTCTCTTAAACTTAAGATAAATCAACAAAATTCCAACGAAAGTTCCTAAAATTAAATATTTTATAATCTTTTTTGATTTTTCCACGGTCATCATCCCCAATTTCCGTGTTTAGTAAATATGTCGTGCACATATTACAAACTTTCTATAGATATTTCCAATAGCTATTGTTTAGTCTTATTGGCATTTATATACTTAAAACATGGATATTTTATACTCGAATTCAGATATGATGTAGGTTATGAATTTGGAAAGAAAGTTTTTGAATTGAGATGGAGAGGACGGATAATAAGAAAGAAGCCTGAAAAAAAGCAAAATTTAAAGGTTAAAAATTATAGTTTACTTGAGTTCAGCCTCATGCTTTATGTTTTTTCCTTACAACCACAACAGGAACTTTTGAGTACCGAACCACATTTCCAGCAACGCTGCCTAAAAGCAGCCGTTCAATTCCTGTTCTGCCAAGAGTACCCATAACAATAATATCCATTCCGTTTTCCTCGGCATAATGAATAAGTTCATCTACAGGAACTCCTTCAAGCACGATGGACTCCACATTGATTCCTTTTTTCTCTCCTAAACCTTTTACATAATCTACAGCCTGTTGAGCCTGGATTTCCAATCCTTCATATATCAACTCCCAATTAGGACTCACACCAGTAGAAGAAAGATAATCCATATACATAGACAAGGAAGTATTTGACACCACACAGACTGCAAAAACCGTCCCTCCACTCAATCGAGCAAGTCCTATTCCTTTTTCGGCAGCTAGCCCGGAGTAGTCTGAGCCGTCGGTTGCAATCATTATTTTCTTAAAATTAACAGTTGCCATGAAAACTCAATCATATTATGAGTCTGTCCTAAAACCTATTTGCTTCTTCATCATAATTTTTCAGGATCATTTTAGTAATTAGCTATTCAACTGACTGTTCCGAATACCAAATTCAAAAATCAAATTTTAAGTTTCAGAATAGACTTATCAAATATTCAGTAGGAAAAAATATTATCATTGAAGACGATTTTTACATATTCTTATTTTTTGCATTATTTATTTGTTTTCGCATAAGTAAGAACATGAACTTTCATTAATTGTTTTTGTGTTTTGTAGACATACAAAGAGGGAAACTATGAAAGTAGTTGGTATACTGTCAAGCCCACGAGGCAAAAAGAGTAACACTCTAAAACTAATGGATGCAGCCCTCCAAGGAGCTGCAGAGGCAGAAGCTGAAGTTGAAGCTATTGACATTGCAAAGTTGAAGATCAAATATTGTATTGCATGTGATTCGTGTCATGAGAAAGGTGAATGCACAATAAAAGATGACTTCAATTTAGTAATGGGAAAACTACTAGCTGCAGACGGAATTATCTTGAGTAGCCCTAACTACATAACAAATGTTACAGCACAACTCAAGACACTGTTTGATAGAAGTCCACTCATGGTTCATGAACAGCTCTTTGAAGGGAAATATGGTTTTTCATTGACTACAGCAGGTAGTCGTGAAGTCGATTTTGTACTTGATATTATGAACAACTACATGAAAATCTGCGGGGGCAATACCATCGGGGGAGTTGGCTGTGCAATGTCGCAGGGCCCTTCAGCATTGGAAGCAGCTATTGAAAAATCTCGTGAAATGGGAAAAGACCTTGTTAAATCAATAAACGAGAAAAGGCAATATCCTGAACAGGAAGCTGCACAGAAAACCTGGAGAGAGCGGTTCAAGTATGTCCTTCTTGCCAATAAAGACCACTGGACGCATAACTGCGATTACTGGATGGAAAAAGGCTGGATTCAAAAATAACCTTCTTTGAGGGTGATTGTATAACATCAACAAATCTATTAAGTGTTAAGGAATTGGGGAATAAGCTTACTGAAGCTGGCAGATTAAAACTGCGTCCTCTATGTATTTACGATACGGATGAAATTCCTGAAGACGCAGTTCCGTCATACACTGTAGACCGCTGTGTAGCAAAGGCGATTTATGCATCAGCTCTCTTTGAAGAGACGCCTCCGGTCTATATTGAAGCAGGTCATGAACAGTGTTGTGCCGGTGGGATGACCTGGATGGGGTTAGCGGAACCGCACCCGAAGCTTAAATACTTCGTAACTGTGGGCACACCTGATTTCCATGGAGGTGCTGCCGAACATTTAAAAGCAACTCCTGAGCTATTCGATGAGCAGAGAAAGAGAGCAGGAGAAATCCTTCCACATGGAAAATACACAGTCATTGCTCCGTGTACTCACAATCCGGTACCTGAAACTGTCAGGTCTTTTATTGTCTTTGCAGGCAGCGAGCAGATCAGGAACCTCTGCGGGCTGGCGCAGTTCAATAGCTCTGAGCCCTTTTTCAAAACCGTGATACCCGGAGGACCCATTTGCGCTACGATGATCGCTTTCCCGGCAGGCATGGCAGAAAATGCACCGAAAGACTCAGCTTATGTCGGCCCTGTTGATCCTACAGGAAACCCCTGGCTGCCTCCAGAATTGATGATAATGGGTATTCCTTCGAGTTTGGCACAGCAAATGGGAGCCGACTTTGAGGAATCCTTTATCTGCAAGCGGAGCAAAATCGCATATCCTGAGAATCGTATAGCTATTAATCCATATATGAAGGTCATAGAGAAATGATAATACACAGGGAACGGATTTTAGACTACAGAGTGTAAATTTTGAATAACAGATAATAAAATACTCAAGTTGCGAACCAGATATTTGAAAGCTGCTGAACAAATACCAACATAAGCATCAACCAGCTAACTGTCTGGCAATTTTCTCAGTAATTTATTATTTTCGTGAAAAAAGAGAGTTTTAGCTAGAAGTTCACCTTTTATTTAGCTTACCTTTTATTGCCTTTAGAGACTCAGGCTTCTCCGGCAATTGTCTAACCCGTTTCATGTCAGACAATACTTTCAAAAATTATGAGAATTTCCCTTTCCTACCCTAAACCACTTTCTTACTCTGATCCATTTTTCGATCCTAAACTTTTTACTTCCCTAAACTATTTTTCGATCCTAAACTTTTTATTTGTCTAATCTATTTTTCTACCCTAAACAACTTTTTATCCTTGGATTTTACCTACCTCAGTCTACAGGCATATAGTTTGCTTCGATAACTTCACCCTCTTTCATCTCTCTTTGTATACTGAATAAGCTCCTTGTGGTGAATATTATCCATCTCCAATGGAGTGCAATGTGAGCAACAAAGAAAAACAGCATAAGGATTCCGATTTTATCATGAATAAGCCTCAAGATTGGGCCTGCTGCATGGTGGTTGAAAAACATTATAAAACCTGAATAACCAACTAAAGCAAATTGAACGAAAAATGCCAAGTCCACAAAATAGTTAAGCTTTGTTTTTTTTGTCTCTTTTATTTGTCCTTCTTTTCTGAAAAGATTCTTTGTGCGAAGTAATATCCATCTCCAGTGCAGTGTAACATGAACGACAAAGAAAAGAAGCATCAGAACCCCAACTTTATCATGGATCAGTCTTAAGATCGGACCTGCTGCACGGTGATTAAAATACATTATAAGACCTGAATAACCGACTAAGACAAATTGAACAAAAAATGCCAAGTCTAATAGATAGTTGAGCTTTATTTTTTTCATTTCCTCCCTCCATTTTGATGTTTATAGCTACACTATTGTAAGATTCTTAATTTCAATTCATTTTATTAATTTTCATTGATGATCTTGTTACATCAATCATCCACTACAGCAGTTTTGCTGATTTCCGGCGAATACTGCACTCTCCCGAATTGGCAGAAAAAGAAATAAAGATACTTGCAAAAAATGAAGGTAAAAAAGGACTTACTTTTTATTTAAAAATGAAATAAACCATTTGTTTTCGAATAAAACTTAATTATGGAATATTAATTTTAATTAGAGACCTTTAACCTATATTTGTTAATTGTCTATGTAATAAGAACTAAACATGCAAGGGAAGGTAAAAAAACTGTCCTGTAGCTGAAGTACTCCAAGAATTATGGCAAAATCATGTTTATTCCTGTTAAGCACCCAATATCCTCTTTCCTGAATGCAGGATTCCCTACGTTATGTCTTCACATATTAAACTTTTGAAAATAGATCCTGATGAGCCGTTCCAGTTTTAGATGTTCCAGTTTTAGATGTTCCAATTTTAGATGTTCAATTTTAGACGTTCAATTTTAGATGTTCTGTTTAGCTGTTCCACTTTCAAGCATATCCTGCTGGCTCTGTTAAGAGTTTAAAAAACCTTATAAGTCTCGAAGAGTTCTTTCCTCTCAATGTCAGGTGAAATTCCTGAGACCGGGTCAAAACACTGAAAAAATAATCTAAACTTTAGTTTTGTCGGTGGAAATGGACTTAATGGCAGGTTTGAAGGATCTTTTGAGAAATTCCCAGCAGATAATACTTTACTGAGATTTAATTTTTTATTTAATATCTGATTAAAGATTAAACTTAACAAAAAACCTGTAGAAAAGCTTCATTGATAAGTTAGTTCTGTATATCTCCTGTTTTTGCTAAGTATGCTTTTATTATTAAACTCCAATGAAGGAGATGACTGCCTTCTCCTGGAAACTGAAAAGTAAGGCATCTGTCAGATGCAGAAGCCTTAACCTTAGAGAATTCAATGGGAAATAAACTGATAGAGATAGGATACCTCGCCACTCTTAGGAACTCTTAAATCAGCACAAAAGTTCTCCCATTTGAAAAGTGATAGAAGGAAGCAGTCAAACCTGCACTCCAGAAAATGAGGCACTGTACATTTTACAGTGTCTCAAAACACGGAGCGGCTATCAACCCCTACTCCAAATGTGAGGCACTTCGCATCTTGCAGGTGCCTCAAAAACGTAGACTGCTATTATGTTACTAATCCTGCAATTCTAGAAGGATAATAAAATAGCAGTAAACCTAAATAACAGTATGATAAATATTAATATGTGCCTTTAGATTAGATGTTTCAGGTAGAATACGGACAAAATAGAAATTAGTCCGATAACGCTGAAGCATGGATATAGTTTAGAGGGTATGTATGACACTTATCAAGATTATAGAGACATTTAAAAAGAAATTAAATGCCTCATACGTTTTAAAGTCGCTTGAGAAAGCAGCAGATTTCTACGGCGAATCGGACAATGATTCCGAAATAAATAATCCAGGGGTGATCACGAAAAACAGCCCGTATGGCGGTCCAGCTCGTAATTTTGCTAAAAATTTGGGTTCAGAAAATACCTCCAGGAATGGGGAGGTTCCACTTATCAAACTGACTAATGTCTGGAAAATTTATCAGATGGGGGAAATTGAGTTTGCAGCCCTGAAAGGAATAAACCTGGAAATTTACGAAGGGGAATTTCTGATAATTCTCGGGCCCAGCGGAAGTGGGAAAAGCACGCTTATGAATTTGCTAGGCTGCCTGGATATACCATCAAAAGGCACGGTTTGCCTGAATTCGAAGGACATCTCAGAATTGAACGAATCGGAACTCGCCGTTGTCCGAGGACAGATGATTGGTTTCATATTCCAGAGCTTCAACCTTCTTCCAACTCTGAACACTGAAGAAAACGTGCTTTTACCTATGGAATTTCAGGAAGAAAATCGACAAATTGCCCGACAAAAAGCCTCATATCTGCTTGAAATCGTCGGACTTTCAGATAAGAAAAAGAACCTTCCCTCCCAGCTTTCCGGCGGGCAGAAGCAGAGAGTTGCAATAGCCCGTTCTCTGGCTGTAAACCCGCCTATAATCCTTGCAGATGAACCTACAGGAAACCTTGATACCAAGACTGGAGATTACATTTTAGAGTTTCTTGATGGACTGCAGAAAAGTGAAGGTAAGACTATTATTATTGTTACCCATGACCTTGAACTTGTAAAATATGCAACAAGAATCGTGTACATAAGAGATGGTGAGATTGAAAAAATCGAGACATGCAAGGAAAAGTAATGAGGTATGAAAAAAGAACCAATACGAAAAAGAATCGGTATGAAAAAACCAATTATGAAAAAACCAATTATGAAAAATAACGAGGTATGAAAAATGAAGTAAACATGAGTTGAGGAGTCAAAATGAAAAAGTTCTCTTTACTAAAAATACTACTGTTGTATTTAGTGTTCATATGCCTTGGAGCTGGAACGGCACTTGCCTCTAATGGCAATATACAGTCTTCATTTTTGGAAGTAGACCTGACCAAGCAGAACCCTGACGCTGCTCGTCCTGGAGAACCTGTTGAGCTCACTGTCAGCATACAAAATGTAGGAAATGCTGACCTGAAGGACATTGTTGTCACAGTGAACCCGAAATATCCTTTCAGTAAGATTTCCGGAGAAGACCTGACAAAAAAAGTCTCCTACCTGAATGCACGGCAGGATGATGACGATGCAGCAGTCCTTAAATTCAAGCTTATGACAGATGCCAACGCTTCAGAAGGCACATACGATATAGATATTACTACCACTGCTAAAGAAAGCGGTTCCTCGTCAAACGTGATTACCATTACAAAAACCATCCAGCTCGAGGTAAGGGGTAAAGAGTACGCGCAGATTGTTACCATAAACAAGGCAAGTATTGACCTGGCAAAGGAAGAACCTCTGGAATTTATAATAACAAACACCGGAAACTCACCTCTGAAAAATATGGTAATTTCCTGGAAAGACCCAAAAGGGGTAATTCTGCCGGTTTATTCGGATAACACAAAATACATCAAATATCTGGCTGCAGGTGACTCCGTAACCGTATCTTACTCGGTAATGGCAGATGTAAACGCAGATCCCGGACTCTACACTCTGAATGTAAACCTTAGCTTTGAAGACTACAATTCCAATGAAAAAAATATTGCGACCACAGCAGGGCTTTTCGTCGGTGGAGAAACCGATTTTGATGTTTCCTTTTCTGAAAGTGACCAGGGAGAAATTTCCCTTTCAGTTGCAAACGTTGGTAACAACATGGCATATTCCGTGAAAGTCTCGGTTCCTGATCAAAACGGGTACAGGGTCTCAGGAAGCTCTTCAACAATTGTTGGAAACCTTGAGAAAGGAGACTATACAATTGCATCTTTCAATGTTGCAAGCACACAGGGCGTTGGAGGAACTGAAAGTAGTGCAGGGACATCAGGGGAGGCTGCAAGAGCAAGAGAGAAAGATGAAAATGTAACTTCAAAAGGTTCCAATCCTCTAAAAGTCCAGATTGAATATACGGATGCAAGAGGAGAAAGAGTGACAGTTGATAAGGAAGTAAAACTCGAAACGACTGCCGGAAGTATGACTGCACAGGGACGAGCAAGACCAGGAGCAGCAGGTAACAGCAGTGGCTTCAGTTCATACCTAGTTTATATTGTTTTAATAGCTGTTGCGGGAGCAGGTTTAATCATATACCGCAAAAAAAGGCAGACAGAAGGTGAGAAACAATCCGAAAATAAAAAGCCTGAAGACCAGAAGCATGGCTCAGGAACAGGTTCAGGGACAATTCGAGATTGAAAAGGGATGTCTCCATAAAAAACGGCGTGGTCGGCGTGAAAAACAGCGAAATGGTTTACGCAACCCTTTTCAAAAAAGTCTTGATTGAAAAAGAATGGAAGGATGCAAGATGAGACAATCGACCTATTTGAAGATGGGTTTGAACATGCTTGTGCATAGCAAGCTCAGAAGTTGGCTGACCATTATTGGGATAGTTATAGGAATTGGGTCTGTTGTCGGCATCCTCTCCCTTGGAGATGCCATGCAGGAGCAGGTGCAGAGCAGGCTCGCCGAAATGGACCTGACAAAAATAACCATAAGTCCAGGATATACCAAAGCATCATCTAACATGCCTGGCTTTCCTGGGATGAGGGGTTCATCAACAGACTCTGAATTGACAGATGACGACATTGAAGCTCTTCAGGGTCTGGATGGAATACAGTACATAGCTGGCCAGATCTCAGGCAGTGAATCAGTGATTTATGCAGCGCAAAATGCCACTCTCTCTATTACAGGTGTGGATCCTCAGGTCTGGAAATACATGACTACTCTGAAAACGCAATCAGGAAGATTACTCGAACCTGCTGATAAGTATGTTGCAGTCATAGGAAGTGGGATTGCAAGTGGAGTTTATGACCAGGAAATAGGTGTCAACCAGGTAATAAATATAAACGGCAAAGCAGTGCGCGTTGTCGGAATCCTGGAAGAAGAAGGTGAGCGTGGGGACCGAAGTATTTACATGCCGATCGATGGAGCAGTAAACCTGCTTGATGACGCAGAAGAAGGTGTTTATGATTCAATTACTGTGAAAGCAAAGAGTGAAGATCTGGTTGATGGATTGATGGAAGACATAGTGGATAAGCTCATGGTTTCGAGACATATAGTTCAGGAAGATGATAGGGACTTTTCCGTGACAGCTTCCAAATCGATGGCAGAGTCCGTTACTGAAATGACGAGTTCAATGACTCTATTCCTTGGTGCTATTGCAGCAGTGTCCTTGCTTGTGGGAGCCGTTGGGATTGCAAACACCATGTTTACCTCGGTCCTTGAAAAGACAAAGGAGATAGGAACTATGAAAGCCATTGGAGCGAAAAATCGAGATATTCTCATGATTTTTCTCTTTAATTCCGCAATGGTTGGTCTTGTTGGTGGTATCCTTGGAGATATTCTGGGAGCTTGTGTTTCAACTCTTTTCCCTATGCTGGGTCTGCGAATGATGAGAGGAGGAGGCTCTTCAGACATATATCTTGCTCCTGACCTGATGGCTTTTGGGCTCATCCTGGCAGTTTTAATAGGAGTGATCTCAGGAGTAGTCCCTGCGTACAGGGCTTCAAAGTTAAAACCAGTAGATGCACTAAGATACGAATGATTCATATTATGAATGGAAAAGAAAGAAGAAAGGCAATCAACCTTTTCTTAATCTTCTGCTTCTTTGGAAAAATAGAAGTCGGACAAAAAATGAGTATGATTGACTTAGCAGTTTTTTCTGAAAAAAGAAGGAATTTTCTCTTACTTATAGTAAAGGAGCCAAGAAGAATAGAGCAAGCAGTTCAAGGATTACTTATCAGTAATTACGGTAAGACAAACAGGTTGGTAGAGCCGAAAGTTCAAAATTATTTGTTTACTGCAGGAACGTGAATTTACCTTTTTTTGATAGTAACAGACCGATTTATGGCATGGAACTTTTCCGAATTGATAAACGACTAAGCAACTAGCTAATGATGTGCTCAGAAAAAGAGGCTTTGCATCGGGGAAAAGAACTTTATACATATTATTATAATGTTTTAAACCTATAGCTTTAAAAGCGGAGCTTTTGGACTTATTGAGTTTTCGATAGGAGAAATCAGTTTGAGGAAATTAAAAAATTATAAAACAAAGGTAGATGGTTAAATGAAAAGAAGTAATGCGATTTTGATAGCCGTCTTTATACTGGCTATCTTTCCCTGTACTGGCGCAAGCGCTAAAGATGGAAATATCGGAAGCAGCCCGGAATATAAGAATACTACAGATTGGTTATTTATTGAACCCCCGAGTCTTGAGGTCCAGTACTGCAGTTTTGTAAGTACCATTGAAAGTAGAGTTAATGATTTTCAAAATTTAAATTCGAAATTTCCTTTGTTTCCCGGGGAAAGAAATAGAAATATGCCACAAAATTTCCAACCCACGAATAACGAAAGAAGGTACCAACAGTCATCTCCGGCTGTCACCAGAGAAGAACCTTCGGAAGATGTACCTCCTGACATGAGATCAAGGAGTTTTCTGGATGAACAATACATAACGCAGCAAAATACTTCCTACTATCAATCCTGTGTTACCCCATATGCAGACGCTGTAACCTCTTACCTTAAAGAAAATAGTCTTGACGATAAATACGAGATCTATGAAGCCGCTTTATCGTGGATCTGGGTCTCAGATGAGACTCTGAACGGCGTGGATGAAAAGTGGCTTACTCCAACAGAGTTCCTTGAAAAAACTCCTACTTATTCCAGCAGTCCGGATTACGGAGAGCCTGTCAGTGACTGTGAGGAGCAGGCAAATACTCTTGCATCCCTGCTGATCACCTCAGGACAATATAATGAAAGTACTGTACGTGTAGCTATAGGAAAAGTAGATTTCGGAAATGTTAGTGGTGGTCACGCCTGGGTAGAAGTTTATGAAAATGGGGAATGGTTCCCACTTGACCCGACTGAAGGACCATACTATGACAATGAAAACTGCTCTATAGTACCTGCGGACGTATCGGAAATCAATTATGACGAGTACCTGGAAAGTACATATCCAGCTGCTAAAGTCTGGTATTATTACAATAACAAGTATTTTATGGAAGTGGGAAAGCAGAATGAAAATGTTCCGGTGTTCTGGAACGAGCAACCAGAAAGTTATCCAGAAAAACAGAATGGAGATAATCAAGCGTTCCGAAACAAGCGGCTGGAAAGCTATCCGGACTGAATACTCGTGGGGTAAGATATTTTCAATCCCATTAAACCTCTCAGGTTTTTAACCTTGAAAACGGTGCCTGGAGAGAGGAAAAGTACCTCCGAAACTTTCATTCCTGTTTAAGGGAATTGAAAATCGAGAGGTATGTCATTTTCCTACCTCTCTTTTGAGCCATAGTTACTCTCTTGGGTCAAAAAGTTTCTTTTATCGGATTCGCTTTTCTATGTGCTTTATTGAATGCAGTTTCTTCTATATTCAATATATCTTGGTTTGACAAGTTGACATTATGAACTGAATGCAAAACTACTTTTACAACAATTTTTACGGACAGTAATGTGCTTTATATGAAAAATGCACCAGGTAAAATTTCTTAAAAATGGAGCTTCTCAAAGTTTTTCATTATAAAAAATTTCAATTTCGTTCAGGATTTAACTCATTATACTTTATTAAACCTTAATGCCTCAAAAGCAATATTATCTTATAAAATTTTTATAGTATTTATTTTTTTCGCAAGATTAGCACTTTTGAATCGTTTACTTAAAGTCTAACCTATTTTTATTTTTTTGAATCTCAGAAATGTTAGCACAATCATGCATACATGTAAATATTACTTATTAAAAATATATGCAATGGAAATGCCGTAGGAGTGGGTTTTTAGGTCGATTTCAGGAAAATAAAATAAAAATGTATAAATGATTACAAAGAGGTTTTTAGGTGTTATACAAGAAAATATCTATGCAAAAGTACGAAAACTTACACAAGATATTCAGTGGAAGTAACAGGAATACTTTTAAAATCTGCCGTGAATGTGGGGGAGCATGCGAGCATAATAAAATCGGAACTTTATTGCCCGGAGAAGAAGAATATATGGCAGAAAAAATGGGTATAAATGTTTCGGAATTTAAAATTCGCTACCTTGATGTTCTGAAAATGGACGATGGAACTTTAATACATGTATTAAAATTAGGAAAGTTGTGCCCATTTTTAAGTGAAGAAAGTAAAGAATGTAACTGTCGAGAGTTTAAGCCTGTATTCTGTAAAATCTACCCATTAGTCCTTACACTTGAAAATGAAAAAATAAATTTCAAAATAGATAATTCGTGTAAATTGTCAAGAAAAAAAGCTTGCAGGCTTTATTTCGAAACTGCTATCCCGCTTTTATTAAATCTAGCAATTCCAGTAGATTGGTTAAGATATGTAACTAGCTATGATAATCTCTGCTTCGACTACGATCAATTGAAAGAATACAGGAGAAGAAAAAATAAGTATGCAGTTTTTTCACTGGAAGAACTGTTGAGTTTGCAGAAAACCAAGATCGAGCCTATCAATCTATGTGTTGATTTCGGTCACGGTTTCGTTCAGAAAGTTGAAGAACCGGTTTTCTAACTTTAAGCTAGAGAGAACGAATTCAAGTAATTATAGAGACCTGAGTTAGATATAACAAAGTTAAACTTCTATTTTTCAACATTCAAATTTTCAAATTTTTTAATCTTTCAGCTTTCTATTTTTCAGCTTTCTATTTTTCAGCCTATTATTTTTCAATTTTTTATTTAATAACTTTTTTATTTATCAACTTTTTATTTTTTCCGTAGTTTTATCTTTTACCCTGTGTTTTACTGTTTAGTCCAATCGTTCCATGTTCACTGTTATTATTACCTTTTATCGGAATAGCGAAAGCAAAAGTGCTTCCCTCTCCAGGATTGCTTTTGAACCAGATATATCCGCCATGCAACTTGACAATCTGTTTAACCAGCGAAAGCCCCAGCCCGGTTCCCTGAAACTGTTTGGACAAAAAGGAATCAACCTGGCTGAAAGGCTTGAAAAGTTTACTTTGGTCCTCAGGTTTAATCCCAATTCCAGTATCCATGACCGTTATTTCTACCATATCTCCTTTTTTTCGTGCTCCTATTTTTACAAGCCCGTTTTCAAAGGAGAACTTTATCGCATTATCAACAAGGTTATACATTATTTGAACGAACCTTGCTTCGTCAGCACATATAGTGGAAAGACTGCTATCTATATCGATTTCAACTTGAATATTTTTTCGGTCAGCTATAGGAGACAGAAGATTTCTCAGTATGTTAAACTTACCGGCAAGCTCAAACTTTGTATAATTGAGCTCCATTTTTCCAGCTTCTACTTTCGAGAGATCAAGGATGCCATTTATCAGATTAAGAAGGTGTTTTCCACTCTTTGAGATGTTCCCAACGGACTTTAACTGTTTTTCGTTAAGTTCACCGTATACCTGTTCATATAAAAGGTCAGAAAAACCTATTATAGAATTAAGCGGGGTTCTCAGTTCATGGCTCACATTCGCCAGAAACTCGCTTTTGGTGCGATTTGCGGCTTCTGCTATTTGTTTTTCCTGCAGGAGGGTTTCTGCTGCTTTCCTTTCCGTAATGTCCCTGCACATTTCGAGGACTCCTATAATTTTTCCGCCCTCTTCGGTTACAGGTATTGCCTGAACAAACCAGACTTTACCGTCTTTTGCAGTAAACTCTTCTGATTTTTTGTTGCCTGTAGTGAAAACTTGCTCAAGTTGAAGGTAATCGGATAACGGGCTATTTATATCAGGAGTATTCTTGAGGCATAGACCCACTGCTTTTTGGAGATCTATCTTCATAAATTCCAGGGCAACTTTGTTTGCCCAGATAATATTACGTTCAGGACTTACGAAAATTGCCAGTTCATTCAGAGAATCAAGCAGGACTTTCTTTTCTCTTTCCTGTGCCTTTAACTCCTGCTGTGCAAGATCAATTTCGTTTAACATTCCGTTTATTTCCCTGGAAAGACGGTAAAGTTCATCATTGTCCTTGAGAGACAATCTTCTGGAAAGATCCTTTTCCGATCTTACCTGGGTAACAAAATTATCAATTCCTATTAGCCTTGAGATGAATAACTTATCAAGAGCAAATTTAACCCCAACCATGGTTATCAGACCGATTAGCAAAAGGAAGAGATACATGTTATTCAGGGTTCTCTCGCCATACAGATAGAGTTCTCTTGGAAAATCCGCCCTAATAACAAGAGCAGGTTTACCTGAAATATCCGGCAGTTCAAAATAACCAGCTATTCTGCTGTCATTAAGAGGTTCGACAATAGTATGTTGCGGACTATGTGAAAAGTTGTTAAGCTTAGCCTGGAAATCAGGAGGAAGATTGTCATCAACACTATACATCAAAAGTGAAGAACGGGTGGTTTCTTTAAAGGATTCAAGGAGATTGTCATCAAAATATCTGCCGAAAATCACAGTTCCTCTCACAGGACCTGTATAATTTGTAGTAAGGATAGAATGACACGAAATAAACATGGGTTTTCCATCGAGCAGGACAAAACCACTTATATTTCCGTTTTCTCCTTTTGTAAGGAGGGTCCCGTCTTCCACTAATCTAAGGAGTTCCTCAGGAACCAGTGTTTCCTGTGAGGTATCGATATTAACCGATTTTGCATAAACAAGAGACCCGGAATTGTTCACAAAAAGCATTACATTAATTTTAAGCTTGGCAAGAGTATGATTCTGAATGTTTTTCCGTATAAACGTCTCATTTCCGTCTTCAATAAATGAATAAGTATCGTTCCAGCAAGCCCAATCCTGTGCTATATAATTAAGATATCCTTGCTGGGTTGAAATGGCATTCTGTACTCTTTCTACATTATTCAGTGTATCCAACTCTTCAAGATCTAAAAAATTTGAAAGCTGCATGTTATGGGTGAGGGTAAACGAAGCTGCAAGAACACCAAAAATTATGAGAGTTATTAAAAGAACTTTTTTACTAATATCTATTCCGGACACCCCCAGGGAATTCAATCGTTAGAAAGAGTTTGAAAGTAACATATAAAAGTTTGAAAGTAATATATTATTGATTAAAAAGGTGAGAAAGTATATAAATTTTAGTAAATGTTAGACAGATTTAAAACCAGTTAAAGCTTGTTCTCTTTTTTATGTTTTAGTCTCCTAAACTTCCCCATAGTCTATCGCAAGTGAGAACATAAGTTAAATGAACTTTCAATAAAAACTTAAATTGGTCCTTTACTGTTTTTCGTTTATGCCGTTTCGGGCGTTCAGGTATGACTGTTCGGTAATTTCCAGATTTCCTCTGAGATTCACAACTTTCATATCAAACGTGCAGGCGAACTCTTTAACATTTATATGGAAATCTGGATCAGCTACAAGCCCACTATCGATTTTTGCAGCCAGGCAGTAGAGTGGATTTTTCAGGTAACGATTGTTGAAATCTCTGCTTCCGTTTTTATTTTCAAGCTGCTTCCAGCTTGAGGCCCACATAGGTGTCAGGTAGATAGTTCCCACACCCTGAAAATTGGTCATGGCCCTGGCATAAGCTTCATTTCCTCCAAGCGCCAGACTAATGCAGTCCTCTATGGTTTCTCCATCTCGGTCTTTCAGGAAAAAAAGCGGGCATTTAAGATCAGCTAAATCTTCTTCCAGTTTTCCAAGTGCATGTCCGCAGATACCATAAAAAATCAGGATTCCATCCGAAAAAAGAGACATCTCACGGATATTTCTGTAAACCTCCGTCTTTAAAATATCAAGATCGGCATGTAAGTCCAGGCTTAATAAGTTTACTACAATATTTACCTCTTCTCCAAGTTTCCGTTTCCTGCAAAATCTATTGAAGATAGGAAAACTGGAAAAGAATCCTGCAGGAATTCTTAAATCATAGCTGGAGTAACCTTTGAGAAGCATTGGGATCCGATCCAGAAAAACTGTCTTTGGGTTGCAGTTTCTTGACCTGAGCTTACGAAGGAACCCTGAGATTTCCCGATTTTCTACAACGATTAGCTGCTGTAGCTCACGGTCTTTTGATAATATATGTACAAGCTCATCTTCGAGCATCCTGCAGGCAACAATGCTCAGTACAGGCATAGTTTGAATGTCCTTCCTCTTAACTTTGTTAGGATTTTTTCTGGAATCATTTCTGGTAAGCTTCTATTTTCAGAGTTCCTGAATCATTTCTGGTAAATTTTTATTTTCGGAATTCTTGGAATCATTTCTGGTATTTTTATTCTCGAAATTCATTCATGTATTTTATATTTAGGCCTTCTTCATAGATCTTTACTTCTGGATTGTATTTACGGATAATCTTGCACAATAAATCTAAGGTATTGACAAATTTACCTATGAAAGCAATATAAAATTTACAGCTATATACAGATAAAAATTATGTTTAAAAGAAATCCTCGAAAAAACGAAAGATAGTAAATATGAACAAAAAAGAATAGATATCTGTCCGTTCTCAATTCTGTTCAACTAATTATGTTAGTTTCAGTTACCTATTTTCTCTTAATTTGTTATTATTAGAGATTACATTACACTATATCTCTTTATATCACTGAACTTTATTTCCTATTCCTTTCCTTCTACCATTCTGCTTTTGTCTATTTTTGTCTATTTTTTTCTTGAATTTACAGGGAGTTTTTTATCAGGAGTGACTCCGTAATATTTTGTCCTTGCGGCTCCCCAGATACAGCCGTTTTTCCCGAAGATTTTCAACTCGATATTCTGGATAGCCTTGCAAATTTTATTTCCTTCTCTTGCACCCTTGCAGACTATGCAGAACTTTTCACAAAAAACAGGGACATTTTCCTTATTTTCAGCCATTTCGACACTCTCAGCCATAGTTTGTTCTTCTTATCGGCACTTATGGGTGCTTATCCAGATACGGTGCTGATATGATATGATATGATCAAAAACTTGATTAGAGTAACTTCTTTCCTGCGTCAGGGCCGGGAGCACACTGGAACACATCGCTAATTCTTACTTCTATTAGGCTCTTTGCAGGAAGTCCGGGTTTTGCCGCATGCACAATTGCTTTCATTTTTTCAAATTTTTCCCCAGAGTCAATAATATCAGCTTTACCTTTTATCTGAAAACAGCCGCCTGTATCTGGTCCCCACACATAGACTGCCACGTTTGGATTTTCCTTAAGGTTTGCCAGGGATTTAGCCATGAAATTATCTGCAATCCATATTGTTTCATCATCTACAAGCTGGCAGAACCCTATAGGCACTACGTTAGGAACTCCTTCTTTTGAGGCCGTAGCTACGGGAAAAATCTTTACCTTCGAGAATGCAGTCTTCATCTCTTCGCTTAATTTTACCATGATATCACCATCAAATGGTCGCAGTATAAATTTATATATTTAAGCGTCAGAATTCTGTATCGAAGGCTGAGTTTGTGTATTTTAATAACCTTTCTGGAAAAGGATTATCTTGGACTTTTAAGCAAAAAATAGAAAACATTGAGTCTGAGCAACAATATAAAGAATCTGGAATAAAATATTCGAAAAAACCGGATATGAAAACGAGAAAATTGTCAAATAGAAAAACTGACTGCAAAAATATGATTTTCTTCTCGAGTATACAGATTAACCTTATTCCAGATTACTGACACTCGTGCCCTGAAGTCCACGGATTCCTTGATAATGAGGTGGGTCTTGTCGAGGCAGATGGCAAACCTGAGGTTATGGACAATAACCTTTTGCCTCATAATATCTAACAAATTCTTAACATCATGTTCCCGCCTTTTTGAAACTCGTATGCTACTTTTATTTCTTTTACATTTCGATTTCTCATCCTTAAAAAATCGATTATAGGCTCAACGTATGACGATCGGTCAGTATTTAAGTCCAGCAACGGAAATATTCTGACTTCATTTGAAACCCTGCACAACTCCTCTATCGATTTCAAATGAAACTCCAGTGACAAATTATCCGTGTATAGAAATAACAAGTGCGAGCACAGTGCCAGATCAAACTCTTTATCACTAAAAGGCAGAAAGGGCAGTTCACCCGGTATATATCTTTTTTGCATCAAGCCTTCCGAAAAATCATTCAGGAATTTCTCCATAGCTGACATTCTTATATTTCCAAGTTCTTCAACTGAGCCGATTTCTTGCCAGATAAACTTATCCTGATTTTTCTGAGTCTGGTCAATAATGTCATTATAGGTTTCATAAATTCTCTGTCTTATCTCGTCAGCACTGAAAATGTAAACAGGGTCGACTGATGTTACATTTCCTCCTCGTTCTGTAAGTTCTGCATTGAAGCTTGCAGGTCCATCTCCACAACCCACTATCTTTCGTCTGAGATCGGCAGGTGTTAAATCAAACATTCTGACATATTCGTTGAAAGACCTGCCCCATGGCTTGATATCACTATATGTTATTGTCATAATCTGCACGCTATGGCACATAAGTGCACAAAGCATATAAATAATATTCTTTAGTAACCAGCTAATCCTAAGACAAACTTAAGAATGAAATTAAAAATTGGTGCTTAAATTGTAGTTTCCGGATCAGTGAGCACTAAAGTAAATAAGAGTCGACTTTTCACCGACCTATCGTCTTTTTAACAGAAGTTTTTCTGCAAATACAGATAAGATTATATCAAAGGAACATGTATTGAGAAGTGAAATTAATCATAAAGTATATCTTCTAGATATATATTTGGGGGGAAAAGATATTAGAAAATCTGGGACTCTTGTAGTTTTACTTTTAACAATATTAGTTATTTCTGGCTGTGCGGAAAATGCCCAGGACAATAAAACAGGACCTGAGAATGAAGAAAGGATAACTCCAGTGGAAGATGCTACTCCTAATGTAACAGAACAAGTTACAGAACCGGCAAGCGAAAATACTGGAGAAGGATCAATGTCTGGTCAGGAGGAAACCTCCATGGATGAAGGAAAAGAAGTCATAATACCGGATGAAGAAAACTCCGACCAGGGCAATGAAACTTCTTCGGAAAATTTAGACAACAATTTGACAATTATTCAAACTGCAGAAGGGGCAGGATATACCACCTTTGCTTCACTTGCAAGGGATGCAGGACTTGAGGACATTCTTAGTAAAGGAGGACCTTATACTGTCTTCGCTCCTACTGACATAGCCTTTGAGAGCCTTCCAGAAGGCACGCTTGATGACCTTCGTAATGATAAAGAGAGGCTGAACCGTGTACTGACTTGTTATGTAATCAACGGAGAATACATGGCCTCAGATCTTAAAAATGTTGATACCCTGGATTCCCTGGAGACCGAAAAACTAACTGTGAATACCACAACTGAAGGACAGATAATGGT
This sequence comes from Methanosarcina barkeri 3, assembly GCF_000970305.1. Lineage (GTDB taxonomy): Archaea > Halobacteriota > Methanosarcinia > Methanosarcinales > Methanosarcinaceae > Methanosarcina > Methanosarcina barkeri_A. The sequence goes on from NZ_CP009517.1 coordinate 1,262,220, forward strand.
AGAAGACGCAATTATAACAGAGCCTGATATCGTTGCAGGTAATGGAGTAGTACATGGAATTGATAAATTAGTGATTCCATTAGAAGTCTAAAATGAAACCCGGAACAGAGGCAAAACTTATGAAGCAAAACTTACGCTGATTTAAAGATCATATGACTTGAAACTATATTGATTTAAAGATTATATGACTTAAAAATCATGGTAATTCAGAAACCACATTGATTTGCTTCTTTCATTCCTTTTTACCTTACTCTTATCATTTTTACCTTAATTCTATCATTTTACCTTACCTTATCGTTTTTACCTTAATTCTATCATTTTACTTTACTCTTATCATTTTTACCTTAATTCTATTATTTTACCTTAATTTTTAGATTTTATATCCTGTCAGTCAGCTTCCTGTCAGTTTAACTTTTGTTCAGTTTTGATAACTAATTATTGTTCTGCTCTACTAGTCAAGCTTTATCTGGTTTCGTCAATCAAACATTTGTTTCATTTAGTTATCTACAAAAGTTAAGACAGTTGCGTGGAATAACAGGATATCTTCAAATCATAGAACAGCGACCACATTAAGTATAAAGGAATTATTTTCAACACTGTTTTTTACCAAAAATCAAAATGAGGGTTTCATAGGTTCACCTGCTCTCTGTACCCGAACTTAATGCTGTAATCGAGATAATAGACAACTTCTGGTTCAATTTTTATCATGATACTATCCGGATCTGGGGGCATGTCTGCCGCAATCGGAAATTTGGCTACCAGTATTTCCCCAATTTCTCGTAATTCATTTTCATCAGTAACTATTGATGCCTTGCCTTCAATCTGAAGAGCCTGCATCTCAAACCAGTCTGGATCGTCCTCGTCGACAGTATATGCTACATACGGATTCTGCATAATATTCTGGACTTTCCGAGTATTTTTATCAGTTACCATATATACAACAGTGCCTTCGGATACATATGCCATTGTATGGGCCATTGGTCTGCCTTGCGGGCTTACTGTTGCAAGGTTCAGATAGTAATGATTTGAAAGGTACTCGTAAACCTTATCTTTAAGCTCTTCTGCCATAGTCCCCACCTAAACATTTATAGCTCTAAGCTAAAACCCGTTTTATTGGATTTTATTCTAGTGTCAAGTCAATTATCAAGGATTTAATGATCCCTAATAACTGCACTCGATTTTATACGACGTTTTGTGTTTGACTCGACACTGGTCTGCCAGGATAATGTAAATTCTCTACAGGCTTTCTAATCCTGTGATATAATTTCCAATTTTTATACAATTTTTAATTTTTTAATAAATTTTAGCCATGTAGTAAACTAAGTCCTGCAACAACTTATAGTTTTATAATACAAAAGGAAAAAATGCGTTTATACTATCTTTCCCCATACAGTTTAGAGGGACAAAATTTATAAACTTTACCTATATCTGCAATCAATAGGGATATGAATATTGTAGATTTATGATTTTTTCCATATTATGTTAGAAAAATAGTGGAAGTTGACTTAAATAAGTAATGAATGATTTAAAAAACTAAAGTACGACAAAAATGAGTCAAAAAATAGCCAAAATAAATTGGAAAAGCAAATGAAAATAGTTGAAAATAACTGAAAGAGTAAAAAACTATTTATGATTTTCTCTTCTTTTTACATTCTATTAGTTTTTCTTCCAGACGGATGCGAGAGATAAAAACTCCGAATTGCGTTGCGATAGTTTCGATGACAGTGCGCACGCTATCCGGAATCTCGAATTCAAGGTTCGAAGCAAGATAAAAAGCTGCAATAACATTTTTTCCGGATTTTACGGGGATTATTGCGGTAGCCCTGAGATTTTCATGCCTGAGTGCATCATCTCTTGAAGTGAGAAGCAGGTCTATATGCTGTTTATAAACCGGCTGCCCTATCATAACAAGTTTAGTATTTGGGGAATTCGCACCGTAATGGGAAGCATGCTCGACAAAATTAGTGGAAAAGCCACTGTGAATGGCAAGCGTCATATCTCCTGTTTCTTCATCTATGAGATAAATACCTCCAACATTGATTTCATCTATTTGCAGGCAGGAATCCAGTAGTTTCTCAAGAGTTTCGTTCAGGGAACCGGAAGTGCTGAGTGCAATGCCAAGGTCTCTCTGGATATAGAGCAATTTTTCTTTCCTCTTCCGCTCAGTAATATCCAGGACTATTCCCTTAAGGTACTTTACCATTCCATTTTCATCAGCTTCAATGAAAGTTCTTTCTTCAACCCAGCGTATTTCGCCTGACTTAGTCAGGATGCGGTACTCCTGAGAAAAATCCACGTAATCTTCTTCTATTCTTCTCAAAAGTTCTCTTTCCACTCTTTCCAGGTCGTCAGGATGCACAATATTACCATACATGAGTTTTCTTGATGTAAACTCTTCTACGGTATACCCGAATTTCTTTATGTTTTCTGAGACAAACTCGGCAGGCCAGTACTTTTCCGGCTTCCATAGGAAAACCGTGACAGGAACTTTATTTATTACTGAAATCAGCTCCTTTGCCATCTCAAGAGCGTTACATAACGCTACTTCATTCAGGTATTTACAGGCTTTCTGCCTGCCGTTTCCATTTTTAGCCGAGTTTGAAGCCACTTTAGACATCTCATTCTCCGTATATTAAAATCTCTTACAGGAAGCTTTGAATACATTTCGGATATTTACATTTTTTGCTTAGCAAACATAGAAGTACGCAATAAATTAAAAAGCTTGTGATTCGAGATTCCAAATGTATCAGAATGCAGAGACTTGAAAGTCAGAATCTATAAAAAGATTCTGCAAAAAAGAGCAAACAAATATGAGATCACCTAAGAGAAAAATATATATACAGTATCGAGCTCATAGCCATTATGGTCAATAACAATTCAATTTTTTGACCTATTTCCTTATTTCACTTTTCTAAAGATTCTTTACTCTCTGTATCTCAGGTATAAATCCCGTTTCAAAATGAATTTTCGAGGTCAACTTGATATATAACCGATGATATATTTTTGGTATAACTCTACAAAAAATAAAAAGAGACGAGTTTGAGAATATGGATGGCCTTCAGGGAGTATTGAAAGGACAGAAGATTGCCTATTTTTCTATGGAAATAGGGCTTAGCAGTGAAATTCCGACTTATGCTGGAGGGTTAGGCATACTTGCAGGGGACACTATTCGTTCGGCAGCTGACCTCAATATTCCACTGGTAGCAGTAACACTGGTAAGCAATAAAGGCTATTTCAGGCAAATTCTTGATTCTTCCGGAAACCAGGTCGAACACACCGAAGAGTGGAATCCTGCCCGGTTTATGACACTTCTCTCAGAAGAGGTAAGCGTAAAAATCCAAAATCGGGATGTTAAAATCAAGGCCTGGCTGTATAATTATAAAAGCCTTACAGGAGGCTGTGTACCTATTATTTTCCTTGATACCGATGTCGAAGGAAATTACTGGGAAGATCGCAGAATTACGGATTTTCTCTATGGGGGAGACCAGCGCTACAGACTCAAGCAGGAAATAGTACTTGGAATAGGGGGAGTAAGAATGCTTGATGCATTGGGCTTCAAGCTTAGGAAATATCACATGAACGAAGGTCACTCAAGCCTGCTCGGCCTGGAACTCCTGAGATGTAACGGCACTGACCCTCTGAAAGTCAAAGAGCTATGTATTTTTACAACACATACCCCTGTTGAAGCAGGGCATGATAAGTTTGATTACGGGCTTGTAGAAGACCTCATCCAGGACAAAAACTGTGTGGATATCCTCAGAAGATTCGGAGGAACCGATCGCTTTAATACAAGCCTTTTTGCCCTTAACCTGTCAAACTATGTCAATGGAGTCACAAAGAGGCACAGCCTTATCTCAAGCGAACTCTTTCCGGGCTACAAAATCCAGGCAATCACAAACGGTGTTCACTCATATACCTGGACTTCTCCTTATTTCAGGAAACTTTACGACCGCTACTTGCCTGGCTGGGCAAACGAACCCGAACTTCTGGTAAGAATAGACGGAATTCCGGACACTGATATCTGGGAAGCTCACTGGAACGCAAAGAGAGCCCTTATTGACGAGGTGAACAAAAGGACAGGTGTGGGTATGGATTACGAGACCCTGACAATTGGCTTTGCACGGCGCATGACCGCATACAAACGAGCAAACCTGGTCTTATCTGACCTTGAAATGCTTAAAAAAATAAATAGACTGGGCAAAATTCAACTTATTTTTGCAGGTAAAGCTCATCCGAATGACGGAGCCGGAAAACAGCTTATCAGGGATATCTTTAAAAATATTGGGATTTTGAGGGAAGAAATAAAGATTGTTTTTCTGGAAAATTATGATATGGATCTTGCCTCGAAAATGGTTTCCGGGGTCGATCTCTGGCTGAACACACCTACTCGCCCTTATGAAGCCTCAGGTACGAGCGGTATGAAAGCTGCCCATAATGGAGTTGTAAACTTCAGCGTACTGGACGGATGGTGGATTGAAGGCTGGATTGAAGGTGTAACAGGATGGGCAATTGGTCCTCAGCCCGAAGAAAAACTTTCTGAAGAAGATGCAAAAGCAGCAGAACTCAGCGACCTTTACAATAAGCTGTATTATGTTATAATCCCCATGTACTACAACCGCAAGGATGAGTGGATTAAGCTAATTAACAATTCAATAGGTATGATAGCTTACTATTTCAACAGCCACAGGATGATGAGGCGTTATGTCACACATGCATACCTGTAAGTCTAATCGCTTTTTATGGAAACTCGAGAGTTTGAGTTTTATTTCCATTTGTTTTTTGGGGAGGGATAAAGATAAGTAAAGTTTTTGTCAGTTATTGCAAAATTTATCAGTACTCTTTTTGAAATTACCTTGATAAAAATAAATTCCACATTTTCATAAGTTTGCTTAAGAAAGGATTTTGTTTCTGATAACTAGGCAACATGTTTAGGTAGTATTACTTTTCAGGTAATGTTACTTTGTGCCTTTCGTTAGCTTGATTCCTTTCGTCAGCTTGATTATATTAAAAGAACCCTGACTGCTTACTGGAAATTGAACTAATAAAACTACTGTTAATTACATGTTAAGATTTAAGAAAAGAAAAGACTGCATAGGCAGTTTTATGAACACTTTCGCCATTCAAATGATTAGAAAAGAAAACCCGAAAAAGCTAACCAAAACAGTGTAATGTGTTTAAAGTATATTGTATTTAACTATAAACAGTATAGTATGTTTAACTAAAACGGTATAATATATTTAAATATAAAAAGGTTTCTCCGAGGAAGAAAGTACAATCCCGATTCAATGAAGAGCATATTTTTTAATATTCCATTATCTTTGCAAATAGTGTTAAGATCATATTAAAACCAAAATTTAACAATCTCAGAGAAATATAAATTATAAGTTAGACCGTTAATAAGTTAGACCGTTAATAAGTTAGACCGTTAATAAGTTAGACCGTTAATAAGTTGGACAGCGGGATCAATTATCCCACTATCTAACCAGATTTATCTCCTTGTATATCGAAAGGCTCCAAGCAGCCCGACAATACAGTAAATCACTCCAAAACCAGGCATACCATTAGTTTTTTCCTTCTGCTCAGGAGTATGTTCAATATCAGCTGCCATATTTTGAGTGTTATTTTCTGAATTCTCGACTTCAGGTTCAGGCAGTATTTCAACCACTTTTTCTTTCTCTACAGTTTTTCCTGTTATTGCAAAGAACGAGAATCCAGGTGTTTCTGCCGTGAAGTACAGATATCCATTATCTTCTTTTAAGCATTTCACAGGGAGCTGTGACCATTTTTTGTCACTGTACCTGTTAAGTGTAATTGAATTCTGGTCGATCTTCTTATCCTGCAGCCAGGACTTTTCAACCTTGAAGCATACTACAGGGTTTCCAATGTTCTTTTCGCTTGCAAATCCGCTGTTTCCGACCCAGAGGTTGAAGTACTTATAGACCTCGCCCGAATCCAGTACTGAAGTAAGAGTGGATTTTGTTTTGAGCTGTTCGGCAATGGTTGTGATCTTACCTGCAGTCTTCTTTGCATCAAAGCTAACGTATACAACACAGGTTGCATTGTTTGTAAAATCAAACTTTACAGGCTTTCCGTTTGTAACCTGTGCCTGTGAAAGTTCCTTGACCTGGACATTAGTTTGAGGTTCAGGAGAACCACCTGCTCCACCGCCCCCACCGCCTCCACCGCCGCTGTCGTGGCTGCTTTCTTCACTTGAACCATCGCTTCCGCTGTTTGGATCCCCGTTTTCACATGCGTTTATTGTAGCTGTCTTTGAAGTGATCCCGTTGATGTTACTCACTACAAGGGTGACATTATAGGTTCCTGCTGAAAAATAAGTGTGTATTGGGTTCTGCTCAGTTGAATTCGTTCCATCTCCAAAGTTCCAGTTCCATGAAGCTGGGGATCCGGTACTGGTGTCAGTGAACTGAACGGTCAACGGGATATTTCCACTCGTTATATTGGAATAGAAATTAGATAACGGAGGTTTTGTCGATACTGTTATGTAATTAATTTTTTGAGTAGAATTTGATCCTTTGCTATTCGTAACTTTCAACGTAACAGTGTAAACTCCATCACTTGAGTACACATGTACCGGATTCTTGTCTGCTGAGGTATTTCCGTCCCCGAAATTCCAGGACCAGGAATCTGGAAGTCCGGTTGATATGTCCTTAAATGCTATATTTAGCGGCCGAGATCCTTCTGTACGATTACTGGTGAAATCAGCAGATGGAGGTGTCGCCTGAATAACCTTAATCGTTTGAACCATTGAATCGGTTGAAACTTCATTTGCTGCTGTTAGATTAACCTTATAAACTCCTGGTGTTGCATATGTATGAATAACATTTGCAGTACTGCTCGCAGGCGAATTATCACCAAAGTCAAGTAGTTCAATAGCCTGATTGGTGCTGTGATCCACAAACGTCACGTTTTCTCCGGCAAATAGATTATTTCGGGAAACCGTGTAATTTGCAGTTACTTTGGAGAATCTGGGTACCTGTTTCCAGGACGAATTTCCAAGCTCTCCCATGAGATAAAAGGTTCCACCATTCTGATAGGTATAATTTAAAATTGAGTCAAGTCTTGAAGTCGAAGTTTGGTATGGCCCCGTAACATTTGGAGTAATTGCATGCCCGAATAACACAAGCACGCTCCCAGTTTTTATTGCACGATCGATACCATACTCGATAGACGGTAGACTGGCACCAATTGACTGGTCATCGATTTCCACACCATATAGAAGTTGAGTATCGTCCCAGTTGTAATAAGCCAGGGTTGTTTCATTTATGTTTCCATTTATTATCGTAGGAGTTCTCGTTCGGAGTGTTCGGAAGTATGGAGCTACTGCTGCATCGGAAACTGAATTTCTACTTGAGTAAGGATATGCTAAGGTACAAACCGGGTAACCATAACGGGTAATTTCAACGATATTCGGAAATATTTCCTGGTTTAACCATGCTACAGGAGTATTACCATTTAGAAATTGAACTGAATCTATATGGTTATTCCCATGCAAAGCTATTTCCCAACCAGCCGAATGTAATGCATTGAGTTCTTTTAATTCAATTTCAGCTTGCCTTCGATTACTTACATTATTTACGTTTATAGTACACTTAGCATTATATTTCTGGAAAATTGACAAGTATTGATAACACGATTGAATATGCCCTGAATCGTCCCAGGATAAAGCAATGCCTCCACATTTGCTTAAACTCTTTACGCTGCGGAGGTCACTCTCATATAGATCTAAAATTTCGGATGAACTCAATGTCCTGTTATATAAATAAAAAGCATATATTGCCCCGTTTAGCCCATATGCAGTGTCAGAGGATGAGCCTATTGTCCAATTTTCCGTTATATAGCTCGGACCTAAAGCTGCAGCCGTATAATTCACACCTTCTCCATTAGCAAGTCCGTTAATGTAAAGTTGAGCGTGAGAACCATCGTATGTCACAATAGCTTCATAATCCGTATCAGGCTGTATGCGAGTTGCACCTGAGCCGTGAATGTTCTGTCCATCTGCATAAACTTCATATGTAAGCAGAGAATTCGTATGGTCAATACTGATTCTGAATGCAGTATTTCCTTTGGAAACCAGGTATGTATTACGAGCCGGATTGCTTGAATCGTACCTGAAAAAGACTCCAAACGTTATATGTGGGTCAGTAAATGCCAGCTCTTCATTATTAGGTATTGTTATCCGGCTTTGTCCGTTAAATTGTCTTGCTATTTGTCCGGTTGGCAGAATAAAGGTTGTACTGCCATTATTTACACCATTATTTCCATGTCCTGAATTGTCAACTATAGTATTTCCAGTATCTTCAGACCAGTTATAATACACAAGTTGATTTGTATCTGCATGAGCACTGCCGACCAGACCAGTTATTAATATAATAAATAAGCCATATTTTACATATGTCTTAAAATTGTAAAATTTCATTATGTCAGACCTCTTTAATGAAGACAATGTTAATTGTTTTCCTCATTTTCAGGGTTGAGAAGCGCATTTTTTCTAATTTTGGTGAAAAAATTGTTTCTTTCAGTATAATCAAGAATTTCCCATTTTATTACTATCAATTCGCCATTATTTTTCACCTGCTCTTACTTATTCTTCAAATTTGTAAATAGCATAAGCCTGGTGCCTGAGATCTGATATATCCAAAAAATCCACATTCAAAAAATCCGTATTGATCAGAAGATTTGACTTTAAAATATTCGCACAGTATGGATTTGAGAGGGCAATCTAACGGCAAACCAATATAAAGGGAAACAGCCTCATAACTATTTAACAGAGGTATTACAACTTTCTAATATTTATACTTAAGTCAGCCTTGCTTATAGCGTCCTCTATAAGTGATTGTACTACAGAAGTTGATACAGCTTTGAAAAAACATATCAAAAATGAACGGTTTCTCGAATGTAAACATTCACACTAAGTAGCCTGAAAGTTTATTATTACTGTCAGCAAAGAAAATAAAATGTATTCAAAAAGCTGGTTCGAGTCTCGAATAAATAATTTAATTAAAATAAAGATTGATATTTATTATTGGCGAGTGTAACTTATTTTGACATAATTGGACAATTTAGTTATATAAGAATAACATAATTAAGTTTACGTTTTAAAAAATTTATTAACAACTGTTATTAAAATTTGCTATGTGGTGAGTTAGATGAACAAAAAGGTTATTCGTAATACTATCATATTTATTGTCCTTGTTATTCTCAGTGGGTGGATAGGTGTTCTTGTAGACTCTACCTTTCCCGAGCAACCAAATGGTGATTCTCCCGGTATGGGAATATGGCTGATACTGCCTATGTTGACTGCAGTTGCAATCACTATATTCTCAAAAAGCGGCTGGAAAGATTTCGGTTTCAAGCCGAATTTCAAAGGAAACATAAAATGGTATTTGATTGCTTTTTTGATTTTTCCTGTCATAACAACAATCGTTCTGATAATCGGAGCTACAACAAGATGGATTGATCTGTCAGCCTTTGACCTCAGACCTTTTATTTTGTTGTTTTCCAGTACTCTGTTAATCAATTTTATTATAGATATTTTTGATGGGACTCCTTTACATGGATATCTAACTTCACAACTCATAAAATTAAACCTTAGTGATTGGAAGATATATCTCATTGTTGGTAGCCTCTGGGGAATATGGCATGCTCCGTATTATCTGGTATTTTTACCCGAAGCAGATATACAAGCAGTGTTACCGGTTAATCGAGCTATATTTTTTGTTATTTCTGTTGCAACAATGGTATGCTGGGCGGTGATGTTTATTGAGCTCTTTAGGATAACAAAGTCAATTTGGCCGGGTGTTATACTACATATGGTAGAGGACTCCCTGATAAATCCTTTAATTATATTGGGTTACGTCAGTATTGCAGCAGGAAAAGAGATTCTTATTTCACCAATCAATGGAATTATTACTACAGCTCTTTACTTATTAATTGGGCTTGGAATAAGAGCTTATAGAAGACAGGCAAATCAAATAACGTTTTACGAATCAAAGGAGGAAAGAAGTTTTCCTCAGTAAAAAAAGGAAAGAGTTTTTTCTTATTTAAGTATTTCAAGTTCTTTACCCAACGAGCCATGAGCAAAAACCCATGAAGAGAATAATCCTCGTTTTTAATTTTTGGAAGTTTATTTTTCTCCAGAGCCAGGATTTTTAACCCTTGTACGTGAAGCTTCAGCATTTGCTTTGAATCCCTTACTCTCCCATAGATCAGCTGCAATTTTAAAAGCGTTTTCTGCCCCTTTAGGGTTCCCAAGTTTCCAGAAAACCCTTCCTTTCTCGTACCAGGCTTCAGAAAAGTCAGGCTTCTTCCTGATTGCCATTTCGAAAGCATGCAGAGCTTCTTTTTCAGAGCGGGTTTCAAAAAGTACTTTTCCTCTGAGATACCAGGCCTCTGCGTTATCGGACTTTTCCTCAAGGGCCTTTTCAAAAGCCTCTCTGGATTTTTCAAGTTCTCCAAGTTTTAAATGCAGCTTACCTTTCTCAAACCAGATACCTGCATCCCCGGGACTCATTTCCAGTGATCTTTGAAGTTCTTTCAGTTTCTCTTCGCACTTACGCACCCGAACAAGCACAGCTTCCTTTCCTTCCCAGGCATTTTTCTGTACAGGGTTAAGGGAAATAGACCTCTCGAAAGCTTCAAGAGCCTCCCTGAGATGCTCGAGCTTTACCAGTGCAAACCCGGTGTTGGTCCAGAGCCCCGGATGATCCGGATTTATCCTGGAGGCACTTTCAAACATCTCAAGAGCTTCTTCATAACGTTTGAGTTTTAACAGGGTGTTTCCTTTATAAAATAAAGCTGGAAAATGCCTGGGATTTTCGGAAAGTACAGTGTCAAAAACCTCAAGTGCAAGCCTGAGCCTACCCTGCCTGTAAAGAGTTACTCCTTCCTCATATAGACTTCCAGCACTTTTCAGGTTATTTTCTTCAGGACTTTCATCTTCAAGATAACTTTTCCTAAGTCCGGTTTCTGAAAGGTATCTGAAATCCAGGGAGGTCTCCGAACCAGACCTCGAATCGAGGTATATGAATTCTTCTTTTGGCACAAAAGACTTACAAATCCATCCTGGCTCAATTTTCCTGTTCGTAATAACGCAGTATCCGTTAACATGCTTGGAACAGACCTCACAACAGTAAATTCTTCTTTCCAGCCGGTACCGAATCTGGTCAAGTTCAGTTGTAACCAGCCCCTCGTTTAGCCGTGCTTTGAAAGTCTCGTACGGTATGTTTTTGATCTTGATATAAACTGTTGAAGGGGCAGGTGGGTCCCATTCCGAAGGGTTTGAAGTCGATTTTTTGCAAATCATAGTTCTGGCAGGAATTTTTCTTATGGGTTTTTCCGGAAATTTTTCGTTTTTGGGAAGTTTCTTTTTTACTGGATATGTTCCTCTACTCAAAGTTACGCATCGAAGTTAAATGCTTGTCTCAGATTAGAGATTAATAATAGATTAAATTTTTTACTGCGTCTCATTTGTGGAGGATCCAGTCCCTGAGCCAGAACTATTGAGTTTTGTCTCATTAGTCGACGAGGGTTGTTCTTGCGTTGAAGTTGACGTATTAGAGTTAGAGTCAGTTTTTTGAGAAGAAGATGCAGAAGACTCCTGTACGAGTACGACTTTGGTAGCCTCCGCGCTTCCGAACTCATTTGTGGCTGTTAGAGTATATGTCATGGTTTTACTTGGAGATATACTCTGGCTGCCAGTTAAACCTACGGTTCCTATTCCGGGTTTGATCGAAACTTTTGAGGCACCAGAGACTCTCCAGACAAGTTTCGAGCTCTTTCCTTCCTCAATGGTATCCGGATTCGCATTAAACGAGTTGATAGATGGAAGGCTTTCTTTAGATGTTTGATTCTCCTGAAGTGCCGAATCATTTTGTGATGTCTGGCTTTCCTGAGATGCCTGATTATCTTTGGAAGCCTCATTGTCGTTAGAAGCCTGATTATCTTTGGAAGCCTCATTGTCATTAGAAGCCTGATTATCTTCCGATGTAGGATTTTCCTTAATCGATGAACTCTCCTGAGACGTCAGACTTTCTTCCGTAGACGGAAGATTTGATGCGGAAACGTTTTCGGAGGAGGCAGCATTTTCTTCAACTGCAACAGTACAGTAAGATGCATCTTCTTTCTCACCACTTGAAGCTGTAAGTTTGTATGTTGTAGTGCCGGTAGGAGACACACTCAATGTTCCGGTAGGTTCTACAACTCCTATATCAGGTTCAATAGTAACATTCGAAACCCCTGAGACATGCCAGTTCAGAATAGCACTCTCGCCTGGTTTTATGGTATCAGGGCTTGCATCAAACGAGCTGATGAGAAGAGGCTCTTGAGATCCATTATTAACCGTAACCGTGCAGAGCGCTACTTTTTCGTTTCCTTTATCATTCGCTATCAATTTATAGGTTGTAGTCTCTAAAGGGGATACAGACATGGATCCATTTGAACTTACAGGTCCTATGCCAGGCTCTATTGTAATATTGTTAGCTCCGGAAACTTCCCAGTTCAAAACTGATGATCCTCCGGATCCGATAATTTCCGGACTTGCATCAAAATTGCTAATTCCTACTGCAGCTGCAGGAAAAAGAGCTTTTAGGGCAATAGCTATACTCAGTATGGTACCTAATAATTTTAGAAGTTCTGGTAATGAGTTCCACATTGACTTAACTCGTTTCCAGATTGAATTATTACTATCCTCTTTATCCATAATCAAACTCCGTACCTATAAATTAAACCAAACAACCATACATGGCAGGTTGAAAAATAACGTTTTTCAGAAATTTTACCTAAAACGTTAAGTTAAACAGTCAATTCTTTTTTGGATTGCAGTTGAGATATATCTCATAGTTTAATAATATATATATTTATTAATTTTGGGATATATTTTCAAGAAGTTGGATGAAAGGATCGAACTTAAAGATTAAAGCTAAGGATTCAACTTAAGCGTTCAATTTGAGAATTTTTCAATTTACTGCCAAAAATCATTGTAATTTTCAAAAGAGAATGTCTGCAAGTTAAATTATTTATATTCGCTATCAATATATTTTATAAAAAACTATTATTCTGCCATTGATAATAAAAAGGTGGTTATATGAACTCTTACTGCAAAAAAACCCATGGAGTTCCAGCGTTATTCTCTTTTTTCATTCCTGGTCTGGGACAGCTTGTAAAAGGACAGGTATCCAAAGCAGTTGGCATCTGGGCAGCTTTGTTAATCAGTCTGTTCATGAGCGTCATCGGAATCGGGTTCTTAATTGGAATAATCGTCTGGATAGCACAAATATACGATGCCTATAATGCATGAAAAGTAGGTTAAGAAACTTTTATAATAAAGGTTAATTTGTTTTAGAGGATGCTTAACTCGTTTTAGAAAGTGTACTTTTAGAGAAAGTCTTTAAAAACAAAAATTTTTATATTGAAGGGAAAGGTCTTTTTATGTTAAACAATTTATATTCACTCTCTTATTAAGTACTTAAAGAAGGTAAGTTCTATGAACTATTGCAGAACGCACGGAATTCCAGCCTTATTTTCGTTTTTCTTTCCTGGCCTGGGCCAGCTTGTAAAAGGACATCTGTTCAAGGCATTAGGCATCTGGATAGCCTTCATTATCACAGGGACAATGCACATTTTTGGGGCTGGATTTTTATTATGGCCGCTTATATGGATCTGGCAGCTCTATGACGCCTACAATGCCTGAATAAAACAAATTTGAGAGCAATCCAAAAGGATAACCTTGAAAGGATAATCTCTAAAGGATAACCTTAAAAGATAATCTGTAAAAGATAAAACGAGTGTATAGTAAGCTAAGTTACTTAGCTATACATCAAATTTTTTCTAAAACTTAGAGGATGCATCCTTATTCTTTCAATTGTTCTTTATGAGTCAGCCTTATTTGGTTAAGCCTAATCTGCCTATTTTCAGTTTGCCTATTTTCAGTTTGCTATCATATCTATCAGTATCTGTCAAATTGATAGCAATCAAAACTATCGATATCTATGAAATCGATAGCACCAAAAACGAGAAAGGTATCAGGAAGCTAGTCTTACATAGACCATCAAATAATTTTTTAAATATGTTAAAATGTGTTAATACCTGCGTACCATCTCCTCCTGCCATTCCGTCTCCGGCCATCCTCTAAAGCCTCTGAGCTTGTTTATATCATCCAGATAATTTATCACTTCATTAGCCTGAAAACCAAGACCCTTAAGCACACATCCAAGAACGGTTCCGGTTCTGCCTATACCTCCCACGCAATGGACAACAATGCCTTTTCCTGCATCCATTTCTGTTAGTATTATATCAGTTGCCTTTCTTACAAGCCATTCAAGTGTATCAGGATCATACGGATAATTACCATAATGCAGGTCTTCTAATTCTGCAGAAAAGAGAACCTCAAGAGGATAAGGATTATAAGATACTTCAGGATCACAAAGACAGACAACACTTGAGAAACCCGCTTTCCCTATTTCCTCCCAGGGCGTGTGTACTCTGGGATAAGACATACCAGCCAGAGGTACAGGCTCCTTAAGTATAACATAAAAGTTCAGCGGGACTCGGATGCCTTCTATTACAGGCATCGCCATAGGACTCAGTAAAGAAGACGCCATGCTAAGAATATGAGGTTAGAAGATATAAATTTCGTTTAAAGAGTCGAACATATGAGTATAAGTGTAACAGTATTTCGTGGCCCAATTGTTTCAAAACAGTCCTAACTTTTTCCGGAATTCTTCCAGATCCTTAAATGTAGAAGATACATATATTCGAGCCATTCTATCTACCAATCTTCCAGCCAATTATTCCAGAAACACATTAAAATACTAGAAGTTAAATCTTTTGAATTAATTTGATTATCTTAAAATAAAAAATAATTGGACAATTCCCACTTTACCTACATCCCATACCTTTTAATATTCCAAACTCCGTAACTATGCTCACTTACGCATGCCAATCATCTTCAGGTGACGTTATCAATGTATTCCGACCGAATCAACGCATTACCCCCATACCTTTTTGCTACTATAGACGAAGCGAGGGACGAACTGATTGCCAGGGGAGTCGACGTTATCGACCTTGGCGTAGGAGATCCTGACCTGCCGACGCACCAGCATATTGTCGAGGCTGTGCAGGAAGCTGTCTGCGACCCGAAAACTCACCAGTATCCTTCTTATGCAGGGATGCCGAAATTCAGGAAAGCGGCAGCGGATTGGTGTAAGAAATACAAGGGTATTGAGCTTGACCCTGCAACTGAAGTCCTTGCCTTGCTCGGGTCAAAGGAAGCAGTTGCACATATTCCGCTCGCTTTTGTCAACCCTGGAGATATCGTGCTCTATACTGAGCCAGGGTATCCGGTTTACAAAATCGGGACAATGTTTGCTGGTGGAGAGCCATATCCACTGCCGCTGACTGCCGAAAATAATTTCCTGCCGGACCTTGACTCAATTCCTGAGGATGTCCTGAAAAAAGCAAAGTTATTCTTCTTTAACTACCCGAACAATCCGACTGCTGCAACTGCTGACATGAAGTTTTTTGAAAAGGTCGTTAAATTCTGCAAAAAGAATGACATCATTGCAGTGCATGACAACGCTTACTGCCAGATGACATACGACGGGTACGAATCTCCTTCTTTTCTTGCTGCCGACGGAGCAATGGATATTGGCATGGAACTCTATTCGCATTCCAAGACCTATAACATGACAGGCTGGAGGCTCGGGTTTGCAGTAGGAAATAAAGATCTTATAAAGGGACTCGGCAAGGTCAAGTCCAATGTGGACTCAGGTGTCTTTGACGCTATCCAGATCGCAGGAATTGCAGCTCTCTGTTCTTCCCAGGCCTGTGTCGAAGAAACAAACAAAATCTATCAGGAGAGACGAGATGCCCTGATAGAAGGACTTACCGCAATGGGCCTCAAAGTAAAACCGCCAAAAGCCACCTTTTATATCTGGGCTCCGGTACCTGAAGGTTTTACCTCAATGAGTTTTGCAAAACTCCTGCTCGAAGAAGCCGGAATCATTGCAACCCCTGGTGTCGGGTTTGGAGAAGCCGGCGAAGGTTACATCAGGTTTGCCCTCACAAAACCTGTCGAGAGGATTAGAGAAGCTGTCGAGAGGATGAAAAAACTGAAATTTTAAGTGTTTATTTCAAAAAGAATCTGGCCCGCGAATGGGATACCAGGCCAGAAAAATTTTCTCTTTCTACAGCAATCCTGTCTTTTTAATAAGCTCTATGTGAACTTCATTTTCTATCAAAAAAGATATTTTTCCCGGTTGCACTTAGCGGAATTCCAAAAACAACATCTGCATCCAGCAAGCCTGAAACCCTGGCGGCTGCACCGATTGAGTACATCACTCTATTATCAATGCAGAAATCCTTGGCTTTTGCAACGGCTGCTCCTACAGCAATTCCCAGGTCTACATATTTGAGCATGCAGTTCGGGCCACTGAAATCTACTTCTACCTTTTGCCGGTTCAGCATCTCAGCACAGGTTTCAAAACCACAGGCTCCACAGTCCAGGCCTGCAGCTCCTCTGGTTTTAACACCAATCAGGACAGTAGCCCCTGCATTTCGAAGATTTGCAGCATCCCTTTTTAAAAAAGCAAAGCCTGCACCTTTTTCCTCTGCCAGTCTTTCCATTGTCGAGGCAAGCAATTCTACATCAGATTTTTCGACAAGGGCAGTCACTATATCGTCTACACCTTTTGCTTTAGGGGCAGTCCGTGCAGCTAGAAGTACGCTCTTTGCAAGTATGTTAAGGACTTCGGATTCAGGATTGAGAATCATGCCAGCTAATTAGATCCATCCGGGTTTAAGCATTTCGCAGGCTAAAAAGGCTATTTGTTTTTCTTTCCTTCTTTAAAAGGTAAATAACTCCCCATTTGCAGGCGCATAAGCATCCACGCCGATTTCTTCCGAAATCCACTGTGCAAAGCTTTCGGTTTTGTCCCCATGCATTACAAAGACTCTTTCCGTATCTTTCTTGCAGAAATCCTTCACAACCTTTTTGAGCTCGCTATCGCCGCTATGTGCGGAAAAGTCATACTGTTCCACTCTGGGCTTGAGAGTGAGAATATCTCCTCTGGTCTCGACAAACCTGTGATCAAGGGCCAGCCTGCCGTTTGTGCCTTCTACCTGGTAGCCAGTAAGCAGGATTCTTGAATCAGGATCTTTGTAAAGCCGGCTGAGATAATGCATTACGAACCCTCCATTCAGCATTCCGGCTGTAGTGACAATAACTAACGGTTTTTTAAGGACTGGCTCCCCTGCCTGTCGTTTACGGAAATAGCATGTTCGAAAGCCCTGTCCAAGAGGTCTGGATTTTTCAGGTATTCAGGATACTTTTTTAAGATTTTTGTACACATCTCTGCACATGCCGTCCACGTAAGCCTGAATTCCGTGGGCATCAAGCAGCATAAGTATCTCCTGGGTTCTGCCTATTACATTTCGGCTCAATACAACTGTAGAGGATATTCTGAAACCTCGACTAGATAACGTCTGGTTTTCATTAATATAGAGTAATGTTTTCAATATTCATCTCCTTATTTATAATTCTTACTATATTATATTCTCTAGATACTAATGTTGCTATAATTTAGACCCATTTCTTCGACATACAATATGGAGATAGAATTTATCCAATACTAATCTTCTAAAAAAATGTGTCTTGATGATTAATTGATAAAGCAAAATCTGCTTAACGAATTCATAAAGCAGGCCCAATTGTCTATTCGCATACGGGGGTAAAGAATGAAAATTGGATTGAAAATTGGATTGATAGTTTCTCTACTATTTCTATGCTTAGCTATTCCTCTTAACGCCGCGCAAGCATCAGAACCTGCAGGAACCATCGCAGTCAAAGTAGATAATGAAACTTCAATGAACACAACAACTTCGGCCCAAGGATCCGCACCGTGGCTCACAAGCCCAGGGCTGAACACGGAAGAACAGGGACTCTACCACTTTCCCAGGGACCACCAGTGGCATAGCGGACCTACCTACCACTTCAACGATTTCGATGAGTGGCACTACTTCACATTCCTGGGCAAGGACCTGACGACAGGCCACAACATATCTTTGTTTGTGTGCAATTTACAACAGGGTTGGCGCAATGACATACAAAGGCCCCACACCAGGGTTCTCGTAGCCTACCTCGACAAAGATGAAGCCAAGTTTTACAGTCATGCCATTGACCCGACGGGCAAGTTTGTAACCACGGGATCCAATGGGGATTTTAATTATACGGTAGGTGAGGTTGGTAAGGAGCAGGGTTTGGCCACGAACTACAGCTATTCCCAGGAAAGGTGGAATTTCAAAGGGTGGGCGACAAACGAGAGTAATATGACCGTCGGCACTCCGTACAACTTTGACGTCACCGGGATCGTAAAGGTCCCAGGCTACATTCCAATGGCCTACTGGGGGCTGGAAAATATCGGATTCAACAACCAGTACGACCAGAACCCTTCGACTATGTACGGTCTTTCATATTACTACGTAGCCCCGGAGATGGAAATGAACGGCATGGTAACCCTTGATGACGGCGTCGTCCATGAGATTGAAGGCATAGCCTGGTTCGAACACCAGTGGGGTAACTTCCAGTCACCTGAACAGCTCCGATACTTCTGGGGATATGCCCGTTTCCCCAATGGAGATTCATTCACCTGGAGACAGTATTACGGCAGTCCTGCGGGAGTTGTACCTACCACCATACCTTTCAACATAACAGCCGCCATGATGGGTTGGGACTCTCCGCAGATTCAACAAAACCGGTTTGCTTTTGTACCCAGGGGCCAGCCACCGCAGTATGCATTCGGACCGTCCATGGTGTACACGCCGACAAAGTGGTGGACATCACCTATAACGAATATGTCGTACCCGTGGTGGGGCGAACTAAAGACGCCGAAAGGAACGTTCTACGTATCCCCATCCGCTACTCCTTCTCAGGAGAGCGCGGGCGCTGCGGGTCCATTCATAGAGGGAGCGTTGGAGCTCCATAGTGGCTCGATTGATGGACCAGTGGTAGCAGAAGGATTCTGTGAACTGGCACAGCTACCTCCACTAGGAGCGCCAATCTCCCGTGGGCTTCCCGAAGCTACTGCTCCGGGACACATCCGCTTCGACGGCGGTCTGAACCACAGCGTATAGAAACAGAACTGAACCTCTCGTGTGGGAACTGAACAGGTAACCGCGTCGCCGATATGGAACGTCGGCGATGCTAAATCGACTGGGGCAGCTTGTCCTTCCGTGGTATGGGAGGCTTGAAGACCTGGAAATCTCCAGTGAC
Organism: Methanosarcina barkeri 3; assembly: GCF_000970305.1. Classification (GTDB taxonomy): domain Archaea; phylum Halobacteriota; class Methanosarcinia; order Methanosarcinales; family Methanosarcinaceae; genus Methanosarcina; species Methanosarcina barkeri_A. The sequence goes on from NZ_CP009517.1 coordinate 1,281,505, forward strand.
AGGACTTGGTTGCCTGACCGAGGGCCTTATAATGACTGGGTTAAGGGCTGTCCGACTCACCACCGGACGGCAACCCTGTTGATAGCGCCCAGCAGACATCCAACCTTCTTTAAGGAGTAGTTCTCCCTCGTGATGATCCATCAGTGCTCGATGAGTGTTTTCTAAAATGGATGGTTATCAAGCCCTTGTTGATAATGAAGATATCTGGATGATTTAAATGCCAAAAATTCTGTCCAAAGAGTGCAGTAAAACCACAAATAGAAAAAGATGTTTAAGAATCTTTTTTAATAACTGTTCATCCTTTCATTTTATTTTTAAAAAGTAAAAGATTCCCCGTTTGTGGGTGCATAAGCTTCCACACCAATTTCCTCTAAAATCCACTCTGCAAAAGCTTCGGTTTTATCTCCATGCATTACAAAGACCTTTTCAGTGCCTTTATTGAAGAAATCTTTCACAAGCTTCTTGAGCTCACTGTCTCCACTGTGTGCAGAAAAGTCGTACTGTTCTACCCTGGGTTTGAGGGCCAGGACATCTCCGTTGGTTTCTATCATCCGGTGTTCCAGAGCCAGCCTGCCATTTGTGCCTTCAACCTGGTAGCCAGTAAGCAGAACTTTGGAACTGGGATCTTTGTAAAGCCGACTCAGGTAATAAAGTACAGGTCCCCCGTTCAGCATTCCGGCTGTAGTAACAATGACGGAAGGTTCTTTAAGGACTGAGTCCCTCTGCTGGTCTTTTACGGGAATGGCACGTCCGAAAGCCCGGTCAAGAAGTTCGGGATTTTTAAGGTATTCTGGGTATTTTTTAAGAATCTTGTAAACATCCCTGCCCATGCCGTCCACATAAGCCTGAATTCCGTAAGCATCAAGTAGCATAAGTATTTCCTGAGTCCTGCCTATTGCAAAGGCAGGGATAAGGGCAGTTCCTCCTCTATCGAGAGTATTAAAGATCGATTCGATAAACCTCTCTTCGGTTTCTTTTCGTGGGATATGTTCTTCCCCAAAGTACGTGCTCTCGAGAATAAGAGTATCGGCCTCGGGAAATTCGGCTGCACCGGGCACAAGTCTTGTTTCCTTAAGGTTGAAATCTCCGGTATAAAACAGGCTTTCTCCGGATTCCGATTCAAGGAAGACTCCGGATGCTCCGGGGATATGGCCTGCGTTGTAAAAACAGATTCCGTACCCATGACTTTTGAAAGGCTTGTCATAATCGATTTTTTGTGTTCGCCTGGCGAGCTTCTGGAGGTCATCGGGATCAAAAGGAGATATTCCTGACAGCGTACTTTCTGCAAGTTTCAGGGTGTCTTTTCCAAGCAAAAAAGTAAAGTCTGCAGTCGGAGGAGTCATGAAAACCTCAGGATTCTGATACATAAGGTTGGGGACAGCTCCGCAGTGGTCAAGATGCCCGTGGGAAATAAGCACGACCTTCGCTTCCATGCTATTAAGAGGGTACTCTGGAATGTCCCCTGTTTTTATCCCGTAATCGAGCAAGACTTCCCCATTTACAAGCAAACCCGAACGTCCTACTTCCCTGCATCCGCCTTTAAAGGTAAGTTCCAGAATAAAACCTCTTGAAAATTTATGAATTTATTTAATTTAAAAAATTCTATCGGATTTATTAAGCTTATTAAATTATTAAGCTTAATAGTTTAATAAGCTTGGTTCTCAATAATTTTGCTTATTTTATTATTTCAGGTGGTTCTCTGGTTGTTCTCAACTCAGTCACTCTTGAAAAAGCAAAGTTCAGTTTGGTTATTTCACTTCAAGTACTTGTTCTAATTTTAAGAGAACTTTGAATTTTAAGGTGAGACCTGAAACCAGTAAAAACAGCATTTTGATAATCCTAATATGATAGTAAGCACATAAAAACTTGCAAAAACTTTGTTACTCTGTTACTCTGATTTGGGTCTAAAATCAGGGTTCGAAAACGTTTAGCGCAGTTAAAGGTTTTACAGATAGTAAGATAAGACTATTCATTTCATATTCAGTTCTAAAAAGCTGCAAGATCAAAAGTCTGTAAAAATTATAATTATGCATAGTTAAAATAAAGGTGGTCACATAGCTAAAATAAGGCGATCAATTAGAACCGAAAAGAAAATAACTAATTTTACTGCAGAAGACTTTTTAACAACCATATCGAGAAAGACAGAGTTCCATTTTCTGTATTTACCAATATGGCATGTAACTTTCAAGCTGGAAACTACACTTTGTCTGCAAAAGCTGGTAAACTGCACCTGGCCTACAAAAAGTGAAGACCAGCTTAAATGAATTGTGGAGATGGGGAGAGATAGAGTGTCTGATATTATAAGTTCCGATACGGTAATAGTAGGGGGAGGCATCACAGGTCTTTATACCTTTTACAAACTAAAACAGTTAAAAGGCGTTAATCATACCGTTTCTCTGTTTGAAGCTACAGGTCGCTTTGGAGGTCGAATCGAGACTGTAGAAATGGGAGGATTTTTAGCAGAATATGGTCCAATGCGATTTGAGAAGCTTGCACAACCCCTACTTATGGATCTCATAACCGAACTTGGTCTGGAGACAAAACCTTTCGTACCCTATACAGCGGCAAAAGATCCTGATTCTCTTTTTGATTTAACTTTTGACGAATCCGGAGGTAAATGCTCTGGGAGTAAATTGACAACACTTGAGTTATTGAAACTGGGAATTCTACGCCTATTAAATGCAAGCGGTGGAGATATGAACGACCCTAATGACCCCAGGCATCGGGCATGGTGGGCTACTCTTGACGAGGAGTACTACAGCTATGTACGTAATGAGGCGAGCTACAACGGAAAACATCTCTACGAGATCGGCTTCTGGAACGCACTCAGTCTTGTTCTTAGCTACCGTGCAGTGAATAAAATCATACATTATGGGACTTTCTACCATCTTATTCATTTTAACCCCAATGCAGCAGAATGGATTATTTTCTGGCTGCGCGGACTGCATCCTGACGATGAACTGGTTGGCATAAAACAGGGTACTGAGTCTCTTGTTCAGGAGTTAGTCCGTAAATTGGACTCTGGACCTGAACTCTCAGGCTCGTTACATCTTAATCACAGGTTAACAGCTCTTTTTTCCCAGCCTGATGGAAGAGTTTTACTGGAATTTAAGGCTGAAAATAAGGCTGAAAATAAGGCTGAAAATAAGGCTGAAAATAAGGCTGAAAATAAGACAGAAAATAAAATTGGCAATAAAACTGACAATAATGTAGTTAAAGTACTGGCAAAAAATGTTGTGCTTGCATTACCTCGTTGTCCTCTGATGCAACTTCGTCCTCAGTTACCTGAGTATATTGGAGAACTGGTAGACTCTGTAATTCCTATTCCACTGGTAAAATGTTTCTTTGTTAATGAGAATCCTTGGTGGAATGAATTCACACCGCCACAAACACGAGCCTCATCTACTCCAGCAAGGGAAATCCATTATGCCTTCAGGAAAGACGGAAATCAAAAACGTGGGATTGTAATGGTTTATGGTGACCCGCCAAGTATGCGCTACTGGATGCCATTTGTACGGCAACCGGAACATCTAAAGGCAGAACTAAATCGCGATAAACGTCTTGTTGAAGGCTACCTTCAATATCTACGGTCAAACCCTGACAATACAGACGTTGAAGATATAGAAGCAGAGGCTGAACTAATAAGTTGTTTCGGCATAAGGGACTGGAGCCGTGAACCATTTGAAGCGGGTTGTCATATCTGGAAAGCTGGCGTTCGCGCTGAAGAGGCAATAAAAGAGTTAACTGCATTCTCATTACAGGGTTCACAGCTATCAAATAAAAATATCCATATATGTGGTGAAGCTTATTCGGATTTCCAGGGTTTTATCGAAGGTGGTTTACGAACGGCGCTGCAAGTTATAAAGCACATTACTTGAACTAAAGCACATTACTTGAACTTAGAGACAGTTCTCTGGCTTTGTAAAAACCTCTATTTTCTTGTTATTCTTTTTCTCTCTTTAACGAATCCACATACAGGCTGACGACAACAGGCAAGTTTTCAGGTAAGATTTCTGTTTTGGCCAGACTCCAGAGAAAAGATCTTATCTGTTGGCAACAGTATAAACATATTATATCAGTTTTATATCACAAGGAGTTGAACCAAGATGACAAAATTATGTCCACTGCGTCCGAATTCTCCCTTAGGAAACAGAGCGCCCGATTTTGCAGCGTGCCTTGAGGAACAATGCGCATGGTTCGATAATGGAGAATGTGCAGTAAGATCGTCTACGGGCTGGCGCATTCAGGTGAGAAATGGCTTGTGAAATATCCTTCATCTAAACAGATTGCTTTCTGAGCCATATCGAGCAGGATAAGAGAGAACAGACAGAGAGAACAGACCTCATAAATGCAACAGTTTTCCCATAAAACCACTACATTTTGTCAAATTATATAAAACCACTATATTTTGTCAGATTATATAGAACAATCTATGTATCTGATTACATTTCACACGAAAATTAAATTCTGAATAACTGGCACAAATAAATGAAAATCATTTCAATATTTTCATGCTAACGAAGTACACACACTTGAAGGAGGGAGAAAAACAAAAGAGAAGCCTGGAATAGTAGTAAAAGGTAGTACAAAAGAGGTAGATTACTATTTGCCAATTTTTTCTTTTTCTCTTTTCAGGTAAAAACCGCTCTCCTTCGTCGAGCGTAATAAAAACGACATGGATGGAGAGTAAGGTTTTAGGGGTCAGAACTTAGATAAATTCTTCAACCGTCTACTTTTACCAGATATATCAATTATATAGTGACATCAATTATATAGTGACATCAATTATATAGTGACATCAATTATATAGTGACATCAATTATATAGTGACATCAATTATATAGTGACATCAATTATATAGTAACAGGCAAAAGCAAAAATCAGACGTCAGTGAGGACTATTTTCATGCGTCCTCAGCTGTACAGTTGTCCTTGACCGTGCTGTTGCCTTCAACCGTACCGTTGCACGAAACCTGCCAGCTTTTGACCTTCTTCACGCTGGTCTTTATTATTTTCGCGAGCTCTACGGGGTCGGCTTCTGCCAGGGCTTCCACGCTTGTAATTCCGGCTTCTTCCAGTTTTCCTGCTGTGGCTTTTCCAACGCCTTCGAGGTCCGTAATCGATTTTGGCCTTTCTTTTTTGGGCAGCTGAGCCTGTTCTTCCTGCTGGGTTTTCTGCCATTCAATGAAATTGCACTGAGGGCAGCCAAGGTCCCAGGGCCGTTTTCCTGCATTGATTATACGGATATGGTGCAGGCCGTGAGTCTCACAGACCTTGTCAGTAACTATGATCTGTCCGCTTCTGGGCAGAGGAAGGGAAAAGGTACAGTTCGGATAATTGTTGCAGCCAATAAAACGGCCTCCTCTTTTCGAGCGCCGAATTATAAGCTCGTTTCCGCAGCCTGAGCAGATGCCTATGATTTTATCTTCCCTGAGGCCTGCCTGAAGAGATTCTACGATTTTTTCCCGGTTTTTATCAAGTTCCGAGAAGACCTGCTTTAATATCTCCCGCGACTCTTCAAGAACAGTAGACTCTTTGATCTTGCCCTCAGCAATCCTGTCCATGTTTTCTTCAAGCAGCTTTGTCATGTCCGGTTTTGTAATAGTAGGGGAGTACTTCTCAAGAGTATCCATTACTGCAAAAGAAGTATTCGTAGGCTGCACAGGATTTCCGTGGATGTAAGCCCTGGAGTACAGCTTGCTGATTATCTCATGCCGTGTCGCCTTTGTTCCAAGCCCGAGCTCTTCCATAATATTAATAAGTCTTCCCTGTCCGTAACGGCCTGGAGGCTGGGTTTCTTTATCCGGCATCTCTTTGTTTGTAACCTTCAGGGAATCGCCTTCATGAAGTTCAGGGAACAGTCTGTCTTCAGGCGCATTGTAAGGATAGTACCATCTCCAGCCATGTTCTACAAGCCTTGCCCCGTTTGCCCTGAACTCTTCTCCGTTGATGTCGAGTTTCAAGCGCATAGTTTCCCACTCGCTTGGCCCGGCAAAAGTTGCAAAAAAGCGCCTGACTACAAGTTCATAAACCTTCCACTCTTCCTCTTTTAAGTCGGACTCTTTTGCAAGGGAAGCCGGAAAAATAGGCGGATGGTCGGTAGTCTCCTTTTTTCCTCGCGTAGGAATGAGTTCGGCTTTCTCAAGAAGGGACTCTGCATATTCTTTAAAGGAACCTTCTTTGAAAATCTCAATCTGCGCCCTCAGGTCAAGAGTGTCGGGATAAACCGTATTGTCGGTTCTGGGGTACGAAATATAACCATTGGTATAGAGGGCTTCAGCTATGCGCATCGCATTTGCAGGACTGAGCCCGATTGAGTTTGCTGCGCTTATGAAACCTGTGGTATTGAAAGGAGTCGGGGGCTGGTCAGTCTTTTTCCCTTTTTCAATTTCTTTTAATTTGGCCTGTTTCCCCAGTTTCTTGAAGACTTTTGTTGCCTCCTTTTTATCCAGGAAACGGCGAGTTGAATGTTGAGCCGAGAAGGTTTCTTCTTCTGCATTTTGGAGTTCTACATGGATCTCCCAATAAGGAGTAGGGACAAAAATATTCCTCTCTTTTTCCCTGTCAACAATAAGAGAAAGAGTTGGCGACTGTACCCTGCCCACAGAAAGAAACATCTTTCCAAGCCTGCCTGCGGCAAGAGAAATATAACGGGTAAGGGCTGCACCCCAGACCAGGTCAATGACCTGCCTGGAGTGACCTGCATCCGCAAGATTAAAATCAACATCTGTCGCGTTTGAAAATGCGGCTTCTATTGCTTTTGGGGTTATTGCACTGTAGCGCACCCGGTCAAAAGGAACATTTGGATTCACCTGTTTTATAATATTGAGAGCCTCGACTCCTATCAGTTCTCCTTCCCGATCGTAGTCAGTAGCAATTGTAACCCTGTTTGCTTCCTTTCCCAGGCTTCTAAGGGCAGTTACAATCTTCCGGTTGATAGGAGTTGTTATTATATCGGCGTCGATAAGGGTTTTAGCCTCCACTTTCTGCCAGTTGTTGTATTCTTTGGGAAAATCGATCCCTACGATATGGCCCGACAGCCCTATAACTACAGTCTCCTGCTTCTCTTCATCGGACACAATTTCATACCGGTATACGTCTACTCCACTGACTCTATCCTTCTTCGGGTTTTTTGGAGCCAGAATTGCAGCTATCCTCCTTGCTGCTATATTTTTTTCCGTTACAATAAGGTGCATTTAAAACTCCGGCATAATTTTTTAAATATTATGGAGGAATACTAGCGTACCCCAAAACTCCTTCCAGTCTGAGACAAAGCCTGCCTCCTAATCCTAATTCTTTGAAGTTTCCTTTTCCAATATATATTTTTGGATTAAATCTTAAAATACGCTGTCATCCGTAACTAAAATTAGGCTTAAAGCTCTTCACATGCCCTTTCAGGAGACTTCATACACCCGTTAAACTTTTCTACTCATCTGTTCATTTTCCTCTTCACAAATTCTCCGTTGGATACGATTTTCTGTGAGATATACGATTTTCTATGAGATACCATTCTCTGTGGATACCATTCTCTGTGGATACCATTCTCAGGATACATTTCTCTAGGATACATTTCCGGTTGATTTTTCAATATTTTAAGCTTTTCAAGTTTTTCTGAGTTGATTTTTAGCTGTTTTTAGTATTTTTCCTTAATACTTTCCTTTAAGGACTTTTTCTCTTCAGTCAGCTTGAAAGCAAGTTCTACGGCTTCTTCCGGACTTTCTACTCTATGAACGCCTTCGATTTTCCAGCCTGGTTCAAGCACGACTACAGGTTTTCCCATCTTCAGACCAAGAGCTATCTCCGAAAGTGTTCCATATTCTCCGTTAACTGCAATTAATGCATCCGATGACTGCGCTATAAGAACATTTCTGGCATGCCCCATTCCGCTAACGACTGCAATATCTATCCAGAGATTTGCTTCTTCTCTTAGGGTTCCGGGCAAAATTCCCAGGGTTATTCCTCCTTCTTTCTTTGCTCCGCATGCAGCAGCCTCCATAACTCCGCCCAGACCTCCGCAGAGCAGAACAGCCCCTCTTTTTGCTATCTCTCTTCCCACCCTTTCTGCAAGAGCCCTGACCTCGATGCCGCAAGTACCTGCACCTATGACTCCTATCTGTTTTCTGGCCTCTGCTTTTACCGGTGTTTTCATTGCACAAACATCCTATTTTTCATATTAAGTCTTTTGTGAATGTTTTTTTCGAGTAAGCCTTAATTGCTAATTTTTGGAAGTAATTAGAGACAATAGACAGTCAAAAATGATGAAAAGTGAAAATTAAGAGATTCTGGACAGTGAATATCAGAGCTAATGGACAATGAATAGTCAGAGCTAATCGACAACGAATGGTCAGAAGTAATGGACAACGAACAGTCAGAGCTAATCGACAACGAATAGTTAGAGATAGTAGATAATAGAGAATTAAATGTAGTGACTCTGAATTTCCACGATCTCAGTACTGTTCTTTGCGGTTGCGTACTCTTCAAGAGGTTCCTGATTGAGTTCAAGAAAGCTGTGCCCCCAGTTAAACTTGGAGAGGACTTTTTCAGCCTGTTCTTTGTGCCCCAGAATGTATAGAGCTGCTGCAAAAGCTTCAGCTGAATTGAGTTTGAAGGGCCTTCCGAAATTAACAGGATTGCCTGCAAGTAAATAAGGAAGGGCCCTGTGCTCAAGGTTTAATTTAGTAAGTTCTGGAAAAACCCTTTCTACTTCTTCCCAGGAACAATCGAGTACGATGATCCCTTTTTTGTAATTGTCGGCAGGAGAGAGAGCTTTTTCTGCAGTAGGATCAAGAAGGATTGCTGACCTTGGCAGCCTTGATATCCTGTCATAAAGGCGAGCAAGGTCAAAGCGAGCCAATTTCCTTCCGGTGCACTTTTTCGGGTCACACTGCCCGGCATGGTATATGTAAAGGGGAATATCCCGTTGATCTGTTGGATTCATTACTTATCCTCTGGATGATGGGATCCTATTTAAACAGCTTCCTTATTTACCTGTTTCTTTGTCTACTTGCTTCCTTATTTACCTGTTTCTTTGTTTACTTGCTTCCTTATTTACCTGCTTCCTTGTTTACCTGCTTCTTTGTTCACTTGATTCCTTTTTTCCTGCTTCCTTGTTTACCTATTATTCTCTTTTATTTCCGTTTTTAGATATTGTTATTAAACACTTACTTTTAACTAAAAAGTTTTTTAAGAATTAATAATAAGTTAATTTATATTTAATAGATCATATATAATTACACATACCACTACTTTGTCTGTGGTCAAGTGTGTGAAAGGAGAAGGCTACACTCTCTTTAACTCTGGCTATTCCTGAGTGTAAATAGGTCATCCAGAAACATCAAAGCCTCTCAGGATAATGATACTTCCTTATCTGTGTTTACATCTATATTGTGGCCACAAAAAGTAGGGTTGAAGAACTAAATATTTGGGGAAATGGACTATATGGAACAACCAGCTGATATTACGGAACAATCGATTGAATCTGATTATGAGATCGGGTATGAAATACTGCAGGTACCCTGGTGGGTAGTTCTTCTGGAAGGGATCATTGCCATCCTTGTAGGCTTATTCCTCTTATACAGGCCTGCAGCGACCACTATCTTTCTTGTACAGATTCTTGGTATTTTCTGGCTAGCAGAAGGAATTCTTTCTGTCATAGGAGCGTTTATATTTTCGGGGAATAGGGTATGGAAATTGCTTTCGGGTATCCTGAGTATTATTGCAGGAGTTGTTATACTAACGTACCCAATCTACAGTCCTTTCATAGTCCTTACACTATTTGTTATTTTCATAGGAGTATGGGCTATTATCAATGGGATAGTGAAAATTGCCCTGGCGCTTAAAGGAGGAGGATGGGGAATAGGAATAATCGGTATTCTTACCGTAATTTTAGGTCTGCTTCTTCTAACCAATTCTCTGGTGGGAGCCCTGTTTTTGCCATGGATATTCGGCTTTTTCCTTATTATCGGGGGAATCGGGTCACTTATCTGGGGACTAAGAATGAGAACCTGACATAGAGCTATCACAGAACAGGAAGGGGAAATTTGAGTATGGAAAGACCTATTGGTGTCACTATACTGGCCTTTGTAGCTATTGTTCTGGCATTTTTAAACGCTATTGTAATGCTTCGATTTCTCGGCTTTTTGCCTTTTTTAGGGGTAATTGAAGGCCGTATTTTCAGTCTCTGGTATGCATTACTTTATGGCCTGCTCGCCTACATATGGGCATGGCTGGCTCAAATGCTCTGGCAGGTTGACAAGGAAGCCTGGATGTTTCTGGCCGTCATTACGATATTCAACCTGTGCATCGATTTTGTGTTACTGGTCACAGGAGGTACATGGTATGATGTAAATTTGTCAGTTATTGTGAATGCCCTTGTTCTTATCTATATCATGCTGCCGGGTGTAAGGGGGGCATTTAGAACAGATTAACGAGCGAAGATGCAGGTGGCAGAGATATTATTCTTAAGTATATTATTAAGTAATGAAAAAATTCACGCCTTCCTGCTCCTTCTTTAATTTCTGGGTTTCCTGTATGGAAACAGAATGATGTGAGCTTGAATACCTTTTTCTCTTTTTGACCCGCTTTGTTCGAGGTAAAGACCTGTTTATCCAGTTCCCTGATAGATATATTAAAAGACAGAATCTTTCTGTCAATTAAAACCCTTAAGTCCTTTTGTCAGGAAAATAATAATCATAGAATAATCGTAAGAATAATAGTAACAATAACAGTAACAATAACAGTAACAATAACAGTAACAATAACAGTAACAATAATAGTAACAATAACAGTAACAATAACAGTAACAATAACAGTAACAATAACAGTAACAATAATAGTAACAATAATAGTAACAATAACAGTAACAATAATAGTAACAATAATAGTAACAATAATTATAACAATATTGAGAATGAAAAAGTATATATTAACAGTTTTTGCAGTAGAAATAATGAGATCTAACCTGATCACAATTCTTTTGTCCTCCGAAAAAAGAACCGATCTTCTTCTTCTGCTCAAAGAAAAGCCCCGAACAATTGAAGAGATTAATAATGAGCTTGATACAAACTCGGTTGCGATTCTCCCCCAGCTTAAAAAACTAAAAGAAAATGGGCTCGTGGTTCAGGAGGAAAAGATATATGAGCTTTCCCTTCTCGGAAAAATTATTGTCCGAAAAATGGAGTCTCTTGTAAAGGCTTTAAGGCAGCTTGAGGAAAACTAAAATTAGAACCACTGTATTGGATAGAAGATAAGATCGAAGATTAGATGCCTGTAAACCTGATGAGGGCAATAGATAAAAAGCTAGTTTCAAAATTACATCCATTTATGCTTTTGACCAAAACCAGATATCCCATTTAGTTATGTTGATCTTGATTTTCTACTTAGAAATATTGATCCGGAGGGATTGAAGATAGTTTCGAAACAAACTCAAATAAAAAATGCGAGAATTTTTTGTGTACTTCTTACATAACAGTTAATTTTAAAGAGGACTTCGATAAACCTCACTTTTTGGCTACCTGCTTATAAAGGATATATAAATGATTTGTTGAAATCAGAGGTTTATCGAAATTCTCTAAAAGTTGTTTTCTTTAAAATAAGTTTTCTGCTCTTATAGTAAATGCATAAAGAAATAAGTTGACTTTATAATTTTGCAATTTTTTCATACATTAGTGTAATCAAAATTTACTGTATTCTTTTAAACTGCTTATTTAAAGAAAATAAGTTAATTTTACCCCAATATGAGATAGTTAAATTATAACAGATATAAAAAATATCCATATAAATACAATATTTAATATATTTAAAAAAAGAAATATTTTTCTCAAAATAAGTAACAATAATGAAGATCTTTTCTTATATGAGACTGAAATAATTTGTTTGCCAAAAGAGAGTTATTTCTAGGTATGTTAAAAACTATATGAGAACTATTAACATTTAAAAACATGTTATAAATATATTTAATCAGAATCGACTTTGTTTATAATCAGAAAATTATAGAAGCACGTGAAGTAAAAATCGTGTTAAAACTTTTGGAGATAATTTTCTGATAAGTTCGTAATAACAAGCTGAGGTATTTAATTTTTATATTATATAATCCTTAAACCATATCGTAAATTCTGTTCCATTATTTCTTTTAAGCTCTATACAACCGTCTATTTGTTCGACTAAAATATTTACAAGTTGAAGTCCAAGAGAATCTGTGTTCTTGAAGTCAATTTCCCTGGGAAAGCCCTTTCCATTATCTTTTATTATAAGTATAAACGGTAGATCTTCTATATTTTGACATTCAAAGTCCGTCCTGAAATCCCTGGATTTTTCGAGATACTGCTTGTAATTTTCATTCCTGCAAAGAATGATGCTAATTTCTCCTTTGCTTTCGTCCACAAAGGCATACTTCAGAGCATTAGAAATAAGTTCGGTAACAATATTCCCAAGGGGAATTGCAGTATCCATGTTTAAACTAACTTGTTCAAGGTTCAGCTTCAGGGAAATATTGTTATTTTTTATGTTATATGAATCAAAAAGATATGTAGCCAGATTTGTGAGATACGCAGAGAAATCAAGAATTTGGGCAGTTGAGTCTGTGGATCTATAGAGTTCTTCATGAATAAGAGCCATCGAAGCTACACGATTCTTACTTTCCTTAAAAGCTTCTAGGACTTTTGAAGTATCGCAAACAGTATTTTCAACTAAATTTTCCGCTTGCAAATCGAGAAGTGATGAAATAACCTGCAAGTTGTTTTTTATCCTGTGATGAATTTCTTTTTTTTGTGCTTCTTCAAATTTCATCTTGCTCTCTTGAGCTTTTTTCTGTTCATTGATGTCATAGACAAAACTATGGAAGACACCTTGATATTTCTGATTTTCAGGAACAACATGTATAATTTCCTTGACCCATCTGGTTTCTCCGTCCTTTCTTCGTATCTGATATTCGATTTCTGCATAAATATTGGGGTTCAACTTAACCCACTTTATATGTTCAAGAACCAACGGCTGGTACTCAGGTATAACCAGATCAATCCACTTCAGGTTCATTGAGTCAAAATCATCCTTAGCATAGCCAGTAATTTCTTCCACAGCTCCGTCTATATACATCGGAGCAAGATTATCATCAAGCCAGAGCCCAATGGATTTCCTAATATTTTTCATGAACACATTATAACTTTCTATGTCCCTCTCCAGATCTTCTTCTGAGCGTTTCCCTCTAGCTGGTTCATTCTTGAGTAATTCCTCTTGAGAGATTTCTTTATTTACTCCAAGCTTCCCGTAGATGTGCCCTAATTCATCTCTAAGGAAAAGAGAGGTTAATGTTGAAGCAATGCCCCCCCCTCTTCTTTATTTTCATTGAACTGTTTACCGATATACTTTTTAGTTTTTTCTTCCTTTATTCTTAACAGTCTGTCATGTATATTTGACGCATCTTCGGCAATTTCCTCTAGTCCTATTCTCAACAGCTTATCATGTAGTTTTAAGGCATCTCCCACAGTTTCTTCAAACTCTTCACGTTTGTTTAAAATATCAACTAAATTCTTTTTTCTATTCACCAAACCACTAAACCCCTTTAATAGCTTCGTATAAATCCTGAAATCTAAAATTATTAAAAATGTTTTAATAAAACGTTTCTTCAATTTTCTACCACAAAAATAGAGAAGCAAATAAATTATGTGCGCAAATAAAAATAGCAATAATAAGATATTAATTTATTGAAATTAGTCTCAAGACTGTTGAGTCTTTCAGACGGAATCTTTACTTATATAAGTTCTCAAAACGAAATTATACTCAGCAAAAAATAATTTAAAATTCCATAAACTTTAAAAATCGATATTGTAAATATTTGTCAGTAGTGTCGCACTTTTTCCTACTTTCTGAATATCTGTAATCCTTGTAAATCTAGCTGTCTCATAAAATCTATTTTCCTGAAACTGCAAATCTGACAGACTATCGAAATATTGAGGACTAAGACTCGGGATATGAATCCCTGTTGCCTTTAATCCCTGCTACCGTCTAACGAAAATATTGGCTTGATATTGCTTTTCAAGCTACTTTTGAGTTTATTCCTGTCTTTCAAGCTACTTTTGAATTTATCTCTGCTTTTCAAGCTGTTTTTGAGCTTTTTCCCTTACCTCGGCAAAAATGTCCTTTCCTTTTGTGTCAATCCCTACAATAAGCGGCCCGAATTCTTCCACTCTGAGCACCCAGACAGCTTCAGGCATTCCAAGATCAAGCCAGTGGACAGCTTTTACTTCCTTGATTAACTCTGCAGCAAGAGCTGCACACCCGCCTGTATAAGCAAGGTAGACGGATCTGTTCTTCAAGGCATCGACAACGTCTTTCATCCCGCCTTTTCCTATGATTGCCCGGATTTGATGCGCTTTCAGGAGAGGAGGTGTCATTTTTGACATCCTGCCGCTGGTTGTAGGGCCGGCGGACACTACTTTCCAGCTGCCGTTTTCAGTTTTCTGCATCAGGGGGCCGCAATGGTAGATTACAGCACCTTCCAGGGAAAAAGGAAGTTCTTCTTTCTTTTCTCCCATCTCAAGAATTCTGGCATGAGCCTCGTCCCTGGCTGTCAGGATTTCTCCTGAGAGATAAACAATATCTCCTGCATTGAGTTTCTCGATATCTTCTTTTTTCAACGGGGTTTTCAGGTGATATTCCATTATTCATCCCCTCCAAACACAACCGAAGCATGTCGATTCGCCCAGCACTGGATATTTACTGCAACCGGAAGGGACGCAGTGTGGCAGTGAGCAGTTTTCACGCGTACTGCAAGGGCAGTTGTGCTGCCGCCAAGCCCCATACAGCCTATCCCAAGGGCGTTTACAGCCTCAAAGATCTCTCTTTCAAGTCCTTCCATCGGGACGTCAAGAGGCTCAAGCAGGGCTTCTTTTGCAAGCCTGGCTGCCGCATCAAACGAACCCCCTATACCGACTCCTATGGTCAGAGGAGGACAGGGCATTCCTCCGGCATTCACTACGGTTTCGAGCACGAAGTTTTTGATGCTTCCGGTTTCAGTAGGGTTAAACATACGCAATACACTCATATTTTCCGAACCTGCGCCCTTAGGAGCAGCCGTGATCTTCAACCGGTTTCCGGGAACAATTTTCCAGTGAATATCCGGAATTCCAACCCCTAAATTATTTCCGCTGTTCTTTCGGGTCAGAGGATCAACTGCATTCGGCCGAAGAGGAATTTCAGCTGTTGCAAGGACTACTGCTTCCCTGATTGCAGCCTCAAGGTCAAAACTCGACTGAAATTCGCTCCCGATTTCCGCAAAAAAGATCATGATGCCAGTATCCTGGCACATAGGAACCCTGTACTTTTTTGCAATTTCAAGGTTCTTCAGGATTGCCTGAAGCTGGGATTTTGCAACCTGATTTTTTTCTGCAGCCTCAGCTTTCCTGAGCGCATTCACTACATCATCAGGAAGCTCGATTTCCGCTTTTCTTAAAAGGTCTGCTATAGACCGGATAAAACTTTCACGGTTAATTTTTGTAGACAAAAGATCACCATTGTATAGGAGAAATGAATTCTTTAGAACAAAGGACAGGCATGAATATATATCCTGCACAGGATACACAGTGAGCGCTTTATGAGATGGATTCCAGGGCGCTTTTTTTGTTTTTAATGTTTAAATATCGAGCGGCCCAGATTCTGGAACTGTGCAGTTGGCTGGTAAAAGGAAGTTAGGTTAAAATTGTTTATATGTTTCAGGCATTAAGTGAGTAAAACAGGAATAAATATATCGTTGACTGATTACTAAAGATAACCTACTTTAAATTAACTGCTCAATAATGTCTTCTCTGTTTTTAAGTAATAAATAACCTTTAATTTTGTTAGCCAACCTTTTTGGAAGATCAGACAATTTGCTAATATGTTCTCCTCTTATCCTTTGCAAGAAAAAATTCATAGAACTAGAAAAAATTTTCAGGCTTTCTTCGTTTTTCCAAAAACCTATAAAGTAATTGGATATCTATCTCCATACTTTGTGGGTCAATAAACTCAAGTGTTCTTGAATAACATACGTTTTCGATAAAATACACAAATTTTATTTAACAGAATTTAGAAAATAATATAAAATGGGTTCGCTATCTTTTACTTTTGATAATAGTTTTTATAATAAAGCATTCTCTTATAAAATGGTAGACACAATATTTCATGATGTGTGTTTTTCCCAAACAGATGTGGAGAGTGCAAGGTCCTTAATAAGTACAATAATACAAGGCGAAGCGGCAATAATTGCTATAGTCTTTACATTAAGCCTCATTGCTGTTCAACAAACGACTTCAACTTATTCTCCACGTGTTATTGATATATTCAATGATTACAAGAAAAATAAGCCCTTTTTCATGCTACTTTGTGCATACACCTTTTGCATTGCGTGTAGTGCATTACTGCTAAAAGTTATCACGAGTGAAAAGAATGAGAACATAGTTACTCCATCTATTGAACATTACATTTGGATAGTATGTGCACTATTTATTTTATCAATTATTGTCTTGCTACCTTATATTAATTTCACGCTTAATATGTTTAAGCCTACTACTTTAATTAAACTGCTATCAGAGAACATAAGTAAACAATCTATCGAATTTGCCATAGAACTCGAAAGCTCAAGAAATATAGATCAAAGTGGTCAAATTAAACCTATTGATGATACGATCCAACCTATTGTGGATGTTTTACAAGGTGCGATGAAGTCTTATGATTATGAAACAACCAGATATGGATTGAAAATAATTGAAGCTAAAGCAATTCAAATTCTTAGCGATGAAAGATACAATACTGGTAAGGAAGCTATAGCAAAAAGAATTATTGATAACATAAGGATTATAGGCATTATTGCTACAAAACAGGAAATGGAAAAGGCGGTAAATGATACAGTAGATACTTTTTTTGCAATATTTGAATGTTTGATTGATAGAGAAATTTATGAACCTATAGATACCCTTATTTCAGCTCTTTTCACTATTGGAGAACAAACAATAAATGAGAATATAGATACATCCACAGTTTATATATTCAAAAAGTTAACCGAAATCGGGATAAAATCAACAGACTCAAATCTTAAAAATGTAACTGAAAATATGATTCATTTGATAGCAAGAATGACATTAGAAAAAATATCAATGGAAAATAAGCAAGGAATTTATCAAATTTTATGCTCCGGTGTTTGCCTAGAAGCATTTGACTCTCTTGGTAGTATCTGTGAAAAAACCGCTGAAAAAAAATGGGAATTTGAGACATCAAACTTGATATATATGCTTAAAATAATTGGAACATCACTATTCGAAAATACAGATATAAAAGGAAACGCGGATTATTTATTGGATAATCTGTTAAGCACACTTGAATCAATAACTCAAAATTTAATAAAAAACGACCTCAAAAAGTTAGTATATAATACGACTTCAATAATACATCTAATCGGAAAAGAAGCATTTGTAAAGAATAAACGTCTAACAGAAGTATCTTGTAACTTACTTGATAACATAAGTTCTGAAATAACTCACTGTTCACCAGAAGTAAACGGTGAGCGTGATACATTGCGTGATAAATTAATTCTTAATATTATGACTTGGGAAGGAGAATTAAACAAACTCCTATATACAAGTAGTGGAACAAACTATGCCCAATAAGCAAGAGCGACTCCTCAGAAAGATTAATGTCAGTTTATCCACAGATGGAGATTCGAGATCTCAGGTTTTTACATAACCTGAAATTTCTGAAAACAAAATCATTTTTCTAGGAGATATTATTTTATTCTGTAACTCAAAAGTATTAACCTTTGTATTTTGGGAAAGTTATTAAGTTTAGCCCTTCACTTTGATGTAATCTTTCTTTGTAACTGTGTAATTTCCATCATCATTTTCTACAGTTAAGGCACTGTATATACCGAGCTCATTGAACGTATGCCGCGCTGTTGTATTGTTTTTCGAATTCTAATTTTTATCTGGATACTCAAATACTCAGAAGTACTTGGTAGGATTGCCAGTGGTTTTGCTTGTAAACCAGACTCTAAGTGGGGCTGAGCCACTTGTTACGTCAGCTGAAAAATCCTCTACAACCGGAACTTTCAAAGAAGAAAAAGTAAAGGAGTAACAAGAACTACTGGAGTGTCCCCTTCAGATTAATGATATTTGCTTTTAATGACCAACCTTTTTTTTGTTTCGGTCCCAGCTCCAGGGCTCATCAAGGATATTGACATTAACCTTTTCTACCCCTTCCGCACTCAGGACTTTTCGCCGGATCTGTTCCTTAAAGTACTCGATCATAGGGCAGGCGGTTGTTGTTAATACAAGATTTACTTCTACATTTGGGCCGTCGACTATTATTTCCTTGACCAGACCCAGTTCGACAATATCCATCCCTACACTTGGGTCGATCACGTCTTTTAGCAGGGAATAAATTTTCTCATCCTTAAGAGCTGTTCCTTGTGGAATTTCCTCATGTCCGGAAACTGCCTCTTCATGTGCCTTAAACTGATCTTCTAGCCTGCTCAGCCGGTCAAGTATCTGGCTTATCACAATAAGTCCGGGATCAGGAAGCTTATCGTGGTCAAGTTGCCCTACAGAATCCGGGGTATGTGGCTCTGCAACCCTTGCAGGGACTCCAACAACCGTAGCTCCGGCTGGAACCGGCCGGATGACAACCGAGCCGGCACCGATTTTAGCTCCTCTTCCGACAGTAATCGGTCCAAGTACGGCTGCTCCTGAACCGATAACAACATCACTTTCAATAGTAGGATGACGCTTTACCCTTTCCAGAGCTGTCCCCCCCAGGACAACTCCCATGTATATCAGAACGTCATCGCCTACCTCGGCAGTTTCTCCGATCACAACTCCGGACCCGTGGTCTATGAAAACTCTCCTTCCGAGCTTTGCCCCCGGATGGATTTCAATACCTGTCAACATCCTGGAAACGTGAGAGAGGAGACGGGCCAGAAAATAAAAGTGTCTCTCCCAGAGCGAATGAGATATCCGATGTACCCAGATAGCATGCAGGCCCGGATAGCAGCAAATTACCTCAAGCGTAGACCTTGCTGCAGGATCTTTTTTAAAAACTGTCCTGATATCTTCCCTGATTCCCATTCGAAATCTTCCGGTATTAATTGTAAAATATAATGGTCAGCTATTTTTGATAAATCAGTCACAATTACTGGTAAACAGCCACACAGTTGCTGACAAATCAGTCAAAGAGGTCAGTGCTCAGATAACGTTCTCCCGTGTCCGGCAAAATTACAACAATTGTCCTTCCGCTCATCTCTTCCCTGGCTGCAACCTGCAGAGCAGCATAGGTAGCAGCACCTGAAGATATGCCTGCAAGGATGCCTTCTTCCTTTGCCAGGCGCCTGGATGTGGCAGCAGCGTTGTCTCCGGTTACTTTGATCACTTCATCTACAAGGTCAAGCCGGAGTACATCAGGAACGAAACCTGCACCGATACCTTGAATCCTGTGTGGGCCCGAGCTTCCACCACTGAGCACAGGAGATTCGGCAGGTTCGACTGCGATCGCCTTAAACGCAGGTTTTCGTTTTTTGATGACACTGGCAATGCCTGTGATGGTTCCGCCTGTCCCCACGCCTGCTACAATGACATCTGCTTTGCCGTCCGTGTCTCTCCAGATTTCTTCGGCCGTTGTCCGTCTGTGAATTTCAGGGTTTGCAGGATTCTGGAATTGCTGGGTTATGAAATAAAGTTCAGGGTCGTCAGCAGCCATCTGCTCGGCTTTATTGACTGCTCCTTTCATTCCTTCCGTTCCAGAGGTCAGGACAAGTTCCGCTCCAAGCGCTTTTAAAAGTTTTCTTCTTTCTACCGTCATTGTTTCAGGCATAACCAGTATGAGCTTGTAGCCACGGGCAGCACAAACGCCTGCAAGTGCAATACCTGTGTTGCCGCTAGTGGCTTCAATAACAGTAGTACCTTTTTTGATTTTCCCTTCAAGTTCGGCTTTTTCAACCATTGCCAGCCCTATTCTGTCCTTCACACTCCCCATAGGGTTAAAGGACTCCACTTTAGCTAACACATCAGCATGCAGACCTTCTGTTATATGGTTTAACCTGACAAGAGGTGTATTACCAATTGTCCAGGTTATATCGGAATATATTTGTCCCATACTTTTACCGTCTCCTGCAACTTGCTTTTTTCAGGTTCCACATACTTTAATTTAATTGGATTATATTAATTAGATTATATTAACCAGATTATATTAATTAGATTATATTAACTCAGAGCTATATTACAAGCTGTCAATTGTGCGTGTTTTGCACTCAAACCTTTTCAGGCCTGATTATAGTTGATCGGATGACTTTTCATTTAGCCGGCTGGTATTTTAAACGGCAAACGCGACTGTAATATACAGCGAGATGCGGAAACATACAGATAATTCACAGGAAATTCACAATTGTGAATTAATCTTATGTTTAATATAGTTATCGAGAAATTTCTTTACTGAAAACGTACATAAGAATGAAAAAAATCCGACAACAGGATGTAAAAAAGTGAAGAAGCGGAAAAGCATTAATGGAAAAACAGTAAAAGGACTAAGAAGCAATAAAAGGACTAAGAAGCAATAAAAGGACTGAAAAGCAATAGAAAGACTGAAAAACAGTAAAAGGACTGAGAAGCAATAAAAGGACTGAAAAGCAATAGAAAGACTGAAAAACAGTAAAAGAACCGAAAAACAATAAAAAAGCTCTAAAAGCAGTAAACGAACTGACAAAGTCCGGCTTTATGCTTCAGATTCTTCTTTATTATCAACTTTACCTTCAAGTTTTATCTTCTGTTTCATCCTCTGCATGTTCTTCCTGACTACAACCGTTGTTGCACTTATTTTCAATTCCTCTGGCACTTACACAGATCTCACAGATTCTTGCTACAAAGTCATCAACTCTGTTCTCAATCAGGTCCTGAGCAAGCTTTTCGATCAGTTCTTTAGTTTCGCCCTGAAACTCGATTCTGTATCCTCTTTTTCCCGAAATATACTGGGAAACTGCCGATGGAGCAATCTCCAGCAACTTTGCAGATGCTGCCTGTGACTGTCCTTTTTTTACGAGTTCGATTGCAAGACTGGCCCTTATTGCGGGGACCAGATCCCACACAATCTTCTGACACGGAGTTTCCATAATTACCATCACTTTTTGAGATATTACAATTTTTGAAATTTTACAATTGAAAGCAAATATGTCTGGTATACATATAAATTATTATCATTGGAAAAAACAATAATGAGATCCCTGGACAGCTTTCTTGGAAATGAAACTTTGAGAAAAATGGCTCGATTTTTAGCAATTAAAAAAGTTTCCGAAAAGATTCAAAGTGTTTCTGAAAAGATTCAAAGTGTTTCTGAAAAGATTCAAAGTGTTTCTGAAAAGATTCAAAAAAGCTCCTGGAAAGATTTCTGGACTCTTTCTGTATATCTGTGATTTTTTTCCTGGTGTCTTACGATAAAACTTATATATTCACAATTGTTATTGTTTATTCACGATTGTGAAGGTGTGAGTGTGACCACTGAAAAAAAGACCGTTTACATGGACAACTCGGCTACAACTCCTGTAAGAAAAGAAGTTGTCGAAGAGATGCTTCCGTACATGACTGAAAATTTCGGAAACCCTTCTTCGATTTATGAGATCGGAAAAATCTCAAAACATGCAATAGACAAAGCGAGAAAAAAGGTTGCGGATGCTCTCGGAGCTGAAGAAAACGAGATCTATTTCACATCAGGAGGTACTGAATCCGATAACTGGGCAATTAAGGGGATAGCTTTTGCAAACCGGAATAAAGGAAAACACATAATCACCTCTTCTATCGAACACCATGCAGTCCTGCATACCTGTGCCTGGCTTGAAGGGCAGGGCTTTGAGGTAACATACCTTCCTGTAGACAAATACGGAATGGTATCCCCTGATGAAGTGAAGAAGGCAGTTCGAGCCGATACCATCCTTATTTCCATAATGCTTGCAAACAATGAAATAGGGACAATCCAGCCTGTAGAGGAAATAGGAAAAATCGCTAAAGAGAACCGGATCTATTTCCATACGGATGCAGTGCAGGCAATAGGCCATGTCCCTATTGATGTCAATAAAATGGATATTGACCTTCTGTCACTTTCAGGTCATAAGTTCGAAGGTCCAAAAGGCTGCGGAGCTCTCTACATTCGAAAAGGGACAAAAATAGATATTCTTCTGCACGGCGGAGCTCAGGAAAGAAAGCGCAGGGCCGGAACCGAGAACGTCCCTGCCATTGTGGGCCTTGGAAAAGCTATAGAGCTCGCAACAGCCGAAATTGAAGAATCAAATAAAACCCTGCTTGAACTGAGAGAGCGCCTTATTAAAGGCCTTCTGAAAATCCCAAAAACTCACCTCAATGGGCATCCCACACAGAGGCTTGCAAATAATGTGAATATCACTTTTGAATACATAGAAGGCGAATCGCTTCTGCTGCTATTGAACGCAAAAGGAGTTTTTGCATCTACTGGGAGTGCATGTAACTCTTCTTCTCTTGAACCTTCACATGTGCTTACGGCTTGCGGAGTCCCACACGAAATCGTTCACGGGTCACTAAGGCTTAGCCTCGGAAGGATGAATTCAGAACAAGATGTGGACAGAGTACTTGAGGCTGTGCCTGAGATCGTACAGAAATTGAGAAATATGTCCCCACTTACCCCTAAAGATTACAGGACTATTTGAGGGGCAACTGTTTACGATATTGGATTAACTGAAGTCGTTTTAAAAGTTTTATTACTATTGAATGTTTTTGAGTAACCGAAAACTGATAGAACATAATTGAAAAATAGTATTGGAGGACCGTTCATGGACTACAGCCTTAAAGTAATGGATCATTTTTCAAACCCGAGAAACATGGGAAGTATTGAGAACAGTGATAGCATAGGAGAGGTTGGAAACGCGAAGTGCGGAGATATAATGAAAATCTACCTCAAGGTTGAGGATGATAGGATTGTGGATGTGAAGTTCCAGACCTTTGGATGCGGAGCTGCAATCGCATCGAGCAGTATGGCAACTGAAATGATTAAGGGAAAAACACTGGAAGAGGCCTGGAAACTTTCAAATAAAGCTGTTGCAGAAGCTCTTGACGGACTTCCTCCGATAAAAATGCACTGTTCAATGCTTGCAGAAGAGGCAATACATGAGGCAATTAATGATTATCTAAAGAAAAAAGGGCTTGAGCCGTGGACAGAGTAGGAGTAATTCAATTCTGTTCGGACTAAACGGGTTTAAAAATAGTCTATTAAAGAATTTATGAAAAAGAAATTATTGAATTACCTGTCAAAAAGAGATTATTGAACTACCTGTCAAAAAGAGATTATTGAATTACCTGTCAAAAAGAGACTACTCAATTACCTGTCAAAAGAGATTGTTATGGAAAACGAGTCAATTATAGAAGAGATAAAAAAACTTAAAGTCGAAAGGAACGCAGTTATCCTTTCCCACTTTTACACTCGTAGCGAAGTTCAGGAAGTTGCGGACTTTGTCGGAGATTCGCTCTCCCTTTGCAAAGCTGCAGTTAATTCAAAAGCCGATGTTATAGTTTTTGCAGGCGTTCACTTCATGGCAGAATCGGCAGCAATAATTTCTCCTCAAAAGACAGTCCTTTTACCCGTACCTGATGCAGGCTGCCCTATGGCTGATATGATCACTGCGGACTCTCTGCGTGCTGCAAAAGAAGAGCATCCTGAAGCCTCAGTCGTATGCTATGTAAACAGTTCGGCAGCCGTAAAGGCCGAATCCGATATCTGCTGTACGTCAGCAAACGCGATGAATGTGGTAAATTCAATTGAAGATAGGGAAATTATATTTATTCCGGACAAAAACCTGGGAACTTTTGTATCTCTTCATACTGATAAAAAGATACATCTCTGGAACGGGTTCTG
This sequence comes from Methanosarcina barkeri 3, assembly GCF_000970305.1. Classification (GTDB taxonomy): domain Archaea; phylum Halobacteriota; class Methanosarcinia; order Methanosarcinales; family Methanosarcinaceae; genus Methanosarcina; species Methanosarcina barkeri_A. The sequence goes on from NZ_CP009517.1 coordinate 1,305,390, forward strand.
CCATGTTCATGATAACATTCGTGATGAAAATATGCAGGAATTAAAAAAGCTTCATCCTGATGCTGAATTTCTTGCACATCCGGAATGCAGGCCTGAAGTCCTGAAGTTTGCAGACCGGATTCTCAGTACCTCAGGAATAGTAAAAGAAGTGGAAGGTTCAGGTTCCACGGAATTCATAATCGGGACCGAAATGGAGATTGTTAGAAGCCTGAAAAAGAAGTACCCGGATAAGAAGTTCTATCCTGCCTCAGAGAAGACTTTTTGCTACAATATGAAGAAAATAACTCTTGAGGCTATTCTGAACAGCTTGCAGAATATGGAATATGAAATTCATGTTCCGGATAATATAAGGGTCAAAGCCAGAAAAGCCCTGGACAGGATGCTTGAGATTAGCAGGTCCTGAAATGTAAATGGCAAAGGGAAAAACAGGGGCTTCAGACTCTTTTTCTTAATTTTTCACGAAAATAACCTTCCACAAAAAATTTTCCGAGACTTGCAAATCTGTGCGGGATATATTATTAGAGATAATTATTTATACTTTGATTTATTATTATAGGTAATTGTCGGTATTAACATTTATCGCTTAACAGGTAGTTATTTATATTATGTTCACAATTGTGAAGAAATTGTCACAATTGTGAACAAGTGCAAGTAGATTGTGAACACATGCAAAAAGAGAAAAATCGTCAGGATGGCAGAGTGGTGATGCTTCCGGCTGCAACCCGGAATTATGTGAGTTCGATTCTCACTCCTGACTTTTCCAAAAGCTTGAACTAAATTAAAAAGTTGGTTAAAGTCGAATAAAGTTTGTTAAAACCAAATAAAAGTTGGTTAAAGCCAAATAAAAGTTTGTTAAAGCCAAATAAAAGTTTGTTAAAGCCAAATAAAGTTGGTTAAAGCTAAATAAAGTTGGTTAAAGCCGAATAAAGACGAACTTAAAAGATGCTGAGAAATAGTATGTAGGGGTAGCAAAGAAATTTGGGCTGGAGATGAGATAAAATGACGGATGAAAACAGAAATCTGAACGAAAAAGAAGACAAGGAAAACCGGGAAAGTCAGAAAACAAAAAGTCGGGAAAAAAAGAAGTCAGAAAGCCTTGGAGTTTCTACCCTTGCAGTGCATGCAGGTGCAAAGCCTGATCCGACTACAGGGGCAAGATCAGTTCCGATTTATCAAACTGCAGCGTATGTATTTAAAGATGCTGAGGAAGCTGCCAACCTCTTCGGGCTCAGGAAAGAAGGCAATATTTATACTCGTCTTATGAACCCCACAACAGATGTTTTTGAAAAAAGGATGGCTGCCCTTGAAGGAGGCATAGGCGCCCTTGCAGTAGCTTCAGGAATGGCTGCAATTACAACCGCTCTGCTCACTTTTACAAAACCAGGAGACGAGATAATTTCAGGGGATAAGCTTTACGGAGGAACCTATGAGCTTTTTAACTATACTTTTCCCAAACTGGGAAGGACTGTAAAATTCGTAGACGTAGGTAAGCCTGAAGAATTCAAAAATACAATCTCCGAAAAAACAAAAGCACTTTATGTGGAATCGATAGGAAATCCCGGACTTGACGTTCCTGATTTTGAAAAACTCGCAGGGATTGCCCATGCTGCAGGAATTCCCCTTGTTGTGGACAATACGGTTTCTCCTTTGATCTTAAGGCCAATTGAACACGGAGTTGATATTGTTGTATATTCGGCAACCAAATTCATTGGCGGTCATGGTACTTCCATCGGAGGGATAATTGTTGACTCAGGAAACTTTGACTGGAACTCTGAAAAATTTCCTGAAATCTGCGAGCCTGATCCCGGATACCATGGTCTGAAGTATAAGGAAGCCTTTGGAAAGGCTGCTTTTATTGCAAAAGCAAGAGTACAGTTCATAAGAGATACAGGAGCCTGCATTTCTCCTTTTAACTCGTTTCTGTTTACCCTTGGGCTTGAAACTCTGCCACTCAGAATGAAGAAACATTGTGACAACGCCCTTGAAATTGCAAAATTTCTGGAAAAACATCCGAAAGTTTCCTGGGTTTCGTATCCAGGGCTTGAATCCCACGGCAGTCATGAACTTGCAAAGAAATATCTTAAATCAGGAAACGGTGCACTAATAGGTTTTGGAATCAAAGGCGGAGTGAAGGAATGCAAAACGTTTATCGAGGGGCTTGAGATCTTTTCCCACCTTGCAAATATCGGGGATGCAAAAAGCCTTGTAATCCATCCGGCTTCAACTACCCATGAGCAGCTATCAAAGGAAGAGCAGGCAGCCTGTGGAGTAACTGAGGATTTTATCAGGCTTTCCATAGGAATTGAAGATGCAAAGGACCTGATTTTCGATATTGAGCAGGCACTTTCCGAGGTATGAGTATGGAGATCCCGACCCAGGTTCCTCATTTTAAAAACCTTTTTTCGGGAAAAAAAGGCCAGAATCTTGGGATAGTCAGTTCAATGAACTATGAAATTCCTGGAATTTTCAAGCTCGAGAGTGGAAAGACGCTATCTCATGTCAGGATAGAGTATGAGATGTATGGGAAGATGAACCAGGATAAGAGTAATGTTATCCTGATCTGCCATGCCCTTACAGGTGATGCCCATGCTGCCGGATTTCATGCAGGTGACAAAAAACCAGGTTGGTGGAACATCGTAATCGGCCCTAACAAAGCATTTGATACGGAGAAATATTGCATCATCTGTTCAAATATAATAGGGGGATGTAAAGGTTCTACAGGCCCTTCTTCCATCAGCCCCGAAACAGGAAAGCCCTACGGTATTTCTTTTCCTATACTTACTATCGCAGATATGGTAAATGCCCAGAAAAAGCTTGTCGAGCATCTGGGTGTAAAACAACTTTTTGCAGTTGCAGGCGGCTCAATGGGCGGAATGCAGGTACTTCAGTGGACGGTTAGTTACCCTGAAATGGTGAAAAAAGCAATTGCGATCGCAACAACTGCATCCACGACCCCTCAGCAAATCGCATTCGGAGCAATCGGAAGAAAAGCGATAACCGATGACCCAAAATGGAATGGAGGGAATTATTACGGAAAGAAAATCCCTGCACAGGGACTGGCGCTTGCCCGCATGATAGGACATATTACGTACTTAAGCGATGCTTCTATGCAAAAGAAGTTCGGAAGGGCTCAGCAGGAGAAAGCAGACCCTGATCTATCAAAGATACATCTGGAAGCCCCTTCAGAAACTTCTTCAAGAATCTCATCAGAAGCTTTATCCGAAACCTATTCAGAAGTCTCTTCAGAAACCTATTCAGAAATTTTCCCTGACAATTTTTCGAATTTTCAGGTTGAAAGTTATCTGAATCACCAGGGAGATACTTTTACAAAACGTTTTGATGCCAATTCTTATCTTTATATTACAAAAGCCGTGGATTTCTTTGACCTTTCGGAGAACGGGTCTCTTATAGAGGGTTTTTCCGGGGTTACTGCAAAATATCTTGTGATTTCCATAACTTCAGACTGGCTCTATCCTCCATATCAATCCCAGGAAATCGTATCTGCGCTCACTGCAAACGGAGTTGATGCAAAGTACGAGGAAATCAGGTCCCAGTACGGGCATGATGCTTTTTTGCTCGAAGAAGGACAGCTCAACTACCTTATAAGGGGCTTTCTTTCACAGATTCTTGTAAGCGACATTATGTACCAGAACTTCTATTCGGTTTCCAGACACGAAACGATAGAAAACGCTTCAACCCTTATGGTAAAGAAGAAAGTAAACCATCTTCCTGTAGTATCCGAAGACGGAAAGCTTGAAGGCATAGTCACTTCCTGGGACATTACAAAAGCGGTTGCCTGTAAAATCACTGAACTGGATGAAATAATTACCCGCGACGTGAAATACGTATTCTCAGGTGATAAAATAGAGACTGCGTCCTCAATAATGGAAGATTACTCGATTTCTGCCCTCCCTGTAATCGATTCTGAAAACCGGGTTATAGGTATGGTTACGAGTGAAAGCATAAGTGCGCTTATTGGAAAGTTCGGTTAATTCAGGAAGGTTCGGTTAATTTGAAGAATCTGAGGATTCAAAATCCAAATTTTTTTGTCCAGCACACCACATTCAGTTTGAAAAAAACTCTCTTTTAGGCTCTGTAAGTTATTTTTAAATTAATTTTGCAAGTTGTGTTTTTCAAGTTGGTTTTTGTAAGTTGTACTTTGCAAATTAGTTTTATTGAGTAACTTTGAAGGCAGAGTATAAAGTTCTTAAATTTTAAATTAATTTTTTATGAATAATCAAAATTTGCTGTTGGTTAGACGACCGTTGAAATTTGACATTTTTCTATTTTTACGGGATTGTGGAAAACGCGCATTACATGTTTGAGAGCGATACCATTAAGTACATGGAAAGCTTACTTTCCATAAATGGAAAGCTTACTTTCCATAAAGGGAGATCCCAGTTTGAAAAATAGGCTGGAAATATTACGAAAACAAAAAGGAATCAAGCAGGAAGAACTTGCTGAAGCACTGGAAGTTTCCAGGCAAACAATAGGTTCCCTGGAAAACGGACGATATAATCCGTCTATCATTTTAGCCTTTAAACTTGCCAGATATTTCAACACTACAATCGAAGAAATCTTCATTTATGAGGAGGAAAAAAATGATAAAAATTAATAGTCAAGTTAAAAATTATATATTAGTTGGGATAAGTGCAGGAATTATTACAGGATGTTTATTTGCTATAAAATTATATGGCAGGGATATTCGGATTATTATTCCACTTGCAATAGCGTTACTGATATTCGGACATTCGGTTGACAATATTTTAAAGCTTTTCGCAACTAAAAACTCCATAAAGGTGGATAAACAACTTGAAATTGAAATAAAAGACGAAAGAAATACTCTCATCAGGGAAAAAGCCGGGTCCAAAACAAATGAGTATATGCTATATCTAAATACTGTTATCGTACTTATACTGGGTTTCATGGGTGCAGAATTCTGGATGCTTTGTCTTTTCGGTTCTTTAATCCTGGCGCAGGGAGTTTTATCCGTATTTTTATATAATTATTATAATAACCGATATTGAGATCTTAAATTTATCATTCCAGTCCAGTGCAAATACGAGGTTGTAACCTGCTACTTTAGGTTGAATAAAAATGATATCTTCAGATACCCTGCAAAAACGAAATTAAAAATGCAACAATTTTATGTTTCCAAACTTCTTGATAGCTTTTCGGAAACTGGGAAAATATAGTTTAGATTTGGTACTGCAAAACTGATGAGCCTTTTTATCAGATTTAATCCGCTACATCCATAGTTGAATTTTCCTGTTTTTTACAATCTTTTTAAACCCTCACTTTGTATTATTTTTACGTCCTTTCTTTTTTAGATATCTTACTTAAGGCTATAATAAATGTTAAGACGAATATTATAGCAAGGAATATTATGTTTACGGGGCTGGTTAAATCTGAATAGTTATTGACAAAACCAGCAGTGAGAGCATAAGTATTCCCAAAATGTAGTCCATAATAAGCTCCTTCTATAATTAACGCTATAAATGAAACTAAAATGGCTATCAAAAAACTGCGTATTATAGTGTCAAATTTCATTCCTGATCAGCTTTATAACTGCACTATGAAATATAAATAAGTTTATTTCAGTCAAGTACTCTACGGGTTTATTACTTAAGGAGAATGAAACTTTCCACAAACTGCAGAAAGTTAAGCTATAATTCTGTCATGTGCACTTTTGGCTGGAGCTGCCATTCTTCGGTCAAAACAAAAATTTAAACAACATAAGGTCATATGTACTCGGTTTTCAGAAAAATTTATTGTCTTGTTTTAAACTAAGCGTTTCCAATTTTAAATTAAGCGTTTCCAGTTACCAATTGTAGAATTGACTTGAACTTTAAGACACGCCCCTAGCCTGAAAAAACCGTAAGGAATATTAATATTGTAAACTCACTAGCTCTATGAAAGAAGCCCTTCTTCTTATTGATATCCAAAACGACTATTTTCCTGGCGGCAAAATGGAACTTGTCAGCATGGAAGAAGCAGCAAAAAAAGCAGCAAAACTCCTCAAAGCATTCCGAACTGCCAGTAAACCCGTTTTCTTTATCAAGCATATGTCTACAAAATCAGACGCCACATTCTTTGTACCCGGAACTCGAGGAACGGATATTCATTCGAGCGTGAGTCCTCTTTCAGACGAAACTGTCATTGAGAAACATTTCCCTAACAGTTTTTTACAGACCGAACTCCTATTAGTTCTTAAAGAATCGGAAGTAACTGACCTTATAATCTGCGGAGCAATGAGCCATATGTGTATAGATACAACTGTCAGGGCTGCAAAAGAACTCGGATTTAAATGTACCTTGATAGCTGATGCCTGTGCTACCCGCAATCTTAAATTCGGAGAAGAAATTTTACCTGCACAAACTGTTCATGCATCATTCATGGCAGCATTGGATGGCATGTTTGCAACTATCATGACTGCCGAAGAATATCTTAATTAAATGCTACAGTTTTCCGTTCAATTGCACAAACCCTTCCCCAATTATGTGATTAAGTTTAATTTTAAGACATCCTCTAAGAAACCATAACTGATCTCTTATGAAAATCCATGTTCTCCAGCACTCTTCAATAAACACTCTCGGTACCATTGAAGAATACGCAAAAACTAAAAGCCACAGGCTTGAATCAACCCGTTTTTACGAAACAACGAACCCTCCGGAACTTCATTCCTTTGATCTTCTTATAATCATGGGTGGGCCCATGGGAATCTACGACTACAAAGAAAATCCCTGGCTGAAAAATGAAAAAATATTTATCAAACAGGCGATTGAAGCAGGAAAACCGGTACTGGGAATCTGCCTTGGTGCACAATTGCTTGCTGATATCCTTGGGGTCCGCGTATATGAAAACCCGTATCTGGAAATGGGCTGGTTTCCTGTAAAGGCGTTCCGAAGTGAGAATAAGCAGGAATTTCTTGAAGGGCTGCCGGATGAGATTACAGTTTTTCACTGGCACTCCAGAACTTTTGACCTTCCTGCGGAAGCTGTTAAGCTTTTTGAAAGTGAGGGGTGTAAGAACCAGGGGTTTATCTACAACGAGAAGGTTGTAGCGCTTCAATTTCACCCTGAGGTGAATGAAGAAAGAATTCTGAATTTGATAAAGCGGTTTGGGGATGGGATGGTAAATGGGCCGTTTGTCCAGAAAAAAGAGGAAATGCTCGGGCAGAGAAAATATCTGGCTGCCACAAAGGAATTTATGTTTTTAATGCTGGACAAATTTGAGAAAATGATCTAAGAGTGTTCAAGCGGTATAGGAGTTAAAAAAGAAGAAAGCTTTAGAGAGAATAATTAAAGAGGAAATACTCAACTGGCACGATATAAGGAGAAACACTAACTGAGGAGAAACACTAAGTAAGGAGAAACACTAAGTAAGGAGAAACACTAAGTAAGGAGAAACACTCACAGGGGAAAAAGTTAAAAAGAGATCTCCAACTAAGGAGAAACTTATGTAAGCTCTTTGGATGGCTTTTCCGGAACCTTATATTCTATATGATTTGTTGCCCTTCTATTTTCTTTCGAAAAAATCCCTTTTACTCCTCCAGAGACCAGGGCTGCTATATCCTTCAGTACCAGACCCTGTTTAAATCCTTTTGGAAGAACGATATATTTCGGGCTCCAGACAGGGTTGAACTTTTCCTTAAAATCCCGTAGTCCCTTATAATTATAAAAGTGTTCCCCATGGGTAAAGATTAAAGACCCGATTTTATTCCACATAGGAGCGAATTGCCGCGTTTCAAGCCCTGAAAGAGGTGCCATTCCGAGAGAAAAGCGATTGTATCCCTTTTCTTTTCCCCAGAGCATAAGTTTGACAAAAAGGTATTCCATTGTCCTATCAGGGGCATCAGGACTATGGCGCATCAGGTCAACACTGATTTCTTTATTATCCGCACCTGTCCAGATGTTTGCAAAAGCAACGATCTCGGACCCGTTCCTAACAAGGGCAATCGGGAAATTACTAAGGTATTTCTCGTCAAAAAAGCCAATTGAGAACCGCTTTTCTTTTCCTGCTTTCAACTCGAGCCAGGCATCCGAGATCCTTCTAAGTTCAGGCATAAGACTAAGCACCGCTTCTCCAGAGACAATTTCAAACCAGTATCCTTTTTTCTCCACATTCCTTATGGTGTAGCGGAAATCCTTACTTGCACTTCCTTCCAGGGTAAAAGCCTCAAGGGAAACCTTTGCCTCTTCCCCTATTTTTATAAGGGTCAGGCCAAGGTCAAGATAAACAGGAATATATTTTTCGCTCACTTCATAGAAAGCAGCCCTTCCCTGGTGCAGTTTGCTCATTTCATAAAAGTCCCAGATCAGCTCTTTTGCCTGACTGCTGGTTCCGACGATATCTCCCATTGCAACCCAGGTCTTTCCGGAAACTCCGTACATCAGGAAAGCTTGCTTTTTATCATCAAAAAGCAGATATTTGTCTCCTGTAAACACCAAATTTCCAACTGTCTCCTCACTCTGGTTAATAATTCTTTTTGCAAGCTCTATCTCCTCTACCTCTGGTATGTGAATATCTTTGGAAAAGGGGCTCATCATTTTTGCTATCCCAAAAACAAGAAGCAGCATGAAAGCTCCGACTGTAGCCCTTAAAAAGCTGGAAGCCTGGGAATTTATCCCGAACTGCCACCAGAGCTCGTTTGAATATTCAACGTTCCGATATGAAAAGAATCCAAGCCATACGAAGCTTACGAATACAAGGGTTATTGCAGTTACATTACTCCTGCTAAAAGACTGATGCATAAGTGAGGACTTTCTGTAAAAATATTTCCTGCAGGGAAGCAAAAAGAAAAACAGGATAAAGAGGACCGCAGCTTCATGGTAATCAAAATCCTTAAGGAGGGCAAAAATTCCTCCCATCAAAAGTACGGCAAGAGAAAGAATATAGGCTCCGTCAATTCTTTTCCATAGGCCGTTTGCCAGGAGCAGGAGTAATACCCCCATAATGCTTCCAAAGAGCCTGGAAGCCTCGATTAAGGGAAGAGGAATAATGTAATTGAGGTCATGCAGATACCTTGGATCTGAAGGAAGAGCTCCGGTAAAGAGGAGGGAAACTCCTCCAAGGAAAACAAGAATCGAAAAGACCTGAGGCACTAGCTCGGACAGGCTTGAATATGTAGCTTTCTCAATTTTTCTCAGGAATTCGTCTCTTTCCTGGTACTCATAGAATATAAGGGCCAGCAGCCCGAATAGAAAAGGTACGAAATAGTAAATTGTCCTGAAAAGGAGAAGCGGCCTGATTATATCCACCGTGCCGAAATACGGTTCGAGCATAAACAACATCAGGGCCTCAAAAACCCCGAGTCCGCCCGGAACAGTACTTATCAGCCCTAAAATCTGCGAAAGTGCAAAGAACACAAGGACATGAAGCAGAGTAAGATGAGGATTTGAAGGCAAAAGGAAATAGATAATGCTTCCAGAAAGCAGGTAATCTACTGATGATAAGCCAAGCTGCAAAAACGCTATTTTCGGTTCAGGAACCCTGATCTGGTACCCTTTTACCCTGAAGTTAAATTTTCGGAATGAGAAAAAGAAATAAACAGCAACACTAAGCAGTAACAGAATTCCAATAATGTTTAACGGTACAGGTATCTCGGGCACGTAATCTGACAGTTTAACGGGATAGAATGTGAAGAGCAAGCCTCCGACAAAGCAAAATCCGACCCAGAAAGTGAGTATGCAGAAAATTATAATTTCCCAGATCTGATGTAGATTCAACCCTTTTCTTGAGTACAACCTGTATCTCAGGGAACTTCCTGTCAGGACGTTAAAACCAACACTATAACTTATGGATGTGCTGATAAAAGAGGTCCTGGCAGTCTGCTTATAAGGCAGAGGATGATTAATATGACGAACTGCCAGGTAATCGTAACCTGTTAAAGCAAGATAACTTAAAACAGTTAAGAAGAATGCAAGCTCTATATGGCTCAGCGGAATGCTGGTAATGCTTTTGAGGACATACATAGAGTGCAAATGCCGTATCTGCCTCTCCAGGGTCCACAAAGCCAGGGAAAATATAGCTACTGGCAGAATGTAGCCTGCAAGCCTTTCTATTTTAAGGGTTTTTTCTCGCATACTTCCTTTGTTTGTCATTGAGATCAGCGTTTTTACTTAAAATCTTGTTTTCTAAGCTAGCTTTTCTTATTTTTTCATTTAACTCTTTTAAAATTTTTCTACACAATTCATTTTAAAGTATCTTATTTAAATCTTTCTTAGATTTTCCACATAGACGTTTTTTCTACATTGACGTTTTTCCACATAGATACTTTTTCTACATTGACATTTTCTACATGGATCTTTGGAAATTTTTGTTTAAATCTTTCAAATTACTGGTTAAATCTCTTTAATTTTTATTCCAGCAGACAAAGATATGTCCTTAAAATATATACATATCGGCTCTAGTTCCAGAAAAGTTCTCCAAACACTTGTTTTGAGTTAAATACTACATTAAGTTGCCTGTTGTAGAAGTGTAGAAACAAAAATAAGAGGAAAGGTAAAAGAAAAAGTAAACCATTAGAAATACAAAACAAGCTAAGAACAAAATAATAATAATAACAATAATAACAACAGTAATAATAACAATAATAATAATAACAATAATAATAATAATAACAGTAATAATAACAATAATAACAATAATAACAATAACAAAAATAATAATGTTTTCTTGCAGTTCTAGTTTCCTGCGTACAACCTTATGTGGATTCTTTTACTACCGGTTCTTCACTCTGGACTTACTTCTTATCTTTTCGATATTTTTAATTTACTTTTGCACGCGTTTTCATTTTTATCTACATTCAATTTTTTATTCTTGATAATAATGTGCTTTCCGTTTAGAAGTAAAGTATTTATTGAGTAAGAACTTTATTACTTTTTTAAGGTAGTTTGTTTGCCAGTTAATTTACTTTTACATTCCTGTTTTGGTGATAGAATTCATGGTCCGGAAGTTTTCTGATGATTTCTCGTCTTTCATTGAAGATAACTGTGCCTATATACCCTATGCCGTGATAGGAATTTTCATTTTGCTTGCTGCAACTTATACTTCGGTCCACTTTTTGAAAATAGATAGTAAAGTCGCTGAAACCATTTATACGACCAAGAAAAGTAATCCCAGTCAGAATGCCATCAACCTTGCCTCGTTAGATCTTGCTCGCTGCCTCAATTATGCAGGAATGGAAGCTCTTGAATGGCAAGGGGAACATCCAGTAATCCTGCCTGAAGGCAATGCCGTTAGTAGATCTTCTGAAGACAATTTTATGATAATCCCAAAAAATCAGAACCTCGAAAGAGAGGAAACGCTTCAAGTTTCCATAAACCTGCCTTCCGATATCTGGGGTAAGATCGAAGCTTTCTGGAAAAACAGGGACATTTTGCTGATTGTCAATGACTCTTCAGGCCATGAAATCAAGAATATAAACTACGGACAGGCAACCGGTTTTTTTCAGAAAGTTTCACTTGAGGAAGACGTGAAAATTCCGGATTCCGCAGCCTCGGGATATGCTTCAATTGAACTTTATTACGGAGATGAACTCAAAGCCTCTGACTGGTTCGTAATTGAGGCAAGCCCGGTAAAAGATATAACAGCAAACGCATTTAACACGCTGCTTTCTACAAACTACCAGGGAAACAGCCACACTTTCAGGGAATACGCAATTAATGTGGAGCCTGATATAAAACCCGAACAGATAGAAATAAGAAAAGTAACCGGAACTCTGCAAAGAGAGATCTCACCTGCTTACAAGAATTACACTGTTTATTATGTTTTTGAAATTCCTGTCCTGAATTATACTCTTGTTAATCTTGAAACAGGAGAAAGTTTCAATAGCAGTATGAAGCTTTCGACACTGATCACCTCAAGGGAACCGCTTCTCGAAGAACTTGTCAGGGAGTACGAAACCGAGCTTGGAAATACTTCGAGCCTTGACTCGACATCGAACCTTGTACTAGGAGCAACGAACCTGAGGACCTTTATCTACGGTCCATGGCAGCATTATGCTAACGGCCCTCTTAATATCCTGACCAACCCTGCTCTTTCAAGCTCGGTTAACGGAGCTACACTTTATACTCAGAAAAGAATTTTCGATTCGGTTGATCCTCTTGCCCTGACCTACACAAGCTACTATAACGGAAAAGTCCTCTACGAAGACATTTTCACTTCCAGAAGCGAGAAAACAGGTTTAAGCTTCAATTCCAGTCTTAATTCTACCAGTCCTAATAATTCTACCAGTCTTAACACCTCAGTTTCAGCTTACGAAACGGATAAAGGCATAAATCTCACAACAACTTACGATTCACTTGCCCAGAATAAATCCTTCTCTCTGGATGTTGAGAAAAGCATAGATGAATCCCTTAAAGCGACAAACACTTCTTTTGAAGACCTCTCAGAAGGCTCGAAAATCGAACTTTCAGCCTCAGATTATACAGACGGGGTTCTTGATGGCTGGATTTTCAACGACCATGTATGGACAGAGGAAAATCCTGACCTTATCCATTCAATTACGGACAGCGTTTATGCAGCATCAGTCCAGGGACAAATCCTGAGAGACGGCTTTGATTCTCCAGACCCGATGACCTCTCTGGTCACTGAGGATTTTGACCAGGAATCAGTTTCTTTCAGCGAGCAAACCGTCAGCTGGGACTCGACTTATCATACGTCAGGAACGCACAGGGGATCTCTTGTACCGTCCTACTCCTGGAGATCTCTAACCCGAAGTTCTTACTTCGAATCATTAAGCCCTTCAATTGACCCTCCTGAAGGGGATGTAACCAGCTGGTCTGTCACATCTGCGTCTGTCAGCCTGATCTCGGTTGATATAACCGATGTGAACGTTGAACCTCATTTTTCCTACATAAGTAACGATACCCTGACGGTCGAAAATCGAAGCGAAGGTTATCTGAATCGGGAAGATCACATTTTTGACTGGAGAATAAGGTACGATATATCCTACAAAATAAGGACAAATTGGAAAATAGACTACACGTACGATTATACCTATAGATGGAAAACCAGGGAGCAGTTACCTGACGGAAATTATACGACTGTGACGCATTCTGATACGTCAAGCGGTTCGGATTCCCCAACTGTGACCAAAATCAATACCGAATCGTTTTCTCATACCGAAACCGAAGCCGAAAAATTGACAATAATCTACCATAAATGCCCTCCGGCAGGCGGCTATTCCGGTCTATTGACCTATTCTGACCCTATCGAACGAGAATACCAAGAAACAACTCTCTATTTGAGTAACACAAGCAACGACGCTATAGACAACAGCATAGACAACAGCATAGACAACAATACAACTAAAATAGAAAGGTTTGACTCATGCTGCTCCGACGCTGCCGACAAGTACAGGGATGTGTATGTGGATTTAAGGACAATCGAAAGCACTTTCTGGGCCTATCCTGACGGAAAATATCTACCTGAACATGCTGTTAATTGCGATATTCCACCCTGGCTGCACCGGATTATGGCAGAAGAAGTACTGGCAATGCTGGATTCGGTAGAAAATGACAATCCGTCTTTTAATTATTCTTTTATTGATTCCCCTGGTCAGAACCCGACAACCCTGCAGGTAGAAACTGCGGAAAAACTCATTCTGGAACTGGAAAAAGCTCGTGATACTTACGTAAATAAAGAACAGTACCTCACGCCATCAGGAACAATGTACGCTTCAAGTGATTCGGCCCGTTACATTGCAAAAAATGAAGCGTACAGCAAACTGCTTGAAGATATCGACCGGAAAAACAGTAAACTGGATTCTGACCTTAACTCCTACATCCTCAGAGCTCTTGAGAGAAAAGGCCTTGATACCGGTCTTCTTGACAACGTGACCTCAGGCCCGATGACCCTTTTTAATAATCCTGCAATCAATAGAGCTGCTTCGGTTCTGGGAGAGGACATGGGTATAATTTCCACAATGAATGTAACCGGCCAGCCGGAAAGCAAATACAACTGGACAGAAAACCTGACCCTGATCATTGATCAGAAACCGAACTACCTCTACCATGATCCTGATTTTGACCTGAGAACGGAATACGAATGGTCGGACACCATGAGCGGAAAAACGATTTACCCCCTGGGTGTCCGGAATACCTGCATTTTCACAACCGGCATTTCCGAAGAAATCGGAGATATTATTGCCTCGAGCAACGAGTACGTAAAAACCGACATGGCACAGCAGATCAGCCAGAGCATTTCCAACCTGGATACGGAAGTCTTCCTGCTTGAACAGAACCTCAGCGAGCAGAATATTTCCCTGAACGCAACTCGTCTTGACACGGAAGTTTACAACCTGAAACACATGTATGCGCAGGAAATGAGATCTCAGATTCTTGAAAATGTAGTTCAAGAAGTTAGTTCAAACCCTGTTGTTTCCGACTGCATAGATGAAAGTCGAACCAGGGAAGTTACGACAAATTATCTTAACGGGTTTTCTGACAATGAAATTCTCAAGAAATCCACAACGGATGAACTGGCATTTGAACTTGCTTCTATAATGAAAACTGAAATTCGAAATTCAAATCCACCTGTTGAACCTGATGAACTTGAAGCTATTCTGAACAGAGTGGATACCGACATAAAAATCGGAGTTGCAAATGGGATCTGTTCAGTTACGGTAAACAAAGGTAAAGCTATTGATGCCGGTTTCGGGAGAATCGATAATGAGCTGAAGAATCTGGCAAATGAAACTTCTGACAGGTACTCCGGTGAAATCGGAGACAAAATTTCAAAAAAACTGGATCGAACGATGGCAGCTGTTCCATGTGGGCTGCCGATAATGCCTCCGCACTGGATTTTTACGGTTAATGTGTGGACTTATGAAATTATGGGAAAATATGAAGAATTTACTATCATTGATAACGATAATGAAGCGATTCCTAAGCCCTATTTCGGACATAAGGGGCAGAGGTACGTAAGAAAATATGCAGAAATTTATAATCCTATAAAAACAGACGAGTTTGGCTATAATATAAAACTAGGGGATAACAGAAATATTGTCTTCAAGTTTAATGGGTATGCAAGTTCCATAGTCGGTTCTGGTCCACGTGGAGTTGGGGACAAAACAGGTGGTTTTACTGAAAAGTCATCAGGGTATGATGAACTTATCTCAGAGTTGGGTGCAAAAGTATGAAAATAAAACTGATTATTAGTGGGATATTTTGTATATTTTTATTAACAGGTGGCGTGGCTGCAGAGAGTCAATATGGTAAAATAGATGTATATTACAATGATAAACTTCTTCCTGGCAAGGAAATAGCAAAACCTTTCCTAAAGATTGGAGAGCCTTTTAAGCTCAAAGTAAACATGACTGTCTATCAAGAATACAAAGTGTCTGGTCAACTTACCGGATTAGGAGAGGGCTATTTTGAGGTTATAGATGGACCTTCAAAAATGGATAAGTATTCAAGTACCATTTTGAAAGCAAATGAATCTCATGTCTTTGAATGGACAGTTGTACCAACAGATAAATGGGCTGGTGGATCACTTCCGATCAATTTTCACTATTCAATAGTAGAAAAAGGCAATCCTGAACCCGTAGTAAACAGCGAATTTACTATTGCCTACTGCACAATCTCTAACGAACATTACGAAGGAGAAACTCCTACTTCTGAGCAGCTTGCATCCGAAAATAAATCCATCCAGGAGCAACCATCTTCAAAAAATTCATCTTCACCGGCATCTGCACCAGCTTTCAGTTTAATAACTGCGATTTCGGCACTTGTGCTTGTATTCCTCAGATTATCTAGACAGTAAATGAACATGAAGCATTACGACTTAGAAAAAAACATTGCAATAATATTTCAAATTAATGAGTATACTGTAACAATCGCTAGATCTGTATCAAAAGTGTTGGGAATGAAACTGGCAGCTACTTAGAAGAATCAGTCAGTTATAACGACTTATAAGAGAATTAGGTGCAGAAACATGAGAGCAAAACTTATTCTAATTGGAGTATTTTGTATAGTTTTATTAACAGGAAATGTAGCTGCAGAGAGTCCATATGGCAAAATGGATGTATATTACAATAATAAACTTCTTCCAAGTACTGAAATTGCAAAGCCAGTTCTAAAAATTGGAGAACCTTTTACTGTTGGCATAAACCTTACCGTTTCTCAAAAGTCAGAAGTGTCTGTAGAGTTAAGTGAAATCGGAGAAGGTTATTTTGAAATTATAAATGGTTCAACTTCAAAAACGAATATATATCGAGCTGATGTGGTAGAAGAAAACTCCAGTATTCTTTATCAATGGACAGTTAAACCTACTGAAAAGTGGGCTGGAGGCTCTATACCAATTGACATTGTTTATCAAATAAACGATTTTAAAACAGGAGATATTTTGGTAAACAGTGGTTTTACAGTTGCCTACTGCACAATCTCCAATGAACATTATCAAGGTGAAACTCCTAATTCTGAGCAGCTTTCATCCGAAAATAAACCCACCAAGAAGCAGCAAACCGCAGAAGATTCATCTTCACCAGCATCTTCGCCAGCTTTCAGTTTAGTAACTGCGATTTCGGCACTTGCGCTTGTATTCCTCAGATTATCTAGACAGTAAATGAACTTGAAACTATTCTGAATAGAGTGGACACTACATTAAAATCAGAGTTGTAAATGAGATTACCAGTATTGTCACCGTACTGGATTATTTAAGGTGAATATGTGGACTTGTGAACTGAAAGGGGAATAAAAGTGTTAGCGACAAACCGGAAAAAACACTCAAGAACCGATAGAGTGCGAATATCTGTTATCAAGATTAGGGAAAAGCAAATGAAAACTGGGATTCTAATTTTAGGGTTGCTTTTACTGTCACTTGTTGACATTGTTTCTGCATCTTCTCCCTATGGCTCAATTGATGTTTATTATAATGATCAGATACTGCCTGGAAAAGAAGTTGCAAAACCTACACTCAAAATTGGAGAACCTTTCAAAGTAAAAGTAGAGATGACGTTAAATCAAACCAGTACTATGTTTGTACAAGTTTGCAGTTTAGGTGGAAAATTTTTTGAAGTTGTGGATGGTCCATCAGAGTTTGAAAAAACAAAATACATTAAGTCTTTAGATCCTGGTAAACATACTTTTGAATGGACGATTATACCTACGGATGAATGGGCTGGAGGCTCTATTCCGTTAAACTTTTGGTACCAGATTAACCTTCCAGGAGAAGATGAACCTGCCGTAAAAGGAGAATTCACTATTGCCTACTGCACAATCTCCAACGAACATTACGAAGGTGAAACTCCTACTTTTGAGCAGTCGAAATCAGAAAACCAATCCACTTCAGGAAAGCCAGCCTCAGAAAACTCATCTGCACCAGCATCTTCACCAGCTTTTAGTTTAGTAACTGCGATTTCGGCACTTGTGCTTGTATTCCTCAGATTCCCTCGCCGGTAAATAGACTTGAAGTATTCTGAACTTTAGAGCGTCAATAGCGAGCTAAAAAGCTTGACAAATGAAACTTCTGACAGGTATTCCGGTGAGATCGGAGACAAAATTTCAAAAAAACTGGATAGAACGATGGCAGCTATTCCATGTGGGCTGCCGATAATGCCTCCACACTGGATTTTTACGGTTAATGTGTGGACTTATGAAGCAGTTGGAATGTATAACGAGTTTAAAGTCAACGATAACGATAATGAAGTTATTCCTAAACCTTACTTTGGGCATAAAGGACAGATGTACATCAGAAAAGATGACTCAATCTTACACAATGGAAAATACATTGGAGATAACGTTCCACTAACATTTCAATTTAGTGGGTACTCTACTACTATAGTTGGGCCTGGTCCGAAAGGAGTTGGAGATAAAACAGGTGGTTCTACTGAAAAATCAGCTGGATATGAAGCTCTTGTTGCGCAGCTTGGTGAATAATCATGAAATTCAGAATTTTTATACTTGGAATAGTACTTCTTTTTTTGACAAATGTCGTTTCAGCAAGTTCTCAATATGGTACTATAGATGTTTACTATAATGATCAGCTTTTACCGGGAAAAGAAGTAGCTAAACCTACACTGAAAATAGGAGAACCGTTTAAAGTAAAAATTGATTTAACATTGAATCAGACATCGATATTATTTGTAAAAATTTGTAGTTTAAGAGTGGGAGCACCTTATGAAGTTATAACTGGTCCTTCAGAGTTTGATAAAAAGTTATATTTTGAATCTCTAGATCCTGGAACATATACTTACGAATGGACACTAAAACCAACTGGAGAATGGGAAGGCGGAACAATGCCTGTAAATATTTGGTATCAAATACATAATGTCGGTGAAGATAAACCTCTGGTTCAAGGTGAATTCACAGTAGCTTATCCCTATATATCTACAGAGCCTTACGAAGGAGAAATTCCTACTTCTGAGCAGCCTGCATCCGAAGATCAATCTACTTCAGGAAAGCCAGCCTCAGAAAATTCGTCTTCATCAGCATCTTCACCAGCTTTCAGTTTAATAACTGCAATTTCGGCACTTGTGCTTGTATTCCTCAGATTCTCTCGACAGTAAATGAACTTGAAGCTATTCTGAACTTGAGAGAATCAATATCGATATCAAAACCGGAGTTGCAAATGGAATCTGCGCAGTTATAGTAAACAAAAAGTCATGGAGATAAAATTGGAGGGTAGGATGAAAAATCAGAAGATTATGAAAACCTTCTGAAAGAGTTAGGGGAGCAAAATAGAATGAAAATAATATGGGTATGTTTTTTGTTTGTATTTTTGTTACTTATTCCAAGCGTCGTTCTTGCAGAATCTCCATATGGATCAATGGATGTATATTATAATGACAAACTTTTACCTGGAAAAGAAACGGCTAAGCCTATTTTAAAAATAGAAGAACCATTTAAAGTAAAAATTAACCTGACAGTATATCAAAAAAGTGACGTTTACGTCTCTTTATCGTGCATGGAAAAGGATTCGTTCAAAATTATAAAAGGTCCAACATCAAGAATAGAAGAATACTCGAAACCTGACATCTTAGAAGCAAATTCTTCTAAAGAATACGAATGGACTGTTGAACCTACTGAAAAGTGGAGTGGTGGGTCATTGCCTCTAGATATATATTATACAATTCTTGCTCACGGGAAATCTGAACCTCTTGTCAATAGCGGTTTTACAGTCGCCTACTGTACAATCTCCAACGAACACTACGAAGGAGAAACTCCCACTTCTGAGCAGCCGAAATCAGAAAATAAATCTACCCAGGAGCAACCATCTTCAGAAAATTCATCTTCTCCAGCATCTGCACCAGCTTTCAGTTTAGTAACTGCGATTTCGGCACTTGTGCTTTTATTCCTCAGATTATCTCGTCATTGAATATAACCTTCAGATAAGATTTAATGTTGTATCCAGAAGTGATTTCGCATATCCAAAATAGTTAAAGTTCAACATCCTCTAGAACAACACGCAACAAAAAAGCTAAAAGTCGAATTAAAATATTGGGTTACTTGTATACGATATATAACGCAACAAAGAAATTAAAAAACGAAATAATTTTGGGATAAAACAATGTTTGATTCTCTTGATTTTTCTCTGTTTTCTGCCGGATCTTCTAAAATTTGGGAGAAATTTTAACTTTAGTTGATATTTCACTAGTATTGTCAACTATTTTTGAATCTAATGGTTTTTCAACTTCATTGCCCTTTATAATTTAGAGTTAAGGGGAGAATTAAATGCGGCTTTCTGCACGTTTTAAAAAGAGAATGCACTACTTGGTGATTGCATGTACTGTTCTAACTATTCTTGTTATTATGAATTTATATAGGATTACTGGCGATGTATCTGTATTGGTGGAGGTAGGTGGATGGCTAGTGGCATTGATGTACGAATATGCGTTCATAAAATCTGCTAAAGACGAGACTTTTGAATAGGCTTGCTTTTGCAGTAAACGAACTTATCTAATATATACATGAAGAAGTCCAATCTTTATCCGTTTTCTTTTAATCTGTGACCTGCACAGACATCGATGATCTAAAATAAACATTGTAAAAACGCTTAAATATTTTTAATACTGATATTCATATGCAGACCTATTTCCTAGGTTTGGTCTGTAATCATAAGGAGCAGGTCTTGTTCTTTCCCTGCTCCTCTCAAGCCCGTTGGCGGGATTGCTCTTACCTTGCCCATATATCTTTTACTCGGTCTCAGATAGGCTAACGTTATATACAGTCTTTGACGTAACTGATTTTGTATCTGTGTGTAAGTCTTATCTTTATAATTCTCTTTAATTTCTTGCGTATTTCTTTTTCTGCATTTCTTAACACTTATCCTGTGTTCATATCAGTACATATAATACAACTTATTTGTATAAACACCATGTTTGAATACGAATAAAAATAAATATAATAAATAAAAATAATTATATACAGATAATTATCAGGCAAAATGGGTAAAAAACCATAGTCCAGGACAGCGGATAAAGCTCATTTTGTTGAAACGTGAGGATAAACAGTTTCTAAACGCTGCCCAAAATGTATGAATGAACTTACCTGTATAGCAAATGTGTGAATGAACCTACCTGTATAGCTGTAGAAGTTGCCGAGATAGTAGGATATCATCCCACAGTCGTAAAAAACAGGCTTTTAAAATAAGCGGAACAAGGTAAATTAAATAAGAAGCAGATAGGCAGAACATGGGTTTTTAGATCCTTAACTGGAATTTAAAAGATGATAAAAAATAAAACATATTTTTCAAAAATGGTCTTTATGGTATTACGGAGAATTATACGTGCAAAATCTTGATCTTATCCTCACGTTGACCGGAGGATTTGTTGCAGCTCTGGTGTTTGGCTATCTTACTCATCGCTTCGGGTTATCACCTATTGTCGGCTACCTGCTGGCCGGTATCATGGTAAGCCCGCATACGCCGGGTTTCGTTGCAAATACGGAACTCGCTGAACAACTGGCCGAGATCGGGGTTATCCTCCTCATGTTCGGGGTCGGCCTGCAGTTTCATTTCCAGGAATTCTGGGCGGTCAGGCGCATTGCCCTGCCTGGGGCTCTTATCCAGAGCCTGGCGACGGCGGCATTTGGAGCAATCGTGATGCATACGCTCGGCTGGGGCTGGAAGGTAGGGATCATCTTTGGTCTTGCCATATCGGTTGCAAGTACTGTTGTCCTGACCCGGGTCCTCTCGGACAACAACGAAATCCACACCCAGACCGGGCATATTGCCTTGGGCTGGCTGGTAATGGAAGACCTCTTTACTGTATTTGTCCTGGTGCTGCTCCCTGTTGTACTCGATCCCGGAATTGGCGGAGCAATAGGCATCATGGAAGCTTTTATGCTTACAGCCATAAAAATCATTATTTTGCTGGTGTTCACCTTTGCAGTAGGAGGACGGCTTCTTCCACGCTTGCTTACTCATATTGCAAATACCAATTCACAGGAGCTATTTACCCTAGCAGTGCTGGCAATCGCCCTAGGTATCGCCGTGGGATCGGCTTATATGTTTGATGTCTCAATGGCCCTGGGGGCGTTCCTTGCCGGGATGGTGGTAGGACGATCAGAATTCAGCACACGGGCCGCAACCGAGGCACTTCCTCTGCGGGATGCATTTGCCGTGCTCTTCTTTGTCTCGATTGGGATGCTCTTTGACTGGAACAGCTTGATTGAGTCCCCGGTTCTCGTGATAGCCACCCTTGCAATAATCCTGCTGGGCAAACCGTTGGTGGCATTTCTCATTGTTGTCCTGATGCGATACCCACTCCGGGTTGCGCTCTCTATTGCCCTGATACTTTCCCAAATCGGTGAGTTTTCGTTCATTCTGGCAACGGTAGGAACGAATATGAATATTCTTCCTGCAAATGCCCAGAATATCCTCGTAGCAGCTGCAATCATCTCAATTACCCTCAATCCACTCCTTTACCGGGCCGGTGGAAAGATAGAACGTTGGCTAAATCGGTGCATGCCGGGTCTTACTAATTGTATCCATGCCAGGTGTGCTCCAGCACCGGCTACGAACGGGCAGGAGAACAAGCAATCCGGACAGACCCATGTCATTGTGATCGGGTACGGGCACGTAGGCCAGACCGTGGTACGGCTGCTCTTGGAGAACGATATCTGCCCGACGATTGTGGAACTGAACATTCAGACGATCCAGTCTCTTCGTTCCCAGGGATACCGGGCAGTATACGGGGATGCTGCACGCTTCAATACGCTTTCCGAGGCAGGAATCAAGGATGCACATGCACTGGTGCTCAGTGCCTCCAATGTTAAGGGAGAATGCGAGATTGTCAGGCAGGCACGGGAACTGAACCCCAATATCAGGATCATTGCACGGACTATCTACCTGTCCAACCGGAAAAAACTGATTGCTGCAGGGGCAGATGTCATCTTTTCCGATGAGGGCGAAGTGGCGCTCTCGGTTACGGAAATGATTTTAAAACAATTCGGTGCAACACCGGATCAGATTAACAGGGAGCGTAACCGGGTGCATGAGAGTTTCTATGAAAGTTTCGCCACGCCGCTACAAGTAAAAAAAGAAGAAACTTGACCAGATCCAGCTCCCTGTCTCTGGTCCCGAAGGACAGGAAAAGCAACCCGGAATAGGCAAGGAACGTTCCATGCCCAACGGAGGATTACTATTCATTTTTCTGCTGGTTAAAAATATAAGTATAAATATAAATATGAATATAAATATAAATATAAAATGATACAAATATAAAATGATACAAATATAAAATGATACAAATATAAAATGATACAAATACAAAATGATACACTAAAGCCGAAACAGTTGATGCGTTAACCACATTTCGCCATTCGTTTAAGAAACATTAGCTGTCCCTGCTATCGGATCTATAGACCTTTTCGTATTTTTCTTATTCTAATTTTTTTCGTTTCTTTTTAATCTGTGATCCTCGTAGCATAGAACATATTAAACTTCTTTTCATATTTTCAAAAAAGATAAGTGAATAAAAACACATAGGATAGGCTCTAAATAGATTATAAACCCGAGATAGTGGGAAATTTTTAATATGTCCTTATTTTGGAGATTAATTTATCCATTTTAATATGACATCAGCATTACGAGCAGGTGCTTTAAGGTTCTGCTTTGTCGGGTATCCGAAAATCAGCGGTGCAATAAGCTTATGACCCTCTGGCACTCCAACTTCCTTCAGGAATTCAATATCGTAACCCAAACCTTCAGCCAGGCCTATCCAGCAGCTGCCGATTCCTAAAGATTGGGCTGCAAGCATCATATTCTCAGCAGCTAGAGCACAGTCATGCTCATTGATAACATCAGGGGACGCAAACACTAAAATAAGGACAGGCGCACTATAGAAGATTCGAGTTGACGGTTTAGATAAAAATTGCACAAACTTTGCCAGATCCGGGTTTTCGGTATCTTTGTATGCAGCAAGAAAAGCTTTCTTAGCACGGTCATCATATTCCTCGATGAGCTGCTTATTTTTTATGACAACAAACCGCCATGGCTGCTTATTTACGGCTGTGGGGGCATATGTTCCTGCTCTTATAATCTCTTTGACTATTTCGTCGGAAATCCCTTTATCAGAAAAATTGCGCACAGATCGCCGTTGATAAATATTGTCCAGCACGGCGTTTGAAATATTTTCTTCGATATTTTTGATATTGTCGGTCAAGAAATCACCATTAACAGAATGAAGAGTGAATCTATTTAATTGCTATCTCAGATTAAAAATAACGTTTATTGGAAAGAGTCTAAGAGTCAGTAAAGTCGCTACAATTAAACTCAATAAAAAGTTTAGTTAATTTGACACTAAGTAATTTGATACTAAGTAATTTGACACTAAGTAATTTGACACTATACAACGGCACTTTCATCGTAGGCGTCTAAGTTTCTTCATATTGACAAGTGGACTAAAAGCCTGTTCATCCACCAAATTAGCGTCATCTTACTTTGAAATAATTCCCAAAACTTATGCTTGTTCCTCTAAATCCTGTATTCAAATTGTAAATTGATTTTCTATAAGACCAATTCTGAAAATTTTATTAACATTAAATCTAAGTTAGTTTTAAGATGAGTTTAGTGTTTAAACTTAGTACATACTTAAGTAGAGTTAGAGTGATCCTATCTATCAGGATGTGACTACATGGATAAGTTCATCAAAGATAAAATAAATCAAAGCATAAGTGATAGAAAGAAACATCATTCCCGGTTTTCGGAGAATTGCAGTACTTATAGCTCTTTTCTTGAATTAGAAAAGAAAACATTTGAAGCCGGTTGCCTTTCAAGGAAACATAAAGAACTAATGGCTTTATCTATTTCTATTGTTACTAAATGTGAACCCTGTATTGAATGGCATGTTCAACAGGCTTGTTTAGCAGGTGCATCAGATAAAGAGATATATGAGACCATAGACGTTGCCATCGAAATGGGAGGTGGCCCAGCGGCTGCATACTCACGATTTGCACTGAATGCACTGGATTTTCATAAAGAAGAAAAATAGAGTTCTTCTACTCTTGAAGTTTCTCATCTGATCGGGACTGAATAATTAGGCGAGGAACTTTAAACCTTAACTTTGTAAATAGGGAGCATTTTTTTCCAATAATAATGCTCTAGATCATGTTTCGCTCAAAATTGTCAAAACTTAGTTAAAAATAAGTAAAAATGTAAAATTACTCATACGTGTGCCTATAATGAATAAACTTTGTCCATATCTCTCAGTTTGTTTCGTAAAAATTCCGACATCCAAAAAACGGATAACATTAAGAATATAACAATTTTAGGGAACATGAAAAGAATAGGGAGAAAAAGAGAAAACATGCAAAACTCTGTTGGAAAAAATGATATTAAGAGAACAATACTTGAACTGGTTTATTCCTTACACGAGAGATAGTTAAGATTTAAAATAAAAGTTAAGTAATAAGAAAATTTTAATGTTAAAACTGACGCTATTACATGGGTAATCAGTTAGGTCTCTTTTATCTCAAGCCCGTTGGTAGGTTCTGTCTCTCCGTTTATCATATCTTATTTTCCAAGTAAATTTTTAGAATAAATTTGCAGAGTCCGTAAAATTCCTTTGAGTAAATTCACTAAAAATGCTCACTAAAAATACTCACTAAAAATACTCACTAAAAATACTCACTAAAATAAGCAATTTGACACTAATACAATGTCGCTTTCATCATGAGCGTCTGAATTTCTGCATATGTTGATGATTGGGTTAAAAGCCTACTCGTTCCGCAAACTATGAGTATATTTGGCTTCTTCTGACCATTTAACTCTATTACATTTTGAACCGCTTATAGGTGATCCCTGTTCATTTTATGAGCAAACTCACACAATTATTGTATCAGTGCTATTATTTTTCTCAATAGCAAACGTCTAACTATATAGAATACATCCAATAAATATATAAGAAACTAAGTTTCTTTATATTTTGGAGGTATCAAGTGGTTCGATTCAAACAAATAACCCAGGATCCATACAACTCTTATTTTCAACAAAAGTACTTCGTCTCGAAAGTAACCTCTTTCTCAGTCGATGCACTTGTACTTCCAGACAGATCTCCTTACGGGCTGCAGATCGCTCTCGTCTGCAGCTCACAAGGTCAAAATAGCAAATTAATAATTGCGTAATACTTTATGGAAGTTCAGTGATTTTATGGAAGTTTAGTGATTTTATGGAAGTTTAGTGATTTTATGGAAGTTTAGTGATTTTATGGAAGTTTAGTGATCTCAGCTTAATTCTTACTTTTTTGTTTTATCCCTGTTAATATTTTCCAAAAAAAGCAGATGTTCATTTGAAAACTAAGACAGGAAATCAAAGGAATTGACTTAACTTCTAGAGGTATAAAGGCAGGAAGTATAAGTATACCTGCCCAGATAGGTCCCTCTCAAATGACATGCCAGGATGGGTAAAGGCATATTTAAATGGAATATTTTTCCCGTGTTATGTGACAGCATGTATTGCCAGAGAGATTTCAGGCTGGATATAAATATTATACGAAGTTACGCAGAATCGAGAGTTTTCTTTATTTCCTCAAACTCTTCTTTAGTAATTTCACCTTTTGCGTATCTTTCCTTTAATATATCCAGTGCAGTTTTTTCTTCATGTACTTTCTTGCTTCGGTTAATAAGATATCTGATTGACAGATAAATTAGTAGAATAACAGGAATCCAAAATATGACAATTCCAAAGATCAATATAATTTCACTTGTACCTATCATTCATTAACATCCGTTAACTTTTAAATAAATTTATGCAATTTATGGTATTTATGCTTACTGACGTGGTAAAATGGCTGGAATTATCGGAATTTTATGACTTGCATAAGATAACGGGAATTGTCGGGCTTTGAATCTTCAGGATGGTCAAGTTTCAATTGAGCCATTATTTCAGCTCACGCAAAACGGAGTAGAGCCATTTCTTATAAATGAGATCATATTAACTAGCGTAGAGCCATTTTTTAAAATGAGATCATGTTACCCGGCTCTACATCCTGATTTTTCATGAGGAAGGAAACGAATATAGAGTCAGACATATTTACAAAATTTTCGGTACACTGCCTGATGACCTACTCATGCTCAAGAATATTTAATTTGTGAGAAAAGTATAACACGATTTCTAAGCGTATTATGATAATGGATATATTATAATAATAAGTTTATAGAAGCAAATCTTTATATAACTACCGAATTAAAAATCTTTCCTGCAAAAAGAATTTCAATGTACGTAAAACGGTTAGATAAATCATATTTGAAAAAAGAAACTTTTAACTGACATCAGATCAGAGAGCAATATGAGAAACCGCAACCGAATTTCTGGTATTGATATTATTGAGGACGTACCTTGGGGAATACATTTCTGCCAGTTCTGCCAGACAAAAGAAGATTTAATTGACATAACTGTTCCCTATTTTAAAGCAGGACTGGAAAATAACGAGTTTTGTTTGTGGATCGTATCAGAACTTATAGATGAAGATGAAGCAAAAGAAGCTTTAAAAGTAGATATTCCGAATATTGACGCTTATCTACAAAATGGGCAAATCGAGATTATTTCCTATACTTACTGGCACACGGAAGAGAATGCTTTAGATCCACAAACGATATCAAATTACTTAATTGAAAAAACCGTTGAAGCTCTTGCCAGTGGATACGATGGTTTGAGGTATAGCGGAAATGACTTCATGAGCCATGAAAAATTACTGGACTCTGTCATAGGCAAATACCCGATAATGGCTCTTTGCACCTATCCAGTTGACAGGTGTAGTGCAGTTGAGATCCTGGATCTTATTGCAAACCACAGGTTTACTTTGGCTAAAAAAGAAGGTAAGTGGGAGAAAATAGAAAGTTCAGGGAAGAACACTAATAACTGCTGGCAAACCGAAAAAATACTTCAAGAAAGTGAGGATAAATATAAGGCAGTATTCGATAGTAGCCTCGATGGCATTTTTATTACAATCCCGGACGGAACGATTCTTGCAGCCAACGCAGCTGCCTGTCAGATGTTTGGGATGACAGAGAAAGAACTTATTCAAGCCGGAAGAAATGGAACTGTCGGTGCATCTAGTCCAGAGCTTAAATATTTCCTGGAGGAAAGAGCCAGGACAGGCAGATTCAAAGGGGAACTTGACCACAAACGAAAGGATGGGACGACCTTTCCAGGTGAGATATCGAGTTCGTTTTTCAAAGATAAAAATGGCCTCACTAAAGGAGTCCTGATCATCAGAGATGTTACCAAGCGTAAAGAAGCAGAAGCTAAGTTGAAAGAGACACTTGATAACTTAGATAAACTGGTTAAAGAACGTACAGCAGAGCTTCAAAAAGCTTATGATTCATTGAAAAAAAGTGAAAGAAATCTTGCTGAAGCTCAAGAAATGGCTCATATTGGAAGTTGGGAACGAGACTTTGCAACTAATGAACTTCACTGGTCTGATGAAACATATCGTATTTTTGGACTTAAACCACAGGAGTCAAAAGTAGATTACAATACCTTCTTAAGTTATGTGCGTCCAGAAGATCGAGACCTCATAGAAAATGCCGTTAAAGAAGCATTAAAAGGAAAGCCCTTTGATATTTATTACAGAATTATCACAGCCAATGGGGAAGAGCGCATAGTCCATGAGAAAGCTGAAGTTGTTTTTGATGAGAGAAAAAATCCTTCTCGAATTATTGGAACAATTCAAGATATAACCAAGCATAGGAAAGCTGAAGAAAAAATTCAGAATTTAGCTAATGTTGTCGAATCATCAGCTGAAGCCATTATAACTGAGTCTTTTGACGGTATTGTCACAAGCTGGAACAAAGGAGCAGAACAGGTTTATGGTTATTCGGTGAAAGAAGTTATAGGAAAGTCCATATTAATCTTAGAGCCACCTACATTAACAGGAGAAATAGAAAAATTATGTAAATAGTTCAACAGGGAGAAAAGATCCGGCAATATGAGACCTTAAGATTGAGAAAGGACGGGAAGCTAATAAACGTTTCACTTACTATTTTTCCGGTTTTTGACAACCAGGGAAAGATAAACGCTGTCTCGGTCATTGCTACGGACATAACTGGAAGAAAAGAAGCAGAAGAAAAACTGAGAGAAAGTGAGGAAAAGTACCGCAACATTGTTGAAACTTCTAACGAAGGTATATACTTAGTAGATAATGAAGCTAAGATTACTTACGCTAACAAAACGATGGAAACTTCAGGATTCACTCTGGAGGAGATTATCGGTAGACCTATATGGGACTTTATTAGTGAGGAAAGCAAGCCTGTTGCCAAAAAGAGTTTTGAAAAGAAGCGAAAGGGCATCGATGATAGTTATGAATTGAAGTTAGTGCGTAAGGACGGTTCATTTATATGGGGACTTATAAGCGCTAAATCTCTTTTCAATAAGGAAGGCAAGTTCATAGGCTATCTGGGTATGTTAACTGACATTACTGAACGCAAGAAAGCTGAAGAAATTCTGGCAAATCTTGAAACTGCCCGTAAAAAGGAAATTCATCATAGAATTAAGAATAACCTTCAGGTAATCTCTTCCTTGCTGGATCTGCAGGCTGAACAGTTCAAAAACAGAGAGTGTATTGGGAATTCCGAAGTTCTCGAAGCCTTTAGAGAAAGCCAGGACAGAGTCATATCTATGGCTCTTATTCATGAAGAATTATACAGAGGTAAAGAGCTTGATAAACTTAACTTTTCGCCGTACATTGAAGAACTCGCCAGTACTCTTTTCCATACATACAGGCTTGGGAATACCAGTATCAGTTTAAGTATGGATCTGGAAGATGACCTTTTCTTTGATATCGATACTGCAGTCCCGTTAGGAATAATTGTCAATGAACTTGTCTCCAATTCCCTTAAACATGCATTTTCTGACAGGGAGAGGGGAGAAATTCGAATCAAACTTCATAGGGAAAAAACCACCGGATTTGAAATAGAAAACCGCGAAAGTACCAGTACAAGTTTCATTCTGACTATTTCCGATAACGGTGTAGGAATTCCTGAAAATCTCAATATTGAAGACCTTGATAGTCTTGGAATGCAGCTGGTAACTTCTCTGGTAGATCAATTAGATGGCGAACTTGAACTGAAAAGAGATGGTGGAACGGAATTTACTATAAGGTTCGGTTAATTTGCAGGCACGCTCTTACTTGTCTTGTCTTTCAGAAATGGTGATCTTCGAAACCAGGGTTTAAAACTTTAAAATAGGTTGAAAAACGCGATTAAGCTAGGGTTGAAAAATGCAATTAAGCTAGCTGCCAAATTAGTTTACAAGTATATGAAAAAACCTGCTCATCCCTCAAATTAGAGATATCTTTTAATCCCTCATTCTAAAGGAGAAAGAAGATAAATTATTTCTTTTTCTCTCTCCTTGTATAGTTACGCTTTTATCAGGTTCACCGGTTTTTTACTTTTTCTTTGCTCGTAAATTCTTCCTGCTAGTTTTTCCTCTTTTCTCTTTTTCCTGACCCAGACTTTTCTTTATAATTTCGCTTGTTGGCTTTTTTCTTGTCCACACGTTTCGCTTCACTTTCAGCTTCTCGTTTTCCATTCTTTCTTCTTCATCTTCATCGAGAACTATTCCGAGCTTGGAATTTACGGAAGCAAGGGCGTTTTTAGCCTCGATATGGTCCGGACTGAGCCTGAGAGCTCTGTCAAGGGCTCTGAGAGCTTCTTCATTTTTATCCAGACCGGAAAGGACCATGCCTTTACAGTACCAGGCATCGGAAGAATCTGGCTTTATTGAAATAGCTTTGTTACAGGCTGCAAGTGCTCTTTTATATTTGCCGAGTTTGAGGTGGACAAGCCCTGTCCCTACCCAGGTTTTTGCATTGTCAGGGTTTATTTTGAGGGCAGAGTCATAAGCTATCATGGCTTCCACAGGTCTGTTCAGGTTATATAGGGCAAAACCTTTATCCATCAGGGCTCTTGCAAGGTTCGGGTTAAGCTTAAGTGTGGCATCATAGGCTTCTATAGCTTCTTCATATCGGCCCAGGTCCGCAAGCACGGAACCTTTTGCATGCCAGGCTCCTGCAAGCTTCAGATTGGCAGAAAGAGCTTTTTCAGAGTCTGCCAGAGCTTTTTCATGCTGATTTAGCCTGCAAAGGACTGAAGTTTTGAGATTCCAGGATTTGTCACTGTCAGGTTTTATCTCGAGCAACCTGTCAAAGACCTGTAACGCATCTCCTTCCCTGTTGAGCTGCAGGAGGACAAAAGCTTTTTCGTAGAGGTAGTGAGGGTTTTCAGGCTCGATTTCAAGAGCTTTTTTAATTGCCTTTAGGGAGTCACTGTACCTTCTATACTTTAGAAACACTGCTGCCTTACCAGCCCAGGCTGCAGGATCTTCAGGTTTTTTCTCAAGGGCTTTTTCATAGGGTTTGAGAGCTTTACTCAGACGGTCATAAAATGTCTCAGCTTTATCGGTTCTGCCTGCACTTTTCCTACTTATTCCCCTGCCTGTCCTGCCTGTCCTGTCACTTTTACCTGTTTTGTCTACCCCTTTTATTTTACCTGTTCTATCTGTTTTGCCTGACCTGTTTATTTTGCCTGTTCCTTCTGTTTTGCCTGACCCGTTTATTTTGCCTGCTCCATCTGTTTTGCCTGACCCGCTTATTTTGCCTGCTCCATCTGTTTTACCGGTCTTGTTTGTTCTACCTGGTTTTCCTTGTCTTTCGTTTCTATTTTCTTTAAAATTGTTTGCCATAGTGTCAGTCCCATGTGGTTCGGTTTAGAGTGATTATTCTTTGTGAAGAGAATTCGGTACAGTTCGGTATTACCCCAACTCCCCGGAAGAGTGGTTAATTTTCCGGGAAATTTATTTCAAACTCAGTTCTCTTATTTCAATCTGATCCTGTTATATTTTAAGTTCAGGGTGCTGGATTGCTCTGCAGAACGGAAATAACTTGTCAGTAAGTGGAAATTTAGCTTTTCATATCTTTTTCATTTGAATAATATTTGCTACAATAAGATACTTATCAACAAGATAGTCATTATAATGATAAACGTAGGAACATAAACCTTAGATGTAGAAAAGTGTATTGTGACTCAGCAGACAGATCAGCAAAATTATTTTGAGATTTACAAAAATTCTTACTGCAGATTTACAAAAACTCTTACTGTATTTACAAGAACTCTTACTTTAAATTTACAAAAACTCTTAATGTATTTACAAAAACTTTTGCTTCACTTTACTTTGCTTCACTTTACTTTACTTTACTTTACTTTACTTTACTTTATATGTCAGAACTCAAATAATCATGTAAATGCTCCATAATTTTTTCCACGTATTCTCTCAACCTTTAAAACCCCCTCTTTTCGAACCTGGCGAGCTTCGCTTCTGGGATGATCCATACATTTCGAAAAGCATGCTTGAAGCCCACCTTAACCAGACCCATGATGGAGCAAGCCGAAGAAATGCTGAGATCGAAAAAACAGTTTGCCACCTCATAACTTCAGGGTTCCTGAAAACCGGAGACAGGGTACTTGATCTAGGCTGCGGGCCAGGGCTGTACAGCAGCAAGCTGTGCCTTGAAGGCATGAAAGTAACCGGTATCGACTTTTCCCAAAGATCTGCAGACTATGCACGGGCTCAGGCTAAAAAAAGTTGTCATAATATCGATTATATCTGTGCAGACTTTTTCAACATCGATTATGAAGGGACCTTTGATGCCGTTCTTCAGGTCTATGGGGAAATCTGCACCTTTTCCGATGAAAAACGTGACCTGCTGCTGAGCCTTGTCCACAGGGCACTTAAAGACAACGGAGTTTTCGTCTTTGATGTGTCCACAAGAGAATTACGCATGCGGGAAGGACGCAAGAACATGTGGTATTTTTCAGAAGGTGGATTCTGGAGACCAGGCAGGCATCTTGTGCTGGAAATGGGCTTTGATTACCCGGAAAATGACACCTGGCTAAATCAGTATATAATAGTGGATGAAGATGGGACTGTAAAGGTTTACAGGTTATGGCTGCATGACTATTCCTTTGAAACTATAAGCAAGACTCTTGAAAAGAGCGGGTTTAAAGTTGAACAGGCATGGAATAGTTTATCCGGAGAGTTATACCGGAAAGGCGGGGACTGGATAGCGATAGCTGCAAGAAAAGCATAACCGATTTACAGAAGCAATGCCAGAAAAATTCCGGCTCAATACGGTCGGCATAACTTATGTATTTAATCGAAATTAACAGAATCTCTTATAAGGCATCATAATTTGAAGAATTGAGTACACAGGTTTCATCCTTTGGACAAATCTTAGTATCCGTTTAACATAGCCATAAAAATCACCATTACCATACATGCAAAAGAAAAGACAAGTACAAAAATTTCTCTTTTCTGTTCTTTTTCCTGTTCTCTGGATAGTTGGTCCGGTACTCCCTTTGTGTACAGCACATAAAGTAATGGCACTAAAACCGATTCTGTCCAGAAGAAGTACTTGATGTCTTCATAAGATACTCTTTCAGTGACAATTAATAATATTTGCGCAATCATAAGCCAGATTATAACAATATAAGTTCGGAGAATAGTTCTTTTATTTATAGAAGGAAACTTAGAACTATTGTTGCTATGTTGAATATCAGTTTTAGAATCTGTCAACTGCATAACACCATAACTTATTAAGAATACATTGTTTAAAAATTTTTTTATCGTAGTTGCAAACATCATTCTAGAGTCCGCAGTTGCACTGGACAGTCTTAACCAAGTAATTTAATCAACGATATTGCATGAATTCATTCTGACCTCTAATAAGGAATACTATTCATGTCTCTGATTCTGAAGCTGTCTTCTTTATTCTTTTTAGATTAGTTCCACGGCATATTTCGGACTTTTTCCAGAGTTGAACTGAGGAAGACCCCTTTTCACATTACATTTTTCGCACAGTCTTCACAGACTACCTGGATTTTACAAGCAAAGCACACCTTCCATTCTGTAAACATTTTCCTAAATTTGTCAACAATTTATTTAAATCAAGTCATGTAACTTTTTGTCAACTGTTCTCATCAAATTTGTTTAAAATTGCTTAAAAGTAGTCTCCTAAATAGTTATCTCATGTATGTAAAACGAAATCTACAATAGGTAATATAAAGTAGCAAGAATGATATCAAAGGTATTAAATAGTAGTTTGTAGTATAGTTAAGTGTCTCTACCAAACAGACACAAATAGCATAACAAAGTGTCTCTCCGAACAGACACGAAATCTAAATCGCCTCCTAGATTGTCGAAAGCACCTGGATTTCTTTTTGCCCCTGTCTGCGAAGAAAAACAGACAGGGGTCAGGGTGCTGAAAAAAGAGAAATTGAATTTGAGGCGTTTTACCTGTCCATAAGCCAGGAATATATTCTTTGCGTACTGTTTCTTTGTTAGATAGAAACACTCAAGTTCAAGTATTCTTTTTAATGACGCATTTTTTATGTTTTTCTGCATATAAATTTTCAATTGTCCAGTTATGTATACTGAGTTGAAACTATGCCATATTAAATTGTTTTCACGATCAGTAACCTTATATTTGACTCTATAACTTGGACAGAAACCAGAGGTTTAAATTCTCTGAAGTCTGATTAAAGCTTTTGATCAAATTTCTTTTACTAAATTTCCCTTTTTAGAATGAAGTTATTAGTGATTAATAAAGGAGGAAAGTATTTTATACTCGGTCAAACGTTTTTAATAATACTTACAAGGTTCTTATTAAGAACTTACGTAAATAATACTGAAATAAAAACAGCAGAGAAATAGAAAATGTTCTCATAGAAAATGCTCTCAAAAAATAAAACAATGCTGTTTGTTCAATTGGATAACATATCAGGGGAATCATTATCCATAAACAATTACGTAAAAGTTCTGAACTATTTTTCTTTCCGGATTAAAGAAAATCAAATGCAGGTTTCTTTGAGATGTACTTCTGAATGATCAATACAGCAAAAGAGCTTATGTGATAAATATTCAGGAGTTAGATCTACATGCCAGGAACCGAAGTAGCAAGTGAACTTTTACTTATAAGTAAGACAGAGGAACCTGAACTCAAAATACTTGACGACTTTTTTGAGCCAAAGGCAGTACATGACCATTTTATGGAACTAACAACACGATACCACCCGTCTGGTGAGGAGAATCAAGTTCGTGAGTATGTTATAGAATGTGCCAGAAAGATAGAAGGTGTAGAAGTCATCCATTACGATTCAGAAGCTAAAGATCCCGGAGAAAGAGTGATTGTCCTTCGTAGAAAGGGCTCAGGGGATCATATCAGTGATCCTTATGTCACTCTACAGGCGCACATGGATATGGTATGTTCTCCTGACAAGAATATTTTTCCATTAAAAGTTTTTGGTTATCTTGATAACGAAGGTGCAAAATGGATAAAAGCCGGAGATACTGACAGCATTACTGACCCAAAAAAAGGTACTACCCTGGGTGCAGACGATGGAATTGGAGTAGCAACTATCCTTGCCATTCTGGAGGATAATGATCTCAAAGACTACCCAATTGAGTGTTTTTTTACTGTCCAGGAAGAAACCGACATGGGGGGAGCTGCAAACTTTGATAAAAGCCTCCTGATCGGTAGAAAGTACATAAATGTTGATGCTGAAGTTGTAGATACTATTATTTACGGCAGTGCAGGAGGGTGCAATGTCCGGTATGAAGGAAACCTTGCTTTATCAAGTGTTCCATGTGGCTATACCAATCTGAAATTATCGATTTCAGGGCTTCTTGGAGGACATTCCGGAATCAATATCAATAGTGGAAGGCTCAATGCGATCAAGGTCCTCACTGAAATTCTCATTCGATTTAATAAGCGGCTCACAAATCTTGATGTTGAAGGTGAGGGTATTAAAAGTTATGACCTGCGTCTTATTTCATTGCAAAGGGACGAAGATCCGATCTCAAACAAAATTCCAAGCTGTGCCAGCGCCATAATAGCTATTCCTGGTGGCGATAAGGAAGAATTTGTAAATGATTTCACAGCTTACTGCGAAGCTTTAAAAGTACAGTCTCAGCCAGAGGAGAACTTAGTTTATGAGATTAAAGAAATAACTCAAAACTCTCTTGATGAAGCATCGACAGATTCACTTCTGTGCTTACTTCAGCAGATACCCCACGGAGTCATCCACATGATTCCGGGAAAAACTAGTTTGGTAGAGACCTCAAGCAACCTGGCAAATATCGCCCTGCAAAATATGATTATCAACGCTTCAAATCGCAGCTCGGATGCAAATTCAATGAACGCCCTAATTCAAATGCAAAAATCAATAGGTGAACTCTTCAAGTACTCGGTAGGGACAAGTGATTCCTATCCTCCATGGGAACCAACTAAGTCAGAATTACTTGATAAAGCACAGAATGTGTACAAAGAGATATATCATAAAGAAGACGCAGCCACCGTAATCCATGCAGGCCTTGAATGTAGTTATGTTGTGCAAAAATATGATGGTAAAATAGACTGTGTTTCTATAGGGCCTACTATATTGAACCCTCATACCGGGAGTGAATGCCTTAAGGCAGACACGGTGGGAACTTTCTATAACGCAGTAACCAGTCTTATCCAGGAACTTTTTCAGAAAAATGCATAATATATTAATTGGAAGCATAAGCCCGCATCCAATTTTTTTCTTTTTATTATTCAAAGTAAGCTGGGTAAGGCAAATTAATTTTGTAACTCTATATGAGGGGTTAAAATTATGATTTCTAGAAAAGTAAACCTGGAAGCTCTGGATGAGTCCAAAAAGTATCGTGTCGGTGCATACAGTGCCAGATATATCGCAAAGGTCAAAGAAAAAGGAATTCCAAAATATGAGTTCCCTGAAGAAGGAATGAGTCCGAGAGCTGCTTATCAACTGGTGCATGACGAGCAGAGTCTCGACGGTAATCCCTTCCTGAACCTGGCAAGTTTTGTTAACACATGGATGGAACCGGAAGCAGACAAGCTTGTCATGGAAAATATCAATAAAAATATCATAGATATTTTTGAGTATCCTCAAACTGACAAAGTTATTCACAGGAATATTGTGAATATGCTTGGGCGTCTTTTTAATGGGCATCATACCGAATTCATGGGCACTGCAACAGCAGGATCCTCTGAAGCCATAATGCTGGGTTTGCTGGCTCACAAATGGAGCTGGAAAAACTCAGGACGAGGCACAGGCAAGCCAAACATAATTTTCGGAAACGACGCTCACGTTTGCTGGGATAAGTTTGCCAAATACTTTGACGTTGAGGCTAGAAAAATTCCTATAGACAAAGATGTACGTACAATTACGGCAGATGCTGTCTCAAAGAAGATTGACGAGAACACAATTTGTGTTGGTTGCGTTCTGGGAACAACTTTTACAGGAGAAATCGATCCTGTAAAGGACATTAACGATTTGCTTCTGAAATACAGGAAAGAAAAAGGCTGGGACATACCAATCCACATAGACGCTGCAAGTGGCGGCTTCATATTGCCATTTACTGAGCCTGATTTTAAGTGGGACTTCAGGCTGGAAAGAGTAAAATCGATAAACGTTTCAGGACATAAGTACGGATTGACTTATCCTGGCCTCGGCTGGCTGATTTTCCGTGACGAAACTGACCTTCCTGAAGAGTTGATTTTCCATGTAAACTACCTTGGAGAAATGGAAGACTCTTACACTCTTAACTTTTCAGGAGGCAGTGCAATGGTTGTGGCCCAATATTATAATGTTTTAAGATTCGGAAGAGCTGGCTACACCGGAATAATGAAGAACATCCTTGAGGTTTCCCAGGACCTTGCCAGGAAAGTTAACAACTTGGGCCGTTTCGAAATGCTGAACAAAGGAGAAAGGCTTCCTATAATTGCTTTCAAACAAAAAAAGGAAACTGGTTATTCCCTGCAGCAGCTCTCATATAAACTGAGAGAGAAAGGCTGGATAATTCCCGCCTACTGTCTTCCGGAAAATGCGGCAGATATCGAGATAATGCGTATTGTCGTAAGAGAAAATTTCACTTTGGACATGGCAGCAATTCTTGTCAAAGATATTGAAAATGCATGTCAGTTTTTTGAAAATGGTAACAAATCCGGAACAAAAAAATCCTGTCCATCTGAAAATGACATGGCTCATATTTGCTGAAAATTCAGCCAGATATTTCCAGGTTTTGGGCATGAGATTCACGGAATCGAGGTTAATGAGGAATATATTTTCTGGATGCGCTGTGTGAAGAAAGAAATCAGGGAAACTGAAGAAATAATCAAGGAAACTGAAGAAATAATCAAGGAAACTGAAGAAATAATCAAGGAAACTGAAGAAATAATCAGGGAAAAGAAAGAAAAGAGAACTTTTACTTCTACTCTGATCCACAGGCAAATGACCCGTCCGCGTTCGGCTATGAGATCATTCAAAAAGGGCCGCTCCTGATTGGTAAAGAAAAGGATTAAAGGGGAGCTGAAAACTGTAAAGACGGCTGGAAAGCTGTAAAGAAATCTGAAACATGTAAAGAAATCTGAAACATGTAAAGAAAGCTAAAAATTTTGAATTTTAATGACTTTTTGGAGGATAAATGAATGCAATAGAAAAAGATCTAGAAGTTAACTCCGATTTCAGTCCGGAAAAAATGAATAGCTCTTTTGCGGAATTCAAGCAAAATTATCCGGAATTTGAGACAACACACATTCTCGATGAGCTGAGGGAACTTGAGTACGCACGCCTGGACTGGCAGGACCAGATCTATCTGGATTATACTGGTGGAGGGCTATATGCTAATAGTCAGCTTATCAAACATATGGAACTGCTCCAGTGTAATGTTTTTGGAAATCCTCACTCGGAAAACCTTACTTCAATGGCTATGACAAAACTTGTGGAGCGGGCCAGAGACAAAATATTAAGCTTTTTTAATGCGTCTTCGGATGAATATATAGTTATTTTTACTCCCAATGCAACAGGTGCCCTCAGGCTGATAGGAGAAGCCTATCCGTTTGAGAAAGGATGCCAGTTTTTGCTGACCGTAGATAACCATAATTCAGTTAATGGAATTAGAGTTTTTGCAGAAAGTAAAGGAGCTTCCGTAAATTACATTCCTGTGAAACCTTCCGAGCTGAGAGTGGACGAAGAAAAGCTAGAGATTTATCTTGGTAAAGCCAAACCTAAGGAAAATAACCTGTTTGCTTATCCTGCCCAATCCAATTTTTCGGGAGTACAGCATCCTCTGGACTGGATTGAGAAAGCCAGGAAAAAAGGCTGGGACATCTTGCTGGATTGTGCTGCTTTCGTACCTACTAACCGCCTTGACTTGAGCCAGTGGAATCCTGATTTTATCCCAATCTCATTTTACAAGATGTTTGGCTACCCTACCGGTCTTGGCTGTCTCCTTGCTCGAAAGGCTGCTTTGAATAAACTGAAAAGGCCCTGGTTTTCCGGAGGTACCATTAGCATAGTTTCTGTCCAGAAAGAAAACTGGTATTGTCTGCAACAGGGCGATGAAGCCTTTGAAGCCTTTGAAGACGGAACTATCAATTATCTAAGCGTACCTGCTATTGAAATAGGACTGAAATACATAGAACGGATTGGAGTGGATATTATTCATAAAAGAGTTATGTGCCTTACAGGCTGGCTGCTGGATAATATGCAGGCTCTGAAATATCCCAATGGCCAGATTTTTGTAAAAATTCATGGGCCGTCCGATCTCGAGAAACGGGGAGGAACGATTGCTTTTAATCTCTATCATGCAGACGGAACACCTTTTGATTGCCAGGTGGTACAGGATGCAGCAAATAAGGCAAAGATTTCTTTACGAACCGGCTGCTTCTGCAATCCTGGAGACGGTGAAGTAAGCCATAATATCACCAGAAATGAAATGGCTTCATGTTTTGAGAATCTGAAGCCTTCTAGCAAGTATCCTTACGGCTCGGACTGCAAGAACCATGAGTCCTGTCTTGCCGTAAAAACTAAAATGGCAAGCATACGTGTATCACTTGGCCTTGTAACAAACTTCTCAGATGTCTACTTATTTATGAACTTCCTCCACGGACTGCTGTGTGAGCCCGAAATCCAAGTTTCCAAAGCAGAAAAAGTAAAACGCAGAGCGTTCCTGAATAAAGGGCCATAAATAAGAAGGGTAAGATAAATTCATCCCGGGTTCTGGTATCAAACCTTTTCAAAAAAGGCTTGAGCGAAAACAAGTTCTAAATCTAAAATACCGTGATTGCTTGATAAACCGGCGCAACGGTTTCGACTCAACGGTTGTGTTTGGATTTGGAAGTCTTATCCCCTAACCCTATCGGCGTGATAAACCGGCGCAACGGTTTCGGGTCAACGGTTGTTCCAAATCAAAGTTGAGCTGGAGAATCCTGATCCGGGAGATGATTTCACTGGAATTGGACTTCCTTAACCACCCTGAATCCCAGGCTATTTAATTTTTTATCCTGGGCTGCAAAAAGTCTTTCAGCCGACCGGCAGCAGCCTGCGTTTCCATTCCAGCCTCCACCTCTCCTTATCCTTACTGGAGTGGATACGCTTGGGAAAGGATTTTCCCAGGCCCTTCCGTCCGTCGGGGCATCTTTATAACTTATATGGTACTCGTCCTGTACCCATTCCCCTGCATTTCCATAAATATCGTGAAGTCCCCAGGGGTTTGGCTTTTTCAGGCCGACCGGATGTGTTTCAAACCCGGAATTCTCCAGAAACCAGGCATATTCCGTAAGTTTCGATTCGTCATCTCCAAAAAAATAAGCGGTTTCGGTTCCTGCCCTGGCTGCATATTCCCATTCGGCTTCAGTTGGAAGGCGGTAGATTCGTGAAGTTCCATCGGCACTTTCCAGAGCATTGAGTTTTCGGAAAAAGACCTGAATCTCATTCCAGGAAACGTTCTCAACCGGGTGCTTTTCGCCCTTGAAATACGCAGGATTATTCCTCATGACTTTATGCCATTGCTCCTGTGTGACCGGGTACCTGCCAATGTGAAAAGGTTTTTTGATTGTTACTTTATGCACAGGGCTTTCCCAGAGCTTCCTCCGTTTTTCACGCATTGGAGAGCCCATATTAAATTCTCCGGCAGGAATTAGAATGAACTCCATTCCAACAGAGTTAATTGTTAGACTACCGGATAAACTCTTGATTGAGTTATTTATCGAGTTGTTCATTGAGTTACTGACGGGATTGTCAATTGATTTATTTAGCGGGTCATCTCGTGAGTTATTTAATGAGTTATTTAGCGAGTTATTTAGTGATTTATTCAGCGAGTCATTCATTGAGTTACCTACTATTACTTGGTTATTTATTGAGTCATTCAGTGAGGTTCAGTGAGGTACGGATCGTTTTGTCCATTGGTTTTTTCACCGGAACACTAATAACGGTGGATTGAATTACTGATTAAGCTATCAACTAAATTGCCAGATCTAAGAAGTTCAATTTCTTCTGAACCTTTACATTGTAAAGAGAATTTTTTGAGGAGTAAGTGTTCTCACCACGTTGATTTAATAACCAAAAATATATTCCAAAAACCAGGAATATACCATAAGATTTATCTTTTTTGTTGTTACTGCTTCTTGAACCAATAAAACTGCACTAATCAAACCCTGTGTACAAAGCAAAACGGGATAAAATAGCTAAAACCAAGAGCCTATAATCAAAAAGTTTTTATGACATTGGTATAGAGGCAAAGGTAGAGACAGGAAGTGAGCAAAAATGAAATACTGCCTCCTTAACCTGATTCTTTTTTCGGGCAGAAGAAAAGAGATTCTATTACTCCTTAAAGAAAAACCAAGAGATATTGATGAGATAAAAGAATTACTTAACGTAAACGCCAATTCGATCCAGCTTCATATGAAGAAAATAAAAGAATCTGGCCTGATAACTCAAAAAAACAAAATCTACAGTTTATCTGAGATTGGAGAGACAATAGTTGAAAATATGCAACCTATGCTCAGCATGGCTGAACTTTTAGGAGAAAATACCGAATACTGGATGAGCCACGACTTAAGCTCGATTCCTGAGTTCCTTCTGGAGAGAATCGGCGAACTCGGGCATTGCGAGCTACTGGAACCTGACGCCGAACACCTTTTTGAAACCCCAAAAGTGCTCCGGGATAGTATTCTAAACTCAAGAGAGATCCTGACTTTTGTAACTTATTTTCACCCTCAAGCTCCTTCAATTTATGCAGAGCTTGCGGAGAATGGATCTGAAATTGTGCTCTGTATGACCGAAAGTGTTGCACAGCGTTTATTTTTAAATAATCGTACAGAAGCAGAAAAATTGTCCAGAGCCGACAACTGCAGGCTTTTTATATCACGAGAGCCGGCAACAGTTCCATCCTTGATTGTAACGGATAAGCTCGTTGCATTCAAGCTCTTTGAAACCAATGGAAAGTTAAGGGACCAGCTAGTTTTGTCTTTTGGGGAAAGAGCCCTATGCTGGGGAAAAGAACTTTTCAGGCACTATCTGGAAACAGCCGAACCTCTGAATGAGAAACCGTTCCTTCAGTAGCACCTGGTTAAGACTCTTGTCGACACTGATTCAGAAACCCAGTAACAGATGAAAGAGGTACTTTAAGGAAGCTCTGTCCTCGAAATTAACGTATGTGAATAACTTGGTTATCTTCTGTTATCTGGTTAATCTCTGTTATCTGGTTAATCTCTGTTATCTGGTTAATCTCTGTTATCTGGTTAATCTCTGTTATCTGGTTAATCTCTATTATTTGGTTAATCTCTGTTATCTGGTTAATATTAGTCTCAAATACTCGTTAAGTAGTTTTCAAGTTTTTTGTTTTGGACCTCAGTTCAACTGGACCCGGTTCAACTTGAGCTAACTTGTACTCCTTGCATGAAAACGCAATAATGTCACACTGAATATTTAATTATAGTAATATCAACCTTATAACACCTGAAGACCGTAAATTGGGAATCTAAGTAGAATTTTCTAGAAAAATGCTGAATTTAAAATGAAAAGGAGACTAATTATGAGATTCTGGTTACTCAAAGCTGCAGGTACCCTGGAAGATGAAGAGCTGTTTCTGGAATACAGCGTGATTACAATAGGGTGGGCTGAACTTTCGGATTTGTCAAGTATTAGAAATGAGGCACAGGTAAAGAGAATAATGCTCGAAAAATATCCCGGAATGCAGGACGAGCGTAGTTCTGCCTGGGCAGGAGAGATTTACTCGTTTATCACAAAAATAAAGAAAGGAGACCTCGTGGCAGTCCCACTCAAAACCAGGAACGAGATGCTGATTGGAAAGGTTATCGGAGAATATGAGTATCGGCAGATCAGCGACTTTGTCAGGCATATCAGGAGTGTGAGCTGGCTTAAAACCCTTCTGAAAGAGGATTTCGAGGAAGAATATGATGTTGACCTCAGCTCTCCTGAGACACTTTCCCTTATAGAAGCAGGTTCTGAAAAATTTTCAGATATAACCAAGATTAAATCCCTGGGAGTCCTTCTTGAAGAGCTTAACTTTACCCTTGATGAACTTGGCTCTCTTAAAGAAAGGCTGCTTGAACTTACTTACAGGCTAGCTGAGACTGAAGAGATCTCAGAAGTCCGAGAAATCGCGGCCGAAATGGAGAAAATACTGACAGAAAAGTGAAGGAAAGAACGAGAATAAGAGAAAAAAAGGGGAGAAGGGGAAACAAAAAAAGAGAAGAAGGAGAAGAAAGTAGAAGAGAGGAGAAAAGAAAAAGAAAAAAGAGGGGAGAGAGGAAAAAAGGAAAAAGAGGGGAGAGAGGAGAAAAGAAAAAAGGAAAAAGAGGAAAGGAATGAAAAAAAGGCAGGTAAAAAAGAAGAGGAAAAAAGAGGGGAGAGAGGAGAAAAGAAAGGTAGAAAAGGAGAATGGAAGAAAAAAGAGAAGATTCTCCTCTTAACAGAGAATTTAATTAACAGTATTAACCAATAAGGTCATTGAGGTCAAGTTCAAACCCGACAACTGCGTATCCGAGGGCAAAATTGTTTATGACCTCAGGATGAAGTTCTCCAAAGACTCCGAGTTTTTTGCCTTTTACATAGACATCGGC
This sequence comes from Methanosarcina barkeri 3, assembly GCF_000970305.1. Classification (GTDB taxonomy): domain Archaea; phylum Halobacteriota; class Methanosarcinia; order Methanosarcinales; family Methanosarcinaceae; genus Methanosarcina; species Methanosarcina barkeri_A. The sequence continues at coordinate 1,348,759 of NZ_CP009517.1, forward strand.
CCGCCTACCTTCCAGGAATGCGGGATCTTCGGATTCTTTTACCTCGTAGGGAAGCATCATTTCCCTCATCAGAGCGTCTACAACTTCATAGACCTCAGTAAAGTTGGCCTGTGGGTGGATCGAGACTGCAGCTACGTGCTGGCCTGTTATTTCGTTGTTTACGACCTCTCCAAACTCAAAAATCTTTTGAGGCAATTCCCTGTGCTGGTTTAAGGCAAGAATCTCAAGGAGGTTCGGAAGCAGGGTTGTCCTGATCATTGTCTGGTCTTCGCTGATCGGGTGAAGCACATAGGTGATATCATCCGTTTTTTGCCTGCGCATATTCTCGAAGTTAATTTTTTCACTGGTAAGCGTAAACGGCATGACCTCATAGTAGCCGAGCCCTACCATTATCTCGTTCACAGGAGCGCGAAGCAAAGAAATCGGGTGAGATTTTCCTGGGGTATAAGTTTCAGGGATACTTACTTTGATGTTTTCATACCCATAACCCTTGGCAATATCTTCTACAAGGTCATAGTTATGAAGAATATCGGCCCTGTAAGCCGGGACTTTTACCTCTATGGTTTCTTCATCAAGGGCTTTTGCTCCAAAACGCATTCTCTCAAGCTGTTTAACGATTTCTTCTAAGGAGAGTTCCATACCTAAAAGGTCTTTTACTTCGGTCTTTGTAAGGAACCTGGTCTTCGGTTCAAGATCTGGCAGGATGAGTTCTCCGGAATCGGGTCTGGAAACCTTTACGAATTCTATCTGGCCGCCCCTTTCCGCAAGAGCGGTAACAACGATATTCAGGGCTGTATACACGGCTTCTCCAAGTCCGGTAACATCAATAAAGAGGTCGGTTGTGCTCTCGGTCACACTTGTAAGTGTCCCGTTAATGATAGGCGGGAAGGACAGCACATTATCATCTGAGTCCAGGATTAGAGGGTATTTTTCAAAGTCCTTTACAAGATGGGCAAACCTCGTGCCTTTTGGGTGTTTTTCCAGGATCTCGGTCATACTCATTTTATCGGTGTAGTCCAGAGGCACGAACTCGAAACTCGGATCGACAGCCATATACCTGAAAGGCGGCTTAACGTTTGAGAGGTCATGTACGCCTATGGACACTTTTTTTCTGTTTCTTCCAAGCCCCCAGTGCAGGTCTTCCTGAAGGTCCATAAGGGATTTTATGGAAGAGGATGTGAATTTTACGCCCCTTACAACCGCACACCCAAGAAAAGGCCTGATTTTCAGGATCTCCTCACTGACTGAGATGGAAACCCTGGGCGGCTTCACATCATATTCGGACAGTCCGGTCTCAAGGTCAAGAAAACCTCTCATTGCCCTGGCTGCTCCTTCCACACTGTAAAGGTCAGGCCTGTCAGGGAAAAACTCGATATCGATATATTCGGCTTCAACCCTTTCGACATCTGCCCCTATCATTGGCACCCTTTTTATGATGGTCTCCTTATCGGTTCCTGTAAGTTTCTCGAGGTCGTCGTACTGTAAGGTAATTACTGGCATTGGTGGTTCATCTCATCTTTTGCTCGCTAACTTAACCCAAAACATACTCAACTTCAGATTTAATGTTTTTGTTTGAGGCGGTGTTTATAGAACTTCAGTGTAGGTCCTGAAACTCTGGAAAGCCTGCAGGCTGAAAACTCGAATGAGTTCACAAGTATGAGGTCGAATCTATTCCAGATTTCTTCATAAAACAGGACAATAGAATATCTTGTCAACCAGAGTTATGTAGCAGTTCCGTAACTAAAAATAAGTACTTTTTACTTTATAATCCAGATAGGCAATTCTTCCGAAATTCAGGTGTAAATTATCCTTATAGCTAATACTTATTCCAACTATAAAATTAAACATATTTTTGAGCCCACACGCCAGAACCAACTTTGCAGGTCTGAAAATTGTAAGAAATTAACTCGAGATACCTGGAACATCAACTTTCTGGGTATTAATACTGCTGTCTTGACTGTTAGATCAAAACAGTTACTTTTTATACTTTTTAGTTTAATTTAAGATTAAAAGTCCAATATTGTGATATATATTGAAATAAGTTTATACATGTGCTAAAATGTTTTTAATATTATTATAACGAGTCAATAAACTAACCAAGCATAGAGAATAGTGGAATACTTGAATAGGAACTATTCACTTGAGGAACTGTTCACTTGAGGATTTATTCGCTTGATATATGTAGTCAAGTCACAAACACCGTGATTTCAATTTCAGTAATAGACGGCTAAAGAAAGTAATGCTATAATTTTTCAGTTAACTGCAGAGTCTTAAAGCAAGGTAAACGGATGCACTGGGTGAGTTGAGGATGGAACAGACTTTTGACGAATTCCTTGATTATTGCTATAGCAAGATTTTAGGTAGATTTCCTGATAATGAAGGAAGAGAACATTATATCAAATTACTGAATAATGGCATACCGAAACACGAAATCTTAATATCTCTTTTGAATTCTGATGAATATGCTGAACGCGTAAAGTACATTATGAGTCCTACAATCAAATTCGCTCCTCCAGGACATTTTTACTCTCCATTACCAGATCTGGATAATATTTTGAATTTATATCAAAAAATCGACAAATCACGGAACCCGACTGGAATTGAGATTAATGGTGATAGGCAGATAGAATTACTAAAAAAGTTTCAAAAATATATTTCCGTAATCCCATTTGGGGATGGTTTCAAGCAGAATAATACCAGATACTTTTTTAACGGCAATGAATGGTATAGTTACGGTGATGCAATCGTTTTATTTTGCATGATCAATTACTTTAAACCAGAACGACTTATCGAAGTAGGATCAGGTTATTCATCACTTGTTACTCTGGACACCTGCGAATTGTTAAATCTTAAAACCAGAATAACATTTATCGAGCCTTATCCAGATCTGATTTTAAGTATATTGTCTGACCGAGACGACCCTGAAAATCTTCTTTTAAGAAAAAAGGTTCAAACAGTGAATATATCTCTTTTTGAAGATCTGAACAGCGGAGACATTCTATTTATAGATAGCTCACATGTTGTGAAGTTCGGGAGCGATGTTCTTTTTATTCTTACCGAAGTACTTCCACGTCTGAAACCCGGTGTGATTATCCATTTTCACGATATCTTCTGGCCGTTTGAATATCCTCTTGAATGGCTGGAACAGGGTTTTGCATGGAATGAGGCATACTTTTTAAAAACATTGCTTATAAATAATAAAAATTATGAAATATTATATTTTAATGATTATATGGGACAAATGTATCATAATCTGGTTAAGGAATATATGCCGCTCGCATTGAAAAATTTTGGTTGCGGAATCTGGTTAAAGAAACTCGAGTCTTAATCTTCTTTAAGTCTTAATCTTCTTTAAGTCTTAATCTTCTTTGGGTCTTAATCTTCTGTTGTTTGGATAAGTATGTAACGCAGCAATTTATATAAATTGTTGACAGTTTTAGTTTTGAGTTGAACCTTGAAGACCTGAAGGGACTTTACTAAGATTGATATCTCTTCAGGCTGTCTCAAAACTACATTTAATTATACCAATGGGTTAGAAAATTCAACTTCAAAGTAAGTATATACGTTTCAGAATAATTTACGGTAAATACTTTTAACAGTCGATAATATTAATTACTCAATTTAGAAACGAGTTAAGTTTCGAACCTGTGAACACTTTTGTAAATGAATTCTCATTTTTCACAGGTTTTGTAGAGTAAACTATACCTTTACCTACCTTTATAAATAGTAAAAGTTCTCTTCCTTCAAATAAGGAGACAGCCGAAAAATGATGATCGCAGGAATTGATGAAGCCGGAAAAGGTCCCGTAATCGGGCCCATGTGCATAGGAGGCGTAATAATTGAGGAATCCAGAGCCCATGTCCTCAAAGTGCTCGGGGTTGCGGACTCCAAGAAACTGACGCCAAAAAAGCGAGAACAGCTTTCATCCCAGATTAAAAAACACGCAGCCGGCTTTTTTATTCTTGAGGTCAGTCCTTCCCAGATTGACGAGCTTCGGAAGATTATGACAATGAACGAAATCATGGTAGTCTGTTTTTCAAAAGTACTTGAACAGCTAAAGCCTGACATCGTATATGTCGATGCCGCTGATGTCAACGCCGAACGTTTTGCGGTCAATCTCCGCAGGCAGTACGCAAAAACCAGCCCTGACCACGCAAAGGAAATAGAGATAGTTTCCATGCATCAGGCCGATGCTATTTATCCCACAGTCTCGGCAGCTTCTATTATTGCAAAGGTGCACAGGGATGAGCTGATAGAAGAACTCAAGAAAGAATGGGGTCTCGACTTTGGAAGCGGTTACCCCTCAGACCCGAAGACAAAAGAGTTCCTGTTAAACTGGGGAAAAGAGCATTCAGGAGAGTTTCCCGGAATAGTCAGGCAGTCCTGGCAGACTGTAGAAAATATCAGGGAAGAACTGAAAAAAACCGAACTGAAATAAGTGTCGAGAAACTACAAAGAAGAGCTGAAAATAGAAAGATTACAGAGAGTACTCTTAAAGACATCACTTTATGAAGAGAATAAGTTAAAAGAAAAAAATCAAAGTGAGAAACATTGAAAAGAAAAAATCAAAGTGGAGAACGTTAAAAAAGGAAAGTAAAAGTAAAATATATTAAAAAGAGAAAATAAAAGTAAAACGTATTAAAAAGAGATAATTAAAATAAAAAAATATTGAAAAAAGATGTTCAAAGTGAAAAAATATTAAAGGGAAAAAAGTCGTTTTTTTTAAGATCCTACCAGCAAAATTTAGCACATCTCTTTACTGGATCACTCTTTAAGATCTCCTATGTAATTACTACTTATATTTCATTGGTTACCTGATTGTTGATCACCTGAGGAAACGTTATTTGCCAGAGGCATGTAATCTATGCTTCCTGTTGTCTGGTTAACAACATAAGGAGTGTCACCTATACCGTTTCCATCAGCATCCGTCCCATTATAATCATTCCACTTATTGCCTGCTGAACTGCTGTTCCAGGAGTTCGTTCCTTCATCCACGGCATTGATGAAATTGAAGAACTTATTGAGGGAAATATTATTACCGGTAGGTCCTCCAAGGTACATTCCAAGACCATTCATGTACAGGCTGTTATTGGTCAGAACATTAGATTCTGCCATATTCTCAAAGACTACTCCATAACTGTTTCTTGAAATGGAGTTGTCTGCAAGCCTATTAGTTTTTGAAGTGGCAAGGCGAATTCCTACATCGTTTGATTCTGCAGTGTTATTCATGAGAGTGTTATTAGTAGAATTATCCAGCCGGATTCCCTCGTCATTTGCCTCTACCAAGTTGTTTGACAACTTATTTTCGTTTGATCCTGAGAGAATGATTCCGGCAGAGCCAAGGGTTATCTTATTATTGTCAAGGAAATTTCTTTGGGAATTATTGAGGCCGATGCCAACATCATTCAACATCAGGGTATTGTTACTTAAGGTACAGTTCTGCACACCTTCAAGTAAAAGCCCCACTTCCTGATAAGCATCAATCCCCGATGGACCTCCCATAATATGGAAACCGGTTATTTTCACGTTATTTGATTTAATACTGAAGACGTCATTTGAAGGAACTGCGCCTATTACATAGGTACGGTTCGTCCTGTCGCCAGAAATATCAGTTTTCGAGACAATTGTAACTTCTTTAGTCACATTTACATTTTCTATGTATATGCCAGGGCTTACAATAATTGTATCCCCATTCTGTGCATTATTAACAGCTTCCTGAATAAAAGTATAATTTTCTCCCCCGCCAACGCCTACGGTAAAGTCCGCAGCTTCTGCCTGAGTAACTGTTGCCCCAAGTACAAGGAGGAAAATTACGCAAATATTTTGGATCGACTTTCTTTTCATAAATCATTACCCCCATTAATTATAAATTATATATACAGAAAGACAATTATTGTTTTTATAATAACTCGTATGAATAATAATTTTAGATAATAAAAAGATTTTGAAATATATTTTCTGAAAAATAAGCCTGAACTTATTTTTATCTGTATACTTAATAGATTCATCTGATGCTGGAAATTGAATACTGCCTTAAAAATCTCAGATATTGAGTCCAGCGTGATTGTCTCAGGAAAAAACAGAGGTCATGATAAGGAATTCAGGACAGATAAAAAGAGATTGATCCGAGTTCTAATATATCCATGAAGTCAGATATTCCAAAAAGTGGTTCAGTATAAAGTTTTTAATTATATAGAAGTATTTTACTTATGAAATACAGATGTTTTGAAGTGGGTTTTTAGCAGTTTTTATTTTCGGTAACAGACAAAGGAAATGAAATAGTAAGAGTGGTAAATCAGCGAGATGTCGGAAGCTGACACTTCACTTTCTGGAATAATAAAAAACGGACTCCTGTATAAATTATAAGAAACTCCCTATCCTTGAAATAAATAAAAATAGAAAAATTATAAAAATAGTAAAAGTTCTAAATGAATCAAAAATAATTAAACAAATAAATAAAAACCAACTGATCAGAAATTAGCAGTAATATAATCCACCATAGACTCGAAAACCCGCAGACCATCGTCTGAGCCCAGGATTGACTCGGATGCTCTTTCCGGATGGGGCATGAGACCTAATATATTTCTTGATGTATTCACAATTCCTGCAATATTTTCGAGAGAACCGTTAGGATTGGCTGCATCCGTTACTTTTCCTTTTTCGTCGACATAGCGGAAGACAACTTGCTCGTTTTCATCAAGTTCGGCCAGGGTTTTTTCTTCGGCATAGAACTGACCTTCCATATGGGCGATAGGCAACCTGATAACCTCACCCTTCCTGAACTTCGAGGTAAAAGGTGTATCAACGGTCTCTACCCTGAGATTGGTCCAGTGGCATCGGAACTTCGGATACTCGTTAGTAGTCAGAGCTCCCTCAAGCACCCGAGCTTCAGTAAGAATTTGGAAGCCGTTGCAAATTCCAAGCACAGGCTTGCCTTCTGCTGCGAGTTTTTTTACTGAGTTCATTATTGGAGTGCGAGCTGCAATTGCTCCTGCCCTGAGATAGTCTCCGTAGGAAAAACCCCCGGGAACGACGACCCCGTCAAAACCTGTCAGACCTTCCTGTTTGTACCAGACAGTCTCGGCGTCCACACCCACAACGTCTTTAAGGACATGAAGGACGTCCTGGTCGCAGTTTGTGCCTCCGAACTGAAGTATGGCAATTTTCATTTTATTCCCTCAATTTTCAAAGCTTTGGCTTTTTCTTTACGCCTCAATCACTTATCCACACAACTCAGTTAAGTTCCTTGAGCTCGATTGTGTAATTATGGATAATTGGGTTTGCAATAAGTTTCTGGCACATCTCGTCAACTTTCTGGTTTGCAATTTCGGCAGATTCGGCCTCAAGCATGATTTCATACAACTTTGCGGTCTTTACACTGCTGACCTGGTAGCCAAGTTGTCCGAGAGCCCTTTTTGCGGTAGTGCCTTCAGGGTCAAGCATACCTGCTTTCTGTTCAATTCTAACTGTTGCCTGGTACTGCATTTATAAGCCTCAATTTTAAATTTTGAAATTAACCGAATGTCCCACTTTTCGGGACCCGAATGCGGAATTCAATAAGATAAGTAAATAATTCTCAGTTTGTTCTCAGTTTGAATTAATAAGTATAAAGTATTTGATTCATTTTTGGCGATAATATAAAATGTTTGATTTCCCTAATGTACCATTTCCCTAATGTACCTTTTGTTTATTTTTGGGCGTTAGCTGGTTTTAACTCGACTTACCAGCGCCGATTTCAAGGGAAATAAGGATAAAACATATTTAATCTTATGGGTATCAATTTGTTTTGGCTACCAGCTGGCCGGTACAAAAATAGAGACTTTGATAAATCCTGGATACTTACAGGCTCTCCAAATAACACTGAACTGGCCGTTTCTTGCTCCTTTCCAAAATCCAAAACCCCATGTAAGATCCAAAAATCATCTTAATATCTAAATATTACTCTAAAAATCTAAACCTATTCTAAAAACTAATATTTTTTATCGGCCTATAGGGCAACAAGCCTTAACTTAAAAAGACACCAATGACTACATCAGCTTAAAGTTAAAGGAGAAAAATAGAATTGTTGAAGCTTTGTCTATAGAGTGATAAAGCTAAAGATATAAATTAAAGATAAATTAAAGACATAAACTAAGGATAAAACTAAGGATAAAACTAAGGATAAAAACAAATTACGACTTACGTGAAGGCACTTCAGCCAATTATGGAAGTTTTGTGTGAGTTTTAAGGAGACAAAAATAAAAAAAATAATTTTGGGAAGCTTCAACTTCCCTTGCTTCATATTATTCAACTTAGTTCAGAATCTGATTGATTTTGCTGTAAAAATCTATAATAAGAGTTGTTGCCTCATTATCCATGTTCAGCTGGAAAGTCCGGATTTGCTTACCCAGGGGTTTTTCCTGAACAATGCCTGAAAGAACCAGAGGTGTGATAACCCTTGATACACTGGAATGAGACAGGCCAGTTTCTTCAGCTATCCCTGAAAGATAGGTTGGTTCATTCTGGTTTTCGATCAGATTCTTAAGAACTGTCATCTGTGCGGTTTTTCCAAATATTTTTTCCATTGAATCCATTGATATCATCTCAGAGGTGGCTATTCTCTATAAGTGATTTCCAGTTCCAATAACTGTTGACGGTTAATAAACTTATCTTCTAATTTAATATGTTAGAGATCTGTATAAATACCTTAATATTTTGATATTTTACTATTGAAAATGTCTAATGTCTCTAACTTAGCAAGCGCGTAAGTCGTATATATATTATAACTTTTATCCTCACCACGAAACTTTATGGAGATTTAACATGAGAAGCGATATTATTAAAGAAGGACCGGAAAGGGCTCCCAATCGCTCACTTCTTAAAGCGACCGGAGTCACGGATTCCGAAATGAGAAAGCCATTCATCGCAGTCGTTAATTCCTGGAACGACATAATTCCTGGTCACATGCACCTTAACAAACTCGCTGACGCCGTAAAAGCCGGAATCAGGAATGCCGGAGGAGTTCCTTTTGAATTCCATACCATTGGAGTCTGCGACGGAATTGCAATGGGACATGAGGGTATGAAATATTCCCTTCCCAGTAGAGAAATTATTGAAGATACAATTGAACTGATGGTTAAAGCTCATCAGTTTGACGGTATGGTCCTTATTCCAACATGTGACAAGATCGTGCCAGGTCACCTTATGGCAGCAGGCAGACTTGACATTCCTGCAATTGTTGTAACCGGAGGGCCTATGCTCCCTGGATACGTTGATGACAGTTACAAGGATTTCATCTCAGTTTCGGAAGGAGTCGGAGCTCATAGAATAGGCAAAATTTCAGACGATGACCTCAAAGAGCTTGAAAACTTTGCGTGTAATGGAGCCGGATCCTGCGCAGGGATGTATACCGCAAATACTATGGCCTGTATGACCGAAGCGCTTGGTCTGAGCCTTCCAGGCTGTGCAACTGCTCATGCAGTGGATGCAAAAAAAGTTCGTATTGCCAAGGAATCCGGTGAACGTATTGTCGAAATGATTAAAGAGAACCTGACTCCCAGAAAAATTGTCACTTATAAATCTTTTGAGAACGGTATAATGGTAGACATGGCAGTTGGGGGAAGTACAAATACCACACTGCATCTTCCTGCCCTTGCCCATGAGTTCGGGCTGAACCTCCCTCTTGAAAAATTTGACGAACTGAGCAGAACAACCCCTCATCTGATCTCGCTTCGTCCGGGAGGGTCAAATTTTATGTTGCATTTTGACAGAGCAGGTGGGGTTCAGGCAATTATACAGAGGCTTTCCTCTAAACTACATCTGGAACAACGTACTGTTAACGGCAAAACTATTGGGGAAAACCTGAAAGAACTGGACATTGTTAATCCCAAGCTTAATAAAGAGATTATAGGAACTCTTGAAAATCCAATTCACGCTCAGGGAGGAATTGCGGTCCTTAAAGGCAGCCTCGCTCCTGAAGGCGCGGTTGTAAAACAGGCAGCAGTTGATCCAGGAATGCATGTTCATACAGGCCCTGCACGCGTTTATGACGGCGAAAAAGCTGCTATGGAAAGTATCCTTGCGGGTAATGTGAAACCTGGAGACGTTGTAATTATACGATATGAAGGTCCTAAAGGCGGTCCCGGGATGAGGGAAATGCTTGCAGTGACAGCTGCACTCGGAGGTATGGGTCTTCTAGAATCGGTTGCTCTGATAACTGACGGACGCTTTTCCGGAGGTACTCGTGGACCCTGCATCGGGCACGTCTCACCTGAAGCCACGGAAGGAGGACCAATCGCTCTTGTAAAAGATGGGGATATGATCGAAATCAATATTCCTGAAAGAGCTCTGAACATTAAGATTTCAGAAGAAGAGCTTAAACAGCGGAAAGCTGCCTTTGTGCCACCAAAAACAGAAATTACAGGTTACCTTGCCAGGTACCAGCGTTCCGTTCATTCCGCAAACACAGGCGGAATAGTTGACTAAACTGTCCGGTTATGTTTGAATAATTACATGCTTGGAGAGCTTGTTTCTCCATTACTTTTTTAATTATTGATCATTTCAAGTGCTTTTAGAGCTATATTTTATTACTTGCCTGAAGTCACTCCCTCAGTCTATGGTTCAAACTTTAATTATTTGAAATACACAATAAATTGCCAGGACTCATTCAGATCCAAAAGATAGCTGTTCAGTCATTGATTTCAGCAATTTACCTGCTACTTTTTTTAAACCTGATATCTGAAAATTTAAACCAACAGAACATGAATTTGTGTCCAAGAAAATAAGCTTGTTCTTAGTGCCTTGAGGCATATTTTGGATGCACAGATGAATGGTAATCCAATTAGTGTAAGTAATCAATTGATGTAAATAAACAGCGGATGTAAGTAAATGATTGATGTAAATTATATATAACAGTTTGAATATTATACCTATATTACCTTTAGGATCGTAAAAAATCAATAATATAGTAGACGACAAACATGAGTAAATTGGTTATACTATTGATTCTCTTTGCAGCTGTGATCTTAACAGCTGGCTGTATTAATAGCAAAACAACTCTCACAGATTCTCAGGAAGCCCAGGAAAATTCTATAAACTCCCAGGAAACCCAGGAAAATCCTCAGAAAATACAGGAAAACAGCAGTGTTATAGAGATTACCCAACTGGATCAGATAAACACATCTCTCAAAAAAGGACCTGTTCTTGTGAAACTCGGAGCTGAGTGGTGTGAAGAGTGCCAGGAGTTAAATCCTGTTTTAACCCAGGTTGCAACAGATTATGCAGGTAAAGCTACGGTTGTGACTGTAGATATAGATAAGAGTCCGAAACTTGCTGATTATTTTGGAATATACGTAATTCCTGACTCGTCTGTAATCGTAGGAATTGAAAATGGAAAATATGTTTATATGCAGGAGGATGGAAACGTTACTACTGAAAGATCAACGGCTAAGATTCTAAAAATAGAGGGTAAAGAAGTATACGAAAATGTTTTGGATCTAGCTCTCCAGAAAGAAAAAGTCAAATCTAATTGAAATTTTACAACCAAAAATACATTCTTCTTTCCTTTTTAAACACAGTATAGAGGATCAAAATTAATTTCAGAAACGCCATCTATTAGGTGTTTTAGTACAGTTTTTGCTACCAAACTCATAAAACTCCGGAACTTTCATTTCACTATCAGAAACTCGTTTGGACTCCGACTTTCAGATTTCTCGTTATGAATAAACTGGAAGATAAAGAATTACTGTAATACTTTGTCCTTCCTATCATCCTTTGAACTTGAGTTTATAGGCTGGTAGCATGTTAAAAGGTTGATTAATTTCACTACCAAAATTTTTAGTAGAACCTTGCTTTGGCATTTCCATTTCTGCGTAATGATACAGTGTTTGCGTATGTGGCCAAATACCCGAGGAAGGCCTGTGGAAAGATCTATTGGATCTTGCTTCCTTAAACCGCATACCATAAAACTCCAAATAAAAATCGTCTGCCTCCTTTCTCAGGTCAACTCCAAGTTTTCCAGGGTGCAACTTGTCTGCTATATATAGTAATCCCAATATCCAGCGAGGGCTTCCGAAGTCCCAGGAAGGTGGAATTTCATAGACCTGCTGCTGTGTCACAGCCCTGGCATGTATCCCATACTTATGACACAGGGCATAGAACTCATCAAGAGGGCGAGAAAGGAAACCAGAGATGAAGATAACTCCAGGATCGTGATCATTGATGAAGGAAGGAGAAACACTTACACCCAGTTTACCTTCCTTTTGAAGCTGCTTATTAATACTAACACCCCCTGAAAATGTCACAAGGTTATTTTCCATTCTGCCGGCATTCAGGGCAAAGAGAGGAGAACCCATGCAATAATATACATTATAACTACTTTTTCCTGCTGAAAGATTCTGGACAATTTTCAAGCGCTCATTAATGAAAGAAACAAGTTCCTCTCCTTTTTCCGACATATCAGCTTTTTTGGCAATAAATTCTATAAATTCCAGATAAGAGTATGGCTGCCGTATCATGTTATGTATTTGCGTAAGAGTTTTAGGATCTGAGACCTTATTCCAGACATCCATTAGTTTATCCTCACCCCAGATGTCCATTAGTTTATAATCATCCAGTACTCCCAAACATGTAAGTACTGCATGAACCATACTGAAAGCCTGACTTGTACTATAACTGTCCATTAAGCCTACTTCACTAAAACTTTCACTGGCAGCTTTTCCCTGAAACGGAATCCTGCTGCCGCAGATGCATGTGCGGCTCACTAGGGGCTTTACAAGTCTGGAGCCGATAGGCCTGTGAAATTCCCGTTCTATCAGTAGACTGCCACATTCAGGACAGTATGTGTTTAATAATTCCGTGCCTGGAGAATTAAAGAGGTAGACAAAATCCAGATATCTGCGCAAGGCAGGACATATTTTTTCCGCGTCTCCTACTGATGGCTCCAGTTCTATCGGAGCATAGCCTGAGGGAAGGAACCTCATGACATGCAATGGAATTTTAGAAGAGATTTCAGAAACTTTCTCTGCGACCTTTATAACATCATCGTCACTTCCTTTTGAATAAACGACTGAGGTTTCGACATGCACTCCCATGTCAAAAAGCCTGGAAATGTTACGAAAGACAGGAGCGGAGAAGGAAACTCCACAGTTTTTGTAACTTCTGTCAGAGTAACCTTTAATTCCTACGTTCACAAAGTCCACAAAATGTCCAAACTCTTCTAAAGTGCTAGTTGTGAAATAGCAGTTTGTTGCGCAGCCTACGAGTAAACTTTTTTCCTGTGCCTGAACTGCAAGATCCCTGAAAAGATAGTAATTAGCAACAGGGTCATTTATTGTTGAAACTACACCCAGGCACTCCTGCTGTAAAGCTCTTTTTATTATCTCGGAAGGACTGAGTGAGGATTGCTGGGTCGAAGGCCTGCTTGATGCTGGCATCCTTGCTACACAACCAGGACACTGGAAATTGCATCCTGTACTGAAAACTTGCAGGAACTTACCTGAGGGATAGTAGTGAAGTAAAGGAACTGCTTCTATTGAAACCGGATATGCTCCCAGATATCCCATGCCAGAGTACTGGAGTATGGTGTTGCCATCGCTTACATAAGTACCGCATCTGCCCGTACTATGCTTATTGATTTCGCATCTGACTTCGCATACATTGCATCGCATTTAACCTCCCTCAAATAGTACTACAATGAAGCCGGAGTCATCCTGAACTATATAGCAGGAAATATCATTTCGTTTCCCAGTTTCGTGTATAATTTGAAGTTTTCCTAACTTAGGCGTTTTTTGAATTAACACTCCGTTATGGAATAACTTTAGTTAGTTAGTTAGTTAGTTGTAAATTTCATACATTAGTTTTTTTGTGCACAAAACACCAGTGCTATCTGTTTTTAAGTTTTAAGCGTTATATATATTCATACATATTGGCACGATATATTTTGTCAAGATGGCGGGCATCAAAATTTAACAACTACAATATTCTTTCGTTTTTCATATCAAAACGACATGTTTCTACGATTTGATGATTTGATCGTTATGTCTATTTATACATAACGGTTCGGAGTTTTCCATTGTTGCGTATGACATCCCGAACCTAACAAATAGGAATATAAAACAGTACTAAATATTCATAGATATAACCTCAATTTCGTCATTAAGTTGAAACTTTTTTCTCTCATGATAAAATAATAAATGGCAAATGATGCTGTTTTTGCAATAATAACTTTTTATATAGTTTATTGAAACGTGCCTTTTTCAGTTAACTTGCTAAATATTCGACAAATAGATACATATATATAGTATTGAGTAGGAAGTAAGAATCTGTATTCCGGCAAGCAAATAGCCGTTATGTCAAGATAAACATAACACATGTAAAAAAACTTACAGGAAATGTGAGGTAAAGTAAAACAATATGAGAAACTGGCAAAAAGGAGTGATATGTAGAAGAAAACATATTTCATACAAAAATAATAAAAAATGTATGTATTGGTACAGACAACATAAGATCCGGTAATTTTGCTTAAAAATTCAACGGGGTGTTCAAGATACGAAGTTCAAAGAAGAAAATGGGTTTCTGGGCAAAGTTCGCGTAAACACTGAAGGGGTGTAAAATGACAAGAAAAATTGCTTTTTATGGAAAAGGTGGAATCGGAAAATCTACCACTCAACAAAATACTGCAGCTGCTATGGCATATTATCATGGAAAAAAAGTTTTTATTCACGGGTGTGATCCGAAAGCGGACTGTACTCGTCTGGTACTCGGTGGGGTAGCTCAAACTACGATAATGGATACGCTGAGAGATCTGGGAGAGGAATCCGTAACAGTTGACAACGTAGTCAATGCCGGCTTTGATGGAATAAAATGCGTTGAGTCCGGTGGGCCAGAGCCCGGTGTTGGCTGTGCTGGTCGAGGGGTTATTACTGCAATTAATCTTATGGAGGAAATGGGAGCTTATTCTGACGATCTGGATTTTATTCACTTTGACGTACTGGGTGATGTTGTTTGCGGCGGTTTCGCAATGCCGATTCGAGAAGGAAAGGCACAGGAAGTATACATAGTTGCTTCTGGAGAAATGATGGCGACTTATGCAGCAAATAACATCTGTAAGGGTCTGTTGAAATATGCCGAACAAAGTGGTGTAAGGCTTGGAGGAATCATTTGCAATAGCCGTAAGGTCGATAATGAGCTTGAAATGATGGAAGAATTTGTTTCTGCACTGGGAACGCAGCTGATACATTTTGTACCGCGTGACAATATTGTTCAAAAAGCGGAGTTCAATAAAAAGACTGTTGTGGAGTACGACCCCACATGCAATCAAGCACTTGAATACAAAAAACTCGCCAAGAAAATCCTGGAGAACGATACGTTTGTAATCCCTAAACCATTAAGTATGAATCAGCTGGAAAAAATGGTTGAAAAATATGGTCTTATGGATTAATTCAGGGGGAAATGAACAATGAAAATGATCCGTGCCATACTACGTCCTGAATGGACTGAAGAAGTAACAGACGGACTTGCAGAAGCAGGTTATTATTCCCTTACAAAAATAAACGTCTTCGGAAGAGGGAAACAAAAAGGTATCACTGTTGGCAATGTGCACTATGATGAACTCGCAAAAACAATGATTATGATGGCTGTAGAGGATGAGGCTGTCGACGAGGTAATAAAAATAATTTCCGGAAAAGCATATACTGGCAGCATGGGAGACGGAAAAATCTTCGTGAATACTATTGAAGATGCATATACAATTAGCTCGGGTGAAAGAGGATTATGAAGAATAATCTAAAAGATAAAAAAATTTAGAACCTGGATGTTTTCATATGAAAGAAGTTACCGCGATTATCAGACCCAACAAGATCTCGGCTACAAAAGACGCACTGGACAAAATCGGTTATCCTTCCATGACTGCAATTCCGGTATTAGGAAAAGGTAAGCAAAGAGGGATCTCAGGGGAGCTTAATTTTTACATACAACCGAGACTGCTAGCGAAAAGGTACAGTACAGGTATGAAATACATACCCAAACGACTTCTGAGCATAGTTGTAAATGATGACGAAGTGGATCAGGTGATCAAAACCATTATTGAAGTCAATCAGACTGCCCAGATTGGTGACGGAAAGATTTTTGTCGAGTCCATTGACGAGGTCATTCGAGTCAGGACTGGCGAAAAAGGAGAATTAGCTTTAAGATAAACAGATACGAGGCCTATAAAATGCCGTTAAAACTATTCTGTTGTGATGAATGCATACCGGAGCGCAAAAACCATGTTTACGTAAAAGAAGAAGGGGAAGATACAACTCAGTTTCTCCCACTCTCGAATATAGAAACAATACCCGGATCAATATCAGAAAGGGGTTGCAGCTATTGCGGAGCAAAACTCGTTATTGGCGGAGTAATTAAAGACTGTATTCAGATGATACATGGACCGGTAGGATGCGCATATGATACCTGGCACACGAAAAGGTACCCTAGCGACAATGACAACTTTCAACTAAAATATATCTGGTCTTCGGACACAAAAGAAAAGCACATTGTTTTCGGCGCTGAAAAACAACTCAAAAAAGCGATTACGGAAGCTTTTAAAGAATTTCCGGAAATCAAGAGAATGTTTGTCTACACGACCTGTACAACCGCACTGATAGGAGACGATCCCAAAGCAGTGTGTCGTGAGGTTGAGAAAGAACTTGGGGATGTCGATATATTCGTAGTTGAGTGTCCAGGATTTGCTGGGGTCAGCCAGTCAAAAGGACACCACGAACTGAATATCGGCTGGATGAGGGATAAAGTCGGAACGCTTGAACCTGAAATTACAAGCGAGTACACGATTAATGTCATTGGTGATTACAATATTCAGGGCGATTCCTACGTATTGCAAAAGTATCTTGATAAAATGGGCATTCAGGTCATCGCTCACTTTACAGGGAACGTAAAATATGACCAGCTGCGCTGCATGCATAGAGCAAAGCTCAATGTGGTCAATTGTGCACGATCTGCGGGATATATAGCCAACGAACTTAAAAGAGTATATGATATTCCAAGAATGGATGTCGATACCTGGGGGTTTGAATACGTCAAGGTGGCGCTGAGAAAGATAGGAGCTTTCTTTGGACTGGAAGATAAAGCTGAGGAAGTAATTGCAGAAGAAGTCGCAAAATACGAAGGAAAGCTTGCCTGGTATAAAGAACGGCTCAAAGGAAAACAAATATGCATCTGGACCGGCGGACCGAGACTGTGGCACTGGACAAAAGCTCTTGAAGATGATCTGGGCATGGAAGTTGTCGCCATGTCATCTAAATTCGGTCATCAGGAAGACTTTGAGAAGGTCATTGCCAGAGGGAGGGTAGGGACGATCTATATTGATGATGGAAATGAGCTTGAGTTTTTCGAAGTACTGGAAAGTATCCATGCAGACCTGATTTTAACCGGACCCAGAGTTGGAGACCTGGTCAAAAAACTGCACATTCCGTACATTAACGGACATGCATATCATAACGGTCCGTACATGGGTTTTGAAGGCGCAGTAAACATGGCGAGAGATATGTATAACGCGATTTATTCTCCTATGTGGAATTTAGCCGGAAAAGATCCGAGAGTGGTAGATTCTCCTATGTGGAATTTAGCCGGAAAAGATCCTAGTGTGGTGCAGGAGTTATGAATGACAAAATAGAGGAAGTTACGGCTCTTATCCAGGAAAAATGTTTGTGGCAGTTTTTTTCAAGAAGCTGGGATAGAGAGGAAAACATTGAAGGTATTATGACAATGACCGGCAAAATTCTCAATGGAGATAAAGTAAATCTTGTAACACCGGCAGATAAAGCGTTTTATTCCGATGCAAAACTCCTGGCTGCTGACATTCAGAAAAAAATGCCCTGGGTCTCCGAACTGGATAAATCAGGAGTATTGGAACTAATCGAAGGTGTCAAGCAAAGACTGCTTTATATTACTGTAAAAAAGTCACGTAACTGCGAACTGAACTTGTCAAATTACTAACTAAAAGGCGGTAGAAAAGATGTCATGTGAGCTGATGTTGAAAGAGCGAACAGGAATAATTAATCCTATGTATACCTGTCAGCCTGCAGGTGCTCAATTTGCAGGAATTGGTATAAAGGATTGCATTCCGCTTGTACATGGCGGTCAGGGTTGCAGCATGTTTGTCAGACTGTTGTTCGCTCAGCATTTCAAAGAGAATTTTGATATAGCTTCTTCTTCTCTGCACGAAAGCGCCGCCGTTTTCGGGGGCTCAATAAGGGTTGAAGAGGCGGTTGAAGTACTTATTGCGAGATATCCTCACCTGAAGATTATACCTATTATAACGACCTGTTCAACTGAAACTATTGGTGACGATATTGAAGGTATAATCCGAAAACTAAATCCGAAAATTAAAGAAAAGCATCCTGATAGAGATGTGAAGCTTATAGCTGTGCATACGCCAAGTTACAGCGGTAGCCAGGTAACAGGCTACGATAATGCAATTAGCGCGGTTGTAAAAGCTCTTGCAAAAAAAGACGAACCTTCTGAAAAGTTGAACATATTCACAGGATGGGTAAATCCAGGAGATGTTTCTGAAATTAAGCATATGTTATCTGAGATGCAGGTTGACGGGAATATACTTATGGATACCGAGACCTTTGATGCCCCTATTATGCCTGACAAATCGGCATTCGCATACGGAAATACAACCATTGAGGAAATTGCCGATTCTGCCAATGCTATTGGGTCAATTGCATTAAGCCGTTATGAGGGAGCAAATGCTGCAAAATATCTAGAAGATAAGTTCGGCGTGCCTTCAATCGTTACGCCAACACCTATAGGCATAAACAACACCGATATCTTTCTTGAAAATATCAGCAAACTTACCGGCAAGCCCATACCCGAGTCACTGATTATCGAACGCGGAAAAGCGATAGATGCAATTGTAGACCTTGCTCACATGTTTTTCGCAAATAAGAAAGTAGCCATATTCGGGAATCCGGATCTTGTCTTCGGTCTTGCTCAATTTTGTCTGGAGTGTGAACTTGAACCTGTGCTTTTACTTTTGGGCGATGATAACACGCTGTATAAAAGTGACCCAAGGCTCAAAGTACTTGAAGATAAGGCAAACTGCGATATAAAAACTATCTGGAACGCTGATTTATGGGAACTGGAAAGCCGTGTTAAAAACAAATCCATAGACGTCGATTTGATTTTGGGGCATTCAAAAGGCCGATACATTGCCATAGACAATGACATTCCTATGGTCAGGGTAGGCTTCCCAACCTTTGACAGAGCAGGGCTTTGGAAATATCCAGTAATCGGATACAAAGGAGCAGAATGGTTAGCTGAAACAATTGCCAATACGATTTTTGCATCCATGGAAAGCAAGCATGACAGAGAATGGATAATTAATGTCTGGTAAATGAAAGGAGGAAAAAATCGATGACAACCAAAGGTACATGATGTGAACATAACGAGATCATCTTCTATGGTAGTTACATAACGAGATCATCTTCTATGGTGGTTACATAACGAGATCATCTTCTATGGTGGTTACATAACGAGATCATCGTTACATAATGAGATCATCTTCTATGACGGTCATATAACAAGATTACCTTCTATAGCGATTTTCGGAGCCGTAACTGCCTGAGTATCTTGTTTGATAGCATAAAGCTGTAGCTAAACGCAATCAAGAAGTTTTTGTTTTTTGATTGTAACCGGTTTCAATAATAATGAGGGTAATATGGTCGGCATTGCTAACGAAAGTGTAGTGTTTTTTGGACATTTAAGCGAGCTTTATCAATTAGCGAAAGAAGGAAAAATTGAAACAAAACTACAGGGAAGCCATACCCGTCCCTGTAAATTCTGGACGGCTATGAAAATCTTAAGCGGCATTAAAAATACTGTTGTTATTGCTCATGGTCCAAGTGGCTGCGCATTTGGAGTAAAACAGGCTTATAAGCTAACAAATTGCAGAAATAGCGGTTCCCCATACGAATCCATTATTACTACAAATATTGATGAAAAAGCCATTGTATACGGTGGCGAAAAGGAACTACAGGGCGCCATATTCGAGGTAGACAACAAATATAAGCCTGATATTATTTTCGTAGCTACAAGCTGTGCCACCGGAATAATTGGAGACTATGTAGATGCTATAGTGAACAAAGTTAAGCCCAAAATTAACGCCGAAATCATGGCCATTCACTGCGAAGGTTTTGCGGGAGAGTACAGGAGTGGGTTTGACCTGGTCTTCAGGCAGATTGTTCAGCTTATGGATAAGCCTGATCCAGAGAGCAAATCAAAGCTTGCAAAATCCGTTAATATCGTAGGGGGCAAAATGGGCCCTGAGAGGACGGAAATTGAAACTGATGTTAAAGAACTGAGGCGGTTAATAGAAAGCATGGGTGCAAGTATAAATGCCGTAATAGCAGGTAGTTGTTCACTGGAAAAAATGAAACAGGCTCCCAGTGTAGCGGTAAATTGTACCCTTTGCCTTGATATGGGGTATGCTATAGGAAGAGAGATGCTTGACCGGTTTGGTACTCCTTTAAACTCTACGATTCTGCCATGTGGCATAAGCGCAACCGAGAAGTGGCTAAGAGGAGCAGCCAGGCATTTACATCTCGAAACTGAAGCTGAAGAACTGATCAAAAGAGAATATGAAGCCATAAGTGTCGAATTTGAAGAGGCGAAAAAATGCCTTGCAGGAAAGTTGGCAATTGTTGAAGGGCATGATGCGATAAAGTCTCTGTCAATTGCTCATATGCTTGAACGTGATTTTGGTATGAGGGTGGCTATATACAATTTTCATCCCTGGAGCACGCAGGCAAGAGAAACAAGTATTGATTACCTCTTAGAGACCGGGCTTGATCCTGAAATACTGATCACAAAAGGTACTCTTGCCTTTGGAAAATATGAGGCAATGGTTCAGACTGAAAATGAACTTATGGAATATCTGGGAGATTTGGATCCTGAGACAACCGTGTATTTTGGGTCATCAATGAGTTTTCCGAATATTCCTGTAGTTGATTTAAATTCCATATTAAACCGCCCAAGATTTGGTTATAGAGGAGCCTTAAAGGTAGCTAAATGCGTTTGTACTGCTCTTGAGTATTCTTTCAGACCTCGCAGCTGGGTAATGAAAAAAATGGTATTCTCTGAAAATTCCGGGCTGTGTTCAGCTCAGTCCCTCACACCGAAACTAGCTCAGGATTTGCCGGATTGCACATTTTATGCAGGAAAGGAGAGAGGCAAATGTATGACGAGTTGATATTCGATAACTGCAACCACAGCAGGGACCCTATGGTAGGATGTGCTCTTGAGGGTGCTACCGGAGTGCTGGCAGGCATCAAAGACATTAGTATTGTCATACATTCCCCGCAAGGTTGCTCTTCAACGGTTTCGGCAGCCTATGACATCCATGAAATCGATTTTACGAAAAGAAAAGTTGCATGCACCAGGCTTTTTGAAACAGATGTGATAATGGGTGCTTCAAGCAAGCTGAAAAACTTAATCAAAGAAGCCGATTCGAAATTTAAAACCAGGGCGATATTCGTAGTTGGTACTTGTGCAGCTGATATCATTGGCGAGGATATTGAAGGCTTATGCCGAAATATCCAGCCTCAAACTGATGCGAAGCTTATTCCCTTGATGGCAGGAGGATTTCGAGGAAATCTCTATGATGGTATTGAACTGGGGCTGAACGCGTTACTTCCGTTTATAAAAAAGCAAAAGGAAAAACTTCCGAACACTGTGAACTTAATAGCGCCTCAAGCAAACCTGAACCCCACATGGTGGGCGGATTTGAAATGGATACGCGAAACCTTTGAAAAAATAGGAATTAAAGTCCAGGCTGTGCTTCCTCACGATACGTCTCTGGAAGAACTGAATAATGCCGGGCTAGCATCGGCGAATATACTTCTCAGTCACGATGCCGGGTATCAATTTGGGTTAAAAATGCAGGAAGTGCATGGTATACCGCTTATACTATCGGACATTCCACTCCCAATAGGACTTAAAAATACTTCAAGATGGCTTCGTGCAGTGGGAAAATACTTTGGCGTCGAAGAAAAAGTTGAGGCAATAATAAAAGAAGGAGAAACTATGGCCATTGATGTCCTGAGACGCAGGGGGTTGATGATGATCCCCAGGTACCGTAACTGCAGAGTAGCTGTTTCGGCGGATGCGACTATGGGAATAGGCCTGACCAGAATGTTATTTGAAGAGCTGGAAATGATTCCGGAGCTGTTGTTGTTCAGATCGCCTGTATCTGATTCTCAGTTTCTATTGGAAAATGAGCTTAACAATATGGGAATTTCCCCGAAGGTTGTTTTTTCGGCGGATGGATATCAGATAAAACAATCTTTGATGGAAAGCTGTATAGAAGCTGTATTCGGTTCTTCGTGGGAGTATTATCTGGCTGAAGAACTGGGGATAAAATTTGCGTTTGATGTTTTTAACCCGACAAACCGACAGAACTACCTGAACAGGGCATATTTCGGATACGAAGGCATGCTGAACTTTTTGGAAAATGTTGCAAACGACTGGGAAAGGGCTCTGCGTTCAAAGCATATTAACTGGGAAGAGTTTTCGGAACTGGCTAAAAAATGGAGCTTATAATATGGACACCGAATGCACAATTTTAAATGAAGTAACAAAAAAGAGCTCTGAAAATTTTAAGGTGGCAGTTACTTCAAAAAATGGAAAACTTGTCGACCAGCACTTTGGGCAAACAACCGATTTTATGATTTTTGAGTTTACTGGTGAGGATTATAAGTTTCTCGAGACACGCTCGACAAAGAAGTACTGCAATGGAGGTAATGAGCTTAACAATGAATACCGTAGGAGGAAAGAAGCAATAGAAACAATCTCTGACTGTGATGCTGTGCTTTCTATGAAAATCGGGTTGAGTGCACAAAAAAAGCTTAGAGAGCTAGGAATCGACTGCATTGAATATTGTCACACCGTTGAGAGGGGATTAAAATATTTACAAACCATGAGAAGCAAAAAAGTGACAAAAATTAGCTTACATCCTGTAGCATTGTTTTAAATCATTAATTTTTCCTGATTCCGGAAAGTAATAAGCTGCCATATTATTAGAGTATACTTTTGATGATAGCGAATGCTATGTCAAGAGTACCTTTGCCAGGATATTTGACTTTAAAAATAATGCTGGATGCTAGCTCATAAAGAGGTATCCGGATGAACAATAGAACAATAGTTATCCTATCTGCCGCAATGCTGTTAGTATTATTTTTATCAGGTTGTATCGGAGAAAAAATCAGTTCGACAACGCATGATAACACGGTAAACGTATCAACTTCAAATGATAATATGGAAAATACGGCAAACGTATCAACTTCAAACGATAATAATGTGGAAAATACGACAACTTCAAACGATAAAAGTGGGGAAACCAGAATTGTTAATGATTCGGCAGGTAGACAAGTTCAGGTTCCTTTAAAGGTGGAGAGAGTTGCGGATACCTGGATGGGACATAATGAAGTGCTGGCCATGCTTGGAGCTGATGACAGGATTGTTGCAACAATGTTCAGTCTCAAAACAAGACCATGGGCGTATAAAGTTTGTCCGGCCTACTACAACGCTGTAACACTCAGCCCAACATATGATGTCGAAGCTTTGCTTGCCACCAAACCGGATGTTGTTTTCATGCCAAGTAGAGATAAAAATATCGAGAAAGTTTCCAATCTTGGAGTTCCTGTTGTGGAGGTAAATTTTACAGATTTTGATTCTATGAAAAAATGTTTTTCAGATACTGCAAATGTATTGGGAGACGAAGAGGCTCTGGAACGTTCACAAAAATATAATGCATATCTGGATAGCAAACTAGAATCAGTAAGAAATATCTCATCCAAAATACCTTATAAAGAAAGACCTAAAGTTCTCCATCTCGTATCACTATCACCTTTGTGTGTAGATGGAGGCGGAAACATCATCAGTGATTGGATTGAAGCTGCAGGAGGCGTCAATGCAGCTGAAGAAGTAAAAGGCGGTATTATGCAGGAAGTTTCAATGGAACAAGTATTGAAGTGGAACCCTGATGTGATTATTCTTAGTGTGAACGCCAAATCCGAAGAGAAAGAGCAGATAATGAATAGCGAGTCCTGGAAGAAAGTTAAAGCAGTTAAGAATAACAGGGTATATCTAAATCCTGAAGGAGCTTTTATATGGAGTCGGGCTGGAGCAGAAGAAGCGCTTCAGATTCAATGGGCTGCAAAAACCATCAACCCGGACATGTTTCAATCCATTGATATAAATAATGAAACAAAGTGGTTTTACAAAACCTTCTTTGATTATGAGCTTACGGATGAGGATGTTCAAAAAATTTTGAATGCACAGGCGCCGGATTAATCAGAAACTTTGGTAAAAAACTTGATTTCTTAAAAATATTAGAGAAAATTAATTTTTAGTTGAGGTGTGGTTGTGAGTCTTATTGTAGGCCGAGTCTGGAAATTCGGAGACAACGTTAATACTGATGAGATTATCCCGGGTAGGTATTTGCGGAGCAAAGATGTACAGATCTTTGCAGCTCATGCAATGGAAGGAGTTGATCCTGAATTCACAAAAAAGTTAAGGATTGGAGATATCATTGTTGCAGGCACCAATTTCGGTTGTGGGTCTTCAAGAGAACAGGCTCCTCTTGCTTTGAAATATTCAGGAGTATCATGCGTTATAGCGAAGTCTTTTGCCAGGATCTTTTTTAGAAATTCAATCAATATCGGGTTACCACTTATAGAGGTTGATATTGATTGTCAGGAAGGAGATAAAGTTAAAGTTGATCTGGCCAGAGGTGAAGTTATAGTTTCAGACAGAGACATATTTAAAGGGAACAAATTGCCGGATTTCCTGCTTGAGATACTTAATGATGGCGGACTTGTAGCTCATAGAAAAAAAGTAACTAGAAAGCAACTACAAAAAGTTTTGTCAGAGTAATCTTATGAATAAATCAAGGATATCAATCCAACGTCTTGGAATGAGTAGGTCATCCAGCTTCCTGTGATCTATGAGAAAAACAAAAGGCACTACAAGCAAAAAAGTGAACTGCTTTTCAGGATCCTCTATACCATAACTGAAAGTTTATTTTAAAGGAACCGGACTACGCCCCCTAAAATCAAATTCTCCGGGCGAAAGTTCACTGCTGCACAGCTCGGTTTTGTACATACAGTCATCATTTTCGGTACAGAAACCTAAAGCATTCCTATTTTCCACAATATTTCACCCTCTCGTTATCTACTTTATTCCTACCTACTGCTTATTTGCAGTAAAGTTTAGATTGTCTCAAGAGTTTCAGGTATGTTTGGATAGGTCTGTTTGGATTTTTCATGTGTGGGTTCCTTTTTCCTTTCAACTGAATATTTGTGGGATTTTAAGGTCTTTACAGCTCATCTTGTTATTGTTAAACTGTCTATAATTTAACTGTCTATATTTAAACTGTATAACTGTAGATGTGACAAATTTTACTCAGTATTTTCATGTTATGTGCTGGCAGGAGGTAGATGCTGCAGTATCCTGTTTGCTTCATCATCTGTTAAGTTATAGTGGTAGAATTTTGAATAGTAATCTTTGACCTCGTTAGTCATATTCAAATCCTCAAACAACTCAGGATGCAGACTTTTTGCAAAATACTCCATAAGTAACACCCCTTCAGCACCACCATCCCAATAGGCTACTCCCTGTGGGCACAGATACACTCTGTTATTCTTCACGGCTTTTATATTACTCAACCGAGAATCATTTGTAATTATATCTGTACTGTTAACTCGGCCTACAAAGATCACATCAGGATTCCATGCTAGCAGTTGTTCCATTGTGACACTTTGAAGCCCTTCTTTGCTGGTATTTTTCGCAACACAGTTCCCGCCAGCCATTTCGATATACCACTGTGTGTAAGAATATTTACCCTGTGTCGTTATTGCATCAGGACCTCTGGCATAGTATACTGTTGGACACTGACTATCTGTAAGGTTTGCAGTTCTTGATGTCACATAATTCGCTTTCTGATCGAAGTATGCACCCCATTCGTCTGCAATCTTTTTCGCATCCGGCCCCATTACCTCACCGTAAAGTGCTATTTCCTGTTTCAGGTATTTAGTGAACGAGTCTATGTTTTCAGGGTTTCCTGAGTTCTTCTGAGTGATCACTACAGAGATATTACTCGAATTCAGTTTCTCCTTATTACCATCATATGACAAACAAAATACTACCTGCACTTTTTTGCGAATAAGATCCTCAACATTAGGGTCATCTTCTATTGATATATTTTTTAATTGAGGAGCTATTTTGGAAGACCAGGGTAGATTAGTCCACGCAGATAATGTGACTGCCATTTTGTCTGTCTGGTTCAGCAAAATCAGTTTTTCATATGACTGACCAGCAAGAGCAGCTACACGGGTAACATTCGTTGGTATAGTTACGATTCTACCCTCTTGATCTGCAATCCGTATGCCCGGATCAGAAGTTTTTATTCCTTTGCTACTATGATCTATATTTATTGAAGCAGATATTATTGCAATGACTGCAAGAACTGCAATGATAGCTACTATACCCCTTTTGTCCACCCAATCACCTCAAGTTTTTTGATATCCCAGATCAAAAACATCCTGCATCCACATGTGGCTGTTGTATTTGCATAGGTATACATGCTCTTCTATGCTCATTTACATCCAGAATTTTGACATCTACTCCATAGGCCTGCTTCATATTATGTTCGGTAACAACAATTTCCGGTCTTCCGATTTCCATAATTGTGCCCTGGTTCATGATGGCTACTTTATTACAGGATAAAAAGGCGTGGTCTGGAAAATGTGAAGTCATTACAACCGTTAGTCCGGTTTTAGATAATTCTTGTATGACTTTGAGTGTTCGTATCTGGTTTCCGAAATCCAGATGGGATGTCGGTTCGTCTAGGAGAAGGATTTCGGGCTGTTGAGCTATTGCTCTTGCCATTAAAACAAGTTGTTTTTCACCACCACTGATCTCAGTGTAGGTTTTATTCTTTAGATGCGAGATTCCAAGCCTTTCCAGAGCTTCCTCAACGATTTTGTAATCTCTCTTTCCAGGAACAGATGTTAAACTCAAATGCGGAGTTCTGCCCATTAGAACTATATCAAAAACTGAAAACGCAAAAGTTGAATAATTTGACTGCGGGATATACCCAATGATTTTTGCAAGTTCGGTTTCTTTCATTGAATAAACACACTTATTTTTCAGTAATATCTTGCCGCTTTTCAGTTTAAGAAGCCGGTTCATACATTTGATTAAAGTCGATTTTCCGGTTCCGTTAGGCCCTAATATGCATAAAACGTCTCCTTTCTCGATAGAGATGTTCACATTTTTGAAGACGCTTTTCTTTCCGTTATAAGAAAACTCTGCATTCTTAATATCCATTATATTGCTCATGACCATCCCTCGTAACCTTTTTGGAGTAAGTATATGAAAACGGGCGCTCCTATTATGGCTGTCAGTATTCCCAGAGGAATTTCAATGGATGTGGCTGTTCTGCACACATCATCAACCAGCAGAAGGAAAGTAGCCCCCAGTGAAATACTTGCAGGCAAAAGTTTTCTATGATCCGGGCCCACGAGAATTCTGGCTGCATGAGGTATTACAAGGCCTACCCAGCCAATGATGCCACTTATACTTACGGCGGAAGCTGTTAGGAGTGTACAACAAAGAATTACAATCAATCTCATTTTTTCCGTGTTTACACCCAGTGCACGTGCTTCATCGTCGCCCATTGAAAGAACATTAATTCTCCATCCGATAAGCAATAATGCTGCAAATCCGATAAGAGTAGGCCCTATTATCATCAAGATACTATTACTGTTAACTGCAGAGAGGCTACCCATAAGCCAGTACACTATTTCCGGTAGTTTGCTGTCAGGATCTGCAACGTACTTGATGCATGAAATAAGAGCAGAAAAGAGTGCTGCGATAGCTATCCCTCCCAATACCATCACCAGAATAGTATTACCTCTAAGTCTTTTGCTGAGAGAATATGTGAAGATAACTGCGATCAGGCCGAATAAAAAGGCTGTAGTCTGAATCATTACTACGGAAAAACTGAACAAAATAGCTATTGCAGCTCCAAAACCTGCACCCGATGAGACACCAAGGATGTCCGGAGAAACCAGTGGGTTCTGGAAAGTTCCTTGAAAAGAAGCTCCTGAGATTGAAAGAGCCGCACCCACAATCATCGCAGCTATTATACGGGGCAGACGTATATCCCAAACGACTGTATAAATAGTTGAATCTAAATTTGTAGTAATAGGCACAAAAACAGATACAATAGCCAGTATTACATCCTTAGGAGATACTGGATATCTGCCAATCATAAAAGATCCGAAGAACAAAAGTATTGGGAGTGCAACCAAAATGGTTGTTAAAGATATATTTCTAATAGTTTCTATGGTTTCCTTATTTATTCGTCTGTTCATTATTTTTCCACACTAAACGTTTACAAATTATCCGTAGTTTCTTCGGAGTATATTTTTCAAGCCCGCTTATTTAGTTCAAATGTAGCTAATTTGAGGCAACAGCTACTCGTCCTCTGTTTAACTGTGTAACTTTTATAAATTGTATTTTTGTATCTCCTGTACTATTTATTTCTCAATTTTAATTTATTTGGATATTTCGTATGTATTATGTCTAACTAGACATAACAAATTATATATTCTAAAATACCAGTATCTTATTTCCTAGATACTAGTATATATAATTATTTATGCGCGAAATTTCCTGTATGCATCTTTGATTCGATAAAAAAGTAAATAGAAATAAACCAATTAAAAATACACATCCTTTTTTGACCCTGTTGTTAGCTCTTTTTGTTATTTAGTTTGATAATTGTCTCTTAAGTGGCATATTTTTAATGAAAATAAGAAAGGTCAATTTATGAATTAATTATATATACTACATAGTAGGTAATTGAATTCTGTATTAATTAGATATAATCTTTGTTATGGTGGGATGAACATATCGCATGCAAACTGCAAAATGAAATTTAAAAGTTATACAAAGAAACAAATCGTAAGCTATGGGATGGACTCAAAAATATTAAAGAGATATTAAGATGAGATCAACAAAAAGGCCACTAAGTTTGTTAATTTCACTGTGTCTGTTAATGGCACTAGTTATACTGCTTATAAGTGGATGCTCACAGAAAACAAGCGATGACATAACGGCATCAGCTCCCGCAGTTGACAGAACTGATGCAACAAACACAGAGCAGGAAACAACATTGTCGGATACTGCACTGTCAGATACTCGGGTAATTACCGATCTAGCAGGCAGAAATGTTACATTGCCTGCTGAAATTACCAGAGTTTCAGTATTACATCCTATACCATGCCAGATGGTATGGAGACTGACACCGAAAAAACTTGTTAGTGTGGACAAGCAGTTTACCGAGCGGCTGGAATTTATGTCAGATGATGAAGAGAAAAGACTGCTGCGTCTTCCGATTAACGGAGAATTCCACAGTGACATGAACGTGGAAGATCTTTTAGCAGTCAGCCCTCAGGTTGTAATAACATTAACAAAGGATACGAAAATCGAATCCGAACAAAAAGAAGCTGGCATTCCATTTGTTGCTGCATCAAAAGATACGCTTGAAGAGATTGCAGATTCATGGAGGTTAGTCGGCAAAATTGTTGGAAATGAAAAAGAAGGAAATGAACTTGGAGACTACTGGGACGAGACTATCAAAAAAGTTACCGATCAGACCTCGAAAATTAATGAAAGTGACAAGCTTAAAGTATATTATGCGCAATCAGATGTCACCAAGACGGTTGGGTCCAGAACCATTATGGCATCTATCATCAGTTTCGCGGGAGGCATAAGTTTCATGGAAGCAAACCCGCAAATGGAATCGGCTAATACAAGTGAAGAAATCCAGGTTTCACTGGAACAAATCTACAAGTGGAATCCAGACGTAATTATTACCAAAACCGCAAAAGGTCGTGATGAAATTCTCTCGAAAAATGCCTGGAAAGATGTCGCTGCCGTAAAGAATAAGCGTGTTTACGCATCTACAAAATACGAGATGCTTGACCGAACACAATCGCTGATGGGGCTCCTTTGGACTGCTAAAGTGCTTTATCCGGATAAAGTGAAAATAGACCTGAACAAAGAAGTAAAAACATTTTATTCAAAAGTATATCTTGATAATAATGTGACGAATGATCAAATCAGTCAGACAAATTAATCACAGTAGTAAGTCAACAGATAATTACTTCTGACGTATCCATAAAAATTAAAAAATACATAAAGCAAAAACGTGATTTGTTTTTAATCCAGGAAGGTACATAATGTTAACTGTTGAAACAAGCGGACTCAAAGGAATAACGAGCTTTACCACATATGATGGCGGTGAACTGAAGGACTGTAAGCTTAAAGAGTATAATTTGATTCACACAAAGTACGGAGATCTTGTTCCGCAGTACGGTAATCCGGGGTTTAGAAAAAAGCAGTTAGCAGCTTTGTCTTTCTATAAAAATGGTAAAATCAAAAGCATTTCTTTAGAGCAGCAGACTGAAATAAGCACACCAATGGGGATACTTCCGGCTGAACTGGTTACTTTTTTTGAAGACGGATCAATTAATAGTTTATTCCCTTTAAACGGCCAGATAAGTGGTTTCTGGTCGGAAGAAGAAGAAGGCAAACTTGCACAAAAACTCCATTTTTCATTCCCATTTGGAGACTTTTGTGCAAAAATAATAGGACTGCGATTTTATCCTGACGGAAGAGTCAGAAGCCTGATTTTATGGCCGAATGAACGAATCATAATTGATACTCCTGCAGGAAAAATGCCAGTTCGAATAGGATTTAGGCTTTTTGAAGATGGGAGCATAAAATCTGTAGAACCTGCAGAACCATTCCTGATTGAGACCCCTATTGGCTCGGTAAATACATATGATGCGGACGCACTTGGCATTGATGCAGACAAAAACTCAGTGTGTTTTGATGAAAAAGGTAGATTAATTTCTCTTTGTACTTTCGACATCATTACAGTCAGAAAGAAAAACGGTGAAAAAGAAATAATTTTTCCAACATTAAGGCCGGGCTTGACAACCGAATATGAAAAAGTGCCGATTAAATTGTTCTTTGATACTGATACTGTAAGCATTGGTGATACTAAATCTATAGACTATAATGATAGTACTAAAGCTGCAGACTACAATGATAATACTAAAGCTACAGACTACAATGATAATACTAAAGCTACAGACTACAATGATAATACTACAGACTACAGCGGTGATGCCAGAGCAGTTAACTACAAAATAGCTGAATGTACATTCCTTATCATGCGCGGTAACTATATGGAAACAAAATCATGTGGCGATTGCTCCAGTTGTAAGGGTTGTATGTAACCTGATGTGTAATAATTGAGCTTATTTCAAAAAAAATTACTTCCAATTCTCATAGACCAATATTAGAATAGATAAAAGGTTCAATAGAACTAAACAGAATATATGCCCTCTTTTTTGATAGCCCATCAAACATCTTCAAAACCTAAAATTTTACTTACTTTTTAAGGCTAAGTAATACTTGTGAAAAAATTATTTCTGATAATTCTTGAACCAGTAACTATGACTATTCTTGGGTCAGTAAATCTGACCATCCTTCAATCAGTAACTGTGACTATTCCTGGATCAGTGGCTCCGATTATTCCTAAATTTGCAATTTTTTAATACTTTGAATTACAATTTTTACTGTTCTGGATTTGGTCTGCTCTTCTTAAATGGAAAAACGATAAATAGAGATAGAGCGCCTGTATACATCGAAGATAAAGAAAAAGGAGTAAACATGTGCGGAATAGCAGGAGCAGCAGGAACTCCTGATACAAATAAAGAAGTAAAAAGAATGCTTGCAGCCCTGAGTCACAGAGGGCCCGATGCTTGCGGAACCTATGAGGCCGAAGGACTGAGTATAGGAAATACCCTGCTTAAAATTACAGGCAATATGCCCCAGCCTCTGGTTGGAAAAGGAGCTCTGGTACTCAACGGGGAAATTTTCAATTTCAGGGAACTTGCAGCTGAACAGGGCATAAAAACCGATTCGGATACTGAAGTACTTTTTGCCCTCATAGAGACAAAGATAAAGGAAGGAGAAACGCCAACAAATGCAGTCTTTTCCGTGCTTTCCAGAGTAAATGGGGATTATGCTCTGGCCTATGCCCTGGATAACGAACTTTTACTGGCTAGAGATGCCGTAGGAGTCAAACCACTTTTCTATTCCCTGGAAATAGGAGTAGAAAAATATAAAATCTCCTTTGCATCTGAAAAAAAAGCCTTTTCCAGCCAGAGTAGTTGCACAAAGCCGTTTCCACCTGGCAGAATCATGGCTCTCAATATCAATGACAGAAGGCTTGAAGAAAAATCTCTTGCAATTGAGCCTCCACAGGAAAGAATCTCAGAAGAGTATGAAGCTGCTTCTTGCCTGAAGGCGGACCTTGAAAAAGCTGTCGAGATAAGGCTTACAAAAACCGCAGGAATCGCGTTTTCCGGAGGTATTGACAGTACCTTTTTAGCGGCACTTGCAAAAAGTATCGATCCCTCAATTTCCCTTTATGCCGTCGGGCTTCCGAACTCCCATGATCTTACACAGGCTCAGCGTGCGGCTGAAGTTGCTGGCATGAAGGATTCCCTCAGGACCCATCTCCTTTCTCCTGAAGAAATCGAGGACGCAATCCCGGATATAATTTATTCTACGGAATCGACGGACCCTATGAAAATTGCAATCGGGCTTCCCCTCTACTTTGTTGCGAAAACTGCAAAAGAAGACGGAAAACGAGTCCTTCTCACAGGTCAGGGTGCAGATGAGCTTTTTGGAGGCTACAGCAGGCATGAGGGTTTCCTTGAACAGGGGCCTGAGATGCTTGATAGAGAGATCTATTCAGACATTCAAAATATCTCAGTTATTAACCTTGAAAGGGACGATATGGTTACCATGGCCAACTCCGTAGAGCTAAGGGTACCTTTTCTGGATAAGGAAGTAATAAAAACAGGGCTTGCAATCAACCCTGAACTCAAAGTCCTTAAAAAAGACGGCCTGTATATAAGAAAATATATCCTGAGAAAAGCTGCAGAAAGCCTGCTTCCATCGGAACTTCTCTGGAAAGAAAAGAAAGCAATCCAGTATGGGACAGGAGTTCAAAAGGTACTCGACAAGCTTGCCCGCGACGCAGGTTTTCCAAAAAAGGAAGGAAGTCATATAGAAAAGTACCTAAAACAGATTGCTGTAGATGAAGGATTCGATTTCATATTCAGGTAAAGGAGTTTCCTATTGAATAGACCTACTGAGATCTACTGAATAGATCTACTGAATAGATCTACTGAATAGATCTGAATATACCTACTTAATAGAATAATTAACTCCTTACCTGGTGAATTTGTTCGTTATATCTTTTTAAATATCCTTTAACTTTTAACAAATATCTTTCTGACTCTTATAAAACGAAAAGACTTTAAATAATACTCTCAAAGGAATGATAGGGTGAAGCCAGAGATAAATGAACAAGTATAAACAGCTTGATGATTATATCCCTGCTTAGAAATCACTATATTTAGTCTGAGTTAACAATTAATCTGAATCAACGATTAATCTGAATCAACAATTAATCTAAACTAATAAATGATTTAAAACACTTAAGTTTAAATTAATGTTCAGGGGGAATCCTCATAAAAATAGCAATTACCGGAAAAGGCGGCGTTGGAAAAACAACTCTCTCAGGTACTCTGGCCAGACTGTTTGCAAGAGACGGGTACGAGGTACTGGCAATAGATGCAGACCCGGATATGAACCTGGCATCTTCGCTTGGGGTCGAAAATCCCCCTAAGCCCCTGACAGATTTCAAAGACCTGATTCAGGAAAGAGCGGGTGCAGAAGGCGGAGCTTTCATCTACAACCCTAAAGTCGATGACATTGCAAGTAAATACGGAGTTATAGGGCCCGATGAAGTAAGAATGCTCGTTATGGGCACTGTAGACCGCGGTGGAAGTGGATGCATGTGTCCGGCCTCGGCTTTCCTGAGGGCTCTTCTCAGGCACCTTATGCTCAAGGAAAAGAGTGCAGTGATCCTTGATATGGAAGCAGGGATCGAACATCTCGGAAGGGGCACTACAAGAGGAATGGACCTCATGATCGTGGTAGTTGAGCCAGGGGCAAGATCGCTTGAAACGGCTGAGAGAATAAAAAAGCTGTCTTCCGAAATAGGAATAAAACACCTTGCTGCTGTAATTAATAAAGGAGGCGCGGGGAAAGTTAACGACAAACTTGAGGAGATGGGCATCCAGGTACTTGGAGAAATTCCCTTTGACCCCAAATTAATGCAGGCTGACCTGGAGAAACGGGCTCCTATTGAGGTAGGCGGCGAAGCTGTTGATGCTATAGTAAAAATTAAGGAAAAACTGATGGAAGTCGTTGAAGAGATCAGGATAGAAGAGGAAGCTAGCAAGAGCAAAAAGTAAAGGCCGGTTTTCGGCCCTACACTTTTCAGATTTCTAAAACTCTTAATTCAATTAAAGCTGCTGTCCGGAGAGTCAGCTAAAGTTCCTTTTTTATAAATAACCTCTATAAGCCTCAATTTCTTTTCTCTAATAAGAACATCAGTCGGATCGATGTCAAGTGCTTTGTCATAACACTGCATAGCTTCCCCATATCTTCCAAGGCTCTCCAGAGCTGAACCTTTCTGATATAACGAGAATACATCGTCAGGATTTACTTTCAGGACTTCGTCATAAGACTCAACCGACTTTTCAAATTCTCTCAAATTACTGAAGGCAAAGCCCTTGAGGCACCTGATCCCCAGATTTTCAGGATCGATCTCAAGAGCCCTGTCATAGCAGGCAAGAGCTTCCTTTGATTTCCCCATCCTATCAAGAGCGAAACCTTTCTGGATCCAGGCATCAAGAAATAAAGGGTCCAGAGTTAAGGCTTTATCATACAGCCTGAGTTTGTCTTCGTAACTGCCAGTCTCGCCAGCCTTGGCAAGGAGCTGCCTGAGATCCTCTGGTTCTTGGTTTTTTTCTGCCGCTTGAGACTCCTTTTGCTTTGCTTTGTCCATATTTTCACTCACATTTTCTTCTGTCATATCGGAATCCTCGCTTTTCCAGTGAAAGCTCATTCCGGATCCCTTCCGGATTTTTGCCACACCTGGCCGTTTTTATATTTCACGCATGGAACCAGAGCTAAAACTGGTATTTTGCATTTTTGTTTTCAATGAGATATACTTTTTCTGACTCGAATTTTCTCTAATATAAAAAACTGTCCTGTAACAGAAGAGGTACAATTGGCTCTTGAGCTCAGGATAGGAGCACAATTTATTGTTAAACTCAAAAACGACCAGGAAAATAAAGGAATGATAAAAAGAACTTAAAAGAGGGCAAAAGGACAAAAAAACAAACAGTATAAAAGGACAAAAACAAACAGTATAAAAGGAAAAAAAACAAACAGTATGATAGGAAAAACTACAGAGAATAACTGATAGGAAAAATATAAAAAAAGACAGAAGGAAAATGTGAAATAGAGAAGTTACTGAGAGGATTTGGCCTTCTGTCTTCGGATTTCCGAAAGGATTTTTACCTTTATTTCAAGTGCAGGAACGAAGCCAGGTTGCAACTCCAGAGCTCGATTACAATTTTCCAGTGCTTCCTCCTGCTTACCTACTTCCGAAAGAACAAAACCCATGGCTGTCCAGAGCCGAGGCTCTTTAGGGGAGAGATGAAGCGCCTTATTGTAAATCTTCAGGGCTTCCTCGTACCTGTCTAGTCTGGAAAGCAGACTTCCGGTCGAAGTAAGGGCCTCAAGGTATTCAGGCCTTATTCGAAGGGCTGAACTGTAAGCTTCAAGAGCTTCTTCTTCTCTGCCGAGGGCCAAAAGTACGGAGCCTTTCCCTGCCCAGGCTTCAGCATACTCGGGATACTTATGAAGGATTTCTTCATAGGTATGGAGGGCTTCTTCAAACCTGCCAAGCCTTAAAAGCACGACTCCCTTATTATCCCAGGCAATTTCAAAAGCCGGCTCAAGTTCAATTGTCCTGTCATAAGCTGCAAGTGCTTCTTCAAGCCGGCCCATTTCCGCGAGAATAACACCTCGGTTATACCAGACCCTGTGATCTTCAGGAATAATTTTCAAGGTTTTTGCAGTAAGCTGCAGGGCAGTTTCAAACCGTCTGGCCTTATACATAAGCACAGCAGTTTGAAAAAGGGCTGTAGCATCCTGTGGATTTTTTTCAAGCCGTTCAGCACAGGCCTGAAGCTCTTCGAAAAAAGGCAGGGAAGCATAAACGTCTCTTACAGCCAGGAAAAGAGGCAAAATTTCATAGCTTTTCCCATAAAATACAAGTTTTTTTGTTTCCGCATTATATGAAAAGGCGGTTGATTCCTCTTGACCTGCATCTTCTTCTGGTGCATCCTGGTCCCTTTTGTTACTGAAAACGTTTTCTACTCCTGTTGTTTTCTCTTTCTCTATTCCTTTAATCACAGCTCTAAACCCGGAAAAGGCTGCTGGAGAAAGAGGAGAGTTATTAGAGACTAAAAGCGCAGATCTGAGATATTTCCCGAGTTTTCTATCGTTTTTATGCCATAAAGCCATTGAAGTGCCCTGACATTCTTTAAGAAATTTCTTCAGGCAGAGACTCTGGGATGCCTGACTCCCGGAACACTCAAGCGCAGAAAAAGCTGAAACTGCTGCCCTGCAGTGCTCCCAAAGTTCATTCGGGAAAGTCTTTGTTTTGGAAGAGTAAGCTTCCGTTTTAAGCCCTCCTTTATCTTATTCAGCTGCGGTCGGAAAAAGCGCCGCACAGCGAGTTTCTATCATGTGGCAGAAACTTGCCTTTTACCGCAACTACAAGTTTTACGGATGATCCGGCAGGTGACTTCGTACCTGGTTTTGGATCTTGTCGGATAATATCTCCAGCCATAACCCCGACGGGTAAAACTGACTTTTGCTCGACAATGTCTCCTGCTATAAGCCCGGATTCTTCCAGAATTTTAACGGCTTTCTCAAGGGGCTGTTTTATGACATTAGGAACTTCCACGCTTCCTGTGATAGTCCTTGTCC
This sequence comes from Methanosarcina barkeri 3, assembly GCF_000970305.1. Classification (GTDB taxonomy): domain Archaea; phylum Halobacteriota; class Methanosarcinia; order Methanosarcinales; family Methanosarcinaceae; genus Methanosarcina; species Methanosarcina barkeri_A. Next base: position 1,385,803 of record NZ_CP009517.1, read on the forward strand.
CTACAGTAGTTTCTGGCTCCTTCACACCTTCTTTTTCTTCCAGCACTTCTTCGAGCAAGTCAATTGCCCCGCTAATTCGAAGAAGGGTCTCACTCAGGCTCTTTTTCCGGTTTTCAAGCTCAGTAATCTTTAACTCGATGTCTTCAAGAATTCTCTGCCCTGATTCGTATTCTGCCCTGAGTTCAGTTAAACGCTGTTCAAGTTTTACTTCCATGCTCCTGTATACCCCTTCTGGTTATTTATTTCAGTTTATTCGGTTTTTTGCATTTATTAACTGATTTTGCTTTTTATTTTGTTAGTTATTTTATTAATTGTTTTATTAATTTCGTCTTCATATCAAGTGCTTTTTAGCTCTCTGTACATTTCCAACCCAATACATTTTAAGTTTTATATTTTTACATGCCATCGGACTGAAAAAACCATCTATCCAGATTCAGATATCGTTGGATCGGCATTTTTAAGCGCATAAATATTGTCCGTTACTGGTTACATGCGTTTAAACTTAAGCATGTCAGACATGATGTAAAAACATTAAATCGTAATTATCTGACTTACAGATTTATGGAATAGCACACACGAACCTAAAAAGACAGAACTTGGGATTTATACGATTAAAAAGCTGCTTTTTACAAAAAGTACAAAATCACAGGCAGTAAGATGACTCCCATTGCATGTGATTTCCTGACATTCATAAAGGAGGAGAGCATGCCTATTGGAGTCGAGATTACAAAAATGAAAAATCCGAAAAGCCCTGTGAAAAGGTAAACCATTACTGCAAGCCCTATAAGGACACCTGCACAGAGTTTGCTATAGTTAACTTTCTTCAGGAAGAGGTGCGCGTTGTTTCCTATCCAGATAGTAGAAAAGTAGGAAAACAGCGCAGTTAAGACCATGGCGGCAAAAAAAAGTAGAAGTATGGGTAAATCAAGCGTGTTTGTTTCCAGAATATCTTCTATGGCAACCATTGCCCCGCTTCGTGTCCTTCCGATCACCACAAAAGCCACCAGCCCGAAAATTGCGTTCGAAGTGTTTACTCCTGAGTTTGAAACTATGAATTCCTTCGAGCTCTCAAGCGTTGAAGGGTTACTGGCATAAGGGTCGGAATAGAGAGAAGTTTTTAGCTTTCCGAGCTCGGGTTCGGAGGTTTTCTTTTTTAGTGTAATCCTGTCAAAGTCGACTTTTGCAGCAAGGCCCGTAAGGAGTGCTGCAATTGCTGAGGAGAGGCCTGGCAGCCATGCCACAAGTGAGCCTGCCGCACTGCCTGTAAGGATTCCCCTGAGAATTCTTTTTCGAGAAAGTTTGAGTGCCGATACGGACTCTTCCGGAATTTTCGAGCTTGTTAGAAGGCTTATTATTAGTTGGGACGATCCGAAAAGCCCGCTCAGAAGCGGCAGGAGTATCGACGGCTCTCCAAAATTAACAACCGGAACCATAAGCGATTCCCTATCAAAAGCGAAGAGCCCAAGCAAGCCTGTAATCAAAAACAAAACGAGAGCAAAAAATTTGTACTTATATTTTGCAAACGGACTTTTCTCCTTTGAATCTTCAACACTTTCACCTTTTTCACTTGCAAGCATCAGAAAGACAATTAAAATGAGAATCAAAGCCATATGCGCTTCAATATAAGGATATATAGCCTTAAAGAAAAGCGAAAATGGAAGTACGAATATAAGGGAAGCAACTACCGAGCCTGCACTTCCGAGTGCTGAAAGACGGACTGCCTCAGCTCCGGCTCCGTCAAGTAAAAGCCTGTGCCCTGGAAGGACCATTAGTGCGGTATCTCCATCCGGTGCCCCTAGAAACACTGAAGGGATAACGTCATGGAAAGTTTGAGATAGTGCATTTGAGAGAATAATTACGGCTATGTAAAAAGGTGAAAGCCCTTTCTCAGCCAGGAAAGGAGCAAGGGCTATAAGAGCAAGCGCAAAATTATTATTGTGTACTCCAGGCAAGAGCCCTGAGATTATTCCAAGCAGGTAACCCCCTAAAACTGACAAAAAAAGAATAATTAGTGAGACGTCTTCCACCCATCCTACCCTCTGAAACTTGATTGAATTCTGTGAATTTCATCCAAACTTTTGTAAGTTATATCAGAGAGTATAATCATAACTATTTAAAAATATTTCTACTATCTGTTGACTTAACTATTTTTTACTAACTTAACCACATTTTATTTAATTCTTCACCTTTTATTCAATCCCTTACCTTTTGTTTAATCTCTTACCTTTTGTTTAATCTCTTACCTTTTGTTTAATCTCTTACCTTTTATTCAGTTCCATTATGTAAAGTACAGCTAGCAGGCTTATAGCTCCACAAATTATAGTGAACTCAGGAGTTTTTGCTTTCTTTTGTAAGATTGCCTGTCTCTTTTCTTGAAATAATACCAGCATTTTTTTCTTCATTCCCGTTGCTGCTTCCTTCATCGGAGCCGGTAGTTTCCAGAACGGTTATTGTAGCCGTTTTTGAGGATGTTTTGTTTGCATTGCTTACTATCAGATTAACAGTATAGGTTCCTTCAGAAGAGTAAGTATGAACCGGGTTCTAGTTTGTCGAATTTAATCCGTCTCCAAAGTTCCAGTTCCATGAAGTTGCGTTTTGAGACCTGTCATTAAACTGAACAGAAAGAGACGCGCACCCGGATGTGATATTGCTGCTGAAGTCTGCGAAAAGAGATGCTGTTTTTCCCTGATTTGCTTTCAGAATAACAAGACAGTTAACGCCTTCAGCTACATAGACATAACTGTCGGAAACTGAGACATCGCTAGCAGAGATGGCTTAACGTCCTTTGAGAACCGGAGAAGAAGGATTGCTTATGTCAATAATCATAAGACCATTCAAGTCAGCTACATAGGCGTAATTGTCGGAAACCGAAACATAGCGAGCTGCCCTTGTATAATATCCTTTTATGGTTGGAGAAGAGGAATTGCTAATATCAACAATTGAAAGACCATTATCGCCATCGGCTACATAACCATAATTATCAATATTTAAGACCTTAATAAATATGAAGAACCATTTTTATATAAGATATTATGGAGTTCACTGGTAAAAAATATAATTAAATAAAAATAATTCACCCAGTTAACCATCAAGAATATAATCTAAATCTTGAGTTATAACATAAAAGTACACATAAACTCACAATTACTTTGTTTATGCATATTATACATGGCGTAAAAGAAGATTTTTAATTCAAGATTAGATTGAAAAGTAGAGAAAGAAACTATATGTAGTAACAAGTAAATATTTTAACAAATTAGGAAAATTTACCTAGTAATTGGGAAACCTTTAATATAAATATTTTGTGCTAAAATCTTGACAATCTTCGTAGAAATTGGCGGTAAGGAGTAATAATAGTCTGTCTGGACGATAAGCCGCTTAAAAATTTTGAGTGTTGTTTATTACATCAAAGAAAAAGAAAAATCATTTCCACTTATGTTTTATATGTGTTTGATATTCTATAACATGCAGTTCTAAATGCTAATTTTGAATGGGGTTCATGAGTAGCATTTAGCGAAACACAGAGCAAGGAAACTGAGGTTCGCCATTCCTCAACCTTGCCCTCCACAAATCTGAAACCCCGCCCGAATGGGAAGCTATTGAGGTTTTTTGCCATTCCTCAAGCTTTAGTTCGGAAGAGGTTTCAAGGGAAACGGAACTGAGGTTCGCCATTCCTCACTCCGGTTCCGGAAGATCAGAAGCAAAAAGAAGTGAGAGGAAAATCCCTCTCTATACTGTTTTACCTCTCACTTCAGTTCTTTTCTATCCACGATTTATCCTTTGTATATCTATTGAATCATTCAGATTCTGCCTTTAACTCCAATCTATACTCTGTTATAATTATCAATTCTTATCCATTCCCTCTTCCGGGCTGTCCTTCTTTTTTGTCACTTCCTCTTCCAGGCTGCTCCTCTTTTTTGTCACTCCCTCTCTCAGGCTGTTCTTCCTCATCCTCCCTTGACTGTTCTGACCTTCTTCCATTACTTCCTCTCTCAGGCTGTTCCTGTTCAGCTTCTTCCGATAATCCCTGCTTTCCACTACTTCCTCTTCCAGGCTGTTTCTGTTTAATTTCCCCTGAATGATCCCGTTTTCCATTACTTCCTCTTCGAGGTTGTTCTTTGCTGTCACTTCCTCTCTCAGGCTGTTCCTGGTTCATTTAATGCCTCTTTTTCTTTGTTTTACTTTATTTCTTTTCCTTTTTCGTTCCTCTGTTTTCCGTCTCGGTTTTCCTTTTTTCCGCGTTCCTTTCTCGGTTTTCCTCCTCTTTATTTCACAAATTTCTCACGGCTTGCAGGTATATCGATCAGCACGAATTCTGCAGAAGAAGTCGTATCCAGGTGAAGGCTTTCTTCCTGATTAAGACGGGCCTGATCTCCCTGCCCGAGTTTTTGTCCATTGACAGAGAGTTCACCAGCCGAGATGTATATAAAAACAAGTCTACCTTCTTTTAAATCAAAGTGGAGGATATGCTCTTTTTCGAGGCAGGTACGGTAAATGGTTGCGTCTGCATTAATCTTCAGGACATCCTCAAAACCCTGTCCTGAAGCTAGAGGAAGTAATCGGTTTTTCCAGTTTGAAGCTTCGAATCTCTTTTTAGAGTATGCAGGCTCCAGATGGCTTCTGTACGGAGAAATCCAGATCTGGTATAAACGAAGGGATTTCTTTCCCCTATTAAATTCCGAATGTTCTATACCCGTGCCTGTTGTAATACATTGCACATCTTCATTCCTCAGAGTACCCCTATTTCCTATGTTGTCCTGATGAGTAAGTTCTCCTTCAAGCACTATCGTTGTTATCTCCATTTCAGCATGCGGATGAAATGAAAATCCTTTGTCTGGCTCAATGATAAACTCATTAAAAGCGCTAAGCTCCCCGAAACGGAGATTTTCCGGATTATAATAATCCGAATAAGAGAAAAGGAAGAAACTTTTAACCCAGCCCTTATCGGAGTAGTACCTTTCTTCTGCCGGAATAATCCTGATCACAAAAACCCCCTTTGTGTTTCTCAGATATTATTTGGTTATTTGATTATTTGAATAATATGCAGATTTATTAACTGAAAAAGATAATACACCTGGAAACAAGAGTTCTGAACATTGTTCGTAAAGCATGAAGAAACAAACAGAAAATAAACGGAAAATAGGCAGAAAATAGGAAAAAGACCGTAAAAAATTTCCGTAAAAATACATAAAAAACAATATATACAAGCGGTCCCTTTCCTAAATGAATTCAGGCACAGAACAATTAAAAATAATTAAATTATATCTGTTTGTCAGATTTAAGCTTATCAGATTATTTTTCAGACAATTAGCAAAAAAAGGATTCAAATGACAATCAAATGTAAAAAATGCAATCATGAAGCCGTCATTTTTCAGAAATATTCCGGAATGCACCTTTGCAAGAAACATTTTGTAGAAGATGTCGAGAGAAAAATCAAACTGACAATAAGAAAAGAGTATAGCATCCGCAAAAATGATGTGATAGCTGTTGCTCTAAGCGGCGGTAAGGACAGCTCGGTTGCCCTATATATAGTGCACAAAATTCTTGGGAACAGACCGGATATTGAAATCGTTGCAATTTCAGTGGACGAGGGAATAAACGGATACCGTCCCCATTCCCTCGAGGTTGCAAAAAGCCTCACAAAGATACTTGGGGTGAGGCATATCATAAAGTCCTTCAAAGAAGTACACGGAGTAACTATGGACGAGTTGGCTGCAACGGACCGGGAAAAAGGTGCATGTAGCTACTGCGGCGTTCTCAGGAAGAATATTCTTAATAGAACTGCACTTGAAATTGGAGCAACAAAACTTGTTACAGGACATAACCTGGATGATGAAGCCCAGACAATTCTTCTCAATCACTTAAGGGGAGATGTGGAACGCTTGGTCAGACTCGCTCCGCCTGCAGCTATTGAAGGCCTGGTCTTACGAGCAAAACCTCTAAGGAATATCCCTGAAAAAGAAGTAGCACTCTATGCCATTATAAACTCCCTTCCTGTGGACTTCAGTGAATGTCCATATGCAGGAGAAGCCCTCCGAGGAGAGATAAGGGAACTTCTGAACAACTTTGAGGCAAAGCACCCTGGAACCAAATATTCCCTGCTCAGGGGCTTTGACAAGCTTGCAGGCGCACTTATTAAGGAAATGCCGCCCGCAAAAATCGGGAAATGCAGGATTTGCGGGGAGACCTGCACTGAAGATGTATGCCAGACCTGCAAATTGCTTGGCCGAGCTTAAAAATAGAAACTAAAATGAAACTAAAATGAAACTAAAATGAAACTAAAAACAGAAACTAAAAACAGAAACTAAATAAAAGTATTAGCTTCTTAGATTAACCTTTCAAAATTGATCTTGCAGAAATTATCCTTCAGAAAGATTTTCGAGAAACTAGCTTCTCGGAAAAATCTTTCAAAATTTACTTTTCAGAAGTTATCCGGGTAGGAAAGCAGATCTGAGGGGTCATAAAGCTTTCTTCCTTTTCTGGCCATATAGAGGCGTGTCCACAAGACAGCCGTCAGAGGCTGTAGAATCACAATTGGAATCAGAGATATAACTAATGTAAACAGGGTGTTTCCTGAACTTACAAATTCGCTGACCAGACCATCAAGTATAGCCAACCCGATAGTGATTATCCAGATAAGGAAAACATCCAGCTTATTATTTGTAAAGAAACGAAAACTTTCACTCAAAGCCTCAAGGGGTCCAAGTTCGTCGATCACAATGGCATAGCTGCTGAGAGAAAGTGCGAGATTGAGGATTACTATATAAGCGGTCCAGAGAATGAATCCGATACCAAGTACCATCACGCCTTTTACTGAGGCTTCCGGATTTTGGATTAACGTACTCAGATCCCCTACTGCGAAGGCTCCGGGCACTATAAATATGACTCCTACAAGCAGGAGCAGAGTAGTCAGCAGGACTGCAAGGAAAAGCCTGAAGGTGTTTTTTGAACTTGAAACCAGCATATCAAAGATGCCGGTATCTCCCGTCTCGGAGGCTTTTTTTGCCATTCCTATTGCTCCTGCTGTAAAGAAAGAGTGAACGAAAATAGCAAATAGGGAAAATCCGAGAATCAAAAACAAGGACAGTCCAAAGTTATCAGAAAAACCGTTCCATAATACGGAAAGGATTTCCTTGTTGGAAAGGGTTGCAGGATCGATAATACTTCCTGTATTTGAGGTAAAAAGCAAAACGCTTATCAAGCCAATGAAAAGGACATAAGTAATCATATTGATAAGAAAATTAAGGATAAACGGAATACAAATGTTTAAATTTCTAAACCAGCTGTTAAATCCTCTGTTAAGTACTGTTCCAAAATCTTCATACATGTGCTGTGACCTTCCAATTATAAGGGCAGTGCTCCTGCATTTCTCTTACAAACATACCCTACAGATTGTAAAAGTATAGCTGGTATGCAGGCTCACAGATACCATTTTTGAATACATATGCAGAAGATAAATATATAATCTCTTGTTTTCGTACAAAGGTAATAATGTTGAAGGCCAGATGGAAGACAGATGAAGATCAGGTTAGTACCATAACTGTGGTCTATCTGTTAATTACGAATAGGACTCCTTTTGGTCAACTCTTTTCCCTCACATGAAGAATATTTTCAAATGATTTTAATAATATTCTTGATTTAAGGTTAGAAACCTGGATTTACTATTTTCGAAGATGCGTAAACTTATTCAGATCCGATAATTGCCATATAATATGTCTTATATACCAAAAAATAATACAATGATATAAATCGGAGATGCAGGAAATGAAAAATCGATTTATTGCATTATTGTTATCAATTTTTATATTTATAACAGGATCGGGAATAGGTGCTGCAGCTGACATAATAGTACACAACGGAGAATCCATACAATCAGCTGTGGATAACGCAACACATGGAGATTCTATAATTGTAGAACCTGGTACTTATTATGAGAATGTCACTCTCAGTACATATGATCTGGTTATTATGTCCCAGTCAGGTAATCCTGACGACACGATAATTCAAGGAGATGGCTTTTTCCTCACAGGTGATGCACAGGAGATAACTATTAAAGGTTTTACCCTAAAAGGTACTGGTACATCTTATGGGGTGAATCTCGCTCAGTTCTCTAACTGCTTAATTGAAAAAAACAAAATTATGAATTATAGTACAGGCATTGACACAAATCTGTACTCTACTTTTACTATAAACGATAATGAAATTTCAAATTGTCAATCAGGAGTCTTTGTTGGAGAATGTTATTACGATGCTGTTGTCAAAAACAACAGGATTTCAAACTGTGGAACAGGAGTTGTTGTGGGAGATTTAGGTGACTCCAAAATTGAGAATAACACAATTAGAGAAAATGACCAGGGTATAGCCCTCATGTACGAAGGTCGTTCTGATATTGCCGGCAACACTATAAGTTTTAACAAAAAATGCGGAATTTACGATAAAGCAGACACTGGTAGTAAAATCTACAACAACTATTTCAATAACACAGTAAATGTAATTTTCGATAGCTATCACGATAACCCTAACACCTGGAACACTACCAGCACAACAGAAAAAAACATTATAGGCGGTCCCTATGTTGCAGGAAACTATTGGGCTAAACCTGATGGAACAGGCTTTTCCCAAACACATTATGACGTAAACGGAGACGGTATAGCAGAAGAAACAGTCAAACTCAGTGAAGGCGAAATCGACTATGCAGCTCTTGCAACGTCAGAGAATTCGACACCTGAGCAACCTCCAGGAGCAACTAATTCAACAGTCACGCCTTCCGAAAACGTCACATCTCCTTCAGAGGAAATTACAGACAATAATAGCACCAATTCTGACGGCAGTTCAGATGGCAGTTCAGATGGCAGTTCGGATGACAATTCAGATGACAGTTCCGATAACTCTGATGACGGTTCAGATGGCAATTCTGGTGAAAGCAGCCACAGCAGCGGAGGTAGCAGTGGTGGGGCAGGCGGTTCCCCAGAACCTCAAACTAACGTTCAGGTCAAGGAACTTTCACAGGCACAGGTTATTAACGGAAAAACTGTAATGTTTGATTTTACAAAGAATGCAACCTGTGTTGTGTATATCAGCTTTGATGCAAAGAAGACCGCAGGTAAGATTACAGCCATTGCCGAACAGCTTAAAGGAAAATCCACTCTGACTTCAGCACTGAACTCGGGTGAGGTATATAAGTACTTCAACCTCTGGGTCGGAAACAGTGGATTTGCAACCGAAAAGAACATCGAAAACCCTGAACTATGCTTCAAGGTCGAAAAGTCCTGGCTGCAGGATAAAAAAATTGACCAGACCTCAGTCACACTCAACATCTACAACGATAAAAAATGGTCGCAGCTGCCTGTAAAACTGTTAAAAGAAGACAACCAATACCTGTACTTCACGGCACAGCCCCCGACGTTCTCATTCTTTGCAATAGCAGGCAAAGCAACACAAAAGGGAGCCGTAAATGAAACACAGGCTAAATCTGATACTGAAAACCTCAGTAATAATACCGGAAACAATACCGGAAACGCAACAACAGGTGTTGAGCAAACTTCCGAGCAAAAAGAAAGTAAAGGTATTCCGGGCTTCGAAATGATTTACGGAATAATCGGGCTTACTGGAGTGTACCTGTATAGAAGAAAGCGATAATCTGGAGAGGTTATCTGGAGAGTTTCAAAATTACTCTTGATAAGATTAAGCCTTGACAGGGTTAAATCTTGACAGGGTTAAATCTTGACAGGGTTAAGTCTTGAAAGGACTGAATCTTGACAGGGTTAAGTCTTGAAAGGACTGAATCTTGACAGGGTTAAGTCTTGAAAGGATTGAGGATGAAACTGCAGTATTACTTAAAGAGTGAGACTTAAAGAGTGAGGAAATGATTTTAAATTAACACTCACTCCTTTTTACTGCCTCCTGAAAGCAGAGAAGGAAACATTCCAGATATTACCATTGCCAAAGCTGGAAAATAGGTAAAAGACACGAGAAAAACGGTTATTAAACAAAACACAGGTGAGGAGATGAAAAAGCTGGAAAATTACAAATGTTCTCAGGTTTCGGAAAAACCAGCTGCCAGCGGCGAAACCGAAGAAGTCCTGGTCATAGGCCACTGTTTGCTCAATCCTCTTGCAAGAGTAAAAGGAGTAAAACCAGTCCAGCCTATCGATACGCAAGGCGCGAACGTTATCCAGCTCCCCTGCCCGGAAGCGATGTTTTTTGGCATGAGGCGAAGGGAAATTACTAAAGACCAGCTTGACCATCCTGCCTACAGGCGCTTTTGCAGAGAAATCTTTACCCATTTTGCAGACCTGCTCGAAGACCTTGCAGCCAGCGGCGTAAAAATAAAAATTCTCGGCGTTCCTAAAAGCCCTTCCTGCGGTGTGGAAATTACAAGCGTTGGCGGAGAGCCAGGCAAGGTAAAAGAGTTTCACCACAAGCATGCACCGGGACCTGGGGTGTTTATGGAAGAGATTATAAAAGAGCTTAAGAAAAGGAATGTAAAGTTTGAGATCGAGGATGCGGGGAAGTAAGGAAATTAAATAAAAATTGGTGTTTCTTTACTAATTTAGTCTATTTATTCAGGAATACAAAGAAGAAATCTTTACTCTTCTTTCTGCTTGTGGGTTTTTTACAGGTGTCCGCAATAGTTTTTTGCTTACTAATTTTTACTGTTGTTTTTTGCAGGAAAGGTAGCTCTTCTGTGTCGAGTGAAACAAGAAAGGTTTAGCATTATATAAAGCTTTACAGGTCAGAATAGATCAAATAATATCATATCCCCAAAATAGTTTTTTGACTCGTATGATATCGAAAACCTCCGCCAGCTTGTCTGGCGGCCCTACACAAAAAGCAGAAAGAAGTCTAAAAAGGGAAAAAGAGATTTAAAAAGAGCTTTTTCGGGCAGTTGGTTCTATTATTCGTTTTGATTGTATTTTTCAGCTATTTATCTACACAATTTTTTGTTGTTTTTATCTCTTTTTCTTCTTTTTGTCTTTTTGTGGGAAAAGCCGCTCTCCTGCGTCGAGCGGGACAATGATCAAAAAATATAGAGGTTAAAAAGCAGAAAACAAAATATTATTAATTTAATATTCAAAAATTGTCCAGAGAATATGATTGAATTTATTGTGAGTTTTCTTTTTTGCTCGAAAGCCCTATAATACGTTTCATCTCATCAATCGTGTTTATGTTAGCAAAACTCCTCAATTCAGGATCAATCTTCCGAATTTCCGAAACCTCAACAAAAACAACATCCTTCATTTCAAAAACCGGTGTAAGTACTGAACGTTTTCCTTTCTCAAACGCTCTTTCAATTTCAGAAATCATTTTTTTTGAATAAACCGCATGCAAAGGTTCAAACTTTCCATCTTCCCATTTCGGAATGGCAGCATCATGCCCACTCGCTTTCTCAAAAAGCAGGTTTACAACCCTGGAATCTACAAAAGGCATATCCCCTGCACAGACAAAAGAATATTCCCCCCTGGATTCAAGCAGCCCTGCCCGGATGCCTTCAAGTGGGCCGGCGTCTTCCAGAGTATCAAAACAGAAACGGATTTCATGGGCAGGGAACTTTTCAAGCACCGGCCTGAACTTTTCTTCCTGATTTTTGTCCCGAAACGAGATAATAACCTCATCCACAACCCGAAAAAGGCTTTCCAGCAGGCGCTCAAGAATTGTTTTTCCTTCAAATTCGAGAAGGGCTTTTTCGACCGAGCCCATCCGCCTGCCTCTGCCGCCGGCCAGCACGATAGCGCTTCTGAATTTCTTTTGTTTTCGATTTGGTTCTGTTTTTTCGCCCATTTGACCATTTCCAGGGTTTTCTGTGACTTTTGTTCCCTTTCTGCTTAGATTCGTTTTCCCTTTAATTTTCAGGATGTTCTCTGTCGTGGACCCAGAATTCTTCTTCTTCCGTGAATTCCTTCTTCCAGATGGGAGCTTCAGCTTTAATGCGTTCTATGGCTTCGCTGAGAGCGGGGAAAAGCTCTGTCCTGTGAGCGGATGCGATAACGATGTATACTATGTCTTCTCCGGCTTTGATAACGCCTGTTTTGTGGTGGATCAGAACTTCAAGGATGCCTTCTTTTTGTTTAAGTTCGTCCCGAATCCGGTCAAGAGATTTTGAAGCTTCCGGTTCGTATTTTTCGAATTCAAGCTTTGAAGTTCTTTCGTTTCCGGCCAGCTCGCGGACAATGCCGGAAAAGGTTCCGATTGCGCCTGCTTTTCGGATGGCAGGGTTTTTTCTGGCTTTCTTTATCAGGGCTTCCAGGGTGTACCTGTCAGGCTGGGCTATGGCTATTCCTACAAGGGTGGCTGTAAGCTCCTCGTGCATATCGATGTCTGCCGGCAGCCTGAAAACGACGTTGGAAACACTTTTGAGGTCGCCGATTACAATTTTCGGAAGATTGCTTTCCTTGAATCCCTCTACCACGGCAAAATCGAGACCCTGGTCACAAAGCAGGTCAAGCGCGTCTTCAAGGTTCAGGTCTCTGGAAAAGCTGACAACCTCAGTACCTGTTGCTTCTGTGCCCGTTATTTCTATTACTGTGTCAGCCCCGGCATCAAAGTGTCTGCCTGCATTGATTTCTGCCGGATTGAGGAGCTGTCCCTCCATGTACTTTATCGTGCCTACGGTTCCAAAACCGGAAAGATTCCGGACAAGAGCTGAGACTACGGATTCATTACCCGATTCTTTATACCCGACAACTGAAATGACTTTCATCAAAGAGCGTTATGCACTTTCCGGTATAAGTAAGGGCCGGCATTTTTGATCTTTTCATAATTATATGTAGTGTGGTGAAGATTCAAATATTGAAACTTTGATATTATATGCAAACAGTTTAACTGACATTTGACTGATGTTTAACTGACATTTGACTGATGTTTAACTGACATTTGACTGACGTTTAACTGACATTTGACTGATGTTAACTGACGTTTGACTGACATTTGATTATCTTGCTTGACTAACTTAAAATTTGGATTTACATAGAAATTTTCCGTAAATGGGAAATAGGGGGGTTGATTATGGAAATAAATAAGGTCAGAATTCAGGACATTCCTAAAGAGGAACGTCCAAGAGAGAGGCTTATCCGAAACGGGCCGGAATCACTTTCAAACGCGGAACTGCTTGGAATTATCCTCAGGACGGGATCAAGGGAAGAAAATGTTGTAAATCTGTGCAGCCGGATATTAACAGAATACAGTATCAAGCAACTCAGTCTTGCAAATGTTTCAAGGCTTATGCAGGTTCATGGGGTAGGAAAAGCAAAAGCTGCCCAGATAGCTGCGGTTTTCGAGCTTGCCCGCCGGCTCGAGACTTTTGTGGAAGAGCCTAAAAGAAAAGTTTGCTCGCCAAAGGATGTGTACATACTCATGTATCCTAAGATGCGCGAACAGAAAAAAGAAAAATTTATAACACTTTGCCTTGATACAAAAAATCAAATCCTCAAAGAAGAAGTCATATCCATCGGTAGCTTAAATGCGAGCATTGTTCATCCGCGTGAGGTCTTCAAGTCCGCACTTATGGAATCATCAGCGTCAGTAATTATGGTCCATAATCATCCTTCAGGGGATCCAAGCCCGAGTCGAGAAGACATAATGGTCACTGAGAAAATGGTAGAAGGAGGAAAACTCCTTGGAATTGACGTGCTTGATCATATCATTATCGGAGAAGGCAGATATGTGAGCCTTAAAGACGAGGGCTTTGTAAGATGAAATGACTTAAAGACCTGAAATCTGAATGTAGAGACCCTCTACTTATAGAAGAGTTTAGTGTAGAGAATTAAATGAAGAACCCTCAGTGTAGAAACTCAAAATGTAAAAACTCTCAGTGTAGAAACTTCAAATGTAAAAACTTTCAATACAAAAACTCTGAATATTAAGCGTTCAATATAAAAAGTCTCAATATAATCACTTTCTGGTTACTTTCCCTAATTGAAACAAGAATAAAATAATATATTAAAAATATGAAAGGGTTAACTGGAAAAATATTTAAAAAATAGTGGAAAATAGTGGAAAATAAAGTAGTTGAAAAATAGTGGAAAATAGTGGAAAATAAAGTAGTTGAAAAATAGTGAAAGATAGTGAAAAAAGTAGTTGAAGATTATGAAAGTTATAGGTATTAACGGAAGCCCACGAAAAGAAGGCAATACTGCAATCCTGATTCAAACCGTATTTGAGGAATTGACAAAAGAGGGCATCGAAACCGAACTTATTCAACTATCTGGAAAAAACATAGAAGGATGCAAAGCTTGTTGGGCTTGCCATAAAAACAAAAATAAGCAATGTGTCATCACGGATGATTTTTTTAACGAATGTTTTGCAAAAATGCTTGCTTCAGACGGAATTATTCTAGGGTCACCGGTATATTCAGCGGGTGTGACCTCGCAAATAAAGGCCTTAATTGACAGGGCAAGCATGGTACTTGCAGGAAATAAAGGGGTTTTCAAGCACAAAGTAGGAGCCTCAGTTGTAGCTGCTCGCAGAGGCGGTGCTATAAGTGCTTTTGATACCCTGAACAATTTTCTATATAGCAAAGAAATGTTTTTGGTAGGATCGAGTTACTGGAATATGGCTTACGGGAATGCTATCGGAGAAGTAGAACAGGACCAGGAAGGCATTAACAACATGAAAAACCTTGGTCAAAATATGGCATGGATACTGAAAAAAATTCATAATAGTTGAATGTAATTTGGCGTCTCCAGTGAATTAAAATAAGGTTTAAGGGTTTCCTTTAAATCTTCTGGAAAAGCAGCCAGCAAACCTACCGATAGAAAGATAAATAGTTGTTTTATAACGGTTAGCTCATAGGCGGACTTGAAGAACTCATGCAAGTCCGTACTATCGAGTTTCACTTGTCTAATTTCACTTGTCTAATTTCACTTTATCGAGTTTCACCTCATCGAATTTACTAAAATTACGATACCTATATATATCTATAAGAGATGGGCATTTCGATAAAACAAATTTCCCTCCCAGTTTCGTATTCCTTAAAAAGGAGGTTTTCTGAATTACAAAACATATAAACGCCTGTGCACTGGACAGCAGGGATATTGAGGAAGTAATCCTGGATGATCCTTATACTGTGCCCTATAGGGGCATTTATGCTATCTGTGACGCGGCAAATGAGTATGCAGAGATAATTGAGCACTCTAATTGTTATAGTGGGGCCTGCTGGTCCCTCTACCACTATGCAAAAGCGCCACTTGTCCTGAAAGCCCGTTCGACCGGAAATATGATCCGTTATTTCATGAAAACCGGAACTTCAAACCTGGAACTCAAACCTTCGGTCGCGGCCGCAGGTATCGAATCAGTGATCGTGAATGGGGATGAGGTAGAGATCACCTATGCCGGGTTAGGAGGCGGAGGTGTTGGCGCAACCCGTTGCAGAGCATTTGCAGACGGAATTCTTCGTTATAAGATATCAGAATCAGGAGGCGAGAAATGCGCAAGGGGGACAATTGCAGTTCCGCGCAGGGAACGCGTCCTCATAGGTATAGATGACACTGACTCAAAAGACGTAGGAGCCACCTGGACTCTGACCCATAACATTGCAAAAAAACTGGACTGCAATGAAGCTGTTTATCTTTCACATTCTCTTGTCCAGCTTTTCCCTGTCCCGGAAAAGACCCAAAACTGCATGTCTACTGTGCTTGAATTCGGCTGTGTAAACGATAAAGCGAAATCAAGGCTGGTAGATACTTTCAAAAAAGCAATAAAAAAATATACCGCTTCAACGCAAACCGGATTGGTTGTCCTCTCGGATTTCTATGCAAAAGGACTATATCAATACAGCAACCGCTGTCGGACTGAAAGGATCTCGAAAGAGGAAGCTATGCAGTGCGCCAGGAAAAACGGTGTAGAAGTCCTGCTTGACGGCAACGGAGTAATAGGTGCACTTGCCTCTCTTCCCTGGTTCGGAAGACCTGATGAGTCCATAATTCCCGGTACTGAGATCGAGCCTCTTACTATTGAGAAACTTAAAAATAGTGTTTAAGAAATTAAGAAAATAGGATAAAAAAGTAAGGACTCCGAAATAGAAAACTCAATTCGGGTTTAAATTACTTGAACACTGAGTTAGATGGAACTCAAGTCCAAACGGATTTTACAAAACTTTGTTACAAAACTTTGTTGCAAAACTTTGTTACAAAACTTTGAATTCGACATATTCTGAATTCCGAGCGTGGGATCAGCTTGAAAGAAAAAAAAGAAGTAATAGAGTACACCGGGTTTCAAGCCCTTTACCTTGCAGCACTTGATAGTGATGTCAGCTTCATAACAGGTGTCCCAGGGTATCCTGTTACCTCCCTTATGGAACTTTTTTTGAGAATAACTGGGGATTATAGTGCCAGGTGGTTCACAAACGAGAAAGTTGCCCTTGAAACAGCTCTAGGATCGTCGGTTTCCGGCAGAAGAACGCTTGTGCTCGTAAAGCACGTGGGGATGAACCTGCTTTCTGATCCTCTTATAACCTCGGTCACACACACTATCGGAGCCGGCCTTGTCATAATTGCAGGAGATGACCCTGGTGCAAAGGGCTCTCAGAACGAACAAGACTCTCGCTGGTATGGCCGGATAGCAGAGATAGCAGTGTTTGACCCTACTTCTCCAGATACGGCATACAGGTCACTGAGACGAGCTTACGAGCTTTCGGAAGAGACAAAGACACCTGTTCTTCTGAGGGTAACAACAGGTCTGGAAAAAACTAAAGGAAAAGTAAACCGCCTTGGAAAGTCCTCAGCTCCTCATCCTGAGTTTGACCATGAAATCTGGAAAAAACGAATGGTAGAAAAACACAGGCTTTTTCATCTCAGGACATATCCCTTGCTGGAAGAGGAAGCTGAAAACACCGACCTTAATGAGGTAAGGGAAAGGACTGCCGAAAATACAGCAGACGAATCAGTTTTGGGACGTGAGTGTCTAGGTATCATTTCCTCAGGTTTCACGTCTTCGATCGTGGAAGAAATACTAAGTAAGCAGAACAAGTTTCGTGCTGAGGTTTCTTATCCTGAAATATCTCACCTATCGCTGGGCCTTGTAAACCCTCTTCCTCTCAAAAAGATAAAGGATTTTCTGAAGATCAACCAGAAAGTGCTCGTGGCAGAAGAATCCGAACCTTTTATAGAAGAACAGATCCGAATCACTGGCAAGGTTTATGGGAAAAAGACAGGACATCTTCCATACGGGCAGGTCAGGCCTGAAGATCTTGAATTTGCCCTTGAGCATATTGAAGAAGAAATTTTAAAACTTGAAGCTACTACTTCTTTCGGAGCTGAAAATAAAAAAAGGGTTGGAATCTGCGATAACTGTGCGTACCTTCCCCTTTACCGCTTTCTTAGTACACTTGATGTGAGGATTGCCGGCGACATGGGCTGTTCCGTTAGGAGCGCACCCGAACCCCTTGCGGCAGTTGATGTTAGTTTTGCGCTCGGTTCGGCAATTTCAGTTGCATGTGGCTTTGAGAAAAAAGGTATAGCTGTTATCGGGGATTTCGCCCTGGCGCATTCAGGCATTCTAGGACTCCTTAGTGCCGCGAATACAGGCTGCAATGTACTTGTGCTCGTACTCCAGAATGAAGTTGCAGCCATGACCGGCGGGCAGGCAGTCCCGGATCTCAGGAAAGTGGTTGAGGCAATAACTCCTGACGTTTTGGTCTTCGATATCGATGTCAGTGAAAAGAAAGTAGTGGACGAAACTCAGAAAATAACGGATGAGACTGAGGAACAGGCGGATATAACAGAAGAAGTGGCGGATAAAGTAGAAGAAATAGCCAACAAAATAGAAGTAGAAGAAATAGCCAACAAAATAGAAGTAGAAGAAGTAGCCAATAAAATAGAAAAATTGACAGATAAAGCTGAGAATGAGATCAAAGTAGAGAATGGAATCGAAAAGCTACTCCTTACTCCCAAACTTTCGAAATTAATCCAGGCAAAACTTGCACTTCCAGGGATTTCTGTAATATTCATAAAAGGGAAGTGCAGGAAGTATTGTTCTGGAACCTTCTATTAATGTTTAGAGACCTAAAGTTCAAAAAAGTTGTAAGGTAGAACAACCGAAACCACATTTATAAGAATGACTCTTAAACAGAATAACTCTTGAACAGAATAACTCTTAAACGGAATAACTCTTAAACGGAATAACTCTTAGACAAGGCAAATAGTGGTTTTGCCAAATTTGACCGATATTCATTGAAACAACTCGTTCTTATCTATTTTCTTCTATACAAGAGTACGCTAATCAGACAGACGATGCAGGAAATAATTTCAAAACCTGGCAGGTCCTTATTTTCTTTCTCAAAAATGCTTGCGTTTCCTGTCTTTTGATTCTCTGTCTTTTTATCTCTTTTTTATGTTTCTTGCCCCCTCAGGCTTTTTTTTCAACATCTGATCCTATATATCCATTATTTTGTCCAAGAGTCTGAGGGTCAGGTTGAGGAAGGATTTCAGCCAGAATCTCCTCTTCTACCATTTTGCCTGTAATTACAAAAGAAGAGAATCCAGGAGTTTCGGCTGTGAAATACAGGTATATATCATTCCCCAATTAGAAGATATCTCTCTAAATATATTAACCTCAATTCCTACTGGCTTTTATAATCAAAAGCATCATGTCAAAAAATAGATAATGAAGAAAAACCAATTATCTACAGGGAAAAATTATTAGACACTTTTCAATATTTAAACTTATACTTAAGAATTAGTACTCAAAAGGGAAATGAGGGGGAAAAAATTTGGAGAGAAAATCTAAAATTTTACTGACTATTGGGACTTTGTTACTGGTAATGGGTATGCTCCTGAGTTTTACCAGAGACCCATTTCTATGGGGGACAGGAACTGTAACTGCACTATTCATGATACTGCTTTTTAAGATAGATCCTCTAAGTCCGAGTGAGTAAGAAAAAAAGGTAAGGGAGAAGAAAAGAAGGAAAAAATGTCCTTTTTTCTTTTACTAAATATAAAGAAGTTCAACTACCAGCACTTGAGATTTTTTATTAATCGGGTCTAGTATTATGAGTATTAAATTATACATTCTCAGAATATATCAGACTACATCAAACTAAATATTATCTGATATATAGAAAATTAAAACTTAAATTGGTTTTAACTTTTTTGACATCGTTTAACTATTCTGGCATTTTCCACTTCTTTATTTTTAACAATTTTTTATAATTTGCCATATATGAGAGTACATGATTGTTTTTATAATTAAATAATAACTTTGAATAATTTAAATACTAATTGGTAACTATATAATAAGATTTTTTTTTGAAGCTTTACATATTAATTCATTATACACAATTTATATCATAAGAAAGAAAAAATGAGTTATTAATAGAGAATGATAATCATTAATTTTTTATTTTAATTAATAATAGAAATTGTTAACCACTAATATTGTTTCTTGGACTAATAAAACGGAGAAATAAAATGGAAAAATAAAACGGAAAAGTAAAACGGAGAAAAAAACACAGAAAGAAAATATAGAAAGAAACGGAGAAAGATGCGGAGAAAGAAAATAGAGAAAGAAGCGGAAAAAGAAAAAATTGTTTTTCGCTCAAGCCTTTTTTCAAAAGGCTTGCCTGAGAACAAAAACCTACCTTTCAGGCAGGCTCCTCCAGTTCAATACAGAATCCAAAGCGACCGAGATGAGACAATGAAGCACCGAGTAAAGCCAATTGTAACCAACTTAATCCTGTTAATAGTTTTAGCTTCCCTCCTTACAGAAGGATGCCTGGGACAAAGTTCCGGTGCAAGCAGGGAGAACGTAACAGAAATAAAAGGAGAAAACAGTGAAATCTCTCAAAAGAACTACCTTAGGACCGAGGAAGTAACTCTTTCAGGTTCAGAGGTTGAAAACTCCTCCATTACAGGAAACTACACGCTTGAAGCTCTCGATGTTGAGTTAAAAGTGCCTTCTTATGAATTGCCTCTGCAAACGAAAGAAATTTCGAACTATGGAGACTTTTCCGGCAAAATCCATCTGGATAACTCAGCTCTTAAAATGCTGGAAAGCAATGGTTTCGTAGTAGTCGAAAACCCCTACGGTTCCTCAAAAGAAGACATAACTGCAATGTATTCTACTCTCAAAGACCAGGAAATCCCTATTTTCATTACTACGGATTCCCTGCTGCATCTTTACCATATCCAGTTTGATGAAACCCTGCGTAAGATCGAGGAGGAAGAGTTTTTCGATACTCTCTGGGAAACTGACCTTGCTCTGCTAAATGACTCTATAGAGAAGTATAACAGCACCACTGGTGAAGAACAGGAAGCTGCAAAGAGAAATACAGCCTACTTCTCAGTTGCTTTGAGCCTTCTGCAACCGAAGCCCGTACAGATACAGGCAGCAGAAAATACTTATGAAGACTTGGAAGAAGTAGATGATTACGGAGATGTGAATGAGGAGTCCCTTTTCCCTGCAGGTGCAGAAAAGCAATACCAGTTTGAGATTCCGGAATTCGTAAGAAAAGATGTTGAAGCCGAACTTGCCCTTATCGAAGCTCACCAGGGTTTTGAACTTTCCCCGATTTTCAAATATAAGGAAGACTATTCCCAGTATGCCCCTCGAGGCCACTATACTCGTTCTGAGAAACTGAAAAACTATTTCAGAGCTTTTATGTGGCACGGCAGGATGAGTATGCTGCTCAAGGAAAAATTAATCGAATCGGAAGACCCTGTAAAAGATGCTCGTATCCAGACTATTCAGGCAAGTTTAATTGCTTCTGAACTCCAAAAAAATTCTGAACTCCTTAAGAACTGGAACCGTATCTACGAGGTTACAGCTTTTTATGTAGGTTTTTCCGACGACCTTGGGCCTTATGAGTATATGGAAGCTCTGGATTCGATCTTTGGCAATGGAGAAAGGGAATTTAACAAAACAACAATTGAGGAACTGAAAGCTAAACTTGTAGAGTATCCGGGGCCGAAAATTTACGGAGGTACAGGAAACTGTGCTCTGGAGCCACCTTTTACTTCTGAGCAGGCTGAAGAGTGCCTTGAAAACACCACAGGTTTCCGCTTCATGGGTCAGCGCTTTATTCCTGACTCTTATGTGTTTTCGAACCTGGTCGGTGTTTATACGGGAGAATATACAGGAGAATATAACGAAAATGAGAAACCCTTTACTCTCGTAATTTCAGGAAACGGAGAAGCTATTCGCGGATTTCCACGAGGGCTTGATGTAATGGCCCTACTTGATTCGGGAAGGGCTGTTTACTGGCTCAATGAACTTAACGATTCCAGTTACGAAAACTACAGTATTCAGTATGGAAAAATGGAATCGGAATTCTCGAACTTCAGCACAGCCGACTGGAACAGGAACCTCTACTGGTCCTGGCTTTATTCTCTCCAGCCTCTCTTAAAAGACTATGGTTCAGGCTATCCGACATTTATGCAGACTGACGCCTGGCAGGATAAGGAATTGAGTACATCACTTGCCTCCTGGACCGAACTCAGGCACGATACCATTCTTTATGCCAAACAGAGCTACACTAACAAAGCAACATCAATGCCTTTTCCTTCTAAAGAAAAAGAGGTCGTAGGATATGTGGAACCTGTTCCTGATTTCTACGCCAGGCTGCTCGCCTTAACAAAAATGACAAATCAGGGCCTGGACGAAATGGGCGTGCTTGACCCGGTTTCAAAGTCAAGACTTGTGAACCTTGAAGATATCCTTTCCAGGCTTCAGGAGATATCGGAAAAAGAGCTTGAAAACAAAAAACTGACCGACGAAGACTATGAATTTATCAAAAATTTCGGAGACCAGCTTGAAGGTACTATAGCAGACGTTGACGAGAAAGCCAGGAAAACTACAGTTGTGGCCGATGTCCATACCGACAGTAACACAGAGACCGTGCTCGAAGAAGGTGTCGGGCATGTTGACATGCTGGTAGTTGCATACAAACTTCCGAACGGTAAGATTCTTCTAGGAGCCGGGCCCGTTATGAGCTATTACGAATTCAAGCAGCCTATGTCCGACCGTTTGACCGATGAGAAATGGAGAGAAATATTGGAGGCAAACCCACCAAAAAAACCTGAATGGGCATCTACCTACGTTTCTTAATTTTTTCTTAAAATTTTTATATTTTTATTTCTTTCAATCTTTCGTGTTCTAATATTTCTATTAATTATTTTTACAGCTACTGTCCAGTGCATCTTTTGTGGATCTAACTTACTATACTTTTGAATAGATTAAAATATTTTAATAGATAACTTATGAAAGTTAAGTTTTGAAATTTACCCCTTATACAGGCCTGTGCAAGTCTTCGGTTGCAAAACAGGACATCTGAACTATAAGACTGAGAAGGCAGAAATCCTACCTCTTTGAGCGAGAAAGCTCGAATCAGATAGTGACCCAGAATCAAATAGTGACCCAGAATCAAATAGTGACCCAGAATCAAATAGTGACCCAGAATCAAATAGTGACCCAGAATCAGATAGTGACCCAAAGTGACCGAGATGAAAGAATGAAGTACAAAACCAAGTTAGTTGCAATTCATTTGGTTTTTTTAATCCTCATAGTCTCCCTTTTTACAGGAGGATGCCTGGAACAAAGTTCCGGTTTAAATGAAAAAAACGGAACCGAAACGACCAAAGAAGTGAACAGTGACGGAAACACTTCAACCGGTCATCTGAAAACCGAAGCAGTAAATCTTTCCGGTTTTGAGGCTGAGAATTCATCACTTGTGGGGAATTACAGGCTTGATGCTCTTGATATAGAACTAAAAACTCCACAGTATGAACTTCCCTTGCAAGAATCCGATATTACTAATTATGAAAAGTTTTCTAAAAGGTTTCTGACCGATGAAGCGGCTCGAGAGAAACTGAAAGAAAACGGATTTGTGGTTATTTCCAACCCTTACAATCCAAAGGAAGACGATATTACTGCTATGTATAACAGCCTTGAAAACGAAGGTCAGTTGATTTTCATAACTTCAGATACGCTTCTTCACCTCTACCATGTCCAGTTTGATGACAGTATGAGCCAGATCGAGCAAAATAAATTATACGACATTCTGTGGGAACTTGATAAAGCCCTGCTTAATGCATCTGTGGAGGATTATAATAGAACTTCAGGGGAAGAAAAGGAAGCCACAAGAAGAAACGCAGCCTATTTCTCAGTTGCTTTGAGCCTGCTCCAGCCCAGAGATGAACAAATAAAAGAGATAACGGATCCTTACGGCCCTGAGGCAGGAGTATACTTTGACCCTGCAGCAAAAGAGAAGTATCAGTTCGTGATTCCTGAGTTTGTAAAAAAAGACGTTGAAGCCGAACTTGCTCTTATCGAAGCTCACCAGGGTTTTGAACTTTCTCCGATTTTCAAATATAAGGAAGACTATTCTCAGTACATACCACGTGGTCACTATACTCGCTCCGAAGTACTTCAAAATTATTTCAAGGCGTTTATGTGGCACGGCAGAATGAGCATGCTGCTCAACGAGAAATTGATCGAATCGGAAGATCCTGCAAAAGATGCCCGCATTCAGACTACACAGGCAGGCCTGATAACTTCCCGGCTTGAAAACGATCCCGATCTCTTCAACAAATGGGAACGGATCTATGCAATTACAGCTTTTTACGTAGGTATTTCCGATGACCTTGGACCTTACGAATATACGGAAGCAATGGAAACGGTGTTTGGAAACGGGTCAAGGAACTTTAACGCAACAACAATAGAAGAGCTGAAAGTAAAGCTTGCCGGATATCGGAGCCCGGAGATTTATGGCGGCACTGGAAGCGGAACCCACGATCTCATTCTAACGGCTGAGCAGGCCGATGAACTCCTTAATGATACGAAGGGCTTCAGATTCATGGGACAGCGTTTTATCCCTGATTCTTATATTTTCTCCAGGCTCATCGGTCCTTATACTAATGAGTACACTGGAAATCAGGAGAAATTGCCTTTCACCTATAAAGCTTCCGAATATGGAAACAACAGAGGTTTCCCTCGCGGACTTGATGCTATGGCTCTGCTGGGCTCGAAAAGAGCTGTTTACTGGCTTGATGAACTGAACGATTCCAGTTATAAAAATTACAGTCTTCGGTATGGAGAACTGGATTCGCAATTTTCGAACTTCAGTGCAGCCGACTGGAACAGGAACCTTTACTGGTCCTGGCTTTATTCTCTCCAGCCCCTCCTGAATGACTACGGCTCAGGCTACCCGACTTTTATGCAAACCAACGCCTGGCAGGACAAGGAATTGAGTACGTCACTGGCTTCATGGACCGAACTCAGGCACGATACGGTTCTCTATGCCAAGCAAACATATGGAGTAGATGTATCGCTTCCTGTGTTTGGAGACAAGCCCGTAGGATATGTGGAACCTGTACCTGAATTTTATAACAGATTGCTGGCCCTCACCCGAATGACTGAAAGCGGGCTTGAAGAGATGGACGCGCTTGACGAAGATTCAAGATGGAGATTTAAAAGCTTGGAGCAGACCCTTGAAAAGCTTATCGAAATTTCCGAAAAGGAACTTGCAAATGAGGAACTGACAGAGGAAGATAAAGTCTACATCTCCGAATTTGGAGAAATGATTTTAATGAGTGCAAGTGTTGACGAAGAAGCCAGGAAAACTACTCTTGCTGCAGATGTCTACACTGAACCAAATGACGGACTCGTACTTGAGGAAGGAACAGGATATGTGGATATGGCGATTGTGGCTTACAAGCTTCCTGACGGCAGGATTTTCCTGGCTGCAGGGCCCGTTATGAGCCATTACGAGTTCAAACAGCCAATGGAAGCTCGCCTGACCGATGAAAAATGGAGAGAAATGCTGGAGGCAAACCCGCCTGAGAGGCCGGAATGGGCTGTAACTTACAGGGTTTGATTTTACTCTCAAGTATTCCTAATAATTTTTAATTTTTTTATATTTTATGTCTTTCTTTTTATTCTTTCTTTTTATTCTTTCTTTTTTCTTTCTTTTTCTTTCTTTGAGATTACTTTTTAGCGTGTTTTTATTTTGATATAACTACTCAGACTCAAAATAGGTTAAAATATTTGAATAGATAATTTATAAAAGTTACTTTTCGAAAAATTTACCTCCCTCTCCCCTATAAGCCTATGCAAGTCTTCGGTTGCAAAACAGGATATCTGGACTATAAGACTGAGAAGGCAGAAACCCCCACCTATCTGAGCGAGAAAGCTCGAATCAGATATTGATCCAAGGTAACCGAGATGAAAGAATGAAGTACGGAACCAGGTTAATTACAGTTCACTTAGTTTTTTTGATCCTCATAATCTTCCTTTTTACAGGAGGATGCCTGGAACAAAGTTCCGGTTTAAATGAAAAAAACGGAACCGAAATGACCAAAGAAGTGGACAATGATAGTTTACCGAACCTCTATAAAGATGTTCAAAAAACTGTTGTAACGACAGAGGAAGTAGGCAATAACCAAAGCTCTTCAACCGGTAGGCTGAAAACCGAAGCAATAAATCTTTCCGATTTTGAAGCCGGAAATTCATCTCTTACGGGAAACTACAGACTTGAAGCTGTTGATATAGAGTTAAAAGCGCCTTCTTATGAGTTGCCTCTTAAGAAAGATGAAATCTCCAACTACGGAAATTTTTCCGGTAAAATTTCTCTGAGCGAGTCTGATCTTAAGCTTCTTGAGAGCAATGGTTTTGTGGTGATTAAAAATCCCTACAATCCTGGAGAAGAAGATATAACTTCAATGTACTCGACCCTTCAGGAAGAGGAAATTCCTGTTTTTATTACTACGGATTCCCTGCTGCATCTTTATCATATCCAGTTTGATGAAACACTTAGACTGATAGAAGAAAGGGAATTTTACGATACTCTCTGGAAGACTGACCTTGCTCTGCTAAATGCTTCCATTGAGAAGTATAATAGCGCTTCCGGAGAAGAAAAGGAAGCTGCAAAAAGAAACGCAGCTTACTTCTCAGTTGCTTTGAGCCTTCTCCAGCCGAAATCTAAGCAGATACAGAAAGAAGACTACTACGATTCTGATTATATATCCTTTTTCCCTGAAGATACAGCGAAACAGTACCGGTTCGAGACTCCCGATTTTGTAAAAAAAGATGTTGAAGCGGAACTGGCTTTGATAGAAGTGCACAAAGGCTTTGCTGTTTCTCCAATTTTCCATTATGAAGAGGATTATTCTCAATATGTGCCGCGAGGCCACTATACTCGCACCGAGCAACTGGAGAACTACTTCAAGGCTTTTATGTGGCATGGTAGAATGAGCATGCTCCTGAAAGGTGAATTGATCAAATCCATAGACCCTGAAAAGGATGCTCGCATCCAGACTATCCAGGCAAGCCTGATCACTTCCCAGCTCCAGAGTGAGCCTGAACTCCTTAAGAACTGGGACCGTATCTACGAGGTTACAGCTTTTTACGTAGGTTTTTCCGACGACCTTGGGCCTTATGAGTATATGGAAGCTCTGGATTCGGTCTTTGGTAGTGGAGAAAGGAAATTTGACGAAATAACGGTCAACGAACTCAAAACCAAACTTGCCGAATACGAGGGCCCAAAGATCTACGGAGGTACGGGAAATTGTGTTCTGGAGCCACCTTTTACTTCTGAACAGGCTGACGAATGTCTCGAAAACACCACAGGTTTCCGTTTTATGGGTCAGCGCTTTATTCCGGATTCTTATGTGTTCTCAAATCTGGTTTGGCCATATACGGGAAAATATGCAGGTGCAGGGGAGTATACGGATGAAAATAAGACTCCTTTTACACTGGTAGTTACTGAAGCCGGTCCTATTCGTGGATTTCCGCGTGGGCTTGATGTAATGGCCCTACTTGGTTCAGGAAGAGCTGTTTACTGGCTTGATGAACTGAACGATTCCAGTTACGAAAACTACAGTATTCAGTATGGAAAAATGGAATCTGAATTCTCGAACTTTAGCGCGGCTGACTGGAACAGGAACCTCTACTGGTCCTGGCTTTATTCTCTCCAGCCCCTCCTGAAAGTCTACGGTACGGGCTATCCAACTTTTATGCAGTCTAATACCTGGCAGGACAAGGAACTGAATACAGCTCTTGCTTCCTGGACCGAGCTCAGGCATGATACCATTCTCTATGCAAAACAGAGTGAAACCATGGATGGTAGCATAGCACCAGTTGAATCTGAAGAAAAACCTGTAGTAGGTTATCTCGAGCCTATTCCGGACTTTTACGCCAGGCTGCTTGCCTTGACGAAGATGACAAAACAAGGTTTGAGTGAAATGGAAGTACTTAATCCTCGTTCAGAGAGCAGTCTAACAAGTCTTGAAGAAATCCTCGCAAAACTTCAGAAAATCTCGGAAAAAGAACTGAAAAATGAGGAACTGACAACCGAAGAATATGATTTCATCAAGACTTTTGGCGACCAGCTTGAGGGTACTAATGGAGCCGATGATGATGTTAAGAAAACTACAATAATTGCTGATGTCCATACCGACGGAAACTCAGGAGATGTGCTTGAAGAAGGAGTCGGGTATGTTGACATGCTGGTAGTTGCATATAAGCTTCCGGATGGCAGGATCCTCTTAGGAGCCGGGCCAGTTATGAGCCATTACGAGTTCAAGCAGCCTATGTCTGACCGTCTGACCAATGAAAAATGGAGAGAAATGCTGGAAGAAAAACCACCTGAGAGACCCGAGTGGAGTTTGACATACAGAGCTTAAGCCCTAAAAAATACTTTTGAAATTTAGTTATCTTAATTAAATTTCAATTTTTATTAAAAGTTAAATTTGATTGGTTAGAATCCGAGGTACATAATATGGATTCAAGAAAATGCCTTTTGATTGAGAAGAAATGCCTGGTATTCTTTCAGCTTATTCTTTCACTGATAATACCTTTTGCATTGATGAGTCCTGCTATGGCAGACGAAGATCCTGAAGAGACAGCAGATCCTCAAAGTCCCGTACAGTTCATTGGGCAAGTTTCTGATTACGGATTAGATCTGGATGGGGATGGACTATATGATTACCTGGTGGTTAAGTTTAATGCTCGGAGTAGCATACCCTCTACTTATTTTTTCACTGGAGATCTAAGTGTAGACCTGGGTTATCATGAGAGTAAAGGTTCAACAGCTCATGAGTTTCGTACGCTTAACCTTGCAAAAAATTATACCTACCTGGACGGAAATACCAGTACAGTTATCCTCAATTTTGAAGGCGGCAGAATTCATGAGAACGAATTAAATGGGCCCTATGAAGTGGAAATAAGTTTAAGTAATGAAAGCTGGGGTTTTGGAAGGGGAATGGAATATACGACAGAAGAATATGAATTTGTGAAATTCGAACAGCCTGAAATTTTACTATCGGGCCCTGTCCGCTCAAAAACTCAAGCACTTGAGCTTGTCAGGCAAAGCGCTGCTGAAGCAGGGTTAAACCCTGGAGAGTTAAAGGATATAGACATTTCTTCTGAAAGAAAAGGAGAAGTATGGATTTTCAATTTTGAAGAAAACGGCACCCATGAATGTTTTGCTGTTGAAGGTAATACAGTTGGAGATATCAGGCACTGGACTCTAAATGAAACAGCAACGAAGAAAACTTCAGCTATTCCTTTCCTGCATATCAATTTCACAGTTGCTCTGCTTGTAGTTGCATGTTTATTTGCAAGAAAGTTCCCTGTTCAAATCACAGGCCAAAAAGCTGCTGTTTGCCAGACAAAAAGGTCAGACAAGAAAAATAACTGAAAATGGAAAGGTAATCGAAAATGGAAAGGTAGTTGAAAATGGAAAGGTAGTTAAAAATCTAAAAATAACTGGAAACCGAAAAAACAACCGGAAATCAAAAATAAATAAAACAAGTTTTTAAAATGAGAAAAACAAATGAGTTTAGGTGAAAGATTTAGAATTTTCAAATAGAAAACTTCTCTTCTCCTTTTTCGTTTGTCTTCTTTTCCTGCCTGACCTGAGTAATCAACCTTTCAAGTTGATCCCTTGAGATGCTTTTATGCCTTTCTTCAGTGCAAACCTTGACTTTATCGATCAGGGCGCAGAGTTCCTCCCGCTCAAGGCAGAGACCTATGCTGTTAATTATGCCTTTTAAGGCTTTTGTGCCTGTGTGCTTTCCTACAACCAGGTTGCGCTTTCCGCCGACCATTTCCGGGAGGAAGAGTTCATAGGTTCGTGGCTCTTCAAGGATTGCAGCAACGTGAATTCCAGACTCGTGGGTAAAGGCGTTTTGCCCGACAACAGCTTTATTTACCGAAGGTGTAATGCCTGAATACTCGGAGACCATTTTAGAAAGAGCGGTCAGCTTTGTAGTGTCATAACGGTCTATGCCGTACTGTACCCTTAGGGCTACTATCACTTCTTCAAGGGAAGCATTTCCTGCACGTTCCCCGATTGCGTTAACCGTAGTATGGAGCTGTTTTGCCCCGGCTTCGGCGGCTGCAAGAGTATTTGCGGTTGCCATTCCCAGGTCGTCATGGCAGTGGATACAGATTGAGGTGTTGACCTCCTTGAAAATTTCGCTAACAAGATAGTGCGTCGTTGTAGGATTAAGGATCCCGATAGTATCTGCAAGGCTCACATACTGTACTTTATATTCATTTTCGACTTCCTTGAAGGCCTGTTTTAAACGGTCGATCGGGGTTCGGCTAGCGTCCTCAGCTGCAAAACGTACTTTTAACCCGTGATCGGTTGCGTATTCAATGGTTTCCTTGGCACAGCCAAGCATCTCCTCAAGGCTTCGATGGTACTTGTATTTGAGGTGCATGTCCGACATTGCAATAAAAATACTCACAATATCAACATCACATTCAAGGGCAGCATCCACATCCCCTTTTACTGCTCTTGAGAGGCAGCAGATCCTTGAATTAAAGCCCTGGTTTGCAATTTCCTTAACGGTTTCCTTTTCATTTGCGGAAACTACCGGAAATCCGGCTTCTATAACCTCGATACCCATAGAATCAAGTTCATTGGCCATTGCCAGCTTCTGTTCTTTTGTGAACACAACACCCGGAGTCTGTTCCCCATCGCGTAGAGTCACGTCACATATTTCGATATCTAGGGGGCGATATTCGATAAAATCCATGAGTTTGTTTCTGGAATACTGCTCGCTCTCTGACATTATTACTACTTCCTGTGATTGTTTAATTATTGTGAGGCATTTTCGTAATTATTTTTAATGATATATAGATAATTTATCTGAAAAATACTCAAAGACTGAATAAGAAGGTACCAAGGTTCAAACGCCCCTAAAAGTCAGAAAATCCTGTATCTCGTCAAAATTAAGCATAGCTTTACCTGCATATGTATAAATGTTTTCCTTGGAGGAATAGAATTTCCGGCAACGGCTTCTCAAAAAACGGGATGAAAATGAGCTCAAGTTTGACAATTTGGCTCATATCAGGGAGATTTTCAGTTAAAAGTTACACGAGAAGATTGAAGTATTCCCAGAACAGAAAAAAGCACTCAATATGACAGAAAAACTTAAACTATAAGTAAAGGTTTTTCTCTGGGAGTATGTAAAGGCTTTTCTTAATATTAAACGAAGGCTCTCTCAAATTAACAAGTAAAGACCTCTCAGAGTAACAAGTAAAAGCTTACTCTAATATAAAGTAAAAGCTTACTCTAATATAAAGTAAAAGCTTACTCTAATATAAAGTAAAAGCTTACTCTAATATAAAGTAAAAGCTTGCTCTAATGTAAAGTAAAAGCTTGCTCTAACATAAAGTAAAAGCTTAATTCAAGTAAGTTTTCTCTGGACCCTTTCATAAAAACATGTATCTGAAATTCTTACGAAGCGTGCAGGAAATCTGGATTTCTTAAGTTTGACGACGTCGTCGGGTTTGATTCTGTAAGATTTCTGCCCGTCAATCGCAATAACCGCCTCTTTTTTTGGAGCCGATAGCCTTATAGTGATCTCGCTGTCTGACGGGATAACCCAGGGCCTTGACGAGAGTTTAAAAGGAGCAACAGGAACAACCACAATAGCATTTACTCTTGGACTTATAATAGGGCCACCTGCGCTCATCGCATAGGCAGTAGAGCCTGTAGGGGTTGCAAAAACCACACCATCCGCACGCATCGAGTCAAGAAGACAATCTCCGACATAAACCTCAAACTGAATAATCTTTGCGGGCTTTGCAGACATTATTGCAATCTCGTTCGTTGCAGTATCAAGCATTTCCCCATTAAGGAAAACATCGACTCGCATTCTTTCGGTATAAGAAAAGCCGTAAAGCACTTCTTCTATGGTTTCAAGAGCATTTTCGGGCTCAACATCTACAAGAAAGCCAAGCGTACCCATATTAATTCCAAGTATAGGAAGAGGGTCTTTCATTTTGGCAATATTTCGGAGTACTGTGCCATCCCCTCCTACACTGATAATGAGTTCCACTCCTTCTTCTCTCATTCTTTCAACCGGAGTACCTTCTATTCCGAGTACCTCAGCTGTTGGAGTGGCGACAAAAATTTGAACCTTTGAGCTGAAATGGGCAAGAATCTCACTTACCTTTTCAATTACTTCAGGCCTGTCGCAGCGTGCAGATATTCCTATTTTCTTTATCGCCAACTTATCCCCCGAAGAGTAATTTTAAAAGCTTTTCATGTACGTGTCCGTTGGAAGCAACCATTTCCACTCTTGCAGTAACATTATCAGGAAGTCTTAAAGAATTTCCGTATCCGTCCGTGACAAGCCCGCCTGCTTCGGCAAGAATCAGCTGCCCTGCTGCCACGTCAGTTACCCGCAAAGCATTTCGGACGTCAACAAAAGCATCAAGCTTGCCTGAAGCTACATAACACAACTCGAGGGCTACACTCCCGAATAACCTTACCCTCCTGACGCTTCTGTATATCTTTCGGGTTCTTTCTACGTTTTGCCGGTAGCCGTAAACACTGACACATAACTTATTCAGCTCCGAGTTGACGGAAGCTTTTATTTTTTTTCCATTAAGGTAAGCCCCTTTTCCGGCTTCTGCGTAGTATTCTTCGCGTAAGGCAAGGTTACTCACATACCCGAACCTTAGATCTGAAAGATCGTGAGAAGAAATGGCTAGAGAAACACTATAAAAGGGAATTCCGACTGTGGAATTATAGGTCCCATCAAGCGGATCCAGAACAACAGAAAACTCGGGAGAATCCCCTAAAATAAGTTCGCCAAGCTCCTCGCTGATAATTCTCATGGACCTGCCGTCTTCTTTAAGGACTTCAACTATAGCGTCCTCTGCTGCGAGATCTATTTTAGTAGTAGGAGTTCCGTCGGCTCCCATACAGATAAAACTACCTGCATCATCAGTACCTGCTAGATCACAGATAGAGTCTGATGCGGCTTTAAAAGCATCTCGGGATAACTTCAAAAATCCTGAATTTGTTGAATTCATGTCTTAGCCATTTTTTCCAATTGAAAATTTCAGATTATACTTTTTTATTCAAAAGATAAGGATTTCGGCTTTCTATTTTTTAGATTAGCAAGAAATCCAATGAAGAATACAAATCCAATACAGAATATAAATTTATGTATGAAACTTCCGGGTTTCAGAAATTTAATTCCAGATATTCAGGTTGAATATCCGGAACATTCAAAGCCGGAGTCGATATAGACTTAGACTATAAGACTTAGATTCCGGCACCTTATCTTTATTACTTGTTATACAGACCAATAGCCTTGTTTGTCTTTTCAATTGACTTTGCACCATCGCTTTCAAGTTCCATCATGGCCCTTATAGCATCAATATTTTCCGGAACTACAATAGATTCTTGATGGACAGCCTGGAAGAAATAAATCTCCTTATCCCCTACAGTGATTGATTCAGGCCAGATGCAGTTTTCCCACATGTCATTTCTGGGGCGCTTCATATCTCTGGCAAATTCCATAATTTCCGCTGTAGACGACATTCCCTGTCCTACGAAACGGATTCTTGGCTGGGAACCAAAGATGTTTTTAACTTCATCTACAGTGCAATCCTTATCGACTTCCATGTTCACGGTGTGTACGTGCATTAAGGTTGTCGGAATCTTCAGGGCTGCGCTTGTAATGTTAATCTGCGGAAGCACACTTTTTACATCAGGCCCGTGATGAGATGGAAGCTTGATCGGATCGGGTACGATTGCATTAATTGGCCCTTTCTTTACATCGTTAGGATCGGTTGCCCTTCTTGCAAGAATTACCCTGACCTTTTTTACCCCCAATTCCTTGTCTATTGGGTAAATAGCCCTGCAAAGTGCGGTAGTGTTACATGAGACAACCCTTACCAGGTCACGGCCCACAGCCTGCTCGTAATTGCAAATCGCATTAAATGAAAAACCTGCAAGTGAATGATCTTCGCCGCCCTGCCAGATTGCCTTTACTCCGGCCTTTTCATACAGAGATTTATTTCCTTCCCCAACTCCTCCGGGCGTGCAGTCTACAACCAGGTCAGCCTTTTCGACCATTTCTTCAATTGTCCCGGCTGCAGGCATTCCGGCTTTCTCAAAAGCTCCGAGATTTGCAGCTGGGGCATAGATGTCATATCCTAGCTGGTGGGCCACTGCAGCTTCGTAATTAGGCTTCGTTTTGGAAATTCCGATAATTTCCATATCGTCCTGAGCCCGTACAGCATCTGCAACTCTTTTCCCTATGGTTCCGTAACCATTTACTGCGATTTTTGCTTTAACCATTTTATCCAATCCTGTTTAATCCTATTACCCAACTTGACATTAGCCTAAACTACTGAAAGTTTAAAATTTAGCCGGATATCGTAATTCCGGACATTTGATTACATAAGTCTAGAGTGTAGGCATAAGTTTAAGGTGTATCCATAGATTATAACTATTTTTATAATTTTTGCGGATTTGTTGTAAACTGCCGACACGTAATCCAAGATATTGCACTAGCAGACATTTCGAATGTCTTAACCTAAGCCTCTGGTATCTCGGAACACATGGAGTTATAATAGACAAAGTCAGATAAATGTTTTTCTCGAGATATCTTATTAATTAAAGAAACTAGAAGGCAGATTCAGAAATTCGGAAGCTTACAGATCCTTTTTCTATAGGTTATTCCCGAGAACTAAGTAGGAAAAGAAAGGAAAATAGAGAAATAGAGACAGAGAAAAAGAGGTAAAGGCAGAAAAAAGAAAGTAAAGACAGAAAAAAGGAATGAAAAAGGAAAAGAAAGTAAGGACAGAAAAAAAGAATGAAGAAAGAAAAAGGAAATAAAGACAGGAAAGAGTATAGGATAATAAAAGAAGAGATAAAACAAAAACAAAAACAAAAAAATTTAATTTGCAAGGATAAGGGCTTCTCCTCGTGAGAAGTTAACTTCTTTGACTGAGCCTTCGACAGTCATTTGGTCCCCTAAAATTCCTGTAAGCTGGACTGAGTCGCCTTCAACAAGGATCCTTGCTACGGAATCCATAATTCTCTCACGCTCATCTCCACGAAGCAAGAACACATTGAGTTCACACATTTTTTCATATCTCCTTACGAATTATTTCAAATTTTTCAATTTAGTTAATATAACTCAGTATAATAATACATTCTATGCCGTGGTAATAGCACTTTACTGCATGCTGCTACATGCATCAAACTGTTTTTCTGCCATCCATAGTATAGCCATAACTATATTAGTGAGCCTGAGAGATAAGAAGCTTCCGAAAACTTCTCAGAGGAAAGCTCAGGGACAGTTCATCAGTTTTGCAATGGATAAGCCCTGTTCAAGTCCCAGGTCTTCAGCAACACACTCACATTTAGTAAGAAGCATGTATGCAATAGGCCCAAAGTTATGTTCGGACAAAGTTTCGTAATTGGCCATGCCCTTGCTGATAATAAGGGTTGCATCTTTCATTGCCTGAAGCAGTTCGGCCGGAGCTTCCTCAATCAGGACACCTACGGCATTTGAGCCGGTTGTCATGACTCTATCAACTTTTTTATCAATTTCGAATTCTCTTACCTCTTCTAAAGTCACGTCTGTCAGAATGGGCTCACCCCGGACTACGAGTGTGATCTTTCCACCGAGTTTTTTGATTATATCAAAAACAAGCATATCAAAGAGGATTTCTCCGCAGTTGTCGGCAATGTAAACAACGTCCTGCATGAGCCCGAGCATTTTGGGAGTATCATCCACATCAAGCCCATTTTCGAAATATTCCCGAAAAGCAGCCTCAAATTTGTCTTCACTTGCATCAAAACCCATGATTCCGAAATCAAAGTAATTAGCGACCACGGATGCCAGCACTGCACGCCTGAAAAGTTCTCCATTATCAGGAGAATTTTCATAAATCTTTTCTTTCGCCGCAGGCAGGACTTTCAGCGCAGCCTGGTTGATAAGTTTCTTTGTTACCGCATAAGGGTCATTGTCTTCCAGAACCTCATAGCATTTCCTATGAACTTTAGTGGCTACGGAAGCCGATACCGCATCGGGACTGTAGTTCCGAGTCACAACTTCAAGGCATTCTTTAATGGTCTTGCTTATCAGGTCTTCATCGTCAGTAGAAAGCTTAGATTGAAAGTGTACTCTTGAAAGCAGGCAATAAGTGCAGCGTGGGTTCATCTTCATAAAAACATTTCCTGTTTTTTGATCCGAAAATAGGTTTTGCCATTATAGATATTTACGGCAAATATAATAAGAATTTACTCTTCCTGACAGAACAGAGCTTTAAAAAGGTAACTGAAGTTTGAAGCGTAGAAAGCTAGAACATTGACACGCTAGTAGATCCTATAAATATTTTTTTAGTATTTTCTTTCCAAAAAACTCAGGGCTTTTAATAAAAGTGCGTGCTCTTCTGAGATCTAAACACATTATATGTAGTAAGTTTGAGATGGGTTAGAATAACCTTCAGTGTGTTCTGATTAATCTTACTTAATTTTACTGAAATTTGAATTAGTTTCAGTTATATCAGATCAGTTCTACTTAGATCCAAGTTGATTACAGTTATGTTTTAATTTTTACAACTAGATATAAATAAAGCTGATTGTATATTAAATAAGGTTGAACTGCGAAGTAAGAAGGAAATGAACTCTATTTTTGTACATTTTAACTCCAACTTTTTAACTCCAACTTTTTAACTCCAACTTTTTAACTCCAACTTTTCCCAGACCTATGTTCAGAATCATTGTTTCAAAAACAGTTTGAACCTAAATTACATACTTTCCATATCAAGATATTGAGGTGATATGAAAATGAACTGTGGAGATTTGAAAATGGGTCAGACTCTTCGTTGTGAAGCATGTGGTTTTGAACTTCAGGTAGTAAAAGAGTGCGGAGATGCATCCTGCTCTACTGATGCCTGCTGTACGGGCAACGTAACATGCTGCGGAGAACCAATGAAACTAAAACAATAAGCAGATAAATAGCACAACAAACATAGAAGAAGAGATTCCGGAATATTTCAGAGGAGCATAAATCCCGGAAAAGTCCGGAAAAAGATATAATAAAGACAAGTCCAGAGAAGTTTCTTATCCAGGATTTTTTCTGGAACTTGAGAAATTTTATAGTATATTTTTTAACAATGTATTTTTAATAATATGTTTTAATAATATGTTTTAATAATGTGCTTTAATAATGTGCTTTAATAATGTGTTTTTTGCTGCCTTTTTTCTTTCATTTTTCCCAAGAAACCCTGGATCAGCCTGGTTGCAAAATATGAGCTGAAAAACCAGATTATAAGGGCAATAATAATTGAAAGACCCCATCTATTAAGGTGCTCCATACAGAAAGCAGCAGTGAACACACATATAGTGCAACCTATCATCCCTGCACTGGCCCCGAGAGCAATGTCAGAAGCCTGCTCTGAAGTCCCGAAATGTCCTGCCATTATTACGGCAGCTGCCATAACTGCTGGAAAAGCTGCAAAATCTCCCGCAAAAGATTTCGAAGGGATTATCTGCAATATAATATAACATGCAGCAACAGCAGCTCCCCCGAAGATGAACCTTAGAGCAAGGTCCTTGAAATCTAATTTCATGATATAACTCCTTACTGTAACTTTTTCTAAAAAGACTATTAAACTATTTTAAAATTCTTGATCAATAGTATTTTTCATTCATCTTGTATAGGAACCACTACAAAATAATTTCGTTACTGATTGTATTGTTTGGTCCATGACCAGATTGATAGAACTCTATGATTGATAGAGCTCTCTAATTAATAGGTAAAGACTATTTCTTATTAAAAACTAAAACCAGTAAACCTACATACAATTCATTTCTTTTTATGTTTTACTTCTTTAAATCACTCTAAATTTCACAGTAAATTCCGTCCCATTGTCCTTTTTCAGTTCAAGTTTGCCTTCTAACTGGTCTATGAGAGTGGTTACCAGTTGCATGCCAAGGCTAGCAGGGTTCTTCAAATCAAAATCTCCAGGCATACCTATTCCGTTGTCTGAGACTATCAGGATAAAACTGGTACTTTGAACTTTCTCTTGTTTGCTTCCTGCCATATTGTTTTTATATCCACTTGATTCCTCTTTGAAAAGTTTAATTTGAATCTGCCCGTTATCTCTGTCGACAAACGCATGTTTAAGAGAATTTGAAACAAGTTCGTTAACGATTAGCCCTAACGGAACTAAAGTATCCATACCAAAGAAAATATTTTTTCCAGATCCATATTCAACCTAACATCGACATTTCTAGATTTGTATGTCTGGAAAAGGTTCTCGACAAGCCTCTCTAGATATTTAGAAGATTTCAATACCTCGCTTCCCTTGCCTTCGTGCAGCTCTTCGTGGATGAGAGCCATAGAAACTACTCGGTTCTGGCTTTCCCTGAAAGCTTCAACAACTTTTGTGTCATTGAACTTATCAGCCTGAAGATCGAGAAGGGAAGAAATTACCTGAAGGTTGTTCTTGATCCTGTGGTGGATTTCCTTTTTACGGGCATTTTCTATGCTCTTAAGGAAGTATTCCGTTTTTTTTCTTTCAGTAATGTCTTTCAGTACTCCGATAGCTCCATAAGGCTGGCCGTTATCACCCATAAGCCAGACTCCGTTATTTTCTACATAAATGCAACTTCCATCTTTTTTTCTTAACCTTAGTTCTTCCTTAAATCTGCCTCCGGTCTTTCTCGCACTCTGAAATTTATCATCTCTACTATTCATATCTGTTAGGTGGATATTTTTAAGCCACACTTCCTTGCCAAACCTCTGGAACTCTTCAAAGCTATACCCTGTAACTTCTTCTATAGCACCTGCCCAGCTGCTCTTATCTGTTCTTAAATCATATTCGTATACCACTTGCCCTGTCTGCTCAGTAGCGATTCTGTACCTTTCTTCACTTTTCCGGAGTTTTTCTTCTACTCTTTTGCTTCTGGTTATATCCCTGGAAATAACTGAAATAGAAACCAGCTTTTTAGAGGCGTCAAGTATCGGAGAGAAAGTCACTGAAACATTTATTATCCTGCCATCTTCTCTTAACCGTAAAGTCTCATAATTGTGGATTTTATCTCCCTGTTTAAATAGTTCGATCAATTCTTCTGTTTCCTCAACTAAGATGGACGGTTCAAGGATGGATATTGGCTTCCCAATAATTTCTTTAGCTAAATAGCCATAAATTTGCTCTGCACCTTTGTTCCAGCTGGTGATGGTACCATCAAGCGATATAGTTAAAATAGCATCATTTGATAACTCCACAATATCTGCTAAACTCCGGATTTTTTCTTCTTCCTTTTCACACCTGGAATTTTTTATCTGTTCCAATTTTCCTTCCCTTTTGATTAACACAAACTGGTGGTTGATAGCCACCTCAATAACTTCAGGTGCATCGAACCTGTCAAGAGAATAAGTGCAGAGAGCGATCATCCGGTAATTGCCTATATCACTGTCCAGTTTTATCTCATGGTTAACAAAATCGCTCCGATCCTTTTTCTCCAAACGCAAAGCGTTTCCACTCAACCTCAATCCATCGTATCCACTTGCCAGGGCCTTATTGAGTTTTTCAACCAGAAAATCTAAGACTCTATCCGAATCAAAAGCGCCCTCTTCTGTATAAAACCGATAGTAGGGAATAATTTGTATTTGTCCTTTCTCCAAACAGCTATCAATATCGGGAACAGCCACCCTCAGGAATTCTTTTGCATCTTCGACTTCCAGGGGTTCTGATGTGATCCACATACTAAACTCGTTGTTTTCCAGTCCCGTCTTGAAGTAAGGAACCAGTGTATCCATTAAATCTTCTTTTGTTTGATAGAATTGACAGATATGTGTGCCCCAGGGTATATCTCCAATAATATCAATGCCAGATTTCCTCAGGCTTTCTTTCACTTCAAATTTCCTCCAAATTGAGAATGTAAAGGCAAATGTTTTTTTTATGAATTTACATGCCTTAATTCTCTCATTTTTCACAGCTTCGGTTCTAATATTTTGAACCCTGAAGTTAATTAATAAAAAATGTAAACACAGGAATAGACTTAGTTCTAGTAAACATATATTCTGCTAATTTTTTTAGATTTAATCAAAACTGACCCAACAATTATGTTTTATATCAAATCACATAACAAAAATTGACACTTATCTATTAAGCAAAGTGAGTTTGGTTCATACATATAAGTAACTTAATTAATTAGTTTACCCTAATATAATACTTTCTTCGATGACAACAACTCAAGATTTTCTGATATTGAGTAACTTATCAAATTTCTATATATCTATGAAAAGTCAGCCTCTAAAACCTATCTCAAAACTACAGTTGACGCTACAATTGGGATGATATATTCTACTTCATAGTAAATATACTCCTGAATTTCAATAATTCCCGATATAAAGTCATTTACAATATAAAGTCAAAACTAACAATGTCAATTATCCAATTGTAGAAATAAGTTGAGTTTTGAGACAGCCTGATCCGGAAAGTTTTTTATTTCTAGCTCTTATTCTCATTATTTTCTAATTTGATTGCCCGTTCCATGGTTGTAATTGCATAAACGTTTCCGGCTTCCTTCACCAGAGAAGTGGCAGTTAGCCAAACATCCACTATCCTGCCATCTTTAGTAATTCTTTGGGTGTGGTAAGGTTCAAGGACCTCAGCCTGACTAAGCTTTCTCACTATAGACAACTCTTCTGTTTTCCGATCCTCAGGGATCAGACTGCTAATATTCATTGAGAGTGCTTCGGTTTCACTCCAGCCATAAATGCTCTCTGCCTTTGGATTCCATGCCAGGATATTGCCTTCCATGTCCTGCAATGTTATAGCATCGCTTGCATCGTGCACTATTGCAACCAGACGGCGCATAGCTTCGGACTCCTTAAGCTTTATCCGTTCCATCTCGGAAATATCCGTAAAAGTAATTACCGCTCCTTCAATAGTGTTTTCAAGGGTACGATATGGCCGGATACTCAGTAAATACCAGGCATTCTCCTTAGTCTGGACTTCAATATCTTTAGGTGTCAGACTTTCCAACACCTCCTTTATGTCCTCTACCAGGCGATCGTAGCCTATAAGGTTTGAGACAATATGTCCAACCGGCCTTCCAATGTCTGACGGGATCAGGTTTATCAAACGTGTAACCGGAGGAGTGAAGCGCATGATGCGTAGTTGATAGTCCACAAAGATAGTGCCTATGCCTGTTCCAGCCAGGAGGTTGTTCATGTCATTATTAGCTTGAGACAGTTCAGCTACTCTGTTTTGTAGTTCAATATTGACCGTGCCAAGTTCCTCATTTACTGACTGCAGTTCCTCCCTTGAGGTCTCCAGTTCCTCGTTTGTTGACTGTAGTTCCTCGTTGACTGACTGCATCTCCTCGTTTGCAGATTTAAGTTCTTCATTGGAAGTCATCAGTTCCTCATTGGAAGCTTTTAAGCTTTCTTCCTTGGCCTGTAACTCCTTTTTCAGCTTTAAGATTTGCAAATCCACATCCGTTTCACAAGCTTTTTCACCAGAATCTATGGAGGTGGCCTTTTTAGTTTCGATCTGCTCCAACTCCAGTGGTTCCTCAAAAGTAACCAGGAATAAGTTTAGCCAGGTTGCTGTATCATTGTCTCGTTCTACAGGTCGTACTACCAGATTAATTGTAGTAAAATCGCCGTTGGTTTTAACTCGCACTCTGGGATAAAATACTGGCGTTTTATTTATAATGGCTCTGTGCAGAGCTGTAGTCAGTTCCGACCTTAATCCCTCTCGAGCCATACTCAGTATGTTCATGCCAACTTCACCCAAAGCCGGTTCAAGATACATGCCAGTACGGCCATAAATGTACAGGATATTACCTTGTTCGTCGATCAGAATACTGACAGGGGCATAGTATTTCAGCATTGTCTGCTCGGTCAGCTTGCGCAGTTGAGGTCGGATTTCGACAGGAACGTTACCTGAAGGTTTTCTGACTTGAATTTTCATCGATGGTGAGATAAAAGTCCCTATGGAAAGGAAATACTCACTGCTAGCGCCTCCTTTTTTTATATACAGTTTTGACTTGCGATCCAGTGTGTCAAAAAGATTAGTGAACTCACCCACATTTTCGGAGGGACCAAGAAAGAGAAATCCACCCGGGTTCAGTGCATAGTGGAAGAGAGGAATGAGTTTCTTCTGCAGTTCTTTGTCCATATAGATCAGCAAGTTGCGACAACTGATGAGGTCAAGCTTAGAGAATGGAGGGTCCTTAATAATATCCTGCTCGGAAAAAATAACCATTTCACGGATATTGTGCCGAATGTGGTAGTAGCTGTCTGAATCCAGAGTGAAAAAGCGCTTAAGTCTTTCAGGTGAGATATCGGTGGCAATACTGGCGGGATAGCGGCCACTCCGAGCTTTTTCAATAGTCTTACTGTCAATATCAGTGGCGAAAATCTGCACTCTAAAATTTTGGTTCAAGATTTCCATCTGTTCCTGAAGTAAAATAGCTATGGAATATGCCTCTTCCCCAGTTGAACATCCGGGCACCCAGACGCGTATTGATGACTCTGGATACTTGCCGACAAAGAGACACGGGATAACCTGTTCCTGGAGTGCTCTAAAAGCTTCAGGATTACGGAAAAAACTGGTGACGCCGATTAAAAGGTCATGAAAGAGAGCTTCAACCTCAGCGGGCTTTTGCGCTAAATAACGTACATATTCATCCATATTCTCTATATTCCGGACAGCCATGCGCCGCTCAACGCGACGATTGATGGTACCGTACTTATAGTGAGAAAAATCATGACCAGTCTTTATAAGAAGGAAATTGAATATATTTTTCATCGAACCTTCAAATTTTGAGGCTTCTTGGCGTGTTTTCCCGAAAACATAGTTAATATAGGCAATGAGATGGGCAGGCATTTCTTCAGGCTTCAGGACGTAATCTACCTGACCTGTGGCAATGACACTAAGAGGCATATTGTTATATTCGCTGGACTCGGGCGTCTGTGCCATTACCATTCCTCCCTCAGCCTTGATAGCCTGCACCCCCTTTGTGCCGTCGCTACCAGTACCTGAGAGTACAATACCAATAGCCTTCTCTTGTTTGTCCTGAGCTAGAGAGCTAAAAAATATATCAATAGGTAGGCGATGACCATGAGGTTGGGATGGTTCCATCAACTGGAGCACACCATTCCGAAGGACCATATCGCGGTTCGGCGGAATGATGTAAACACAGTTAGGTTCAATATCTGTCCAATTTGTAGCTTCGTATACAGGCATTCTGGTAAAGCTCCTGATCAGGTCTGAAAGGATGCTTTTATAATTTGGATCCAGATGTTGTACCAGGACAAAAGCCACTTCGGGATCGGTGTCTGATGGCATGGCTGAAAAGAAAGCTTCGAATGCAGCTAGCCCACCAGCCGATGCCCCGATGCCTACAATTGGAAAGTCCTTTTTTGGAGACTCATCCAAAGATACATCCAGAACAGAATATTCTCCAGTTGAGATTTTTTCTATAGTTTGTGGCTCTTCTTCTTTTGACCTTTGCATTTCTTCTTTGCCTGTGGGCTCCTTTTCATTGTCCGTGTTATCACACCCATCTTCAATCACAGGTATTTTATCAAAACTCTATACAGTACACGTTCTTCCAAAATGTTATACAGAAATATACTTGATCTTCATCGGACATTGTTACTAGACATTCTTATTAATTACTTAATTGTGAAACATACATAAACCCAATAGAAGGAGGTCACATATATTTTCTGTGTCTTTATGTTGCGGGAGTACACCCAAAACAATGCAGGTGACAGATAATATCAAGTGCATATGTGAAGGTTACCTGCTCAACAAATATAAGCTAGAGGTAATCGATACTTATCAGTATCACTATTTCTGCTAAAAATTATCAGAGAATTTTCTGAGGGATAGAACGGTCAATAATCAGTGTTGTAAAATATATTATATTATAACAAGCTTACATACAAACCTTTTCAAAAAACTGCTTGACCGCAAGCCTTTTTAAAAAACTGCTTGACCGCAAGCCTTTTTAAAAAAGGCTTGAGCGAAAACGACGAGTTAACATTTGGATTTGAGAACCTTAGCCCCAAACCCTATAGGCGTGATAAACCGGCGCAACGGTTTCGGCGCAACAGTTTCAGCAAACCTTTTCAAAAAAGACTTGAGCAGAGATTTTTTTCAGAATTATAAACACGTGAAGTAGATTGTAGGAGCAAGTAAGGTCCAGAGAAGAAGCGAGTAAACAAGCCCTTTTTTCCACCCGGATTTGAGAATAAAATAACTTGCGGCAAGAGTACAACAAATATCTGCCAGCATTCCCACAAGTGCACCTTTCGAAATCTGTTCTGAGATCAGGAGCAGTTCGCTTCCCTTATAATCCATGCTCAGGCCCAGAATTGCTGCCAGATATACTGCTGGAAAAGCTGCAAAAACTCCCCCCAATCTGCCTCCGAATTTCTTCGCAACAATTGCGGAAATCGCAACAGCGCTTCCGCCAAAAAGAAAGCGGAGGAGAATCGGAAGTACTTCAATATTCAGCATTACATACCATTCCTTGTAACGGAGGATACCTTATACACACAGTTACATAATCTTTATGGACATTCTTTATGGACATTTTGGTTTGTTGCTTTAATGCTTGCTATAACGTTAATATCCATATTTTTCCCTGATCTCGGATTCTTTAAAGACACTGAGTCCCAGTTTCTCAAGGATTTCGGAAATCTTTTTTCTTTCTTCGCTTTTCATGGATTTCCGATCAAAATAAGCAAAATCAGCCTTTGATTTCTCAATTGCTTGCCTGATCAGGGCTTCGTCCAAAAATTCCAGCTTGTATTTGGGAAAATTATGCCCGAAAGAAATACTGGTTTCAAATAAAAGTCCGGTCTGGCGCATGGCATAATGCCCTCCTCCAAAACCGATGGCAACTGGCACTTTTTCAAGAGAAACCGCAAGGATAGCTTTTGCAGCAACCTCGCCTGCCTCAGGATCTTTCCACTGCACTTCAGTGCTTCCTATTTCGGCATAAAGCGATGGAACTGAAAGCTCTGTAGGCCCGTGGTGGGTCACTTCAAGAGTAACGTCATACTTCAGTCCTTTTTGCTCAGCCAGGCGCTTCATTTCCATAAGAATGGATTTCATAGCAGCCGGAGAAGAAACTGCAAGAGACTTAGGGCAGCCTCCAAGCCTTGCATCGTCTGAGGGATTCCCTGTACAGTGTACGGTAAGG
The DNA here is from genome assembly GCF_000970305.1 of Methanosarcina barkeri 3. Taxonomy (GTDB): domain Archaea; phylum Halobacteriota; class Methanosarcinia; order Methanosarcinales; family Methanosarcinaceae; genus Methanosarcina; species Methanosarcina barkeri_A. The sequence continues at coordinate 1,430,234 of NZ_CP009517.1, forward strand.
GAAGAAACCTCCTCTTTGCTCCGGTGTTTGGATGCAAAAATTATAAGGGAAGCTGGCAACCCTGCACTTTCGAGTCTCCTGTCGAGTCCGTCCTGGAAGACATGCATTTCCTCAATATCAACAAGCCTGAATCTTCCGTCCTGCGATTCTCTGGCCGCAGAGAATCCGGAGTTTTCAGGAAGCTCGAGGAGTTTCCATTCCATGAGGTTTAAAAGATGGGTCTTAATATTCTGACTGGCAAGGTCGGGGGCAGAACAGATGATTGTAATTTTTGGGATAGTATTGTCAAGGAGGCTTTTTTCCTGGCTCCCTGAGTTTTTTGGATTACTGTTTTCTTTCATTTTTGATCAATTCGAATCCTTATTCACTTTACGTCCCTATAGATTTCGTTAAGATAGATAAATTCAACCCCGTACCGCAGTCTGAGTGTAAACCTGAATAGGCTATGAAGTGTCATCTTGAACAATTTGGGGCTATGAAGTATTACCCTGAACAATTTGAATAGATAAATCCCAAAGAAAAACACGAAAAAGACCCTGTGTTAAGAACTGAGGGTAAGAGACAGGGTAAAAAGCCTCAGGTGAAGAGTAAAAAAAGATCTGAGACAAAACCAGTAAGTTGGAGTCAAAAGCAGTAAGTTGAAGTCAAAAGCAGTAAGTTGAAGTCAAAAGCAGTAAGTTGAAGTCAAAACAGTAAGCTAAAGTGAAAAGCAGTAAAAACCCTAGGAAAAAAGTAACAAGATGTCCAGTAAAAGTAGCAAAAAGCTTACTTCTTTCAGAAGACTGTCAGAAAAATATTGTTGGCAGAGTCCTGCTCTCTGAGAAGCAGGATTCTGCATTTTTCTGTGGAAAAAAGATTTCTAAAGTGCTGAAACAGGATTATCCAACGTGGATGTAAGAGTCCACAAGTTTCCTGATTTCTTCGTTCTTGCCGTAGAGTCTCTCACTGAGCTTGTTGTCGTCGAGACCTTCAAGGTAGTTTACGGTATCGTTGATCATACCTTCGGAGAATACGTCGTACTCCATGAAGATGTCTTTCAGTTCCTTCAGGGCCTGAGCGGACTCATAGCAGGATGCAGGCAGGTGCTCAAGCTGGGCAAGTCTGTCCTTGTGTTCGTCCTTGAAAATGTTGACATCGATATAGAGCTTCTTTGCAACATCAAGGGCATTGTCCATTTCAAAGCCGTGGCGAATACCTACAGCAAAGGCTGCCATGAGGAGGTAGAGGTCAGCTGAGGGATCTGCGGCACGGAATTCAAAGGTAGACTTGTAGCTGTGGCTCTTGAACTCTTCACTATAGTTAGGATTGGCGATAGCTACCATCTTGCTTGATTCTTCAGAGAACCAGCCAAGAGGCACACGGATCAGAGCAGAACGGTTCCTGTCTCCCCAGCAGATGTTGGTAGGAGCTTCCTGGTGAGGTACAAGACGCAGGTAGGATGTAGGAATTCTGTTTCCAAAAGCAGTAATTCCTGCTGCAATGTCAAGAAGACCGGCTATTGCAGTTTTTGCAGTGTCACTAACTCCGCCATTCTCGACCATAACAGTCTTTCCGTCTTTCAGGAGCTTCATGTGGACGTGCAGACCGCTTCCGGCTTTTCCGACAGTAATCTTCGGAGCAAAGCTTACAATTACACCGTACTGGTCGGCAAGCATTCTGAGCATCCACTTTGCGATAAGCAGACGGTCGACAGTGTTCTCAAGTGTGTCAGTCTCAAATTCGATTTCGTTCTGCTCGTAGTAGTATTTGTCATCAGTAAAGTTTCCGACTTCAGAGTGGCCGTACTTGATTTTTCCGCCAGCTTCGGAAATGTACATCATTGCTTCCTTTCTGAGCTGGTCGAATTTGGTGAAGGGATTGGATTCGTGGTATCCTCTCTGGTCAACGGCTGGGAAAGCCATATTGACATCTTCTTTGTTGGCAATGATATAGTATTCGAGTTCACCCATTGACTGAAGTTCATAGCCTGTCTTCTCAGTCAGGACCTGGGCAGCCTTCTTCATGACGGTTTCGGAAGCACTCGCGAGAGGATTCCCGTCCTTGTCAAAGTAGGAACAGAGGATATCCAGGGTTGGAATTTCTTCAAAAGGATTCACGAAGGCAGTCCTGTATTTAGGAAGGACATAGAGATCGCTTGAGTCTGCTTCGATGTATGTAAAAAGGCTTGATCCATCGACTCTCTCACCAGCGGAAAGCAAGTTGTCAAGGTGCTCTTCATCTCTGATCACGAAAGCGAGAGCTTTGAGTCTCCCATCTCCACCAATATAGCGGAAAGTCAGCATCTTAATGCCGTTTTCCTTTATGAACTTTATAATGTCTTCTTTGGTGAATTCGCTTGCTGGTTTGTTGAGGTACTGTACCAGTTTATTTGGATTAAGTTCTACGGATGATGTTTTCATAATTATCCCTTCTTTTTTAACTGCAACATTCTAAGTAACTGCTATATTCCAGGTATTAAAGCCTCATTTCAATACCGAATATTTTCCAGGCTTATGGATTGTCACAGTGGACACAATTGTGTTAACTCTTGCCTGCTAGGAAGAAGATAACTTACTGCTGTCTATATAAAGTTTTTCTTTTTATAATTTTTCTAAAGAAATACTATAAAAAAGAGGAGGCGGTAAAGCTTCGTTTTCGTTATTTAAAGTTACTTTTCTCTTACCGAGCTAAAAAGCCAGTTAAAGTTTAAGGTTTTATCAGTTAAGAGTTTTGCCTAATAAATATATCGGACAAATACAATATAGTCATTAAATTAGTAATTATATAGTAATTAAATTAGTAATTAAACTAGTAATTAAACTGGTAATTGAACTGGTAATTGAACTAATAATTAAATAAATCCAGTCGGGTTGGTAAATGCAGATATCTTGTCTGCGTCTTATTTCGAGCTGGTTTACTGTAATTGGGAGAATGGAGGTAAAAAATATGGAGATTTATAGCGTTCCTGAAATTGCTAAAGATGTATTCTGGGTTGGGGCAAAAGACTGGAATCGCAGAATGTTTGATGCTCTGGTTCCGCTGCCTCAGGGAACAAGTTACAACGCTTACCTTGTTAAGGGAGAAGAGAAAACAGCGCTTATTGATACTGTGAACCCTGGTTTCGAAGAGGAGTTCAAAGAGAAAATAAATCTGGTTTCCAGTCTTGAAAAACTGGACTATCTGATTATGAATCATGCCGAACCCGACCACGCCAGTGCAATTTGTTATATCATGGATAGGGCTCCTGGCTCGGTGCTTGTTACCACGGAAAGAGGTGTAAAAATGGCAAGCATTTACAATGACCTGCCGGAAGGCCGGATTAAAGTCGTTGCCAATGGAGATACTATTGATTTAGGGGGTAAAACTCTGCGCTTTATCGAAGCTCCCTGGCTCCACTGGCCTGAAACCATGTTTACATATCTGCCTGAGGATAAAGTACTTTTCCCATGTGATTTCTTCGGAGCTCATACAGCCCAGGGTGTTTATGATGAGGACCTGGAAGACCTTATTCCTCTTGCAAAACGCTACTACGGGGAAATCATGATGCCTTTTGGAAAAATGGGAACAAAGGCTCTTGAAAAAATTAAGGATCTTGATATTGCAGTTCTTGCACCGAGTCACGGACCTATTTACAAAAACCCCCAGCGTATAATTGAGCCCTACGCAAAATGGACTGCAGGTGAGACCGAAAATAAGGCCCTTATTGTCTATGTGAGTATGTGGGGTTCCACAAAATTGATGGTCAGGACAATTGCCGAAACCTTGCTGAAAGAAGGTGTGGATGTCAGAGTCTATGACCTTGAAGTCGCAGACACAGGAGATGTTGCAAGAGAGCTGGTTGATTCCCGCGCTATTATCCTTGGAACTCCGACCGTCCTTGCAGGCATGCATCCTCTTGCCCTTTATGGCACTTACCTGGTAAAAGCTCTCAATCCGCCTGCAAAATACGGAGTTATACTCGGATCTTTTGGCTGGGGCGGAGGTGCTCTGAAGCAGGCAGGAGACATTCTGGTTCCCTCGAAGATGGAAGTTGTTGGAACACTTCAGGTGAAGGGCAAACCCAGGGAAGAAGATCTGAAAAGAGTTGAGGAAATCGGCTTAGAACTCGCCAGGAAAATGAAAGCATAACCTGAAAAACGTATACATCCAAACCTGAAAATGTGTACATTCAAACCTGAAAATGTGTACATTCAAACCTGAAAATGTGTATATTCAAACCTGAAAAATATGTACATTCAACATGAAAAATATGTACATTCAACATGAAAATATTTATTTTAAGCTTGCGTGTAAGGTATTTCTCAGCCCGGTAAAATTCCAGTCCGATAAATCCGGTAGCCTATTTGGAGCCCTTACTTAGCTTTTTTCGTCAGCCGTCTGTTGAGCTACTTAATGGTAAAACTTCTGAATTCTCGAAAAGAGAACTATTGAGAGTCAGTGAGTTCAAAGGAGAGTCGGTTAATGGAAAGCAATCACAGCTTCTCGTAAGATAGTTTTTCTAATAGGCCAAGGTTCCATTTTTATTATTGTCAATTTTATTAATCTTGTTCAGAATTTTTTCAAGTTTTTGAGCGGTGTTTTATTATGAAAGGGAAATCCGAACTGAAAAAGGAACTGAATCTGATTGAGGTTACTCTGGTAGGAATTGGCAATATTCTCGGAGCCGGAATCTACGTGCTTATGGGAAAAGCCGCAGGGCTTGCAGGCAATATGGTCTGGTTTTCTTTTCTGTTTGCCGGGGCAACAGCCACACTTTCTGCCCTTAGCTATATGGAACTCGCCTCCATGTTCCCAAGAGCTGGAGCGGAATACGGATTTGTGAGAAGAGCTTTTGGAGAACGCATTGGTCTGTTTGTTGGGCTGCTTGTGATATATTTTGTGGCAATAACGAGTTCTGCGGTTGCCCTTGGTTTTGGAAGGTATTTCAGCACCCTTTTTGGAAATGGATATTTAATAGGAACTTTAGGTCTGTTTATTTTTCTTAGCCTTATTATGATTTACGGAATCAAGGAATCTGCCAGGCTGGCCATTTTCATAAGTCTTATCGAAGTATCAGGGCTTCTAATTGTAATCTATACGGGTCTCCCTTACCTTGGAACGGTAAATTACTTCGAAACTCCAGATCTGGCAGGAATATTCGAGGCTTCAACCCTGATTTTTTTCGCATTTCTCGGTTTTGAGGATATTGTAAGGCTATCCCAGGAAACAAAAGAAGCCGAAAAGACAACTCCAAAGGCACTGCTTATTGCGATATTTTTTACGGTTTTCCTGTACATATGCGTAGCGGTAACTGCCGTAAGTGTTCTTGACTTTCGTGCTCTCGGACTTTCAAGTGTTCCCCTTGCGGATGTTGTAGCTATTTCTATGGGGAATAAGGCTTTTGTCCTCATGTCCTGGATAGCCCTTTTTTCCACTATGAATACCGTACTTGTGGTTATGCTTGGAGGGTCAAGGATTGTCTATGGTATGGCAGATTCAGGGTCATTGCCTAATTTTCTTTCTAGAGTACATCCCAGTTACCGGACACCATGGGTCGCAATTTTAGGAGTTGCCTTTCTCTCAACTCTGTTTGTACTATTCAGGGATGTTGCAATTGTAGCAAATATTGCTAATTTCATGATTTTTATTGTCTTCTTTATGGTCAATCTCTCTCTGATAAAGCTCCGTTATACTGACCCTGGAAGAAAACGCCCTTTTAAGGTTCCCCTTAATATTGGCAGTTTTCCCCTACTTCCATTTTTTGGAGTCCTTTCTACTTTATTTCTTTTTTTTCAGCTAAGTATGGAAGTTATAATTTACGGTCTCGTGTTTGCAGGAATCGGCGTACTGGTAGTACTGTTCAGAATCAGATAAAATATGCACTTAGCATTTTAAATTTATTTTCAAATTTCGCAGATCTGATCTTTAGTAAAATGGATTTAAACAAGTTACTTCAAGATAATATGGACAAAAAAAGGTTTTAGAATCGTTTAATCATTTAATTAAGCTTTTATTCTTATTTAAATCCCTAATGTTTCTTTTTTAGATAAAAATCATTTTTGGATATTCAGAGAATATCCAAGATTTCTCATGTCTTCTGTGCGTTTATAAGGATTTTTGATACCTTTAATGCAAAAAAAAAGCTTAATTAGATCTTTTATTATGATATGACTATTTTTACTAAATATCTATTGATTTTAGTTATTTTTATGTCTTGATATCTACCGAGAATTAGTTTTATATACATTAAATCCTATTTGAATCGCTTTATCTCGTTCATTATCAAAATAATTCATTATAAACTGAATAATCATTATAAATCAGTATGATACTAAAAATTATTAACCAGTATGTGCATAAGTTTGAGTATAGAAGTTTTAATTTCAAAAGGGAGTAGATATGAGAAAAGAGCACTATGTGTTCCCGTTGGAGGATTTCGCTTCAAGAGACGATTTTAACAGAATCAAAAAGTTCTCCCGGGATAAAGAAACCCCGTTTTTGACTGTTGACCTGAAGAAGATAGAGCAGAGCTATGACGATCTGGTAGAGCACATGCCCTTTGCAAAAATTCACTATGCTGTAAAAGCTAATCCTATGGATGAGGTTGTGCTTGCCCTGAAGAACAAAGGCTCCAATTTTGATGTGGCAACGGTTTATGAACTTGATCAACTTCTCAGGCTTGGGGTAGAGCCTGAAAGGATCAGTTACGGCAATACTATCAAAAAAGAGAAAGATATAGAATACGCATATGAAAAGGGAGTGAGGCTTTATGTTACTGACTCTGACAGCGATCTGAAAAAGTTAGCTAGAAAAGCCCCGGGTTCCAGAGTATTTTTCCGTATCCTTACTGAGAGCGACGGGGCTGACTGGCCTCTCTCAAAGAAGTTCGGTTCGCACCCTGATCTGATATATAAGCTCATTTTGAAGGCTGAGAAGTTGGGACTTGAGCCTTATGGACTTTCTTTTCATGTTGGTTCTCAGCAGAGAGACATTGGCCAGTGGGACAATGCCATTTCCAAATGTAAGTACCTTTTTGAAGCAGTGGCTGAAAAAGGCATACAGCTAAAAATGATCAACCTTGGTGGAGGTTTTCCTGCAAAATATCAAGCTCAGGCTCATGAACTTGAGACCTATGCCGGAGAAATACGCCGCTTTTTACATGAGGACTTTGGAGAAGAACTGCCTGAGATTATTATAGAGCCCGGACGTTCTTTAGTTGCCAACGCCGGTATAATAGTAAGTGAAGTTGTAATGATCTCCAAAAAAGCCAGATTTAACCAGTACAAATGGGTCTATCTTGATATTGGCAAATTCGGCGGTCTTATAGAAACTCTTGATGAGTGCATCAAATATCCTATTTTCTGTGATAAAAAAGGTTGCGCTGAAGAAGTAATTCTTGCAGGCCCGACCTGCGACAGCATGGATATCCTGTATGAGCATCACAAGTATTCATTCCCTCACACAATGCGCGAGGGAAACCGCGTGTACATTTTCACGACAGGTGCCTATACCCAGAGCTACAGTTCCGTGTGTTTTAACGGTTTTCCTCCTCTCAAGGCTTATCTTCTTTGAAAATATACTAAAAAGTTAATTTAAAAGGCTAGAGCACTGAAGGGCCTGAATGACCCAAGACTCTATCCTTTTTACAGCCAACATATGCTTCTCTCGAATCCCCTTTTGCTCTTAAGAGAATGGAATGCTTAACCGCAACCCTTTTGAAAAAATTGCTTGACCGCAACCCTTTTGAAAAAAGGCTTGACCGAAAACCTTTTTTAAAAAACTGCTTGACCGCAACCCTTTTGAAAAAATTGCTTGACCGCAACCCTTTTGAAAAAAGGCTTGACCGAAAACCTTTTTAAAAAACTGCTTGACCGCAACCCTTTTGAAAAAAGGCTTGACCGAAAATCACTGATAAATCTAAAACATTATGATAGCACGATCGCAATCCTTTTAGAAAGGCTTGATTGAAAAGTCCAAGCGGCAACGTGATCAATATCGTAACAGTTGCAAATCAAAATGGGTAGTTTGTAAAATGTTGCTGTGGTTATCTATGACTGGAAAACAGGAAATAAAAGTGTAAAGCTACTCTTTCCAGACTTAGATATTCTCTTTGGTTATGCTGTGTTTATTCAAACCGGTTATGAATCTAATAACACTTTATGATTACAAATTGAGTTAGGAATAAAAATAATGGGTTACTCTCTTAAATCGCCGGTTTGGATTGTGCATGGGGACAATAAGTTTTAAAAAGAGATTTTATGGCATTTACTATCAACTTTACTATCAACTTTACTATCAACTTTACTATCAACTTAATGTATTAAATTTTATCATTTAATTGAATATTTTAATATCATTAAAAGTTTTGCACATAAACAAATAAAAGAGCTATTTAAAAATTCAGAGTACAAACTGTTTTTTTGGTCGGTTATGATATATATTCCTAACCCACTATAAGAGTATAGATTAAGAGTAATAGGGTTTCCTCTTAATCTTTGGGTTGGATCGCAGGTAGGGACCCGAGAATAGGGACTCGGTAACCCTACCATCTACTTTTAAACTAATTTCTAGGGCAACGTGCTATTTTTCATAATGTTTTTATTTTTAATAAACTTTATGACCGTTCCTAAATTTAGAATTTTATACACAATGTTGACTACTACTTTATGAAGGACCGTGAAAGTTAATATCTTTTTGCTTTCCTTCAGTTTGGGCTCAACGACAAATCGCAAATTTCATTAGACACCTGGCATATTGCGCATGAGATCTACCAGGCTCCTTTACAAAAAGGCAAGATTATAGGACGGAGTATGAATCCTAAAGTCTTTATCCTCGATGGTTCACTGAAAATTGTATGCAGCACCTGCAATGTTGCTTTAACATACTCACATCGTTAGTAAAAAAGTTTTTTTCAGATTGCTAATAAGATGATAGTTACAATAAGACGATAGTTATGAAGATCCGGTAAAATTAATGTTCACGAAAGATTTAATATCATTGAAAATTTTGCCTATATCAAAAATCGATGTCCGAAGTAAAATTTAAATTACTAATTGTTTTTTGTGTCGATTATGATATATATCTCCATGTTGTTATAAAAAGAGTGTAGATTGAGAGTAATAGGGTTTCCTCTCAATCTCTGGGTTGGATCGCAGGTAGGGATTCGAGAATAGGGACTCAAACCCTACCATCTACTTCTATGTTAGATTAAGAGTAATAGGGTTTCCTCTTAATCTTGGGTTGGATCGCAGGTAGGGATTCGAGAATAGGGACTCGATCCCTGCCAACTGATTCTATATCAATTAACTGCTTTTCTAATAAACATTTTCTAGTAAAATACTTTTCCAATAAATTACTTTTAAGTTACTACCATTCAGCAGATACATTTGAAATTAATTTATTGAATATCATCTTATTCTTACAATGTACTTAGATTTAATAAAGTTTATGATTGTTTTATAAGATGATGTATATGCCTGAATATCTCTTTTTTAAGGCAAATTGGGGCTTCTCCATTGAGTTCTTAGAAATGTATGTTCCTCAGATTAACTTTTTCTGCTCAAGGCAACCTGAAAAATATCTAAGAAAAGAATAACGTGGAACATTTAACCGTTAAAGAGGATAAAACTATTTGAGAACTATTGGCGATCCACAAGGAGCTTACTTAATAGTTGCTTGGAAATTAATTGAAAACTGATTGAAAACTGATTGAAAATTAATTGAAAACTGATTGAAAACTGATTGAAAATTAATTGAAAACTAATTGAAAACTAATTGAAAACTAATTGAAAACTAATTGAAAACTAATTGAAAACTGATTGAAAACTAACTGAAAATTATTAATAAAATCAGGTAGAGAAAAAATTTTCTCCACCTGTTTTTACGCAACTCGAGTATCCTCGAAACTTCGTATTTTCTCAAACCTTAAATCCTTAGAATTTAACATTTTCTCTTGCCCACTGTGCCCCAGCTTCGAGAACCATCTGGTTAAACTCAATGACTCTGGGTTTTCCTGTAAAGTTTTCGGCAAGAGCCTCCTTAAACACTTCCTCTTTCAGGCCGGTTGCGTTAATACCCATAAGGACTCCAAGCATGAAAGAGTTAGCAGCTTTCTCGGAACCGGCTTCCTTGGCTTTTTCAGTTGCAGGAACAGCAACTGCCTTTACATGTGAAGGCGTTTCGACTTCACCGATGGATGAGTCATAGAGGATAAAGCCTCCTTCTCGAACTGCCCCTTCAAACTTTTCAAGAGAAGGACGGTTCATAGCTATCAGAATGTCCGGAGTGTAGACCGTAGGAGAGCCTATAGACTGGCCTGAAATCACGACAGAGCAGTTAGAGGTACCTCCCCTCTGTTCAGGGCCATAGGACGGGAACCAGGAAGCGTTGAGATTTGCCTTAACTCCGGCCTGTGCAAGAATTATTCCCATGCTGAGAACACCCTGCCCTCCGAAACCAGCAATCTTGGTCTGGATCGGGGCAAAGTCCTTTCTGGCAGGTTTTTCTTCGGCTTCTGCCTCAATACCGTAAAGCTGTTCAAGGGCTTTGGTTGTAAAGTCACTGACTCCACGGTGCAGTGGTTCTACTTCTTCTGATTTATCCCTGAAATTCTTGACAGGAAATTCCTTTTCCATCTCTTCATTTATGAAACTGATGGCCTTTTCCGCATCCATCTTGAGGTTAGTCGGGCAGGAGGCAAGGACTTCAACAAAAGCATATCCTTTCCCGTCACGCTGGATTTCAAGCGCCTTATGTATGGCTTTTCTTGCTTTCCTGATATGGGATATATCCGAAACTGAAACCCTTTCAATAAATACCGGAGCCTTAAGGTTTTCCAGCAGCTCGCACATATGTAGAGGATAACCTGCAAAACGGGGGTCCCGACCTTCCGGGCACGTAGTGGTCTTTTCCCCTACAAGAGTTGTGGGTGCCATCTGTCCACCTGTCATTCCGTAAACGGTATTATTTACGAAAAAGACTGCAAGCTTTTCACCCCTATTTGCGGCCTGAAGAGTCTCGTTCAGACCAATGGAAGCCAAATCTCCGTCTCCCTGATAAGAGATCACCACAGCATTTTCTTCAGCCCTGGAGACTCCAGTACCAACCGCAGGCGCACGGCCGTGAGCAACCTGGATGTTGCCTGTATCAAAATAATAGTAAGCGAAGACCGCACATCCCACAGGGCTTATCATAACGGTCCTGTCCTGAATACCAAGGTCATCAATTGCTTCGGCAATAAGCTTGTGCAGAACCCCATGTCCGCAGCCTGGGCAGTAATGAGTGGCTGTAGAGGCTACTGATCCTTTGCGAGGGTAGTCCGCATACAGGGCCTTTGGCTTTCCTATTACTTTTTCTCCGTTAATGATTTCTGCTGCCATTTTCATGCCTCTCCTGCCATTTTCCTGATTTTATCCATAATCTGGTCAAGAGTCATCAAGTTTCCTCCCATACGATTTACAAGCTCTACAGGCTGTGAACAATTGATTGCAAGCCTGACATCATGTATTAATTGTCCATTGCTCATTTCCACGGAAATAAAGGAACAACCCTTATCTGCCAGGGCTTTCAACTGCGCTTCAGGGAACGGGAATAGAGTTTTTGGCCTGAAAAGCCCCACTTTAATGCCTTCCTGTCTGGCAAGATCTACGGCTGACCTGCAGATCCTGCTGCTTATTCCATAAGAAACAAGGACAATTGATGCATCATCGGTCAGGTACTCCTCGTAATCGACTTCATTCTGCCTTATGAGCTCGTACTTCACCTGCAGTTTTTCATTGAACTTTCCAAGTTGATCGAAGTCCAGAAAGATGGAGGTTATCAGATTAGGCCTGGTTTCGGCTGTACCGTTGACCGCCCAGGTACTATCAATCTCAGGAACAATAGCTTGCTTCGGGAATTCGAGTGACTCGATCATCTGTCCGAGCACTCCGTCCGCAAGCACAACAGCTGGGTTCCTGTACTTGAAAGCAAGCTCAAAAGCTTTCATGGTAAAATCGCACATTTCCTGCACTGAATTAGGGGCAAGCACGATATTTCTGTAGTTCCCGTGCCCTCCGCCTTTTACCACTTGATTGTAATCTGCCTGCTCAGGCCCTATATTTCCAAGGCCTGGCCCTGCCCGCATAATATCTACAACCACGCATGGAAGCTCAGCGCCAGCAAGATAGGAAATTCCTTCCTGCATCAGGCTAATTCCAGGGCCTGAAGATGATGTCATGACCCTATGTCCTGCCGATGCTCCTCCATAAACCATGTTAATCGCCGCTTCTTCGGATTCGGCCTGAACGAACTTCCTTCCAATTTTTGGCAAATATTTGGATGCATCATGTAGAATCTCACTTGCCGGAGTTATAGGATACCCGAAGAAACAGTCACATCCGGCATATAGTGCACCGATGATTACTGCGGAGTTGCCTTTTACTAGTTGTGTTGTCATAGTTTTCCTCCTTCCTGCCTTACCTGGCTTCCTCTTCTTTCAGGGGAATATGAATCTCGATTGCAAGCGGTTCAGGGCAGGTATAATAGCAGCTTGCACAGCCTGAGCAGCCCTCTCCTTTGTACTCCACATAATGGTAACCCCTGGCATTCAGGTTTTCACTCATGGAAAGTACGTCTTTGGGGCAGGCTAGAAGGCAGCGTCCGCAGGCCTTACACTCCAGAGTATTAATTACAGGGTATGGTTCTTTTTTATCGTTCTTTGACATATGAGATCCTCTTTTTGCTCATTTTTCAGTTCTCTTTGGACTCTTCTCAGGTCTCAGGCCTATTTCCGGATATAGGGTTCCGGAGTTTTCGATTTTTATCCGGACTTCTCCAGTCATTATTTTATTCAACCGGTCTTCTATGACAGAAAGAAGAGCCTCAGGTTTCTACTTACTTAAGTTGTAAATTGTATAATCTATTAGACAGTAAGTTAGCAGAAAATTGAGATAAAAATATAAAGTGAATTAGAACCAAATCTTCTTAGAGCAAACTTTCCAGAAAGTTTAAGGTACTTATTTCTTTCTTTTTTTCCTTTTTTGTTTTGACCCGAAACTCATTTGCTTCCGGATCAAAACAGGGCTTATTTGTTTTACTAATTTTCGTTTGCTTAACAGATTTGTTTGCTTAACAAGTTTTGTTTGCTTTATCAGGTGTTATTTGCTTTATCAGGTGTTATTTGCTTTATCAGGTATTATTTGCTTTATCAGGTATTATTTGCTTTATCAGGTGTTATTTGCTTTTATATTATTTTCATTTTCTAATCTATCTCTATTTATTAAATTATCTTTAGTTTAACTCATTTTGATCTTTATCCCGGATTTCGACCCTGCGAATCTTTCCGCTAATGGTTTTTGGAAGTTCGTCCACAAACTCAATTATGCGCGGATACTTATAGGGGGCAGTGATACTTTTTACATGTTTCTGGAGCTCTTTTTTAAGCTCTTCTCCAGGCGTGTATCCTTTTGTGAGCACAACGGTTGCCTTGATAACCTGACCTCTTACAGGATCAGGAGCACCTGTAATTGCGCATTCGAGTACTGCAGGGTGCTGGATAAGGGCGCTTTCCACTTCAAAAGGCCCGACTTTATATCCTGAGGTCTTTATGATATCGTCAGCTCTACCCACAAACCACAAGTAGCCATCTTCGTCCTTCCAGGCCATATCCCCTGTATGATAATAGCCATCGTGCCATGCTTCCTTAGTTTTCTCAGGATCTTTCCCATAGTGGACGAAGAGTCCTACAGGTTTTTCTTCCTTTGTGTTGATTACGAGTTCTCCTTCTTCCCCTACTTCACAGAGTCTTCCGTCTCTGTCCATCAGTTCAATTTTATATCCAGGAGATGGCCTTCCGATAGACCCTGGTTTTGGTTCCATCCAGGGGTATGTTGCTATACTTACAACGGTTTCAGTTTGCCCGAACCCTTCCATAAGCTTTATTCCGGTGAACTCAAGGAACCGGTAAAATACTTCCGGATTAAGAGGTTCGCCTGCAACAACCGCATATTTAAGGGTACCAAAATCGTATTTTGAGAGATCTTCCTTAATTAGGAACCTATAGATTGTCGGAGGAGCACAAAAAGTTGTAACCCCATACTTAGAGGCTTTTTCAAGCATAGTCCTGGCTTCAAATCTGTCATAGTCATAAACAAAGACCGCACAACCTGCGATCCATTGGCCATATAGTTTTCCCCATACGCATTTTCCCCAACCGCTGTCTGCAACAGTGTAATGCAACCCGTCATCTTCCACATTCTGCCAGTACTTTGCGGTAAGAATATGCCCTAGAGGGTAGGTAAAGTCGTGTTCTACCATTTTTGGGAAACTGGCTGTTCCTGAAGAGAAATAGACAAGAGAAACATCGCTGTTTTTTGTAGCAGCATCTCCCGAAGGACGTTTGAAATCAGGAGAGGCTTCTTCGAGTTCTTTTTTGAAATCAATCCAGCCTTCCCGGACATTATCTCCTACGACCGCTTTTTTGAGCGTGATATTTCCGCATTCGGAGTGTGCTTCATCTACCTGTTCTGGAACTCCGTCTTCCGATATGCAGACGATCATCTTCAATCCGGCTTTTTTAATCCGGTATACAATGTCTCGTGTCTTGAGCATATGGGTTGCGGGTACAGCAATGGCTCCCAATTTATGCAGTGCAATGATACAATACCAGAACTCATACCGGCTCTTTAAGGTGAGCATTACGTAGTCGCCTTTACCTATCCCATGCTTTGCAAAAAAATTTGCGGTTTTATCACTGTAGTACTTCAGGTCTTTAAAAGTAAAGATTCTCTCTTCCCCATTATCGTCACACCAGATCATTGCGATCTTTTCAGGGAGATCTCTTGCATAGGTATCGACTACATCATAGGCAAAGTTGAAGTTTTCAGGAACAAGGATTTTAAAATTTTTCTCAAAATCCTCATAGGATTCAAAGTCAGTTTTAGAAACAAATTGGCTGAGCAAAGAAGTCATTCTGGACACCCGTTTTATCTATTTATATATAGCTTCTAGATTTATGAAGGCTACACGCCATTACTTGAGTTTCAAGGTTTTAGCCCGGACATAGAATTTCTTACGCATTTTTATCGGATTTGAAACAAGTAATATTAACTCAAATAACATAATTCAAACTACATCAACTCGAATCAAGTTAATCTGAACTGCGTTTAACCGAATTATCTGGATCTAATTGAGTTCACCAAGTTATGTTTAATCGAACAATATCAAGCCAGGTTGAATTAACGGATTAAATTATTACATTATAACTGCCAGGAACTTGGCTGACTTTCCTTCCAGGGCTTCCATAGCGTGTTCGTAAGTGGAGTCAAAGTAAATTGAGTCTCCTTCATTCAGAATCAGCTCATTATTGTGAATATAGACTTTCAGGCTTCCTTCCAGCACATAGTTAAACTCCTGCCCAGGATGGGAGTTAGTCTCAGGTTTTGTCCCGTATGGCTTGGGTTCGACTGTAACTACAAAAAATTCAGCCTTTTTATGAATGAATTTTTCAGCCAGGTTCTGGTACTTGTACTGCTTCCTCCTCTCAACGTTGACCCCTTTTCCATCCCGTGTAACTGTGAATATATTCATACGTGGCTCTTCCCCTGTAAGAAGAGTAGCCATATCCACACGCAGCTTGTGTGCAATTTCAAAAAGTATACTTGCCGGAATATCCTCAGTTCCATCTTCATATCTTCCATAAGTTTCATCGGATACTTTTAGATATTCTGCCATGTCTTTGACCGTGAAATCCGAGAGTTCACGCAGTTCATGTACTCGATCTGCAATTTCTTTTATTTTTTCCTGCATGATACGTATTCTCCAGCTGAATTTTTCAAGAATTAACTAAGATCTACTTAAAAACCTTTGTCTTTACGGATTTTATACCTGCTTTACAGAGATTTTTCTTCCAGACCCATTGAGAATTATAATTAATATACGTTATCATTTATTTCTATAGTCTTATTTTTTGTAATAAGTATATCGAAGAACTGAATCCTGGCAGATTCAAACATACAGCTTTAGAAATAAGACCATTTTACCGGGTTTATCAATAGTAAAGTTGTTTCATAACATTCGGAAAATAATGTTTAAAGTCCAATTAATGTTTAACTTCTCTTTTTAACTTCTGTTTAGAACTTGTGCTTTTTAACATACGTTTTGTGCTTTTTAACATATATTATTAGTTAGTGCAACTGGGATGATGTTAACCAAATCAGATTTAATCGAATTAGATTTAATCGAATCAGATTTAACTGAACAGGGTTTAAATGAACTAACCTTAACCGAATCAAGCTTAACCGAATCAAGCTTAACCGAATCAAGCTTAACCGAATCAAGCTTAACCGAATCAAGCTTAACCGAATCAGACTTTAAGTTTTAGATCATATTTTGGAATTTAAACTTAACCCTATAACTCATTAGAGGATTTATACTGTTACTTGTTTCACTTTTCACTACACAATTTTATATGTTAGGTATTTTGAAGAGAAAAAGTCTTCAAAGACCTATTTTTCCAAACAGAACTTTCTTGTAACTTTTAATTTTTATTTCTATTCTTTAATATTTGTTTAAATCAACAATTTTATATGCATCCTTTTAAAAAATAATTCTGTAAATTCCTGGATTGATATGTGGGTTAATATGACAGAAATTCGAACTTTCAGACGGATATGCTTTTTTGCAATTTTTCTGGTTCTGGTTCTTATGTCAGAGACCGGAGCAGTAGAAAATTATGTTTCCCCAGGAGAATCGATTCAGGAAGCAGTAGATAATGCTTTTCCAGGTGACACTATTCTTGTGAAGCCCGGAGAATATAATGAAAGCATTCAAATCGATCAGGATAACCTGACAATAATCTCGTACTCGAAAAATTCTTACGATACGATTATTACCGGAAAGAATAGGGAGAGCAGTATATTCAAAATAATTGCCAGCAATGTGACAATCAGCGGTTTCTCAATAACCGACAGTAAGTATGGAATTTACCTGAATGGCGCTCAAAACTGTATCATAAATAACAGCATTATCTCGGGGAATAATATCGGGATCTGTCTGTTTAAGTCCGAAAACAATACCTTGAGCAATAATACCGTATCTTCAAACGCCGATTGCGGAATCAAGTTGTCTGCCTCTTCAAACAATACGATATATAACAATTTCTTCAATAATACAAATAATGCCAGGGACAGTAAACTCAATACCTGGAACCGGATCTCAGGCAACTGCTGGAGTGATTATACAGGTCAGGACGAGGACGGAGATAATATCGGCGATACTGCATATGCCGTAAACCGCCTCACGAAGAGTATGGACTACAGACCATTAATGAATTTCATTCCGGAACTTCCCGTGATGCCAGAAGCAATTTTTACTTCCAATGTGACAGTAGGATACGCGCCTCTTACGGTTGAGTTTACGGAAATCTCAGAAAACGCCAGCTCACTGTTATGGAGCCTTGGAAACCTGGAAGTTTCGACCTCTTCGGATTTTTCGCATACTTTTGTCAACGAAGGTAACAATACAGTTACCCTGAATGTCACGAATGAGAATGGCAGTGATTCGGCCAACGTGGTTATTAATGTTTTGAAAGCTCCGGACCCTTCAGTTCCAATATTTCCTGAGGCTAAGTTTGGTACTAATGTGACAATCGGGCATGTTCCGCTTACTATCCAGTTTTTTGATCTTTCCAGGAATGCAGCCTCGCTGTCATGGAACTTTGGAGATGGAAAGAAGTCTTACTGCCCGGAACCAAAACATACTTTCTGCTGTCCAGGAAATTATACGGTTTCCCTTACTGCAAAGAATGATAATGGTAGTTCCTCAGCCTGCGTTATTATTCAGGTCCTGAAGTCAATAAACCAGTCCTCGATCGAAAACACCGTTAGTCCGGAAGATGCCTCATCCATTGTTAATTCGGAAGATACCGGAAACTCAGGCTTAAGTCGCAGAAACGAGGGTGACCGTACCAGGGGATTTCTGAATATGAAAAGTTTTGAGTCTGTTGAGAACTTCGTCCTGTTTTTTACTGGAACTCAACCGCTTGCGGAAGTGGAACCACAGGTAGAGCATAAAATTCTCAGACTTGATGATACTATTAAAAACCTTACCGAAGATTCAGTATCCAGAAGTAAAGTAAGAAATATTTCTATGCGTACTATATTTTTCGGATTCCTTGTAATAGCTCTTGGACTCTCCACGTTTAAAAGAGGAAGAAAATAAGTTAAACAAGTTAATACTTACAGTTAATGTTCGCAGTTAATACTGAAGGAAAAAACTTTTCTCAATTGAAAAATAGTCTCTTAAGTGAAGTTTCCAATCTCGCTTCCACTTTGTTTATAGGGTCCTGATTTCTGGTAGAAGATTCAGTAAATGCTTACTCCTTTGACTGAGGGAAGTTCAAGGATTTTGTCAACAAGTTCTCCAGGGACTTTCTTGTCGGTAACAATTGTAAGCCTTGGATTATCAGTTAGATAAGGATCATCCGAAACAGCCTGGCGGATGCTCACTTTGCTTCCTGAGATCAGGCCTGCAACCTCAGCAAGAATGCCCACGTCAGCGGCATCTTCAGGAATAATAATAATTACTCCCAGGCCAAGCGAAGGAGCAACGTCTCTGAGGAAGGGAATAGAGTGAACATTTTTAAAAATTCTGCTTAGAAGCTCATCCGAAATAATGGTTTTTGTAGTTGCGTCAACTACTCGCCGGTCAACGCCTGCTTCTTTTGCAAGCTGGGTATGTGCAATCTCAATGCTTCCTGAGGTGACCTTCCCTTCTTCATTTACCTGAAACCCGCGTTCAAAAAGCAACTTAAGCACTTTTGCCTGCGCAGGGTATTTTTCAAACTTTTTGAGTAATGTCTGCCACATATAAACTTAAGTTTAAACCAGGTTCCCTGATATATAGTTTCTTATTGCGATCCATTGTCAGTATAGTAAAGTGTCTTCAGGGTGAGATCTCCGAATTATTCCTGGAATGAGTTGCAGCTTGCGTTAGTTTGATGTACCAGCAGGGCACGATTATTTGCATGGAAGCTCCCAGCACAGGCAATAAGCCAAAATCAGAAAAAACAGGTTATCAGCACCTTCTTATTGCCGCTCTCCAGAAAGAAATAGAAATGGCTCGCAAACTTGACCCTGAAAAACTTGCATCTGAAATCCGGAAAATCGGTTTCTCCTGCCAGCGCTGTGGAAAATGCTGCAGGCAGGCTTTTGGAGATAATAGAGTAGCTGTAATTCCTTCTGAAATTGAAAGAATCCAGGAGTATACAGATCTCTCAAAATTGGAGGTTGCAGGACCGTTTGTGATTGAGAGCCCTATCCAGGACGGAACAGAAAAGTCTGAAGAAAAATGTCCGGAAACTTCATTAATAGAATCGGAGGAAAATGAAGAGTCTTTTTCTCCTGACCTTCTCGAATCCCTTGAGGACTGTATCGATTGTGAGGGCAAGGTTCATGCCTTTGGATGGATCCTCAGGCGGAAGAGGAATGGGGACTGTACTTTTCTTGAAAGAGATACGTACAAATGTCGGATCTATCCAGTGCGCCCTATGCTCTGTAGCACTTACCCTTTTTATATAGAAGGGCTGAGACTACAGACCTGCGAATGTGAAGGTCTTGGATCTCCGATCTCTATAGAAGACAGTCGAAAACTAGCAGAAAATCTTCTCTTCAGGTATATTTCGGAACTTGAGGACATGCTTAGCCTGTATGAGAATTTTGTGGACTTCAGGAGAGGAGAAAAGGGTCTCGAGCTTGCAAAAAAGAGCCTGAAAAAAGGTACATTCACATGTATAGTTCACGATAGTAGGGGAAGTATCGAAGTTATTGACGAAGTTATTGACGAAGTTATTGATTAATAGCGAGATCGACAAAGATGTCTATCTCCTAGTTTGATCAAGGTCCCTACATTAGTTGCATTTTCATTCCTTTTTATCCTCTTTTGTACAAGAGTACGCTCAGAAGACAGACTATACCAGAGGTTATTTCAAATCCCGACGTTTTAGTGCTTTCTTTTCCAGAGGTGTTTGAACTTTGAGTTCTCTCAGGTGTCTGATCGATGTTTGCTGTTCTATTTCCAGCATTATTTTGTGTATCATCCACCGCTGACGGTGTTTTATTTCCAGCTGCGGGCTGTATTGCAGTTCTTGTTGCTGTAATTTTACCAGTTATTGCAAAAGGAGAGAATCCGAGTGTTTTAGCTGTAAAATATAAGTACTTGTCATCCTCTCCTAACAGGTTAGTTGAAAGCTGGCTCCATTTCGTGTCATTGTACCTGTTAAGAGTGATCGAGGATTTGTCGATATTTTTATCCTGAATCCAGGTTTTTTCAACCTTGAAATTTATGACCGCATTTACGATATTATTTGAATTCCCAAAACCGACATTTCCGACCCAGATGTTTAAATACTTGTAAACTTCGCCAGAAGGCAATTCTGTAACTAGAGTCGACTTCCCTTTCAACATCTCAACAATAGTTGTTGTCTTTCCGTTTGTCTTCTTTGAATCGAAACTCAGATACATGACAGGAGTAGCCTTTTGTGGGAAGTTAAACTTTGCAGCGCTTCCACTTGTTATGAAAGTCTGTGAAATCTCTTTAGCCTCAATATTACTTTGAGATTCAGGAGATCCACCAACGCCAGCACTTCCACCTCCACCATTACTACTTCCACTTCTACTGCTGCCGCCGCTCGAACTGCTCTGGCCCTGTACAGTTATTGTAGCTAGTTTTGAGGACATCCCGTTTGCATTGCTTACTACAAGGTTAACATTATAGGTTCCTGCTGAAAAATAAGTATGGGTTGGGTTTTGCTCGGTTGAAGTATCACCATCTCCAAAGTCCCAGTTCCATCCTGTTGCGTTTTCTGAGATGTCTTTAAACTGAACTGAGAGAGGTGCAAAACCCTCACTGACATTGCTGCTGAAGTTAGCTACTGGAAATACTGATTCTAGATCTGGGATGATTGCAAGTCCTCCAGGAGAAAACTCAATATTCACTTTTGCTGAAACAGTATCGTTTGAGGTGTCAATTACAGAGATATTGTTGCTATAATTGTTCTCATAATTGCCCTTGGTTACCACGTATACCTTTTTTCCATTAGGTGTGACTGCAATCTCTTCAGGATACTTTCCTACATTCAATGTGGTTACAACTTTTCTTGTAGATGTATCAATTACAGAGACAAAGCCATCTCCATCAGTCACATATACCTTTGTTCCTGTTGGATTGACTACAACTTCTTGAGGTCTTCTTCTTACATCCACCGTATCTATAACGGTATTTGTAGCTGTATCAATTACAGAGATATAGTAGTAGGTTGTCACATATACCTTTGTTCCATCAGGTGTGACTGCAACTCCCCAAGGATGTTCGCCTACATATACCGTAGATGTAACCATGTTAGTTGCTGTATCAATTACAGAAACCGTATATTCAGGGGTATTAGTATTACCAGAGTTCGTCACATATACCTTTTTTCCATCTGGAGCTACTGCAATTCCCATAGGAGTATTTCCTACAGGCACAGTGGCTATAACAGTATCGTTTGCGGTGTCAATTATAGAAACTGTACCGTTGCCCTGGTTCGTCACATATACTTTTCTTCCATCCGGTGTGACTACAACTTCAGAAGGACCACTTCTTACATCCACTGTAGTTGTAACCTTGTTTGTGGCTGTATCAATCACAGAAACATTGTTGTCCCAATAGTTCGCTACATATGCTGTTTTTCCATCTGGTGTGACTGCAACTCCTTCAGGCCAACGTCCTACTTTCACAGATGTTATAACTAATCCTGTGGCTGTGTCAATTACAGAGAAAGCACCGTTATTCGTAATGTATACAAATGGCCATGTGGCTGAGACCCTTTTTCCAATAGTTATGTTAACAAGTTTGGAACTAGTATTGATTCCATTGCTAACTGTCAAATTAACGGTATAGTTTCCTGAAGTCTTGTACGCATATACAGGATTTTGTTTTATGGAGTCTGATATTCCATCACCATCAAAGTCCCAGTTCCATACAACTGCGTTTTTCGAAAGGTCTGTAAACTTGACAGCAAGGGGTGCAGGACCATTAGTGGCGCTGGCTGTAAAGTTTGCAGTGGGACTTACTGTATTCTGCAGACCGGACAGAGATACAAGAGGTAAATAGTCAAACTCGTCCTCATAGACGTTATAAGGATCCTCATAGACTTTATAAGGCAGGTCTCCAATCCCATCTCCATCCAAATCCACGCAGATCTGGGAAAATCCGGTTCCATCGGGTTTTGCCCAGAAGTTTCCTCCAATGTAAGGACCTCCGGCAATATTACTGCCTGAAGTAAGTGAACTGTTCCAGGTATTCCCTGCGCCCTCTCCAAACCTTACGTTTACAGTGTTATTAAAATAATTATTATAGATCTGTTTGCCGCCTTCGTTGTACTGATCAACAATCCCGCATTCTGCACTGGACGTTATCGTGTTGTTGACTATTTCAACGCCAAGACAGCCTTCACTTAAACTAATTCCTACACCACAGTATGATATTGTATTATCATAAACTCCTGCTCCTCCCGTAAACGAGAGATGTATACCACATTGGCAGTCAGTAATCCTGTTATTACTAAAATTTACTCCCGTATCAAATGCACTAATTCCGAGGGAACAATTTGAGATCGTATTACCTGATACTACATTATTTCTCCCACAACAGCCAATAATGATACCGCCGTTAGAAATTTTATTTCCGGCTATTAAATTGCCTGATGACTCGGCTCCTTGCGTAATATAACCGTTTTCAATGGTGTTACCTATCAAATTATTCATATCGGCTTGATACGTAAATATCTCTTCGTTAAGCTCATCATTAAAAAATAAGTTCTCAGAAACGGTATTATAACTAGATCTATTAAGAAACACACCATTCTTGTTTTCAATGAAAATATTCCCCATAATTGAGCAATTTCCAGCATTCTCAAGACAGATTCCACCTCTATGATCAGAAATCTCCTTATTAGTTCCTGTTATATTGAAGCCGCTAATTGTTACATTATCAGCTTTTATGAGAAAAACACTTTCACTCTCATCCAAAGGTTTTATTTGCACATTGTTATTTCTCGATTCCGACCTGACAGTTAGCCTTGTTATATTAATAAGAATGTTTTCAGTATAAGTTCCAGGTCTCACGATTATTGTGTCCCCTGGTATAGAATTATTAACAGCTTCCTGAATTGACCTGAAATCAGCTCCAGAATCATCATCTACTGTAACTTCCTTTGCCGATGAAGTAGCTGAACTGGATATTATAAAAATAAAAATTATTAAAAGAATTTTTATTCGAGCTCTCATATCTTTCCCTTAAATTCTAGATGTCTTATCCTCTAAGAAGTTATACAGATTACATTTTAATAATTTTTAAACATTTCTGTTGTCTATTTCCGAATAAATTCTTGAATTGAATCTTTTTCAGGAATAGAGATTGAATCGAACTGAGCCGCGTAGAAATATGAGGATATTTCACGGAAAGCATAATAGAGGGATGAGAATTCTGGTTACAGTGAAAAGAATTGAAACGAGGTAAAAGAAGATAGAAAGGCCGATAAAGATAGATCAATCCTGTATGTTAAACTCTGAATTCTGTGCCTTTGCTCTGACTTCTTGCCGTAACTTAGATGAAGTATAAATAGAACTAATAACTTAAAAAGTAAAAACTTAAAAGAATGTCGACCTGATAAAAAAGATTTAATCCGAGGTCAGCGATTCGAATGCTTGCCGCCTGTGCGAACCAATCTTGAGTCATTCTTCACTGTTGACCTCTTGTTTACTCTCATTGTCGCCAAATTACCCAATTAGTCTAAATTTATTTAGCTTTCCTGATTATACTGTAAAGTTTGCCAACCAAGACTTTCTCATTTTTAAACATACTTGTCTTTAAATAAGCCTGAAAGATTTTTTAGTTCCTCTCGACCCTGCATCATCAATTAAATTTATTTATTAGAAAGAGCCAGTTATTCCCCATGACCGGGATGTCTGGTAATGAAAATCGTCCGATGACCGTTTCGGAAAAGATCTTTTCGAAGGCCTCCGGAAGTTCCGTGAAAGCCGGGGATTTCGTACTGGCAAATATCGACCTGGCAATGACTCACGATATTACAGGTCCGCTAGCAGTCAAAGGCTTTTACGAGATAATGAAGGATAGAGAAGAGAAAAAAGTATGGGATCCCAAGAAAATAGTGATTGTATTCGATCACCAGGTTCCTGCAGATTCTATTAACGCCACAGCAAATCATATTATGCTTCGAGAGTTTGCTGAAGAACAGGGCATTTTAAATTATGACGTATATGAAGGAGTTTGCCATCAGGTTCTTCCCGAAAAAGGACACGTACTACCAGGAAACCTTATAGTTGGCTCAGACTCTCATACTTGTGCTTATGGTGCTCTGGGGGCATTTTCTACAGGTATAGGGTCTACTGATATGGCTGCCGTTTTTGCCACTGGCAAACTCTGGTTCAGGGTACCCGAGACTTTCCGTTTTGAAGTAGAAGGCAACCTTCCAAAACACGTTTACTCAAAAGACCTTATCCTTCACCTCATTGGCGATGTAGGGGTAGAAGGTGCCAGGTATATGGCAGCCGAGTTTGGAGGCTCAACAATCCACTCTCTTTCGATTCCAGAACGTATGACTATGTCCAATATGGCAATTGAAATGGGAGGAAAAGCAGGAATCATCGAAGCTGATGAAGTGACTGCAAACTACCTCAAAGAGCGGATTCTGTATTACGAGTTTGACCCATATTGGAAATCCGATGAAGATGCAACATACGTGGGAATCAGGCACTACGATATATCTGACCTGGAGCCTCAGGTAGCCTGCCCTCACCATGTGGATAACGTAAAACCCGTAACCGAGGTTGAGGGAACGAAACTTGACCAGATCTTTGTGGGTTCCTGCACGAACGGCAGGTTCGAAGATATTAAACTCATGGCTGATATTATGGGCGACGAGCCAGTAGCTAAAGGCGTTCGCTTGCTTGTAGTTCCCGCTTCAAGGACTGAGTACATGAAACTCTTGAAAGCCGGGTATATAGAAAAACTCATGAATGCGGGTGCAATCGTAGAATCACCGTGCTGCGGTCCCTGTATGGGTGGCTCTTTCGGCTTGCTTGGTGCAGGAGAAGTGGGCCTTGCAACCTCGAACCGTAATTTCAAGGGCAGAGAAGGAAGTCCAGAGTCTTTTGTATATCTGTCTTCCCCTGCAACTGCAGGAGCATCAGCTCTTACCGGAGAAATCACTGATCCAAGGAAAGTTTGAAAATCTCCTGTTTTTACTTTTTTGGATATTTTTTTCTCTATTTGAATTTTTAAAAACGTTCCGTGTTAATTAAACAGGTGTTAAAATGCCGGATGCTGACCTATCAATCTTGAACAGGGTGTATGACATCATACTGGACCGAAAACAGAACTATGACGAGCGCTCATATGTCTGCAAGCTTTTGAACCATCGTAAAGGTATGAACAAGATTCTTGAAAAAGTAGGCGAGGAGTCAATTGAAACAATCCTCGCAGTCAGGAACGAAAACCATGCAGAGATCATTTCTGAAAGTTCAGACCTTATTTTCCATCTTCTGGTAATGCTTGCAGCAAACAATGTTACCCTTGATGAAATCGCAGCCGAACTAACTGCCCGACATGAAAACATGAAAAGGGATTGAAGACCTGGGAGGTCTTTACCTCCTGGTTTGAGAGTCTGGATAGTCCGATATTCTCACAGTATGAAATTTTTTCAGCTATTTCTACTGAAATCTTTCTGCTTTTTCAAAGAGCCGCAAAAAACCTTAATTTTTCAGTAAACTGCCAGTTCGTTCAGGACATCAGTTTTTGACAGTGTCCCTTTAGGTACGCCATTAATAGTTACAATAAGCCTGCCTACATTGTACTTGTGGAAAAGTTTTACCACATCGTAGAGCTGCATATCTCCATCGACCGTGATAAGTTCTTTTGTCATAATGTCTTTGACTTTTACGTTGGGTTTTCCCTGAGCAATTGCGTGAGCAATATCGGTATAGGTAACGATTCCTACGATTTTTCCTTTATCTTCTACGGGGGCTCCGTGAACGTTGTTCCGGATAAAAAGTCTCGTTGCCTCCTGGATACTTGCGTTCAGGTTCACAAGTAAAGGAGGATACTTCATATAATGTTTGACATGCTTTTTAGGTAGAGAAATCATTTCTGTTATATTGAACAGAATAGAATTGTTAGTGTCATCCCTTCCTGTGACTTCTCCACGGATTATCAGGCGGTTTACAGGAGTAGGGCCTACCTGAAGCTTATCGTCCATCACGAAGTCTTTTGTGTTTCCTATTACGCGGACGACTCCGCTGCAAGCATCAGGATTTCTAACCGTAGTAAAACTAATATCAGCAGCTGTAGCCCCATTAACTAAAGCGTTGTTTCTATAAAGAGGAACCACGGATTCATTTTTCAGTTGTTGGATTCTTAATGCGTCATAAGCTGCTCCTGTGGGTTTATAGCCTCCCTTTGGTCCGGGCACGCCCTCTACAAGCCCAAGGGCCTTCAATAACTGCATCTGATTGCGGATGGTTCCAGGATTACGCTTGATTACCTCTGCTATTTCTTCTCCTTTGATTGCCCGGTCCTTTTGCCGCTGAAGGTTGATTAATGCAATAATAATGTCTTTTTGAATCGGAGTAAGTTCCATACTACCACCATTAATTTCATATACCTTTATAAGATTGATGTACGAAGTTTACATATAGAAACGTAAGTCGACGCAGATATTTACCATAATTAATGATTATAAATCTTATTACAAATTACTATTACAAATATAAATACAGTCCGGTTCTGCTTAATATATCTACCTGGTTTTTCACATTATGACATAATTTGTTACCAGGATTTTTATAATTAGAAACTCAAAACCGAGCAATAAATCTTCTCTCAGGGAATCGCTCTCAAGAGTCTCTGTGAGACTCTTGATTTCGAATTTATTTTGTTGAGAACTCTTCATCCATAACAACGTTTATATAACTTAGCAGAGTCCCCAGAAGGTTAGAACATAATGATCTTCGAGAAAATCCACACAGTTCCTACTTCCGAGGAATTAATCAATAAAGCCTTTAAGCGGTCAGCGCGGGCTATGTCCGGGAAAACCATAGATAGCAGGGAAAGCCGATTAAGGGCCAATGAGTCCATGTTGCTAACAGCCGCAAACATTCTGACGGATAATCTTGCAAATATAGTAAGGCGATTCCCAAGTTTCGAACACTTACCCAGATTTTATTATGAACTCACGGACATCCTTGTAGGCGTAGAAAAACTTAAGATGTCACTTGCATCCGTGGACTGGGCCAGCAGGAAGATCCATGAGATTTCAAGAAACTATGTTGGGAAAATTAGAAATTCTGATCTTCCGGAGCCTGTCCGAAAAGAAGCATTTGGGAGGCTTGCTTCGATTATCAAGTCGATTAACAAAGATCTTCTATTCCTAAACGAAGCCCGAAACATCTTGCGGAAACTTCCTGATGTACAGGACGAGCCCACAATTGTAATTGCTGGCTACCCCAATGTAGGAAAGTCAAGTTTCGTCTCAAAAATCACAGGAGCAAGCCCTGAAATCGCCCCATATCCATTTACAACAAAAGGCGTAACAATCGGGCATTTCATGCGAGATGGTGTGCGTTACCAGGTTATGGATACTCCTGGACTTCTTGACCGCCCGATGTCCGAGAGAAACGATATAGAAAGGCAGGCAATTACCGCGATTCATTACCTTGATGCAGTTGTGATGTTTATGATTGACCCCAGTGAAAGCTGCGGATACGAAATCGGAGCCCAGGAACATTTACTTGCAGAAATTCGTGAGAACTTCAAACTTCCCTTGCTTGTGGTTGCAAACAAATCTGATAGATCAGAGTTCAAGAAATTGAATGACGTGGACTTTAATATTTCCACAGTTACCGGGGAAGGAATTGAAGACGTAATGGATAGGCTTATTCAAATGATTAAAGAAAAACGCCTTTCATCTTCTTCAGAAGAGACGGACATCGAGCCTGCGATCTAACCCGATCTAACCGGCAAAGTTGCCGCCTGAACTTATACTACCCAAGTTCTCTACCCAAGTTCTCTACCCAAGTTCTCTACCCAAGTTCCGTCACCCGAGTCCCGTCACCCGAGTCCCGTCACCCGAGTCTCGTCTCGGGAGGACGGGTCCGTTTCGCTCACGTAGTTCGCTCAAGCGGATTAATTTATGAACAGAGAAGTTTCACTTCCCGAGTTCCGTCTCGAGAGGATGGGGCCCTTTTCGCTCACGTAGTTTGCTCAAGAGGGTTGAGTTATAACTAAGATACTTAGTGAGCTAAAAGAGGCTAAATTATGAACAAGAGTAAATGTTTTAGTTATTTCATACGGACTTATTTACCCTGGTTTTTAGTCTAAATGGGTTGGGTTAGTTGTTAAAATGGTAATAGAATTGAGGGACTCAAAAACCCAAAAATGGGGAACTCTTTCGTCGTTAACGCTCGCGCTAAAGTGAAAAAATTTAACTTACAAAGCGAACCTTTAACTTATGAGTTCAATTTTTTAATAACGTAATCTCAGCCATTAAATTAGGATTTAAGAATTAATCGGATGGTTATGGCGCTACGTTTCCACAAAGTGTAAAAAATGGAGATAATACAAGTCCATGTCTTCCTAAATTTTTAATTAGTATATTTAAAGATCGAGCTGCTAGACACTTTATTAAAGTATTTGAGTCACCATAATATCCACGCCAGATATCAGCTTGGAAGTTCTGACTCTGTAAAACATTTCTTAACTGGTATATATCCATTAAATGTTCTGCCCAGTTCCCTGTGTAAGGATCACAGGTGTTTGAGGGATATTGGGGATATTTTTGCTTTAAAGTAACGGTTCCACGGGTTGAAAATTCATTTACTGCTTTTTTAATATCATATTCAATCAGCCCTTTGGTAGCAGTGACTAAGTAATCAACCTGATCCTCGGAAAGGTTCGGGTTTAGATCTTTTATCAACTTTCTTCTTATTTTAGAATATGCTTCAAGGGGATCTCTTTTTTTACTACCAAATTTCTGTTCTCGATCTGAGAGTTCGCACCTATAATGATTTTTTACGAGTTTTCTCTTGATAACAGGATTATAAGGGTTTGCGCCGGAAGAAAAAAACACTCTTAAATTATTGTCTGAAATCATAGGTATTTTCTTAAGGAACTCTTCTATATCATAGATATGTTCTATAACATCATAGTTGGCTATTGCATTGCATTTAATCGATTTTTCTTTTAAAAAGTCGATTACGTCATTAATATCCCCTGGAATATAATAGTCAGCTTGATCTCCGATAGCTTTGCCTATTAATTCTGCATCTCTGGCAGAGACATCGTAAATGTCATTATAAATAACCGTTCCAATCTTGCATTCTTTTGCAAGGAGGGATAACATACCTGAGCCTCCCCCATAATCTAAGAAAACAAGTTTGTTTAAGGGTATATCTATTTTTGTTATCGACCATGCAAGTATGTATGCATATTTTTGCAAATTTGAACACAAATTTCTTAATAAAGATCCAAAGTATCTTTTGTTATAGTCTGAGATGTCCAAAGATTCCAGATCGATTTCTTTAAGTTTGCAGTGCAGACGACCTGCGGCTTCATTGACCATTTTCACTGTTAATGTGTCATCAGGCAAGTTGCAGAATTTAAACATATATTCCATGAACTATGACTTCCCCTCTTTATTTCAGACAGAGTTGCGCTTAGATTTCCAAAATGTAATTTTCATATAAGCCTCTGATACATGATTTTGTCAAGTATATTATATTTTAGAATTGTTATTAAAAATTGGGCTATGGATTTAATTGCACATTAATGTTTCTATTTCATTTTAAGTATTTCAATATTTAAATTATTTTCCTTATTATTTAGACAAGAATAACTAAATTAAAATATATTTATATTTATGTGGGATTCTCCAGAATAGATAGATAACGACCTCATAACTTGAAAAATTATAATTTATTATTTGAGAAAGAGTCTTTTGAAGAATCTCTTTGATCAAAACAATCTTTCATTTGGAGGGCTGTTTTAGGATTAAATTTATTGTTTCAAGTGAACCGCAGATCAAGGAGAGCTGTCAGAAAATACCCTTCAAAGGCGAAGAAAGAAGTTTTCCTTATTCAGTTTAGTTTAAGTGTATTTTCCCCATTGGCGGTCTGCTTTATTCTCTTTCGAACACGTTTGTAAAATATTGATGAAAAACTATCTTTCATTAACATATTCAGTCCATAATAAAAATTGATTAAGAAGCGTTTTATATAATCATACCAGTAAATATATATACATAAAAGTGCAGGTGAAACTCGTATGACTCACGATGATTATATGCTAATCCTGGGATCAAACATCTATGCAGACCAGGCATATATGGTGTCATATCAGACAGATAAACAAACCGGGGACAGGACACACCTGTTTACTCTGGAAAATACTGATGGCAACCTTATTCTGACAACCGAGATCAGGGATGAAAACTCAGAACTAATAGCAAAAATTGACAGGAACGAGCTTACTCAAATAAACGAAGAATTTGATGTGCAAGGAGAAATCGAAAAAGAAAATGGCCTCACATTAACAAAAAGAGAAAATGGTGATGTTATTTTCAATGCTAAGATCATAGAAGATGGATACGTAGCAGTGAGTGGAATTTTCTATGTTGGAGGCAAGAAAATTCGTGTAACTGACCGTACTGTGGAAATAAATGATATTCCCAGGCAAACCATAAACGGTGTAAACGTGCACGATACTTTTTTTGTTGGAAACTACGATATCACATTAACCGATGACGGATTAAGGTTCTAAGGTTGGTAGATAGCACTTGCAATTAAAAAGAATAAAACTTTTATAGAACAAAGTTTAAAACAAAATTATTTAGACCAGAGTTTTTCAGAACACAGTTTAAAAATAAAGTTCCACAATAAAATTTCAAAATAAAATTTTTAAGAATAAAATTTTTTAATATTAGTTAGACTGAGGTATATTTTTCTTGCTGGCAGTTTACTGGAGTCTTCCCTGAATACGTTTTCCAAAAAAAAGGGGCCAAAAAATATCATTTTTGAAGACTTATAAAAACCCTTTAAAAAGTTTTTTGCTCTGAGTGATCTCTTCCTTTTGGAAAGGATTTTTCTGGTTTAAGTGAATTGTTCTTCCGCAACCAGATTAATGAAATAATGAACTTTCCCAAAACTTAGAACCGTGTCCTTAAATCTCTGATTTTGGATAGCCAATGACCTTACGGTTATAAAGGAAGTCTGAATATTTTATTAATGTGGATAAAGATTGATTTTTGAATGAACTTGTACTCAAACACCTTTAAATTACTAACATTACAATTAATTTTATGAAAAATCATTTAATTTTAAATATGAAGGTTATAAATAGAATAAAACAGGAAATCGGATGCTGAGTGATGACAAAAATGAAATACATAATTGCGATGATAAGGCCAGAAAAGCTTGACAACGTCAAAAAAGAGCTTCAGAAAATTGGGGCACACGGACTGACAGTTTCATCTGTTTCTGGATATGGTGCCCAAGGAGGACATCTGAGTGTTGATAGGACTAAAACTGAAAAATACGAAGCAAACCTGCTTGATAAAGTCAAGATTGAAATTGCGGTGAAAGATGAGTTTCTGCAAACGACAGTTGAAGCAATCGAAAAAGGATCAAAAGATATAGACGGCTATATAGGAAGTGGAAAGATATTCGTGCTATCACTAGATGATGCAATAAGAATCCGCACGAAAGAAAATGGAAACGACGCTCTTTGATAAACAGATCGGCGTTATAACAGCAGATACTATGTAGACATTATTACACTTATGGATTAATTAGATCTTTAAAATAAATACCATCTCAAACATGACCATATATGGAGCTTATACCAAAACCAGTCTCTGCCCTCAAAATGAATAAGAATTTTAGAATGATTTTTCATGATTAGAAACTTTTGATCATTCCTAACTCGATAAATAGAGAAGAAGTTTTGAATTATGGATGGGATAAGCTCATATTTTTTCTGCCGCTTGTCTAAATATTTTTTGTGATTTCCTCAGTGCTAATATGGCTAATGTAATTTTCAAATAGATCTTTATTTTTGAACATACTTTATGGTTTATCTATATTTATTTAGTAAGCTTTTCTGGTTTGAGTTAAGGTCCAAAAGTTAATATATTAAAATGAAGGATGAAAGGACTGCTGTTTGATATAATAACATCAGCTTATTCGTTAAAACATTAGCTTATTCTTTACGAATATTAGTTAAGGTACATTGGAGGGAATAGCACGAAAGGACAGGTTTTACATTAACTCTATTTTTCAAAAATATTCCATAATAAATGTTACTAACCTATCTGAAAGAAAAAGTGAAAGAAATGAGTCACTTCAGTGAAAAATCTCAAAACTGGCGCACATTGGCAAAATTCAAGATTTACCGCTCAATATTTTACAGTGGGTAACCATTAGTTAATTTTATGACTCTGCCCTATCTATTGATTAAACCTTTATTCCATAAGACAAGAATATTTCTTTCTCAAAACTCTGAGCTTTGCGAAGAGTTTAAAAGAAATAGTTAACCCGCTTATTCATTAAGAAGAACAACAGGCTTGATCAGATCTCTTGGTTTTTCTTTCATGAGCATGAGAGCCTTTTCCATGTTGTCGAATCCTTCGAATACGTGGGTAACCATCTTTTCTGGTTTTATTCTTCCGTAGGTACACAGGTCTGCCATTCTTTCCATTCTCAGACGACCTCCGGTTGTCAGGCCACCACGTATGTCTTTTTGAGACATACCTACCCCCCATTCAATACGTGGAATAGGAAGTATGTCTCCGGTTCCGTAGTAGTTGACGTTTGATACCGTGCCTCCAGGTTTTACAATTTTGACTGCATCTGAAATTGTGTTTTCATTTCCTCCTGCTATGATTACAGAGTCCACACCTTTTCCATTCGTTTTTTGAAGAATCTGTTCAACTAATCCACCTTTTCTGTAATCAATAATTTCAGATGCTCCGTATTCCAGAGCAAGATCAACCGAGGCTTTCCGACTTCCTACTGCAAAGAGCCTGCCAGCACCAAGAATAGATGCGCCTGCCACTGCCATAAGACCAACAGGACCAATTCCTATGACTGCAACTGTAGAACCGGTTTTAATTTTTGCCATTTCTGCACCCTGTATTCCAGTAGTTGCCATATCTGAGAGCATGACAGCTTGTTCGAGGGGCATTCCTTCTGGAAGCAGAGCTAAATTCATGTCTGCATCATTTACATGGAAATATTCGGCAAAGACTCCGTTTTTGGAGTTTGAAAACTTCCATCCACCAAGCATTCCATTTGAGTGCATAGGTACTCCATCCTGTGCCGCAATAGATCGCCAGTCAGGTGTAATTGCAGGAACAATTACTTTATCACCTGGTTTGAAGTCTTTAACCTCTGGCCCGACTTCATCTATAACACCTACAGCTTCGTGTCCTAGAATCAAGTTTTTACGGTTTCCAAGCGCACCTTCCCAGACAGTATGAACGTCTGATGTACAGGGCGCTACCGCAATAGGTCTCACGATTGCATCATATGGTCCTGCTGAAGGTCTTTCAGTATCGATCCAGCCTACTTTTCCAATTTCAAGCATCGCAAATCCTTTCATATTATCCCCAACCTTTTCAAAATAATTATTTTTCGATACTTTTTATAGTAACCAGCATATTAATCCGTTGTAGTGATATTTATAATTACTAAGGTGAAACCTGAACTTTATAAGTCCGTGTTTTTCGTAGAGTAAAATCTGTGGACTGCTGTAATCTCCCCATATACCTTTGTTAAGAAAAAAAGAACTTAAAAACGTGTGATTCTTTAGATTTAAGAGAGACTTTTACGAAAACTATGACTTTACTTTATTTAAATTACCTGAGTCTGGATCTCAAGCATTTCTATTTGTCTTTTTCTATTTGTTTGTAAGATCCTACATAAAGGGTTCTCTCATTTGGAAAAAGATAATATTCGTTTTTTATAAAAATTGTTTTATACTATATGAGTATGTATTTGTCTAAACGTATGTTAACAAGAAACGTACATTTTTACCCGACGTTTTTCTAATGGCTTGGTATGCAAACGATATGTTATCGCAACAAAAACACTATGCCGGAGTCAGGAACGGGGACAGAATATCTGAAAGGAGACAGGACATTCTACATGACCTGTTAAAGAGTGGAAGATCAGTGTCCATCTCATCCATACTCTTTAATAGGAAAGCTTCTGTCAAACTTAAATAGTCACTTTTTGGGGGAATAAGCTGATGAAAGCTGGATTAGTATTACTAATGGTCATCTCAACGGTGCTGATATTTGCAATTACGGGCTCTGCCCAGGAAAATGCTACATATAGTGCCACAGCTATCATGAAGGACGTGGAGGGGAACACTGTAGGTTTGGCCACTTTCACCGAGGAAGCAAATGGCCCGGTTCATATCAATGTTGACGTGAGAAGCCTGAAGCCAGGTCTTCACGGCATCCATATTCACAATAAAGGGGAATGCATTGGTCCGTCGTTCGCTTCTGCCGGTGAACACTACAATCCTCTGGGCAAGGAACATGGACTCAACAACCCGAAAGGTCCACATGCCGGTGATTTACCCAACCTCAATGTGAGCAATGATGGCACCGGACATATGAGTGTCAACACCGACCGTGTAACTCTGTCACCAGGACCAACTACGTTATTCACAGCCAATGGTACTTCGCTGGTAATCCATGCTGACCCTGACGACCAGATGACCAATCCTGCCGGCAATAGCGGTGCGCGGATTGTCTGCGGGGTCATCGAGAAAAAATAAGTTTTTTCCATCGCAGAAACATGAACTTGTAAGTTCCGCTTCGGCAGCACGGTGTATGTTTTGGCCGAGTTCTGCTCAGATCAAGCGGAATTAAACTTTTTAATATAGACAAAACTGAGATGCATTTTTTTCCTAACCCATTTCCTAACCCATGAGTTTTGCAGGGCTTCTTTAGATTAAACGATCTTTTATCTCTGGGGAAAATTTTTTGATTTAAGGAAGTTTTTCAAGTTAATTATAAACTAAAGAAGATGACCAAAAGATGATCGTTTAATAAGAAATGGAAATTTCTACTTATCCTTTCCAGGTAACTCAAGATTGATTCGAAAAAGGTAAGTTGGAGTCATCTATCTATACGTCTTTTTATATGATTCTGAAATATCTATTGTTATGGTTGACACACCCGAAAACTTACCCGGTTGGGTAATCTGGCTTATTATTATATTTGCTATTCTCACAATTTTGGTAAAATGGGTATTACCTATTATAAAATCCTGATTTTGAGATAGATACGTGGCAAAATTAGGGATTTGTTGGAAATTAGAGCCATCATTTAGTTGAGAGCGCATTCCAAAACTAATTTTATTCCAGCACAAGTAAGAATTTAAGAATCAATTTTATGATCCGAAATCCAACGAGTTATTCCTGATTAGATCTCTAGAGACGTAATATTATGTTTAGGTCTACTCAAACATATTTTTCCTGCCAGCAATTGACTTCTGTCAGCAGTCCACTTCTGCCAGCAGTTCACTTCTGTCAGCAGTCCACCTAAATCTACCTAGAACATGTTTGTTAAGATAAAGTTACGAAAAAAACTAAAAATTCATTTTTTTGAAGCTTTATATTCGGTACTTTGTAGGTTTCTTTAGATTAAATGATTCTTTTTCCTCCCGGGAAGATTTTTCTGATCCAAGCGATATTTTTCAAGTGAATCTTTGTTTTAGGAACTACCAGAAAAACTGAAAATTACACGTAAATGTAACCTTCAAGTTTGTAAATATCATCTAAATCAGGATTCGAGCACAATCCTCTGTAAGTAGCTATAGCAGCTATTACGCTGTCCAAAGCGTCTCCATCTGCATTTTCGATGGAAGATTTCCACACTTTCGGATCAATTTCCATTACATATTTCTCTTTCTTTAATCCTATCAGGATTTTTTCCCGGAGTTCTTTAGAAGTATTGTTTTTCCCTTTATAACCAGTAAAGTAAAGATTCAAATCTTTGAGTGTAGAAGCAGGACAGATTTCAAGCACCAGTGGCTTTGAATTTTCTTGATCTTGCATTGGTAGTATTTTTGCTGACTCTTCTATTACCAGGGGACGAAGGACATTATTTATTCCATAGTAGGTCTGTTTAAAAACCCAGAGATTACATGGACAAAATGGTGATTTCGCCTCTATGTCTGCAACTCTTTTTAATTCTTTTTTTCCAGTTAATTCTAAAGCTCTATCCTGACATTTTTGACGAAACTCACAGGGACCATCATAATATTCAGGAAATTTTCTTATGAAGGCTATCCAATTTGGTTCATCTACAATAATTTTAGGCAAGCCAAAAGGAAAATCAAGTCCAAAAGCGGCTCCCGGATTGGAAGCAATAAATTCTGTCAACTTTTTAAGAGAACTGTTAAGGGAAATATTTCCATACTTTTTCTTTATGTTCCAGCATTTTTGGACCTTAAGTCCTTTATCTGTAGGAATAGATTCACAAATCCATATTTTCTTACATGCTACCTGTGAGCCACTGAAATCAATACCATAAATTAAAGAAATTGAGGGTGAATTTTGCATGGTTTTCACTTTTAGCCTGAAGCTATATGAAAATTTCAACTATATAAATATTATATTATGTCTGTGAGGAAAAGAGGAATTAAAGACTCTTAACTTTTGTAGCTTTATAAGAAACCCTTCGCAGAACCTTTTTGATAAAAGTAACTTTCCATTTGGAGGACTGCTTTGGGACCAGAGCGAAAGTTTTCAAGTAATCCGGATTTTAGAGACCATTAATAAAAGATCTGGTTATTTCTCTGAAAATTACGTCTAAAAAGTCATATCTCATTTGAATGAGTATGCTCCTTTTGTATAGATGTATTTATATAATTTGACCATGTAATGTAGTTATTGAAAATGAAGAGACGTATAATCTGTTATTAAAAACCAATTTTTGTTTTTTAATGTAAGGGTCTATACAATCTTTTAAACTAACATCTATCCGCTAAAGCGGAGGTGAAACGAAAATGGCTTTTAATGACAGAAATTTCAGGGGAGATTACAGAGGTTTCCGCAGTAACAGCGAACCAAGGGAAATGACAAAAGTGGTCTGTTCTGACTGCGGTGTTGAGACCGAAGTACCATTCAAACCTACTGAAGGCAGGCCGGTATACTGCAGAGAATGTCTTCCTAACCACAGGAAATTCTAAAGATAATCTGTGTCAGGTGTTATTAATTCGCAGTTAAACTTTACATTAACGCCTGATTCATCTTTTCTTTTCGTTCTTTTTGGTTTACTCTCTTTGTTTCTATGCTTATTTCCACCTAACGCAGCAGAAAAAAGCAGCAGAAAAAAGGTAGGAACAAAACAGTATAGAGAATAGCAGTTTGTACAAATCATTCAATTATCAACATATCAATTGTCAACATATCAGTTTTTGACTCAACTTGTCAACTTTCGACTTAGAAATAAATCAAGGGTCATCAAGGAGGAATTAATTTGGCTAATTACAGAAGCACTATTAGGAAAAAAAGATTAGGGTCAGCAAATCCTGTAAACACAGGAGATGCCCCTGAAGTATCTAGGGTAAGAATCCCTCGCAAAGACAGAAACGAAGTCCTGGCAACAGTTGGGAGTTTACTCGGCGCTAAAAGGGTAACACTTCAGTGTATGGACGGAGTTGTCCGAATGGGTAGAATCCCGGGCTCCAAACATAAAAAGATGTGGATTCGTGAAGGCGATATTGTTATCATTAACCCATGGGAAATTCAGGATTCCAAGGCCGACATTACCTGGAAATATACAAGGCCTCAGGTCGAATGGCTTGAACGTAAAGGCTACATTAAGTATTGATCTAATTATAAAAATATCTAGTAGAGATGAGTAACTGAAATAGAGGTGTCTGAAAAAGATGCCTAAAATTCATATTTTACTTTGCTGCAGAAGTGCACCTGTCATCTCCTCTGCAAGCCATGTTTAGAAATTATTTTGTTAAAAAGAACTTATTTTTTTATATATAGATATACTTATATATTGTAAGTGCAATGTATGTGTGTTGAAAATAAAGAGATGTATAATGATCTGTTGTTAAAAACCAATTTTTGATTTTAAACAAAGGCTCTATACAATCTTATTTTATAAACAGTTAATAAACAACTAAAACCAAGGTGAAACAAATGGCTTTTAACGACAGAAATATGTTCAGAGGAAATTCTAATTTCGACGCTCCCAGAGAAATGCACAAGACAACCTGTTCTGATTGCGGTGCTGAGACCGAAGTGCCTTTCAAACCTGATCCAGAAAGACCGGTTTACTGTAGAGAATGTCTTCCTAACCACAGGAAACCCAGAGAAAACCGCAGATACTAAGCCCGAATTTCACTTCGGGAGTACGAGGTCCGTTTTGCTTCGCTCAAGCGGACTTACACTTTTGT
The DNA here is from genome assembly GCF_000970305.1 of Methanosarcina barkeri 3. Classification (GTDB taxonomy): domain Archaea; phylum Halobacteriota; class Methanosarcinia; order Methanosarcinales; family Methanosarcinaceae; genus Methanosarcina; species Methanosarcina barkeri_A. Next base: position 1,468,708 of record NZ_CP009517.1, read on the forward strand.
TTTTTTTGAATGTTTTATTATTGAAAACTACTTTTTTATTCATAGATCTTACAGATTTAGAAAGAGCCTTCCACAGGTCCTTTTATTTTTGCTTTTTGATGATCAGCTGGAACAAGAATTGTAGATAATTTATATATTTCATAGACCCTTATCACAAAGTTTTCTTCATTCAAAAGAATACATTTTTTATAATTATAGATATTTTTATATATTTTAAATGCAGTGTATAGATATTGAAAATAAAGAGATGTATAACAGTCTGTCGTTAAAAACCACTCTTCGTTTTTAACCAAAGAATCGTATACAATCTTATTTTTCAGCAATAACTAACAACTAAAACTAAAGGTGAAACAAAATGGCCTTTAATGATAGAGGAAGCAGGGGAAGAGACAGAAACCGTGGAGGCTTCGGAGCTCCCAAGGAAATGCACAAGACAAAATGTTCTGATTGCGGTGTTGAAACCGAAGTACCTTTCAAACCTGACCCGGAAAGACCGGTTTACTGCAGAGAATGTCTTCCAAAACATAGAAAACCAAGGCAAGACAGATATTAACCATTATTTGTTAACTGAGTTTATATCAACACTAATTTCTTTTCCATTTTTTAAATAAACCTGATTTGGAGTATATCTTTTCTTAGCTCATGGTCCTTGCATATTTATAAGGAGCCCTTCGAAGGTATTTTTAATAAAAGTGATCTTTTCCTTTGAGGGAATTTTGTGATTGAAGTAGACCTTTCTTCATGTCCAATTCAGTTTTAATATATTTCTCTAGCCAGCAATCTGATGGAATCTTTCCCGAATACGGCTGTTAGGAAAAGTGAAATTAAACATCCTTTTTCCCATGCTTCGACAGATATTGCTCAATTGCACGTTTTGAACTATGCCATGTTTTTCCTACTTTTACTGCATCTAGGAGCTCCTGTCTAGCTCGCAAGCTAAGATATTCCTGAGAATAAGGAGTTTCTATAGCTAGTTCTCGAAGAGGTAGAAGTTCATCGTTTCCTCCTGAAATGGAGAGATATAAGGTAAGGTTTTCATCCACAGCTCTTGCAATGAAACTGGCAAATGGCCCTAAGTTTCCAGCATCTGCAGCTCTGAGGGATTTGTAATATTTTCCTCTATCCTCTTTTTTGAGTACAACAGCAGGATAATTTCTTGTCATCAAATACAGGTTTGTGAGAAGCCTGGCCACTCGGCCGTTTCCATCACTGAAGGGATGAATTTCAACAAACCTGTGATGTAGGAAAGAAGCTGTTTCAACTGGATGTTCATGGCTTTCAGTTATCATTTCAATAAGTTCATCCATCAATGTAACTATCTTTGACCAGTCAGGTGGAGTCCTTACTGCACCTGCTATTCTTACATTTCTCGTGCGGTACTTTCCTGCATCCTCAAGTATGCCCCGGGTTACAATTTCGTGGATTTCCTGAATTGTGACATGATCTATTGTGCGTTTCTTATTTGCCAGCTCTTCCATTCGGTCAAAAGCTTTTGCGTTATCCGATATAGAGATTTCTTATTTATTTCAACTCAGTAAAGTATGTTTTTTTCTGTTGGAGGTATGCTGGAATCTTCTCTGAGTACGTTCGAAAAATAAAAGTGAGATTGAAAAATCTGTGATTTTTGCAGCTTTATAAGGGGCATTTTGCAGGGCTTTTTTAGATTAAACTTTTTTTCTGGAGGAGATTTTTCTGATTAAAGTTAGGCTTCAAACTAAATTTCAGGCATAAAATTCATTAGCTGAGTTCAGTGAAGATTATTTATAGCATTTTTAAGCAAAGAAATAGGGGGTTATTTTCTGGATATACCTAAATTTAAAAGACTACCAGGACACATAGCTATAATACCGGATGGAAACAGGAGATGGGCTTTAGACAGAGGTTTAGAAAAGCACGAAGGATATAAACATGGAATAGTTCCAGGCCTGGAACTATATGATATATGTGTAAAAATAGGAATAGGTGAAGTTACTTTTTTTGGATTTACTCAAGATAACACAAAAAGGCCTCAAATTCAAAGAAAAGCATTTGTAGATGCCTGTATAAAATCAGTTAAAGAACTTTCCAAACATGATGCTGAACTTCTTGTAGTAGGGAATACCAACTCGGACATGTTTCCAAAAGAGTTACTTGCATATACAAAGAGGACTAAATTTGGGAGAGGTAAAGTAAGGATAAATTTTTTAGTAAATTATGGTTGGTACTGGGATTTAACATATGCATTTGAGAACTCTTCAGATGGTACAAAAACGATAGAAAATATTGCATCAGCAGAGATTCCAAGAATCGATTTACTTATCCGTTGGGGAGGAAGACATAGACTCAGTGGAATGCTTCCGGTTCAAACGGTATATTCGGATATATATGTAGTTGACGAAATGTGGCCAGATTTTAAGCCAGAACATTTATTCAATGCACTAGAGTTTTATCAAGATCAAGATATCACACTGGGTGGATAATTGACTTTCTTGCCTCTTACCAACCCATTAAAATTGATTTTTTCCTTTCTTGGGCGGTTTTCAGATTAAGTCGAAAATCTGTTAACCGAATCTTGTTTTCATAGAAGCCATCTGAAACTGAATCCCAAACAGGAAATGAAATCCTCTCAGTTATTCCAATTGAATTGAAATATATTTTTCCCGCAAGCAGTATGCTGAAAATCTTCCCAAATACGTTTGTAGATATTGAAAAACTGAAAAGTGTGAATTTTCTAAATTCAACAGAAGTTTAGAAGGAGCCCTTCACAGGGCTTTTTTGCTAAAAGTGATCCATTTTTAACTGTATACTTTTTTCTGACGAAAGTAAGAAGCTGGTAACCGGTTTATGCTCCACTAAACCTGTCTGAAAGTAGATCCTCTTACCCATAACAATTTAAGTAAAAAGCCTTATAACCGATATTTATGCGGTTTAAAATTATCCTTGAGGAAGATGAAGAAGTGGGAGGATTTATTGCCAGTTGCCCTGCCCTAACAGGCTGTTTTTCGCAGGGAGATACGGTAGAAGAAGCTATTGAAAATATTAAAGAAGCGATTCAGGCCTGTTTAGAATCTCTGGCAGAAGATGAACTACAGGAATGTATTGGTAAGCCTTCCTGCAGAGTAGTTGATGTGGTTGCTTAATGTCTGGACTTCCTGTAATTTCCGGAATGCAGGCAATTAAAGCTTTTTCTAAAGCTGGTTGGCTCCCTCACCGGCAGATGGGAAGTCATGTTGTCCTGAGAAAAGAAGGCTCAAAAGTTACGCTGACTGTTCTGAAGCACAAAGAACTGAAACCGGGCCTTTTAAAAAATTTGGTAAAAGCTTCAGGGCTCACGATAGAAGAATTCGAGGTTCTTTTGAAGTAAATTTTATGAATTCAACCACTTGTTTTCGTGTGTGTACTAATATTAGTAGATATATTAGAATAGAGGTCTTAAATACAAAAAACAACTCATTCTCGTTTTAATTCAGTTATAATATATTTCTCCAGCAGGCGATCTGCTGAAATCTTCTCCAAATACGTTTGTTAAGGAAAGAGAGTTGAAAACCGGATTTTTGTAGATTAAAATGAAGTTTATAAGGAGCCCTTCGAAAGGCCTTTTTGATATAATTGACCTTTCCCTTTTGGGGAGTAATTTCTGATTGAAGTGATATTTTTCTTCATGTTCATTTCAGTTTTAATATATTTCTCTGGCTGGCTGACTGCTAAAATCTTCCCCGAGCGCGTTCCTTGAGTTTTGTTAAGAAAAGAGAAATTGAAGACTATAATTCTTACAGGTCTAACCCGATCCGTATAACCAATATAAGATTTAAACAGCATAAAACTAAATATATCAGTTCGGAAAGGTGTAATTATGCTCATCCAGTACATCCACGCAGCTCTTGAGAGAGCAAAATACAAAATAATCGATGACGAAGAACCTTATTATGGAGAAGTTCCCGAACTTGAGGGTGTATGGGCTACAGGCAAGACACTTGAAGAATGTCGCAGAAACCTGGAAGAAGTCATTGATGAATGGATTATTGTGAGGCTAAGAAATAGATTATATCTGCCCGGATTCCGCAAGTTTTCGAATTATCTTTAAATATCGCTGAAGACAGATTAAAATGAAAGTGCGTGAGGTTATTAAACTTCTTGAAGTGGCTGGTGCCTGGTCGCTACAAAAGGCAGTCACAGGCAGTATAAGCATCCTAACAAACCAGGTAGAGTAACAATTGCTGGTCATAGTGGAGATGACCTCGCGCCAGGTACGTTAAACAGCATATTAAAGCAAGCTCAATTGAAAATGGAGAACTGATTTATGTACCGTTTTCTCGTAGTAATCGAAAAAGCAAACAATAACTATTCAGCGTATTCTCCTGACCTTCCAGGATGTGTGGCTACAGGTTCCACTCGGGAAGAGGCAGAAAAGAATATTTATGAAGCAATTGAAATACATGTGCAGGGGTTGCTGGAGGACAATTTACCCGTCCCGGAATTAGAATCTTTTGCTGAATACGTGGCTATTGCTGAAAAGTCTTCTACAGGTTCTGAAGTTATATAAACTGAATTTTCGATTTTTGAGCTTTACTTTATAATTTAACTAAAAATATATGATCGTGTCCCTGAACTATAGATCAATTCTGAATAAACGAGTGAATACCATGCATTTGATGAATATAATCGGAGATTCTTTCGATTTTGGTTTTCAATGATTCAAACCCACTACCAAATATATTTTTTCTGCCGGTGGACTGCTGAAATCTCTCCCAAGTACGTTTGTTAAAAAAAGAGTATTGCAAATCCGTAATTTTTCCAAATAAAAAGGAGTTTAGAAGGAGCCCTTCGCAGGGTCTTTTTGAAAAAAGTGATCTTTCCCTTTTTGGGGATTTCTCTGATTGAGTGGACCCGTCTTCACGTTTAATTCCATTTAAGTATGTTTTTCCTGCCGACGGACAGGCGGTCTGCTTGAGTTTCCCTCGAATACGTTTGTTAAGATAAAGTTAAGAAAAGTGAAATTGAAAAACCGCTATTTCTGCAGCTTTAGAAGGGGCGCTTTGCAGGGCTTCTTTAGATTAAGCACTCTTTTCCTTTGGAGGAATTTTTGATTCAAGCGATGTTTTTCAAATATTTTATTTTCACGGAATATATCCAGTATCAAGTCCTTTCACCCATAAACAGCGAAAAAATAAGATCCCTCTTTACCTCCATATATCGTGTGATAATTTCTCAAATACATTTTTATGCAAGTATGCAATTTCTGATCTATTGTACATTTTTTTAGTGGAGCTTTTTTATTTTTGTAAAGTCCGAAAATGTAATCTATAAAAAATAAGCGTAATAAGACTGCTTTTTGACGCGATGAAACATTGACTGTTCTTTGCTAAAAGTGGTTGAGATATATTGGAGAGAATCATACATGAAAGTTCTGGCAATAAATTCTAGTCCAAGGATGGATAAAGGCAACACGGCTTTGATATTAAATCCCTTTCTTGAAGGAATGAAAGAAGCAGGGGCAGAGGTAGAACTATTTTATACAAGGAAACTTAATATTAGTCCCTGCACAGGTGAGTTTAATTGCTGGCTGAAGACGCCGGGTAAATGTTACCAAAATGACGATATGAACATATTATATCCCAAGATTGATGCAGCTGATGTTATAGTATTTGCTACGCCGGTTTATGTAGATGGAGTCACAGGTCCAATGAAGAACCTGATGGATCGTATTATCCCTCTCGTACAACCATTCTTCGAGCTGCGAGATGATCACTGCAGGCATCCTTTGCGTGGAGAAGCAAAGGTTCGCAAGCTTGTACTTGTTTCCAACTGTGGCTTCTGGGAGAAGGACAATTTTGATCCCTTAATTGTACATATGAAAGCTATTTGCAAAAATTTATCCGCTGAATTTTCAGGGGCACTTTTGCGCCCTCACGGTGAAGCAATAGCTGGGATGCTAGAAATGGGCGCGCCGATAGGTGATATTTTTGAGGCAGCAAAAGAAGCAGGCCGCCAGCTCGTAAAAGAAGAAAAGATGTCACAGGAGACCCTTGATATTGTAAGTCGTGAACTCCTGCCAAGAGATATGTATATTCAGATTAATCAGCATGCTCAGCAAACATTAGAGACACTGGAAAAGTGTTAACTTAATTCACTTATTACCCTTCTATTTTTTTTGTAAACAATGCTAAAACAAAGATAATTTGTTGTTTTTATTACAACTTTCTGATATTTAATTGAGTTTAAATATATTTCTCCTGCCGGCGGTCTGCTGGAATTCTCCCCGAGTATGGTTGTTAGGAAAAGTGAAATTAAACATCCTTTTTCCCATGCTCCGACAGATATTGCTCAATTGCACGTTTTGAGCTATGCCATGTTTTTCCTATTTTTACTGCATCTAGGAGCCCCTGTCTAGCTCGCAAGCTAAGATATTCCTGAGAATAAGGAGTTTCTATAGCTAGTTCTCGAAGAGGTAGAAGTTCATCGTTTCCTCCTGAAATGGAGAGATATAGGGTCAGGTTTTCATCCACAGCTCTTGCAATGAAATTGGCAAATGGCCTTAAGTTTCCAGCATCTGCAGCTCTGAGGGATTTGTAATATTTTCCTCTATCCTCTTTTTTGAGTACAACAGGAGGATAATTTCTTGTCATCAAATACAGGTTTGTAAGAAGTCTGGCCACTCGGCCGTTTCCATCACTGAAGGGGTGAATTTCAACAAACCTGTGATGCAGGAAGGAAGCTGTTTCAATTGGATTTTCTTTGCTTTCAGCTATCATTTTAATAAGTTCATCCATCAGTTTAACTATCTTTGACCAATCGGGAGGAGTCTTTACTGCTCCTGCTACTCTCACATTTCTCGTGCGGTACTTTCCGGCGTCCTCAAGTATGCCTCGAGTTACAATTTCGTGGATCTCCTGAATTATGACATGGTCTATTGATCGTTTTTTCTTTGCCAGATCTTCCATTCGATCAAAAGCTTTTGCGTTATTGCTCGCCTCAAGATGTTCTCTAAGAGATTTTCCGCCAATAGTAAGCCCTTCTTCCAGAACAAGTTTTGTCTCCTGAAGCGTTAGTGTATTTCCTTCTATCGCATTGGAGTGATAGGTATGAATCAGCCTCATTTCTTCATGCAGCCTTGCTAAAGAACCTGGAGGAATGGGCCTCATGAAGTTTAGCTCTTCCATTTTCTCATTTATTCGTGCAAGAAGCTTTTCTTGAACTAAAGATGTATCGGTATGTGTCATAATTTGATATATCCGATATGTGCTCACTGATATATATCGGTATCGGCAATTTTTAGTGCTATCCGATATAGAGATTTCTTATTTATTTCACCTCAGTTAAAGTCTGTTTCTCTCTGCTGAGATCTGATGGAATTTCTCTGAGTAAGTTTGTAAAGAAAGGAAGAATTGAAAGCCCTCCTATTTTGCAGATTCCAAAGGAGTTTAGAAGGAACCCTTCGCAGGGCCTTTTTGATATAAGTGATCTTTTCCTTTGTGGGAGAAATTTCTGATTTAGGTGAGCCTTTCTTCACGTTCAATTCAGTTAAAATATATTTTTTCCTGCTGATAATCTGCTTTAATTTCTCAAAACAATTTTTGCAAATATAGTGGAAAAGATAGATCCTATGAGTACACAAATACATTTAAGATTGAAAAGACAAAATGCTAGTTAGGTGATACTATTGGGAGAAGCCATCGAATACGTAAAAATTCCTCGTAAAATCTTTGAACCTATCAGTGACATGGTGAAAGTAGGCCTTTATAAAGACGAACAGGAGGCATTAAAGCAACTTGTGCATGACCAGGCTGAACAAAAGATAGATTATTATGGCAAAAAGGTAGCTGAAATGGAAAAGAAGTACGATATGGACTTTTTTACTTTTGAAAAAAGAATCCAATCGAGAGTAGGAGAAGAAGACTTTGAAGAGTGGGATGATTTCATAATTTGGGAAAGCTATGTCACAGCATCACGATATTGGGAAAAGTTCTTATGACAATAAGCAAAACCGTTGCTGCTCTTTCATCCAGTGAGATTGTACTTGAATTAAAAGTTCTCAAAGCAATAGTTGAACCTCCTGTCCAGACTTTACAAGCAAGAGCAACTCTAAAAGATGGCTACATATTGCAGATTAACGAGAGTGTGGGCCCCGATTTCAGACGATATTCCTACCACCTGCAAAAAGGGGATGCAATGATTAAGCGTTGGGATAATTCTCCATACTGGAAAGACCTAAAAACATTCCCATATCATGTCCATAAAGGAAATGAAGCAGAACCCAAAGAATCTCCCGAAGTATTTATAGAAGACATTCTCCGTGAGGTGAAGAAACTGCTGAGTTCAAATCGCTTTTTGTAGCCGATAAAAGATAGGCTTTTCTGTGACTAGGATTGAGCAGTGAATCGAAAATTACATCTTTTATATAGGTTATATCAAAAAGAGGCGAAAAAATAAGCTCTATTTCAGCTTTTGAGACTCTTCTAGGTAGCTCGTATTCTCCCGGCTCCTTGTCAGAAAAACATAACATAAAATATTTGCCACCTTCCCTGAGTACCTTATGAACTTGCCGTGTAAAAACCGGCCTCTCCTCATCCTTCATCACATGAAACAGACCAGAATCAATGACAACATCGAACTCTTCTTCTCTGAAAAGCCAATCCACATGCAGTACATTTCCTACGATAAAATTTACATTAACATGGCGTTCTATGGCCTTTTTCTTTGCGTCTGAGATGGCATTTTCAGCAAGGTCTATACCTGTGACGTCACAGCCATTGATAGCTAGCATTATTGCATTTTCACCCCTGCCACACCCTATATCCAGAGCTCGACCAGGCCTGATTTCCCCACTTTGTATAACCGCCTGGAAAGCAGGCTGAGGGCGATCAAGGTCCCATGGCGGCGTGCCCTTATATACTTCATTCCAGAACAAACTTCTCCTCCTCGAAAGCTAAAATTATTAAGTTACAATTTAATACTGGTCAACGATAAGCCTTAATCTTAATAATTCTTCTGGACGACCTTTATTTTGGAAGTTCGGGTAGTTTTGACAGCAACTGTGAAATACCATTCTTTTTTCATTTGAAAACAAGGTTACTAAATGCGGAAGGAAGTTTTTCCTGATCTTCGAGTCTTTGTAGATTTGGATTGAGCCTTTAGAGGGCCTATTTTCGAGGCCAAAGTGATTCTTTTCTATAGAGGAATGTTTTAGAATATGGTGATATACCAAAATTGGACCGATAAATACTAGCGAAAATCTTTCTCCTTCCAATTTCAGTTTTAATATATTTCTCCTACTGGCGGACTGCTTAATCTTCCATAAGTACGTTTGTAGACATCGAAAAACTGAAACCTGTGAATTTTCTAAATTCAACAGAAGTTTAGAAGGAGCCCTTCGAAGGGCCTTTTTGCTAAAAGTGATCTTTTCCTTTTTGGGGAGATGTTTTATGATTATTACATCTCGTCCAATATATGTTTGATATCCGGCTTTGCTTCGGGAATACCTTCTTTAACAGATAACCAGACTACTTTCAGGTTCACTCCGAAGTAAGCATGAATCAATTTATCCCGTATCCCTGCCAGATCTTTCCAAGGAACAGAGGGATACTTCTCACGGATTTCAAATGGTACATTCTTTGTTGCTTCACCAATGATCTCCAGAGCCCTAACGACTGCAAACTGGGTTTTACGATCTTCGGTAAACTCTTCAAATGTCCAGCCGTTGATAAATTCTTCTGCTGCTTCCATTGCGTCATAGATATCCTGGATACAGTCTTTTACTTCACGAATTTTAATCCCTCTTCAAACAGCTTTAACTTCACTCAGGATATGTTTGCCTATATTCGGCTTTAATGCATCTTTCATAACAAGGTCTACCTTAATACCCAGAGCATCCGAAAGGTAGTTTTCAAGGTTGACAAATTTAAAAATAGTAGGGGTCTTACTGAACTCAACGAGTATGTCAAGATCACTTCCTGACTTTTGCTCTCCCCTTATGTAAGACCCAAAAATCCCCAGGTAACTAACATGGTACTTTTCTTTAAGCTCAGGGAGCATTTCATGGAGTTTTCGAATGTAAATGTCAGCTTCTTTTCGGTTTTCCAGCATTTATTCAGGCTCTGTTTGGATTCTTTCTTGAGATATCATAGTATTTTGCGGTTGTAGTATTTATAATTACTAAAGGAGGAGGGTTAAATCTTCTTCATGTCCAATTCAGTTTTAATATATTTCTCAGACGGCGGGATACTGGAATCTTCCCCGAGTACGTTTGTCAAGAAGATATAGCTGAAAAACTTGATTTTATTACTTTGCTCTCCGTGCTAGAAAGGTAGAACTGTCTCCTAGATGAAACCTGAACTCTCCTTCCAGTAAGTCTTTTTCTTTTATTCTGACCCAACCACTACCAAAGACATGGTCGCACTCATCAGTTCCTTCCCAGGTGAACTCAAATTTTTTGCCATCAGCATAATCAACGATCTTTCCGTCTATATCACCATAAACTAAACCAAATTGAAAATATCCCATATTGTCTGGCTCTATTGTAATATAAGCCTGAACTTCCATATTGAAATAATCTTCATCCCATAATTCCATTTCATAAATGTGCCATTTCCCTGTGAAGTCCATACTCTTGATTCTCTTTTCTTGAATAAAAAATCGCTATACAATATATGAACTTGAAACCTTAGGAGACTATTGATTCAGTTAAATTGCATATTTATAAGGAGCCCTATGCAGGGTCTTTTTATTAAAAGCGATCTTTTCCTTTTGAGAAGAAGTTTCTGATTGAAAGTGAATTTCTCCTCACGTTCATCTCAGTTTTAATATATTTATCCTGCCGGCGGACTGCTCAATCTTCCCCAAACACGTTTGTAGATATTGAAAAACTGAAAACCTGTGAGTTTTCTGAATATATAAGAGTTTAGAAGGAACCCTTCGCAGGGCCTTTTTGATATAAGTGATCTTTACCTTTTGGGGATTTTGTGATTGAAGTGGACCCTTCTTCACGTTCATTTCAGTTTTAGTATATTTTTCCAGCCGAGGGTCTGTTTGAATATTCCCCTAATACCTTTATTAAGAAAATAAGTAACAACTCAGATAACTTGGAAGGGCTCACACTTATTCAGCATCAAGTAAAATTATTTTATATTTTCCAATATGTCCAACAATAATAACCTTACGTCTTTATTAATATTTACAATATAAATATCATAGTTTTTAGATATACTTAGTATAGATTTCATTAATTCTTGACAAATTGGACTTTTCAGTTCATTATAATAGTTCGTATAAAATTGACAGGGGTCTATTAAACCTAGTCTATAATTATTTGCCAGCTTATTACTGGGCGAGAGTACAGGGCATTCCATGATCTGCTCATTCTTTACATACGCAGGAATGTTCCGCATACAAATGAAGAATTTTGCAGATGGATTATCAACCAATTTTTCATTTAATCGACTGAAATCAGTTTCTTTAATTACCATTTTTATCCACTCCTAATTTGATTTATTTTATCCATAAATTTGTAATTGTAATTGACATCGTCAATTAGATATAGAAACTTTCTCGTGGAAAAAGTTTGGAACCTTAGAAGGCTGCCTGAATAGTTACAAGCTCGTGAACTTTGAAGATTCCAAAGAGTTTAGAAGGAGCCCATCGCAGGGCCTTTTGATAAAAGTGTTCTTTTCCTTTTGGGGAAGTTTCTGATTTAAGTGAACCCTTCTTCACGTTCATTTCAGTTAAAATATATTTCTTCGGCCGGCGGACACTGGGATCTTCCCCAAACAAGGTTGTAAAATCAAAGTGAGATAGAAAAAACACTGTTTTTTAGAGTTAAAAATGATCAGATTTAAAAGGAGCCCTTCGCAGGGCCTTTTTGATAAAAGTGATCTTTTCCTTTGTGGGGATTTTCTGATTGAAGTGGACCCTTCTTCACGTTCATTTCAGTTATAATATATTTCTCTGGCCGGCGGACTGCTAAAATCTTCCCCAAACACATTTGTAAAATTAAAGTGAGATTGAAAACCCGCGAATTTTCTGAATTTAAAGGAGTTTAGGAGGAGCCCTTCGAAGGGCCTTTTTTATAAAAGTGATCTTTTCCTTTGGGAGATTTTGTGATTGAAGGTGAAATTCTCTTCACGTTCATTTCTTTAATTTCCGGATATAGGCGAGCAGTATAGGGACCTTCTTTGAGTTTTTCAAGAATGTAAGGTTTGAAAGGATCAAGCTTGCTTTCTCTTCCAGGACGTTTCTGGGGTTCAGGCAAGGTTTTCGGTCGAAGGTATTTCCTCACAGTTTTTCTGTCAAAACCTGTTTGTCTGACGATTTCACTTATGCTAAAGCCTTGTGAATACAAATCTCGTATCAATAGCCATTCCTTCGTTTTCAGCATTATTTATGATCCTAGAGCTTTTCTCAAGGATTGGAAATAGAGGAATTTTAATCCGGCTAAAATGAGGAATTATTCACCGGCATTGACATCAAACTGAGGTTATAGATTTCGCTGGAAAATCCAGGGAAATGTGACAAGTTAATATACAATTTTTCCCGTTCCGGAAAAAGTTTGGAACCTTTCAAGACTATCTGAATAGTTACTATTTATCTTTAAATACCTTCATAAAAATTGTCTTTTCGGATATTATACTCTCGACGTTGACCCCATACGTGTTAAAAACACTTTCGGATGTTGTTAAACATAGTTTAGAATTATTAAGGCTCAGACTATGAGTTAGCACCAACATATAGTAGTCACCATTATCCTTGTAGTTTACTGTATCAAACAAATGTGATGCTCTAAAAACAATCGTTAGCCCATCTATAACTTCCTTTAGACTGCATTCCTTAAGAGACTTCTGAAGGAAGAACTCTACTACACTTTCTATGGGCTTATTTTGGGTCACATACCCCTTAAACCGCTCAAGATTAACAGTTTCTATTAGTATTTAAAGTCTCTTTTTGGACACAACATACCGCATCTATCGATTCCCAAATCAGCCAAATATTTTGTTTAATCGTTAATTTCGGACATTGTTTTGAATTGTTTTCCAGACACTCCAATGCTAGTTCCAAGGCTTTTTGCTGTGTTTCAAATTTTTCTCCGTATTTTTTTAATAATATCCAATGTTTCTCTGAAATTGTGGTAGCAATGCGATGCTTTTTCAAATTAAACACCTCATTGACCAAATGTCATGCACATCTTATTTTTTATGTACGCGCTGACTGTACGATATGCAGCTAGCATATTTGTACATGTGTATACATGATTAGCTATATTCACAGCAAAAGATTGCTGTGAGAATTGAATCCTTGATGTAAAAAAACAGAAAACACGTAAAGAAATATAAAATATATATGAAGGGGGTAAACAAATGGATTACAACTTAACCATTACTATAGACGAAGATAGTTTACGGGACCTACATAATAATTTATTTAAATTGTATGTTTTTAAAGGTTCCATAGTTGATAATGGTAAAGGTGCACCTCTTGTCTGGCAGTGCTACGGTAGTAAGGAATATCACTCTGGATCCATAATAGGTTGGAATGAAAAATACTCAGCATTTATTTCAACACAAGAAATTGCTGACAAAACGACCTTCGTGAGTGAAAGTACCAAGGACATACTTTTAGGTAGGAAAGTGACTATTGATTCGTCGGGTACCTTATCTCAGCCATCCGATGGGCAGCCGGGTTGTATCCAAATCAATAATAGTACCGCTGATACAGATTATACGTGTGGGATTTGTCAGCAAGATGGAAATAGTAAAATGGTTCCAATGTGTGCTTTTCCTGTACTTCGCGGTACGCAGGATACAATAATACCAATTGAAAAAATCGCTATATATTTCGCAACAGAGACCATAAACACAGGCTCAGTAAAGGAATCTGCAGCAGGCAAGGGCATTGTTATTGATCTAACTGATTTAAAAAACCGCACCGCATCCTACGCTCTGGGAAAAGGATGGAAAGTTGAAGATGGGGGAGAAGGAGTAACCTTTGAACCTAACGCCGATTTGAGCAGTTTACTAATCACTGTAAAATCCACGGCAGAGATAAAGAAACTAGCCCAAGAAAGAATTGCCCGCAAAATTTAACGCGATTGTTTGTAGGCAGCTACTTACATTTAGATATAAAAAAGTTCAAAAATTAATTAACTCATAAGTTTAACGTGACTGTTTGTAAGCAGCCTGCTTATTTTTCTGCAAATTCAAAGTAAAATTTTTAGATACTGTATTACATTGGATTAGTGACTTCCTAAAATTAATATCTTAGAAAAAAAACATGGAATTATTAATAAACTTAGAAAGGAGTTTTTAACTATGACATCCGCCAGCATCGAGACCATAAGGAGGATGATTAATAATGCAGATGCGTGTACAAACACAAGCATAGAAATAAGAAATGAAAAACCTCAAGCAGATACATGGTATTATATGGCGTATACTACATATCAGAATACACAATATACTTTTGCAATACATTATCATCCTGATCATAGAAAAAATTGGCTTCATGCTAAAGAAGATTCAGCTACTCACCCAGACCAGAACGTACCAATTCCTGCTGGTAACACATGGTTTCAATGGCTATGTGGTGCGTCACCGTCATTTCGAAAAAAGGAATGTTAGAGCCTTAATTTGGGATTAATATAAAAATGAGTATTCTTGTTCATTAGTGGGAGATAGGAGTTTATAAGAGCTTGCCTTGAAATTATTCTCACTCTTTTTTAATTCTTGATATTAGTGTTTTATCCCAAAATTATTTCGCCTTTTTAATTTCTTTTATTATAGTTATATCTCGTATACAGATGGCACATTGTTCTATTTCAACTTTGGATTTGTTTAATTTTTCATGGTCATTCAGTAGCACCAAAATGGAATTGAAATTTGCTCAACGTTTAATCTTTTGCGGTGCCTGCTATTGAATCGTATACTGAACTTTCAAATGGTTTTGAGTCTGCGAAATAATTTAGGGATAAAACAATTTGAAGATCTTTAAGTTTACAAGATTTTTGTTTTTAAGCTAATTAAGAAAAGGCCGGTCTCCTTTGTCGACCGGTGAGAGCCCGGAGTATAAAATTAGATATTAAAAATGTAATCTGCTTATAAGAAAATCCGATAGCTTGCTTCCAGCAAATAATAAAAAAAGAAAAAACGGTTGAAGAAATTAATATTAAACCAAAAGAGTAGCCTATTCCTAAAGGAACAGACAAATCACTAACTTATTTCTTATCCATCACTTTCCTGTACATCCTCGCCTGGAACCCGTGATACTTCGCAAACCCTTCCGCATCCTTCTGGTCAATGGTCTGGCTGTCAAACGAAACCAGGTCCTCGGAATAGAGCGCATTCGGTGAGCTGCGGGCAAGGATCGTGAGGGCGCCTTTGTAGAGCTTCACTTTCACTGTGCCTGTAACCCTTTCCTGGGACTTGTCGATAAAGGCGTTCAGGTCGGCATAAAGCGGCTCGTCCACAAGACCGTAATAGGCAAGTTCGGACCACTGGTCGTCCACGATCTTCTTGAACTTGAGTTCGCTGCGGGTCAGGACGAGTTTCTCGAGGTCGGCGTGGGCTGTGATATGAAATAAAAATTAGTTTCAGGATAGTTCTTAGTAGTATATAGATATCTTGAGGATAATTTTAACTTCTGCTAAATTTAAATAAATATATCTAATTGTACCTTAAATAGTTTATATACGGAAGATTTAAGATATTCTATAACTCAAAAATAAGTAAGGAAAATTATCTATTCACAATAAATCCATCTTCTGTGAGGGGGCAGAGTATTGGATGAAGAACTGAAATCCAAAATTCTAATAATTTTAACAATACTAGTTTTTGGCTACGGTTTTTATTTAAGTCTTGATGATGAATATGTTTTTGGAGCTTCCGTATCAGATGAATCTGTTTTCGAGGTCAACCTGACCACTGATGTTAAATATAAGTTTTTAATTGACGGTGGACTTCTTGGTGGCCCTTTGCATCTCGATGTTACAATAAGCAAAGGTTCTTACGTTCCTTTTGATGAAAGCTTTAAGACGGATCCTACGGATACATATAAGGTTTATTATCCTTATGAGCCGATGTTTACAGTAAAAGAAAATGGTACTTATCAGGTCCATGTCAATCCAGGTAGTTCTGGATCGTGTGATATTGCAATTTTTGACACGCACGGTTAAACTATTTAAAAATATATAGTTACTTTACATAAATAATTGTAATTCAGAAAAAGAAAAATTGAAAAAACTGTGATTTTTTTCAGATTTTGCAGGAGCCCTTCGCAGGGCCTTTTTGAAAAAAGTGATCTTTACCTTCTTGGGGAAGTTCTTCTGATTGAGGTGAGCCCTTCTTCACGTTCAATTCATTTAAAATATATTTCTCCGGCCGGCGGACTGCTGGAATCTACCCCGAGTACATTCGTAGATATTGAAAAACTGAAAGCCTGTGAGTTTCCTGGATGTAAAGGAGTTTAGAAGGAGCTCTTCGCAGGGCCTTTTTACTAAAAGTGATCTTTTTCCTTTTGGGGAGGTTTTTCTGATTGAGGTGAGCCCTTCTTCACATTCACTTCAGTTTTAATATATTTTTCCTGCCAGCGGACTGCTTAAATCTTCCCCAAATACGTTTGTCAAGAAAATATAGCTGAAAAACTTGATTTTATTACTTTGCTCTCCGTGCTAGAAAGGTAGAACTGTCTCCGAGATGAAACCTGAACTCTCCTTCCAGTAAGTCTTTTTCTTTTATTCTGACCCAACCACTACCAAAGACATGGTCACACTCATCAGTTCCTTCCCAGGTGAATTCGAATCTTTTGCCATCAGCATAATCAATGATCTTTCCATCTATATCACCATAAACTAAACCAAATTGAAAATGTCCCATGTTGTATGGCTCTATCACAATGTAAGCCTGAACTTCCATATTGAAATAATCCTCATCCCATAATTCCATCTCATAAATGTGCCACGTCCCTGTGAAGTCCATATTCTTGATTCTCTTTCCTTGAATAAAAACATCGCTATACAATATCATAAACTTGAAATTTGAGGAGACTATTAATTCGGTAAATTGCAGATTTAAAAGGAGCCCTTCGCAGGGCCTTTTTGCTAAAAGTGATCTTTCCCTTTTTGGGGATTTTTCTGACTGAAAGTGAACTACTCTTCACGTTCATTTCAGTTTTAATATATTTTTCCGGCCGGCGGACTGCTTAATCTTCCCCGAATACGTTTGTTAAGAAAAGAAAATTTGGATTTTGAATTTACTGAAAAAACGGCACAGGGCCAAAGATTACCTTTGCAGTATATTTTTAACTTTATCCTTGATCATTTTCTGAGGCAATTGCTAAAACATTCGTATATATTCCTCTTTTAAGATATTTGCTAAGTCCGTCTCCTATATTTTCTTCAGTATCATATTTAGTAGGCAATTTCAGGTGAAGATTTTTATACAAATCAAAGCGATACAGATCAAAGGTAGAGCGTAAGAGATTAGCATAAACTGAAGCTAAGTCAAGTAACTTTTCATATAACACGTGCCTAATAAATAAATAGCCTATCAGAAATATTATTAAGACAAGGGGAAGTAGTTTAGAATAAATTAGAGGGTTGTTATACAACATTGAGAAGATTAGGCTGAGTGCTATACCCCATATAACTGTATATATAGTTGTAAATGATATGTTCAAAATCTTTTTTTCGTCTAGTAAGTATGTAAAAAACAAATAGCCTATTACAAACATTATTCCTCCTAGAGATAGAAGAACTAGAAGCACTATAGAAGGAGTTAGACTGCTTAAACGAATATTTGAGAAAATTAGGCTTATTAGTATACCCCAAATAACTGTAGCTCCAATACTCCAAATAATAATCCTCGTATTTTTGTATACCTCTTCTAGAACCGAATTATGTAAGTTTCTCGCATTATCTGGTAAAACCATCCATAAACGAGGCCATACAGTAAATGTTTCGAGACCATAACGGATGTTTGGATATTCTTCTGCGGCACGTAATAAGTTTCCTAAGCGAGTAGGAAGAAGAGTATCTCTATCAACAGGATAATTATCGAGATAATCGTCTAGTTTAATGAGTTCTTTACGCAATTTAATTTCATCTTTAATTTCATTTTTCTCTGTACTTTCATTATTTTTTTGGTTTCCTTGTAATTTATCGTAACCTTGTAATTTATCGTAACCTTGTAATTTATCGTAACCTTGTAATTTATCGTAATCTTTGTAAAACTGTTCTTCTTTATCTTTTAATTCCTTTTTTATTCTCCCAGTTAATTTGGAAGATATATAAGTATCATTCCAATAATATCCCTCTAAAAGGCGAAAAAAGGGTATCTGAAACCATTCGACAATTGCGCTTGATAAAATGATAAGTAAAGATCCGCCTACAACTAAAAATACTCCCTGTCCAAGACTGATTTCATTAAAAAACCTATATAGGTATTCCCAGTCCCATCCTACGTTTATGAGTATTAAAAGTGCAGTAATTCCCCAAAATAAAAAACTTGGAGGAGAAAGTATTTTTTTCTTCCATTCTTCCGATAAATTATCGGAAACGATTCCCAAATAATTTTGAAACATTTTAATTTTCCATTGAGTTTATTTATCGTATACTTTGCTGATCTGTCTCAATTAAATTTTCAAAGATTTTCGCCTTTTTTTGGCACGAGCGGCACAAGTTCTGTGTTATCAAAGATGCACCGTTGGCCTTTTACGCGCTGCTTTACTATTCTATTACATGATGGGCAGCGGACTAAATCACCCATAGGTATGAATCTTGTTCTGTTTCCTTGAGGGCCTCTTTCTCCATATTCTATACTACTCTCTACTGAATAAAGACGCATTAATTTCGTCTCATCTTTTTTTGTTTTTACTGGAGCAAATTCTTTCCGGTCTTTTGAGGTTTCTTCCCCGGTGTTTCCATTTTCAGAACTACTATTACTTGAATTAATTACCAAAATTTCAACAACCTCATTGGCTGATTTATGGAATTACATATTTTTTTTCATTAATGTTTATTTTTTTAAACCATTTATGATATACAACAAGAAAATATATATCCTTTTCATGCATCTTCGATTAAGTGAGGAAGTAGGAAAAATGAAAGTGAAAAACAGAGGTTTTCCAGATTTAAAAAAATTTATAAGGAGTCCTACGTAGGGCCTTTTTGATAAAAGTGATCTTTCTCTTTGGGGATTTCGTGATTGAAGTGGACCCTTCTTCACGTTCATTTCAGTTTTAATATATTTCTCCGGCTGGCGGACTGCTGAAATCTTCCCCAAACAAGGTTGTAAAATCAAAGTGAGAGTGAAAAACAGAGGTTTTTCAGAGTTAAAAGAACCAGATTTATAAGGAGCCCTTCGAAGGGCCTTTTTGACAAAAGTGATCTTTCCTTTTTGGGGAGAACTTTCTAATTTAAGTGAACTTCTTATCACGTATATTTCAATTAAAATATATTTCTCTGGCTGGCGGACTGCTGGAATCTTCACCGAAAACGTTTGTAAAATCAAAGTTAAATCGAAAGCTCGTGAACTTTGAAGATTCCAAAGAGTTTAGAAGGAGCCCTTCGCAGAGCCTTTTTGATAAAATTGATCTTTACCTTTTTGGGGATTTTGTGATTGAAGTGGACCCTTCTTCACGTTCATTTCAGTTTTAATATATTTCTTCGGCCGGCGGTCTGATGGAATCTTCCCCAAACATGGTTGTAAAATTAAAGTGAGATTGAAAAACCGTGACTTTAGCAGATTTAAACTGAGTTTAGAAGGAGCCCTTCGCAGGGCCTTTTTGCTAAAAGTGATCTTTCCCTTTGTGGGGATTTTGTGATTGAAGTGGACCCTTCTTCACGTTCAACTCAGTTAAAATATATTTTTCCGGCTGGCGGTTTACTGAAATGCTGAAAGCTCCCTCGAATATGTTAAGAAAAGCAGAATTGAAAACCTGAGAGCTTTTGCAGATTTATAAGGAGTGCCTTGCAGAGCTGATTGTTTTATTTGTCAGTAATTTTTCAGGAAGATCATTCATTGTTATCCTTTTTTTCTATTGAGTGACGTCAGCGTTTTTATAAAAAATTGTTTTAATAAGGAATTATGTGTTTATTATTAGTAATAGCTGATTTAAAAATCTTTTTTAGGCTTTATTAATAATGATATCCCGTTAAATTTCGAAAAGATATTATATATTGTTTGTATTTTTTTAATGTTGATTACTTTAATCTTTAAAAGTTGATCCCAATAACGATTGCCAAGTGAGGTAATACTGTGGCTACAAATAAAAATAAAATAGACCCCCGATCTACCAGGCTTGTATGTGCAAAACTCTATGAAGGAGGGTTACTTAGTTCATATGAAATATTTAGTAATATTAAACGAAGACCATGCAAAGGCAAAAGTCCAGAGTTCGAATTAGATATAGATAATATTACGCAGCATGCAGAGGCAGCCTTCACACACCATATACAGTATACTTTAATAGCTATCTTACTTTCATTTCTGGCACTTATTTCCGGTTCTACACGATCTATTATTTTCGCGATACCTGCTATCTGCTTATTATCACTAAAAAGAGTTTGGGACAGAGATATTGCATTAAAACACTTTTCAAAAGGAAGTTATGATAGCAAGTATAATTTAAATAAGTCTTCAGACGAGTCAAACATAATAAAAGGGCTCTTAAAACCTTTTTGTAATTGGATGACAAAGAACAATATAATCTCTGAGGAATGTAAACAAAAAGATCAGAATGTTGTAATATTTGGAGATTATTTCCCATTTTTAGGTGCAGGAAAAAGAACCCGAAATTGGAATTTTGTAACTGATTTATCTAAACCAAAAAAAAGTTTAGATTCTTTAGTTGAATCACAGAATAACCAAGAAAAGGGAAATAAAACTAGTGAATTATCTTTAAGAGAATTGTACGAGGCAGTGTATAAAAGAATAAATGCAAAAAATCTTCCGAATCTTTCATATAAATTTATCTTATTTGCAGATGGGAATAAGGAAGATGAAGTCAATTTTCTACTAAAAGATAAGTTAAAACCGTGTGCATACGATGAAAAACTTCAAGCACTTACTGACCAATTAGTAAACGAATCAAAGGAAAGTGCTCAGCCTGAAAATATTGAATCGTTTTTTGAGATTTGTGAAGAAGGCATCTTCAAGGACTATAGGACATATTTGAATATAAGTCACCATGACAAAAACAGATCAACATTACTCTCTACATTTCTCCGCTTTTCAAAAATAGAAAATGAGTTATTCGCAGAGTGTTCTTTTTACGTTTTAACTCCAATTGACGAAAATATATATAATATAGATAAACTTCCAAGGAGCAGTAATTTCTTTATTAGCTCTACACTTATTGCTGCTGGTCTGATAATAGTTTATATTCTATTCTCCAAGTTGCCATATCTTGGATCGTTGTCCACTATTATTTCAGCTTTAGTTTTGCTTATTTTTTCTGTTCGTCCATTAGTTGAGATATTGGCACTCAGAGCTAAAGAAACAGAGTATAATTTTGATATTGAAGAAGTTATGAGAGGAGAACCTCACAACTATGGACTTTTGCAAACATTCAGGGAGACAATTTCAAGCTCTGATTACAAGAACTATTTTGGTGCTCAAGATATCATACTGATCCAAAATACTATAGAGAATGCTATTATAGACTCTGTAGCAGACTTATTAGATGCTAAAGGAATAGACACGTCTTTTATTAGAAGCGAAATGGTTTCCTTTATTAACAAAGGAATAATGCAGTTTGGTGGGAAGATGGAAAATTCACAAGTTGCCTTTGGAGATGGAATTAAAGTAGCTCAGAAGATGCAACAATTTACGCAAAAGGTATTTAATGCTTCTAAGGAGGCTTAAAAATGAATAAAGGGATAATACAGTTTGGCGGAAACATGGAAAATTCACAAGTTGCCTTTGGAGATGGAACTAAAGTAGCTCAGAAGATGCAAAAAAACATTAAGGTTATAGAAGAGGAAAACAAAAAAGATATAGAAGATGATTTTGAAGCTATCAAGAGACAGTTAGAAGACTTAAACTCAAGGTTATCAGAACATAAAAGTTCTCTGGATGAGTTGGGCAAAAAGACTTTAATTCTTGAAACTGAGCTCAAAGAGAAGAATCCCAATAAAGAAAGGATTAAAAGATGTCTAACAGAGTTATCTTTGATAGCTTTCCAAACTACAACCACCACGAATAATCTGTTGCATATATTATCTGCGTTCAAGTAACATTAAAAGCAGTAGTCAAAGTGATGCATTACTAAAAGCGATAGTGTTTATGAAATAAATATATTCTTTAAATCGGCCAGGAGTGGAAGTTTTTCTATATCTGGCCATTAATCTCAATATATTTAATATATAAGTACTGTTAATAGTAGTGATCTGAGAAATTAAACTTTTTTAGTTTTTTCGAATTGATTTAATTTAAATATATTTTTCCTGCCGTCCGTTCTCTTAAATCGTCATCAAATTTTTATGAAAAAACCAGAGAAAATTGAAAACTCACGATTTATACAGATTCAGAGGGAGTCTTTCTCAAGGCCTTTTGAAAAAAGTGATCTTTCCCTTTTGGGGAGGTTTTTCTGATTAAAGTGAACCCTTCTCCACGCTCATTTCAGTTTTAATATATTTTTCCGGCCGGCGGACTACTCAATCTTCCCCGAGTACGTTTGTGAAGATAAAGTTAAGAAAAGAGAACCAAAAACACATGATTTTTGCAGTTTTATAAGGGTGATTTTGTAGGATTATTAGATTAATCGATTATTTTTCCTCGTGAGGAATTTTCTGATTCAAGCGACATTTTTCAGGTGAATTATAGGACTTATCCCAAAAGCTATTTCATTTCTACTCATTGGCAATTTCTATAATTGTTTTCATGATGAGGAGTTTGATCGGTTATTCTGATACAAGATTCAAGAAACAAATTAGAGTTTTTGGGATGTTTTATATAAACTTTAAAACTTTGGATCATTAATTTCAGCGTCACAAAATGGATTTGGATAAAAAGTAATTTTATCCCATTTACCTCGGAAAAGCACGCCACTTACATTCTTCATTTCTGTCTCTGAAAGAAATATCCCTTCAGTGCGATCATATAATAATTTATTAATATCAATCTCATCAATTGACGGCTCGCAACAATCTAGAGCAATTATATAGTGAGCTTTCCTATGTTCGTCACCAAACGAGTTTCTTTTAGCCGCTTTATCGAGTAATCTTGCCTTAATATAATCGCACAGTATATCAGTAGGAACCTCAATGTAGTCTGAGGAAATAAATCTTGGATATCCCTTTCCCGAATCAGTTCTTTCTATTGTAAATGTGAGGCTCTCAGTGTCGATTACATCTGATGGAGTTTTAAATGTATTCTTTGTTAGTTTCTCTTTGAATATTTCTTCAAACATATCTAATGACTTTTCAACAAGATCTTTTTGAATATGTCTTTCAATACGTTTCATCCTAGGTATTGATAATTCTGTATTTAGAGACACATCAACCCGATAAGGGTGAGATTTTAAAATTTCTCTAAGACGACTTAGTATTATGTCTGTAATATGTGGATTTTCGTTGACCCTCGTCACCTCTACATAAGAAGTAATAACTTCATCTCGAAACAGTATGTCAGGTGATTTACTTGGCAAGTAATCATCAGGTAGTAGTTTTAGTTCCTTTATTTCTTTGTTCTTTGCTATTAATAACGCGAACTCTAATTCAGAGAGTATTGAACTAAATTTTTTCAAAGTTTTTACATCTTTTAATTTTTCTTGAATTCCTTCGCATTTATAAGATATCAGTTCTGAAATTAGGTCATTAAGGTAAAAAAGATAACGTGAATTATGTATGTATTCTTCAAAAATTACATTTTTCAAATAAAGATTATCTATTAATGCCCAAGATAAATTTGGATATTGTTCATTCATAGTGCTAAACTATAATTAATACAATATGAAAATTATGAAAAAACAATTTTCTCTCTTCTTCAAAATTCTCTTGGGAAAGGCCCGTGCTACGCACGGTGACAATAAAGGCTTAAGACAGCTATTATCGCACTCTGGAAAAGCTAAATCTATTAAATTACTCTGGAACTATGAAAATAGAAAAAGAATAAAACTTAAAAAATAGCCAGAAATAAGTCAAAAAAGAGAATAATTGTCCTGCCTACTGAAAAAACAGGCAGGAAAAGAAATAAAATTCAAATTCACTGCTTATCCATCACTTTCCTGTACATCCTCGCCTGGAACCCGTGATACTTCGCAAACCCTTCTGCATCCTTCTGGTCAATGGTCTGGCTGTTAAAGGAAACAAGGTCTTAGGAATACAGGGCGTTTGGAGAGATAAAGGTCAAAATTGTGAGGGCGCCCTTGTAAAGTTTGACTTTAACTGAGCCTGTTATCCTTACTTGGAATTTGTCGATAATTCTATCAAAATATATTTTCCTGCCTGCGATTTGCTTAAATCTATCCTGATATAGTTGTAAAGAAAAGGAAATTTAAAAATCCTTGATTTTTGTATATTTAGAAGAAAGAGTGCTTTATAAGCTGTCTTTTAGATTAAGTTATTCCTTTTTTGAGAGGGCTGTTTTAGATCAAAAGTAGATTTACGCGTTAATTTTGATTTGCGGATTCTTTTCGTTCCGTAAATCTAAATGTGAAACGAGTCAGAATTAAAGACGGGAGTCTTTTATTCAAAGATTTCTTTAAATCAATATTCAAGTTCAAATTCTAAGATGCTAAATATAATTTTTTTGCTATTTTTGTTCAACTTCCTCCAATTTTCAATTTTTCTTTTAAAATTAGCGCAAACTTTTATTCCTTCCCTATTAATCTCTTTTATTCTCTCATCACTAACACCAGAATAGACTATGATCCAAGGAACTATCTTTTTTTCAGAGTTATTCAAAGCGTTTATTTTGTTCTTAACTTGTTTTATAACTTTTTGTGGATTATGTATAGCTACTTTACACTCGAATAAATGAATGAATTCTCGGTCTTCTAAATAAATATCTATCTGCTCATTTTCCAGTATAGTATCACAAGAAATTACGTCACAAGTTTTCATATTATTTTCTGCTAGCCAATTAAAAAATAAATATTCGAAAAATTTGCCTTTTGTATCACTCATGAACCGATCTTCTTGAGTTTTAAGAGATTGAACAACGTATTTATTAGGTTCATAGGATGTCTCAATAGTGGATAATTCCCCATTGACTTCATCCTTAGTAAAAACGTTTTCTTCGTATGTGTAAGTAAATTCTGGATATATTTCATCATCAAAAGACCGTGGAATACTTTTGTTTGATAAGTAGTCAATAAAAACATTTTTATCCACAGTAATCTCTTTTATTTTTATCATCCCTTCATCTAAATAATTTTCTATACATATTTCCGCCTCGTAATGTAAAGATCCTCCAAAACCAGAGCAGTCTGTTGCACAATCCAAAAAAATCAACCATCCAGAATAATCTGAAATACCGGTGCTTCCAAAAGCTTCAATTAAAATTCCATAACTGTAATCATAACACTTTTCTCCTACTCGATGTTTAAATCTCAGAACAAATATCTCTTCCTCATTGATTAGATGTCTTTTCTTTTCGATATTACCTATTAAAATTGATGTAAATGCAGGAATTCCATTGAATATTGAAGCTTTACTACCATCTAAAACATCGACTTCATACCACATAAAATAATAGTCAAGCTTTTTGTATACTGATTTTTTATCTTCTTTAGAAAGGTATTCTGGATCTTTTAATTTGTATGTTACAAAATAATTTTCAATCAAATTTTTATTAAAGTTTTGGCAAACTAAAAGGGCATCAAATAGCTTATTAAAATTTGATTTCTTTTTTAATTCATTTTCAAGATGTTCAATTATTTCACTCTTGATCATTCTAAAAAACCCATCTAAGGAGGCCCAATAATCTTTTTTACGTTTTTTTGGCATAAGGCTGAACCTTGAGAATTTATCAGTTTCCTCTAAAGGATAAATTTCATGTGCTAGGTGTAAGTTTTTTAGTGGAGAATCTAGAAACTTCTGTTCCCCAAGCAAAACGTACCATAGATATTGCAATGTGTATACGTACCCTAAATATGATCTATCAACTTGTTTCTCTGTTAGATCTGATTTCAAAATTGGAGCTATTTTATATGCTAATGGAACGCCATACTGCAGATCGTTTAAAAATATGCAAGTTTTTAAAATTGTTGCTGAATTTAAGGCATAGTTCTTAGGAAGCCCATTGACTGGAACAATATGATTTTCATAAATTTTCTCGAATGATTTCAGTAAGTCCACAATATCTTTAATGGACGCAGTTATTTCGTCCCAGTTAGTTGAGTTTCTAATTTTTTTTGATCTCTCTAAAATATTTTTTATGAAAATTGTTTTTTCGCATGTATTTGGTATATCGTCGATATTAACTCCAACAAATCTTGCTCTATAAAAAATATAATCTTCTTCTATACCAAAGGAATTTTCAAGAATAATTGTATCAATTAAACCTCTAAAACAAGTATTTAAGAAGAAAACGTATCCATCTAATAATTCGTTATAGTTTACTAGACTGTGGTAATCTTTTAACCACTTTTTAAAAGAAGTTAAATCGGCCACTATATTCAATATATTATAGTATGAGAAAAAATCGTCAGCATCTCGGCTTTCAAGCTTTATATCTTCTTTACTTACCACCAGCTTACACCAATAATTCTATACCTCCAATATTTAAAATAACTTTCTAAAGATGTGTTATTCATTCTGCTCTACAGCTTTTAATTTGATTTTCGGACAATGATTCTGAGAAGGCCGCTCTCCTTCGTCGAGCGTTGAGAGCTCGGGGTATAAAATTAGATATTAAAAATGTAATCTGCTTATAAGAAAATTCAAGAGACTTACTGCCAAGCAAACAATAATCAAAACAGAAAAACGATTGGAGAATATAACTTAAAAAAGAGAAGTCCATTCCTTAAAAGGAACAGACAAAACTCACAACTTTATTTCTTCATAACCTTCTGGTACATCCTCGCCTGGAACCCGTGATACTTCGCAAACCCTTCTGCATCCTTCTGGTCAATTGTCTGGCTGTCAAACGAAACCAGGTCCTCGGAATAAAGCGCATTCGGTGAGCTGCGGGCAAGGATCGTGAGGGCGCCTTTGTAGAGCTTCACTTTCACTGTACCTGTAACCCTTTCCTGGGACTTGTCGATAAAGGCGTTCAGGTCGGCATAAAGCGGCTCGTCCACAAGACCGTAATAGGCAAGTTCGGACCACTGGTCGTCTACGATCTTCTTGAACTTGAGTTCGCTGCGGGTCAGGACGAGTTTTTCGAGGTCGGCGTGGGCTGTGATATGAAATAAAAATTAGTTTCAGGATAGTTCTTAGTAGTATATAGATATCTTGAGGATAATTTTAACTTCTGCTAAATTTAAATAAATATATCTAATTGTACCTTAAATAGTTTATATACGGAAGATTTAAGATATTCTATAACTCAAAAATAAGTAAGGAAAATTATCTATTCACAATAAATCCATCTTCTGTGAGGGGGCAGAGTATTGGATGAAGAACTGAAATCCAAAATTCTAATAATTTTAACAATATTAGTTTTTGGCTACGGTTTTTATTTAAGTCTTGATGATGAATATGTTTTTGGAGCTTCCGTATCAGATGAATCTGTTTTCGAGGTCAACCTGACCACTGATGTTAAATATAAGTTTTTAATTGACGGTGGACTTCTTGGTGGCCCTTTGCATCTCGATGTTACAATAAGCAAAGGTTCTTACGTTCCTTTTGATGAAAGCTTTAAGACGGATCCTACGGATACATATAAGGTTTATTATCCTTATGAGCCGATGTTTACAGTAAAAGAAAATGGTACTTATCAGGTCCATGTCAATCCAGGTAGTTCTGGATCGTGTGATATTGCAATTTTTGACACGCACGGTTAAACTATTTAAAAATATATAGTTACTTTACATAAATAATTGTAATTCAGAAAAAGAAAAATTGAAAAAACTGTGATTTTTTTCAGATTTTGCAGGAGTCCTTCGCAGGGCCTTTTTGCTAAAAGTGATCTTTTCCTTTTTGGGGATTTTGTGATTTAAGTGAACCCTTCTTCACGTTCATTTCAGTTTTAATATATTTCTCCGGCCGGCGGACTGCTCAATCTTCCCCGAGTACTTTTGTTAAGAAACAAGTTATGAAAAGTGAAAGTGAAAAACTCTTAATTTTTGCAGCTCTATAAGGGGCATTTTGCAGGGCTTCTTTAGATTAAGCGATTCTTTTCCTCTGGGGGAGGTTTTTCTGATTCAAATGATGTTTTTTCAAGTGAATTATAGATGAAAAAATGCCTATTGACTGCGAAATAGAAATATTCTCCATATTTTATAGTTTTTTTAGGATTGCTTTCTTTCACACTACTCATTTCTTCTTGAATGACATAGTTTTATTTACAAATGAAAGGTTTAAGTGGATTTATTTTAGTAGAAAGTGAAATTTAAATCCTATTAAAAAGTATATCTGATCATTGTTAGTATATTAATAGTAATTTTATTGGAGTAATATTTCTTGAGAACATTTTTTTACTAAATGAATCTCATTTGCTGCCCATTTTTCGATATATATTCTTTGTTCATGTGTAAACTCCATTGTATTCAGTTCGATATTTAATTCTTTTAAAGTACACCTACCTAATCGAGTCAGGTAAATTACTTTTAGTGAGCCAAAAATATTGAAAGCTCCTGTGATATAACTTTCAAGTTCAGCATCTTCTTCTTTAGAATGACTTTCCATTAAAATTTCAAAAAAATATGCTAAAATAACAAAAGTACCAAATAATGAATCATATATTTGTCTTAATGAGATATCTTTAGGAAATTTTTTATATATTCGCATAGGAATATTATATGGTCTATCAATTACTCTTCTTTCTTTTAGCCTCATTGACCTTTTTAATTCAAATTTCATGCGCCTAATCGCAAAGCTATGATTTAATTCTAAGCAATGCACAGGTTGTAATAATGCTAATCTTCCTATTTCCCCTAGCTCCTTAATATCAATGGAAGAGTGTCTAATCAACTCGCCGAATGACATAGAGAAAATTCCAGAAAATGTCATTCTTGGCAACATTGTAAATTTATAATCATAAAACAAAGATCTAAATCCATAAATATTCACAATGTCCTCTATGGATATTTTATTCATGCGATAAAATTCAATTCCAAAACCTAATTCCTCCTTAATGAGTTCTTTGGTGCTATCAGAACACCTTTCTAATGTTCTGTTTTTTAAGTTATCCCAGAAATCTGGATTGTTTTTCCTGAATGTATTATCTTTAGAAAAAAAGAAAAAGTTTTTTTCAAGGTTTAGGCAGATCTCGAGCGACAAAATCGATTTATTTTTAGTACCTTCACATATATTGTTTACTAGCAAATTTTCTATAGTATCTCCAATGACTTTTCTATTGTCAATCATTGAATTTTCTATATTGTAAATGAGCTCCATCGGACTAATAACTTCTTTTACTTTAGTAATCTTTTTATCTATATTTGCTATCGCTTTCTCTTCTTCGAGAAGTTCAATTCCAAAATCAATTGAAAAGTTAAAACAAACAGTGATGATTTCTCTAGTAATTTTGGGGTTTGGAACAATGAATCCTAAACATCTTGAAGCAAAAGAAACCAAATTAAACTTCTCTCTGGTCTCAACTTTGTCAAACTCTTGTAGTAAATCTATAAATAATTTGTCACCATCTTCTGATTTTTCATACCTTACTTGAAAAGCTAATTGTGCAACGTTATCCCATTCTCCCTTACAAATCTTTGGCAACAAAACTTCACATAATTTATCATCATATTTTCTAACTATCCAATCTGCTGTGAAATACTCTAAAAAAGTTCGGTGAGTAAATTGATAAATATTTTCTCCTCTTTTTGTTGTACCAGTGTCAGTAAGAATCCAAGCTCTACCTCTACAAAAACTAATGAAGTCCTTAGCAGCTTCTTCAGCTTCGTACTCATTTTCATACAATTTGTCTAACAGATATTCTTTTGTTTTATCTATCAATTTATCTTCGATCATGCCTTTTTGCAATGATTCATTCGTAAACATTGTATAAGCTAAATATGACACGAGAGGTTTGATTCTTGTTCTAGATATTAAAATAGAAGGTGAAATTCCTCGAGTTTTATCCCATTTTTCAAAAAGCATTTCAGAACATTTTTTATAAACTTCAGGTCTGTTTGCTGGAATATAGTTCTCTTCTCTGTAAATGCTACACATTAATGATAACATTAGAGAATTTGAACGAATATCTGAGACAATTCTGCTTTCTCTCAGGAATGATTCTACCTTTTTCTCTTTTTCAGTAAGCGTTAAATCGGGATCCAAGGAAAACCATTTATTTACATACTCTTCGACCTGTTTGTTGTCAAAAGGAGCTAACTCAATTTTTTG
Source organism: Methanosarcina barkeri 3 (assembly GCF_000970305.1). GTDB lineage: Archaea > Halobacteriota > Methanosarcinia > Methanosarcinales > Methanosarcinaceae > Methanosarcina > Methanosarcina barkeri_A. The sequence continues at coordinate 1,499,123 of NZ_CP009517.1, forward strand.
GAACATATCATCCCGAAGGGGAACCTGCTCATATCCAACTTTACGAGATGTTACAAGAACGGGGACTGAAGGATAAATTGTACAAAAAGATTCAATTTCATCTATAATTCTTGCTCTATGCCTTGTATCAAGAAGCTCATCAAGCCCATCAAAAATAAGCAACGCATGACCATTTAAAAGAAGATATTCAAAAGTGCAATTTGGGACATTTATAAGTTGATAGTAAGAGTGAGCTTCTTTTTTTATAAAGTCTAGTATTGAAACTCCATTCTGAGAATTTTCTATTTGATACTCCCGAAGAGTAACAATGATAGGTACATCACAATTCCCTGGACAAACTTTCTCTAAACTTTTAGTTACAATATCATAACTAATTTTCTGTGCGAAAGTGCTTTTTCCTGCTCCTGGATCGCCCAAAAGAACTACGCGATATAAATTAGGTAGAAGTTGATCTATATTAATTAACCCTTGGTAATTGTAATATTTTGATGTCAGATCTAAAGATTCATCACTTTCGGAATCTGATCTCATTTCTTTTTTTAATAGGAAATTTGGACATACGTAAATATCATCAATGAAGGGTCTTATATTAGTATAACTTTCAGACCTAATTATCTCAAAACGTTTCTTTATAACCTCACAGTATTTTTCTATAAACCTATGTATCTCACGTGTACTTGGTTGATGCCTTCCTGAAAGAAATTCTATGTTTTTGTTTACAGTATCTAGTTGATCGGTAAGTATTTTGAATCTGTATTTTGATTTAGCTTCGTGAGCTGACAGTTCACCCATATTTATAGCCTTATCGAGTGTTATTTCACATCCCGTTATTAATACTGTAAAAATTTTTGAGGCTATTTTAGAATCATTTTTCTCATTAGTTCCAATGTATTGTGAGAAAAGTAAATTGAATTCTTTTTTAATATCTTCAAAACTCACGTTCTTTTCTATAATGCAAGTTTCCAATGGATACATCTTAACTGCATATATTTGCCTTACAATTGATTCAACTTCAGGAGATTTTAGAAATCTGTAAATATCATCTCTCTTTATTTTCCCAATTTCTTCTTCACTTATTATTTCTTCAAGAATTGATTCAAAACTAGTCTCCTTAATTATTGAGTTTACAACTTCTTCTTTTTCAAATAAGAATCCATTGATTTTTTCACTTGAGTATCCAATTAAGTATGAAAGCCCATTGACAAATAATCCTAAAGAAATATCTTGAATGAAACTTAAGTCCATACTTTCTAATCTCCAAAATAATCTGTTGAATCTCAATATCATACGAAACAAGGATATATGTAATTTTTTATTTATGTTTAAAAAGAAAGGCCCGTGCTACGCACGGTGACAATAACGGTTTAAGACAGCTACTACTGCACTCTGAAAAAGCTAAATCCATTAATTACTCTGGAACTACGAAATAGGAAATAATTGAAACTCCACAAGTAGCCAGAAATAAGTCAAAAAAGAGAATAATTTCCCTGCCTACTGAAAAAACAGGCAGGAAAAGAAAAATAAAAATTACAAATTCACTGCTTATCCATAACCTTCCTGTACATCCTAGCCTGGAACCCGTGATACTTCGCAAACCCTTCTGCATCCTTCTGGTCAATGGTCTGGCTGTCAAAAGAAACCAGGTCCTCGGAATAGAGCGCATTCGGTGAGCTGCGGGCAAGGATCGTGAGGGCGCCTTTGTAGAGCTTCACTTTCACTGTGCCTGTAACCCTTTCCTGGGACTTGTCGATAAAGGCGTTCAGGTCGGCATAAAGCGGCTCGTCCACAAGACCGTAATAGGCAAGTTCGGACCACTGGTCGTCCACGATCTTCTTGAACTTGAGTTCGCTGCGGGTCAGGACGAGTTTCTCGAGGTCGGCGTGGGCTGCCAGGAGAACGGTTGCAGCCGGGTGCTCGTAGTTCTCACGGGCTTTTAAGCCAAGCACACGGTCTTCAATCATGTCGGTCCTGCCGACTCCGTTTTCGCCTGCGATTTCATTCATTTTCTTCACAAGGGCGTAGCCGCCGAGCTTTTCGCCGTCAAGGGAGACAGGGACTCCGGCTTCAAAGCCGATGTCAACAATCCTGGGCTGGTCAGGAGCTTTTTCAGGCGAGGTTGTCCACTCGTAGATCTCTTCGGGCGGGACAAAGGAAGGGTCCTCAAGCCTGCCGCCTTCGATGCTGCGGCTCCAGATGTTTTCGTCAACGCTCCAGGGCTTGGACTTTGTAACTTCGACCGGGATTCCATGCTCTTTTGCGTAATCGATTTCCCATTCGCGGGTCAGGTTCATTTCACGCATCGGGGCAATAACATCGAGGTCGGTCTGGCGGAAAACGGCTTCGAAACGGAGCTGGTCATTGCCTTTTCCTGTGCAGCCGTGGGCAAGGGCAACTGCTCCTTCTTTTTTGGCAGCCTCAACCACTTTTTTCGCAATCAACGGGCGGGCAATTGAGGTTCCCATTACATAGCCTTCGTAGCTTCCGTTGGCTTTGATCAGGGGGAAGACGTAATCTTTAACGAATTCTTCCTTTGCATCGATCGTGTAATGCTTGTTGCTGATCTTGTTGGCTTTTGCGTCTGCCCTCTTGATTTCCTCTTCAGGCTGGCCGACATCGACTGAAATTGTAACTACTTCGTCGTATCCGTACTTTTCCTTGAGGATGGGAATGCACACTGAGGTGTCAAGCCCTCCTGAATATGCAAGTGCAACTTTCTTTGCCATGCTTTTTACTACCCCTTGCTTAATGGATATATGATGTGATAAGAATCAAAATGATTGACATGTCAATCCAGTGACATGCTAATGAATTGATACATTGTGGATTCATTCGTTAATAAACTGGTTTGTTAAATAGACGGTTCGTTAAATAGATTGATTCGTTAAATAGATTGATTCGTTAAATAGATTGATTCGTTAATAAACTGATTCATCAAGTGAACTGATTCGTTAATAAATTGATTCATCAAGTGGACTGATTCGTTAATAAGATTAATTAATTAATTAATTAATAAGATTGATTCCCTAACAGATTGATTTGGAATAATAAGTGACATGTTACAGATTTGCATGTTAACGGATCAGTAAATTCAGTAGGGTAAATAAGGTTAATAAGTTTAATAATTTTGGTAGCAGGGCATTTAATTCCTGTATTTGACAGCCAGCAGCAGGTAGATTCAAAAACTAATCATGTTTTGTCGGAGGATGTAAAAGCCACCCTGCCGACTGTGATTTACACGTAAATTTCCCGTTGGCCGACGTTTTTTATTAAGCAGTACTCTTACTCTTCAACAGGTAATCTTAAAGAGTTACCTGCTGACAGCTTTTTTCGTTACTTCAACTTACTTTTCCATCTCTTTGTGGTACTCGTTGATGGACTTGATCGTAAGTTCCTCTCCCTTCTTCATAGTCTCTATGGCAGCAGCTGCGGCTATTGCTGCCTGCAATGTGGTAATGTACGGGACCTTGAAATCAACAGCTGCCCGCCTGATCCTTGAACCGTCCCTGCGAGACTGTTTGCTTGTCGGGGTATTGATTATAAGGTCAACTTCGTCCCTGCGCATCATATCTATCACATTCGGGCTTCCGTCATGGACCTTTTTCACTACATCCATGAAGACCCCGTGCTGTGCAAGATAGTTTACAGTGCCCTGCGTGCCCATAAGTTCGAGGCCTGCTGCCTGAAGTTTCTTTGCAACGTCTACAAGTTCGGTTTTGTCTGCATTCCTTATGGAAAGGAAGACTTTTCCTGTAAGAGGTAAGACGTTGTCGGCTGCAAGCTCTGCCTTATAGTATGCCCTCCCGAAGTCGTAGTCAACACCCATGACCTCGCCAGTGCTTTTCATCTCAGGACCGAGGACAGGGTCTGCACCTGGCAATTTATCGAAAGGTAGGAGGACTTCCTTAATCGAGACATGGTTGGGTTTTGGCTCGTCCGTGTAGCCCAGGCTCTTTAAGCTGTGTCCTGCAATTACCTTGGCTGCAATCTTTGCAAGCGGGATTCCAACGGCTTTTGATACAAAAGGAATTGTCCTGCTTGAACGTGGGTTTGCTTCAAGCACATAGACCTTCCCATCTTTTTCTGCCATCTGTATGTTAATCAAACCCTTGACCCTGAGGGCAAGAGCTATCTTGCGGGTATAATCCCTTACCTGGTCAAGAACCTCAGGCGAGAGAGATTGAGGTGGAATTACACAGGCCGAGTCTCCGGAGTGAACACCTGCTTCCTCGATGTGTTCCATTATTGCACCGATCAGTACGTCTTTCTGGTCGCAGACCGCATCCACATCGATTTCAGAGGCTGCCTCAAGGAAATCATCAATCAGTATCGGGTGTTCGTGAGAGACCCTGACTGCCTCTTTCATATAGCGTTCAAGGTCGATTTCATCGTATACGATTTCCATTGCCCGCCCGCCAAGTACGTAGGAAGGACGCACAAGTACAGGGAAACCGATTCTCTTTGCAACCTCGATTGCTTCCTTATGGGAAGTTGCATATCCGCCTTCAGGCTGTGGAACACCAAGCTCCTGCATAAGGAGATAGAACTTTTCCCTATCTTCGGCAAGGTCCATGTCGTCAGGGTCCGTGCCCAGAATCACGGTATTAAGGTCGGTCCTGCGCTTCAATTCCTGCTTGAGGGGAATTGCAAGGTTCACTGACGTCTGTCCTCCGAACTGCACAAGGACTCCATCAGGCCTCTCGCGCTCGATTACGTTCATCACATACTCAAGGGTAAGAGGTTCAAAAAAGAGCTTGTCTGAGGTATCAAAGTCCGTAGATACGGTTTCGGGGTTGTTATTAATGATATGAGTCTCTATGCCTTCTTCCCGAAGCGCAGTAACTGCATGCACAGTACAGTAGTCAAACTCGATTCCCTGTCCAATCCTTATCGGGCCTGCTCCAAGAATAAGAATCTTCTTCTTATCTGTGGAGTTTGTCTCGCAGTCATCTTCGTAAGTAGAATAGTAATAAGGAGTAGCCGCTTCAAATTCGGCTGCACAGGTATCTACCATCTTGAAAGTGGCCACAAGACCGGCAGCATGTCTGAGATCACTTATCTCCTGGCTGGTTTTTCCAGTCAGTTCGGCAAGGCGGGTGTCCGGGAAGCCCATCCTTTTTGCTTCACGCAGGAGTTCAGGGGTAAGTTCTTCTGCCCTGATTCGCTTTTCCATCTCAACGATCTTTTTCATCTTTGAGATGAAGAAGGGATTGATGCTCGAAAGCTCGGCAATTTCCTTTACCGACATGCCCCTCTCAAGCGCATGGAAGAGCACAAAAAGGCGTTCGCTTGTAGGAGTCTTCAGGAGAGTTTTAATTTCAGGTTCTTCCCATTGTTTTATTCCTAACTGGCTATCGATATCCAGGGACTTGAAAGCCTTTAGCAGAGATTCTTCAACAGTCCTGCCAATAGCCATGACTTCTCCCGTACTTTTCATGGCTGTGGTCAGGGTTTTGTCTGCAGTTGTGAATTTGTCAAAAGGCCACCTGGGAATTTTGGTAATTACATAGTCCAGAGCAGGTTCAAAAGAGGCAGGAGTGCTCTTGGTAACATTATTTATAATCTCATCAAGTGCCATTCCAATTGCGATCTTTGCAGTTACACGGGCAATCGGGTAACCCGTAGCCTTTGATGCAAGGGCTGATGACCTTGAAACCCTTGGATTTACCTCGACAATGCGATAATCGCCTTCTTTCAAGGCGTACTGAATATTGCACCCACCTTCGATCTTCAGGGCGCGGATAATCTTGATTGAGGCACTCCTGAGCATCTGGTGCTCTGCATCGCTTAAGGTCTGGGAAGGAGCAACAACTGCCGATTCTCCGGTGTGCACGCCCATAGGGTCGATATTTTCCATGTTACAGATCACGATACAGGTATCGTTTGCATCTCTCATGACCTCATATTCGACCTCTGCCCAGCCAAGCACACTTTCTTCTATGAGTACCTGGTTGATACGACTGCGCCTGAGCCCACGTTCAGTGATTTCGAGCAGCTCTTCTTTTGTGCGGGCAATTCCGCCTCCTGCACCACCGAGAGTGTAAGCCGGACGGACAATTAGAGGAAGCCCGAGTTCTCCGACAACGTCTTCAGCTTCTTTTAAAGAATTAACTGCACGGCTTAAGGGAACTTTTTCCCCTATCCTGATCATCGTCTCTTTGAAGAGTTCCCTGTCTTCAGTGTTTTTAATAGCTTCAACAGGAGTCCCCAGGATCTCGACTCCGTATTTTTCGAACACACCATTTTCTGCAAGTTCACTGGTAATATTAAGGCCTGTCTGCCCCCCAATGCCTGCAATAATCCCGTCAGGGCGCTCTTTTTCAATAATTTTTTCTATTATCTTGGCATCAAGAGGCTCGATATAGACCGAATCAGCCATTTCAGGATCGGTCATTATAGTTGCAGGGTTTGAGTTTACAAGAACGACCTTTACCCCTTCTTCTTTTAAGGACCTGCATGCCTGGCTGCCTGAAAAGTCGAATTCCGCAGCCTGCCCTATAGTTATTGGCCCTGAGCCTATAAGCAAAACCTTCTTTATGTCCTCGCGTTTTGGCATTAAACCTCACCTCCGAGGACCTTTACAACCTTGCCAAAGAACGTTTCCTCGGTATCCATCGGCCCTGCCTGGGCTTCGGGATGGAACTGTACACTGAAAATATCCAGATCTTTGTGGGAAACCCCTTCTACTGTCCTGTCATTTGCGTTCAGGTATTTTACATAGAGCCCTGTGCCGTCAAGGGAGTCAGCATCGACTGCATACCCATGGTTCTGGGAGGTTATGAAGATCTTGTTTTCAATCAGGTCCTTTACTGGCTGGTTTCCACCCCTGTGCCCGAATTTCAACTTATAGGTTTTTGCTCCCATAGCAAGGGAAATAATCTGGTGCCCGAAACAGATTCCGCAAACTGGAATCGTGCCTGCAAAAGCCTTTACGGCATTGATTGCATCCGTTGCTTTTTCCGGGTCTCCTGGCCCGTTTGAGATAAAAAGAAGATCAGGTTCGTAACCTGCAATTTCCGAGGGTTTTGCAGTTGCAGGAACCAGAGTAAGGTCAATTCCCCGTTTGTGAAGGTTGTTTATGATATTGCGCTTAATCCCAAGGTCAACTATAACCGCATGTTTGCGTTTGCTGCCGCCTTTCCAGGCGCCTTCTGCTCCGGGAATGAAATACGGCTCTTTACAGGTTACAAGGGAGATCAGCTCTTCATCAGTGAGCTGTGGAGAGTTCCTTGCTACATCAACAGCCTCTTCTCCGTCGTCGCTGCCTGTGATAAGGGCAGCCCTCATGGTTCCGCGCTCCCTTGCCCTGATAGTGAGCATACGAGTGTCCACACCTTCAATTCCTGGCTTTCCTTCATCCTCTAAGAATTTGTGGATAGAACGGGATGACTTATAATGGTAAGGTTTTTTGCAGGCCTCCCTTACAACAAGCCCTTCCGCATGCATATTATCGGACTGGACGCGCTCCCCGCTGACACCGTAGTTTCCGATAAGGGGATAAGTAAACATTAAAATCTGACCCTTGTAAGAAGGATCTGTTAGAGCCTCCTCATATCCCGTGAATTGAGTGGTAAAAACAAGTTCGCCGCAAGCTGTGCCTTCGGCACCAAAACCGGTGCCCCTAATAACTGTTCCGTCTTCTAAGCCTAGTACTGCTTTCATCATCTGAACCTGCGAGTAAATGTCATAAGACATGTATAAGTGTTGCGATGAATTTCCCTATTCCTTGAATTACTGGTATTTCTTGAGTTTTTTAATATATAAATCTTTCAATTAAATTATACGCCTGATAAATGGGCCTCTTCAGCCTGTTTAATATTTGAATTTTCAACGCAAGAGCTTTCTAAACTTGAAACTGTTTGGGATATTATCATTTTCATATAAAATAGAGAGGTTCAAATTCTTTGCCGTGACTAACAATAATGCCTTTGCCGCGGACATCTCATGCGACAGGATAGAATTTGAAAGTCTCATTTTAGAGAAAAAAACTGAAGAATCTTGCATGCCACATATAATCTTTTGTTCTGCTTCTCACCTTAGGGCAGATGTATCAAAAAAGGATTATACTTGAAAAGGGAAAAGCTTTGCCAAATATTACAATCCCGGAAAGACGGAAAGAAAAAGCATAAAGAAAAAGCATAAAGAAAAAGCATAAAGAAAAAGCATAAAAAACAGAAAAAACAGAAAAAACATAAAGAAAAAACAGAAAAAACAGAAAAAACATAAAGAAAAAACAGAAAAGTTATACTCTTTTTTCGTTGTCTCACACTTTTCTATTGCTGGTAGTTACGTAATATTTTAGAATATAATTCTAGATCCATATAACACTAGACTCGAGACCGAAAACAACAAAAATGACAAATGCCTCTGAGGAGTTTGACAGGCCAGCCAGAGAAAATATTAAAAAAGCTTTTGAAAGGAAGAATTGATAACCTGAGTCAATATATATTAATATAATTCGTGGTGCTGAGTGATAAAACTTATATTTTCTTCGAGTTAAAATTATATTTTCTCTAAATAATAATTGTATTTTTGGTTCCATGCGAATAGAAAATCCCAGGATATCTAGAATCCGGTCAACATAAAACATTCGATATTTCAGGAGAAAATATTGATGGACTTTATATCTAATTTATTTGGTAAAGATAAAAATCAGAACCTTTTCGAGGCTTCTAAGTTAGGGCAGGTAAAAAACGTAGAGAAACTTCTGAATAGTGATAAAGTTGACATTAACTCGCAGGACACATACGGTAAAACTGCTTTAAATTATGCGGTCAATAAAGGATACAGAGACGTTGTAGAAGTGCTTATTAAAGGCGACGCTGATCTTAATATTCAAGATGAAAACGGGGACACTGCTTTAGTTTCTGCGGTAAAAATCGAACGTGGGGATATTGTTGAGTTGCTAATTAAAAGCGGTGCCGACCTTAATATTCAGGACGGAAACTGCGAGACTGCTTTGAAGTTTGCGGTAAAAGTAGGATACAGGAGCATTGTTGATCTTCTTCTTGAAGGTGGAGCCGATCCTGATATTCAGGACAGGAACGGTGAAACTGCTTTGATTTCTGCTGCAGATAGGGGACAAAAGGATATTTTTGAACTGCTAATTAAAGCTGGAGCAGACGTTAATCTTCAGGACAAAAACCTTAATACTGCTTTGATTGCTGCAACAAAGATCGGACATAAAAGTATTGCTGAGTTACTGGTTAATGCAGGGGCCGATCTTGACGTTCAGGACAAAAACGGCAATACAGCCTTGATTTATGCAGCAGATAGAGGGTACAGGGACATTGTAGACCTGCTTCTTGAAAGTGGTGCCAATCTTAATATTCAAGAAGAAAACGGGCTTACCGCTTTGATGTTGTCGGTGCAAGCAGGGCGTACGGACATTGTTGATTTGCTTATTAAAAATGGTGCCGATTTTAATATTCAGGATGAAAATTGCAATACTGCTCTGGATATTGCGGAAGAGATGGGACTTAACGAGATTGTTGATTTGCTTATTAAAAGCGAGTCAAGTTCAAGGTCCTGACTATTCAAAAGGATAAACTCTATAGGGTCACTACAGTGAGAAATACAACAAAATAGGTGTAATAGAATAAGGCGCTTATATAGAATAAGGCACTTATTCAAAATCATCGGAATTTTTGATTACAGTGAAGAAAATAGGAAAAACCCTCGTATGAAAAAGCCCTCGTATAATTGATATACCATCGTGACAATCCTTACTGCTATGAATGACAGTAAACCCGAAAATTCAGCTTTACCTTCTCACTTAACTGACCGTGCAGACCGCAATAAGGCCCTTGCCGGAAATCTCACTCCTACTTACGAATCGGTTTCTTTTTCAAATCCAGTCCTTGACCAGTTCAGGGGGCTTATGCCTGATTTCAATAAACGTCTTTCGTCTGACAGAGATCTTGGACTTTCTTCTTCTGATCACCTCCGCTTGAGTCAGGAAACTCTTCCAAGGCTTGTTTCCAGCTCATTTACCGGAATCAAATCTGCCGGTCATTTGGAATCCGTACTCGAAAGCTCAAGAATACCTGTAGGAAAAGGGCTTGAGATCTTTCCTGACCTGCCTGGAAGAATGCTGACAGAGTCAAGGGTCTGTTTCCTTAGCGCAGACCACCTTCCTATGGCTCCTCTTTCAAGCAGGCTTTTAACGCTCAGGCAGACTGAAGATAGGCTGAATGAAGTTGAAAAAGACAGGGAATAAAGAAAGAACTGAAATGATAGGGAAAAATATATTTTCTCTTTTTTTATTTTTATATTTGGGAAGACCGTTTAATTATTTAATGAAAAAGACAGTCTTCATTACCAGTTTTAGGCTTTTTACCAGTTTTAGGCTTTTTACCAGTTTTAGGCTTTTTACCAGTTTTAGGCTTTTTACCAGTTTTAGGCTTTTTACCAGTTTTAGAGATGAGTTACCTTGATACAGATAATTATCCCTAAGAGACTTACTGCTATTGCAATAGCAGTAATGAAAATGATCAAAGCGAAACTATCGTTCTCAAACATATCATTTTTCTTATACTCCATATTACTATATATGGTATTTTTACATAAAAACTTTACAATTTTTATCTGATTTTTAGACAGAAGAATATTGAATTAACATTTGACTTATTCTTGAAGACTGAAAACTCATTTAAGAAATTATTTCGCTTTTTACTCATGTTCGGAAACTCTTAGTTTCGTTCTTTTTTCTAAAGCTTAAGTGCCTGCTTTATTCAGAGCCTTTTGGAACTTCTCGAGTCCAGAGTCAAGTTCTTCATCTGTAATAACCAGTGGTGGAGAGAAACGAATTACGGAATCTCCACAGGGAAGAAGCAGAATTCCTTCTTTGAAAGCTTCCCTGAGAATTCTATCCCTTCGTATAGGGTCTATTGATTTATCGGGTTTCACAATCTCGACTCCGACCATCATACCGAGGCCACGTACGTCCCCAATGAATGGAAAGTTTTCCTGAAGCTCCCCAAGCAGTTGTTTCATCTTGAAACCAAGCTCCTTTGCCCTATTCTTTATATTTTCCTTCTCCAGAAACTTAAGGGATGCAAGTGACGCCGCTGAAGCAAGAAGATTTCCTCCAAAGGTATTTGAATGGACTCCCTGGGGCCAGTCCATAAGCTTGCGGTCTGCAAGCATTGCCCCCATTGGAAGTCCTCCTCCAAGGGCTTTTGCAAGGCACGAGATTTCAGTTCTGACCCCAAAATTTTCCATTGCAAGAAAAGGGCCTGTTCTGAAGCAGCCTGTCTGGACTTCATCAGCTACAAGGAGGACATCGTTATCGGTACAGATCTGCCTTATTTCCCTATGGAATTCAGGCGGAGGAACAATATACCCACCTTCTCCCTGTACAGGTTCTACGAAAACGGCAGCTGTATCCTTCGGGCTCAGTTCTCGTCTGAAAATGAGGTTTTCAAGCTCTTTTGCACACTCAATCCCGCAGGATGGATACTCCAGTTTAAAGGGACAACGGTAACAGTAAGCATAGTGAGAATGAGCTGTGCGGATAGCAGGAAAATGTTCCTTTTGCCTGGCTTTTGAGCAGGTAAGAGAAAGAGAGCCAAGAGTCCGACCATGAAAGGAGTTATAAAAGGAGATCAGGCCCTGCCGTTTTGTTTTCCAGACGGCAAGTTTGATTGCAGCCTCCACGGCTTCAGTCCCGCTATTGCAGTAAAACACTTTTGAATAGCCTGAAAGCTCTTCTAACTTCTTCGCAAGCTTCACAGGTGGTTCAGCAAAAAAATCTCCATATGCGCAGTGAGTCACTTTTTCAAGTTGAGATGAGATTGCAGCTTTAACTTCAGGGTTGGAGTAGCCTGCGTTCATAACAGCAATTCCTGCAACCAGGTCAATGTACTCTCTCCCATCAACATCCCTGATTACGGAACCCTTTGCGCGGTCTACAACCAGAGGATAAGGGCGGGCTGCACAGGCAGGTATTACATTGCAGTCCTGCCCGATAATTTCCCTGGCTTTCGGACCGACGATATTAAACATTCCTATTTCATGTTCAAAAAAATCAAGATACTGCCCAGCTTCTGTCTCTTTGTTTTTTCCCGGCTTTTTCGCTCCCTGCGTCGTTTCAAATTCTTCGGTTTTCTTCTGAGCCAGAATGTATTCCTCCTCAGCTTATTTACGCTCTCGAACCTTACTTCTATAAATTTTACTCCGCTGAATCAATCTGAGCTTTTTGCAATCTGCCGCTGTAGTCTATATACACGGCTTTTACCTCGGAAAATTCCTTGATGGCCTCGGTACCGGCTTCTCGAAAACCGTTTCCTGTCCCTTTAACGCCTCCAAAGGGGAGATGGACTTCAGCCCCTATTGTGGGAGCATTAACATATGTGATTCCTGCTTCGATTTTTTCAATTGCCCTGAAAGCGTTTCCTACACTTCTTGTATAGATTGCCGAAGAAAGTCCGTACTTGGTACTATTGGCAAGTTCGATTGCCTCTTCAAGATCTGAAACCGTGAAGATCCCGAGTACTGGCCCGAAAATCTCTTCCTGTGCAATCCTCATGTCTGGTCTAACGTCCGTAAATAATGTAGGTTCGAAGAAATAACCTGGAAGCCCGGGATCAGTTCTGTTACCTCCGTAAAGAAGAGTTGCTCCTTCTTCTTTTCCTATTTTCACGTATCTCTCGGTCTTCTCAAGCTGCGCTTTGTTGATTACAGGTCCGATATCTGTCTCAGGTAAGAGCCCGTCACCTATCCTGAGAGATTTTACTTTTGCAAGCAGCCTTTTTATGAATTCGTCTTTTATCATCTCATGCAGAATCAGTCTGCTCGTAGCAGTACAGCGCTGTCCTGTAGTTCCGAAAGCTCCCCATAACACACCCTCAAGAGCCAATTCAAGGTCGGCATCGTCCATAACAATTACCGGGTTTTTACCTCCGAGTTCCAGAGAGACTCTTTTCATGGTTTTTGAACACTCTTCCATTACCCATTTTCCGGTATCAAGGCTGCCTGTAAAGGAAATAGCCTTTATGCGAGGGTGCCGGACTACAGCCTTCCCAACAGTTCCTCCGGGTCCTGTTACCAGATTTATTACTCCGGGAGGCAACCCTGCTTCACTAAGCACCTCTATTAGCTTGAAAGCAAGTAGAGGTGTATCACTTGCAGGCTTGAAAACAATTGCATTTCCAGCTACAAGAGCTGGCATAATCTTCCATGAAGGAATGGCAATCGGAAAGTTCCAGGGCGTTATTAAGCCGACTACTCCTATCGGCCTGAGTACGGTCATGCAGAACTTTTCCTTTAGTTCGGAAGTCGTTGTCTCCCCAAGCATCCGCCTTCCTTCCCCTGCGGCATAATTTGTGATATCAATGGCTTCCTGTACATCTCCCCTTGTCTCAGGGAGTACTTTTCCCATCTCTTTTGTCATAAGGACAGCAAGTTCTTCTTTCCTTTCCTGTAAAATTCTGGCTGCCTTGAAGAGTACCTCAGCTCTTTTTGCAGCCGGGATTTCGCTCCAGAGCCTGAACCCTGCTTCAGCAGCCTCAACTGCCCTGTCCACGTCCTCGGTTCCAGCTACCTGTATTGCTGCCAGGCTTTCAAGAGTAGCCGGATTTATATCTTCAAAAGTCTCTCCGGTTGACGAGTCTTTAAATTCTCCCCCTATAAACAACTTGTATTCCTGAACCATAAAACCCCTATAAAGCATGAATATACAAGGAAATAAATATATTCCAGAAATCTTTTGTTACAGAAATATTCCAGAAATCTTTTGTTACAGAAGGTTTTTTTTCTGACCTGCTAGAGAGTCTGCTTTTAGTCGAATACACGACAACAAAGACATATGTAAATGAATAGAGAAATTCTAGATTAAGAAAAGACAATTAAGACTAAATAACGTCTATTAAGGTTAAACAAAGTACAGCATATTAGACTTTATACTTTTAAAAGTCTTTAAAGAAAAAAAGGTCTGAAAATCAGTTTAGCAACAGCTATTGACAGGCATAAATAATTTTAATCTGGTTGAGAACTAACGCAGGGTTAGTTCTTACTTTGTTTTTTAGTAGCCTGTGTTACTACTGACAGTCTGCCAGATTCTTTTGGACAGTTCAGAAAACTGGGTTTTTGGGTCCCCTATTTTCTGAATAAAGGAGTCTGCACCATTCTCGATTGCCTGATGCATAAGTTCGTCTCTACCCACACCTGTGAACAGGATAAAGGGTGTGTCAATCCTTTTGTCACGAATAGTTTTCAAGAACGTGATGCCGTCCATCAAAGGCATATCATAATCTGAGACTACCACGTCATACGAGTAATTTTCCAGCCTTTGAAGGGCTTCCCTTGCAGAATTTACAGTGTCCGAAGTTATATCATGGAAGACTTCTAAGAAGGTCTTTGATAGCTCCAAAAATAAAGGGTCATCATCTACAAGTAGTATTTTCACGGGGATCTTCTCCTGATATTATTATCTTGCAACCTTCTTGTGGGTCATTACGCCACTTATCATCTCCTATTTACCAAAATCTTACCCACAACTACCACTAATATAAATGTCTTAATTAATATAAAAAGTTATCTTCTTTCCTTCACAAATGGAAGTTTCTGTCATTCTGGAATGAGAATTTTTGTATTTCAGAGATAAGAATCTGTCCTTTTATGCTATCTGATCTGAAACATTCTTGAAGGAGGAATACAGATATGAGAAGAAGTAAAAGTATTTCTTAAGAAGATAATGAATAAAAAAGAAAATTGAGAATAAAGGAAGAGTAAAGGAAGAGTAAAAGAAGAGTAAGTGAAGAATAAAAGAAAAGTCAGTGAAGAATAAAAGAAGAGTAAATAAAGAATAAATAAAGAATAACAATAGAAAAAACAAAGAATAAATAATGGAGAGTAAAGGATAAATTGAAAAACGGGGATTACCCCTGATTAATGAAGCTATCCAGTTCTTTTTTCAACATTTGACTAAGGATTTTTCCATCAACCATGCCCCTGTATTCCTTCATAACAATGCCCATGAGGGGACCAAGAGCTGTCGGACCTTTTTCCTTAATAAAGTCTCCTCTGTCCCTGACGGTTTTCTTGATGAATTTTTCGACTTCTTCAGGGTCAAAAGTACTGAACCCAAGCTTTGAAATCGCTTCCGATGTACTCAGTTCAGGCTCTTTTGCAAGAGAGGCCAAAAGGTCCTGGGTGGCTTCTTTTGCAATTTCCTGATTTGAAATGGCTGCGAAAAGCCCTTTGAAATGTTCATCCGTAAGGTTTTCGGTCTCTACCCCGTTTCTCCGGATTTCCGGAACGATCCCGACAAGAGTTCTGGCAATCAGGGTTGAGTTTACGTTTGAATCTTTCCTGTAGGTCTCGATCAGCTCCTCAAAGAGAGGAAGATACTTTGAATAAGCTATTTTTTCAGCAAGCTCTTTATTCAGGCCGTTTTCTGAGACAAAACGTTTCGCCCTTTCAGTAAGGAGTTCTGGAGTCTCAATTGAGTCGAAATATTCCTGCGAGATTTCGATTTGAGGCACATCGGTTTCAGGGTACATCCTTGCAGCGCCAGGAAGGGGACGCATATAGGCTGTATTTCCATCGGGAAGGGCTTTTCGGGTCTCTTCGGGAATTCCTTCTATGGCTTCTTTTGCCCTTTGAATGACCGCCTCGATTGCGAGCCTTGCTTTCTCAGGTTCGTCCGCAACCATTATTACGGCATCGCCTGCAGAAGCACCTATTGCGTCTCTGACAGTTTTGACTTCTTTTTCGGTTATCCCGTAATTCGGAAGTTCATCAGTGTGGAAAATCCCTCCAACACCAGCAGTCTTCGCCCTGTCTGAAAATTCGGTCCCGAGCCTCCTTCCTGGCTGCACTTCTCTGCCTATAAGTCCATCGAATTTCCTGAGAAGCGCTGCAAGAACTGCGCCTTTTTTCACGCCTTTTTGCAAGACTTTGGATTTTGTGTCAACGAAAAGCCCTGTTATGTCATAGATTTCTTCACAGACGAAAGCTTTTCTTTCCATAAGCTCCTGCCTGATAAAAAGAAGATTTAACTGCCTTTCGACTTCCCTGCGGACGATGTCTTCTATAAGATCAAGCGCCTGCACACCTTTTATTTCGACTCTTGCGCCTTCGGCAATTGAGATGTTTACATCCTGCCTGATCGTGCCAAGCCCTCTCTTTACTTTCCCTGTAGACCTGAGGAACATTCCTATCTGCTCGGCAACTTCTCTTGCTTGACCGGGAGATTTGATATCAGGGGCAGTTGCGATCTCCACAAGCGGAATTCCCAGCCTGTCCAGGGAATAAATGATCGAGTCTCCGATTTCTTCTACTTTCTGGGCAGCTTCTTCTTCCACGCAGAGACTGTCAATCCCACAGCGTCCGTCAGAGGTCTCGATATATCCGTCACTTGCAAGAAAAGCAGTCCTCTGGAATCCGCTTGTGTTCGAGCCGTCAACCACGATTTTCCTCATAACATGCATCTGGTCTACAGGCTTCATGTTGAAGAGTTTTGCAATCCCGAGGGAAATGTCCAGGGCTTCCTTATTGAGTTCTCTTGGAGGCTCTTCATCATTTTCTATAAGGCAGGTAGTGTCATAAGCCTTATAGATATACTTTCTTCGGATCTTGGTCTGCTCCACTGCAGCCCTATCTTTTTCTCCCATCTCACTTTCCGTAGCCCTGAGATACCTGAAAAACTCGAAGTCCGATTCCTTGACATCTCTTATAAGGGTCGGACACCTGCAGAACAACTTTTCCTTCGAATCCAGCTGCTGGTGAATTTCAAGCCCGGCTTTCAGCCCAAGTTCACTATAATCGTATTTTTCCATATTTTCACCCGAATCTAAGCAGGAAGCGCCTTAATTCTCGTTAATTTTCCTTGAATTCCCTTAAACTTTCCTTGCAAATTTTTCTTGAATAGTCTGTAGTATTTTCTAATTTTCCGTAAGTTATCTCTAGTTGTCCTTTTAGCCCTATTTAATTCTCTTTCAAATCAAATCTTTTTCAAATTCAGCTCTTTTTATTCTCCCTTCTGTTTTAAGTCCTTCGACTCGTTACTTCCTCTCTCCTTTTAACCTTTTTGCGCTCTATTCCTTTCTTAGCTCTTTTAGGTGCTGCACTGACAAATCTCAATTGTTATCGAGTACATCTGTTATTGAATAATTGTTGAGTAATTGTTGAATAATTGTTGAGTAATTGTTGAATAATTGTTGAGTAGAAAATTGAATGTAAAAGAATTGAATGTAAAAGGTATTATAAATTGTATAAAGGTATCTCTGTATATAAGGGTGAAGCAATTTAATTGACTCGCTAAGTAATAAAATCAGTAAAGAAGTGCAGGCTCTTTCAGGTGGATAAACAAGTCACTCTTGAGCATCTTAATGTATTTTAAGTTTCGACTTTGGATACCAAGACACCTCTAGTTCGCGGGAAAGCTCATTTATACTTACCGAACTGGCATGATGAAAAAGAAACTATCCAAGGATTTTACTCCCAAAAACCTACTAAATCCGTCAGTCATTCAATATAATGGATGATTATTCAGTATGTTAAATGATTATGGACATGATTTTGAGCATAAAATTGCTGGCTGGATTTTTAATACATTAAAAACTCTAGCAACCAGAATTTAGAAGACACTTGATTTTGAGTTTTTGAACCACAGATGTGTATAGCTTTTTGGGTCCCCGGATACTCAACGACCGCGAAGCGGGCGGCTTTTCCGAAGAAATAAAGAAGAAAAAAAATTGTATTCGAAAAAGCAGCAATATTATCATTTTTTCTCTCTATTCCTTTATCTGCTTTTGTTCTCTCAAGCAAAACCTCCGTCGTCTCATAATCCAGACCTTCTCTTCTTGCAATCTAAAAACATCTGTCTCTAATCCACAGAAAATAAACTTATTCAAGTATCAGAATTAAACAGAATCTCGAAGGACCAAAGCTCCCTTCTCGCTCTCTTCTTTTCGGAATTGATACTTTAACTATGTGAATTCTTATTGGACCTAAAACTTAATGTTACCGTAGAAATCTATAATTCTGTTAGGATTACATTTAATAAATTGATTAATTAAAAAAATCATCTAATCAAAATTTACAAAAATTTTCTAATTCAAAAAGTTATATAAAAATCAAATGAAAATTCTATAATATAAACAAGCAAGATATCTGGTAATTTAATGAAAAATCTAAATCATAAACAAAGAGCTCTTCTTTACACTATAGACAGACTCCACGAGAGGGACTTGTCTTCTAGGTTCATGATAATGAAGAGTCTTTTTTTGTCATCCCATGTAGAAAAAATAGACAAATTAATGAAATTCTATCATTTTTTTCCTCACCGTTATGGACCTTTTTCCAACGTTTGCTATACTGATATCTCTACGCTACAAAAAGAGGGCTATATCATAGAAAAGGAAAAGAAAATTGAATTAACCGAAAAAGGAAAAATAGCTTTGAAAAGAATTGACCAGAAAGCAACATTGAAAATAAATCGAGTTGTAAGAAAACTCAACTCAGAAGAAGAAATTAAGGAATACGTATACCAAAAGTTTCCTGAGTATACCATAAGAAGCAAACTTCTTCCTTCTCAAAAAAATGTAAAATATGATCCTGGCCTTTTCACTATCGGTTACGAAGGAAGGGATATTGACCTTTTCCTTAATATCTTAATTCAGAATGCCATAGATGTTCTTGTTGATGTCAGGAAAAACCCTTTCAGCATGAAATTCGATTTCACAAAAAATAGCCTTAAAAAGTATCTCGAAAACTCGGAGATTCGATACCTCCACATTCCTGAACTTGGTATAGAAGGGGAAAAAAGAAAAGACCTTCTCACACTCAAAGATTACGAAAAACTCTTTGAGTACTACGAAAAAACTACAATAAAAGATAATTCCGAGCTTTTAGATAATATTACCGAATTAAGTAGAAGCCACCGTGCTGCTCTAATGTGTTTCGAAGCCGATGTAAACATGTGCCATCGTGGAGTTATTGCAAGAAATATAGTTCAGAAAGAAAATGTGGAAGTTTTAAATATCTAAAACACATAAAAGCCATGTAAAACTATTGTTCTATTTTTTGGAGGCTTTTCCTGATTGAAACAGGAAACCGAGAAAATCTTAGTTCTGGTGAGGGCTACACCAGAAGAAAGTAAAAAGCATGGTTATCTTGTATGTGTTGCCGGAATAAACGAAAAAGGAGAATTCAGGAGAGTTTATCCTTTCGAATTTAGCTATGGTGAAAAGTTAATCGATTTTAAGAAGAAAGACCGGATAGAAGTTGTCCTGACTGAACCGGATAACGATCAAAGAAGAGAAAGCAGAAAGCAAATCCGCTACAAGAACCTGCATTCTCCTATTGAGGATGAAGAGCTAAGAAACTTACTCCGGTCAAAAGTGAGTTCAATTGAAAAATTAAAAGAAGAAAATGCAAGTCTTGGAGTAGTAAAACCTGAACTTTTAGACGTAAAGATTGAAATAAACAGCACTGAAATCTACGACAAGCAGCAGTATTTCAATTTGATGGGCGATTATCTGGTAGAGAAAAGAGAAAAAGTCAAAATGCCTGTCGAATTAAGATATCATTTCAGATGCAAAAACGATCCTGCCTGCAACGGACACCAGATAATTCTGCTCGACTGGGAACTTAACGAACTTGCAAGAAACGTCATGCGGACAGACATAGATCCAAAATCCATAGAAGAAAAGATTAGAAACAAATTCTATGACTTCATGAAGGAAAGAGACCTCTATTTTGTGATGGGAACTCATTTCCGTTTCAAAACATGGATGATTATTGGGATTTTCTATTTAAGGAAGGAAGACAAAAAGCAAAAGAATCTTTTTGATTTTTAAACTTGAGGTTTTTTTTCATTTTTAATAGTGACTTTAAGAACCACATATACGCATTTTTCTTACTCAAATCAGGAACTGATGATTTTTGATATTGGGTACCGATGCTCTCACCGGCTGCCAGGCAGCCGGCCTTTCCCTTAACACAAAAAAAGAGACTGAACTTCAAAAACAGCACTGTTATTTTTTCTTATCTTTTTTCCCTTTCTCTGCTTTTATTCTCTCACGCAAAACCTCTGCCTTCTCATAATCCCTACCTTCTCTTTTTGCAATTTCAGCCTCTGTCTCAACAAGTTGACCGGAAAATGCCTTTGCAAGAATGGACTGCCTTAGTTTTTCGGTTTTTTCTCTTGCCGCTGTAACATTTGATTCAATCGAATCGGCAAAGGCAAAGAGCGCTTTAACATACCGTATTATTTCTTGTTTTATTCTTTTCATTAAGAAAAGCCGCTTCGCTTCGCGAGCGGAACAAGAACGACCAAAATACAACAGTAAGGCTGTACTTTTCCAAATTCAAAGTTGTTTTTTTCAAACCTACACCTTTATATAACTCCAGATTTACCTTCTGCCATGAACAACGGTACTGTCAGAGCAAATGTTAAAGAAGGGATGAGTGTCGGAATAGTCTTAAAAACAGACCAAAAAACCGGAAAAATTACTCGGGGCGTTGTAAAAAGAATTTTAACCAACTCTTCAACTCATCCGCATGGAATAAAAGTACAGTTAACGGATGGCCAGGTTGGAAGAGTCAAGGAAATCTATTGAAAGCTGCAGGACAAATTATATTTCGAAAATTGCAATTAAACAAGAAAAGATAACTTGCAGGAAGCAAGTTTTTATCCATTTTTTAACTCAATGTTTTGATTAATTACTCCGAATTTCTGGCTTCCCTATTAGCTCGATGCAAAAGTCCCATTTTATAATTCTCTAAGTTCCTTTTCCGAATTGATTTTCCTGAACTGTCGGCAATCTACTTTATTTCTTTTTTATTAAGTTGTTTCTTGGATTACTCTATTATGTAACCTTTAAACTGTCATATTAACATTTGATAGATTCTAGATTAGAACAAGTTGAATAAGGGAAATTCATTTCTGTCATCGATGCATAAATTGCAATGGAGTTCTTGATTCAAGAATCTCCTGTATGCTCTGGGGAAACGTTCTAAGTAATGTATCAGACCTTGGATACATTTCATAGTTATTTCAAGATAATAATTTTAAAGGGGATTACTTGGAAATGTCTGAAAACAAAAGTAAGTACATACGCTGGTTTGATGAGACATCGATTGAAGATGTTCCGCTTGTGGGCGGGAAAAATGCATCTCTTGGGGAAATGTATAGGGAACTCACTCCAAAGGGAGTAAAGATCCCAAATGGGTTTTCAGTTACTGCTGAGGCTTACTGGCATGTCCTCAAAGCCGGAGGGATTCTGGAAAAACTCAAGCAAACTATGGAAGGGCTTGATACCTCGGATGTATCAGAACTTGCAAAAAGGGGAAAAACTGCAAGAGACCTGATCCTTGGGGCAGGAATTCCGGATGACCTCTGGCAGGAAATTAAATCCGGGTATGACCATCTATGTGAGCAGTACGGAGAAAACACGGACGTAGCCGTAAGGAGTTCGGCAACGGCTGAAGACCTTCCAACTGCTTCTTTTGCCGGCCAGCAGGAGTCTTTCCTTAATATCAGGGGTTATCCTGCACTTCGAGATGCCTGCGTACGCTGTATTGCCTCACTTTTTACTGACAGGGCTATTTCCTATAGGGTAATAAATCATTTTGATCATTTTAAAGTGGCACTGTCTATAGGGATAATGAAAATGGTCAGGTCTGATATGGCTTCCAGTGGAGTTATATTTACTCTGGATACGGAAACCGGTTTCAGGGACGTAGTTTTCATTACAGGTTCTTACGGGCTTGGGGAAAATATTGTGCAGGGACAGGTCAACCCGGATGAGTTCTACGTTTTCAAGCCAACTTTTCGGGAAGGGTATAAGCCGATTATCGAGAAGAATGTAGGGGATAAAGAAATTAAGATGATCTATGGGCAAGGCGGCTCCAAAACGCTTACCCGAAATGTTAAGGTTTCTGAGGCTGATAGACGTCGTTTCTGCATCAATGACGAAGAAGTGCTTAAACTTGCCTGGTACGCTATTACCATTGAAGATTATTACTCAAACAAAAATAAGAAACCCATGCCCATGGATATAGAATGGGCAAAAGACGGTATAACGGGAGAACTCTTTGTAGTACAGGCAAGACCGGAAACTGTTCAATCTCAGAAAAAGAGAGATGTTCTGGAAACCTATGTGCTCGAAAAGAAATCTGATATCCTTGTAAAAGGCAGGAGCATAGGAGATAAAATTGCTGCTGGAAAAGCGCACGTAATTCCTAATGTTTCAGATCTGCCTTCTTTTAAACAGGGAGAAATTCTGATTGCTGATTCAACAACTCCGGACTGGGTACCTGTGATGGAAATAGCGGCTGCAATTGTTACGAACCAGGGAGGAAGAACATCCCATGCTGCAATTGTTAGCCGGGAACTTGGAATTCCTGCAGTTGTGGGAACCGGCAACGCAACCGAAGTTCTTGACATAAGCAAAGAAATTACTGTAAGTTGTGCGGAAGGTGAAGAAGGAATTGTGTACGAGGGAATTCTTCCTTTCCACAAAGATACTTTGAGCCTTAAGGACACAAAACGCCCTAAAACCGCAATTATGATGAACCTTGGAAATCCTGATGAGGCTTTTAACCTTTCCATGATCCCAAACGACGGAATCGGGCTTGCAAGGCAGGAGTTTATTATCTCAAACTATATCAAAATTCATCCAATGGCTCTGGTGCATCCTGAAAAGGTCAAAGACCCTAAAATCTCTCAGGAAATTGAGAAACTTACCCAAACCTCTGATAATAAAGAAGAATATTTCGTAGATAAGCTTGCTCAGGGAGTCGGAACCATTGCTGCTTCTTTTTACCCTAAAGATGTTGTAGTCCGCACAAGTGACTTCAAAAGCAATGAGTATGCAAGCCTGCTTGGGGGAAGCTACTTTGAAATAAAAGAAGAGAATCCGATGCTTGGTTTCAGGGGAGCTTCTCGCTACTTTAATGAGCGCTACAGGGAAGGTTTTGCCCTTGAATGCAGGGCTCTGAAAAAAGTCAGGGAAGTAATGGGACTTAAAAATTTAATTATTATGATTCCTTTCTGCAGAACCGTTGAAGAAGCTCAAAAAGTAATTGCCGAAATGGAGAAAAACGGGCTAAAAAGAGGAGAAGACGGGTTGCAGGTCTATGTTATGTGTGAAATCCCAAATAATGTTCTTCAAATTGACGAATTCAGTAAATACTTTGATGGTTTCTCTATAGGCTCAAATGACCTGACCCAGCTGACTCTCGGAATTGATAGGGACTCGGAAATTCTTACTGGAGAATTTGACGAAAGGGACCCAGGGGTTATGGAAATAATGGCAATGGCCGTTAAAGGAGCAAAACGGAATGGAAGGCATAGCGGAATCTGCGGACAGGCACCCAGCGACTATCCTGAAATTGCAGAGTTTCTGGTAAAACAGGGTATAGAGTCCATTTCGCTGAATCCGGACTCGGTTATGAAAGTCACCCTTAAAGTTCTGGATACGGAAAAGGAACTGGAAGGTAAAAAAGAAGGAGAAAAAATAACCGGTATCCATTAAAGATAAGGTGAGTCCAGAAAATGTTGTGACTTACTTAGTTTTTACAACAGGCATTATGCAAAATAGGGAGTCATTCGAGTACGTAGACCTGTTGTAATGTCACAACATGCCTTATTTATAAGATTTACGTGGATAAATTAAAAAGCAAAGTATACTTTATGGAGTTTCGTGGTATGACTCAGGCAAGAAGACCTCTTATGCTCATTATTCTTGATGGCTGGGGCTACAGGAAAGCAAAAGAAGGAAACGCTGTCCTGACAGCCCGAACTCCAAACCTTGACCGACTGGAAAAGGAATATCCATGGTGCTTTTTAAAAGCCTCCGGAGAAGCTGTAGGCCTTCCCAAAGGCATGATGGGGAATTCGGAAGTTGGACATCTGACAATAGGTGCGGGACGAACTGTAAACCAGGACCTGACCCGAATAAACCTCTCCATAAGGAAAGGAGATTTTTTCAAAAATCAGGTTTTTCTGAGTGCAATCTCAAATGTCAAAGCTAACAATTCCTGCCTGCACCTCATGGGCCTTGCTTCCTACGGAGGCATTCACAGTTATATGCCTCATCTGTATGCTCTT
The DNA here is from genome assembly GCF_000970305.1 of Methanosarcina barkeri 3. GTDB lineage: Archaea > Halobacteriota > Methanosarcinia > Methanosarcinales > Methanosarcinaceae > Methanosarcina > Methanosarcina barkeri_A. Next base: position 1,523,181 of record NZ_CP009517.1, read on the forward strand.
ATCAAACTTGCACAAGAGAAAGGTTTAGAAAAAGTCTATATACACGCTTTTCTGGACGGGAGGGATGAACCTCCAAAAGCTGCTCTGGGAGACATAAAGGAACTTGATGCGTTTTGTAAAGAGCATGGAAGCGCTAAAATAGCAACCGTCTCGGGCCGTTACTATGCAATGGACAGAGATAAACGCTGGGATAGGACAAAACTTGCCTACGATGCCCTTACTAGAGGGATAGCTCCATATACAGCCCCAAACCCAGAAACTGCAGTTTCTAATGCCTACACTAGAGGAGAAACTGATGAGTTTGTAAAACCCACTATAATTACTGATCAAGCAGGAAAACCCATAGCGACAGTACAGAATAAAGATTCCGTAATTTTTTTCAATTTTCGGGCTGATAGGGCAAGGCAAATAACCTGGGCTTTTGTAAAAGATGACTTTGACGGGTTTATGAGGGAAAAACGTCCTGAGGTTTACTTTGTCTGTATGACTCAATACGATGAGACCCTTGATGTGCCCGTTGCTTTTCCTCCAGTAAAGCTGGAAAATGTACTTGGAGAGGTATTGAGCAAGCATGGACTCATCCAGCTACGCATAGCTGAAACCGAAAAATACGCCCATGTGACCTATTTCCTTAACGGTGGCGAAGAAAAGCGTTATAGGGGTGAAGACCGCTGCCTTATTCCCTCGCCGAAAATCGCTACTTACGACCTTAAACCGGAAATGAGCGCGTACGAGATTACGGACGAAGTTATCAGAAGAGTCCGGTCAGGAAAGTATGACGTTATTGTCCTTAACTTTGCAAACATGGATATGGTAGGACATAGCGGAATTTTTGAAGCTACAGTTAAAGCGGTAGAAGCCGTTGATAAGTGTATTGGCAGGATTGTAGAGGCCCTAAAGGAAAAAGGCGGTGTGGCACTCATTACTGCAGATCACGGAAATGCCGAGGAAATGATAGACTCAAAAACAGGAGAGCCACGTACTGCACACACTTCAAACCCGGTAAAATGCATTTACTTCGGAAACAGTGAAGTAAAAGCGCTTAAGAATGGAAAACTATCTGACGTTGCACCGACAATTCTCGAGCTTCTTGATATCTCTAAGCCGCCAGAGATGACAGGAAAGTCACTTCTTGTAAAAAAGTGATTAAGAGTTGTATGAAGATCAGATTAATTCTGAAATTAATATAACTCTGAAACTAATATAACTCTGAAATTAATGTAACTCTGAAACTAATGTAACTCTGAAACTAATGTAACTCTGAAACTAATGTAACTCTGAAACTAATGTAACTCTGAAATTAAAACTGAAAAACAGCAACATTAAGTCATAAAACATTAGTTTATAAGACATCAAATTATAAAACATTAAATTATAGGCATTAAATTATGAAATATTAAGTCATAAAACACTAAATCATAAAACATTGAGCTATAAAACATTAAAGTGTAAACTTAATATTGTATTTATTATACTTAGTTTATGCCTTCAGTGCACAAATCTATGGTTTTGTGAAGGTTTCGGTTGACGGAATAAGCTGAATAAACCAGTTCCTTCTTAAAACAGAATAGCAACAGAAGACGTTTATTATTAACAACTGCCCTATTATCTTTAATCTCCACGAGGCATGAACATTGGAAGTTAAGACAAGTTCCAAATTTAAAAATCATAGTTTGTTTGATTACTCCGGTATAAGGAAATATATTACTCGAAGATTCGATATAGAGTCTGCAAAGATTAACTCGATTGCTATTCTGATTGGTCTTCTAACAGGGCTGGTAATAGGCATATATGACCGTTCCCTTCTGTACTTCAGCACTCTTTTCGGAATGCAACGCGGATTTTCAGTACACGAGCTCCCATCTTATTATATAATGTTCATGCCTGCTCTGGGAGGGCTGATAGTTGGGATGATCTCGCATTTCCTGATAAAAAGGCGCTATGGGGTTGACGGGCTTATTGAAACAGTAGCAGTTCGTGGAGCAAGGCTTAATCTTACCGACTCTCTTCTTGAAGTTTTTGCGTCGATAATTTCAATCAGCTCAGGAGCTTCACTGGGAAAAGAGGCACCTGGCATTGTAGGCGGTGCCTGGACAGGAGCTTTAGTGGGACGAATCCTGAAAAATCCCGAAAAAAGACTCCAGATTCTTCTAGGCTGTGGGGCTGCTGGAGGTATCGCAGCAGTCTTCAGTGCCCCGCTTGCAGGTGTGGTTTTTGTCGTTGAAGTGATTTACGGAGAACTTGAAACAAGTACCTTTATTCCTATAGTTATTTCTTCAGTTTTTGCAACACTTGTATCAAACTCGATTATTGGAATTGAACTTCTCCACATCCCTGCCTACTCACTTGTCAGTCCATATCGAGAGTTAGGGCTCTACCTTATTTTTGGGCTCCTTGCGGGCATAGTTTCAACAGTGCTGATCCGAATCCTTTACTACACAAAAGATCTGTTTTCGGAAATACCTGTTCATCCCATCTTTAAACCTGCCATTGGAGGACTGGCAGTAGGTGTGATCGGGCTTTTCTATCCTCGGGTTCTTGGGATGGGCTATGGTGTGATTACGGATGCCCTGAATAACCAGTTTACCTTCAAACTTTTACTAATCCTGCTTTTCCTTAAAATTCTCGCTTTTTCTCTGAGCCTTGGATCAGGAGGCTTTGGTGGAACAATTATTCCGTCTCTGTTTGTGGGAACAATGCTTGGAGGAGCTTTTGGGACAGTTGTAGATACCTTATACCCTGGAATGACGGCAGGGCCCGGAGCTTATGCACTTGTGGGTATGGGTGCAGTCTTTGCCGGAACTACCAGAGCACCTCTTACTGCTATTCTGATTCTTTTTGAGCTTACCAGGGATTACAACTTAATCCTCCCTCTCATGTTTGCCTGCGTTCTCAGTAATGTAATGTCAAGTGCTATGTACCCTGAATCAATCTTTACTGAAGGACTTCGCAGGAAAGGAATCAAAATCCGTAAAGGCAGGGAAGTAGACATTATGACCTCCATTCCCGTAAAAGCTGCAATGGTCACACATGTCCAGACTATCACCGAAGACAAAAACGTCGAAACTCTTGAAGCTCTTATGAAAGTGAGCCGACATGTTGGTTTTCCGGTCATTGACTCAAAAGGCAAACTTTCTGGAATTGTAACACTATCAGACCTCCGTAATAAGGTAAAGCCCGGAGAAGCCGGTAAAAAAATAGGAGAGATCGCTACCAGAGAAGTTGAAGTCGCCTACCCTGATGAAACTCTTGATACCGCCCTCAGACGCCTTGCCTCAAAGCAAATAGGCAGGCTTCTTGTCGTTGATAGAACGGATAAAACAAAACTTCTTGGAATCATTACCCGGAGTGATATCGTAAACGCATACAACAAGAAAGTCGTTGAAAAATTCCGGAACATCACCTGACCAGGAACACATATATAATCAAGATTTTATAATTTGAAGTTTAACACAATTTACGTTCAAGGTTTAGGCAACCTGAGGCTTGTAAGTACTTCGGGATTTACAACATTCTGAGGCTTTCCTTCAACGAATCTTTCTATATTCTGGATGCAGACAAATGTGCATTCTTCAAGGGATTCCTCAGTAAGGAAAGCTATGTGAGGCGTAAGTACGACATTTTCCAACTTTGTCAGAGGATCGCTTACAGGCAATGGCTCTTTTTCAAAAACATCAAGACCGGCTCCAAGGATTTCTTTCTCTTTGAGGGCTTCTATGAGAGCAGCTTCATCAACCACCTTCCCTCTGGCAGTATTTATCAGGATTGCGCTCTTTTTCATTTTTGCAAGTTCTTTTGCTCCTATCATTTTTTCCGTGGAAGGAGTTAAAGGCACATGAAGCGTAACAATATCAGATTCCGAAAGTAAGGTATCCAGATCGACAAACTTTATTCCAAGTTTTCTTTCTTTTTCTGCACTCGGATGGCCTGTAACCGAAATGACATTCATGTTAAAACCATGAGCTATCTGGATAACTCTTACTCCTATACTGCCGGTACCTATTACCCCTATTGTTTTTCCCATAAGCTGATTCCCAACATAGTTTCGCCAGTCAAAATTCCCTTCTCGAAGCCTGGTGTCTGCGATATGTACTTTTCTTAGAAGATTTAGAGCCAGGGCAAAAACCATTTCAGCAACCGAATCAAATGCATAGTCAGGAACATTGGATACAACCACACCTTTTTCAGTTGCAGCTTTGAGATCTATATGATCATAGCCGGTTTGCCATACGGAAAGCATGGTTAAGTTTCGGGAGGCATTGAACGCTTTTCCCGAAAAGCCATATCTACCTACAATGACTATATCTGCATCCCTTACTCTTGAGATAAATTCTTCAACTGAAGAAGGCGTGCTTTCAAAGACCTTAAGGTCCCCGAGAATCTCAAGTTTTTTTCTATATTGTTCTGGCAGGAATACAGGATCTGAAACAACTATTTTCATTTTTCTCACTTCCTCGAACCGTAGAAACTCAGGTACTTTTCCGGGTCTTCGTCGAACTTCTTTTTACAGGAAAGAGAGCAGAAATAGTATTCTTTTCCCTTATACTCGCTCGTGAATTTTGCATTTCTCTTGTCTACTTGCATTTTGCAAACTACATCTGTTTCAGTGGACAAGGCCGAACCCATATCGTTCATGTACACTCCCCAATTTGTCCCGATTTTTATAATTACAACTATAATTATAATCTAATTATAATTATATCTGCTATTTTTCTTCGACATAGATATATGTTACTTCTTCAGGGTTACTTTTTCTTCAAAGTCATTTTCTCTTCCTTCTTAAGTTTTAGTTTTGTCCTGTATAGTGCAAGTAAAAAGCCGTATACTGCTGGCCCAATTACCAGTCCGGTAACTCCAATTACAAGAAGAGGGGCTCCAAGTGCCAGAATTGTCAGTATTGGATGTACCGCACCTTTTTTTTCAACCAGTTTAGGTCTTAAGTAATAGTCCTGTACTGTATTTAGAGAAACACTGAAAATTAATATCTGTAAAGCTTTACTATAGTCCTCAAGTAAAACATAGTATGCTGTAAGGGGCAGGTACACTCCAGGTAGTCCGATTAAGGGATACATTGACAGAAGAAACATAAGTGAAGCCAGAACACCTGGATAAGGCACATCGAGCAGGTACAGGCCAAAGAGGGCGATAACTCCTATTATAGCGCTTGCAACAAAATGTTGTCTGAACAGGCCGGAATAGATCACATCCAGCTCTTTTAAGAAAAATTTAACTTCTTCTTCATTTTTATCAGGTATAAAGTTAAAAATCTGATCGATTAACTTGTTTCCGGTAAGTAAAAGATAGTACGAAAAGATGATCGCTACTATAAAAGCTACTATATAAAATGGCAAAGTGGCTGTTAAAAAAATCACTAAAATTTTGTTGGCGGAAAGTTCTCAGTTTTAAGAGCTGTTAAGTAAACAAGGATGATAACCTATCATCTGTTCTCAAATCTCCTGAACTCTCCTGATGCGATCCTATTCAGTACTTACTTTCCATTATCCGACAGAGTGAAGATTTTGTTTCCGAAATTGATTAGTAAAATTTTTCAATTTCGTGCTTTACGTCCTTAATAGAGAACTTTTGTCTTACAAGAGGCTCTTCCTGAATCGTAGGCATTCCTTCTTCAAGCGTTTCTCGCTCATTTTTATACAAAATGCCGTTAGGAATTTTATCTCCCCATTCCAGAGACTTTTCGAAAGCTTTTAAGCGGTCAGATGGGTCATATTCTTCTTCTAGTTTATACACTCTGTCCCGGTACCACTTGAAAGTGTTTATCTTGTTAAAGGTAACGCAGGGCTGAAGAATATCAAGAAGGGAAAAACCTTTGTGTGTTATGGCAGCCTTCATAAGCTCTTTCAGATAACCCTGATCTCCTGCAAAACCTCTGGCAACAAAACTGCAGTCCTGAGAAATTGCCAGAGCAAGCGGGTTCATTTGCTCTGCAAGGACACCGTAAGGCTGGATTTTTGTGTGGGTTTTCTGAGCTGTGGTAGGAGAGGCCTGTCCTTTTGTAAGTCCGTAAATCTGGTTGTCATGTACTAACAGGGTAATATTCGGGTTACGTCGAATTGTGTGAAGGAAATGGTTTCCGCCTTCTCCGTAACAGTCCCCATCCCCTGCAACTGCTATTACGTGCAAAGAGTGGTTGGCAAGTTTTGCAGCCGTAGCTACAGGCAGGGTTCTTCCGTGCAGCCCGTTAAATGTATGGCATCTCATATAATGAGGCAATTTTCCAGCCTGTCCTATTCCCGAAACTACAAGTACTTCCCAGGGTTCAATTCCAAGCTCTACAAGTGCCTCTTTGACAGTAGAAAGGATATTGAAATTTCCGCACCCTGGACACCAGGCAGGAACCTGACCTTGATAATCTTCAGATGTAGGCATGCAATTCCTCCTTCAGATTTTCAATTGTAAAAGGCCTCCCATCATACTTGAGGATCATGTGGGAAAATTCGAAACCTGTTTCTGCTCTCATTACTTTTGCAAATTGTCCCGTAGCGTTGTTTTCTATACAGATGGTAAGATCAGCCTTCTCAAGAAGCTCAATATAATCAAACTTATCCCGTTCCGGAAGAGGGTAGACCTGGCTGAAGTGCATCATAGCAACCTTGTAATCCTTGGAGATAGTATCAATCACTTCTTTTATCACACCGTAAGTAGATCCATGCCCTACAAGCACTATTTTTGGAGAAGAGTCGCCATAAAGAAGCGGAGGGTCAATTTCTTTCTTTATAAGAGGCAATTTATTCAACAGCCTTTTCTGGACCATTTTGATCCGAGTCTCGGAATCTTCTATGATGTGTCCTTCCTCATCGTGCTCGTCGCTATCCGCTACAACGAGGTGTTTTCCGGCTTCTCCCGGGACCGCAAGAAGAGATATTCCTGTACTGGAATATTTAAAACGCTTATATACATCAACACCTTCAAGGTCTTTTTCTCTCAGTCGATAATCGTTGTAAATTAGGTGCTCAAGGTCAAATTTTTCATACGTCCATTCGGTATCCGCAAGATATTGATCCGATTGGATGAAAACAGGAATCTGGTACTTTTCCGCAAGCTCGAAAGCCTTATTAGTGAGATAAAAAGCCTGTTTTGGGTCTCCGGGCTCAAAAATTACTCTTGGAAATTCTCCATGTGCTGCATAAAGGACAAAAAGCAAATCTGCCTGTTCCGTGCGTGTAGGTAAACCGGTTGCAGGTCCTGGACGCTGCATTTCCGCAATAACAATAGGAGTTTCGGTCATTCCTGCAAGAGAAAGACCTTCTGTCATCAGGGCAAATCCTCCACCTGAACTTCCTGTCATTGCTCTCACGCCTGCAAAAGAGGCTCCTATAGCCATATTAATGGCTGCAATCTCGTCCTCAGCCTGTTCAACGACCAGATTGTATTCTTCTGCTCTGGAAGCCATATAGTTTAAAATCCCTGTTGAAGGTGTCATGGGATAACCGGAGTAAAACTTGCAGCCTGACATAACAGCTCCCATTCCTATCGCATGAACCCCGTCAATAAGCATGAGCTTTCTGTACTCAGGCTCGCGAACTCCAAAAGCTTCGCAGCGGGGACAGTTAGTATGAGCATAATGATATCCCGCTTCTGCACAGGCTATATTATCCTTGATGATCTCTTCCCCTTTATCCTTGAAAGCTTTTCTTATAACTTTTCTGAAGGCTTCAAGCCCAAGATCAAGTATCCCAAGAGCTGCTCCGGTTGCTACGGTATTTGCCATAACGCTTTTTTTACCTACATCAAGAGCTATTTTTCTGAAAGGAATATCTATGAACTCAGGTTCTTCAAATTTCTTTTTGGTGATTTCGGAATCATAGAGAATAAATCCCTCATTTCTCACGCTTTTTCTGTGAATTTCTATAGTGTTCAGGTCAAGAGCCAGAAGAATATCAACCATCTCTCTTGAGGCAGATATCTCCTTATCGGAAAAACGAATTTGATAAAAATTATGCCCGCCACGTATCCTGGACATGTAATCCTGGTGCGTAAATACATGAAATCCTATCTTGGAAAAGACCTGTCCAAGAGCTCCTCCAATAGTTGCCAGCCCCTGTCCTGCCTCTCCTCCTACTCGAAGTGTATAGTCCAGAAAATTTACCCCCAAATGTTTTTTCTTTTAGATTTAATTCATATAAGTTCAAGACACCAATATTAGAATCTATTTTGCAGATAGTTTTAATATCGTTGCAGCAAAACAGAGATTCTTCGACCTGACTTTGTTTTCTGTCATTGCTAACTCTATTTGGCTGTCTCTTCTTTTAGTCCCCTTATGAAATATTATTCTAAACATTAAATAATCTTGGTCATTACTCACATCCAAAAAGAATACAATCACTCAGGAAATTTCAAGAATTCATAAGAAAGCCATGGAATTGACAAGAAAGCCATGGAATTGACAAGAAAGCCATGGAATTGACAAGAAAGCCATGGACATGGACGCATATCGATTCTAAAAGAGTTGTCAAATTTCTGTTTAAGTGCGGACGAAGATCGTGGACCAGCCGTCCAGACTTCCAATCGAGCCGGTTGGTATGTTAGCGAGGGTAGGGACGTAATCGAGGCAGACGTGCCAGATTGGATGTTCGTATTTGTGCGTCTCCTTGAGAGGTTATGTACTGAGTATAACTCTGTCCTCTCATGTTGAATTTTTAAATTACCAGTTTCTTGAGATTTACTTATTTGCAGAAAATTCGGTAAACTGCCTTAATTTTCCTTACACTGCCTTAATCTTCCTAATTGTGAAGATTTTCAGTTGTTTTGTAAAAATAACCCGACTTTTTGCAAGGAACCCTGCCAGAGAAACACCATAAGGTATAAATAAGAAACGCAACGTTTCCTATAATAAGGAACGTATAGTTCCTTATTCATTATGATCGGTGTATTCACATGGCAAAAAATAAGCTTCAAAGTGAAAAACTTGAACCGATGTTACTTAAGATAGCTATTATCCTGGTTATCGGTTCTCTGGCACCATTATTGGACTCAACAATGGTCAATGTGGCTATAAAGACAATTGGAGAAGACCTTAATAGCACAATTTCTGTCATTCAGTGGACCATTACAGGATATGTGCTAGCAATGGGAATATCGGTACCGATTTCAGGATGGGCTACCAGTCGTTTTGGCAGTAAACAAGTGTATATGAGTTCACTTTTGATTTTTTTAGTTGGTTCGGTTCTCTCGTCTCTTTCCTGGAACGTAGAAAGCTTCTCTATTAATGTCAACACGTAAAAATGAGCCAGTAACAGGACCGGACTCAGCCTTGCAGATAAAAACTCAGAAAGATTCAACCGGATAATGAAGGTGAAAGGAGGAAATTGAGATGTTCCTTAAGTTTATAGAAAACCTTCAAAAGCTAGGTTTCACAAGCAATGAAGCAAAGATATATTCAACTCTTATCTGTCTTAAGCGGGCTAAGGCAAGTGAAATTGCTAGAAATTCTGGAGTTCCCAGGTCTAAAATTTATAGAACACTCAGAGGAATGAAGAAAAAAGGGTATGTGCAAATAATTGAAGGTAAACCTACCTTTTTTTGCGCTGTTCAACCAGAAGAGCTAATTTTCAGGATAAGAGCCGATTTTATACATTCCTTAAATGAAATTGTAATTGAACTTAATGCTCTAAGCCTGGATAGCAATGTTTTTTTTCAGGAAAATATTCAGAATATAAAGGCAAAGATTTGAAAATAGGAAACATAAAAAATGAAATTGGAACTATTAATTGTCAGCAGGCTTGTGAACAAATTTCTTCATTATTTTTGTCAACCTAGCCAGAAATATAAGTAACGTTGTTCCATTATATAGTTATTAATTTCACTAGGGAACAATATACCTGGCTTATGGAATTAATGATATACTATGTAATGTAATTTGGTCGATATAAGTTCTTATGACATAACAGATCTTAATAGATCGAAGAAAATGCAGTATTATCATAAAACTTTTTTACGGAAGATATTGGTGAGCATGGATAATAATGACCATCATTTACAGTCCTATCAGTCCGAAAGTGATAAAAATTCCTGCAAAGGAACACGGCGTCGTGGAAAAGTACTTGAAGATGCTATACTTGAAGCTGCATGGAAAGAGCTTTGTGATGTAGGGTACAATCATCTTACAATAGAGGGAGTAGCTGCACGAGCAAAAACTAATAAAGCAGTCGTTTATCGTCGTTGGGCTAATAAACCAGCGTTAATTTTGTCAGTTTTACGCAAATTTGTACTTCCACTTTATCCAAAAGAAGTACCAAACACGGGGGATCTTCGCAATGATGTTTTTTTCTTTCTTCATGGAATAGCAAAGCCTCTGCAAATTATTGGTGCTGAAACCATACATAGACTCATGGTCGATCTTGGAAAAGATAAACTCTTTTCAATTCCGCAAATAATGAACCTAAAAAAAGAAGATAAGTTAACAGCAGCAATGATAACAATTCTGAAAAACGCTGAGATGCGAGGAGAGGTCAAACTTGAAAAAATAAGTTTACGGATTATATCATTACCTTTAGATTTACTACGATATGAGCTACTTACTACTCATGAGCCTGTATCCGATAAAATCATCCATGAGATCGTTGACGACATCTTTATGCCACTTATCCGTCATAATCAATGATAAAATATATTAAAAATGTATTAAAAAATATATCAAAAATTTATTTAAAATATATTTAAATATGTTTTAATATATTTTAATTGCATTTAAAATGCATCTTTTACAACAAAACCCGTAAAATAGCATAGAACCAAAATAACTTTGATTACGGTTATCTCCATAAAATATCCGCTTTTTTTCTACCTGGTATTTTTCTATATTTATATTTTGAGTACCCAAAAAGCATTGGAAATTGCAAAACAAACCCTGCAGGAATCCCAAGAGCCTCTTTTAATGGCTGATACTCAACTGCTGCTCTATGCAGTAGTCCTACCCAACAAGTTCCAAGACCAAAAGAAGGAGCAATGAGATCAAAAGTTGTCAGGGCTATAATGCTATCAGTGTATCCAGAGGCATTTTCCGAGTAAGCATAGACAAGTCCAGGAGAGTTTCTACAAATGGGGTCAAAGCCTGCGTCAGCGAGAGCAACAAGAACAGGGAAATAACGCTTAAGAGGATGGTCTGCGTCTTTTTCCGCCATCATTCTCATCCACTCAATAGTAAGATCTGCAAATTTTTTAATCTCCAATGCATCGGTTACAACAAGCCACCTAACAGGTTGTCCATTCATTCCGGACGGAGCAAAGCGGACGGCTTCAAAAAGATCTTTGATTTTCTCGTTCTCAACAGGCTTATCTTTGAAAACCCTTATCGAGCGTCTACTTTGAATATATTTTTTAAGTTGTTCAGGGTTAATCTCCTCAATGCTAGCATTATTATCTTCAGGAGGAAATGACTGATAATTTACCATAATTGCATTAGTCGGACAAATAGCTTCACAGTGCCCACAATGAGTGCAAAATGCCTCATATTCTATAGGTAAGGACGGAGCTCCTTTTTCTCCAGGCATGACTATGTTTAGAGGACAAGTCATAGAACAAATTCCACAAGCTGTACACTTTTCCACGTCAAACGAAATAAGACTCATTTAGTAACCTCTTTTTACAAAACTACTATTTATTTAACTCTTTGTTCTGTTCTGTTGCAATCCAGGCAAGTTTAAATATCAACTACAATAGATCACAACAAAGGAAATTTTTCAGGTCTGACAATGCAACAGAAACTTCTGCACTGTCAGCAGAACTGCCACACAAAGCGGTCACCCGTGCGGGTTACACGCCCCACGGAGGTCTCTGCGAAATGAGAACTGAAAAACAAAGCACGTCGGTCCGCAAGATAGTCCAGCGCCCATCTCCTTGAAACACGTGCCTGCTGTGCATCTTCACAGTACACCGAGTTCCATTCGGGGCGGTATACCTGGATGGGATGGTGCATGACATCCCCACCAAAAAGAGCTTCTTCTCCGCCGGAAGTAAGGCAGACTGCCATCTGGCCAATGCTGTGCCCGGGTACCGGATATAAGGAGATTCCCTCAAGGAACTCCACCCCATCCGGTTCAATGATTTCTGCCTGCCCTGCCTGGATCACCGGTCGGACGCTGTCTTCATATACAATGAATTTGACGCGGCTATTCACCGGGTAGTTTTCAGGGTCGGAATAATGTCTCTTCTCGGATTTTGAGAAGACATACGTTGCATTGGGGAAGGTCGGTTCCCATGTACCATCAACAAGCTGTGTATTCCATCCAACGTGATCCACGTGAAGGTGCGTTAGGATAACATAATCTACCATTGCCGGAGTCACATCTGCGGCTTTGAGCCGTTTCAGGTAGGGGGATTTCAACCTGTTTAACCGGGGCATCCAGATACGTTCCTTGTCGTTTCCCGCCCCTGTGTCAATAAGAATCGTATGTTGCTTTGTCCGCAGCACCCACGTATAAATACTCTGGAAGATATGCATACGGGTCTTATCCATGTTTCCGGGAACCAGCCATTTTTCATGCTCCTGAATGAATGAAGGGTCCCACTGGGGATACAGATATTCAGGAGTGTTTGAATCGAGAATAAGTTCGGGTACACGGGTAACTGTGACCTCGCCCACGCGATATACGTGATTAGTGTCCATGATGCTTCTACCTTTTTGCCCGTATTTTCTTGTCCGGGCCACTTCAATCCAGATAAAAGACCGTAAGTGCTATAGTATTAAAAAATGAGCAGTTTGCGAAATCGTATATACTATTATAAATGATACTATTGCTTATGCAAAGATCTTCTCCTGTAGGAAAATGTCCGATCCAGATTTCGCTCTCCGTTATTGGCGGAAAGTGGAAGCCAGTAATCCTCTGGTTCCTCAAAGACGGACCGGTCAGGTTCTCTGGGATCCAGAAGAAAATACCGGAGATCACCCAGATGATGCTGACAAAACAGCTCCGTGAGCTGGTTGCCGACGGAATGATCGAACGGACTGTCTATCCCGAGGTCCCGCCAAGAGTCGATTATGGTATTACTGATGACGGTCGCTCGGTTTTTCCATTCTTATGGCGTTAAACGAATGGGGAAACGAATACCAGAAAAAGAAGTACGGAAGCTGGAACCAGAAGTGTGCTGACACTTTTCGTGATGACATTAAAGAGTAAGATGAGGTTATGTCAAGTTGTCGAGGGTTATGATCGAGGGTTATGATCAGGTCTATGTCAAAGACACCTCTCTCATCTCCGTCCGAAGACTTGATAGAACCATTTTGAGTGCTCTGATAAGAGGCCAAAAAAGGCCGAAAACTTCGTACCAGAAGTACTTATTATAAAAGAGACAAAGTACTGAAAATCTCTGCATAGAAATAATGACCATAGAATGATAACATATGATCGAAGACAATGTAAAAGAACTTTTAAAAACAATACCTTCTGATGTAACACTTGTCGTCGCAGTAAAATACGCATCAAAAATACAAATAGACAGATCCGTAAAAGCAGGTGTTACAGACATCGGTTTCAACCATTATCAACAGATGAAAGATTTGGCCCCATATCTTCCACCTGAGATAAAAACCCACTTCATCGGCACACTTCAGTTAAACAAGGCAAAAAAAGTAGTAAACCTGAATCCCTACTTGATAGAAAGTGTTGATTCATACGAACTTGCAGAAAAGATAAACAATGCAGCAAAAGAAAAAAAACGGATTCAGAAAATCCTCATACAAGTGAAGACAGACAAAAAAAAACATGCCGGATTAGAGCCAGATGACCTCTTAAAGCTTCTAGACCAGATATCAACCCTCGAATATTTAAGTTTTGAAGGCCTGATGACAATCCCGCCAAAAAACGAAGACCCCGAAGATTCAAGAAAATATTTCAAAGAATTAAAAGAATTAAAAGACAAAGCAGAGAAGCATTTAGAAAAACATATTCAGCATCTCTCAATGGGAATGACAGACGATTATCAAATAGCAATAGAAGAAGGTGCAAGCATCGTCCGCATCGGTAGAAAAGTTTTTGATGTATCATGATAACGTAGAATCATTCTCATTTTATAAAGTTTTGATAACTGACTTTTAAATAGTTATCAAATTTCTTTTTTAAATTCATCTGAAAACTTCCTTCCACGCCCGCATGCTCACGAAATAAGCAAATACCGGGTGATTACCTGCAATAAAGAAGGCTACCCTCAAATTTTTTATTTTTTATCGCGAAATCGTCCATTGATTGCTTTCATTTTGGCTTTTGGATTGCCTGATTGTTGTGCGAGACTACTACGTCCGCAAGTTAAGAATCTCTATTAATCAACGAACTCACTCATTCCAGGCCCCACTTTTTTCTGAACTCAAGCTTCTGCTGGCTGTTCATCCAGTGGCTGCCGTCACAGTAGGGCTTGTTCTCTGACTTCCCACATCGACAGAGGGTTACTCTGTTCCGGGATTCGTACAGGCTGCCATCTGCAGATTCAATGGGGATACCGCCTCGAACCCAGAGGGGGCCTTCACAACTTTTTTGTTTGTCGTGAACCAGTACAATAGATGGTTCAAATTCTTTTTCAAAGGGTTTGCCTGTCTTTTTGTCCCACAGAACCAGCCGTCCCGACGGGCAGATCATAGCTTCCTCTATGGCGGTTTGTCGGGCTTCCGGGTCGTCTGATTTTTGTACGAGATTCCTTATTCCTCCAGACCGCTGGCAGAAACGGGAATGATCACAGAGCTCATGGACATCGGTGAGTTTTAGATCAGGACCTTCAAACGTTTCCGCTTTTTCCAGGTAAGGCTTCCTGCTGGCTGTTTCGCTACCGTCAAAACCGACCTTGCTGTGGGTCCCATCACAGAAGGGCTTGTTTTCGGATGAGCCACAGCGGCATAAAATATAGGCCTTCCGCCGAGGGTGTTCCTTTATATCAATTAATTCCCTGGTGTGACCAGCGTCATCGGTGACAATTACCTGTTCCAAAAGCGGTACTCCACCTGTAACCCGATACGGTCCGTCTTTGATTATCTTAATCCTCATTTCTTTCTCATTGACTTCCATAATTATAATCCCCCATTACCTCTTATTATGCAGTACTGGATATTTAGTCTGACTATTTGCCTCTTTGATAAATTATATAGTTTTCCGATTCATACTGTTCCCATAAGAGAGCATGAAATAGGATTGATCAAATCCTCAACCAGGCAATAAGATAGTTACTACTGCGGACATATTAGATAGCTATCAGCTCAACTGACGGTTTCAAGACTGAGGGAAAAGGATCAGAGATAGACGATGATTACGGATTTCTAAATCTCATTTCTCCACTGGAGAGAAAATAAGGTTTATCAAGTCCAAGGGTGCTGGGTGAAATAAAAAATCTTTTAACTTTTTAAAACATATATAGAAACGTGAACAATGAAAGTGCAATCATTGGCTCTGGCACAGGAGAAGTAGTAGTAGGAAAAGCAGTAGTAGTTTCGAGTCATGTTGTAACATTATATGGGATACCGGTTGTTTACATTGTTATTGTAGCATTATTTGTATTATTTATTTTATATTTATATTGTAGGATGACAAGAAAAGAAAGATACCGTATGAGTAAATCGAGTTACTTAAAATTGTTTTTTGCTTTGTTTATCCCGCTATTTTTTTATAATCTTTACAATATATATAACAGTTCATGGTTTTTCAATCCCTATACCAAATCATGGTGTAATAATTTCTGGTTTACCAATCCTATTTTTTTTATTATAAGTGCAAGTGTTGCATCTATATGGGAATCTATCTTTCCGTATTTATTCATAACTCTGAGTATATTAGTAATAAACTGCTATCGTAAGCCAGCTTAGAGAGGGTCTTGAAATTAAACTTTTATTGCAAAAACATTTGTTTAGTCTGTCATACACGGATATAACGCTAATAATTTCAACGGTGAAAATAGGAGAGTTTTAGGTATAAAGACCCCGCAGTGCCTTATTAACTCTGAAGGAGTTATCAAATCTCTTTTTAATTAACAATCTGAAAACTTCCCTCCACGCCCGCATGCTCACGAAGTAAGCAGATATCGGGCGACTACTGGCAAAAAAAGAAGAAAAGTAGAGTGAGCAGATGTCAGAAAAAGTGTTTTATTCTTCGATGTGTTGAGTGGGTAAAACTGCATTCATTTCCAAATATCGGAGTAATAAATCTAAAAATTTAAAAAAGTTTATGGTTGAAAATTACATTCAAGCTCGATGTTTTTTTTTGCCTAACTACTTTATAACTAGACAATTATTTTCAACCAATAAAAACATCAAAGAGCCAATTTTTCCTGTCTTCTTCAAAACTATTTGTAGTATTATTCAAGGCATTGTTCCCCAGGACATTCACGGATATACTGCATAACATCGCTCATTTTTGCACTGGCCATTGCTACGGACATATCCGCACTTCCATAATAAATACGGAGTTCATTGCCCACAAGGATCCATCCGCACGGGAAAACAACATCATTAACGTCTCCGGTCCGCTCATACATTTCACGAGGCCCGAAAATCCAGCCTTCTGACCTGTGGAGCACTTTTGTAGGATCCTCAAGGTCAAGAAGGGCAAGTCCGAGCCGATAGCTCCTTTTAGATGTTGTCTGACGTACCCCATAGTACATAATTAACCATCCATCGGATGTTTGCATTGGCGGAGGGGCTAATCCGATCTTACGGGCATCCCACCATCCTCCTTTTCGAGCGTACAGAAGGACCTTATGTTCTCCCCAGTATTTCATATCAGGCGAAAAAGATATCCAGATGTTTGCCTTTGCATCCGCAATGTTAGATACCGGTCTGTTTAATATCGCCCATCTGCCGTTAAATCTTATAGGAAAAATAGCAGCATCTTTATTTTCAGGCGGCATTATAGGACCTACTCGCTCAAAATTATCGAAATCTTCGGTATAGGCAAGTGAAGTTAAAGGACCAGAGTCCGAATAAGCCGTATATGCTATGGCCCATTTTCCCATCTCATCGATGTAAGTTATACGCGGGTCTTCAATACCATATATCTCTTCAGCATGATATGTAGGATCCGAGGTAAAGGTTGGTTTGGGATCAATTTCCCAATTGTCAATTCCATTCTTGCTTCTGGCTACTGTAAGATGAGAAAAACCTCTGTGATCTTCAACCCGTACCAGTAGTACAGTTTCATTGCCAACCATAACTGCTGCAGGATTAAACACCGAGCTGACTTTATACGGCCAATAATCAACTGTGAGTATCGGGTTATTTCTATGTCGGACAAACAATTCCCCAGGACTTTCCCATATCATATTGTTCCCCATTCCTGATTTAAAGTTATCATAAAATGCTGTGACGAAATGTAACTTTTACAACTGGTCACATACATAATCTGAATAATGCCATATATCTGATGATTAAAGTATTATAGACTTATTGTAAGATTAAAATATGCTCTTACGGACTTATATGCTCTTACTGACTTTTATATAAGCTTGAAACTCAGATCTTCAGCATTACCTGGTCGATATTACCATGGTTATTCAATATGACAAATTTTTGCGTTTTTGTACAAGGAACATAAGTCAACCAGTTCCACTTAGATCAGGAACAAAAAGGAATTGGAAACTAATTTACGAGCATGAGATAAATATCAACCAACAGACAACGGAAGACAATGGAAGACAATGGAAGACAATGGAAGACAATGGAAGACAATGGAAGACAATGGAAGACAATGGAAGACAATGGAAGACAATGGAAGACGACCTAAATTTAGGAATAAGATTAATATGAGTAAAAGAAGCAGTCTTTTTATTTAGCAATCTAGGCAACAATTTTTCTACTGCTAGAAAACACTAAACACAAAACATTTAATCTTTCTATTTATGATTCCTGTTCAGGTTCGTGCTCCTGTATATAAGGCACCGAGAACTTTGATTCGACTGAGTCTCTATGAAAGATGTTATATGTGCAGAAAGGAATTATTCTACCGTCCGGTATGGCATAATGTACTCCGCATTTTTTGATTCTTTCGAGATCTATGTTGTATAAATCCTGAAAATGCATTGTTCCGAGGAATAGTGTATTTCTGTGAAAACGTGAGGTATTTTCCATGTCACCTTTTTTAAGGACATCGAGAATCATCCGTAACACGTTTACCGATTTTGGACCCTTCTTCTCGTCAATGTACTTTGGAACTTGCTTGATGATCTTTGCAAGGGTTAAAACTCTGCTAACTTTTCCATTCATCTCGGAGGTTGCTTCTTCCAGGAATTCAACAAAACCTTCCACATCAAGAAAACTTGTAATTGGGATAAAGTGTCCTTCTTCAAAGAAAACATAGGTCCCAGCACCGCAGTGTGGGTGGACTGCCAACTCCGGAATAGGAACTTTTCTCACAGATGAAAGGAAACGGCTTAGTGGAACCACAAAGGATACCGGATACCAGGCATCACAGGGAATTTCTCCATTAGTCTGTTCTTCCGCAAGCTTTATGACATCAGATATGGTAATTCTCTTCCGTTCTCTCTGTGACTGATCTATTCTTCCTGTAAACGCAATGGGTTGGAAGTTCACTCCTTTTATGATGTCAAGGTTTTCGGCTGCATAGCGGATAATCCCACCTATCTGAGAGTCGTTTACTCCTTTTGCAAGAGTTGGGACAAGCACAACACTTTCAGGCCCGAAACGTCTGCAATTTTCAACAGCTTTTTTCTTCGAAGGTAGAGCGTTAAATCCCCTGGTTTCAAAATAAGGCTCTGGACTAATTCCGTCAAAAGCAAGGTAAACAGTACGCAGTGTTGCATCTCTTAACCTTTTACAGTATTCAGGGCTATTAGCAAGGCGGACTCCGTTGCTTGCAAGCTGGATATGTGCAAAACCCAGCTCCTGGGCCAGTTCAATTATCTCCGGAAGGTCATCTCTTACTGTTGGCTCTCCGCCGGAAAACTGAATGGCAGAGCAGGGAACAGGTTTCTGGTTTCTTAGTGTTTCCATCATCTTCCTGATTTCTTCGAAGCTTGGTTCGAAAACAAAGCCTTTTACTCTTGCATTTGCAAAACAGACAGGGCATCTAAGGTTGCATCTATTAGTAACATCTATGTTTGCAAGCAAAGTCCCTGATTCATGATACCGGCAGATTCCACAGCCAGAAGGACAGCTTAAAGGACTGGCACTCTGGAAGTTTGAAATTCCTGTTCCTGTATATGAGTACTTTTCGAACTTCTTATAGAGTTCAGCATCTGACCAGTATACGTCCCTGAAATTGCCATGATCAGGACATTCTTTTTCCATTAACATTTTTCCATTTTCCTCGAAGACCGAAGCTTCAATTACTCTTTTGCATTCCGGGCAAATGGATTTTGTTAGTCTCATACTCCCATCCTAACTTGAGTAACCATTCCTGACAACAAGGTACAGCTTAAATCATACATTCAGGTTCCGAAAGGCTTCTTCTTGAACTTATTTCATAGCCTCAGTTGTTAAGATTTTTAAATTTGTTAGAGTTCTCTTAGTTAACTGTTATAACTCCCAGTCTCAAGATAGCTGTAAATGCCTTATTTTTACATAAAACCCGGATCCAGAACTTTTTATCGAACAAAAGTTAACCAGAATCAAAGCTTTGCAGGACAAGATTTCGGCTTATAAAAGGAACATAATGAAAATACTTTAATTTTTAAACATCTCTTAAGTGCTTTTTCACCTATCATTTGACAAATTAATCTTTCCACCGTTACGTGAAACTAGTCTTTTCATCCGCTATCTTAAAAATTGGTCCTTCTTTCCCCCATTTATAAAATAAAGCTGTAATATTATTTAAATCCATGGAATAAAAGTAAAGATAAAGGAAAGAGTAAAAAAGTCTTTTATATATCTTTTATATAATTATTAAAAAGATATCTCATAGTTAGTGCATTTATCCAGTATATTCTCAATAAACCAGGGATAAAAACAGATGAGCACAGACGAGTTCAACTCGTATTTATTCGTGCCCGTCTGTGCTTCCTTCATAGAACACTGGCCATTGACAATTCCAGAGTCCAGTTTCGTTTCCATCATATGAAATCGAAGAATTATCTCTTTGTTTTTAAAATTCACAGAGATTAGTCAGAATATTAAGGAAAAATAAATGACTTAAGGAGAAATAGCAAAGCCTCAACTCATATCCAAAAACTTATCATCGATCATGTATGTATCTTTAAAAAAACGGATATTAATGATAAACTTTCACCTAATAACAAATTATTGAAATTTAGAAAAACGAAAAGCGTAGATCTTACTGAGAATACTATTCTTACTGAAACTTCTAAGTGAGTAATGGAATTAGATAAAGCTCTCAGATTTAATATATTCCCTATAAAATATGGGAGTTAAGGTTATTAATTAGTTTAGTGATGTTTTATGAAGATCGGACTTGCGCAAAACAACGATATTGATGGCTGGATTAAATTACTGGAGCTTGTTAAAGACAATTTTCCAGGTCTTGACATGGACGAATATAAAAAAGGGCTGTCAATAAGGATACTCGAACAAGGCGCTTTGGTAGCGAAAGAAAACGGTGTTTTGATTGGAGCCCTACTGTTTTCGAGAGAATCCAAAGAACTTGAGTTTCTCGCGGTACATCCTCAGTACCGCAGGCTGGGCACGGCGACTGCCTTAATCCGGCATATGTTTGCTTTTTTTCCTAAAGGCAGTTGTTTTACTGTTATAACCTACAGGGAAGATGATCCAAAAGGCAAAGCAGCGAGGGAACTGTACAAAAGAATAGGTTTTACGCCTGGCGAGCTTATCATAGTTTTCGATTATCCGTGTAAGAAATTTATATATATCAATGAATAGGCAAACTGTGCTGGAAAATGTTGAATGTAGCATGATTATGCCTTTCTACTATTTATATTATGAGCTTATCCCGAAAATCTAAATTTCCTCTCTGAATATCGAATTTGGAATAATCACTCCTCCCTCTGGCAATAAACACAATTATGAAATCAAAGTTGCGCTGGTGCACCCCGCTGCAAGCTAGCGAGGTATTTGACTGAAATAAAACGGTTTAGATAATTTTCTACAAAATCGATTCCTTATATTCAAATTGAATATCCAGATTTCTGAAATTCAAATTGAATATCCAGATTTCTGAAATTCAATTTGAATACTCAGAGTCACAAAAAACTTGAGTCTTTATATTAGACTTTAATCCCCACAACTTTATTTAAAACTTTATTTGTTAGATAATCCAATAGCTTTGTTTGTTTTCTCGATCGATTTCGAGCCGTCACTTTCCAATTCCATCATTGCCCTTATTGCATCAACGTTTTCCGGAACAACAATAGATTCTTGATGGACAGCATGGAAGAAATAAAGCTCTTTCTCAGTTACTGTAATGGATTCAGACCAGATACAAAGCTCCCACATATCGTGTCTGGGGCGTCCGATATCCCGCGCATATTCAATTATTTCGGCGGTTGAAGTAATTCCGTCCCCTATTAAACGGATTCTGGACTGAGAACCAAAGATATTCTTAACATCTTCTGCAGTGCAATCTTTATTGACATCCATATTTACAGTGTGCACATGCATAAGAGTCGTCGGAACTTTAGTAGCTGCGGTTGTTATATTAATGTGAGGAAGCACACTCCTTACATCAGGACCATGGTGAGACGGAAGTTTAACAGGATTAAGTACGATTGCATCAACAGGTCCCTTTTTAATTTCATTGGGATCGACTGCTCTTCTTGTAAGACTTACCCTTACCTTATTTACTTCGAGTTCTCTGTCTATAGCTGAAATAGCTCTGCAAAGTGCTGTCGTATTACATGAGACAACTCTTGTCAGGTCACGACCCACAGCCTGCTCATAATTACTTTCCGCATTAAAAGAGAAATCCGAAATGGTATGACTCTCTCCACCCTGCCAGATTGCCTTTATCCCGACTTTCTCATACATAGGCTTATTTTTTTCCCCAATCCCCCCTGGAGTGCAGTCCACAACCAGGTCAGATTTTTCCAGCATCTCTTCAATAGTTCCGGCTGCCGGCATCCCTGCTTTCTCAAAGGCTTCAACGTTCTCAGCAAGGGTATATATGTCATATCCTAGCCGATGTGCCACTGAAGCTTCATAGTTTGGTTTTGTCTTGGAAACTCCGACAACTTCCATATCGTCCTGAGCCTTAACAGCATCTGCAACCCTTTTACCTATAGTTCCATACCCGTTTACCGCAATTTTTGCTTTAGCCATTGTTATCCTATCCTTTTTAGTTATATCTTAGGATTATATGCACTTAAAGTCCAAAATCAGGCACATTAGATGTAATGGTTATTTGTTTCTCAGGCAGGCGAAGGTTAACAACATCAAATTCTCAGTTTAATTGCTAACTTCCATGTTCAGTTCAGGAATTTAAATTAAGACCCTATCCGAATAAGACCCCATCCGAATCTCGGTGTTTTAACTCCCAAAAATGATCTCCTGCGTGTATATATTCAGTATGAGTGATTGCTCGGAACAATCGAGCCACATTGCTAAGTTTTTCTATTTAGGCTTGATTTGCAAAACGTATATTACCTCATATATGCTTGACTTTCTCCCCCAAATGCATTGATAAGATTCTGCTGTGGCATAATTCTTATTTAAAGCCCCCCTTTCAGTAAGTTTAGTAATCCCGTGTTTCAGGACTTGCGTGTTATAGAGCAAAAAAGCATGAATAAACTGTTACAGTATAACAATTAAAATATTTCAAGATTTCATGCTATTTATTTCGATTTATCACGTAAGCCTCGAGACATTTGCATTTGGATATATAAATAAAATGTCATAGAATACAAAGCCTTTTGCATCAGTTAATTGTCCAAAAAGTAAAGAATTAAGGAGTTTTTTGAAAATAAATGAGTTGAGTTTTTCTATTCTTTATTGTCTTTAGCTGTCAGCTGCTATTATTTCCAACTGGCAGACTTTTGTTATTAAAACTATACGGAGAAGAAACCTGAAGGAGTTCATCTAGCTCTCTTACGGTCTCATTATTTACGTTCCTGCCAAGGATCCACGCAAAATTGAACACCTGCTGGCTGGGATATGTGGGACTGGGTTTAAGAACCTGTAAGTAAGAACGTGCAGCGTCAGGTAGCTCACCGTTTGGCTCTGTCAGGATAAGGAACCCATGTTTTCCCATGTGAGACAGCACTCCGCTTGGGACTACAACCCTCCAGTCCTCAGGACTTGCAAGAAGTAGGTTATGACCTGGTTCTGCATACCCCCATCCAACGCTACGAGGTATGTAGCCGATAAGCCATGAGAACATATGTCCGCTGTCCTTGTATCCAGCCCATCTTACAGCCATTTCCTGAGGTGTGCTTCCCGGGATACGCTGAACATGTCCGTACTTCGAAAGTTCTGCCATTGTCGTGCTATTGACAACCGAAGAGGGAGCAAACACATAGATGTAAGGATAATAGAGTGACCGTCTTTCAAGGATTCTTTTTGTCTCTTCAGGCACACCGTCGGGAGTTACGTAAGCAAAAGCATCTCCCATATGAGCGTTCCAGTTAGCGGCAGGATATGCATACTCAAGAGCATCCGTAGAAGCTATAAAAACAATCTGCTTGTGATAAGACTCCAGAACTGCAATGTACTCATCCAGAACTTCGGCAAACTTAATCGGGTTTGATGCACTTATTGTCTGAGTTTTCAGATTAAGTTTCTCAACCTCATCGACTACGCGTCTGTCGATATTCCCTACAATGTACACCTGCACATTATTATCCATCGTAACTCCTTCAGGTCCCAGCCTCTCGAGTTCTTTTTTAGTGTCCTCAGGCAGTATGGTACCATTTCCAGTAACAAAAAGCATAGGTGCATTAACCGGAAAATGCTGCAGACGTGTCGTGGCAATTGCAGTTGCAGGATCATCATCTCTCACGAGAACAACCGCACCAGGCCTGTCTTTTTCCTGAGCTGCCGCATAAATAGTCTGAGAATAGACAGTAGCTGTTTGAATGTGGTTTTCACCTGAGAGTCTGGCAGTACTGCCCGTTAATTCGAGAAGCTTCTCATTTTGTGTTGTGCTTACGTCAAGAGGTTTTCCCTGAGGCTCCCATAGTAATATATGTCCAAGGATTAAAAGAACCGTAAGGGCAGTAACCGAAAGTAAAGTGTAAACAGGCTTTATCACGCCTCTCCCTCCTTCCATCCGGCTTTGACCATAAAATAGTTAGGGATTAACGCGGTAAAAAAACCTGCAACTGCAGAAACCCATAATGGGGTTACCCAGAGCCAGAGGTCTTCCTCGCTTGTCCACCCTCTCCAGTTAATAACGTATACTCCAATTATAAACATCCCTATGGAAGCGCTGACCATAGAAAGGACAACTACTGGAAAAGCCTCTTTTACACCTTCCCAGTACTTTTTTTGACGCATATCGCTCATCATTGGTCCCATATAAAACAAAGATGAGATAACAATGGCAGGAACAACCATTATCAGCCACATTATAGTTGTCGTCGGTGAGCCTAACCAGTACCCTGGCGAAAACTCAAAGTTAAGCAAGAGTGGCATACCAGAAGCCTGAAACAGGTATAAAGAAGCTATCATCAGTGCCATCCCTATTCCTGTACTCATAATCGTAGCCGACAAAGCTCTTGCCCATGGAGGGCGCATGAATTTTACCATGTTCCCCATGGATATTACAGGCCTTTTGTGGTAAGCCATAAGGAAAGCCAGAATGCCTACAGGTCCGAATATAAGTATTGCCATCGGCCAGTAAATCCTCGGATAAAAAGAACTGTAGGGAAGGCGTTTCGGCATAATAAAAAGAGCCCATATGGCTCCGAATAATCCTATGAAAAACCATGACCATCCGAGCAAAGCAAGTCCGCTTGTTCCGGCTTTCTGATTTTTAAAGAATTGGACTTCCAGTGCAAGGTCAGCTCTTGCCTGGGCGTTATAACTTACACTTTCAGGACCTCCTACAACCCTTACATTCATAAAAGGCCCGTCTGAAGGAAAAACAAAGTAGTCAGGAGAAAGCCTCCAGAAGTACTGGTCAACGTAATTATTCAGGTCTCCTTTTTGGGTGTAAAGCAATGGTCCGTAATTACCCTGATAAGCCATAGGCAGACCTGCTGCAGCAAACTCGGGAGTCTCAGGGTTTGCAAGTACGAAGTTGTAGTACCCGTCAAAGTGGTAATTTTCAACCATACCCCATCCGAAATTATCCCAACGGCTCCTTGCCCATAGTAAAGCGTGCTTGTAAACATTCTCATCTGCAACCCGCTCCACTTTTCCAAAAACCTCCATTTCTTTAAGAAGAGCATCCGAAAGAAGCCTCTCAGGAGCAGCTACAAGAATAACCTTTTTCTCTCCTTTTTTGAGTAAGTTCCGTAAACTTTGAGGTATGTGCCCTTCTTCAACAGGAACTACGGGTACTCTGAAGTATGCTGCAGTATATGCTGCAGGTAGTGCGTAGGCGGGTTCTTTTGCCGAAACTATAACAATAAATGGGCTGTCTCCCAGAAGAGATAGTGACTCTTCAATAAGGGCATCCGGATTTCTTTGACCGTCCTCCTCAGTACCGTAAACAAGAGTCTGGTTTCTTGCAGAAGCTACTGGTGCCATTACTGCAGCTACAACTGGGTCAGCAGGTACTTCAAGCCTTTGGCCGGAAAACATTGTAGCCATCGAATTTCCAACCTCAGCAGGTGTATCTCCTGGTACTCTCTGTACGTTTTTCATGGTATACCCTATACGTGATTCCTGATCAGCTCCATTTCCGTAAGCAGCTGAAAGAACCCAGATATACCCCAAAGCACTGAGAATAATTGCAGCAGTAAGGACCGCAATTCCCCATGCAAACCACCTGTTCATGTTTAACCCTGTCCTGGCTTCATTGTCTCTTTCCTCCCTATGAAGCTGATCTGCAGAAACAAGAGAGGCAATTAACGAACAGAGGCTTGCGCCAAAAATAACAAAAAAAATCGTAACCGAACCATAAGGTGCTGCAAAGAGAGGCTCAAGTCTGGGTATTGCAACACTTCCGTTTTCTGCGAAATATCCTACGAGCCCGAAAATAAACCCTCCAAGAAAGGCTCCTATAAGAGTAATAAAAAAAGATTTTAAAGTAAAAATCCTGCTTTTTCCAAGATTTTTTGAGCTAGTGTTCCCACTATGGTTACCCTCTTCAGCCATAGACTCCCCCTAGATTGTCAGCTCTTATACTCAATAGAGTATCGGCTCTATATGCAATAGAGTGTCGGCTCTATATGCAATAGAGTGTCAGCTCTTATACGCAATAAATTGTCAGCTCTTATACGCAGTATTGTCAAAATAAACGCGTCAACAAATAATTATTTATTTATAATTATACTTAGGCCTTATAAATACCCTGACGTTTTAAAAAGAACGTGCTGACTAGTGTTGGAACAGGAAAAAATATGTGAATTGACTAAATGAAAGGTTTATCAGATAAATAAAAGATTATTATAATAAATGAAAAATCTTTATTACAATAAATGAAAGGTTTATCACAATTATGGGACGAACCTAGCCTTGATATAGCTTATTGAGACCCTTTAACCTTTAGAAGACCTGGATGCATAGTTTTTTAAAGCCGTAATTCCCGGTAAGGGCTCGCCAGAGAGATAGGCTATACTTGCACCTCCACCCATGCTTATATGGGAAAATTTTGATTCTAAGCCAAGTTGATCAATGGCATCTAAGGTATGTCCTCCTCCTGCAACAGAGTAGCTTGCTTGAGTTGCAGCCTTAAGAAGTTCATCCGTACCAAGCCTGAATTTATCTAACTCGAAAATACCGGTTGGACCGTGAAAGACACATAATTTTGCTTCCTTAAGATACCTGGAATAGTTTTCGATGGTCTCTCGGCCAATATCGGCTATTGGAAGGTCCCCTTTTATCTTGTCCAGTTTAACTTCCTGACGTTCTCCACCATTGTTTAATGCTACATCCTCAGGCACGACAATCTTGTCCGAATACTCCTTGAGTAGCGTGGAAGCAATAGGAACCTGGTTCATATATTTCTCATCTTCAATGAATTTCCTATTGACCTCGCCTACGTCGACACCCATTGCCATCATAAATACCGTAGCTACTACACCGGTAGTAAGGATCTTATCGGCTCCATCCCGCTTGAGAATATTAGAAATGGCCTTTATAGAGTCGTTAGCTTTTGCTCCTCCCAATACGAAGATTGATGGATGCTCATGGCATTTTACGGCTTTATCTAAGCCTGTAATTTCCTTGTTCATAAGGATGCCGGCAACACTAGGCAAAACCAATGTAAACCCTACTACGGAACACTGAGATCTGTGAGAAACCGAAAAGGCATCATTTATAAAAAGATCGAATAGTGGATGCAACTTCTTGACCATCTGGCTTTTAGCCTGTTCCTCAGGAATGAGTTTTGTGATCTCTTCGGCATTAAAACGTGTGTTCTCAAGGAGGAGGACTTCTCCTCTGGCAAGGGATTTTATAGCGTTCTTTGCACAGGAGCTGAATATATCATCCTCGTAGATCACTTCTCGACCTAAAAGCTTTGTTGCTAGCTTTGCATGAGCTTCCAGGGTGGTATAGTCCTCATCTCCGGGTCGACCCTGATGAGATATCAAAACTACTTTTGAGTGTTCCAGGGACTGCAAAGTAGGCAAATGACTCTTAATTTTTCTATCATCCAGGATATTTCCGTTATCGTCCATGGGTGAATTAAAATCCACCCTTACAAGTACTGCTTTATCGTCAAGTACAACATCATCCATCGTCAGATAATCCTTTCCAGCTGTTTCCTGAGACACTATAGTACCCCCTTTCACATAGTGGCATATATCTGTTTAGTATGAAACTGACTGTAATTTAAGGTGACAGAATTGGTAGGAGGAGTTATCCCTGAACTTCAAGATTCTGATGTTTTTGACTTGAAATTGCAAAAGAATCTCTAACTAAGTTATACCAGATTGAAAAAACAGGGACAGCAATAATAGCGTATAAGGAACTTTAGCATTTCTCGCTCTTATTCATTTTCTCCCCAAAAATAATATTCGTTTTACATTTTGGGTTTGGATAATAAAAGGCTTTTCAGTTTTCGAAAAAGCTATAACTTATGCTATTGGGCTGAGAAATCAGTAACAAAACTTATTTGGAGCCCTAGGAGTCTATGCAAATCTCAGTTTTCCAGTGTCAGTAAAGAAAATAGAACCTCAAAAGTTGATAAATATCCTCTAACAAATTTTTGTTTTGAATTGTTTTTATATAATTATAAATATAATGTTTAATGGAGGTGGACAACAACAAAGGGGAAAAACTGTAGCTATCTGAGTCTGTCAAAGCTAACGTGTAAGTCCACCTGAAGTTAAATATTGTATCCAGCACTGACTACTGGTGATCTGGAAAACAAGAACGACCTTTTATACCTAATGAAGAAAACAAGCAAGATATGGGGGAAAATTATGAGAACAAGTATGGCTGATGTTCAACATTCACTGGGCGGCATTGATTTTCCTAAAAACAAGAACGAAATTGTAAAGTATGCTCAGGAACATGGAGCAAGTAGCGAAATAGTTTCGGACTTGCAGCAGCTTCCAGACAGGACATATAATAACGCTGCTGATGTCGCTCAGGAATTCAGCGGAAAACGTTTTGAGAAATAAGAAGAGACGACGATATTGTAATAAATGTAGATAAAAAATAAATTTCTTTGTTTAAAATAAATCAGGTATCAGACGGGAGAGTAATCTTAAGGTAGATGCAGCTGAAGTTCAAAATCTCGAATACTTGCATTTTCGGTTAAGATTTTAGAATACTTGTATTCTCCTTTAAGATTGCTATCTCCCATTAAATTAGGAAATTGCCTATGAAATTATGTTTGTTTATTAGATTGATCCGGCATTTTTTCGAATGTATTTCATTTCTAATGTGTTTATAACACCCTAAAAGTACCTTATTTTCTCTCATCTTCAAGAAATCTCTTTTAGTCATTTTTCAGTGTAATTCTGTTCTCGGTTTCACAGGTGGTTCATCTTCTTGATTTTGTCCTTGTTTTCCTGGATGTGCTGTATGATGCGGTGTCTCCGTTCCTCTTCAGCTTCATGACTCGTTCTGTCGCCTGAAATTCTTTACTCACATCTGTAGCATTGGCATTTTTATCAGATAAACCATTTAAGTCGTCCATTATATCCTGAGTAGCACCGTGATTGTTTGAGTACGTGCTTTTGGGTTCTGCCGGAACAGTCATAGCATATAAGGAATATCCGAACATGTAGTAGGATAGGTAAAAACCAGTTTTTTTACTTCCGCCGCCTTGAGTCCAAGCCTCATTACTGCAGCGAAAATATTGATAGCTTCTCCAGCATTCGGACCCAGAATATAAGCTCCAATTATACGGTCATTCGCTTCATCAATAATTACCTTTGAAGCTGCAAACTCCATTCCTTCTTTTCGGGTTGTGTACCAGTTGCTTCTGTCTCGAAACGTTACCTTATATTTATCGCTATCTTTAGCAGCACTGGTTCCTACTGAAGCCAGGACAGGGATTGTATGAACTGCACTTGGAATACCTGTATAATCTATCTCAACACTATTCTCGTTAAGGATGTTAGCTGCTGCAACTTCTCCTTGAAGAGCTGCTACAGAATTAAGTTTCATACCCTCTGATGCACAGTCTCCACCTGCATAGACTTGAGGATTTGAGGTTCTCATGTAATTATCAACTGCAATAGCTCCCTTTTCAACTTTAATCCCGGCTTTTTCGAGATGTAAACCCTCTATATTCGGAACACGCCCTGCCCCATGAATAATCATATCCGCAAGGAAGCTCTGAGTTTCTGACTCGATTGAGGATTTAGATCCAGTCCTCGCCAGAAAGCCATTATCGTCTCTTTCTATAGAAGCCACTGATTTGTTCATAAGAATCTTAATTCCTGCAGCTTCAGTCGCTTTTATAAGTAAACTCACCATGTCAGCATCAGAATGTCTCAGGAGTCTTTCGCTTCTGTGAAGAATTATGACCTCTGCCCCAGTCCTTCGTGCAACATGAGCGAACTCCAGGGAGATATGACCACCTCCTATGAAAATAATTCTTTCAGGGAGCTTTTCGGTGTTCATAAACTCTTCACTTGTGGTAACATATTCTTCACCGGGAAAATTGAGTTTTCTCGGCTTTGAGCCCGTAGCAAGAAAAATATGTTCTCCTTTAAGTTTGTCTTCTCCGACAATTACTGTGTCTGGGTTTTCAAAATAAGCTTTTCCGTGGTATGTATCGATTCCCATCTCAATAAAATAGTTCTCAATTCTTCCAGGACATTCTTCCGTAGCTGCTCTCTTGAACTCGATAAGTGAAGGCCAGTTAATCTTTAAAGGACTTTGTATCCCCATACCTTTCCCTATTAACCGATTACTTCGATCCGTAACCTCGGCTAGATCCGTAAACATCTTTTTTGTATCACAGCCTCTGGGAGGAGAGATTCCCCCATATTCTCCAGAGTCAATAATAGCTATTTTTAATCCTGAATTTGCAACTTTGTTAGCGAAGGTTCTGCCCGCGGCTCCAGTCCCAATAATTATAATGTTGTAGTTCATTTCCATGATGCTCTCCCTTCATCAATGCCTTCTCTTACGTCCTCCTTTTTTACGTTCTCTCTTCTTCTAATTCACACGCTTTCTGAAAAAAGATAGTGAAAAGCTATATCCCAGTGAAATTTTATATTGAATTTATTATATTAAAAGATGATTAAATTAACGGGTTTATCCAGAAACTCAAAATTTGATTTGCGAATCTTGTATCTGGTATAGTAAACATGGAACATCGATTCCGAAATAGGTTCATAAAACTTGCTTTTTAAAAGATTCGAAAAGAAAGTCATGGAAAATGATTTTGAAAGCTCTAACAGTTTAGGACAAAGCGAATTTTAGAGTAAATCTACGATTAAAGCTGGCAAAGAATGAAAATTAAAATCCTGTACATCCTCGGACTTTCCCTGGAGAAAGTGAATATCCCTTACCACCTTAATGTGGAAGTTTGTTGGTTCGAATTCCATCCTTTAAATAATAATTTTAAAGTTTCTTAACTTCAAGTTATCACTCATTTCTTATAGCATATCTTAAAACTAAACTTGATAGTACAAATGAACCAGTTCATGCATTAAAACTCAAAACGGTAGCATTTTATGGTTATTGTATTTGATTATATATCTTGAGTGCATAAACCCAATGGGATAAAATGATACCTTAATGTCAATGAGCATCTGTAGACCAGGAAAATTTATGATCTGGGTTTTAAGTTAACATTCTCATTATCCTACTGGAGTAATTGTTTGAATATTAAGGCACCCTCTAAGAGCCTATTAGAAAAGTCATCAGGTATTATTCAAAATCGGAACAAACATAGAACTTAAGCACCCTGAGTTCAAAACCACTAATATTAAATTAACAGCTTTCTAAAATTAAATTTTTAAATATGAAGCTTGTAGTATTTGTTTTTACATTGTGAGTATGTAAATTCCAATATATTCAAACAAAACCTGTCGTGACTTTAGCACCATCTAATAGCACCATCTAATAGCACCATCTAATTATTGACTTTTCGGATAAGCCATAAGCCGAAAACACCATGAGTATAAGAATTTATTGATGATAAATGAGTAAACAGTGGGAACATGCAAAATATACTTGTAATCGGATACAATAACCGGAACATTGTCTGTTCTGCTCGGAGAGCTGGTTATAATGTATGTTCTATCGATGCCTTCCGTTACTTTGACCTGCAGGAATGCGCATATGCTTCAGCTCTCCTGGAGCACAAGGCTGGACCAAAATTGATTGAACTGGATGTTTTTAAGACAAAGGCTCAAATGGTTGCCTTTGGGCTGGAGTTTGATGCCATTGTCCCGGGTTCGGGAATGGAGATGTTTGATTATGACTGTTTTTCATGCAATGTACTTGCCAGCAGTCCGGATAACAGACAAAAAGCTTCAAACAAAAAGTATCTCTCAAAAAGACTTGAAGCCCTTGGCATCCCACATCCTAAACGTTATTTTCCGGATGAAATAGATGCGATCGAATACCCGGTAATTGTCAAACCAGCCTCTAGTTTCGGAGGATTCTTTAGTAGGATCGCAAGAAACAAACAGGAACTTTTGTCTATTTTTGAAAATTTGTGCAGTCTAGATAATCGAGAGTTGGATCTGGAATTCATGGAAGAGACAGTTGTTATACAGGATTTTCTGGAAGGTATTCCTTCAAGTGTCTCTTTACTTTCTACTAAAAAAGAAGCCCTTTCGGTGGCAGTAAATGAACAGTTAATAGGGATACCCTGGCTCACAAGACTTCCATTTGCTTATTGTGGGAACATAACTCCTTTCAGGAATGAGCAGGCTGAGGAAATGGAAGCTCTTGCTGAAGAACTGGTACTTGATTTTAAGCTGCTGGGTTCAAATGGGGTGGACTTTCTGGTTACTGAAACTGGTCCTGTAGTACTTGAAATAAACGCGAGGTTTCAGGGAAGTCTTGACACTGTCGAAAAGGCTATGAATATTAATCTTTTTGAAGCCCATGTTGGCTGCTTCAAAGGAGAAATTCCTTCAAAACCCAAAACAGATTGCTTTGCTGCAAGAGGAATTATCTATTCGGATCGAGAACTTTTTATAGACAGACAGGTTTTGGAAGTCATTCTCGATGAAAAGGGCGCAGATATTCCAACCCAGGGAACGAGTGTCGAGCCTGATGTAGCTCTTACCTCCCTTTTTTCGTGCACCTCTAACAGAGAAGATGCAATCCTGTCCCTCGAAAAAAGGGCAAAGAGGATAAATACTTTTATTCAGTGCAAAAAAGACAGGTAGTAAATGAGCACCATTGGAAGGATGAACCTGTTCGAAAAGTCCTGTTGCTCTAAGAGGTTATCTTAAAATTCAATCCTTTTTTACAATTGGATTCTGGAAAATTGATTTTAGAACATACCTAAATAAGGAAATCCTAAATGCATATTTATTGTCCAAATAGGTAATGTATACCCTCAGTTTTAGCATTAATTTGGAAGGACCCTATATATTCTGTACGAGTGCAGCAAGGCTAGGATAAGTGTAAAGGTCTTAAGGTACAGATCGAAGATGATGATAACTACTGTATTACTTTTTGGGCAGAATATGTTTTAGCTGAAAATAATCGATTATTGTATCTACTATTCTGTTTTACTTGCCATAGTACTGAGTTGCACACTATTTTTGAAACGTCAGGATATTTATAAGGCATAAATATAATTATAAACAGCTGTTTATTTATTATATCTGATATTTTAGCAGAATTAGTCTTATGTTAATGTATCTAAACTGAATATATGTCAGGATGGCAGAGTGGCTATGCTTCCGGCTGCAACCCGGAATTATGTGAGTTCGATTCTCACTCCTGACTTTAAGAATACTGGCTCATTAGGCATACCATATATGAAGCTATTTTTCTTATAGATGTAAGAATATCGATTTATCTCACCTTTTCAGACTTGTTTCCTGAAATCTTTGGTAACTTGCTTAAGCCTTTTAATACCTGCTTGAAGTCTTTGATACTTGCTTAAGCCTTTTAATACCTGCTTGAAGTCTTTGATACTTGCTTAAGCCTTTAATACCTGCTTAAGTCTTTAGTACTCGCTTGAAATCGTTGGTACTTGCTATATACGAACTATAGCAACATTTTGGTGTTTACTGCTATAATTTACCGTAAAAACAGCTAAGAAGACTCTACAAGTCCATTGTTTTTCCTAAAACAACTAACTGCATTCTAATCCAATTACAGAAGAGGCAGGCGGGCATCTGGTTTGGGCATATAGGGTGAGCAAGGTCACGAACGGCAAGCCAGAAAATCCCGCCTGATAAATATTAGTCCTACATACAGTTAATTCTACAAGGAAAACAAATAAGAAGTTGCCAGCGACCAGAAGTGAAGGAAAACAGGTCAGAATTTTCTCCAACTCTAGCACCAGTAAAATCATAAATTATATTAAAGAAGTCATATCAAAATACTTTTAAACGAAATATAATTTAATGAATTTTATAAGATATTATGTAACTTATAAGATATTATGTAACTTATAAGATATTATGTAACCATATACGATTTTCTGTTCTTACATGAAGTCTCCCCCGGGGAAAAGTGAGGTTGTTTATCTAACTTCAGGACAATTACTGGCTTGAGCAAGATGTCTTCAGTAGATCAAATTCCAATCGGTAAGTTTTCTTTCATGACCCGCCTCTCGCAAAAAGCACTCAGGCTCTATGACCGGAAAGGGCTGCTTGTTCCGGAAGCAAAGGACCCTTTTACGGGATACAGGTACTATACCGTTTCCCAGCTGGAGAAGGGAATGAAAATCAAAACTCTGTGCTTCCTCGGATTTTCCCTGGAAGAAATTTCCCTGTTTCTTGATGCGGAAAACAAAGGAGACCTTGAGTATATAGAAGCAGGTTTCAGGAAGAAACTTGAGCAAACCCGGCTGGAAATCGGACAGCTGCAAAGGATCGAAGGGATCTTGCAGGGCGCCTGCAAACACAATGGAAAAGTTATGGAGTTATTCAAAATGTCTATTACAGAACCCATTATAAAAGAAGTACCAGAGCTGCGAGTAATAAGCAAACGTGAAGAAGGAACTTTTGTAGTAACCATTGGAAAACTCATCAGTGAGATCTGCTCATGCGTCGAGAGTCCTGAAAACCAGCGAAACCATGTAAAGGTTACGGGCCCTATTATGTTTCTCTACCATGATGAAGAATACAAAGAAACTGAAGCTGACATCGAGATTGCTCTACCGGTCTCTGGCAGGATTTCAGTAGAAGATTCCAAAATGGAAATAAAAACCTTACCTGCTATAAAAGCCATCTCAGCTATCTATCGCGGACCATATCCGGGAGTCGAAGCCGGTTTCAGCCAGATTTTCTCGTATGCCAGGGAAAAGAACCTGGAAACCCTGAGCCCAAGCAGGGAATTGTATTTCAATGACCCTGCAGAAGTTCCTGAAGAAGAACTTATGACTGAAATTCAGGTCCCGATAAAGGAAAAGTAATTTATTAAAGTGGTCTATTAATAGACTTGTTAGATTATAAATAGTCTATTAATAGTCTTTGTGTTTTAAATAATCTGTTTAATAATCTGTTTAGTACTCCGGAATTCCGGAGTAATTACTCTTTTTTTCCAGAAAGATGACTGTATTATATGCAGGAGGTTCGGGCCTAATTCTCTTATATTCCCTGTAACCTTCAGGCAAATCAAGCAGAAAATCCCGGTTTAAAAGTTTCATTAAGCCTTTTTCGTAGATCCGGTAAGAAATTCTGCAGCCTGGCGGCATTACTGTCAGTAAATAATCGAGAATTTCTTTTTTAGGTTCAGCCTGAGCAGCTATCACGAGAGCCTTTATTCCTGTATCAAGGCCAAGAAAATCTATTGGATTCATAGAGTAATGGGTCCCGTTAACTATAGTGATCTCTTTAGAAAGCCCGAGCTTATCAAGCACTTCCGTTGAAAGCTTTGCCCTTTCAGAGTTCTGTTCTATCCCTGTGCCTTTTACCCCATGATATTTAAAGAAAACGATAAGCGTAAGGGGAAGAGGTCCACTCCCCAGGAAAAAAATTTTGTCTCCGGCTTTTAGCCCGAAACCTTCGTACTCTGTCCGAACCAGCTTGAGGTAATTTTTGTAAAAGGGAAATTCCTCAAGGACGTCCCAGGGAGATTGGCTCGCAAGAACTTCCTTTGCATATCCGGTTTCCAGCTTCACGGTATATAGATTCCTGAACCGGTTCAAGTGGATGAAAATCGGTTCCAGCTCCTGTTTATTCAGGAGAATAGAAACTACACAACTATCCAGATCCTGGGTAATTAAAGCATCCAGCTTCAGAAACAGTTTTTTGGACTCATCCGAAGAGCTGGAAAGGATCTCTTCATCAGAGAGTTTCCTTATGTCCTTATACAAGTCAAGTATTTCTTTGAGAATAGCCTCTGAAAGCTCCGAACTCTCACCAATCGCACTAACCATACCAATCCCCAAAGAGTATTATGGTGCGCCTGAATATATTTCTATTGAGAATTTCCCCAAACCTGAAACTCAAAAGGCTGAGACTTAAATAATTATTCTGGCAGCAAAAGTATCTGAACAAAATGAAAAATATAAAAATCCATAGAAATCAGGAATCCGACTTCACTTGAAAATCTGCTTCAGGTCTTCCATCCCGAGAGAAACCTCAAACTCCTTTAATCGATAAAACTTCTTGGCCCTAAGATCATCATCTTCAAGTCTGAGATCACTTTCAACAAATCCGGCTTTCTCCAGGCGTTTTAAATGCAAGTTTACTACCTGCCTTGAGAGGTTCAGGTCCTTAGCGAGTTCGTATACATACCTCTCCCTTTCGGCCAGCATGTAAAGCAGTTTAAGCCTTACGGGATGAGAGAGCGCCTCGCCAATATCCACTATTTGTTGAAGTGATTTTACCATCCTGAATGTCCTCGCATACTTTTGGTTGTACCTGGCCAGGAAGATTTCCAGAGCCTGTATAGATATAAAGCTTTAGATTTCTTCCAACTTGGATTTTATATCTTCTACTGTTTTTTGATTTCTTCGATATCTCTTTCCATTTTAATAATTCGCTCATTATCCCTCGGAGCTGTGTACCCGGATCTGTTCAGCAACACTATCGCCACACCCACTATAAGAAGAATGATTAGAAGATTCAGAAGAAATCCCCAGAAGGAACCAGTTATGCCATATCCCATGCCGTTCAAGCTTTCCACCTCGAAAATAACAAATATTCTTAAGATTATCGGTTTTTCTTATTCAACCGATTTTATTTCTCAGATATTGCTGCCATAAATATAAAAGAATATCCGGAAAAAGGTAACTGCAAATATAAAAACTATCAGAAATTTTTGATAAAAGTTCAATAAACTAAAGAATTTACCTGTAATTTGAAGAATTAATCTATAATTTAAAGATCTAACCTGATGAAATAAATAAATAGATAAATAGATAAATAGATAAATAAATAGATAAATAAATAGATAAATAAATAGATAAATAAAAGATGATGTTAAATTGGATTGCTTCAGCACTCAATTAATACTGAAGTATTGTTGTTTTCAACAGGCATATGCCCTGCAGGAGCCTTGACCTCTGCCGTATCCACTGCCTGTTTGTACTCCTTTGCAAACAGGATAATCGGTAAACACTTCACCGCTGACGGCATCAATTCTTGCCTGCCTGTTAACTCCGTCCTCATCCTGATAGGAAACAATCCACCAGCGACGCATCTGAGAAATGTCCTCTTTGGAAACGTTGCTGTCGATTTTTGTTTTTGCGATTTCGAGCGCTTCATCTACGGTTTTGACCTCAAGTTCCGAAGTATTACTTGAACTGAAATTAGGGCAATTGGAGAAGTTCCCGTTATATGAGCCAGAGTTCATGTGTCTTGCAGCCCACCTGTGCATTGATCCAAAACCGTAATTCGTCCCTGCATTATCCGAAGCAACCGCACTGACCACCGCTGCTCCGGAAATCCCTATAAACAGTATTCCCAGGAGAATTGCTATAATCGCTTTTCTCATTTTTACACCTTCACGCATATTTTTCTTTTGTTTGTAACCTATAATTAACCGTAAATATCTGGTGCTGCTACATATGTAGTGTATTTGATACATATATAATTTGATATAAAGACATATAACTTTTGGCATATACTGTTTGTTTTCACGAAAAATCAGCGGTACTTCTTATTAATCCATTATACAAGTAGTGAGATCCAGAAAAAAGTGAATGAACAGATGAATGAACAGATGAATGAACAGATGAATGAACAGATGAATGAACAGATGAATGAACAGATAAATGAACAGATAAATGAACAGATAAATGAACAGATAAATGAACAGATAAATGAACAGATAAATGAACAGATAAATGAACAGATAAATGAACAGATTGAGGGTAAGTAAAACTAATATCCTGGCAACTTAATTATGATACATAACGTAGACAATTTCTCATCAGCATAAAGTGATTTTGAGTTCATTTAGCCGATTCATAATCAAATGTTTGAGACACTAGTATCTGAAGAATGATGGATAAGAGTAGAAGACTCTACTCTCTTTAAGTTTCATAACATGTCATTAAAGTTGGGGATAAAAATTTTTTTGGAAATTTATTTCAAAGAAAGAGTACAAGATTTACTTATGAATTTTAAAAGTTTTGAGACTGCCCTTGAACAAACCTCAAGTACCTTGCAGTTAAAAGAGGTTTTTCTATAATTAAAACTCTCGTTAAAACTCTCAGGAAGTAAGTTCACCATCACTTAACTTCACAACCTTATCTGCAACTCTGGCCATTTCAGGGGAGTGGGTTGCAACGACAAAACTGATCTTCTGTTCTCTATTTATATCTTTCATGAGATTTGTGATTTTTTTCCCAGTAACCGAATCAAGGTTTCCGGTAGGTTCGTCGGCCAGAATAAGCCTGGGGTTATTTGCAAGAGCCCTGGCTATGGCTACTCTTTGCTGTTCTCCTCCAGATAATTCCGAGGGCAGGTGATGTATTCTAT
Organism: Methanosarcina barkeri 3; assembly: GCF_000970305.1. Classification (GTDB taxonomy): domain Archaea; phylum Halobacteriota; class Methanosarcinia; order Methanosarcinales; family Methanosarcinaceae; genus Methanosarcina; species Methanosarcina barkeri_A. The sequence continues at coordinate 1,561,680 of NZ_CP009517.1, forward strand.
CTCCAAGTTCAACAAGGTCCAGGAGTTCAGTTGCTCTCTGTTTTTGTTGGGAACGGCTGATCCGGTTAAAATGCATCGGATAACAGACATTTTCAAGGGCGTTCATTGTAGATATTAAATTGAAAGCCTGGAATACAAAACCTATCGTCTGTCTGTGGAGTCTGACAAGGTGAGAAGAGTTTCTGTAGTCAACTTCGGTACCTTCTATAAAAACACTGCCAGAAGTAGGCTGGTCAAGGCAGCCAATAATGTTAAGTAGAGTAGACTTGCCGGACCCGGAAGCGCCCATAAAGGAAACAAATTCCCCTTCTTCAATTTGCACATTTACTTCCCTGAGAGCCTCTACACGCATTCCGGAATCAAAAGTATAAAACTTTGACAGGTCTCTGGTTTCAACAATATTCATCTATTATCCCTTTCCTACAAGACATTAGCTACTCATCTTTTCAGAGGATTCGGACTCTTTAAACTTAAGCACAAGTATCGCATTTGTTGCCAGAAGATAATCTCCTTTGTCCTGAATGCTAGCAAAATTCTCAGCCGGTTCTAGATAATCTGCTACCGGCTTCTCATCCAGAGCGACCTGGACAGTCTCATTTGTCTGGTAAATATTCTCCCAGCTTTTACCACTTCCGAACAGAAGCTGGATAATATCTCCAAGGACCGGAATACTACTGGTTTTCTCATTAAAAAAAAGCTTATTCCTGGCTTCTCTGCCCGAGCTGTATCCTCCTGAAGGCGAAACAGTTGTCAAGCGTGCATCCGTAACATTATCGAGGTTAATATCACCTTTAAAATAAGTAGTTGTTGTTGCCACTTCCGGAGTAATTCCGTAATCAGCATATAGCATATCACAACCTTCACCAATCCAGTACTCGATAATCGGTAATTTCGGGTTCTCGTATACGAGGAGAAGCCCGATACCCTGTACGCAAAAGGTACTTCCGTTTTTGTCCGTATTTACCATTGAGATGGAATAACTTCCGGGTTTGGAAATCTTCCCGCTAAGGTCACATGTGTTCATCCCCGAGAAATAATCATACCTTGACACAAATCCCTTGGTATCCGTATACATGTGCCCTTCAGGCAGGGGTACAGCAGTTCCTGAGCTTGTAAGGGAAGCATTGAATTGCGGATATGTGCCTTCCAGATCTTTTTTGCTCCAAACCCAGTAAACGTAAGCTTTTGCAACCTTAATAGAACTCCCTGCAGGAGGATTAACACTAAAGTTAACCATATAGCTTTTGTTGTATGTAAGCTCACCACTATATTTACTATCTCCGAGAGAAAAATCAAGGCCTCCATGGTGCTCATCATGGATGACAGTCTGCAAGGGTTTATCTCCGGCATACGAGGCTGAAGCTGGAATTGTGAGCAGCAGGAGATTAAGCAAAATTGCAACTGGCTTCAAATTCATTATTATCCTCATCCGACTCAACAATATGGTTATGCTCGTCGACTTTCGCTTTCAGGGTGTGCTCCCCACCCACAGTTTCAACCCGTATATCGTTCACGATTGTTTTTTGGCCTGTAATTTCCGGAATATTCAATACAGTGACACTTTTTCCGTCAAGAGAAATATTTACATCGAAGTTCCGAGCTGAAGCTTCTCCGTTATTAATAATCTTTACCGGGACAGAGTAGGCAGTTTTCTCCGCTGCATGGGATTCTTCGATACAGCCACTTGAAGCCAGTATTATAAGTACCGCAAGTAAAAGTAGTAAATATGGTTTTTTTCTCCGGAATCCTAAAATCGAGAGGAAAGAAAGAAAAACTATAGAGGAAGACGCGGCTTCTTTCTGTGCCTCTATTTTTACAGGATCTCCAAGGGAAACCGAAAGTTCTGGCTTTGACCTGACACTTACATTTAGTGCACAAACATTGTTTTTCTCATCTGACTCTTGTATATTATTTTCCGGGTCTAAAGAGAGTTCAAGCAGGTGTTTTCCTTTGATTGCAGACCATGAAAAAGAGGAACTATACACTCCGGAAGCTTCCATATGGACTGGGAAAGTTGAAACCTCACTTCCATCTACCTTGAAGCTCATAGTGCAGTTCTGATCATAAATTTCCCCAGGATTGTTTATTGTGAAAGAGATTTTTGCCGGCATTCCATCGACCAGCTCTTCTTCAGAGATATTCATCTCAGGATAAAGGTCTGGAAGAACAGATGCCTTATCCTTTGAGCTCAAAACCAGGGCTGCAAGTACAGGATGCAGGTAGTCCTCTCCTTCCTTATCATCAATATCCCCATCCCCGTTCAGGTCAATTCCCCTCAAAAAGGTTGCTGAGTTATTATCCTGCAAATAATCAAGCACATCAAAACTTTCGATATCAAAATATCTGGAAGGAGAACCTTCATTTCCGGATGCATCATTACTTGTCTCATCAGCAATGTCTCTAACTTTTTCTCCATATTTTTCAGAGAGGTTCCTGGGTGAGGTTCCAAGAGTCTTTCCATTAAATTCAAGATAATCAGGCAGGCCCTTTGATCCTGTAAGGTATACTACTGAAAGATTTGCAGTATCCTTGTTATTCAAAGCCTGTCCGCAGCTGAAATTAACATTTGCCCTGTCATTAGAATTTGCCAGGGTACCGCTCCAGCCTTTCCCGTGAAGATTTACGTTTCCGCTAAGGAGCTGGTAGGAAACTTCAGGTGCTTTTTCGTTCTCACATCCCACGGCAAGCACTGCACCATATACCCTTCCATCCAGCTTGTTTCCTGGCTCTCCCTTGCTTGTAAGGATGTTCACAATATTTTCACCATTTTTTGTAACATTGCTTACATCATAAGAAACCCAATAAACTCCATGGCCTGCACAGTATACATTTTTGCTTTCGTCATTAACACCAGCAAGCGGTAACTGCTCAAGCTTTTGCCCGTTAAACTCAGGCCGGAGCCATCCTTCGTAATTTTCCGTGCCCCCCCAAACTCCAACATACAGACGAGCCCAGCGGACAGTACCATCCGGAACGTTAAAGTTTTGGGAATAGGGAGGAAATGTAAGTCCGTGCCCTCCGTCTATGTACACTTCTCCTCGGAAAGTACCCTGAGCATCCAGAGTTAGAGGTATACCTTCAAAAGAGTAGCTGGCTCCTGTAAGAGGAATTGAAATTAGCAATGAGAGCAAAAAGACAAACAATATAACTATTTTCGTAATTCCTGTTTTCATATCCGCTCACTTTCACACCAGAGCAAAGTTTCAACTTTGAGAGAAACCTGGTAAGTCTCTGATTTCATTTTTGGGTAGATTTCTTTAAGTTCATAGAATTAATATGACAAGTTCGTAGAATAAATATAACAAATTTGTCTCATAATTGAATATTTACAAAAACTTAAAGATTATTAAATATTACTACTTTTCTATTTTGTATGAATAATTATAATAATAGATAATTTTAATAAAGATTATTATAATCAAGATTTACACTCAAACTTAATCTGCATAGATGGCTAAATTTTCAACAATAAATATACGTTATTTTGAGAGATTAATCCTTTTAATACCATAAAAGATAAATTAAAACCATTTTTGAAGTTTTTTAATGTATAAAGGATCAATAATCTTATTTTTTTAAGTTTTGAACTTTAATTTTGGTTTTGGTATAAAATCATAATAACTTAAAAATAGTACTAATTGTTGCCATATTAACATATTGATTAGTGATTTTTTAACAAAAATTATATACTCAGAGTTATTAGCTATCTACTAAATTATAATATCAAGAACATGGGAAAAATTAAACAATATTTCGTTTTAAATAATATTTAACTCTAAACGAGATTCCATTTTAAACAATATTTCATTTTAAACAATCTCCCATGCATTCGAATCGACGTCTGTATTTTGAAGAATGCCTTACAAGCCCGTTTTGAAATAGTCCAATGGAACCTCAAACTTGGAGTAAACTTATGATAAGGAGGATATGGATTCAGTTTTACTCGAGCCCATGATAGAAACAGTAGATGAGCAGGATCTATGTGAAACTGAAATAGTAAAAATAGCTGAGAAATGAGCAGGATCTATGTGAAACTGAAATAGTAAAGATAGCTGAGAAAGGAAGATGAAAACGCAGAATAGCAGAAATAATGGCAAATTTTGCAGGTGGAAAGATAGGATATGAAGACTAGAAGAGTAGAACAAAAAGGAGATCAAAAAAGAGATCGGAAAGGAGATCAGAAAGGAAATCAAAAAGAAGATCAGAAAGGAAATCAAAAAGGAGATCAAAAAGGAAATCAAAAAGGAGATCAAAAAGGAAATCAAAAAGGAGATCAAAAAGGAAATCAAAAAAGAGATCAAAAAGGAGATCAAAAGAAGATATATAAAACGAGAAAAATTTGGGGAATAAATGAAGATCATAAGGCAAATAGCGAACATAAAATAAGAATAATAAGACTCAGCCAGGAAGGAAATAAATTTAACCGGCTGGTAAGGTTACTTTGCGTGATAGCAGGACTATGCTGTTTGCTTTCCATGCCTGCCCTGGCCCAGGCCCCCGAGAAAAACGGATACATAGCAGACAAGCCACTTGAAACATACATCCATGACTCGATTAATGGAGGTCTCTATTATAGTGTTGGAAGCAGTTATTACAGTGGGAAGGTCTATCCCGGAGACGTATACTCTACAACACATAACATCGATCTGCCCGAAGGATCGACAGTAAAATTCGCAAGGCTTTACAATTACTGGACCTGGAGTGCCGAAGGTGTCACTGGCAGGTACCCTGAGATGAAAGTGAGATTTAACGGAAAAGAACTTACACCTGAAAAAGAATACAGTGACAGGAAAGGCTGGGGCATCTATGATTATCCCACAGGCACCTGGGCCTATAACATAACCGATCTTGTGAACGGTTCGGGTACTTGTAGCACTGAGATTGAAAACACAGGCCCTGATGCATCTTTTGTTTGTATTGATGGTGTAGGTTTGCTAATAGTTTATACGGACCCTAAAGGAAAAGACATCGAATACTGGATCAATGAAGGAGCTGAAGAACTCAATTCTCAGGTGGATGAGAACGGCAATCCTCTTTATTATGCGAGCTCTAATGAGACAATTTGTGAAATGCTCAAGCCTACCTTGCAGCTCCCTGTCCGCAGTGCAACCCTCTGGACGATTGCTCAATCCGGAAACTGGAATGATAACGCTCTCCTGATAAACGATCAAAAATTTCCCGGGATTACCGATGGAGAACCTTATCCTGACCTTGATACCGATATGAGGGATATCACAAGCTACCTGAAATCTGGAGAAAATAGCATCCTTTTCCAGGCCATAGGAGACTATGTGGTACCTTCAGGGGCCTTCTTAGTGATTGAAAAAGATCCGCAGGCAGAAGAAGCAGCACAGGCTTCTGAGGAAAGTTCCGGAAAATCGGATGAAACCGGCGAAACTCAGGAGACTTCCGGAAACGAAGCGAGCAAGGCCCCAGGATTTGGATTTGATTATGCCCTTGCCTTTTTAACTGCAGGTAAACTGGTTGCAGGGCATAGACAGAAAAAGGGTTGAAAGAGACTGTGCTCCCTATTCTTCAGGTATTCTTCATCAAATAGGCACGGTACCCCCGAAACCAATGTAGCTCAGATAAAGCCCACCTGACGTTAAAAGGATTGTATATATCAAAAAGATATAATCATTCCTTTTTAATTTGAGTTCATTTACATAGGTCCTGTGCCTGTTTGCTCGAAAGCCTCGTGTGTCGGCAGCAATGGCAAGTTTTCTTCCTGCCCGAAGTATATTAACTACAAGAGGAACAAGGATATATTTGAGGGCCTTTGCTTTTCTGCGGACGTCACCTTTAAGCTCAAGCCCTCTTGCTTGCATTGCGTTCAGGATTATGCCGCTTTCTTCGAGCATTGTAGGAGCAAAGCTGACCGCAGAGGATACCATAAATGCAATTTCATATGGAATACCTATTCTATAACTTTTTCCTGCAGTCCGAATTTCGAAAAAGCGAACAAATGCGTCGATAAGCATTCCGGGATGAGTTGTGGCAATAACAAGCATAGCAGCACTTAGAGAAGCCATAACACGGAAGGACTGATATAGCCCATAGACGGCTCCGTCTGCGTAGAAATAGATTCCCCCTGTAAGAGGTCCCAATAATGGGAAAGACGATGGAACGAGAGTAAACAACGGATCTTTAGCCCAATAATAAAAAAGAGCCTGCGATATTGTAAAACTCAATAGAACACTCATGAAGATAATAATTATTGCCTTTATCCTGCTTTTTGAGGGTTTTAACATGACCCAGAAAGGTAAGGTTGATATGAATAATATTGCCAATAGATCCGGAGTCCCGAACACAACACTTAGCACCGATATTCCAAAGAGCCAGAACAATTTAACTCTCGGGTCAAGCCTGTGAAGCAAGCTATCTTTTTGTTCATAGCGAAAAAGACTTTTCAAACATGGATCCTCCATGAAAATTATTCACACAAAAATAAATTATAATTAAACTATTTCTTACTTTCTATAATAAATTTAAGCTTAAAGGTATAATCAAGAGGCAGATAGTATGGATTCCTTATCTGAGAAAGTTTCAGTTGGCTTGGGAACTGCACATATCAAGCTTGAAAACCTCACATACAGCTACCCTCACTCAGATTCCCAGGTACTTTCGGACGTAAATCTTGAACTTAAAAAAGGGGAATTTGTGCTACTTGTGGGTCCCAGCGGTTGTGGGAAAAGTACTCTTGTCCGCTGCTTTAACAGGCTGATTCCAGAAATCTCAGGAGGAAGTTTTTCCGGACATGTTCTGCTTCAGGGAAAAGATCTTAAAAATGAAAAAATCAGGAAGCTGGCTCTTGAAGTTGGAATGGTGTTCCAGAATCCGGAAACCCAATTGTTTTGTATGACAGTAGCTGAAGATATTTCTTTTGGACCTGAAAATTTGGGCTTGCCCAGAGCTGAGATACTATCCCGCGTAGAAAAAGCTCTTAAAGCAGTTAGACTGGAGAAACTTAGCAATCACTTCATTTTCACACTCTCAGGAGGAGAAAAACAGAGGACTGCAATAGGAGGAAATCTAGCAATGGAGCCTGAAATCCTGGTACTTGATGAACCGACATCGGATCTTGACCCTACAGGCACTCAGGAGGTGCTTGAGCTACTAAAAAGACTAAATGAGGAAAAGCAAACAACCCTTATTCTGATAGAACACAAACTTGATTCGGTTTTTGAAATAGCAGACCGTATGCTTGTTATGGACAAAGGCAGATTTATCTTTGATGGAAAACCTTTCGAAATCCTGTGCCGTGAAGAAGAAACACTCAAAAGACTTGGAATTCATCCCCCTCAACTTACTGAAATTGCTCATCTGCTGGGAATGGATTCCGAAGCTTCAATAGCTCTATCCTATGAAAACGTTCTGAATAGGCTTGCTAAACTCTTGCAAATACCTGCAAGCCAATTTGAAAGCCAGATAGAACAAAAACATGAAACTTTCAGTTCTATTGAAATTTCCAGCTCTGTTGAAACTTTCAGTTCTATTGAAATTTCCAGCTCTGTTGAAATTTCCAGTTTTATTGAAACTTCCAGTTCTATTTTACCCTCAGAGGAAAATTTACCCTTTGTACGAATAGAGAATCTCTCCTACAGGCTTGAAGATGGTTCGGAAATCCTCAAAGATATTAATCTGGATATCAAAAGTGGAGAGTTTCTTGCTCTTCTTGGACACAACGGAGCTGGAAAGACAACTCTAGCAGGCAACTTAATAGGATTTTGCAGGCCTTCCGGTGGAAGAATCCTTCTTAACGGAAAAGACATAGAGAGGTATTCGACAGCTCAGTTATCAAAAAAAGTTGGGTACCTTTTCCAGAATCCAGATTCGCAGATATTTATGGACAGTGTATTTAAAGAAGTTCGTTTTGGACTCGAGAACATGGGTATTCCCAAAAAGGAAATTGAAAAACTGGTAAACGAATCCCTGGAAACGATGGAACTTTCGGCTTATAAAAATAGGCATCCCCACTCTCTCTCAAGAGGGCAACGACAGCGCCTGGCAGTAGCTTCCATTCTTGCCCTCGAGCCGGACCTTCTTGTCCTGGATGAACCCACAACAGGGCAGGACAGAGGACACATACTTAAGTTCCTTGATAAAATCAAGGAGCTGAAAAAACTTGGGAAAACGGTTATTCTCATAACACATGACATGGAACTAGTAGCCGAGTATGCTGAAAGGATTGTAGTAATGAAGCAGGGGAGAGTCCTGCTGGACGGACCAACAGCAAAAGTATTCTTAAGCACGGATAAACTGAATGAAGCTGGAATCATCCCTCCCCTCCTTTCAAGACTTTGCTTTGACCTTCAAAAACAGGGAATTAATGTTCCTCCAATATTAACAGTCTCCGAATTGAAATCTTTCCTCCGGGATCATTGTCCGGAGTTGCGGGATTGAAAAAGCGAAATCAAGGAAACAATTCGTACAAAAGTAAAAAGAAAGAAGAAAAAGAAAGAAGAAAAAGAAAGAAGAAAAAGAAAGAAGAAAAAGAAAGAAGAAAAAGAAGAGAATGTAAATAGAGTTGATCAATTATCCCCACTCCTCTTTAGTTCTGATCTTTTTTATCGTTTTTCAATTTAAAGATGTATTTGCTTTCAGATTATATCTCTTATTTTGTATTTGTTGTCACTTTTATGCAGTTATTTTTATATAATCGGTTTGTGTTACCGTGTTACTGCCGGCAGCATTTGTTGCTGTCAATGTCACTGTATAACTCCCTGCTTTGGAATACTTATGCTTTGGATTCTGGACTGTGGACGATGCACCGTCTCCAAAGTTCCATTTCCATTTAGTCGGTGTTCCAGTACTTTTATCAGTAAAAGCAACCGTCAACGGCATTTTTCCTGAAATAGGAGTTGCAGAGAATTCAGCAACCGGCTTTTCTGTCACCTTTATATAATCTGTTTTTGTTACCATGTTGCTGCCTGCAGCGTTCTTTACTGTTAAATTTACAGTATATGTTCCTGCTTTGGAATACTTATGAGTCGGATTCTGTTGGGTTGAACTTGTTCCATCTCCAAAACTCCATTTCCATGCAGCAGGTGTTCCTGTACTTGTATCAGTAAACTTAACGTTTAATGGTGTTTTTCCTGATGTAACACTGCTGCTGAAGTTTGCAGCAGGTTTTGCTGTCACTTTTATATGTTCTGTTTTTGTTACCGTGTTACGCCCTGCAGCGTTCTTTACTGTCAAGTTAACAGTATATGTTCCTGCTTTGGAATACTTGTGAGTCGGATTCTGAACGAATGACCTTGACCCATCTCCAAACTCCCAGATCCAGCCAGAAGCTATACCTGTACTTGTGTCAGTAAATTTAACGTTTAATGGTGCTTTTCCAGATGTAACACTGCTGGTGAGATTTGCAACAGGTTTTGATATCACTTTTATATAATCGGCTTCTGTTACCGTGTTACTGCCTTTAGCATTGGTAACTGTAAGTATTACCGTATACTTCCCTGCAGCTGAATACTTATGCTTTGGATTCTGTTTGGTTGAAGTTGTTCCGTCTCCAAAACTCCATTTCCATTTGGTCGGTGTTCCTGTACTTGTATCAGTAAAGGCAACTGTTAATGGTGTTTTTCCTGAAGCAGGAGAGGCTGAAAAAGCAGCTACTGGCTTTCCTGGAGATGAACCAGTGACTTTAACGTAACCTGTTTTTACCTCCGAATCGCTTCCACCAGGTCCGGTTACTGTGAGGTTGACAGTGTAAGAACCGGCTGCAACGTAAGTATACGAAGGACTCTGTTCTGTACTGTCTACATTGCCATCGTTATTGAAATCCCATGCATAGGAAGAAACAGTGCCGGTTGACTGATCCTTAAAGTTGACAGTTAGAGGAGCAGTACCAGAAGTCGGAGTAGCTGTGAAATTTGCAACAGGTGCTCCAGGAAGCGGTTCGCTTACCAAAATGTATTCGGTCTTTACTTCAGAATCACTTCCATCTGCATTTACAACTGTAAGGTTGACAGTGTAGTTACCAGCTGCATTATAAATGTGAACAGGGTTCTGCTCAGTACTGTCTACATTACCGTCGTTATTGAAGTCCCATGCATAGGAAGAAACAATACCAGTTGAAGCATCTGTAAACTGAACCATAAGAGGCGCGTTACCTTTTGTCACATTTGCGGTAAAGTTGGCTACTGGTGCAGGTTCTTGTTCTTTCTGATAGTCAACGACAAGGATCTGCTGGAGAGCATCCATGCCTCCACTTGTTGTGCCCTGAATTCCGGCTTCGTTTTCTGTTGCAGTTATGTAATTTGTCGTATTAAAGACCAGTGGACTTGCGGTGTTTGAATTCCCCTGCCAAGCGTTGGTTGCCACGGTGTTTCCGTTGAATAGCAGGTTTCCTTCATCGGGCCCGGCACTTCCGGCGAAACTGTACATCGTAGCATTTGCTACCTTGCTCTTGTCAATGGACATACCAGTGAAAGGAGCATATGCTGTAGCCTCTTTGGGAGTTGTTCCGTAACTGGACTCAGATACGCCAAGTTCGTCGCACTCTTCATTGATAAATATCTGTTTCCTGGTCTCGTTAGAGTTTCGATAGATTACAACAAGGGTGCTTGGATACAGTGCGATTTTATTGTAAGAGCTATCATATGGATTCGTTACAAGGCTATTTCCGGCCTCGTTGAACTTGTCAGTTACATCGTAGACGCAGAGACCATATTCATAATCAGCATATCCGCCAAAATTGCTCCAGTCCCTGTAGAGAGTTCCGTTTCCTGTTGAGAGATTTCCGTTCTCAATTGTGTTTCCGTTAAAGTTAAGATTCAACCACGGATATCCGCCAGGAGTTTGGTCCCAGTTGTAGGCGAAATAAAGAAGGACTTTTTCTATTGTGGAACCGCTGGGGATTGGAAGGTCATCTGCAGTCCATGTTTCGGTCCTGTCACTCCAGCCAACAGCTTTGTAAGCAGTATCAGGCTGCGTGGAGTAAAGAAGGTTACCCTGAAGGTCATAGGTATGTTTGGTGGTGATGTTGCTGCCACCTTCCCAGTAGATGCCTTTGCCTTTATAACCGTTATATCTGAGCGGTTTGGACGCACTGCTCTTGTTATTGTTTGCCTCGTTGGTTTCAGCTATCAGGTTATCAGGGTCAACAACTGCAGTGTACGTTACCGTACCGCCTTCGAGGCTGCGGATAGTCGGGTCAATCAGGCTTATTGTGGCCTTTCCTCCGCTTGCAAGGGATGCGATTGTTGTCGTGTTTACCGGAACCGTCCCACCGGATACATCACTTGCATAAAGTGCTACTGAAATATTAGAAAGACTGCCAGTTCCAGTGTTCATAATGTTGAGAATGTTTATGGTATTTGGTTCTTTGGCAAAAACCGCAGAGCCTGGAACCGTATTGACGAGTCCGCTTATAGTGAGGTCATTTGTCGCTGCTGAAGTTGCGGTTATGTATTCGGTCTTTACCTCAGAGTTGCTTCCCTTTGCATTGGAAACCGTGAGGTTAACAGCGTAGTTTCCTGCCGTACTATAGGTATATATCGGATTCTGCTCTGTACTGTCAACAGTTCCATCGTTATTGAAATCCCACTGCCAGGAAGTAGGGGAACCAGTTGAGTTTTCGTTAAATTGAACCGTGAGAGGAGCCGTTCCGCTGGTCACGTTGGCAGTGAACTCGGCATCGGGTGCAGAGGTTGATTGAAGCGGTTTTTTTACCACCAGGAACGCGAGGGGAATTTTGTAGAATGCTGCGGTACCTGTACCCGGCAGGTACCTGGCATAGGCAAATGCAGAACTGCTGCCGGAAATGGATGATGTCACATTCCAGGAATCAATCCCTGAGTAAAGACCCTGAGTATCAGCGATACGGTCAAGCTCTATGTTTGTAAATGATCCGGTCTTTGTAGATGCAACAAAATTATTATCTGTTGTTGGGAAACCGTAGTACCCATTGTTACTTGCCAGGTAGTCGGCAATGAGTGTGGCCGAGGTAATGCCTGAAAGCCCGGCTGTATCAAAGGTGGTGGTTCCAATGGCAACAGTGTCTTCATTTTCCTCAGTATAGTAAGTGCAGGCATCGTGCCCCTCATTGACCCAGTACAGCGTTTCTGTTGTTGAAGAAGGATCGTCGTATGCGACGACGAGCTCGACCATCTTTATCCGACCATCGTAGGAACCTGTGGCATCTACGTTCACCTTGATTGTGGGTTCATCCACCTGAATCAGGTTCGTTACATTATACCAGCTCAGGTAGTCACTCGTCACACGGGTTGTGTGCTCGTTGAGCATCAAATAAGGTTCACCGGTACCGTGGCCGGAAAACTCGCTGTTGTCATTGCCACCGCCGCCGTAGTCCCCGCCCTGCATGTAGATAAAAGGCTGACCGGGGTCAGTTTCTGTCCAGTTGTTGTCCCAGGTTCCGTCGTTATTCCAGTCAACCTTAGTAGCGTAGGTGATGGCCTTTGCATCCTGCATGTGTCCGCAGTAGCTGGAAACGTAGAGCCTGGCCCATTTGATCCTGCCTGACCCTGCCACGGCAGCTGTCGGGAGGGAAAAAGTTCTGTCCACAACGTTAGTGTAAGTCGCTGATGGAGGGTTCCCGGAGATGTACAGGCCACCGGTCACTGTTCCGGTCTGAACGGTTGTCAGCGGAAGGCCACCAACCCAGTCGTCAGCAGCTACGGTGCCTGCAAGCAAAGTGAGGCAGACTCCAATGCTTAGAATTAGTAGTAATAATGTTGAAATTGGTTTTTTATTCGTCATTATTCCTCCTATACTTAGTTAGAGGCAACTATTCAGCCTGCCAAAATCAGTTGAATTCGCTTATTTTGGAGATACCTGGAATTCCGGTTCTAGCCTTTCAATAAATGTAAAAGCACAATCAACCGCTAACATGAGGAACACAGGTTCACACAAATTTGCTCGCCGATTTTAATGAAAACTACTCTTGGTGTTGTTCTGGTCAGTCTGAATTCACCTACTTATTTTAAAGCCCATAACTCTTCCATTGCGACCCGCTTTGGAAAGGTTTAAGGCGGCTGTTCAGGATTTTAATCTCACAATTTCATTTTTTATTCAGAGGGAAAACCAAAAAACAAAAAAATTAAAACATTTTTCTATAAAATTTAAAATTTGGATCTGTAATCACGAATTGTTTATCAGACCAAAATCTACCTTTTAAAAATTCACATCCTCTGTAAAATTTGGATTTCTATTAGAGATTAAGAACAAAACTTTTTAAAAGTGGCATGGACAAATTTCTCAAAGTTCAACTTTATTTATTTTCAGTTTGTAAATTTTCAGTTTGTAAAGGCCAGATATCTGACTCTGCTTTGAAGACAATGTTTCCTTGTTAAGAGAAACATCTATTACAGTTCAGCCACTTCAAAAAAGAATAAAATAACACAAAGTATTTAAATTGTTTGAAAATATTAAGAACATATTAGTTTATATTCAACATAATTAACACAGATATAAAAATTAGTAACATAATATTTGTCAATTGTCTCGTTATAAATCCACTATATATTCATAATATGATATTTTTAATTTAGAAGAAGAAATATAAATAAAGAGATTCTATTTTTATTGTATCTAAAATGATTTTGCAGACTCAAAACTATTCTTAAGTCCAATAAATAATACAACAGGCGATGCAAAGGGTTAAACGTTTAGTAAATTCCAATTCCATTTTAGTATTGTGGAATGATTGTATAATGAAATAATTCTAAATTCGAGTAAAATAATCGGTCACCTGTATGTGATATATGACTGCAATAAAAAAATAAAAAACGAAATAATTTTAGGACAAAATAGATTCTCAACCAAATTAAATTGAAAAAGAGAACTTCTAAATGCTTTCATTATATTTAAGGTTTTTGTTAATTTTTATAATATTTAGTACTATTATTTATTATATTTATAAGATTTAATAACAATATATAATAAAACAATATTGTATTCTATATAATATTTGAAATAATACTGCAAATGGTCGCCATACTGCAACTTATTAATAATATTTATTTAAAATAAACAGCTTATCTTCTTTTTAACATCATAATATATTTTGTAATTAAATACTTTTCTCTAATATTAAAAAATATCGGTACCGGGAACAGGATATTTTGTTTATCAGTATGAAACTGAAATTAATAAAAAACAATCAGCCAATATCGAACACAAATCAATTAATTGTAGAATTGTTCATAAAATTTTATATATAATTACTTGAAAAATTATTATTTTATAGAATAAGTTTGCTCAAAACTACATACTACCTATTAAATAACTTTATATAGATGACAAAAAATCATTACTATGTCAAAGGAAATAGAGTCAAAAAATGAGATAAATAAAACTATCCTGAACCCAACCTGAAAAGGCATCTGCCAATAAGTATTCGGTAAATCAAGGTATTGAGAATGATATTCGACAGTTAATCATCTGAAGTATCAAGGAAAGATGATTGAATTTTGGACAGAAAGAGTCTGGAAAACTACGACAAAAACTGATTTCCAGGCTCTTACCTAATATCACTCGACGGTTTCCACAAAAACACCGAGATCAACCTGGAGAAGGATGAAAAGAACCATTTCCGAGCTATGTCATATTATTTCGGGCTCTATATATTTATTGGAAAGTATCGATCAGTCCTATTAGAGTTACAAAATCTGTGCCATTCTAGATGATATCAACAAATAAACAGTTAAATAGAAATTAATAAAATGATTTTTATAAAGATTTGGAGTTTGGGTGGTAATTCTGGTCGTTATAAGATACACTGCGAAAAATAGTTTTAGCTGACGCAAGATTCTGAACAGGAACGGGAGAAACGAGATTATCTGGGGTGTGGAGATATGGGCAGGGAAAATAAAGTTCCGAAGCGGAATTATTTCCAAATAAAACAAATGAATATACACTATCTAACAGATATATACTTTGGAGAAAAAAACGCTGGGACAACCCATACAATAGAAATTTACAATAACTTATCAAAAAAGAATGAAGTCCATTTGATATGTCAAAAACCACAGACTGAAATTAAAGTCGAAAATAAATGCTACATTCCACTTTTTGGTACCAAGCGTCTAATGCGTATTATTTTATTGAATTTTCTATTTTGGATGATATATCCTCTATACCTATTAATCAAAAAAAAACCAGACATATTTTATCAGCGATTTGATGGAACATTATTCTTGTCTCCCTCACTGGTATTCTCCAAATTATTTAATATCCCTCTGGTTATGGAAGTAAATGGGGATATGCTTGATGAGATATCAATGAGACACGAACCACAGGTTTATGTGAAACTCATAAAATTATGCGAAAAGATTTACTACTCTAACGCAAGCAGGATAATTACAGTCACTGAAGGAATAAAACAAGAAATAATCAGAAAGTATGGCATTCCTGAAGAAAAAATAGAAGTGATCGGAAACGGAGTAAATACAGATATATTCAGACCACTGAATAAGATCTCAAATTTGAAAACAAAATACGGGCTTGATAAAAACAATGTCGTTGCTTTTGCTGGCATTCTAGTAGAATGGCAAGGACTCAAATATCTCGTAGAAGCCGCACCTGCAATTTTGAAAGAAGAAGTAGAAACAGTATTTTTAATAATCGGGGATGGCCCTTTAAAAAACGATCTGATTCAAAAAGCTAAAGATCTGAATATAGATAAAAAATTCATATTCACAGGTTTCATACCCCATAATGAAATGCCACTGTATATAAATGCAAGTGATGTATGCGTGGTACCTAAGATACCCCTAAAGTCTGGCTACTCTCCTTTAAAATTATATGAATATATGGCGTGTGGAAAAGCGGTCATAGCAAGTGATGTGAAAGGATTTGAAATACTGAATCAAGTAAAAGCAGGAATTTTGGTTGAACCGCAAAACTCTCAGAAACTATCTGAGGCTATTTTAAAAGTACTAAAAGACGAATCTTTAAAAAACGAAATGGGAAATCGTGGGCGTAACCTAGTGTTAATGCACTATAGTTGGGGGAGTATAGCTCAGAAAACGGAAAAATTACTTGCAAATGCATTAGAGGAAAAATATATAGGTTCCGAGCATTTTAGGGCAAGTTCCAGACTTTTTAGGGCAAGTTCTAAACGTTCGAGAGTAAGTTCTAAAAATTTGAGGAGAAAATGAAAATAGCATCTATTGTCGGAGCTCGTCCTCAATTCATCAAGTGTGCTCCTCTTTCTCGACTTATAAGAGAAAAACACGAAGAGATACTCATACATACAGGTCAGCATTACGACATAGGAATGTCCGATATCTTCTTTGATGAACTGAAGATCCCTAAACCGAACTACAATCTTGGTGTAGGGTCCGACAGTCATGGAGTTCAAACTGGAAAAATGTTGATTGAAATTGAAAAAATTCTTCTAAAAGAAAGTCCTGACCTTGTCCTTGTATACGGAGATACGAACTCTACACTTGCAGGAGATATTGCTGCTTCCAAATTACATATTAAAACTGCGCATGTAGAAGCTGGTCTTCGGTCTTTTGATCGGTTCATGCCTGAAGAAATTAATAGAGTACTTGCAGACCATATCTCAGACCTGCTTTTTTGCCCAACAGAAACTGCAGTCTTAAACCTGAAAAAAGAAGGAATCACAAAAGGAGTCTATAATGTAGGAGATGTAATGCTTGATTCTTTGAAATATAACATAAAGATTGCAGAACAAAAAGCTACAATTCTGGAGGACCTGAACATTAAATCAAAAGAGTATATTGTTGCAACTGTTCATCGGGCTTCGAACACTGACAGCTTTGAAAACCTTTCCTCCATAACAAACGCTTTCTGTCACGCAGGTGTTCCCATTGTATTTGCGGTCCATCCCAGGACTGAAAAGTATCTGAAACAGTACGGGCTCTGGAATGAATTGTGTAAAAAAATTAAAGTCGTTCCTCCCCTTGGATACCTGGAAATGTTAAAGCTCATGGCTCATGCAAAGAAGATCCTCACAGACTCAGGAGGGATACAGAAAGAAGCTTACATGCTTAAGGTACCCTGCATAACTATGAGGGAAAATACCGAGTGGGTCGAAACGATCGCAGATGGAGGGAATGTACTTGTTGGAGCGGATTATGAGAAGATCACAGATGCAATTTTAAATTTTGAAGGTGTCCCTATAAAAGGGAACTTTTTCGGAAATGGAAATGCATATGTAAATATTTGTGAAATCTTAGGAAACACATAGTTTTCTATTCTGGCTGAGACTTCGCGAGTTCTTAGCCATTTGAAATTCACCAGACACGGTGTGATCCCCTTGTCATATCCTAAAAAACTTGCATCCAATGTTGGTGTTACGTTTGTAGCTTCTGCTGTAAGTATGCTTTTAGGTTTCCCTGTTTCTGTAATATCTTGGGATGGGAACCAAAGCAGGGATTTTACTCTTGCGAAAAATGTTGTTGATGCGAACATACTGTCTGTGAACTCAATAAGATAGGAGTTTTCAATATTGCATGTGGAAGGAGAATTACGATTGATCAACCTGTAAATTATACAAACAGAATTATGATATGAGAGGTGGTTGCCATGACGATCAAAATATTTATTGGTCTAACGGAAATTGCAGGTTACTACGGTAATTTGAAAAGAGGCTTTCAAGAGATCGGTATTGAATGTACTTTCATCGATCTTTCATCCCACCCATTTGAGTACAATAGAGATGATGAGCCTAATATTCTTGTTCAGATATGTAAGTGGAATCTTAGGCAAATGAAGAAGGTTAATTATAAAATATTAAAAGCGCCTTTCTTTGTATCTAACAAGATATTAATGATTCCAATTTTTATATGGACTCTTTACCATTTTAATGTGTTTATTTTCGCATTTGGTCACTCTTTTTTTCGCAATCATGACCTGCCCCTCTTAAAATTTTTCAATAAAAAAGTACTGTTCATATTTAATGGAAGCGATGAGCGTCCACCCTATATCGATGGATCTCGACACAATCTAACACCGGATGATTATAAAAAGATATCCCGGGAGATAAAGTCCAACATTGTTGCTATTGAAAAGTATGCAGACTGCGTCTTGACGAATCCGGCCTCTGCTCATTATCATATAAAAAAATGTGGGAATATTTGTTCAATTGGGTTACCTTTTGAATCCTCAGTTAAGGGTATTAATCATCAAATAGGAGATCATGATCATGTTCAAATCCTTCACTCACCATCCGACCCTATTGGGAAAGGTTCGGACCATATCCGAAACTCAATAAATATATTGGAGAAGAAAGGATATAACATTAACTATATTGAAATAACCGGAAAACCACACCATCAAGTGATAGAAGAATTACAAAAATGCGACTTTATTATAGACCAAGTTTATTCTGATCAACCTATGGCTACTTTTGCCACAGAAGCTGCATGGTTTGGAAAACCGGCTGTTGTTGGTGGGTATTATACAGATCATATTCATAATGATTTTACCCAAAAACACATTCCTCCAAGTTTATTTTGCCATCCAGATGAGATTACAACAGCAATAGAACACTTAATTGTGGATGAAGAGTTTCGACTGGACCTTGGGAAAAAAGCACAAGAATTTATTAGAACGCAACGCACTCCTGAAATGGTAGCAAGGCGATATCTACAGATCATCGAGGGAAGCATCCTCGAGGAGCATATGTTTGATCCCAACAATATCCAGTATGTTCAGGGATATGGCATGCCGGAATCCCAAAGCAAAGAGATTATCCGTAATATGATCGAGCATTACGGTATAGAATCCCTCTGCCTCTCAGATAAACCAAAACTAGAACAACGGTTCATGGAATATGCATATGACATTCGTGAATAAAAAATAATTTTGCAACATATTATAAAAATCCTGAAAATTGGAGGAAATTATTCAATATGATTCGTAGATTCTTTCGCGACAGTGCCATCTACACCATTCCTTCAATCTTAAGTTATGGAATTTCGTTCTTTTTAATCCCACTATATACTCGTGTCCTCACCCCTTCCGATTACGGTGCCCTCGATATGATCACGATTTTCGGTTCGCTGATTGCACTCACCGTAGCGCTGGAGATCTCCCAGGGTGTCTCACGTTTTTACCTGGATGAGAAGACAGACGAAGGTAAAAAGATTTTAGTTTCAACTGCCCTCTGGTTTACTGTCCTCATGTTTACGGCATTCCTGATAGTAGCCTTCGCCTTTGCACCGGAACTCTCCCTCATCGTGATCGGTGCATCGGGGCTTGATGACGTCTTTCGTCTTGGAGCGATCTTCATCTGGATGAATGGGCTCTTTTATCTATTGAGGAATCAGCTCCGGTTCGAGCTCCGCAGCGAAGCCTATTCCATTGTTAGCACGGTTCAATCTCTTACGACAGCAGGTGCATCGGTACTGCTTGCCTATGTATTTCATTTTGGCATCTACGGCTTTCTCACAGGCATGATCATCGGGACAGCGGCAGGCGTTTTTCTCGGACTCTATTATCTCAAAAAAACATTTCAACTCCGTTTTGATCTCACAAAACTCAAAACGATGCTTGCCTTCTCAGTACCGATCGTGCCATCGAGTATCGCTGTTTTTGTAAGCATGTACATCGACCGGTTGATGATCAACCACTACCTCTCACTCGAAGAAGTGGGCCTTTATGGTATTGGTTACCGTCTGGCAAGCGTATCGACTCTTGTCCTTGTCGGTTTCCAGATGGCCTTGACTCCGCTCATATATAAGCATTACCAGGAACCAGAGACACCCCACCAACTTGCGATGTTATTCAGGACCTTCTTGGCAATTGTGATCGTGATATTCTTAATACTCTCTCTGTTCGCTGACGTTGCCCTCCGGATCCTCACGACACCAGCATATTATGCTGCTAGCCAGGTGGTAGTCTTTCTGGTTCCCGCAGTCCTGCTCTCACAGATGTATATCTTTGCGCCCGGGATCGGGATTTCAAAGAAGACATACCTATTCATCTTGATTAACGTTGGAGGAGCAACCCTGAATATTTTCTTTAACTGGATGTTAATACCTCAGATTGGCTATGTAGGAGCTGGTGTTGCGACATTAATAGGGTATGCGTGTGTCTTTGCTGCATACATGTATTGCAGCCAGAAGCTCTATTATGTACCGCATGACTGGGGAGCCATCGCTGGCGTTGTCCTCGTGGCGGCGGCACTCGTGACCATCGGATTGCATATCCATCTTGAATTGTACATCGACCTGCTTATCAGGGGTTGTCTTATCCTCCTGATGCCAGGCGTGTTTTCATTTTTTGGAATCCTAAACTGGAAAGAGATAGTTCATGTCCGCGACCTGGTACCAACCAGATGGAATCAGCGGTGACCTACTAAGAGGTAGTATACAATGTGTGGCATAGTTGGAGTTATTTCGAAACAAGCCTTTCCGGCTTCATTCATACAGTCGATGAACAACACCCTTGTCCACCGGGGACCAGACTGTGAGGGTTATCTCCTCGGTGGCATGCATGAGTTCGACATTAACCCTCCGCAGTGCGATATCATCGATTCTCCCATCCCTTTTGCTTTCGGACACCGGCGTCTCGCGATCCTTGACCTGAGCGAGCAGGGCAACCAGCCGATGTGCTACCGTGGACGCTACTGGATCATCTACAACGGCGAGGTATATAATCACGTCGAGATTCGCGAGGAACTGGAGACACTCGGGTATACGTTCCGCTCACAGACCGACACCGAAGTGATCATGGCAAGCTACGATGCATGGGGAGTCGATTGCCTTAACAGATTCAATGGCATGTGGGCCTTTGTGCTGTATGACAGCAAAACAGAAGAAATTTTCATATCGAGAGACCGTTTCGGAGTCAAGCCGTTATACTATTACCAGGACAACCAGCATTTCATCTTCGGTTCTGAGATCAAAGCTCTCCTCAAGCATCCTGCCGTTACAAAAGAGCCTAACATAGAGTACTGCAAACTGTTCCTGAGAATGGGATCACAGGATCATCTCAGGGAGACCGCATTTAAGGAGATCTATCGGTTTGAATGTGCCAGTTTTCTGAAGTGCAGGATTGAAGAGATCTTTCATCCATTCAAAGAAACGACATTCTGGTCGATTCAGCCAAACCTCTCAAATGAGCCGTATAATGAGGCGAAGGCATCTGAATATGCAGAGCGTTATTACAATCTCCTCGAAGATGCTGTAAGGCTCAGGCTGCGCTCCGATGTTAAGATCGGATCCGCCTTATCTGGAGGCCTCGATAGTTCGTCTGTTGCGTACCTTGTGAATCAGCAATTGAAGGCAGTTGGATGTGGGGATAGGCAGGAGACTTTCTCCAGCGTATATCGAACGACAGGCTCGGAGTACTGCGATGAGAGTTATTATATCGATGAGGTGGCCCGGTCTCTTGATGTTCGGTCGAGTACGATAGAGCCTAAGGTCGAGGATATTATTGAAGAACACAGAAAATTCGTGTACTACCTTGATACTCCTGCAAGGAATACCGTAATGTCCAGCTGGCATACCTATAAGCTAACGAGAGAGTGTGGTGTGAAAGTTACATTGGACGGGCAAGGTGCTGATGAACAGCTGGTAGGGTATCTTGATTACATGATAAATTACTTTTCAATTGTTCCCCTGGGCACCCTGATTCGAGAGATGCCTCTGTACAGGCAGATACCGAATGCATCCTCATTCATAGCTCGTGGCTCTATATTGAATCTATCACGCTGTCTTCTTGGAGAGAAGCTTTCATTATCTATTCTTGACCGCCTTGGAAAGAAGTTCAGCTATATTCCCGTTAACCAGCGGATGTCTGACGATCTCATTCTCTCCCTTGGGACATTATTTCACTGGGCAGACCGTGGATCCATGGCCTTCTCCATCGAATCTCGAATGCCATTTATGGATTATCGGCTTGTTGAGTTTTTGGCAACGGTACCTGCTACCTATAAACTTCATGGAGGCTGGACGAAGTATCTCGCCAGAAAAGCGTTTGACGGCAAACTCCCTGAGAATGTCTGCTGGAGGAGAGATAAGATGGGGTGGCCTATTCCCGAAGAGTTCTGGTTTAAAGGCAAACTTAAAGAACATTTTATCCGTGCGCTCAAAAATTCGGAGTTTCTTCTGCGTGTTGGTATTGATTTTTCAAATGTGAGTGAAATAGAGATATTCGATCGTTACTCTTTTGAATTTTTATTAAGGTGCTATGTACTGGAGATCTGGTACTCGGTATTCTGGGGAAGAGACGCGTACATCCCGGTAAATCCCCAGATTAGCAGTTTGGATTAAATCAGATAGGGGTCACGAAAAATAAGCATTAATACAAAAGGTCAAACAACATCCGGATTCAATAATTGGACTTATCAAAAGAAGACTATTATGGGAAATAATAATGCAAGCGATTGTAGCAGATTTAGATGTTATCGGTTTGCGAGGTCAATTTAGATAAAAAACAGGAGAGGTTATGACTAAAATTTCGTGGAGCAAAGTAATTTTCATTATGCTGACATTTCCTTTTCTCTTTTTTGGTATCACGGTGCCTATGGCGTATACATATTCGGAAGAAGTAGACTATAACATAAGGTCAAACCATACATATCCTACAATAGACGGATATTTTTATTATCCCTTTATAAATTATTCAGAAACCCAAAAAAATCGAGATTTTAATGAAAATGGAGTTATTGTTTTTGATTATGGCGGATCTTTAGGAGTACAATGTAACCCCGTCACACTATCTCAATACATTTTAGCAATAGCACCATATGCCTCAACAAACAGCGATGTATATGAGTCAATGATAGTAAACCTTGACTTTTTATTATCTAATACCAAGACCACTGCAGGAGGCAATCTAATCTACTCTTATGATTTTGATTTACCTATCAATAATGAAAGTGCTCCTTGGTGTTCCTCAATGGCTCAAGGGCAAGCTGCATCGGCTTTGTTGTGGGGTTATCGAATATCCAATGATACAAGATACCTTGAAGGAGCCAAGAAATCGATTTTCGCACTAATTGAAGAAAACTCGTCTGTCCCGTTTATCAAACATAAAAATGGAGGGATATGGTTTAAGGAATATCCTCACTATCGATATGAAGTGCTTGACGGTTCTTTAGCAACAAATGCTGGCATTTATGATTTATATAAATCATTGAATGAATCTGATCCAGATCGCTATATACTGGAGCAAATTCTTTCAGATTCAATCTCCTGCTTTAAAAACTCCTCTCATGAGTTTGATAGTACATTGTTTGGACATTACTTCGATAACAAAAGAGAGATTCCAAATCCAAAGTATTATTCAGGCAATTTAGCCTGGTTGGAGTATTTATCTACCTACGACAAGGAACTTGAAACGATTCGAAATGGATATATGATGGAGAAATGTGGTACGACAACAAAAATGTTGATTTGGTACTGGAATAAAGTAAACAATGTATACTATAGGATAGGAGAATTTTACTATCAAAGGTAATAATGAGACCAATGGTCAAAATTTCCAGGAGTCAAAGAAAATTAATTTATACAAATTTGATATCCTCTTCAAATTGTATGGGTAAAAGTAAATCTCATGTATTTAATGAAAATTTAAGAATTTAACTAAATATAAGAAACAATATCTAACAATGAACTCAGCTCTACAACTGTACGATAAAATTGTTACATATTTTTCAAGTTGGAAAAATTTTCCTTTAGTTTGAATAGAATACTAAATGAAAGATTTTTTTGTGTAATGTTGGAAAAAAATCAGAAATAAATATGAGTAATCATTTGAAGCTACAACAAATTGGAACTACTGGAGACTCTATAATGCAAGGTTTCCACAAAACCAAAAGGCGCACAGTTAAACTATGAAAACCTCAAAGTAAAGTTGAATTTTAACTCCAGTAAAACAAGAACTAAAGAGTTGTTTCGTCAAACTGAATAAATAATTCCCCCACTTCTCTTTAGCCCTGATCTTTTTATCGTTTTTAATTTAAGGGTTTATTCGTTTCCAGATTATATCCCTTATTTTGTATTTATCGTCATTTATATGTAGTTATTTTTACATAATCTGTTTTTGTTACCATGTTACTGCCTGCAGCATTTGTTGCTGTCAATGTCACTGTATAACTCCCTGCTTTAGAATACTTATGCTTTGGATTCTGGACTGTGGACGATGCACCGTCTCCAAAGTTCCATTTCCATTTAGTCGGTGTTCCAGTACTTTTATCAGTAAAAGCAACCGTCAACGGCATTTTTCCTGAGGTAGGAGTTGCAGAGAATTCAGCAACCGGCTTTTCTGTCACCTTTATATAATCTGTTTTTGTTACCATGTTGCTGCCTGCAGCATTCTTTACTGTTAAACTAACAGTATATGTTCCTGCTTTGGAATACTTGTGAACTGGATTCTGATGGGTTGAACTTGTTCCATCTCCAAAACTCCATTTCCATGCAGCAGGCGTTCCCGTACTTGTATCAGTAAACTTAACATTTAATGGTGCTTTTCCTGACGTAACACTACTGGTGAAGTTTGAAACAGGTTTTGCTGTCACTTTTATATGTTCTGTTTTTGTTACCGTGTTACGTCCTGCAGCGTTCTTTACTGTCAAGTTAACAGTATATGTTCCTGCTTTACTGTACTTATGAGTCGGATTCTGGACGAACGACTTTGATCCATCTCCAAACTCCCAGACCCAGCCAGAAGCTGTACCTGTACTGGTGTCAGTAAATTTAACGTTCAATGGCGCTTTTCCAGACGTAACACTGCTGGTAAAGTTTGCAGCAGGTTTTGATATCACTTTTACATAATCGGTTTCTGTTGCAGTGTTACTGCCTTTAGCATTGGAAACTGTCAGTGTTATCGTATACTTTCCTGCGGCTGAATACTTATGCTTTGGATTCTGCTTGGTTGAAGTTGTTCCGTCTCCAAAACTCCATTTCCATTTAGTTGGCGAGCCTGTACTTGTGTCAGTAAAGGTAACCGTTAACGGTGTTTTTCCTGAAGCAGGAGAGGCTGAAAAAGCAGCTACTGGCTTTCCTGGAGATGAACCGGTAACTTTAACGTAACCAGTTTTTACCTTAGAATCACTCCCTCCTGGTCCAATTACCGTGAGGTTGACAGTGTAAGAACCGGCTGCAGCATAAGTGTAGATAGGGTTCTGCTCAGTGCTGTCTACATTACCGTCGTTGTTGAAGTCCCATGCATAGGAAGAAACAGTGCCAGTTGACTGATCCGTAAAGTTGACAGTAAGAGGAGCAGTACCAGAAGTCGGAGTTGCTGTGAAAACTGCAACCGGAGCTTCCGTTTCATTTGGAGTTTCGCCATAATCAGCCACCAGAATAACGTTCATGGCAGACATGCTGTCTCCACCGGTGCCCGTGTCATAGCTCTGCAACCTGGCAGTGTCCGCTCCGTTCAGAAGGTTTCCGGTCACATTATATGAAGAGAAACCGATCTGCGGGGTTGTCTGGTAGTCTGGCCAGAAACCTGTGTACTCATTGTCGTTGAAAGCAAACATGCTTTTATTTTTATCATTTCCACTGGCAAGGACAGCTATTGCTGTGGCATTTGAGATACCTGTCGCATTTACATCACTGAAGGATGCATATGCTGTGGCCTCCTCACTACTGACTGCATAGGAATCTTTGGATGCGAGGAGATCGAACTCATCATTGATCCAGATCTTTTTCTCAGTAGCAGCCGGATCTTTGTAGATAACAACCAGGTAAGCTCCGTATATGCCATAGTCGTTTCCAGTCTCTGGGGTAACAGTAATGCTGTTTCCTGCAGGGTCAAACAATGATGTTACATCGTAGACATAGAGCCCGGCCGGATAATCGTAGGTGCCATAACTCTTCCGGTCCTTATAAGTAGCAATCGGCGTTACCGTGTTGCTATTAAACGACATCTTAAAAGCCGGGTCAGTTGCCATTTTGTTCCAGGTGTACGCCTGGTAAAGCCTGGCACTTTCAACCGTCGATCCTGCAGGGATTGGAAGATCTGTTGAAGACCACGTGTAAGTTTTTGCAGCCCAGTTTCCTGATACATATGCCGTGTTTCCGGAGGAGTAAACAAGCCCGTATTTTCCTTCGAAAACAGCCTGCGTGAGTAGATCATTTCCACCGGTATACCGTTTGCCCTTGTAACCGTTATAGACAACGGCCTTTGTGATGTTCATCTGGTTATTTATCTCACTGGACTCGGCAATTTTATTCTCTGGATCTGCAGTGGCTGTGACCGTAACATTGTCTCCAAAAGCCCTGATTGTCGGATCTGCTATAGTGACCGTTGCATTTGCTCCCGCTTCAAGAGCATCAACAGTGACATTTGTGTCGATGCCAGTTGCAGTAAAAGTGACCGTAAATGGTCCAGAAGCTTTTGTACCTATGTTTTCTACCTTTGCCGAAACGTTATTTGCCTCATTTGCAAAAACTTCGCCAGCATTCGGTGTGATTGCTGAAACAGTAAGGTCAGGCTGTTCCCCAGGAGTCGGAGATTCAGTCACTTTAATCAAATCGACTAGCTGGCTGCTGTTGTTTCCGGCTGCACTGCTAACCGTGAGGTTGACGGTGTAGTTACCAGCTGCAGTATAGCTATGCGAGGGGTTCTGCTCGGTAGCATTGGTACTGTCTCCAAAGTCCCAGAACCAGGAAGTTGGTGATCCAGTCGACTGATCAGTGAAATTGACAGTGAGAGGAGCAGTACCGTTCATTACGTCAGCAGTGAAGTTCGCTACTGGGGCTGTCGATCCGGAAGAAGCAGTGACAAGCACTGTAAGCGCATTGCTCGTTTCGTCGGACTCGGAGATCCCATTTTCCGGATCTGCGGTTACAGTGAGGTTGTAATCACCTGCTACAGTTGGAGTCCATGTGAAGTTCACTGTAGAACTGCTGCCTGATGCAATGTCTGATACAGGCTGTGTATCTACGACCGTGTTGTTTACGGAAAGAGTAGCATTAAAGGCATTTGCATTCTCTGTACCGGTGTTATTAATGGTAGAGCTAATGGTGCAGGGTGTGTTAGTGACGATGCTGGATTGCGGCGTGACTGAAGTGAGGATGAGGTCTGGCTTTGCTACGGCTGAAGATGCAGTGTTCTCGCAGCCATATGTAATACCATTATATGTACCTATTAGTAAGTCGTAGTCTCCATCACTATCGAGGTCGGCTAAACATGATCTCATATACTGCCCTACTATAGGTGCATCCCATTCACTTTTCTTTGTCCACACTGGGTTGTTTACAGTCCCTGTGTTCTCATAACCATAGGAACCACTCTTTTCACCTATTAACAGGTCATAGTCTCCATCTCCGTCAAGGTCAGCTAAACACGGAGATGCCATAACTCCTATATCAGGTGTGTCCCATTTAGTTTTTGTTGTCCACACCGGATTGTTTACAGTTCCTGTATTTTCATAAGCGCATGTAATACCATTATACGTACCTATCAGTAAGTCGTAGTCTCCATCGCCATCAAGGTCAGCTGAACACGGTGCGTAATTAATTGAAGACATTCCAGCTACTCCAGATATATCCCATGCAGATTTCCTTGTCCACACTGGGCTGTTTTTAGTCCCTGTGTTTTCATAGGCATTGACATTCATATACACACCTATTAGTAGGTCGTAGTCTCCATCGCCATCAAGGTCGGTTAAACATGGTCTTGAACGGACCGCTGGAGAATCAATCACGTTCCATTCAGTTTTTGTTGTCCACACTGGATTGTTTTTAGTCCCTGTGTTCTCATAACCATACGTCAAACCGTTATTTGCGCCCATCATCAAATCGTAGTCTCCATCGCCATCAAGGTCAGCTAAACATGGAGCTGCCAAATCACCTATGTCAGGTATGTTCCATTCCGATTTGGCTTTCCAGACCGGGCCGATTTCTGAAACTGTAATATATCCTGTTTTTGTGGTTGTGTTGTTTCCGGCAATGTTCGTTGCTGTAAGTTTCACGGT
Organism: Methanosarcina barkeri 3; assembly: GCF_000970305.1. Classification (GTDB taxonomy): domain Archaea; phylum Halobacteriota; class Methanosarcinia; order Methanosarcinales; family Methanosarcinaceae; genus Methanosarcina; species Methanosarcina barkeri_A. The sequence continues at coordinate 1,589,551 of NZ_CP009517.1, forward strand.
ATAGGTGCCAATTGTAGTGTAGGTATGTGTAGGATTTTGTTCGGTGCTCGTGGTTCCGTCACCAAAGTCCCAGAACCACTCAGCTGGTACATTTTTGGACTGGTCCATGAATTGAACTGTTAGAGGTGAGCTTCCGGTGGTTCGTGTTGCAGTGAAGTTAGCTACCGGAGTGATTGTCGAGACTGTGATGTAGCCTGTCTTAACGGTGGAATTTGTTCCACCAATGTTTGTAACCGTAAGGTTGACTGTGTAAGTTCCAGGTGTCGAATAAATATGGGTGGGGTTATTCTCTTTACTCGTGGCTCCATCCCCAAAGTCCCACGCCCAGGACGTGGGTGTACCTGTGGACTGATCTGTGAATGTAACCGTAAGTGGTGCACCGCCTGAAAGAGGTGTTGCGGTGAAATCTGCAACAAGTGAATTGGTAATGATATAATTTGTTTTTATCCTGGAATCATTTCCGTTTGCATTGGTAACCGTTAGGGTCACATTGTAACTTCCAGGTATGTTATAGGTGTGTTTGGGGTTCTGCTCGTTACTGGTGGTTCCATCCCCAAAGTCCCAGGTCCATGATAAGGGTGAGTTAGCGGATGTGTCGACGAATTCAACTGTAAGCGGTACATCTCCACTGGTTGGTTTGGCAGTGAAATCGGCTATGGGTGTTTTGGCTGTAGTCGTCCCCACTAATGAGGCCAGAGAGTTATTGGTTTCATCCTCTTCATTCACTACATTTTCAGGATCTACGTTTGCGGTTAGCTTATAACTGTCCTTAGTACCGTCGGGTATCCAGTGGAATTCAACAGTGGTACTGCTACCACTTTTCAGGCTGGCCACAGGTTGTGTGTCCACGACTGTACCGTCCACCAGGAGCGATACTTTGAAGGCAGTTGAGTCTTTGTTGCCTTTGTTTTCAATGGAAATGGTCATGGTATTGCTGGTGTTGGGAACTACGGTAGCGGGTGTAAGGCTCACCGGCACAAGGTCAGGTTTTTCGTACACTATTGATAGCGCATGGAATGCTGGAGAACAGTAAGTATCATCTCCTCGTCCTACGTTTACGGTCTGGTTTTCTGCCACAAGAGAGGGCTTTACATTGTCCCACCTGATATAGTTGAAATAGTCACCACTTGGTGAATCGGTAGGATCTGAAAGGGATTTTCCGTTGAAATCTTCATAATTATACCCGGTTAAGTGGGTTGAATAGAGACTTGCACTCTGCACATTAGCAAGGTCTACGGTCCCGTTGAAATATGTGAAAGAATTATCCACTGCATATCCTAAATAATCGGCATAATGAAGCCAGTCAAGGCCATCTGCAATCCAGTATTCCATCTGTGGCTTACTTTCGTTTTTCAGTACGACTACGAGAGTACTGCCGTACTGCCTGCCGTCGCCCCAGTATTTTGTGTCGATAGTTGCGGTATTTTTTTCGCCAGGAAGCAAGTAGCTTGTGACATTATAGGGTATCCATGTTACACCCATTTCAGTTGAGTAATAAGACGGTTTAGCTTCAAATTCATGACCGTTAAATGTAGTGGATATTGAAGTGGGTGTACCAGAGGACCCCCAGACACCTACATAGTAACGTGCAAAAACAACTGTACCGTTTGGTACGTCAAAGTTGTTTGTAGATAATTTTGAAGGCCAGTTTGCAGTCGATGAGACATACATCTCACCTTGAACCGTGCCATGAGTTGCTACGGGTAAAGCCGAAGCAGTGCCGGCAAAGAGTAGTATTAACAGTATTGGAAGTAAATATATGGAGTTTTTTGAGGGTATATTCATCACCTTTTTGATCAATTAAAAAATAAGAACGACACGATAAGGTCGCTTCTGCCTGAAAATTAATTATAATTCTGTTTCCAAGTCTTGCACAGTCATCAGGAATTTTCGGAATTACCTGTGTGCTTATACAGCCGTTTACTGTACTTTGTGACAATTATATGATTCTTAAAAACTATACAATAAAGGCAAGCTCTGCCAATAAGAATTTGAATATTGTCATTTTTTAGTAGATTTTCTAATTTTAATACCACCTTCTTTTAAAAATATAGAATTTTTGATTATTTTTTGTAAACGTCGATTTACAAAATTAAATTTTTAAAATCCAGCTATTTCAAGAATATTAATGAGACCAACTATATAAAGTATATTAAAAAATAAGATACATATTAATTAATATATAACTAAATATTACTTTCATTAAATCTAGTAACAAATAATATACAAATTAATTTATTTTAATATACTTATTTCGTCAAAAAATCAAGGAATAGCAATCAAAAATAGCTAATTAATTCCGAAAAATGAGTATCGCAACAAAAAGTGAGGAGTACTTAACTGAAGACATTTCATAAAATCATACGTCATAAATTTTTTATTAAGTCAAAAATTGGGTCGTGTACTTGAGTTATTGATCAATTCCTAAAAAGCAAGTACACCCTCCTTATTTGAGATAAATATAGAAAGATTCTCTTGCTTATGGTTTTCAATAACTCATACCTACTACCAAAAATTGTGCAGTAAACTATTAAAAAATTCAAAGCGAAGTTGACTTTTAACTCCAGTAAAACAAGGACTAAAGAGTTGTTTTGTCAAATCGAATAAATAATTCCCCCACTCCTCTTTAGTTTCGATTTTTCATCGTTTTTCAACCCAAGGTTTATTCGTTTTCAGATTATATCCTTTATTTTGTATTTGTTGTCACTTTTACATAATCTGTTTTTGTTGTCGTACTGCTGCCTGCAGCATTTGTTGCTGTCAATGTTACTGTATAACTCCCTATTTTTGAATACTTATGCTTTGGACTCTGCTGGGTTGAAGTTGCCCCGTCTCCAAAGTTCCATTTCCATTTAGTTGGTAAACCTGTGCTAGTGTCAGTAAAAGCAACCGTCAACGGCATTTTTCCTGAGGTAGGAGTTGCAGAGAATTCAGCAACCGGCTTTTCTGTCACCTTTATATAATCTGTTTTTGTTACCATGTTGCTGCCTGCAGCATTCTTTACTGTTAAACTAACAGTATATGTTCCTGCTTTGGAATACTTGTGAACTGGATTCTGCTGGGTTGAACTTGCTCCATCTCCAAAACTCCATTTCCAAGCAGCAGGTGTTCCTGTACTTGTATCAGTAAACTTAACGTTTAATGGTGTTTTTCCTGATGCAACACTGCTGGTGAAGTTTGAAACAGGTTTTGCTGTCACTTTTATATGTTCTGTTTTTGTTACCGTGTTACGTCCTGCAGCATTCTTTACTGTCAAATTAACAGTATATGTTCCTGCTTTAGAATACTTATGAACCGGATTCTCAACAAATGACCTTGATCCGTCTCCAAACTCCCAGATCCAGCCAGAAGCTGTACCTGTGCTTGTGTCAGTAAATTTAACGCTCAATGGCGCTTTTCCAGACGTAACACTGCTGGTAAAGTTTGAAACAGGTTTTGATATCACTTTTATATAGTCGGTTTCTGTTACCGTGTTACTGCCTTTAGCATTGGAAACTGTCAGTGTTACCGTATACTTTCCTGCGGTTGAATACTTATGCTTTGGATTCTGCTTGGTTGAAGTTGTCCCATCTCCAAAACTCCATCTCCATTTAGTTGGCGAGCCTGTACTTGTGTCAGTAAAAGCAACCGTTAATGGTGTTTTTCCTGAAGCAGAAGAGGCTGAAAAAGAAGCTACTGGCTTTCCTGGAGATGAACCAGTGACTTTAACGTAACCTATTTTTACCTCAGAATCGCTTCCACCAGGTCCAATTACCGTGAGGTTGACAGTGTAAGAACCGGCTGCAGCATAAGTGTAGATAGGGTTCTGCTCAGTGCTGTCTACATTACCGTCGTTGTTGAAGTCCCATGCATAGGAAGAAACAGTACCGGTTGACTGATCCGTAAAGTTGACAGTGAGAGGAGCAGTACCAGAAATCGGAGTTGCCGTGAAGTTTGCCACAGGTGCTCCAGGCAGCTGTTCACTTACAATAATGTACTCAGTTTTTACTTCAGAATCACTTCCGTCTGCGTTAGAAACTGTAAGGTTGACAGTATAGTTACCAGCTGCATTGTAAATGTGAACAGGGTTCTGCTCAGTGCTGTCTACAGTTCCATCATTATCAAAGTCCCATGAATAAGATGAGATATTGCCAGTTGATTGATCCGTAAAGTTAACAGTAAGAGGCGCAGTACCGTTAGTTACATCCGCTTTGAAATCTGCAGTTGGTAATTCTGGCGAAGCTGATGTATATTTAACACTCATGAGAGCAAGTGGAACCTTGTAATAGTTGCTCTCCTGCTTGTTATAATCAAGTTTGCTGTCCTGTCCGGCAGTAAGGAGACTGCTTATATCCCAGGTATTTTCACCGTAGTAAGAACCTGATTTAGCACCTGAAGCCAGTTTTGTTCCCTGGAAAGAATAGGTTCCATCTACACTGGCAAGGAAAATAGCAGTCAAGTTTGCCGAACTCCAGTCTTTTTCAAGCGTAGAAGTACCAAAAACAGTCGAACCGGTATAAGTATCGTCAAGCGGATTTACAGTATCATGACCCTGGTTAACCCAGTAATAGACCTTGTCAGAATCACCATCGTCATAAGCAACAACCAGAGTCATAGCTTTGACACGACCGTCAAATGATGAATCAACTTTTGTGGTTGTAGCCTGAACATTAACCTTCTGACCTTCAATCGAGTCTGTGAGGTCGTACCACATCAGATAGTCACTTGTCACACGGTTCATGTGATCGCTTAACCACACAGGACCGATTCCACCAGTACCTGGGAATGAATAAGTGGTGTCAAAGTTCTCAGTCTTCTGGATCTCATATTTGCTGTCACCATTTGCATCTATGTCAATACTCACGTTACCCCGATAGTTATTTTCCATGTGGCCGTCGTAAACCGTGACATACAGCCTTGCCCATTTAATCTTAGTATAATCAGGCAAGGTAAACGTTTTTTGAGCAGATGTGGAAAAGCCTGGATATGAGTCACACCAGAGTCCGCCTGAAACGGTTCCGTTTTGAGCGGTAGTCAATGGAATTCCTCCGTTGTAACTTGGAGAGGTGAGAGAAGCACTAACTGTAATAGGCTTGCCAGAAGTTGCTGTGTTACTTCCTCCAGGTCCTGTAGCAGTCAGAGTAACAGTGTAACTTCCTTCGGCTACGTAAGTGTGGGTTGGATTCTGATCGGTAGAAGTGCTGCCGTCACCAAAGTCCCAGTTCCAGCTGCTCACTTTACCTGTTGAGGTGTCTGTGAACTTGACTGTAAAAGGTGCCTGACCTGAATTTGCATCAGAAGTGAAACTCGCAACCGGTGCTGAGGTGTCAGAAGTTATGGTTATGTAGTCGGTTTTTGTTGTAGTGTTGCTTCCACCATAGTTCGTGGCAGTCAGATTTACTGTGTATGTGCCTACGGTTTCATAGGTGTGAGATGGGTTCTGTTCGGTAGAGGTTTTGCCGTCGCCGAAATTCCATTCCCAACCGGTAGGACTGTTTGTTGATTCGTCCTTAAACTGGACTGAGAGAGGTGCGTTACCGCTTGTCAAATTTGAACCGAAGTTTGTTTCAGGAGCAAGAACTGCTGAACCAACGGTTATGTATCCGGTTTTCTCCTCGGAATCGCTTCCAAGAGAATTAGATACCGTCAGTTTTACGGTATAGTTTCCTTCTGATTTGTAAATGTAGGTTGGATTCTGTTCAGTTGAGTTACTTTCGTCGCCGAAGTCCCAGGTCCAGTTGGTTGGGGTACCGGTTGAGGTGTCGGTGAATTTAACGTTTAATGGAGCGTTTCCACTCGTAACGTTTGCCGTGAAGTTGGCTTCAGAAGCAGTATTTTTGGTGACTTCAAGGATAGCGAAAGCAAGATTCAGGTATCCTCCATCGTCTCGGATTCCCAGTTCGTTGGTGCCGTTTTGCAAGGAGCTGGTGACATCGTACCATTTGTACCCTGGATCTCCACCACCATTTCCTTTGATTGGGAAGGTCTGACCGTTAAAGATAATGGTGCTTAGATCATTGTCTCCACCTGAAGGCAGTACATTTGTCACTTGAGCAGAAGCCAGGTTCTCAGTTGTAACGTTATTGAACATAGCATATGCGATATAGTAATCATCTGTTCCGCCATAAAGGGTATCGCAGCCTTCATCCATCCAGATCATCCGATATGGTTCACTGGCATCTTCATAGATCACTACAAGGACTGCTCCGTAAAGGCCTCCTATAGTTCCCACATTGGATGCATTTATAATTGCCGTATTGCTGTTTTTGTTGAAGTAGGGAGTTACATTAAAAATGGCCTGTCCGTTGAAGTTATCGGTTCCATCTCCGTAGAAAGCGGTCTGTTTGACAGTATTTCCATTGAATTGCAAGCTGAAGCCAGGATTGCCGGGATAATTCCAGGTATATGACTGGTAGAGTCTTGCTTCTTTTACAGTCGCATTCGCAGGGATGGGTAGATCGGTACCTGTCCAGTGTACGGTTGTTGTATACCAACCACCACCAGATTTGTAACCGGAATCACCCTGCGAATATTTTACTGCAATATTTCCTTCCTGGTAGGTACCTGTTTCCAGGTCATTTCCGGTATAAAATCTTCCACCGGTGTAGTAGTTGCCGTTCGTTGTTACATTTGCTGGCATAGTGTACTGATTATTCGTTTCATCGCTCTCAGCCACTGTATTCTCAGTGTCAAGAGTTATCGTGACCGGGATACTGTCGCCATACTTTCGACTCACAGGATCGGTGACATTGAGAGTGGTAGTATTTCCTGCAGCCAACCCAGCTACATCAAAATTAGTAGTGTTGCCGTCCAGCGTGAACTGCACTTTGAATGAACCTGCATCCATTGAGCCCTGGTTCTTAATCGTAGCAGTAACTGTATTCTGGATATGAGGGTACAGAGAACTAAGAGAACTGACCAGAAGATCGGCATCTGCTCCGGCCACACTGATGAAATCAGTCCTTTCCATACTGTTTGATCCACCAGGACCGGTAACTGTTAGTTTGACTGTGTAGTTGCCTCCTTTCGTGTACGTATGGGATGGTTTTTGATCAGTACTTGTAGTACCGTCACCGAAATCCCACAAATAGGAAGTAACCTTTCCAGATCCCGAAGACCAGCCAGTGAAAGTGACAGCAAAGGGTGCCTGACCGTCAAAAGAGCTTGCTGTGAATCCGGCAATCGGTTTTACGGAATCCTGACTGACAACATTACCATCCTGCCAGGTCCCCATGAGTGGAGCGGTATCGTTCCCAAGAGTGTCCGGAACTGTATAATATGTGTCACCGATACCGTTACTGTCGTCATCAGTGCCAGAGTAACTGCTTCCCCAGTAGTTGCCTAAAATGCCTGATTGCTTTGTGCCATTGTAAATGTAGTCTACGGAACTTGGAGAAACCCAAGAAACAATGGACGTAGTGCCAGATTTTGTGACTGTAGAGCCATTACCACTAAATGTGTTAAGGTATATTTTATTGTTACTGCCTGACTTAGACAACATAATTCCTGCATTGATATTATCTACAAATGAGTTTTTTGTAATTGTATTGTTTGTTCCAGATTTTGTGATTGCCAATCCGAATCCTAAACTACCACAAAAGGTATTGTTTTCAAAGAGGTTTGATGAACCAGAAATTAACGAACCGGAGTAGCCTGTTGCTCCTATAATCACATTGTCACGAATATCATTAAAAGTAGCGTCTTTTACAATACTGATACCGCCATTATTTGAAGGGCTGATAAATATATTATCAGATATCAGATTGTACGATGATTGTAGTTCTATACCAAATCTAGGTTTCTCAAATATATTATTCCTAACAATGCAGTTTGAAGATTGAATTTGTATGACAATAATATCACTTAGAAATTTCAGACCTTCTATGTGACATCCAGATCCTGTAACGTATAGATTTAGTTCAGGCATGCTCAGTGTTACTTTGTCAGCTCTTTCACCTTTGATAGTGATATTGTTTTTGCTAATTGTAATCGAAGCTGACTCGCTATATTCTCCTTTTTGGAGATAAATGGTGTCACCTGGTGAGGCTGCGTTAAGAGCAGCCGAAAGTGAGGTATAATCACCCGTTCCATCAGCAGCAACTCTGACTGTTGCTGCTGATACTGGAGCTGCCAGCGAAGTTATGCACATCAGTGCAGCGATACAGAGAATAAGAAATATTTTTTTCATCTTTTTATTCAACTCCACATTCTAAGGTTGCTATCCAAAGTTTCTGATTTGCATTCCAGTTGCATATTTGAAAATTTATCAGATCATTACATTTTTAAGTAGTTTAAGAATCGTCTGAGTTTAACAAAAAATTAAGCTTTTTAAAGAACTTAATTGTAAAAAAGTATTTAAATATTGCTAAAAAATAAGAATATAATATATTTTTATATAATCTAGTGTTACAAAGTCATGAATTAATAATATTAACGCGTTCTTTATGGAAATTATTTTGCCAAATAAATAACAAAATATTAAAAAGAAGTCTTTATTTCTTATCCAAAAATGACTCCGTTCCAAAACCTAGTGATTTTCGCACTTTTTGATTGAAAATCTGAATTAGCAAGAAGAATCCAAGTTATCATCAAAATAAATATTCGACATCTAAGGCTTCAATTCTTAAGTATCACAAGGATTGTGACCAATTATAAAATCTAATGATTTTGAATTACATTCATCACTAGATTTTTGGTACTGAGTCAAAAAACCGTTTATATTAAAATTACTGTAAAAATTAAGCAAAACATTTATGTCTGCAAGTTCCTTTTGAGCCTTTGACATCTTTGTATACAAAAAATTTTGAATGAGAAGGAATATTTATCCTCCTCGTTCAAATTTCCTTTATATTAACTATTTTTTATCTTATTCTATGGCTAAAACTGCAAAGTTCATCTTATACCAGCTATTACTACCGCGGGCATACTCCAAATAATTATCATCAATCATTCCCGGAGTTCCTGACCACATAAGACGGTTAAGTCCTGCATACTTCCATTGGTTCTGATTTGTGGGAGTAAACGGAGTACCATTCCATTTATATATTCCATCAGTACCGGCTAAATAATCTATCCACAATGTTGCGCTATATTCATCACCGGGTTCAATACCAGTATCATTGAACCATGTCATATTGTAGGCGTTGGATGATACATATTTTGTCATTGGATCATGACCTTCATTGATCCAATAAGTAGTTTCACCAGTTGATTCATCAGTATCGTTATATGCATAGACTAATTGGACAGTCTTAACTCTAGCATCAAAGATCCCTGTTTCATTATAGGTAGTGACTCTTACGTTGAGATTATCACTGTTCATGCTAGAAATGTTATCCTTGATGTCAAAAACCGCAATGTAATCACTAGTAACACGGGATAAATTGACTAAGGGGAAGATAACTGACGTGTTGTAAGCAGGTTTATTATAATCGACACTAGCGTTGTCGTAAAGGAGATTTAATTCCTGACCGGTTACAAGAGTTGAGATATAGGTATTATCCCTGTACAGGTCAACACTCATGTTTCCGGTATAGTTTGCACTCATATTCCCACCATACACCACTACATATAGTCGAGCAAGCCTCATATCAACGCTGTTTGGAGTAACATCGAGAGTCATGTTTCCCCAACTCTGCTGTTCTGCTCGACTAGGAGCCGTAAGACTCCACGTGTCTTGGGCATTCATCTTAACGTCGACACCTCCGTTTACTACACCACTCAAATTAGTTACAGGCGGTGCTCCGTTATAGACACTATCTGCAGATACCACACCCACGAGTGCGATCATCCCAAACACCAGCAGTGCCATCATAGGCAGAAGGTGTACAAGTGGCTTTGTGCCACCTTTCTTTGTAGAAATTGTTTCATTATTCATTATTTTATCTCCGTTCGGGTAACTAGACCCAGGTTTTTTGACTTACCTTGATTTCAATCAACCTACTCCAGCTGATTAATAACCGAATATTTTTTCAGTTACAGATTCTGCTTCCCTAATCTGAGTTGGCTTATTGATTTTCCGAAATTAGGCATCAGAACTTTTTATGACCTATCAACTCTGTTCCACTTTCGTAAGATCCCTACTTATTTCGGGCATCCTCAAGGTTTTTGGGGAGACACCGAGCGACATTATCCAGTAAATTTATATAGTATGGATAATACAGTAGGAAACCCGAGAATAGATTCTCTTCTATTCATTTCAGGTCATCCTCGACGCTTTTTGGCAAATTCGTCGAGCGATACTGTGCAGTAACTGTGCACAGAGCATTAAAAATGGACCATGAAGAATCTGAACGTGTATTCTTTCATCTTTGTTCAGATTCTTCTTATCCATATAATCCGAATCACCTTATCCAGGTGATTGATAGCCGGAATATCTCCACATCTTTGGTTTCTTCGAATGTGAAGTGGCATATTTTTGGTTTAGAGGGGTCTTAAGGCAAATCAATAGGTCAGCAAGCAGCAAGTCAGTAAGTTTCACTTTTCTGAGCTGTTTACTCTTTCTTGCCTATCAACTTTTTTCCGGCAGTATATTTTTTAGTGACATCATTTATTTAAATCTTTTCCATTTGTGTTACTTGTATTCAAATTAGTCCTACTTGATGTGTATAATAAGAACAAATGTAATATGTAATGAAATTTTTAGATCTAATCTTGCTATAGATTAGTCACTATGGTGACTGTTTTCGATTAAGTTCAAAAGTATCAGGTTTTATACAAAGGTATGATGTCCGATTATAAACCTGTGAGTTCCAAATATAAATCTATGAAAATATTTTACGGTCTCCTCATATTGAATCCACAGATTATTGACAATATTAATTTTAATAAGAATATATCAAATTTTATAAAAGAGATGAGAAGTATTATATAGAAGATGAGCACGCAATTCAAATGTAAGAATCGTTATGATTTTTGCCTGGGCACTATTCTGGCATTTACCCCTTTATAAATAACATAATTTTTTATTATAATAACACCTGATGTTATTATAATGAAGGAAAATGTTAAATATAAGATTGTCATACATATATGTGTCTATTCAAAGGACACAAAAAACAGAAACGCCTCCTAAATTAGTTAAGTAAACATACAACTCCTGACGATTCTTCACCTGTAAGCATGGCCAGGTGAAGAGTTTTAGGTGTAGCGTGTATTCCGCAAGTCCACAAAATAAAACCGTTTCCCAATATTGTACCGGTTCGAAAACTCATCTCACAAAAACGGTAGTAAGAAGCCAAACTCTAAGATACATATGTGCGGAATATTAGGGTGAAGGGTCGGGCCAAAAAAATTTCTGGTCCTTTTCCCAATTAAACTTTTTTAAGGCTTTTCTAGAACGATAGAAGGGCTTACGGATTGAAATACACATAAAAGTAAAATTTACTATTTATTTGCTTACTATTTACTTGCTTACTACTTACTTGCTTTACTGTTTACTTGCTTTACTGTTTACTTGCTTTACTGTTTACTTGCTTTACTGTTTACTTGCTTTACTGTTTACTTGCTTTACTGTTTACTTGCTTTGTGATTTACAAAATCTGCATTTTTTAAAGCCTTGCTCCGCTCATTTTTACAGCTGTATCGTAACCAAGCAGCCCTCCTATTAACCCTCCTGCACATGCAAGTGCAAGTTGAACCCCTATATACCAGGGTGCATATGAGATTTTCCACTCAACCGGGGCATAGAGCATGTAGAACACAAGGGTTGAAACCATACCTCTTGATATGCCGTAGACCGCAGCTGTCAGTCGCCTGTCTGCGTAGTCCATCCCGAATAAGAAGACCAGGAGGTCAACTACAACTCCCTCGGCCAGGTAAAAGCCCAGCCACATTATCTGGGAACCCCAAACAACAACACTTATTAGCAGGACACAGGCAAAAAGTAAAGTTGCAGTTCCGGGCTTCCTGACTAGCTGCAGGGCTACCACCATCAGGATGACTGTGGGAATTGCAATAACCAGCCCGTCAAACCAGCCCAGATTGATGAGTTTACTTATGTACCTAAAAACTACGGCAATAATGGCTGCAAGAAGTGCTATTGTTATAAGGTCAACAGTTGAAAAGAGTTCGAGAACTCCAAAATGTTTTACAGCCACCAGAATGCCAGCAAAGAGCAGGAGACTTGCCAGAATAGTAAAATAAGTCAGCCAGGAAGGTGGTGGTACAATACTTATAGTTTGTTCACTTTGCTGCTCACCACCAGGGTAGACCATATGAATTTTTAAAGGGACCTCTTTTTTAAACTTAATAGAGGCAGGTGGTTTTACGTCCAGAAGGAGACCTGCGCTTTGTCCTGGAGACAGATCTCCTATTTCAGCCTTGAGGTTCTGTCCTTCCTTTGTTATGGGATATAGTTGAGAAGAGGCTTTGATTTCCAGATCTTGCGGAACTTCAATTAGTACGGTTACATTATGTAAGGGTTCACTTCCGAGATTCTGAATATTTACTCTGGCCCTCTCCCATGTTTGTCCTGCTACAAGGACATTGGAAGCTTGATTCTTGTCCATTGGGACCTCCAGACTACACCCAAGTAGGGATGTCGATGAGCTGGAAACTGCTCCTGATATAATAACTCCGGGAGCAAAATAAACAGACAGGATCAGTGCAAGCACTGCTACGAGAATCAGTCCGTATTTCATATATTACCTCATTTCATCAGGATTGATTTTTTCAGAACTAATTTTCTTCGGGATTAATTTTCATAAGGATTAATTTTCATAAGGATTAATTTTCATAAGGATAATTTTCATAAGGATAAATTTTCATCAAAATCAACTTCATCAGAATTAACTTCATCAGAATTAATTTTCGTCAGAATTAATCTTCATCGGATTAAGTCCAGTTATCTATTCTATACAGTAAGACTATACAGTAAGAGGAATTGCATACTTTTCAATCAAAGAATATTTTTTTCTTTTTTGAATCAATGTTAGAAGACCTCTTACGTACAACCTTATCTCTTCCTAAACCTTATGGCAATAGCAAGGCAAGCCAGAAGACAGACAATTATTACTGGAAGAGGTACCTGTTCACCTTCCGCATTTTTTTGCTCATGCAATTTTAGGTACTCGTCATTTGATCCCGATTCGGAAACAAGGACTGCAACACAGGGATGCAAATAGCCTTCATCTCCCCTCTCAAAGCAAAGAGAACTTTCCGTACTCTGCGGTGAGACTGAAGTTGAAAAAAGGTCAAAGTACTTTCCCTGAGCAGACCTGAAAATATCGCTTCCGATATTCATAGAATCGAAATACAGTTCATCTTTTTCTCCTTCAGTACCTGCTACAACCATTGTATAGAGGCTTGAATTTTTTCCAGGGGACGTGCCTTCAAAGGTACTCGTTACATTATCTTTATTATTTGTATACGCAAGAGCATAGTTACCCTCGTTGATCCAGAACTTGACCGGAGACATGGACCTGTTCTCACAAACAGCTACCAGGGTAGTGCCATAAGGTCCACCTCCCGGAATTTCAGGCGAGATCGAAACCTCATTCATTCCGGAATGGAGAGAATTGTTAGTTTCTATACAATAGAGCCCGACTCCCCAGGCCGAAACATAATCCGGCTCTTGCATTATTGTCAGATCCTTTCCGTTGACCGTTACACGGATACTGTTCCCACTTTTAGAATTCCATACAGGTACGTAAAGTCTGGCGTATTTGATGTCCCCGGAGGGCAGTTTAAAATACTGGAGATAAGGGTTTTCTCCAGTATAGCCGTGTCCTCCGTCAACATAGACTTCTCCTCTGACAACTCCTTCTGCAATCGTATACGGAGGAATACCGTCTCCCTGCCAACCTCTATTTCCAGAGAAGAAAAAAAGAAGTAAAAGTACAGTTCCAAGCAGCCCTATTATGAAGATTTTCTTCCCAGTGTCCAAACAAATCACCTCCAGAACAAGTTAAGTATCCATTCAAAGATGCCTCAGAGCCTTGATAGGGTCCATTTTTGCGGCCCTCCAGGCAGGATAAATCCCTGAAAGCACGGACACAAATAAGGAAATTACAAAACCGGCTACAAGAATCTCGGGGTTTAAGGCAGTCAGATGGCCAATATTTTCTATTCCGAGCCGTGATATCAACAGTGGCCTCCCCACTCTATCTATGAGCGTTGAGAGAAGAATACCAAAAAGATCTCCAAAAATTCCTCCAAGCGCTCCGATAAACAGACATTCGGCTAAAAACATTCGCAGAATGTCAGATTCCGAAGCTCCAAGAGCTTTTGAGATCCCTATCTCCCTGGTTCGTTCGTAGACCGAGACGACCATAGTGTTGATCACCATTAGTCCACCTACAAGCAGGGTAATACTTGAAAAAAAGACAAGGACAAGAGTCACCCCATTCATTATCCGGTTAACGGAATCAATTTCGTCCTGGGCACTTGAAGTAGTAAGTCCGAGTTTTTCTATCTGTCTTCTTGTATCGCTAACAAGAGAGGAACTTTCCACTTTAACCAGAGCCCCGTCATAATAATCCTTTTGGCTGAGTTCTTTTGCAGATTCAAGCCTCATAAAAGCTTCATTGTCGATTTCGTTTCCGGTTGGCTTTAGATACCCCACTGGAGTAAAACTTACTTCCTTATCGACTGGTCTTCCGTCACTTCCATAAAGGCGAAGCTTGGCTGTTATCGGTGTCCCTATTTTGGCTCCGTCCAATTTTTCCAGTTTTCCCCACAGATCACTTCCAAACACAATCTGGTTCTGTCCACTCTCGAACCAGCCCCCTCCGGCAAGCTCAAGCTCATTTGCAGTGCTGTAATCTTCCTGAACACCAAATAGATCAAAATAGCTCCCCGAAGGGCTAACATAGGCATCCTTTACATAGGGACAAACAAGCTTTCCATATTCTTTTAGTTCTTCCACTTTTGACTCACTTATAAGAGTGAGTCCATCATCCTTTAAACCTGGAGAAACATCAATCAGGGTCAGATCCCGGGACTTCTGGATCTCTTCTACCGCATTGATACGGAGACCTTCTCCGAAAGAGACGACGGCTACTACAGATGCTACTCCAATTGCGATTCCAAGGAGGATCAGCAGGCTTCGGAGTTTTTTAAGACGCAGCTGCCTTATTGCCATTGAAAATTCTTCTTTAAACATTGCTCAACAGTCCTTGTTTCCATTTTCATTACTGTAATGGGGCAGGGATAAAGACCAAACCGTAGCCATATCAAAATATCGAAATTACAGTAACGTAAAATTAATTAAAGAAAAATATTATGGACTACATGATTAAATAATACTTATTTTAGATTAATTAACATAAATTATGAATATATATCTTTTTTGATTTTTCACAACTACTTATTAAGGAGTAATCTGAAATTTAAAATGTCATTTACCTCTAAATAGCCAAAAAAGGAGATCATTAGGTAGTACAAATCCTAAGTGCAGGCTTCACCATAAGGTATTTTCAAGCTTATTTTAATAATTTAAAAGTTAATATTAACGAAATATTATGAAAAAATGTAAAACTAATAGTAAGAAATATTTCGATGAGTATAATTAGTTTGAATATATGACTTGTATTTATGAAGATTGGAATTGTGGTTCATAATGTCCAGCTTATGGATTCCCCTCAGGTTATTAAAAATATTCTTACACTGCTCTCCAGGGAAAATCTCGTCGACGCCTGCCTATGCGGCACAATGGGAAAAGTTGCAGTTATTGATGCCGGCCTGGATGACTTGATTGAGATTAACCGGTTTCTGAGTCCAAGTGCCTGTATTGAGACTCTATTTAGATCAAATGACCTTGTATTCCTTCTGAACCATGGTAGAGAGCTAAAGACAGGACGAACTTTCGGAAGGATCGTAGTCTCACATGTAGAAAATCCTGAAAAAAAGCCTCTTATACAGATCGAAAGACCAGGTTGTCCCGATGGTGAACTCATCCCATGGAATCAAGCTGCCGAACTCCATGTTGAAGAATTCTCCAAACTGCTTAATTTAAAAATTTCCCAGCCGCCGCTTCCAATTAACACGATCGAAATAACTAACCATGGAAGGCGGATTTTAAGAAGAGTATCAGCCTTTCCAGGAGCATACATACTGGTTGAAGGAATCATCATTGGAAAAGCTACTTCTTCTGAGATCGCACTCATATCCGAAGATGGTTTTCTAACCTCAATGGAAGGAGGAATTATAAAAGAGCAGGGTATTGACATTCTTCATAAGCATGAAGAAAGAGTACCAATAGACCTTTCCAGATCCTGGGTAAAAACCGGTACTCCACGGAAAAACTCCGAAGCTCAAAGTTTTTTTAAAGACGAAAAAGAATTGGTAGCAAAGACTGCTACTTTAACAAAAAGCTCTTTTACGGAAACGGTTCCTGAAAATAGAGTTAAGGTCATCCTTATAGACCACTGCGCAGAACGTTCAATCGAGATGATTGAAGGAGCGGATTTTGCAA
Organism: Methanosarcina barkeri 3; assembly: GCF_000970305.1. GTDB lineage: Archaea > Halobacteriota > Methanosarcinia > Methanosarcinales > Methanosarcinaceae > Methanosarcina > Methanosarcina barkeri_A. The sequence goes on from NZ_CP009517.1 coordinate 1,605,944, forward strand.
TTACCATTGGAGACGACACAACCGAAATTGCAGGAAGTATATTTTCCAGGTTTGGAATCCCGATCCTCGGAGTTACGGATGGTGATTGTGACGAACTTGCAGTTTCAGTTACTTATTCTACAGGTTCTATGATCCTGAACTTAAAGTCCGGACAGGATGACGAGTTAGGGAGACTAATTCTACAGGATATTTTTTCAGGGGAAAATAGCGCTATTTTTGAAAATCTTGATAATTTGAAATCAAAGGTCATAAATCTTGCAGAGAATTCTCTTGAATCCATTACAGAATATTGAACCATACCTAAGCACAAAAATGAAATGAGACCCACAATAAAAAATAATACTTGAATTATGCGTAAATTTGTACTGGGAAATTATGAGGTTTGTAAATGAAAATAAAAATTCTGATATTAATTGTCCCTCTTATAATCTCACTGCAAGCAGCTTCAGTATACGGAATGGGTGTTGGCGTGAGCCCAGGAAATATGAGTTTTAAACTTGCTCCTGGAACGTCCTCAGAGCAACCACTATACGTGATAAATACAGGAAATGAAACTGCAAAATATAATGTTTTTGTTAATGAAAGTGCTTATCAAAACTGGTTTACTTTTTCTCCATCTTCTTTTGACCTGAAAGCAGGAGAGGTTAAAGAAGTTAAAGTCACGCTCAAAGTTCCGGATTCCGCAGAAACAGACGTTAAATGTAAAATAAATATCCCATGTACCGTACCAGGAAGAATTGTCGGGGCAGGAATTATAATCCCTGTTTATGTTGAGCTCTCGACTTTAGAAGACAGTTCTTCTGAAAGAGTTTCTTCTGAAAGTAGCTCCTCTAAAGGAATGTCTTCTGGTGATAGTTCTTCTGAAGTAGTCTCCCCTGATAGTAATTATTCTAAAGGAACAGAAAACTCCTCAAACCCTCTAAATAAAATAGAAGTCAAAGATGCCTTGAAACGGTCTGTAGAGAAAAACATCGATGACCGGCTTAATTTTACGCAAAATGTTACTCAAAATGTTACTCATATAGATGAGAAACTAAAAGATTATGCTCAAAAAAGGAATTTCACAAATCCTTTAACTGAAATAAAAGTCAAAGAGATCTTACAACAATTTTTGGTAAAAAATATCAATGTTGTGTTTAATTTCACGCAGAATATTACCCATTTATGTGAGAAACTGAAAGAATATGTTGAAAATTTGCAAGTAATCGGAGCCGGGATTTTTGAAAATGCAACCAGAAGTATTGACGGCACTACTAAAGTCTTGGCGATATGATCAAAAAGGATCAGTTGAGAATGATTAAAAAAGGATCAGTTGAGAATGATTAAAAAAGGATCAGTTGAGAATGATCAAAAAAAGATCAGTTGAAAAAGATCCTTCTGCTTTGGTCAAAATTAGAAGTTATGAAGAAAAGTTCAGTGTTTTACCTGGATTTGATGTACCCCTTACAAATGTATTCTTGTGTTTGCAGAGCTGCTAATGAGAAGGTGAATGTTTAGGTAAAAACCATATATCTGGAAACTTGCAAGAAAAGTTAAAAGGATAAGAGACTCGAAATTTCCAGATTTGCAAGAAACTTAAACTTGCCTTTCAAAGGTCGTGAAAAAATATAGTAATCTTTAGCAGAGTCAGCAATGAAATTGAGAAATGATCTGTCAGATAACAATTCATCCAACTTTCTTTTTGCCAACTTTTTTGTCAATTTTTTCCCTACTTTTCCCTACAATAGAATTGTCAGATAAATTATGAAAATAACTGTTGAAGTGAAGTACTCATGGATCTCTTTGCACTCTCAAGTTATAAAAATTCTGAAAATCGCGAAAGTTATGCAGGGACCAGATCAACATGCAGTTTTGTTTCTACTGGAGGTATTTTTTCTACCTGAGTTTTACGTTCATATTCTTTGTATGAAATATTTTCACATACCTTGATTGTGTTTTCGGAGTCGGAACATTCACTATATAATTGGCCGCATAAATCTGCATATGCATGGGTTTGCGGTACTCTGTGTACTCCAAGTTTTTCGGATTTGACGGAGTAAGAAAACGTCTTCATTTCTTCCGGGGCCAGCACAAAGTCCTGTCTCAAATATGATGAGTTATTCATACCAGGGACACTGGCAATCGGTTCAGAACTGTTAATCACTGTAAATGTTGCTGGCAACAGGTCAATTAATGAGACGTTTACCAACCTATCCTGAATATTTTTAACGGAAAGCGTAACATATGCAGGAGTTCCTGTAAAAACTTCGGACCCTGTGTATTTATAGATTTTCAGAGGTTCACTAACTTTAATTTCTACAACTTTGGAGAGGAAATGCTTACCTGAATTATCTTCCCAACTAACATTCGCAGTTATATTATAACTCTCTTTTATTTTTTCTGGAAATCTCAACTGAAGTTCAAAAGACTTTGTTGAGCCTTTATCGATCGTTATGTTTTCAGGAACTCCCTTATAAACCAGAAGCCCATCAGGATCCGCATCAAATTTTATTTTGTCTGCTTTAACATTTCCTGTGTTTCTAAGCTCCGTATCAACAGTTACTTCGTCACCAAGCAGGTACTCATCTTTGTCAGCCTCAAAATCGAGATCCAGACTTACGGTATCTTCAGCAGGTTTTTCTTCTGCAGATTTTTTTGTTTCAAAAACAACTTCTGCTTCAGGTGAGCAAAGATTAGAAAACATCGGAAGGTTTTCCCTATTAGTGACGTTGCAAGCCTTAAGCCGTATGTTGTCGTTGTCCATATAACACCAGCTTGAACTATTATTTTCCAGGACAGTATCTCCGAGGGTCAAGCCGTTTTTCGATATCCGAAGCCAGACCATGCCATAACTATCAAACTTCAGTGCTTCAAGAGTGTATTCATCAACAGAAACTATGCTTATTATCGGATTTTCATTTCCGAGAGTAACGGTCAGGCTGCTCCAATCATCTTCATTTGCCTCAGCAGGCATAATACCTGTGATCATGTAAGAAGCAATCAAAAAAACCGCAATAATATAGAAGTGACTTTTTCTGTTCATGACTGTCCTCTCCGGTTTCGAAATTTTATGAGTAAAGCAGTCAAAAGAAACCCGGAGGTTACGCAAAATTCGGAAAAACTGCCCCCAATTTTTTCAGAACCCGCTACAGAACAATTCATGTACAGGTTTCTATTGTATGCTATAGTTTTCAAAATCGCCGCCACCAATTGGAAATCAAATTTTTAAAGAATAGATAGATCTTATTTTGTAACAGGTCTTTATACCAGGAAATATGAAGTGTCTCGTTAGCGGATATTTTACTTTGATTCTTAGACCTGGAGGATTCATTAAAGTCACGCAGGAAAGAAGTTTTTTTGTTGACAACAATAAGCTCTTTTGCAGTGTTATTTGCTTTGTCTACCGCAGAAACAGCTATTATATTGGAGCCTGAAACCATAGGTACCTTTGCGCTCCAGCTTCCGTCCGAAAGCATAGCTTTCCTTCCGTTCACATCCACTGTTAGGTTCCGACTTGTATCTTCAACCGTTCCACTTACTGTTACTTCTCCAGCATCTACAAAGCCTCCGTCTTCCGGTGATTCTATTTCAATCTCAGGTGGAGTCATATCAACAATCTTAGCAAGAACAGGAGCATTGAAGTTATTTACCTCAGATGTTTCTTTTATTTTGTTGGCATAGTCAACGTATACTTTTAGAGCCTTCTGTCCGTCACTGGCAGGTTTCCAGTTAAACTCTATGGTTTTATTTTTATCACTAGCAAGAGAAGATACGGAAGCAGTGGATACTATTTCATCGTCAGCATAAAGTGCCGCCTGAAAACTACTTGCTGAGTCTTTTCCGGTATTTTTAATATTTGCCTTAATTACATTATCTTTACCTGCGCAGATCACAGGTAAAGTAAGTCCAGAGACTATGAGGTCAGAAGAGCTTCCAGCTTCTCCCGTGCCCAAAGTCAGTGCAGCCAGTACAGGATGCACGTAATCTTCATCATCTCTCTGGAACTTGACTTCGTTGTCATCTTCGGTAAGAAAGTCCAGTACGTCAAAAAATTTTAAGTCAAAATAACTTTTTGAATTTGCAATGTCGTTTTTATTATCCCCATCCGAAAGCTGTTCATCGTTAAAATATAATGAGTCTTCAAGTCCTGGGCTGCCGCATAGGTAGGCTACAACAAGGTTTGCGGTTTTGTATTTATCAGCATCTATCTTTCCAGAAAAGTCGGCATATCCTTCATCATGCGTTGACGGCATATCTCCACTCCATCCTTTGCCATGAAGATTCAGGTTTCCTTCCTTTATCCAGTACTTTGTATCTTCTCCGTCTTTATCTTCATATACAGCAGCAAGGACTATACCATATACTCTGCCATCAATGCCCCCTTCAGTTTTTGCTTCCACATTTACAGGTCCGGTACTTATGTTCGTGCCTACATCATAAGCTACCCAGTATACTCCATGTCCGGTACAATATATCGATGGATTCTGACCTTCATCGTCTCCGCTATCTGCTTTACCTTCCAGGTCTACACTTTCGAAATCTTCCCCATTGACAGTAAGATCCAGAGTCCCTTTCTTATCTTCTGTGCCACCCCATACTCCCACATACATCCTTGCCCATTTTACGGAATCTCCAGGAACATTAAATTCCTGCACATAAGGAGTTTCCTTAAGCCCTTCACCTCCATCAACGTAAAGTCCACCTTTTATCGTTCCTGATGTCGTTTCAATCAGTTCATCCTGTTCAGGGACACCTTCAAAATTGTAAGTTGCCAGGCAAGGAGAAATATACATAAAAATAATTGAAATTCCTGCAAAATACAGTAAAAATCTACTCAATTTCCTGCTATTTAACAGCATGTTCATCCTCTCATTTCTCAATAAGTTTTTGGCTTCTGGCAACTTCTAGAGGTCTTAGCCACTATTTCTTCTAAACTTTCTACATAGAAAAGTTTCATTTTTAATTACGAATTAGTTCTGACAAATAGTAGATTTTTTCATAATTTATATTATTCATATATTAATTTTTCTAATTAATGTTATTTTATTTCAAAAAATTATGATTTTTAGTGTCTATTTAAGAATAATTATATTAACAAAGTTGCATATCAGAGTTTAAGATCAGGAAAAAACATGTAAAAACATAACATTCAAGAATGTGAATCCATATAATTATATAAAAAGCTCTTAGATAAAATTAGGTATTTTGGAGTAAGCCATGAAAACATAAACCAAAGGTTAGTTTTCAGCTCTGGTCAAAAGGGCTAAAAAGGGTTGTTTTATCATAGTGTCAATAATCTCGCAACCCTTTGCCTTAATTTCTCTTTATCTTTTCCAATCTGAAGTGTACTTGTTTTTAGAACATATATCCGATTATGTGTTTGCTGTCACTGTTATATAACTTGTTTTCGTTACCGTGTTACTACCTGCAGCATTGGTAACTGTCAGTGTCACCGTATACTTTCCTGCTGTGGAATACTTATGCTTTGGATTTTGCTGGGTTGAAGTTTTCCCGTCTCCGAAATTCCATTTCCATTTAGTTGGTGTTCCTGTACTTTTGTCAGTAAAAGCGACATTTAATGGTGCTTTTCCTGATGTAGGAGATGCAGAGAATGCAGCAGCAGGTTTTGTTACAACTTTTATATAGTCTGTTTTTGTTGCCGTGTTACTGCCTACAGCATTCTTTACCGTTAAGCTAACAGTATATACTCCTGCCTTGGAATACTTATGAGTTGGATTCTGCTTGGTGGAAGTTGTTCCGTCTCCAAAACTCCATTTCCATGAAGCAGGAACTCCTGTGCTAGTGTCAGTAAAGACAACGCTCAATGGAGATTTTCCCGTTGTAACACTGCTGGTGAAATTTGAAACAGGCTTTGTTACAACTTTTATATAGTCTGTTTTTGTTACTGTGTTGCTGCCTACAGCATTCTTTACTGTCAAACTAACAGTATATATCCCTGCTTTGGAATACTTGTGCTTTGGATTCTGCTGAGTAGAAGTTGTTCCGTCTCCGAAACTCCATTTCCATATAGCAGGTATTCCTGTACTTTTATCAGTAAAGGTAACTGTTAACGGTGCTTTTCCTGATGTAGGAGATGCAGAGAATGCAGCAGCAGGCTTTGTTACAACTTTTATATAGTCTGTCTTTGTCACCGTGTCACTGCCTTTAGCATTCTTCACTGTTAAGCTGACAGTATATACTCCCGCCTTGGAATACTTGTGAGTTGGATTCTGAACGAATGACTTTGATCCATCTCCAAAGTTCCATTGCCACTTTGTTGGTGTTCCTGTGCTTGTATCAGTAAAAGCAATATTCAATGGTGCTTTTCCGGAGGTCGGGGACGCTGAAAAAGCAGCCGCTGGCACAGCTCCTTGTTGTTTCTGGTACTCAACTACAAGGATCTGCTGGAGAGAATCCATGCCTCCGCTTGTTGTGCCCTGGATTCCGGCTTCGTTCCCGGTTGCTTTAATGTAATTTTTCACATTAAAAATCAGGGGACTGCTGGTGCTTGGATTTCCCTGCCATGCATTGCTTGCAACGGTATTTCCATTAAAAAGCAGGTTACCTTCATCGGGGCCGGCACTTCCGGCAAAACTGTATAATTTAGCGCTTGCGACTTTATTCAGATCAACAGACATGCCTGTGAAAGGAGCATATGCTGTAGCCTCTTCGAGAGTGGTTCCGTAACTGGATGCAGATAAGCCCAGTTCGTCGCACTCTTCATTGATGAAGATCTGCTTCCGGGTTTCATTAGAGTTCCGATAGATCACAACCAGAGTACTCGGATAAAGAGCATTGCTATTTCCAGCATTAGACGTCATGACAAGACTGTTTCCAGCAGATTTGAACTGGCTGGTCACATCAAAGACGTAAAGACCATATTTATACTCAGCATACCCACCAAAATTGCTCTTGTCAGTGTATGGAGTTCCACCTGTAAGCTGATGTCCGTTAAAGGAAGCATCCCATTTAGGTACTCCCCCGGAAGTGGTATCCCAGTTGTAAGCAAGATAGAGCCACACCTTTTCTACGGTAGAACCGCTCGGGATAGGAAGATTGCTTGCAGTCCAGGTTTCGGTTCTGCTAGTCCAGCCAACAGATTTGTAAGCGGATTCGGGCTGTGTGAAATACAAAAAGTTACCCTGGAGGTCATAAGTCTGTTTGGTAGTGATGTCACTTCCGCCTTCCCAGTAACGTTTGCCCTTATACCCGTTATATTTGACAGGTTTAGCCAGACTGTTTTTGTTGTTGTTAGCCTCATTAGTTTCAGGGATCAGGTTCTCAGGATCAACAACTGCAGTATAGGTTACGGTGCTACCTTCCAGATTGCGAATTGTTGGGTCGATCATCGTTAAAGTTACTGTCCCTCCACTAGCTATAGATGCAATCGTTGTCGTGTTTACTGGAACTGAACCGGACACATCGCTGGCATAAAGGGCTACGTAAATATTATTTAGAGCAGCAGATCCAGTGTTCTTGATACCAGTAACCGTTATGGTATTTGATTCCCTGGCAAAGACCGCAGATCCTGGTACAGTGTTTACTATCCCGGATATAGTGAGATCGTTTGTTGCTTGTGAAACCTGCGAGTTAGTAACTGAAGGGCTTTCACCTCCGTAATTGTCAGCCAAACAGACTCCGCTACTCAGAATCAGAGTTAACAATATCAAAATCAGTTTCCTATTCGTCAATCTTCCTCCTGTACTTCAATTAGAGAAAGAATTCCAGAGTTATGTGGACTATTTCCTAGATGAAACAGGAAACAAAGGGGTTTCCAAAAAAATAGAGTTAGATAGTTATTTTGTTGTAAGAAAAGCGCTTACGTCATAGTCCTACTTTTGGTCAAGTAACACGAAGTGCATTCTTGTTTCTGATTAAGTTTTATTTACACATTTCTCCAGAATATCTCATCTCGATACCTTTCCATTAGTGGATAATTTTTAATACTTATAAACATTTTATGATTAATTTTTCATATATATCAATCTTTTTAAATGTATTCATAAATACTTTTATTTAATTTTTTGTGAAAATATTATAATTAAAGCGCTTCAAAATTCAATATCAATAAATTTGAGTAAAAAGTATCAAATTTGCTACTTAGTTTTTCATTTCAACTTGCTAACTAATAACTAGATAAAAAACTATTCTGACGGTTTTTTAACTATTGTAATAGGGATGAGACTTACGGAGATGAACCGACTAGGGATCAGACTTACGGAGATGAACCGACTAGGGATCAGACTTACGGAGATGAACTGACTAGGGATCAGACTTACGGAGATGAACTGACTAGGGATCAGACTTACGGAGATGAACTGACTAGGGATCAGACTTTACGAAAAATGAGGCTTACTCATTTGAATTAGAAATATGGTTTTAAACTCTTCTTAGATATAAATTATAATTTAGTTAATGATGGTTACTGTGTTTGATTTTATATATTGAATGCATAACTTAAGTGGGTAAACTGCTATCTTTAAGGTCAATGAATAGCTGATTTTTGAAAAAAAGAGGTAATATGGCTTTAAAGTTAACTTTGTTGTTAGCCAATTGTGAAAATAGTTTGAATGGAAGCCTCCTGAAATTTCATGGCCAATAGAGTTAATGGTATTGTTTGATGTCAAAAATAAGTAAAAAGTCGATCAATAGGAGTTTTTTGATTTAACGGATAACAAACTCACTTGAGTTTTGTTCAAGATAAGTATCCAGTTTTGAAAAACGAGCATCAATCCTAATTTAAAAAAGAATTGTTAACAGTTATGGTTTCAGGAATTTACATCCATTATTTAAAATAAATAGGGTTATTAAATAACAAATATGCAGAGAAAAATTATAAATTTTACACATATAAACATTTGAAAAGATTAATATATCTGAAAAATTGTTAATAAAATAATTATATGTATTAAAAATAGTTATAATTTGAAAAAAATTCATGAGAAAGAGTCCAAAAATAACTGTCAAAGAAAAGACCTTCGAAACGGGAATTAATTTGATATATTTAGTCTGGAAAACATCTGATCACACTTTTAGAACAGAATAATAGTTATTTGACTTTTGCTTTTACTAGCAATATTCAGGTTCCTGTAATTGTCTTATAAAACTGCCTATGCACAGGTTTCTGGAATTCTTTCTCTAAAATTGATAACAGGAGGAAGGTTAATGAATAGGAAACTGATTTTGATATTGTTAACTCTGATTCTGAGTAGCGGAGTCTGCCTGGCTGATAATTATGTAGGCGGAATCCCTCTGACCTCTGTCAAGAGTGGAACAGTAAGTGGGGGTGTCTATTGTGACAGCTACTACGGGACAGGAACTCAGCCAATACACACCGCTAAAACTATAGATAAGACCTTTACATTACCAGCTAACGCCAAGGTTGAATGGGCAATGCTGCTCACAACCGTATATTGTGGACATATGCAAAATAATTATCAAGGAAAAGCAAAAGTAAGCTTTAACGGGAAAGTCCTCGGAACAGAAACTCTTAATGTTCCTTTTGTATTCCTTGTCAATGGTGGTAATAATGGGAAAGGATATGTCAAGGTAAACGACCATGTTAACAGAGTAACCAGTGACTACATGATGTATTATGATGTCACAAGCCTTGTAAAATCCGGCAACAATAAAGCTACCGTACATACGGAACCTAGTGACAATAAATTTGATGGCAGAATAAAACTGATTACCCTTGTTGTAGCTTACAATGATGGCAGCGGAAAAAAGATCTGGTATCAGGTAAACCGCGGACATGATGCGGATACTTATTATGTTGATGACAATGGTAAAACTTACGTTGGGAGCACAGCTTTTAAAGCAGCTTTACCAGCAGGTTCTACATTAACATCTGCAAAGCTTACAGATATACACATGGCAAGTACAGACGGGAAATATACTTTTAACGGAAAAAAACTCACCTCAGGCAAACCTCAGGGCACATATTGCGGACTGGATTCATGGAATATTAAAAACAATTTTAAGTCTACCGGCACAAACACCCTGAAATATGACAGGACTGGAGCCTTCTATAAAAACGCACTTGCCATAATAACAGCAGAATACAAGACCTCAAGTAACAAACCTGTTGCTGCATTCTCTGCATCTCCTACATCAGGGAAAGCACCATTAAATGTCGCTTTTACTGATAAAAGTACAGGAACACCAACTAAATGGAAATGGAGTTTCGGAGACGGGAAAACTTCAACCTTAAAGAACCCGACTCATACGTATTCCAAGGCAGGAAAGTATACGGTGACACTAACAGTTACCAATGCTGTAGGCAGTAACACGGTAACGAAAACAAGTTATATAACGGTAGTAGCAAAACCCGTTGCTGCATTCTCCGCATCTCCTACATCAGGAAAAGTACCATTAACGGTTACCTTTACTGATAAAAGTACAGGAACGCCCTCTTCATGGAAATGGAATTTCGGAGATGGGACCTCCTCAACGTCCAAGACAGCTGTACATAAATACAGTAAAGCTGGAAAATATACAGTCAGTTTAACAGTGAAAAACGCAGCAGGTAGTAATACTAAAACGGTTTCAAGTTACATAACAGTTAAGAGCAAGTAATATTTTAGAAAGTAAAATTCAGACTTTAAGATGTCAGACTTTAAGATGTCAGACTTTAAGATGTCAGACTTTAAGATGTCAGACTTTAAGATGTCAGACTTTAAGATGTCAGACATTAAGGGCAGTGAGGGGGTACTACACATCTCAAAAACGTCATAATTTTCACATTTTTCTCCTTCAATTTTCCGAGCCTTGCTATCTTTAGAAGGTAATTCATTAGACCATTCGCGTATTTCAAGTTTATAACTTCATATAGCCTTTTAATATCCTTTAACTCTTTATTTTTGATAAAAATATGAAATTTTATAATGTATTAATTGGCTTTTGTATAATTGGCTTTTGTATTAATTAGCTTTTGTATTGGCTTTTGTATTAATTGGCTTTGTTTTTTTGCTTTATTCAAACAACTTGAATTGCTACTTTACGTTCCTTTAACTTATTATATTTTGTAAGAGAGCGGTATAATCAACTTACAGAGACTGTTAAGTCAAGGTTATAAGGACAAGATTTTAAATATTTATTTCCAACTTTCAGGAATTATTGGAAAGATAAAGTAAATGTGTTTTAAAGACTATTATATGATATAAATTATATTTAAAGGAGATAAATATATAAATAGATATTAATCGTTCAGTCGGACTAAATCGGAACGGTAGACACTATGCATAAAATTCAATAAATAAACTTATCAAACTAAATCTTTAATCGTGAGTTAGAAGATCTGTTTTTATATTTTTTGCTAGTAAACAATTCACATGTAAATCACATATATGTCAAGTGAAAATCTGTATTGATCGACTGATAATTAGTAAATAAATAATTACGATATACATAATATTTCACATTTTATTGCACCTATAAAACATTTGGAAAGATTAATATATCTGAAAAGTTATTAACAAAATGATAATTTATCTTAAAAAGTAGTTAAAATCTGAAAAAACATAGGAGAAAGAGTCCTAAAGATAACTGTCAAAAGGAGCCCCTCAGAAACTGGAACTATCTGACCCGTTCAGTTTGAAAAACGCATTTGAGATATTTTCCTTAGAACCCAATAAAAACTACTTAGCTCTGTTTCTACAGGTAATAGTCTAGATTCCTGTTAGTTTTAACAGGAGCTACTTATTCACAGATCTCTGGAATTCTTTCTCTAATTGAATTACAGGAGGAAGATTGACGAATAGAAAACTGATTTTGATATTGTTAACTCTAATTCTGAGTAGCGGAGTCTGCCTGGCTGATAATTACGTAGGCGGGATCCCTCTGACTTCTGTCCACAGCGGAACAGTAAGCGGAGGTGTCTATTGTGACAGCTACTACGGAACAGGAACTCAGGAAATACACACTGCTAAAACTATAGACAAGACCTTTACATTACCGGCTAACGCCAAGGTCGAATGGGCAATGTTGCTTACAACCGTATATTGCGGACACATGCAAAATAATTACCAAGGAAAAGCAACAGTAACTTTTAACGATAAAACTCTGGGAACAGAAAATCTCAACGTTCCTTATACATACATTACTAATGGAGGTAATGACGGAAAAGCATATGTCCAGGTAAACGACCATGTTGACAGGGTAACCAGTGACTACATGATGTATTATGATGTCACAAGCCTTGTAAAATCCGGGAACAATAAAGCTACCGTACATACTGAACCCAGTGACAATAAGTTTGATGGCAGAATAAAACTGATAACCCTTATTGTAGCTTACAACGACGGTAGCGAAAAAAAGATCTGGTATCAGGTAAACCGCGGACATGATCCAGATACTTATTATGTCGACGACAATGGTGAAACTTACGTTGGGAGCACAGCTTTTCAGGCAAATTTGCCATCTGATGCGTCTTTGACAGATGCAACGCTTACAGATTTACATATGGCAAGTACAGACGGATCATACACTTTCAATGGAAATGCACTTACTTCAGGCAAACCTCAGGGTACTTATTGTGGGCTAGATTCATGGGATGTCAAGGACAGTTTTAAATCGACCGGCACAAACGCCCTGACCTATGACCGGACTGACGCGTTCTATAAAAATGCACTTGCTATACTGACGGCCGAATACACTACTTCGTCCTCAGACAATGGTAGCGGAGACAACTCCTCTGACAACAATACTGGAGACAACTCTTCTGACAACAATACTGGAGATAACTCCTCTGACAACAATACTGGAGATAACTCATCAGGCAACAATAATGGAAACAACTCCTCTGACAACAATACTGGAGATAACTCCTCTGACAACAATACTGGAGATAACTCATCAGGCAACAATAATGGATATACCGGAGACAAGCCTCTTGAGACTTATACTCACGACACTGTAAAAGGCGACATTATTTATGATTACGGAGACAGCAAGTATAGTGGTAAGATATCTTCTGGCGGCACATATACAGTAAACCACAACCTGAAGCTTCCTGAAAATGCAACTGTAAAACTCGCGAGACTCTATAATTACTGGACGTGGAGTGCTACAGGCACTACCGGAGTATATCCTTCCATGAACCTGCAGTTTCAGAATAAAGCTTTGACTCCTGACGCCGAATACAGTGACCAGAAAGGATGGGGCTCTGTATATGATTATCCAAGCGGTACCTGGGCTTATGATGTAACGGACCTTGTAAAAGGAAGTGGAAATTATACCACAGTAGTTACAAATGCTAATAGTGAGACTGGGAACTTTGTCTGCTTTGATGGAATCGGTTTACTTGTAGTGTATGAAGATTCCACAGGAAACGAAACCGAATACTGGATAAATGAAGGCTGTGACATGGTGAGTACGATGAGTACTTCAGGGGGTCTGACTCCTGAAGAGGCTACCGTAAAAATCCCATTTGACGGCTCTATAAATCTCAGCAATGTAGACAGTGCCAAGCTCTGGACTACAGTTCAGTCTGGAGGACATGATGGCATTAGATTGAAATTCAATGAAATGAACGTATCCGGTGTTTATGACTCGACTCCATACTCGGACCTGGATATCGATGAAGCAAGGTCTGTCGGAAATTATCTCATGGCCGACAATAATATGGCTCAGATAATTCCTCCTTCGGTTACAGATAATAGTGGAGACTACCTTGCTCCCTCGAGTGCGATCCTTTCCGTCAGTTATAAGGATGGAACAAACAACGATAATGGAACCAGTGATAACGGAACAAGTGATAATGGAACCAGTGATAATGGAACCAGTGACAACGGGACCAGTGACAATGGAACCAGTGACAATGGAACCAGTGACAACGGAACCAGTGACAATGGAACCAGTGATAATGGAACAAGTGATAATGGAACATGTGATAACGGAACCAGTTCATCTGGATCGGATTCAGCTACGGTATCACTTACTGTGAACATCACACCTGCTATTTGCTTGCAGGTCACACCGAACTCAGTCGATTTCGGAACAGTAAAACCAGGAACTCCGAGCGAGTCCGTACCTTTGACCCTTAAAAACAACGGACATGGCAATATAAAAGTAAAGGCTGAAGTAGAAGACCAGGATGACGGCCCATTCAGCACAGGACTTGTGCTTGACCAGAACAAATGTTCTGAATACAGTAAGACAATAGCTTCAAACACATCAGAAACTACGAAAGCCCAGCTTGATATACCGGAAAACTATTCGTCTACAGGACAGTTTAATGGAAGCCTTATCTTTTGGGCTGAAGCAGCTTAATAAGGCTGCTTTTTTACTTTTTTAAATTTACAAATAATTAACATTTTTAGTACTTAGCTGATATTTGCCTTTAGTGTCTTTGCTTATTTTTTCTGTTTCTATGCTTGCATGCGTACAAAAATTGAGTATACATAATCAGTTTTTACATAATCAGTTTTTACATAGTCAGTTTTTAAATAAGCAGTTTTGTCACTCGGAGACTTATATAATACGCCTCGGAAATCAATTCTACGCCTTTAAAATTAATTCTACATCCTGAAAACTCATACTCTATCCAGTGAACACTCATCCGGTCCAATATAACTATTCACAGTTATCTGGGTTTAAAACAGGAATATTGGAAAGACATATAAGCCGGCTTGCCAGATAATATATTGGAGACCATATGAAAATTTTAGAGTGCAAAACCATTGATATTGCCCCTACGATCTCAAGACTCCTGAAAATCCCTATGGTTCCGCCAACTGGCAGACCAATTCCTGAAGTCGAGAGCTACGCAAAAGAAAGAAGTTGCAAAAGAGCAGTGATTATTGTGGTTGACAGTCTGGGGTATTCTCTTTATAATCATTTTTCTTCGATAATGAAGAACTTGAGTAATATCGCTGAAAAAGGTTTACTCTTCAGGTGCAAGTCCCCTGCGACAATAACCTCCCCTGCCATTGCATCAATATTTACAGGATATCTGCCAGAAGAGCATAATATCTACTCAACCATGGACATTTACACGGAAAGGACAAAAGACTCGGAAAACCCGAGACTGAAAAGCATTATGGAATGGGCTTGTAGGGCAGGTATGAAAGCGTCAGCAGTTATAGAGTCTGAAGGTGCGGAAAGTTTCAGAGGACGGATAAAAGAATATTATGGAGTTCCTAATTCCGAAGATATTCTGGATTATGACCTTAAAATAACGAACTATGCGCTACATGCCCTTAAAGAAAAGCCCGATATCCTGGCAGTTCACCTCAGAACCCTTGACCGTTTTTCCCATAGAGCAGAAAACTGGAAAGAACTGAAAAAGGCTGCAATAGCCGTGGATGAAAATCTCGGTGAGATTTATAGACACGCAGAAAAAGGAACGATTTTCTTTATCTGCGGAGATCACGCAATTCATGGGGGAAAAAAGTGGTTAAAGGATGCGCAAGGAGAAGATATCAAAAATCACAGGCAAAACTTTGTAGCCCTTATAGTAGCCTGTAATCAGGAAGTCTAAGATTCAGGAAGTCTAAGATTCAGGAAGTCTAAGATTCAGGAAGTCTAAGATTTTATAAGCCTTTTAATCTGAGTTTTCAGTCAACCCTTTTGGTCTTACCTATAAAGTTTACATGTCAGAACTTTTGCTCTACTTTAAGAACCTTGGTGAAACACCGGATTGTCCGGCTCGTGTTCTTATGCAGGATTCCGATACCGCCTGCTTCTTCCCACTCACGGATATTCTCGGAGTTATCATCAATAAGAACCCTTGCAGATCCCGATTGTAAGGCTTTTTCAGGGCGGTAACAGAGAATTGCGGCCTCTGCATAAGAAGGCCCGAGTTCTTTCCTGATCCATTTGATTTTTCCCTCTCTTGCATTGATTAAGGCTTTTTTCCTCTCAGGTCCGGGAAGCGCAGAAAGGATTGTCGGACAAAGGCCCGAGCTTCTAAGGAAGCCATGCAATTCTTGCCCTCCGGGCATCCAGGACATCTCAGACCAGAACTCGATTCCTGCAGATGTGATCTTTTTCCAGAAGAGTTCTCTGTCGTTACTGTACCAGAACATCATATTACCACCGAGCTTTTCACAGGCTGCGGTGAAATCCGTAAGGACTCCATCCATATCAAGGAAAAGTTTTATTTCCTCTGCGGATTCGGAAGAAAAAGAGATATCATGCGAACGGCTTGAGATAGAACCCTCAAAGCTTACAGGTCTATTCTGGATAAAATTGCGCTGATTGAAGGAAATAGACATAATACACTTCCCTTGATTGTTCTAGTAGAAAATGACTTCCCATTAATTATTAGGACACCATAATAAAAAAAGTAATCGTCGTAAAAAAACTGACATGATAGATAAAAATTTGAAAAGAAGGATTAAGGTCAATCTTCCTGAACAAACACCACTGTCTTTGCAACAATATCGTGAAAAGCCTGCTTTTTTGAGGTAAAAAGGATAAGTAGAAATCCTACAAAAAAGGGAATTACAGTAAGAATTTTCAGAATAAAACGCTTTGTTGCCTGCGTAAAGGAAATTCTGTTTCCGTTAAGGTCAGTAAC
Source organism: Methanosarcina barkeri 3 (assembly GCF_000970305.1). Lineage (GTDB taxonomy): Archaea > Halobacteriota > Methanosarcinia > Methanosarcinales > Methanosarcinaceae > Methanosarcina > Methanosarcina barkeri_A. The sequence continues at coordinate 1,622,445 of NZ_CP009517.1, forward strand.
AATAATGTTCACAGCTTGCTTGCCCACTGTTGACTTCAGGGTCGAACTCTCCTGAAAGACAAAGTAAACCCACATAGTAAGAAAGAACAGAATATAGAAAAAAGTTTCATCCAGGGTTTCTGTAATTAGCTCTAAAAACATAAAAAGAAAAACAATTACGGAAATGTCGATTATTGAGGCTATAAGCCTCCTGGAAATGTCAGAGTATGATTGCATCAAGATCTCCCCAATATAATTTATACAGATGATGTGCTGAATAATAAAGTTAACTCGGGAAATGAGAACGCAAAAACGAAAAACATTGAAAGCACGGAGTATAAAAGCAGAAATGACTCAATAGATATGCATTAAGAAACAAAATACTTCGATGAGTATGCATTGAGAAATAAGAAAGATTCAATGAATATACATTGAGAAGCAAAGCCAATAATAAAAAAGAAGGTTAAAAAGGTATTACTCATCATAGAGAAAAAAATCTTAACTTCTAATCATTATTTTGTCACTGTTGTTACTTTGCTTTTGTCACTGTTGTTACTTTGCCTATATTTATTTATTTACTTATTTATTTATTTATTTATTTATTTATTTATTTATTTATTTATTTATTTATTTATTTATTTTTCTTTGAGATCGGGACTTCGATCTTATCTACCATTTTCTTTACATCAGTCTTAATCTCTGAGGCAAGTTTTTTTGCGCTATCGCCGGTTGCATCAACCAGTTTTTCAACCCTTGCGGTGATGCTCTTTACCTCATCTTTTACATCAATAGATTTTATTTCGTCCGAGATAGATTTGATCTCAGTGTTTATATTCTTTGCAAGTTTAGAGGCTTCATCTCCTGTTTTCTTTGCAAGAGTGTCAATGTCATTTCCAAGCTTTCCAACTTTTTCCTGTATTCTGCTCTTTTTCCCAGCTTCGGTTCCTTTACTTTCGTTTTCCATTGTTTGTGCCATATAAACCCCTTTTTATTTTTTACAAAGGTAATGGATTTCTCTCAAAAAGAGAGCCTGTTTTTGTAGACATTTACTTATGGGTTTTCGAAATTATAAAAGTATCTTTAGAAGTGAAAACTAATGTATAAAATAAACTCCGTTACGCTACAAGCTTATAAAGTATAAATTAAAATAGTATGCTTGTAAAAGGTAAAGCGATTTAACTGATTAAAAGAGTTTATATAAAACTCCGACAGGAAAGATATGAGAGCCGAATCAGGATGCCGTACATGAAAAAACAGCTCTCTGCGATAGAGTGAGCTATTGAAAGCTATAGAGGAGATATGCAGACCTTAGTTATATGCATAGACAGAGATAACGATCTGGGCGAAAAAGCAAAACTCGAAACCCCGATAGTAGGACGGGAGGCAAATGTTCAGGCTGCCGTCGCACTTGGGATCGCAGACCCGGAGGATTCTGACACAAATACGATTTTCGGCGGAATCAAGATTCTTGATGAGTTACGGGCAAAAGGAACTGATGCTGAGATAGTTTCTTTTGCAGGAGACAAAAATGTTGGAGTGATCTCGGACCAGAAAATTGCCGAGCAGCTTGAAACATTCCTCAATGTGAATGATGTGCAGAGAGCAATATTCGTCTCGGACGGGGCAGAAGACGAAACGCTTGTACCTATTGTCCAATCCCGTATGAGAATTGACTCCGTGAAAAGAATCGTAATAATGCAGAGCCAGAATCTGGAAAGTACTTACTATATCCTGAAACATGTCTTCAGTGACCCGAAAATCTCCCAGACTTTCTTTGTACCTTTAGGACTCGCTTTTCTCATTTATGCAATATTTTTGCTTGCCCGTTATCCAGACGGGGCAGTTGTGGGAATTCTTGCAGCTGTAGGGCTTTACATGTTATACAGAGGTTTTGGGCTGGACGACCTTGTTGCTCTTGAAAAGGAAAAGCTCTGGGACGCTTTTCTTGAACAGAGAATGGTTTTTATCAGCTATATGGCCGCCCTGCTTACAACCCTTGTAGCAACTGCATACGGAGCTACGGAGGTATGGAGACTTTACTCGGCAGACGGGGTATGGTATCAAGGGATTCTTACGCTTATCTCAGTATTCATCAATGCTTCAGTCTGGTGGTATGCAGGAGCCATATTGCTTGCCAATTTTGGAAAAATCTTTGATTTAAGGATGGAAAATAAGCCCATTTATAAAAACGTTGCAATTTCTTTATTTGTGATCGCAACAGGGCTGCTTTTCTGGGGTGCAAGTACATACATTTTAGCGACAGCTTCCCTTTCGAAAGGCGCTACCAGTGACGCAACCCTCGCCCTCCAGTACTTTGTGTATTCGGTTGCAGTTGCGATTCTTATTGCCCTTGCAGGCATAAAATACAGTGTATCAAACCAGGTCTCCGAAAACGAAGAGAAAGGAAGAGGCAGAAGAAAGAAAAAACTTGCCTGACCCAAGCGATCTGCAAAAGAGTTTAAGGCTAAACAAGGCTGGATTAAAGGAAAAATAGGGTAATAACAAAACTACTTGGAAGATAAAAAATGGAAAAAGTAGATGAAAACATTGAGATAGCGGTGCTAGGTGGCGTTGGTTTTAACTCTTATCAGGAATTCGAAAGCCAGCCAATACATACTCCATATGGAGAAGTCACAGCTTATCTTACTACTATAAAAGGGAAAACAATTGCAGTAATCCCCAGGCATGCAGGAGAAAATCATATTCCTCCTCACAGGATTAATTACAGAGCCAATATCTGGGCTGTGCACTCAGTCGGAGCAGAACGTGTAATCTCCACGAACTCCGTAGGCTCAATGAGAGGACATCCGGTGGGCAGCTTTGTAGTACTTGATGATTTCATAGACTTTACCCGAAACCGACCTTCTACCTTTTATGATGACAGAACCGTACATGTCGATGTATCTGAACCTTACTGCCCTGAGATCAGGACAGCTCTTAGAGCCGCTCTGGAAAAACAGGGACTGTCCTATACCGAAGGAATTTATGCCTGTACGGAAGGTCCGCGTTTTGAGACCAGGGCCGAAATCCGCATGATGAGTCAATTTGCAGATGTCGTGGGCATGACAGGCGTACCTGAAGTGAACCTTGCAAAAGAACTCAGCCTCTGTTACGCTTCTCTTGCTATTATCACAAATCAGGCCTGCGGAATGACCACACAGAAACTGACAGCTGATGAAGTCACTGATGTTGTGGGAAAAGCTCAGGACGCAATCTTTGAGATTATTTCGGACACTATAGAAAACATTCCGAAAACTCGAAACTGCAGATGCAGATTTGCAAAGGAAGGAGCCTGTTTGTGAATTATACCTGAGCAATTATACCTGAGCAATTATACCTGAGCAATTATACCTGAGCAATTATATCTGAGCAATTATATCTGAGCAATTATATCTGAGCAATTGTATCTGAGCAATTATATCTGAGCTAAAGATCAATGAACCTATGCTTCTTTCTATAAAACCTTACTTAAAGACTAACAGAATAGTTGCTTCTATATGAATAAATTCCACGTTGCATACTTTCGAATAATAGCTTTATAAAAACACTTTCATCAAATACTTACATTAAACGCTTTCTTGATACCATTTTCCAATAGTTTCTTACCCAAATAGTTCTTAAAATAATCTTCCTAAATAGCATATTCAGCAGTATCGAGATACAGCCAGCACCGGACAATTTTATTAATATAATAATTAAGTGATAAAATATTTATATAATAATGACCATAAGATGAGGTTGCAAAGAAAATAAAGGATAGACTTAGAAGGTAAGAAGGTGTGTTCAGGAAGAATAAAAGAAAACATTGCGCACTGTAAAATACTCTAAACATAAATATTACTCAGAGTTCAAGTACTAACTTTAATAGAACTTAACAAACTCAACATAATCCATTGCGTTTGAACAAAATATAATCGAGGTGGACAGAACCCCACAAATTCGAATAAACTTAACACACTTGAACAAACTTTACCTGCGATACAAACTATGTGCTCGAAATTAAGAAAATAATAGAATATTGACTCCTAAACTTTCAAAATCTAAGCTTTAAAGGAAAATTTGCAGGTTTTGAAGGGAAGCTTACATATACCATTCATATATCAGGATAAAGAATCATGCTCTGGGTCCTAGGTTACGCTGAAAAATCAAAGATAAAAGTTATGGCTATAAAGGACCGGATGAAACAGCCGCTTTATATGGCCGAGCTCCTCATAAAAGATAGTTACAAAGGACCGCGCCCTCTTAAAATCAGGCTCCTCACCGGCAAGAAAAAGGAAGAATTCATTCCTCCACAGCAATTTATAGAGCTCCTGCGTAGTGCAAACCGAATAATGCTCGCAGAGGGAGGAGATCCTGCAAATGAGGCTGCTTTTCTGGAAATGCTTGAAGGTTTTCAACTTAAAGCTGATAAAGTAAAAATTTGTAAACATTGCTGGATAAATGGACGTTTCAACTTTGTAAACAGTAAATCCATTAAGTACAATAACGAACTGATCTGTCTGGATTGTGCAAAAGAAGAACTTTTGCGTGCAGTCCGTTCGGCTGGTGTGCAGTATGGAGAAAAATCCATAGATTTCCTAGAACAGGTGCTCTCAAAAACCCGAGATCTTGACAGGACTATCCGAATGTTGAGCCCTGAAAGGCTGGACCCTGAGTTCACACGTTACGATACTATAAGGACAAATCCCGACAGTGCTACAGTCAGGGTAAAAAGCCTGCCCCTTCAAAAGAAATTCAAGGAGATGCTGCTTGAAAAATCCGAAACCCTGCTGCCTGTTCAGGCATTATCGATAGAAGCAGGACTTCTGGAAGGAAAAAACCAGTTTGTAGTCTCGGCAACAGCAACCGGAAAGACCCTTATAGGGGAGATGGCAGGAATCCATAACATTCTTGATAAAAAAGGAAAAATGCTTTATCTCGTTCCCCTGGTTGCACTTGCAAACCAGAAGTACGACCAGTTCAAAGAGCGTTATTCAAAGCTCGGGCTCACAACTTCCATAAAGATCGGTGCAATTCTCATAAAAACTTCTCAACGCGTGAAGATGCAGACCAGCCCTGGTGCGGATATCATAGTAGGGACTTACGAGGGCATAGACCACATGCTTCGGTCGGGAAATGCCGATTTTCTTGGTAAAATCGGAACTGTAGTAGTGGACGAAGTCCATACTCTCGAAGACCAGGAAAGGGGTCACAGGCTGGACGGGCTTATTGGAAGGCTGAGGTATGTAGCACCAGAAGCTCAATTCATCTATCTCTCTGCAACCGTTGCAAATCCCTCAGGTTATGCGAAGAAACTCGGAGCCCAGCTTGTCCGTTACGAGCACAGGCCGGTTCCTATTGACAGGCACCTTCTTTTCTGCCAGGAAAACGAAAAGGCAAAGTTGATTTCCCAGCTTGCTAAAGAAGAATATTCAATGCTCTCTTCCAAAAAGCATAGGGGACAGACAATCGTATTTACAAACTCCCGTAGAAACTGCCACAAGCTTGCAGGAGCTCTTTCAATTCATGCGGCACCTTACCATGCCGGGCTTTCCCAGTATGAGAGAAAGAAAGTCGAAACTCGCTTTGCAAAAGGAGAGCTCCCAGTAGTTGTAACCACGGCTGCTCTTGCGGCTGGAGTGGATTTTCCGGCTTCCCAGGTGATTTTTGAGTCCCTGGCAATGGGAATAGACTGGATTTCAGTCCAGGATTTTCTGCAGATGAGCGGCAGGGCAGGAAGACCTGACTACCATGATAGAGGAGTTGTTGTGCTTATGCCCGTGCCTGGAAAATCGTACTCAAGTTCACAGTCCGATACCGAAGAAGAGGTTGCAATTAAACTACTCCAGGGAGAAATGTTATCAGCAGGCGTACAGTACGGAGAAACCGAACAGCTCGAGGAAGTACTTGCATCGGTTGCAGTCACCTCCTCAGTGCAGGATCTAAAAATGATCCATAACCAGATGTTTGGAAGCTACGACCTAAACAAGTTGGTTCTGCGCCTTCAGAGCTATCGTTTTGTGGAAAGAAAAGGAAACCGGATAACGCTTACGCGTTTTGGAAAAATTATTTCAGCTCATTTCCTTGAGGTATCGAAAGCTTTTCTGATTAGGGATGCAGTACTTGGAGAGAACGAACCCCTGAAGATTGCAACGAACATGGAGTTTTTTGATGCAGCGTATTTCAAGTACGCAAATCAGATAGGAAGCTCCCTACATGTAAATATGCCTTCAAGGATTTTTCAGGGAGCTACACTTGACATAATTTTTGACGGAGAATCCCTTTCCCATCTTGATGCAAAAATTCAGGGACTTCTGCTGGATTTTGCTTCGGACTTTTTAACCTGTAAATGCAAAGATTCGCCTTACTGTGGCTGCGCAGAACAGAAGTTCTCGGAAAAAATAATCAAGCTGCGTACAGAAGGACTTGAGCCCGGACAGATTATAAAGAAACTTGAAGATAAGTATGGAATTTCAGCCTATCAGGGTGATGTCTTCGGGTACCTGGACAATGCTGTCCGAAACCTTGACGCCGTAGAACTTATAGCAAAGGTACATTCTAAAAAAGGAGTTGCAGAAGAAGCAAAAAAGCTTAAAAAGAAAGTTCAGGGTTAAGATATCAAAAACGTTTTTACAAATAAAAGTATCAAAGCACTTTTACAAATAAAAAATATTAAATATGTCTTTATGGACAAATATATCAAAAACATTTTTGCAGATAACACTGTATAACGAATTAAAAAGTTCCTGCTTATGTGGGATTGTATTGTTTATATTAGAGAATTGACCAGCTTTTTAAGGGCCGGTCAGTATAACGGATCAAAATCTGATCAGATACTCTGAGAGCAAAAATAGAGGTAATTTCATGACCGAGGATGCAGAATCCAGGGAAAATATCGAAAGCACAGCTTCCAAAAAGATTAAGAAAGGCATTACAATCGAGTTTGTAAAGCCTGAGAACTTCAGGCAGATATATGCTATCGGAGCTGCGGGTGGGCACAGCCCTTATGATTTCAGGATCGGTTTTTATAATGACACTCCAAAACTGTTCGGAGATGCCTCGGAATCAAGGGTTATCCAGAGAAGCGTAGAAACCGAAGTGATACTTTCTCCGGTAGCTGCACTTGAGCTTTCCCGCTGGCTGACCCAGCATATAAATGAATACGAATCCGTTTTCGGGCCTATTGCAAGAGCAATCCCGAGACCAAGAAAAGAGTCTGCAAAGCTTGCTGACGAAAGTACGGATCTTCAGGGTTACATCTGACCATTATATACGCCTCTCCACTCAATCAGAATAAAATACCGGATAAAAGAATTGTAAAAGCTATTTGACCCGGGAGTCTTTTGAGAGCTCTTGGAGATCGATGGTTATATATCTCTGTAAAGGATAAGTAGTTTTCAGTTTTCTTAAAAGCCGGTGGAGTGACAACATAAAGAAATTTCTCAGTCGCTGGTATAAAGCGGCTGATACAGACAGCAAGTAAACCGCGGTTGCGGTTGTGGTTTTAATGCGACTTGCTCCTCACTGGCTTGGGACGTAAAAAACAGAAAAGAGTACGGGGAGAATTCAGAATAAATCAGCGAGGGTTTAAATTTGTTCCCAAATAAAAAAGTTCAGAAAATTGTTGGATCAAGAATCCAGGTAGAAATGAAAGGCGACCTTAATCTGCTTGAAGGCACTCTTAAGAGCGTGGATGACTATATGAACCTTCATCTCGTGGACACCATGGAGATTGTAAAAGGAGAAAAAGTTCGTTCCCTTGGTTCAGTAGTACTTCGTGGTAATAACATTATACTGATCACTCCTGTAGAAGAATAAAACTTCATAAGGAACATTATAGTGTGGAATCATGGATCTTGAAGAAGAAGCCTATAACATAATAAAAAGACATAAAGAAGGCGTTTTCCAGAACGTAATCTGGAAAGAGCTGGATATCGACAGCAGAAAATGTTCCAGAATCATAAAGAAGCTTCTGGATAAAGACCTAATTATAAGAGAAATTGGAGTCTCAAACGGGGCAAGAACATACCTGCTGAAAGCAAAGGAAGAGGTTAAGGAAAAATATGACCTCCTGCTTTCAGGACCTTTGTTTTCGGCCTGTACAGGCTGTACGGGTGACTGTCAACCTGAATACTGCGGGAGACTCAGCGAATGGATTGGCAACCTCATTCAAGAAGAGGACAGATCGGAAGATATAGGTGATATGGAATCCGATATCGAAGATGAGGAAGAAGCTGAAGAAGAAATGTGAGGAAGAAATTCCCTAATTCAACAACCAATAACATTTTGAAAGGTACTGGCAGCCGCTAACTATATATAGAAAAACCCCTTATTGAAGAACCCCTTCAATGAGGGGAAAATAAGATACAACAAAAGCTCCGGTAGTGTAGTCCGGCCAATCATTCCGGCCTTTCGAGCCGAAGACTCGGGTTCGAATCCCGGCCGGAGCATCATATTCTTTTTTGCACATTTGTCTTAATATAAGTCTCTTATACTGATAATGTACTTTTTCATTATACTGATAATATGCTTTTTCATTATACTGATAATATGCTTTTTCATTGTACCGAGTAACCCAAATTTGACAGAATTTATTAATTGGCAAAGTATTTTTCTACAAAAAACGTGTAGTATTGACGCAGAATTTTTTGGAAAAATGAAAATAGCAAAAAATCGAGAACAATGTACGGAAACCTCAAATGTAGGGGAAAACAGGGGCATGAAGCTCCTTTTTCATTTTAATTTTTATTTTTCTGTCAAATTAGGGGAGTAATGTGCTTTTTCATCACGTATTCTACTTAAGTATAAGGACATTTTCTATTTACTTATAACATATTTCCTGATATTCATAAAGTCAATGTTATCAATTGCAAATACTAAGGTTGAGCGCGAAAGTTTATGATTTATGACCTGTCCGCTTAGATTCCTTATATCAAACATATTTTTAGAAAATCTTTTAGAAATTTTAGAAAACTTTTGAGAAAATTTTACTCTACCTATAAAAAGGAATATGAAATAAATCAAACAGTTATTACATAAAAGATTATCTCATTAATTGATTACACTAGAAACTGCAGACAAGGGACAGATTTATATATTACTAAAGTCTATTGAAGGTCTCGCTGTGAGATGCAATGTGCTCCGGTAGTGTAGTCCGGCCAATCATTCCGGCCTTTCGAGCCGAAGACTCGGGTTCGAATCCCGGCCGGAGCACCATGTTCTTTTATATGGAACTTTTTTCATTAGTAATCAGTAATTATTCTATGCTATTTTTTACTTGACCTTTTATTTTTTATGTGATCTTATGCATTTATTACATGACTTTTTATATATTTTTATACAATTTTACGTGATTTTACTGTAATGATTTTTATTATAATATTCTAATAATATTTTATATAATATTTTATTTTCTTTATATATGAGTACAGAAAAAATTAGATGTTAAGGCTTTGCTTGTTTGTTAAGTTTCTTAATTGTTTAACTTTCCATTCTGCATTTTTAACTCTCTACTCTGCATTTTTAACTCTTTACTCTGCATTTTTAACTCTCTACTCTGCATTTTTAACTCTTTACTCTGCATTTTTAACTCTCTACTCTGCATTCTTAACTCTAATTTTCTCCAGCTGCTTATTTAACCCTTTTTCAGGATAAAAGAACGAAACTCCTTTATTTCCCTTATTTTTTCCAGATTTTGTTCCGTATCAAGCATTCCTGCCGTGTTGATGGATTCAAGCGCAGCTTTTGCGGCAAAGCAGGCTCCTTTGAGGCCCTGCTCCAGAGAAAGCACCCTAATCGTTTCCAGAGACCATGCTATTTGGACAAGTATGTTTTTCATTCCGTGCCGAGAGACCTCAGTTCCCAGGTTTTCAAGTGCCTCGATTACTGCCTTTACGTAAGACTCGCTATTTTCCCTTACAGCAGCATTACCCAGATCTTCAAGAGTAACCGCAGCTTCCAGAGTACAGGTTTCTATTGCCTGTTCGGCAGAAGCAATTCCTATCTCCCCAAGGTAATCGATAGCAGTAATTCCAGCCTTATAAAAGCCTTTTTCTATGGATAACATAGATACCTGCATAAGGTAAACCTCAGAAAGGCTGACCAGCGTTTCCATTTTAATTCTTGAAAAGCTCTTCCCGCAAATTCCAAGTGATTCGGCTGCACTTCTGGCTGCCATTTCCAGGCCTTTTCCTGTAAACTCCAGGGCAAGACTCCCGACAATGGATAAAGTCTTTATAGCAATCTGGACCCTTTTTTGACCGGCAGCCTCAAGAGCTATATCTCCAAGAATACGACCTGAAACTGAGCATGCCTGCTCCATTTTCATCTCGGCAGATACTCTCGCTATATCCCCTATAGAAATGATTAGTGCTTTTATATCTAACTCATTCTCAGCATCGGCTTCAAGGGGGATTAACTGGAGTGCAAAGCCCTTAAGTTTGTCAACAGCTTCTACTGTTCCTTTCAGGTCCCCACTATATGCTTTTTTGAATCCTTCCTCAATAGTCCTGACTTCATCCAGATCGTTTACATTAACTGACGATATACCATACCCCACAATAGTCTTTGTAAGTCCTATTGTTCTTACATCAGATTAGTTTTCCTATCGAAAGCGACTTTTGACTTGCTCTTCAACTCTACAACCTTTAGAACCAGTGTTTAATGAAAAACGGATAAGTATCACCTTTTAATTGTTTAACATAAGTAAATTTCACATATTTATGGAGAAGTTAAGAATTAAACCAGGTCAAAAAAACAAGCTCAAAAGGCACATTTATTTTCACAACTGTTTAACAAAGTTATTACATGACAGAGTTATTACATGACAAATTGACACGTGACAAAATCGACGTATGACAAAATTGACACATACTTTTCTAGTTGGAAAATTCTCCCTTAAATTTGAAGATGAAACTAATATAAGTATAATGCAGGCTACTAAAGCATAAAGTTTATATATTAATGTACATTATTATGCCTTATAGTACGAAGTTGTGTAATAGAATTACCACGTTCAATTGAATTGTCGAGTTTATAATCACAGTAATTCAGATTACGGGAGAATTTCCCGAAGAGTATTTACAGGTTGTGTGGTTTTTAATGAAATCTCAGGATATTGCCATTGTTGGAATTTTGCTTGCAGTCGGCGCAATAGTGCGCTATTTATCCCTTATAATTCCGGGTCCTATCGTTTCAAATCTTGTAATAGCGTTTTACTGCCTTGCCATAATCCTTGTAATGCCCACATTTACGGAAGTAATAGGTATAGGGATTGTAGCAGGCATAGTGTGCGCATTTCTCAGTCATTCGATATTTCCGCCTGCAAACCTTATCAGTGAGCCTGTGGGTGCCATTGCCTGCCTTGTCACGTACACAAGTCTCAGGAATAAGTTTTCATTTTCTCCCGTGCCTTCAACGCTGGTAGGAACTCTGATCAGCGGATCAACATTTGTAATCGTTGCAATGATTATGATTGCTCCTGCGATACTTTCCAAGTTCGCAACCATGGGAGCTTTTGTAGCTGCTACGGTCCCGATAGTAATAGGGACCGCAATCGTCAATGCAATCATTGTGCAGATACTTTACCTGCCTGCCTCAAGGGTGCTTGCCCGGGGGAAAGCATGATCGAATTGAAAGATTTTTCATACACCTACGGAACAGCTGAAAACCCTGTCCTGAAAAAAATTAACCTTGAGGTCCGACAGGGAGAACTGCTTCTGGTTACCGGGCACAGTGCAGCCGGAAAGACAACACTGGCTCTTGCTATGGCAGGCGTCCTGCACCATGAAATAGAGGGCAAGACCGAAGGAGAAATCATTTTCAAAGACCGAAACATAAAAAGTTTTAACGGCATGAAGGAACTGAGCCGACATATCGGGATGGTTTTTGATGATGCGGAATCACAGCTTATCTTCACAAGTGTCGAAGAGGAAATCCATTCCGGGCTTGAAAACCGGAGTTATTCCAAAAAAGAACTGAGACACAGGCTGGAAGAAGTAATGGAACTCTGCGAAATCAGCCATCTTAGAAACCGGGCCCCACATGCTCTTTCCGGAGGGCAGAAGCAAAAAGTTGCACTTGCAGCAACCCTTGCCCTCGATACCGAAGTCCTTATCCTTGACGAAGCTACAGCCGAACTGGATACAAAGGCCGTAAGAAGAATCTTTTCAATCTTGAAACGGCTGAAAGAGTCCGGAAAGACTATCATAATCATAGACCACAACATAGACGATTTCCTCGAAATCGGGGATAGGGTTGTGCTGCTTGAAAAGGGCAAAATAAAAGCTATAAAAAGTCCGACTGATTTTTCAGCGTCTTCTCTTGCAGCATCTTCTCTCTCTTCAGAACAGGAAATTTCTGAAACTAGCAGACAAAATCTTTATATGCCTCAGAATAAGGTTAAGGAAAGACAGCCCATTATTTCCGTAAAAAATCTCACACAGCGTTACGGAGAAGTCCTGGCACTCGACAGCATAGACCTGGAGATTTATCTTGGAGAGCTCGTTGCTGTGCTGGGCGAGAATGGTTCAGGCAAAACAACCCTTGTCAAACACTTCAATGGACTTTTACGCCCTTATTACGGAAGCGTAATTATAAAAGGCCTCGAAACTTCAAAAACTCCTGTAAACGAGCTTGTCAAACACACCGGCCTGGTCTTTCAGAACCCTGACAATATGCTTTTTGAAGATACCGTCGAAGCAGAAATTGCTTTCGGATTAAATAATATAAATATAGAAGGGCTTGAAGCTGAAAAAGCAATATCCGATTCCCTTGAACTTGTAAATCTTGAGGAAAAACTGAGAGTTTTTCCTCGAAACCTGAGCAGGGGAGAAAGGCAGAGGCTGGCAGTTGCCTGCGTAATTGCCATGAAGCCCGAACTTATCGTGCTCGATGAACCTACAACAGGTCTGGACGCCGAAGAATCGGACAATATGATGCACCTTATACGAAAGCTTCAGCAGGAAGGGCACACAATAGTCATGGTAACCCATAACATGCAAATAGTAAAAGACCATGCTGAGAGGGTTATTCGCATGGCTGACGGAAAAATAATCGAAGATACCAGAAAGGAAACTGCAGATAGCGAGCAGGTGAACAGAGGACATATTGGAGGCATTTGTGCATGAAGGAGATTATGCAGTATATTAATAGTGACAGCTTTTTACACAGCATGAACCCACTCTCCAAAATTGTAGCTGTTGCAGGAATTATAGTTCTGAGCGTTTTTACAACGAGTTCCATAGTCCTGGCGCTTATGGTACTTGGAATCTTTCTGGTATCCCTCAAAGCCGGACTCCATCACGAACTTATCAGACAGCTCAAACTTCTTGTTTTCCTGAGTTTGAGCCTGATCCTGCTAACAGTTTTTACCATGAAAAGTGGAGTAACCCTGGGATTTCTTATCCCTGCAGGAACTCTTACTGCCAAGGGGATCTTTCCAGTTACTACCGGAGCTCTGGATTTTGGAGTGGTTCTTTCCCTTCGATTCTTTGCAATGCTCTTCGCCTTTCAGCTTCTTGTGGTCACTACAAGGCCCAGTGACCTCATGAAAGCTCTTCTGGAAATCCACATTCCTGTGGATTATGTGCTTATGTTTGTAATTGCCCTTCGGTTTATCCCGAGCTTGCAGGTCGAAGGCCAGCGCATTCATGAAGCCCAGCTTGCAAGAGGTTACAATCCGGGAAAAGGGCTTCGTGGAAAGGTAAGGAGTATAAAGCCGCTTCTTGTGCCCCTGGTAGCAAATTCTCTTGGAAGAACCCAGGTCCTTGGCCTGACCATGGATATGAGGGGATACAGAGACAGACACAGCGTGGACAAGGACCGGCTTGCCTGGAATAGAGTAGACTTTGCAGCCGTAGGCTGTGTGGCTCTCATGGGAATCGGCATAGTACTTACAGGACTTATATGAATTATCCTCCAAAAATGGAGGAACTCAAAATTTTCGGCTTTTCTTTATAATCCTTACCTTGCATTTCGGATTTCGCTCCTTTTAACAGAAATTCTGCCACTTTTTGTGTAAATACCCAGGGAATTGGCTTATTTACTTTATTTTCAAAAAACTGAACTCGCTAGTTGAAATCACTCATTTAATTGCTAGAATGTTCACCAGTACAGAGATATTAAGGGGATATTAAGAAAAGTTAAAAAGGATTTTTAATTGACTTTTTATGTCAATATTAATTTAATGTGTTTATAAATGAAATTATACGTCCATATAATGAGCAACACTTGTTAGTACACACACAAATAAAAGTGACTCATCAAAGGACTTAAATAGAATAGGACAGTTATTGGTTGTTTGAAGATTTGAAAAGGTAAAATTGGGGGAAAACTCAAAAGCTGAATTTCAACCGGGAGAAAAACTAGATTGTTTGTACGATTTACCTGGATTAAAAAATTATGCTAAAAATTATGCTAAAAATTATGCTAAAAATTATGCTAAAAATTAATCAAAAATAGTTAAATTAAACGTAATTAAATGTCCAAGTTAAGCTAAAAGTTAGTTAATTGATTGAGAGCCCTTTTTGATGACCCTTGAGCTCTCAATCGGTGAAACCCCCTTGAAGAATACTCCCCCATATTCTTCCCATAGTTGCAAGAGACCAGTACAAACATTTAATTGATTGTGGTGATTGATTGAGAGTTCCTTTATGATCCTGAACTCTCAATCGATGAAACCCCTACAGAAAAACTCCCCATACGCTATGCACAAAGGTGTACTATTGCGCTTCTCTTACAACTACATCCTTCTAATGCTGAAATCTTATATATAATAAATTACGTTAAATATTCAATTGCCCATCGTTTTTGTATTGTCATAAACTTTTTAGCACGGGAATAAATTTAAGTACTCTTCAAAAATACAATCAATATTTAAAATTTGCTGACATCTAATTTTTTAATAGCTTTGAAATTTCAAAGCGTAAGAATTAACGAATTGAAATTCAATTGAGAAAGAAAATCGACCTTAATGGTCGATGAAACAACCTGGATAGTAATACAACCAGTCAACTTTTTAACATATACTACCGGTAATTATCATGGCAGTTAATAGTTGTTAATAACTATTGATAACTATCAATGGCTGTCAGAATGGCTGTCAGTAGTTGTTAATAGCTATCAGTAGTTGTTAATAGCTATCAGTAGTTGTTAATAGCTATCAGTAGTTGTTAATAGCTATCAGTAGTTGTTAATAGCTATCAGTAGTTGTTAATAACTATCAATAGCTATCAATAGTTGTTAACAGCTACCAATAAATATCAATGGATATCAATAATTATCATAACTATCAATAACTGTTGAGGACTTCGATAAACCTCTGATTTCAACATATTACTTATATACCCTTTATAAGCAACTAGCCAAAAATCTGGGTTTATCGAAGTCCTCTGTTATTAATAAACTGTTAACTATCAATAGCTACTGACTTTAATAAATCGCTACTTTAACCTTGCTTATTAAGAAGTTCCACAGACAGTTCTCTTAACCTGTACTTTTGAATCTTACCGCTTGCTGTCAGCGGGAATTCGCCTACAATGAATACATGCTTTGGAACCTTATAGCGGGCGATCTTGCTTAAGGCATAATCCCTGATATCGGCTTCTGTAAGGTCTGCACCTTTCTTGAGAATCACAAAGGCACCTACAATTTCCCCGTATTTTTTGTCAGGGATACCGACAACCTGAACGTCCGTAACTTCAGGTATGGTGAGCAGGAGTTCCTCAATCTCCCTTGGATAGATGTTTTCTCCTCCCCTGATAATCATGTCCTTAATCCTACCTGTGATCCTGTAATAACCGTTTTCGTCACAGGTCCCAAGGTCTCCACTGTGAAGCCAGCCATCTTCATCGATAACTTTTTTCGTTTCTTCAGGCATCTTATAGTAACCTTTCATCACATTATACCCGCGACAACATATCTCTCCTACAGTGTTTGGGGGCAGCGGTTCATTGGTATCGGGATCAACAACCCTGACTTCTACGCCCGGGAAATGCTTACCAACAGTTTCGACCCTGAGTTCCAGAGGATCATTCACATCAGTTTGGGTCATACCAGGAGATGCTTCCGTAAGTCCGTAAACACTGGTAATCTGATAGCAATGCATATCATTTACGACTTTTTTCATGGCTTCTACTGGGCAAGTGGAACCTGCCATAATTCCTGTCCTCAGGGAAGATAGGTCGAACATGTCAAACATCGGATGCGTATATTCGGCAATAAACATTGTAGGCACACCGTAAAGAGCCGTACATTTCTCTTTATGTACCGCAGCAAGCACCAGTAGAGGATCAAAAATTTCGAGCATAACAAGCGTTCCTCTATGGGTCAGAATGGCCATAACTCCGAGCACTATCCCGAAACAGTGAAAAAGTGGCACAGGAAAACAGAGTCTGTCCACATAGGTGAACTTCTGCCGATCTCCAATAGAAAGCCCGTTATTTAAGATATTTTTATGAGTCAGCATGACTCCTTTAGGAAAACCTGTCGTTCCTGATGTATATTGCATATTGACAACATCGTCACAGTCAACACTGGCCATAATCTCGCGGAGCTCGTTATCAGGGTAATGGCTGCCAAGAAGCATGAGCTCGTTTGTATTGTACATACCCCGGTGCTTTTCCTGTCCTACGTAAATTATACTCTTAAGATAGGGAAAGTTTTTGCTTTTCAGTCTTCCTCTCTCAGAGGTTTTGAGCTCAGGGACAAGTTCATTTATTATTTCAATATAATCAACGTCTCTGTAGCTATCAATCATAGCCAGGGCTTTCATATCGGACTGTTTTAATACGTATTCGACCTCATGGCTCTTGTAGGCAGTATTCACAGTAACAAGCACTGCCCCGATCTTTGCTGTGGCAAACATGAAGGTAAGCCAGTCAGGGACGTTTTTTGCCCAGATTCCTACATGGTCTCCTTTTGTTATGCCTATAGCTAGCAGCCCTTTTGCAAGGTTATTGACCCTTTCGTTGAACTGCCCATAAGTAAAACGAAGGTTGCGGTCAGGATAAACAATAAACTCGTGGTCAGGGTCTACAGCCACCTGTTTTTCAAAGTAGTTTCCGAGGGACTCTTCTATAAGATGCATTGTATCAGCCTCTCATTTGCATTATCATTTTTTTGGAGCTGTCTGCTTGCGAACAGAGATATCCAGTATGCTCCAAAATTATGCTCCAAAATTATGCTCCAAAACTCGATTTGCGGGCAGTCAGTCAAGTAATTCAAGTAGAGCAAGGGGAATCCGTATCCGTTTCAGCATTATTCATCGCAGGAAGCATGTGTGAGGTCAGAATTTCGCGGATAGAATCAGGAAGAGGAATTGCTTTCTGGAGTTTGAAGTCGTAATAAACCAGCACTGCCTGACCCTTTACCTTGAGTTCGCCTTCCTGCCATGCTTCGTGTCCAACAGTAAATGAACTGTTCCCTATCTTTGCAATATAAGTCCTGATTTCCACATCCGACCTGAAGTACATCTGGTGCAGAAAATCAAACTCAGTCCTGACTAGAATAAGGTGCCATACATCAGGGCTAAGATCAAGGTCCGGTGAAAAAAGCCGGAACACGGAGTTTCTTCCAATTTCGAACCAGACCGGGAGGACAGTATTATTCACATGCCCAAGCCCGTCTATGTCCCCAAAACGCGGACTAACAATTGTACTGAACATTTTGATTCCTTAACTCTCAAGTACTTGTGTTTAAATTTCTGAAATCTGGAGTTTCTCCAGCCAGTAAAAATTAAGTGCCCACTCTCTCCTCTGCCTGATTGCGGCTTTACAGAGGAGCATAGATTACAGCTAGAATTTTTGCGTCCTCTTTCCCTGCTGCATGTACATCATGCGGGATAATAGAGTCATAATAAATGCTGTCTCCGGCGTTTAGCCTATGGACATCCTTTCCATAGAATATCTCGATTTCCCCGGACAGGACATAAATGAACTCCTCTCCTTCATGAGAAGATGGTTGGTGGCTTTCCTCGGGAGACGGATGAATATCAATGATAAAAGGCTCCATGTTGCGGTCTGCTTTATCGGAGGCAAGGGAATAAAACTCAAGAGCACTCTTCTTGGGTTTTTCAGTCTTCCCTGAAAAACGGACTACATTCTCTGACAGTCCTTCCCTGACAATTACAGGTCCGCTCTGGGGCATATCATCCAGAAAAGTACCAAGCCGGACGCCTAAAGCCCGGGCAATCTTTAAAAGAGGTGTTAAGGAAGGAACAAGGGCCCCATTTTCTAGCTGCTGGATTGATTCCTCGCTGCTCTGACTGGCTTCAGCCAGTTCTTCAACAGTCATCTCCCTGGCTTCTCTAAGCTGGCGTATCTTACTACCGACACGGTTCTCTTCTGACATTTTTAATTTCCTCACAAATTATACGGGTAGCGGACCTGGCAGAAAAATATAAGCCAGTATCCTTTGATAGCCTCAAAGGCTTATCTCTTTTGCATCCATCTATTATAAAAAAATATCTTTAATGGATACCCTATATAAGCCACTGTGATAAAATGAATAAAGATACTTTATCGAAGCCCAAGTATAATTTGTCAAATAGTTTGTAGATTATGAGAACTAGTTTTATGAAAACTAATTTTATGAGAGCTAATTTTGTGAGAACTAATTTTATGAGAACTATATTGGATATCGTTGTAAAAATAATGCTTTAAAGTTTTGTATCCATGAAGTCCTAATATGGGCAAATAAAACATTGGCTGTGCGTAATTGAGAGTAAAAGGTAATTAGTATTCAAGGTCAGTTCCCTTGTAAATTCAAGGAACTTAAAAAAAATTTGTCTTAGATATTTATATTGAAACAGATGCGTACCATACAAAGTAGGAAGTTATTCTTGACTATAAACTGTCTGAAACAAGATACAAAGAGTAAAACAAGATACAAAGAGTAAAACAAGATACAAAGAGTAAAACAAGATACAAAGAGTAAAACATAATATGAATGACGGATAGCAACAAAAATTTGAGAAATAATTGAACATCGGCAAAGACCAAAAACGAAACATACGGATAATACTATTTTTGAGGAGTTGAGCTTATTAATAAAGTAAACGAGCAAAAAACTAATGTTCGATTAGTTGAGAAAAACGAAGAAAATATTGAGAGAATGCTTGAAATCGATTATGATGCTTTTGATGATAACTTACTTAGTAACTGGTCTCTGGTACCTTATCTACGATATGGACACGTTTTCGGTCTCTATGCCTGTAACTCCTTGAAAGGTTTTGCTATATTTATGAAAGAGTGGGATAATCCCAGATTTGCTTATCTGGTTGAGATAGCAGTAGAGAAAGAAAGTCAAGAAAAAGGATACGGATATTATCTCTTACTACAATCTCTAACGCACCTGAAAAATAACGGATTATCCAGTGTTTTCTTAACTGTTGATCCAAACAACTTACGAGCCCGGCATATTTATTGTGACAAATTTGGATTTAAACTTGCAGAATATCGAAATAATGAATATGGACAAGGTCGTGACAGAATGTTTCTTCAGCTAAACCTTGAGAATTGGACTCCAGGTGCTAGTGAACACACCTCCCTGGAACCTGAGCCGTCAGGTGAAGGATTCATGGAGGAGTAGTTCACCCAATCTTTGCTCTTTACTCAAACTGAAAATTGCAACTTATGCCTTCAGGATCAAAACATAGATTACAGGATACGCATCTTGCTTTTTTAACCTTCCCTGATTTGAATTTCAAAACAATGTCAGGTTCGCTGATAAACACCCTGCTCATGGAAACCAGATCGGCAAATCCGTTTTCAAGCAGCTCATTAATAACCTGAAGAGACCTGATTCCACCCACAAGAATGACCGGAATATTTACTGCACTTTTTATTGCTTTAGAACAGTCCCTGAAATATGCTTCTTTGGCAGGAGTATTGATTGCGGTCCTTATAGTTACCCCACCTGCCTCACTGATTCCTCCGCTGACCTCAATTGCACAGATTCCAGCCTTTTCCAGAAGCTTTGCAATTTCTATAGCCTGGAAAATGTCAAGTCCCAGTTTAGCCTTTGAACAGCAGGGCTGAAAGCCATCGGTAGCATTCATTTTGACCAGAACAGGAAAAGAGTCACCAGCCTCTTCTTTTATGCGCCTGGCAATTTCCGTGACTATCCTTGCCCGATTTTCTATCGAACCTCCCCAGAGGTCAGTCCTCATGTTCGTATAAGGAGAAATGAAACTACTTAAAAGGAAGCCATGGGCACAGTGGAGCTGTACCCCGTCAAAGCCTGCCTTTTTTGCCCTGACAGCCGCCTTTGTAAAAGCTTCGATTACTTCCAGGATTTCCTGTTCGGTCATTTCCCTCGGCATAACTGCCGAATGTCCGTCTTTTACTCTCGAAGGAGCCATAGGAACCGGATATTCGTCCGAAACACTTGCCTGCCTGCCTCCATGAACGATCTGGAGCACGATTTTACTTCTGTACCTGTGCACCCTTTCGGTTATCTTCCTGTAGGGTTCAATAAAACGGTCATCATAAATCCCCTGCTGGTAAATATCACTCTGACCGCCCGGAAGAACATAAGAATAACCGGTTATAATCAGCCCAACCTCGTTTTTTGCAAGCTCTTCATAAAGGTCTCCGAGCCTGGAAGTTGGCGTTCCGTCTTCTTTAGCCAAAAATTCGTGAGTTGCAGACCTTACAAAGCGGTTCTGGAGTTCCAGGTTGCAGACAGTGATAGGGTCAAAAATCATGATGAAAAATAGGATAAGGAAGGGTAAATAATTATCCAGGACTCCTGGATAAAGGAAATTTTTTGTTAGGCATAAAGTTTTTTTCAACTACAGCAAGAAAGAAAAAAGGAATTTACTCAGAAAGAAGGCTCAGGCAATCTCGCTTACGAACTCAATAGGGTTATCCGGATTATTAATGATATTGATATGCAGTTTTTCTGAACCACCTAAATTAGCAGCGTAACTTGCCGTTACTCTTTGTTCAAAAGTAAATTTATTATCTAAAATAATTTTATACCTGTAGTATCCCGGTTCGACAGTTATTTCAGGCGAAAAGATTTCATCCTCAGGGTTCATTGCATAGTTTTCTTTGAATACGGAATTATTATAGAAATCAAAAAGCTCGATAGTGATTTCATGGCTTTTTTTATCACTATTTCTCAGCGAAAATTTTAATGGATCTAACGAATGATGTTTTTTAATTTCTTCCTCTCCTTCTTCACTATAATACCTCCACAGAAGATGGACAGTTTTTCCCTCATATTTCTCGTCCGTTGAAGCAATCCCATATGATTGATTGAAAAAATCTACATTAATGCAACCGTCAATTGTATCGTTTTTTACTGTGAAAAAAACACTACTTTGCGGCTTTCCGTCAATATAACCCATATAAGAGTTTACATTTGGTTTTTGAATCTCTCTTTCTTGAAGTTTAAGTTCGTAATCTTCTCCCATAAGGCTCAGATTTACGGTTCCGTTCGAGGCTAACTCCCTGAACTTTGCAGGGTTCACTATTACAGTTTCAAAACGATCGCATGATTCAGGAGCCGTGATGGAGCTGTTGCCAAGTTGTACTCCTTTAAATATGCCGTTTTCATCAATTTCTGATGTTTTTTGGATTATATTTTTGTCATCCTGAATGTTCTCATTACTGGAGCCAGAGTAAATAGAGAAACCTACAATTCCCAACAAAATTAACGTTGCAACTGCTAGAACGATAAAGCGCATAACATTACCTCAAAAGTTAATGAGTTAATACATGTATTTGTTAGAATGTTAATCAATTTATCTAACAAAATTAAAAGGGTCAGAAAAATAGAAAATATAAATTGAGAAATAGCACAGATTCAAGCGCATTTTCGTTAAAAACTCATTTGAAGACCGGTTTTCCAATTTTGAGATTTCAGCGGCATGTTCACTTCAGATAGTTACTTCTTCAAACCTCGGAGTACATTCTGCAGAAAACCTTTCTTTTCAAAATACTGCTGATGATACTCTTCAGCCATATAGAATTCCGAAACCGGCACAATATCAGTAACTATCGGGTTTTTAAAAGCTCCTGATTTTTCAAGCTTCTCTTTTGAGGCAAAAGCAGCAGCTTTTTGCTTCTCGTCATGATAAAAGATAACCGAGCGGTATTGTTTTCCGACATCAAGGCCCTGCCTGTCCTTTGTAGTAGGGTCATGGACTTTCCAGAAGACGTCAAGTAAGGTCTCATAAGACACGACCTTCGGGTCGAAAATCACCCTAACTGCTTCGGCATGCCCGGTGTCAAGGGTGCAGACCTGTTCATAAGAAGGGCGTTCAAAATGCCCTCCGCTGAAGCCAACCGCAGTTGCAACCACACCTTTAACCTGTCGGAAAGCTTCTTCAATACCCCAGAAGCAACCTGCAGCAAAGGTTGCTTTTTCCAGATCGCCTCCAGGATTTTCGAAAAAGTCTGGATTCATTTCAGCTGTATTGTTTCCTTCCACTATCTTCCCCCCATAAACAAGTTATTTCCTGCTGTATTTTCCCATCAACTCCCCTTCAGCAGTAATATGTCCTATCATTTCCTTTTCGAGTTCTTTTCGTCCTGCTCCTGCTTTAAGATCAAGATTTTTGTCCAGAGCATAGACCCTGAAGAAATACCTGTGCGTGCCTGAAGGTGGACATGGCCCTCCATATCCTATTTTCTTGAAATCATTTAAACCTTCGACCCCAGGTATACTGTCTTCTTCTATTTTCGCCATAGGTTCTATGTTCCAGACGATCCAGTGTGTGAATGTCTTTGGAGAGGCGTCAGGATCGTCTACTATGAGTACCAAACTCTCAGCCTCTTCGGGAATGCCTTCGAATTCAAGAGGCGGATTTATATTTTGCCCATCACATGTGTACTTTCCTGGAACACTACCGTTAGATGCAAACGCGCTGCTAGAAACATTTATACTTTGAATGTTCATGCTTTCATCCCCTTTACCGGTTTCGGGAGACTCCTTATTTACAGGTGCCTCAGCTTTCTTATTTTGGACACATCCCGAAATGAGAACCATTGCTGCAAACAAGAATATCAAAACAACTGCACCGGTCTTTCTATTCATATATGGCACCAGCTCCTGACAGCAGGAAAATTGCTCAACACTGAAATATTAAAGCTAAAGAGATATAACTTTAAGGCTTAAAGCTAAAGCTGCGCTATAATTAATCTCAAAAAACTTGTTCCTGCAGTAAAGTTAAGACCTGGTTTGAAGTGTATCCTCCTAATCAAATTTCAAGCGAGAAATCCGGCAGATACGAGGGTAACTCCTCCCACTAACCTCGTCGTAAAGTTTTATATCAAATTGCATCAAATTACATCAAATATTAGAAGAAAAGCCCTGCAGCCGCCTTGAGAACTACGGACTGATGCCTTGAGAGAAAAGCAAGTTCAGTCTTCCACTTCAAGAGAATTAATAATATCGTTGACTGTAAGTTCTCCTTTAGCTACGCGCTGGACAAGTGGATAGATAAATGAGCAATCATCCATTGCAGCCCAACGTGCTTCTCCTACTCGTCTTACAACTTCATCCAGTATTTCGCCACATGTCTTGCAGTATCTTCCTTCACTCTCTGCTCCACAACTTTCGCATTTCATAAAAATTCCCCTATAACCTATGGGAACGTAGGAAATAAATAAATTATGGTAATATGTGAGCATATTTGTACAGTCCGAATAAATCAGAGGCAAAAAAGGAAAATTAAGGATCTGGATAAGTAAAAATTACCTTGGGATTACTTAAAGAAATATTACAAGTATAGAAAATCCGCTAAGCTTATAGATCTAATTTTCAAATCAAACTACAGGAAATCCAATTCGTTAAAACGTATAGAGAGGCATACAGGCCTGAACTTTCCTACAGGCCTGAGTTTTCCTGCCCCTGGTTATCTTCACCAAACTTTTCCAGACCGCAATCAAGCAAGATTAGCAAGGATTTCTTCGGTTTCCTCAACCCCTGAATTCTTTAAAGTCACTTCTTCCCTTCCGCGTATCCCTAGCCCAAGTTCTATCGCCCTTCTGATCTGAGGCTGGACCCAGACTGAATGCTCTTGAATTTTCGGAACCGTACCAAGAGTTTTCAGGAGAGCAAGACCCACAGCATCATTTGCAACAACATCCGAGCTTGCCAGTACAATACCAGGCTCTCTGAGCGTTCCAAGGTCAGGGCCTCCGGCCACAAAGCACTTTGTAGCGTCCGAAATATAAAAATCAGGCTTATAAACAAGATTTGATTCGGCAATCATGCTCCCGAAAAGTTCGTCCATATGTTGGCCATGAGGAAGCTGTCTCCTATCCCGGTCTGCGGTTATGCTGATCTGCGATTTCAAGCCCATGGTAAAGGTTGCAGTCCAGTGGGTTTTGATTACAGGAAGAGCAATTACATAATCTACCGAGTCAAGAAACTCGGGAACATAAAAACCATCCTGCCAGGAGTAAGCGCCATCAGGCTTCATATGATAGCGTTTCATATGATCAAAGGTAAGGATTTCGTCTATTCCTTCTGACTCCGCAGCCTGCCAGAGCCCAAGCTTCCTGAGTACCATTTCGGTATCCAATGTGGTCATTGATTTTTCAGCAACAATTATTTTTTCAGGGCTGCATTTTCTTGCTTCCCTTATAGCTCCCTTCAGGATCTCAGGATTTGTCGAGCCAGGAGGCGGGTCTGCAGTATTTGCATTCGGCCTTATCAGTACAGTAGATCCTTTTTTAATTCCAAGCCCTCCTGCAAGCTCTACTGCGACTTTTACTGATTCCAGAGTGTCTTTGTTTCTTGAAAGACCAATAACTGCCATACTCAAAACTCCCACATAGTAATACGTAGCTGAAAATATAAAAATATAGTTAAATATATAAAAACGAAGCTTGTAAGCTCCCAAAAAAGATACAAACCAAAAAGAATAAAATAAACCAAAAAGAATAAAATAAACCAAAAAGAATAAAATAAACCAAAAAAATGAAATAAACCAAAAAGAATAAAATGAAAAATTTGTAAAATGATTCCGAGACTTTCACTCCAGGTTTATACTTCCTATGAATGATCCTGCATCACCAGCAGGAAAAGGTGAAAATTACCAGGTAAGGAGATTACTGGTTCAGTTTACACTCACACATTTCTATAAGCGCTCCTTCTCCAATCCTTGACCCGCGTGCAATAAGCATATCTCCTGCCTGAACAATCGTGTTACCTTTCGGAGCATAGACCCAGCGGTCAGCTCTTTTTATTGCCATTACATGCAGTCCGGTCTCAGTTTCAAGCTTCAATTCAAAGAAAGTCTTTCCGACTATAGGAGAGCATTTCTCGACCTGGAGCCTGGTTATAACCTCTTCGGAATTCCTGACTGCGAGGGTGATAATGGGATGGAGTTCGATATCTCTTAGTACAGTATCTGCAATTCCGTAAGCAGCATCGGAAATAGCTTCAGAGGCACTTGCAAGGTGAAGGATTCCCCTGAGCATGTTCACATCTTCAAAATGTTTTGCGGTTTCAAGCACCCAGTGCTGGAGTTCGTATTTCATAGAATCCATTTCGGACTCCAGGGCACTAACCTCATATGCAATATCCTCGTTGTCAAAAAGAATAGCAGAGTATGCAAGCCCTACCGAGAGTTCGGACATATTCTTCATATCTACTATAATATCCACGGCATGTTCAAGATCTTTTAAAATTTTATTGTGCTCGATTTCCCTTGGTACGAATTTCCTTGTCGTTGCCATCTCGAAAAACAGTGTGACTCCTTCATCATGCCCTCTGGCAATCAATACATCTCCTTGCCGAAGGCGAGTTTCCTTGTCAGGGTCATAAATCCAATCCTCGTTTCTCCTGATAGCAATAATCCACATGCCTGTCTCGAGATCAAGTTCAAGATCGCCAAGCGTACGTCCTGACATTGGAGATTCTGCAGCAACCGTTGCCCTTACAATGGTTTCTTCCGCTTCCCTGAGAGCAACTTTCAGTTCCATCGGAATTCCCATGTTCATAAGAACTATCTTGGCAATATCGCCTGCGGCGTTAGCGATGTTTTCCGAGCACGCAGCAACCTGTAAAACTCCAAGGAGGCCTTCGGCCTCGTCAACCCTGCGTGTGCTTAACATCGCGACCATCTTAATTTGGTAATCGAGAGTATCCATCTTATCTTCAAGATTGAGTACCTCTTCTGCAACGTCCTCATCATCGTAAACCATTGCAGAGTATGCAAGGTCTACCATGAGTTCGGAAGTGTCCTTCATCTCAGTCAAAAGATCCTTGAGGTTCTTAGGACTGTATCTGAATTCTTTAGGGAACATAGTCTCTAGATCAACTCTACCTTGTGCTGGTGTGTATGAGTATGTACTTAATAGTAATTATTAATTATTAATTTTTGATTAATCAGGTTTTAAGAACCTGACTGGAATATAATAGATCAGATAATAACGGTAGTAAGTATTGTAGTAAATAATGGCAGTAAATATTGTAGTTAAATAATGGCAGTAAATGTTGGTAGTAAATGATGGTACCAAATAATGGTAGTGATATGGCAGTAAATATTGGTAGTGATATGGCAGTAAATATTGGTAGTGATATGGCAGTAAATATTGGTAGTGATAATGGTTTAGTAAACAATGGTAGTAAAACTGTTTTATAAAAACATTACTTATAAAATATTCAGTATGTACAGGGCCATGAAAATTCCTGTAACTCCAACGAGGTCTCCAAGGCTTGCTATGAAAGGAATGACCGTATCATCCGGGTCCATTCCGAACCTATGAGAAACAAAGGCAATGGCTACTGTTGCAGAGTACACAACTGCAAGTTCTATGATAACGGCAATAAGGCTGATTTCAAGAATGGTGAGAAAAGGCATCCCGTACCCCAGGAAACTGCTTGCCAGAAAGACCAGTATGCTGACAGAAATTGAAGAAACAAACCCTACGATTGAAGCCGCAATAACACTATTGTGTACAACCGGGTTACTTCTTAGATTATCTCCAAGCCCCATGTGGAAAGCCGATGAAAGCCTGGCCCCAAGCATGCTTCCTGTATCCCCTCCGATTTTGATAAGGGAAGGGATAAGAATCAGTATTGCTGGCATAGATATCAAATTTTTTTCTCTTGAATTAAGAAGCTGCCCTACAAGAATTCCCATTACACATGTTATTATAAGTACCGGCAGCCCTCGCTGAATGATACCGTTAATTGTGTAGTAAGGAGTCTGGTGCCCTGTTTTCCTCAAAACATCACCACCAATTTTGCAGAGAGGAAAAGCATGAGCATGGAAACGATATCCCCGATAGTTGCAATCGAAGGCGTAACAACATTATCAGGATCAAAACCAAACCTGAACATTCCTACAGCCAGCAGAGCTGCAACAAAAGAGAGAATCACCCCGGATGTAAAAGCTGAAATCACGCAGATAAGAGTAAGTTTAAAAACACCTGCACTTTCGAAGCCCAGAGCAAGGGTTACATAGTGCCCGAGAATCCCGAGAATAAAAGCGGTAATAACACTCAGGATCAGGGAACCTGAGATGTTGTTCATGAGTTCCGGGTTATGCCTGTCAAGATCCGTAATCAGTCCCAGGTGAATTGCACTGCCAAGCCTGGAACCAAGGGTCGAGGAAATATTTCCCCTGAGCCCGAGTACTCCTGGATAAATTACAAGCAGTCCAGGGATCATCCCAAGTTCATCGGTCATCCCGGAAAGTATAATCCCTGCAGCCACGCCCCCTACAGTAGCAATAAGTTCAAAAGGCAGCGCCTCACGTACTATTGACGAAACACTCGCGTATTCGCTCAGGTATTTTTCAATATACTGGGACTCGAAAAGGTCTTCGTCCCTGTGAGACTCTGAGGGCATGCGCTTGTATTACACACTAATAATATTAAAATAATCGCTAACTTCTGAAAAAGAAGGCCTGTCCAAAAATTATAAGTTTAAGATTCCATTAATTGAAAACAGAAAATTAAAGATTAGTGACGCTTAAATTACCCTATTAAATTTTGATTTCCAGAAAAAATTAATAATTTGCAACCTTTACATGATACTCAACTGGCAATAGATAATGGTTAGAGTTATCTGTCCAGGGTGTTCAAAGATTTTTGAAATGATTCGATGCGTTTACGGACAAGCATCGCATAGTCTTCTTCTGAGAGATTCAAATCATCTACTTTTGTTATTCCCCGAGATACAGAAACTAAAACACCGGAAGAATTTTGGCGGCGGAGGAAGCGAATATCTTCGGCCTTTCCACCTTGTGGCCCTATGCCTGGTGCCAGGATGACCGAATCAGGCATCAGGTTGCGAAGCCTTTTCCCATCTTCGGGGAAAGTTGCTCCAATAACAGCGCCAACAGAACCCAGTCCTGTTTTCCCTTGCGTTTCTGCAGCCCAGTCCGCTACAAGCTTCGCAATGCGGTCAGAAACGCGAGTTCCGTCGACGATTTTGTCTTGCAACCATCCAGAGCCCGGATTTGATGTTTTGACGAGAACAAAAAGACCTTTACCATATTTACGCGCGCAGTCGATAAAAGGTTCCAATGTATCTGGCCCCAGGAATGGATTAACGACCAAACAATCAACCTCAAGATTTGAAACGGAGCCAGCCTCCGCAGGGGTCAAATATGCACGGGCATATGCTGCTGCCGTGGTTCCAATGTCACCTCGTTTTGCGTCGAGAATAACCCCCATATTTCTTTTTTTGGCAAGAGCGATTCCCTGTGCCAGAACATCAATACCCTTTGAACCGAAAGCTTCGAAAAAAGCAGACTGAAATTTGACAAAGCCAACTTGATCTGCCGCTACGTCAAGGAGAAATAAAACGTATTTTTCCAAAATTTCCGTTGCAGACCTATCGGCTTTTTTAAAAAAGAGCGGAATATCCTCGAGAACAGGATCAACACCCAGAACAAGCTCACCATATGATTTTGTTTGTTCCGTAACAAAATCTCCCCAATGCATGCTCATATCCATCAACCTTTCTCTTTGAAGAATCCAGAGGCGTTTATTAACTACATCCTTATAAGTTCAAAAGATAGCGCCTCACGTACTATTGGACGAAACACTCGCGTATTCGCTCAGGTGTTTTTCAACATACTGGGACTCGAAAAGGTCTTCGTCCCTGTGAGACTCTGAGGGCATGCGCTTGTATTATACACTGATAATATTAAAATAATCGCCAATTTTAGAAAACAGGTAAACATTGACTTTTATATTAAGGTTATGATTTGAAAAATCATTTTCGATTAATTCTTAATTTCTTTAATCTAGGAAAACAAAAATAGAAAATATATTATAGAATATGCCTTCATATTCATATACCATTGAATAAATTTACATTAGAGGCGTTTAATGTGGATTTTATCGACCAAGTAAAGTTTCTAGCTGCAAAGATTCCGAGTTTATCTGCAAATATAAAAACTGAAGAAGCAACGAAAAATGCCCTAGTGATGCCTCTTCTTAATATTCTTGGGTACAATGTCTTTGATCCTACAGAGGTAGTACCTGAATTTACAACCGATTACGGCACAAAGAAAGGTGAAAAGGTAGACTATGCTGTTTTTCAAGATGGAAAACCAGTTATACTGATCGAGTGTAAGAATATAGATGCCGATTTGGATACGGTTCATGCGTCTCAATTGTTTCGGTACTTTACCGTAAGTGAAGCAAAAATAGGAATTCTTACAAATGGGATTGTATATCGTTTTTTTACTGATATTGATGCTCCAAATAAAATGGATGAAAAAGCTTTCCTAGAAATTAATCTGTTAGATATCAAAGAACCTTTAATTAACGAATTAAAGAGATTTAAAAAGGAATCATTTAACGCTGATGATTTAGCATCTATAGCTTGTGATTTGAAATATACTAAGGAAATAAAACTAATTCTTGCTAATGAAATTAATAATCCATCTGAAGAGTTTGTTAAATTTTTCGCTAAGAAAGTAAAGGATGGAGTTTTCACTCAGAGTGTAAAGGAGAAATTTACTAACATCACAAGAAATGCTCTCAATCAGTTCATCAACGATAGAATAAACGAAAGATTGAAATTTGCAATGACTAACACTGTTAACTCTACTCCAACAGATGATGATATCGAGAATCCTCCAAATGAATTTGAAAATACTATTCAAGACGAAATTGTGACAACTGAAGATGAATTGCAAGGTTATTATATTGTAAAATCCATTCTTTGTGAAAATCTGGATATAAAAAGAGTTTATATTCGAGATAAGAAAAATTATTGTGGCATTTTGTTGGATGACAACAATAGAAAACCTATCTGTCGGCTCTATTTCAATTCCAAAAAGAAATACTTGGGTTTGTTTACCGATAATAAAAATGAAGAAAAAGTAGCAATTGAGGACTTAAATGACATCTATAACTATGCGGAAAAACTGAAGGTGACAGTCAACAACTATGACAATAAAAATACAGAAGGAGCGCTTCCTAAATATCAAATTGCAGGCGACCACTCACCCTAAGCTGGCTGTCCAACAATTACTTTAAGTAATTATTAAATTCCTTCTTTTTAGAGAGAAAGGTTTTATATGCCGTATATTTCGCATGTTTTTGTTCTGAAATTGAATTTTCGGATATACTCTTAAGAGGTATTCATGACCTCTTGTGCTTTCAATATAATAAACTAAAAGAGTAGAGGACCAAAATAAGTTATACCGCTTTTTCGGTTTTCGGAAAAAAGATAAATAACTTGCAGCCGTTACGGATATAGGTATCAATATGGTAATAGGAGTCACAATGATAAACGTGCTGCCAGGTTATGAAAAGGCAGCATATCGAGAATTGAAAAACATCGAGGGGATTAAGGATGTTTACCATGTTTTTGGGGAGTATGACTTTGTAATAATAATAGACGTTGAAGACCTTAATATCCTGAACGATGTGGTAGATAGAATAAGGGAAAGCGAAACCGTAACAGCTACCAAGACAATCGTTGGAGCAGAACTTTAAGTTATCAGGATTCAAAACCAGCACAAACTTGTCAGGATAAAACAGACGGAATGACAAAACTGAAGCAACATATTTTTTATTAGATCCTGGATTTCTACCTTAACCTTTTATTAAGACCTAAACTGTCTTGAGTTCTTTTTTTAAAGTATTTTTTAAAACCTAAAACCCACTTGAAACAATCAGTAATGCAGAAAAAATAACAGTGCCTTGATACCTTAGAATTACTTCTTACATTTTATGAAATGTCTTAAGTATATCAGATCCATTAATACACATCATCAATAATGCAATATTAGGACGAAATTTATATAAGTTTGCCTTTTTATGTTTTGAATTATTTTCTCTCGCTCTTTAAATCTAAAATGTATGTAATTCTTAATTAACTTGAAGTAAGATGATTACAAAAACTTAATTTAAAATGTGATGTTTTGTGAAAGTACAAAAACTCAAACCTGAAGAGATTTTTGGATTAGTGTTAGGCGGCGTACTTAGTTTGATTATGTCTAGGTTGTCTTTTAAGACGAGCGATGTATTACATTTTTCCAACCAAATAGTTGTTTGGGTTAATATAGGTCTTATCGTTTTCTTCATAATACTGGGGCATTATATAGTCTCAAGGAAAGTAATTGACGAAAAAAAGAGGACTGAAGACATAATAGGGCTTAAAAGTAATCTACTGGGTTTTTTTCTATGGCTTATTGTAATAATAATTGCAACTTTGTTGAACATAGAAATTAATAAGACTACGATTACAACGGGAGGTTACGTTATAATACTTTTGATCTATCTTTACATGGAAAAGAGAGAGGTTAAAACACAGAACATTATGCAGATAAATTAATGAGAGCTATGTAGCCAATAGGATAATGGTGCATAATTGCATATCTGCCCTCATTTCTGCTCCTATAACAATAAAATATAATAAATTAATGCTCTTTAAGTAATGCTTTTTAAGTCAATGCTTATTTAAGTCAATGCTCTTTGAGAATCGTGTTTTACAAAACAGATGAATCAAAACTTTGAACTTCTTGATACTAAAATAGTTAGCATTAGATAACATTAAACGCTAAAATCGTAAAATACTGAAAAAGTAAAATACTAAAATCGCAAACGTTAGAAAAGTAAAAATACAGAAATAGTAAAGCATTAGAATAGCAAAATGCTAAAACAGTAAGCATAACAATTGGATTAACAACTGGATTAAAAATTGCATTACTTTTAAGGCAGAAATTCCTGCTTTAGATATAGTGTAAAAGAATATTTAAAGCAGTATAACCGTACATTGATTTTTCAACCTGAGGTAAATTTTCATGGAAATCCCTATTGCAGAAGAACTTGCCAAAAATCAAAAGTCAATAAGCGTTGCAGAATTTTTTGAAAAAAACAGGCAGATATTGGGTTTTGACTCGGCTCCTCGAAGCCTCATAACAACTGTAAAAGAAGCTGTTGATAATGCTCTTGATGCCTGTGAAGAAGCAGGAATTCTGCCTGATATCCTTGTCCAGATTGAAAGAACGGGACAGGACTATGTAACTGTTATTATAGAAGATAACGGGCCAGGAATTATAAAAGAGCAAATTCCTAAGGTTTTTGCAAAACTTCTTTATGGTTCCAGGTTCCATGCCCTCAAGCAAAGCAGGGGACAGCAGGGAATAGGGATTTCCGCAGCCGTGCTATATTCCCAGATGACTGCGGGCAGGCAGACGAAGATTCTCTCCAAAACCGGCACCGGTCAACCTGCTCATTATTACGAGCTTATGATCAATACCGGCACGAATGAGCCTGATATCCTTAAAGACGAGATTAGGGAATGGTTCCGTCCGCACGGGACTCAGATCGAGCTGGAAATGAAGGCTTCATACGTAAAAGGGAGAAGGCAGTCAATTTACGAGTATCTCAAAGCTACTGCAATTGTGAATCCCCATGCAAGAATTACCCTTGTAGATCCTGACGGCAATGAGGAGGTTTTTGAAAGAGCTACGGATAAAATGCCAAAGCCAGCCGAAGAAATCCTGCCTCATCCTGAGGGTATAGAACTTGGTACTCTGATGAAAATGCTCCATTACACTGAGCGCCAGAAACTTGCTCCATTCCTCCGCTATTCTTTTTGTAAAATAGGCCTGTTAACTGCCGAGGAAATCTGCAAAGCTTCAGGGCTTGACCCTGAAATTGATCCTCATGCTCTTGGCCGCCATGAGGCAAGAAAACTGATTGAGGCTTTTGAGAAAGTAAAGATCATGGCTCCTCCTACGGACTGCCTTTCACCGATAGGAGAAGAGCTGATTTACAGGGGACTTGAAAAAGAAACGAGCGTGGATTTTATTGCCACAAGCACCCGAAAACCCGCAGTATATTCCGGAAATCCTTTTGTAGTGGAAGTGGGGCTCGCTTACGGAGGAAACCTTCCGAAAGAAGAAAAGATCAGTATAATGCGTTTTGCTAACCGTGTGCCTTTGCTTTACCAGCAGGGAGGCTGTGTGACCACGCATGCCGTAGAGGACATTAAATGGAAACAATACGGTTTAAACCAGCCAGGAGGTGGAGTTCCTGTAGGGCCGGCCATTCTCCTTATTCACGTTGCTTCCATCAACGTACCTTTCACTTCGGAATCAAAAGATGCTATTGCTGATATTCCTGTAATCAAGGAAGAAATTGACCTCGCGATCAAAGATGTTGCAAGAAAGCTCAAGCACTACTTAAGCAAACAGAGCAATCTCAAGAAGCGAAGAGAAAAAGAGATTATCATTACAAAAGTACTCCCTAAAATGGCTGTAAAAGTTGCGACTATTCTGGAAAAAGATGTTCCTGACATTAATCCTGTTGTTGCAAAGATTATGGGAAATCTGCTTGTACACAGAAAAGTTAAGAGGAATGAGGATGGGACTGCAGACGTTGTAATAAAAGTCAAGAACTTTGGAACCTCTGCATATGCTTTCAGGGTCCATGAGATGCTGCCCTGGACGATCCTCGGAGCAAAGCCAGAACCAAAGGTTGTGACTATGGGCAATGATTATGACTATGTATGGGATATCTCAGCAACAGTTGGGTCTTCAAAAGTGCTCAGTTACAGGATAGAATCCGCAACCGACAGAGAACTTGGAAAGTTTCCTGACCTTGTTGTGGAAGGGCTTGAAGAAGAACTTGTAACCGGGGCAAAAGCCTTTAAGGGGGCATAAAATGGCCAGAGAAACAAATAGCAAAACAATCCAGGGAGATGCTCTTGCAAAGGAAAAGCTGCTTGAGCTTGCAGAGAAGATTTACAACCAGTTCGAAAATGAGGTTGTTCCAAGTGTAAGTCTTCCAAGCCGGACAAAGGCAAACATAGAATATTCCGATGAGAGCGATGTCTGGGTCTACGGGGACAGAGAAAGCGAAAGGAGCGCAAAAACCGTAAAAGGGGCATTTCAGCTCCTTAAGACTACTTACGCGACAGACTTCCTTATAAATGAGCATCTGGCCCATAACCGCGGCTCAACGCTTCGAGAACTTTACTATATCTCGGAAGGTTGGGAAGCTGCAAAATTCAAAGAACAGGCTGAAAGCGACCGCCTGATAGAAGACCTTGAACTTCTTACAGCCCTTCAGAGAGAGTATTTCCATATGCGCCCTGAAGAAGACGGAGCTACCATGTTCGGTCCTCTTGAAATTACAGAGCAGACAAAGCGCGGGGAAAGAAACATACACTGCCAGAAGGACGTCGGGGAAGGAGGATACCAGATCCCCTTCAATGTTGAAAATATCGAATTCAAAACCCACGATGCAAGCATGATTATTGCCATAGAAACCGGTGGTATGTACGCACGTTTGATGGAAAACGGATTTGATGAAGCCTACAATGCAATCCTTGTTCACCTGAAAGGCCAGCCTGCCCGATCAACCCGAAGGATTATCAAACGTATGAACGAGGAATTAGGTATTCCCGTAGCCGTTTTTACGGACGGCGACCCGTGGTCTTACAGGATCTACGCCTCGGTTGCTTACGGAGCTATAAAAAGTGCTCATCTCTCGGAATTTATGGCAACCCCAGCAGCTAAATTCCTTGGCCTCCAGCCCTCGGATATAGTCGAATACGAACTCTCGACCGACAAGCTTACAGAACAGGACATAAACGCACTGCGAAGCGAACTTTCCGACCCGCGTTTCGAATCCGACTACTGGAAAGAACAAATCCAGCTCCAGCTTGATATAGGGAAAAAGGCCGAACAGCAGGCTTTTGCAGGCAAAGGCCTCGATTTCGTAACCGAGGTATACCTGCCCAACAGACTCAAAGAAATGGGTATGCTGTAACACCCGAGTCCCGTCCCCCGAGTTCCGTCCCCCGAGTCCCGTCTCGGGAGGACGGGGCCGTTTCGCTCACTTAGTTCGCTCAAGCGGATTAATTTATGAGCAAAGAAGTTTCACTTTCCGAGTTCCGGCTCGGAAGGACGGGGCCGTTTCGCTCACTTAGTTCGCTCAAGAAGGCTGAATTAGGGAGTAAGAAAAACTACATTTTCAACGAACTAAGGACATTTTGATTTACCCGAATTTTGTTTTGGTTCATGCATCGTGGTTACAACTTTCTGTAATAAGGTTTAAGCGAAAACCCCAAGAAACGTTTAAGTTTGAGTACCTTATCCCCAAACCCTATTGGCGTGATAAACCGGCGCAACGGTTTTGATCAACCGGCGCAACGGTTTCAGCACAAATATTTTCAAAAAAGGCTTGAGCGATAATTGTGCAATGAAGTTTTTCCCATAGCAATGGTTCTGTTCAATGCTTGCTGGTTAAGTTTATATAGAAAACGTTATAAATTAATATATAGAGATGTTGTTTTTTAAAAACTGTAAGGAAACCCTATTGGAGATGATATACCAGGGCATCCAGAAAGTACATCATGATAACCAGAAGGCATTATAAACTGCTATTTTTATTCGGGAATTGCTTTTGAGGTTTGAAAAGATATCCTGGAACTGTATATGTAAAAATCTGCTGATAAGCAGTATAAATGCCGCGACTCCTGTTTTGATTCCTTGTGAAACACGAATTTTGCGAGCAAAACAGCAAATATTAATTTAAACTAAAGACGTATTAAAAAATTAGTCTGAAAAGCGCATATTTGGATGCAAAATTATGCTAAAAATTACCTGTTTTGAGAGGGTTGGTACTGAAAAATCTTGTGCAATTTTCAGGGAATCTAAAGGCTTAAAATGTATGAGCGCATATTGAATTTGGTTCGTGGAAGAAAAGATAAAATTAATATATAAAAAGCAGTTAATAAAAACTGCAGGCTTATAGGATTGATACGAATTCTAAGATCTATTTTGATAAAAGTTTTCCCGCGAATTTTTTAAAAAAAATGTAATGTTACGTAACTTAGATAACTTTACTAGATTTTTATGGAGAATAAGTTAAGATGAGTGATAAACAGGTTTACGATGCTTCGCACATCCAGGTGCTGGAAGGCCTGGAGGCTGTCCGGAAGCGTCCCAGCATGTATATAGGGAGCACGGATAGTCGCGGGCTCCACCACCTAGTCTATGAAGTAGTAGACAATAGTATAGATGAAGCCCTTGCAGGCTTCTGTACCAGGGTAAATGTCACAATTAACCCGGACGGCAGTGTGACAGTCCTGGATAATGGGAGAGGTATCCCCATCGACCCCCATCCATTTCACAAAAAATCAGCCCTTGAAGTTGTAATGACTGTTCTGCATGCAGGAGGGAAGTTTGACAAGAACACCTACAAGGTTTCAGGGGGACTGCATGGAGTAGGTGTTTCTGTTGTAAATGCGCTTTCGGAATGGCTCGAAGTTGAGGTGTCAAGAGAAGGCAAGAAGTATTTCCAGCGATACACCCGTGGAAAACCTGAGGCTGACGTTCAGGAAATCGGAACCTCGGATACTACAGGCACAAAGACTACCTTTAAGCCTGATGCTAAGATTTTTGAGACACTTGACTTCGATTACGAGGTCCTTTCAAACAGGTTAAGAGAACTGGCTTTCCTGAACCGGGGCCTTACTATCAGCCTCCAGGATTTAAGAACTCCAGAAGGGCAGGCTGAGATTTTCACCTATGAAGGGGGAATAGTGGAGTTCGTGAAGTATCTGAACAATAAAAAACAGCCTCTTCACGACCCGATTTATTTTGAGCGGCAAAGAGATGATATGGTAGTAGAAATTGCAATGCAGTACACAAGCAGCTATACAGAAAATGTGTACTCTTTCGCAAACAACATCAATACCCACGAAGGCGGTACCCATATTATCGGTTTTAAGACCGCACTGACAAGGGTTGCAAATGATTACATTAAAGCTAACAAGCTTTCCAAAGAAGACATAAAACTCACAGGTGATGATGTAAGGGAAGGACTGACCGCAATCATCAGTGTTAAACTCATGGAACCCCAGTTTGAGGGACAGACCAAGACAAAGCTTGGAAACAGTGATGTCAAAGGAATTGTGGACTCCCTTGTAACTGATGGGCTTGCGGAATATTTTGAGGAAAATCCCAAGGTTGCAAATGTTATTCTTGAAAAAGCCCTCCTTGCCCAGAAAGCCAGAGAAGCTGCCAAAAAAGCAAGAGAACTGACCAGAAGAAAAAATGCTCTGGAAGTAAGCACTCTTCCCGGAAAACTTGCGGACTGCTCGGAAAAGAATCCTGCAGCCTGCGAGATTTACATTGTGGAAGGTAATTCAGCAGGCGGTTCTGCAAAACAGGGCAGAGACAGAAGTTTTCAGGCTATTTTACCCCTCAGAGGCAAGATTCTGAACGTGGAAAAATCCAGACTTGCAAAGATCCTGAAAAACGAGGAAATCATTTCCCTGATCACTGCTATCGGAACAGGAATCAGCGAAGACTTCTCCCTGGAAAGTGCCCGCTACCATAAGGTAATCATCATGACTGATGCCGATGTGGATGGAGAACATATCAGGACTCTTCTTCTCACGCTGTTCTTCCGCTATATGAGGCCTCTGATTGACGAAGGATACGTATACATTGCTCAGCCTCCTCTCTACCGCATAAAAAAAGGCAAAGCCGAGTACTACGTACATTCTGACAGGGAACTGGAAATAAAGAAGAAAGAACTCGGGGAAAAAGGACTTGGAATCCAGCGTTATAAAGGGCTTGGTGAAATGAACCCGGGACAACTCTGGGAAACCACCATGGACCCTGAGAGCCGAACTCTTTTACAGGTAACCCTGGAAGATGCTATTCGGGCTGATGAGATCTTCAGAGTTCTCATGGGAGATGAGGTTGAGCCACGCCGGAACTTCATAGAAACGCATGCAAAAGAGGTCGTAAACCTGGACATCTGAGGTGGCTAAAAATGGCTAAATTTGAAGACGAGAAAAAACCCGAAAATGAATTGAAAAAGTCTTATCAGTCTACTCTTATCCCCGAAAAGAAAGATGAAGAAAAAGATGAAGAGGTGGAAAATAAGGACGGTTCAATCGACCTTACACAGGAAGATTCGAGCAAAAAAGTGGAACTAAACGTGTCCGACCCTGCTTCAGACGATCCGGATGACGAAGGTATGGAGCCAGATAAGAGTGGAGTTACTACCATCCTTATCGAAAACGAGATGAAACGCTCTTACATTAACTATGCGATGAGTGTAATTGTTGGAAGAGCTCTTCCGGATGCAAGGGATGGCTTTAAGCCAGTTCACCGCAGGATCCTTTTTGCCATGAAAGATGCAGGGATTACGCATGACAAGCCTTACAAGAAGTCAGCCCGTGTGGTAGGAGACGTGCTCGGTAAATATCACCCACACGGAGATACTGCGGTCTATGACACTATTGTGCGTATGGTCCAGGATTTCTCACTTCGTTATCCTTTAATTGACGGGCAGGGTAACTTCGGGTCAATAGATGGGGATTCGGCTGCTGCCATGCGTTACACTGAAGTCCGCATGGACAGAATCGCAGAAGAGATGCTGGTAGACATCGACAAGGAAACAGTACCCTTCATGCCAAATTACGACGGGTCAATGGAAGAACCCGAAGTCCTCCCTGCAAAACTTCCGAATCTTCTTGTCAATGGATCCACTGGTATTGCAGTAGGAATGGCAACAAACATGGCCCCTCATAATATCGGAGAGGTCATTGACGGCATTCTTATGCTTATTGAAAATTCTGAGATCACAATTCCTGAACTCATGACTGTAATCAAAGGGCCGGACTTTCCTACACGTGCTCACATTCTTGGAACAGCAGGCATAAAATCGGCTTATATGACCGGAAGAGGCTCTGTAAAGATTCGGGCCGTTGCCGATATTCAGGAGTTAAAAAAAGACAGACAGCAGATTATCATAACCGAGCTTCCCTACCAGGTAAATAAGGCCAGGATGATTGAGAATATTGCCCAGCTAGTTAGGGAAAAGACAATCGTAGGAATTTCCGACCTTCGTGACGAGTCTGATAGGGAAGGAATCAGGGTTGTTATCGAGCTTTCTCGAGGCACGAACCCAAAGGTTGTTTTGAACCAGCTTTATAAGCATACTCAAATGGAGACCACTTTCGGGATAATTAATCTGGCTCTTGTTGACGGAAAACCAAAAGAGCTGAACCTCAAGGAACTTCTTCAGATATATCTTGAGTACAGGATGGAAATTATCCAGAAGCGTACTCTTTATGACCTCAAGAAAAGCGAAGAAAGAGCTCATGTCCTTGACGGGCTTAAGATTGCCCTGGATAACATAGACGAGATCGTTGCTCTGATAAAGGGCTCAGCAAACGCTGATGAAGCTAAGCAGGGCCTGATGGAGAATTTTGCCCTTGATGAGATTCAGTCAAGAGCTATCCTTGATATGCGCCTGCAGCGCCTGACAGGACTTGAAACTCAGAAGGTACTTGAGGAGCTTGAAGGTCTTGTAAAGCTGATAGGTGAACTCCGAAAAATCCTTGAAAGTGATGAACTCAAGTACGAGATAATCAGGAATGAACTTCTTGAGCTCAAGGAAAAGTATGGGGATGCTCGCAGGACAAAAATCGTGCAGGCTGCTTCTGAAGTAAGGGAAGAGGATCTGATTCATGAAGAAGAAGTTGTTGTCACAATTACTAACGGAGGCTACATAAAGCGCATCCCGCTCAGGACTTACACCATGCAGCGCCGCGGAGGTCGGGGTATAATCGGCATGGAAATGAAAGAAGAAGACTTCGTGGAGAATCTCTTCATTTCCTCAACCCATAACTATATCCTTTTCTTCACAAACCTTGGAAGGCTCTACTGGGAAAAAGTATATGAGATCCCTGAAGGCTCCCGACAGTCCAGAGGCAAATCCATAGTGAACCTTCTGGAGCTTAAGGAAGACGAAACAGTTAACGCAATGATCCCTGTCAAGGAGTTTGATGAAAACCACTATCTGCTTATGGCAACAAGGGCAGGCACGATCAAAAAGACTCCTCTCTCGGAATTCAAGAACCCGAGGAAAGCAGGCATAATTGCAGTCACACTGGATGAGGACGACGAGCTTGTAAGAGTTCTCCTTACCAATGGCAAAAAAGAAGTCCTGATGGTTTCAAAGAAAGGCAAAGCTATCCGCTTCTCTGAAGAAGATGTCCGTCCTATGGGTCGAACCGCAAGAGGTGTCCGGGGTATGACTCTTGAAGGCCAGGGCGACGAAGTTGTCAGTCTGGACATTGTCGACGAAACCACGACCCTCCTGACCGTAACTGAAAACGGCTTTGGCAAGAGAACGGAATACTCCCAGTATCCTGCTCACCGGCGTGGCGGAAAAGGTGTGATAACAATCATTACCAATGAGAGGAACGGTCCGGTCTCAAGAGTTCGCTCCGTAGCCAATGACGATGAACTTATCTTCACCAGTGCCGAGGGTATCATTATCCGCATTCCTGCGAAAGAGATTTCGATCCAGGGCAGAAATACTCAGGGCGTAAGGATCATTAATCTCAAACCCGGCGACAAAGTCGCAGGTATAGCCAGGATTGAAAACGGAAAAGCCGAAAAGAACCTGAAACTCATAGCCTTTGAAGGTAAAGAAGCTATAGAAGCAATTGGAGCCGGAGAAGGAGCTGCGATCTTAGAGGACGAAGGTGAGGAACTCGATGAGTTTGCCGAATCAGAAGACTTTGAAATTATCGACGAAGACGAAGAAACCGAAGAATTAGAAGATGACGAAGCAGAAAAAGATGATGACGCAGAAGAAGAGGACGAAAACGAAGAAATTGAAGAAGACTGAATAACGTATTCGAGTGAAGAAAAATAGTTCTTCACTCAAACTGCTGTCGGAATAAAGACTTTGTGGGGTAGTTTTCCGGTGGCAGGCTTTTTGTTTGGAGGGAAGCCGGGAGGTAGACGTATTTTTCAGGACGCAGGTTTTTGAATAGGTTTTTTTGAAAGACTGATTACCGGAAGGTGTAGTTTTTAGAATTTTAACTATTCAGGGTCAATTTGAGTTTTGATTCTTCTTAAAAACAAGTGCCATACAGCAGTGAACTCACAGGACGAATAAAAAGCAAATATGGATGATGAGATCAATTATCTCCATAATAGGCTTATACTGCTTTTTTAGGTAATTTCCTCAGAGGTGTCAAACATTTATCTGTACAATAATATTGCACAATACTATTACACAATAATATAACAGATAATTGATAATAAAGAACATTAGGAAGTTGTATATACCTGGACCAACATTATAACTTATAACTCAATCGCCTGAATAAATTGCCCAAAGTGTCTATATAAACAATAATTTCCCGAACAATGGTGAGCGAGTTAACATAAAGGGGGTATAAAATAATGCAAGAATTAAAGATATTACCGCCAATTAATGCAAAAGTTGGAGACATATTTGAAATATCAATACCGTCAAATCCTGCTTCGACCGGCTACAACTGCTTACTATCAGAGATGCCACACTGTGTTTACTTTGTGGAATCAACATATGTACCCGATGAACCTATAAAACCAGGAAGCGGAGGAATTAGCAAGTTCAAGTTTCTTGCAGTCAAGAAAGGTGAAGGCAAGATTATTTTCCATAGCGTGAGATTCTCTCACCCTCCGGAGATACTGGAACCTACAGTTATGCAACAAAGATTTGTTGTAGTAAACCAGTAAAATGGCTTTGTTTTGCCATTTACATTTCACTTTTTTTTAGTTACTCATTCTAATTTACTTTAAGTTTCAGTCAGTTACTATTTTCAACCAGTTACTATTCTCAACCTATTTTTTGCGGATTTTGTTCTTCAGAACCGTGTGAATTTTGCTGCTTTTTATAAAGTAGATTTATAAAGAGCTAAATCAGAAAAATTCTAGAAAGAAATGAAGAGAAATGGGAGTTTAACGGAGTCAAACGGAGTAAAATGGAGAGAAATGGAGAGAAATGGAGAGAAATGGAGTAAAATGGAGAGAAATGGAGTAAAATGGAGAGAAATGGAGTAAAATGGAGTAAAATGGAGAGAAAGTCTAAAAGAGTCATATTAATTATTATTTATAAAGAGTTAATACATATTTTTTGTGATGAAATAAAAAATAGGTATTATATAATATTATATAATGTTAGAAAGTTGTATATACTTAAAATACATTTTACCTTATAACTTAACCGTTTTTAGATAAATTGTGTAAAGAATTTTCACACAATATTATCAGAAAAATGGCGAGAGTTAACACAAAGGAGGAACGAAATAATGCAAGAGTTAGAATTATTGCCCCCGATACATAAGAAAGTTGGAGAGATATTCGAAATTTCAATACCATCGAATCCTGCTTCAACCGGTTACAACTGCTTACTGTCAGAGATGCCAAGTTGTGTTTACTTTGTAGAATCAACGTATGTACCCGATGAACCTACTATCCCGGGAAGAGGTGGAACCAGCAAGTTCAAGTTTCTCACGGTCGAAAATGGAGACGGTAAAATTATTTTTCATAGTGTGAGATTTTCTCACCCTCCTGATATACTGGAACCTACAGTTATGCAACAAAGGACTGTTATAGTAGAGTAAGTAGAGTAATAAAATGGTTTTATAGTAAGAGTAATAAAATGGCTTTATAGTAGAGTAATAAAATGGCTTATTTTGCCATTTATCTTCCATTTTTCCATAACAATTCATTCTATTTTGCATTAAGTTTCTGTCAATTACTATTTTTCAGCCTGTTTTTTGCGAATTTTTGAATTGACTTTTTGAGTGAACCATGCCTTAATCAGAAATTTTTCAAATTTCTGAATTCAGGGTAGGTTTGAGTTTCGCTGAACCTTAAACGAGGTATCATAAGACTTCGAAGCAGGCGGCGAAAACCGAAAAAAGTGAAAGCATTTAATTAATATTCATAAATTAAAACAAAAAACTAATAAGGTAATGATTAAAAAGGATTAGCAAGTAACAATTTATTTTATGTCAACACTTATTGAGGTAAATCATGAGATTAAAACAGATTTCGATAGAAGGCTTATTTGATTTATACAATTATAATATTCCTTTAAGTACGGATGAAAGAGTGACTATAATAATTGCCCCAAATGGCTACGGAAAAACAACTATTTTTAAACTTATTAAAGCAGCAATAGATGTTGACATTGAATATATTAGAAAAATACCATTTAATATATTTAAAATCGAATTCGAAAACAAAGAATTGTTAGAGGACATTGAAGAAATCTCAAGCATTGAAATTACAAAAGAAGGTATTCTTTGTAGCAATGATGAAATTCCACATGAGCTTGTGAAATGTAAAGTAACTGAATCAGGTGGAAAAACTGAGGAATATAATCTAACTCCGGATAAATACCCAAAAGATGATTTTGAACTTAGGAATATTTTGAAATTTATAGAAATAAATATGCAAATCGAAAGAGTTGGGGTTAATAAATGGAAAGATTTGAAAACAGGTGACATACTGGAGATTTCAGATTTAATTAAAATTTACG
The DNA here is from genome assembly GCF_000970305.1 of Methanosarcina barkeri 3. GTDB lineage: Archaea > Halobacteriota > Methanosarcinia > Methanosarcinales > Methanosarcinaceae > Methanosarcina > Methanosarcina barkeri_A. Next base: position 1,666,196 of record NZ_CP009517.1, read on the forward strand.
GATATCGCTTTCCTCCTTCTTATTCCAATTTGCCTGATTATTATAAGTTAAAAGATGAGTTGAAGGAAATAAAAGTCCATTTGATAGAATCTCAAAGACTAATGAAATACGATTCTCAAATAGATTATCAAGAACATGATCCAAACAGGAAAAAAGTCGTACCGGTTCAAGTAGTTCTCGAATATTCTGAGGACCTTGTAAAAAGAATAGAAAATAAAAATTCGGAATATGCAAGTATATCTCAGAAGCTCGATAGTACGTTTCCTCACAGATTAATTCAAAATGCAGGTTCCGATGCTGTTGAGATACTTGATGAGAAAGCAATCTATGAAAGGATTCAAGAAATAGAGACCAAAAATAAAAATCTTATGGAATTAGGTATTTTAGAGTCCAGAGAATCCAATGAATTACCTCAAGAAAATATGACAGGTGAAAGAAGAAAAGTCCTTACACTTTATATTGAAGATACCGAAGCAAAATTATCTGTGTTTAATGATTTGGCAAGGAAAATGAGCTTATTTAAAGAAATAATCAATAAGCAATTTTCAAATAAGTCAATTGAGGTTAAAAAAAGCAAGGGTTTCGTTTTTAAATTCAAGAATGGCAAAGTATTGACTCCTGAAAAATTATCTTCCGGCGAGCAACACGAAGTTATAATAAACTACGAATTGCTGTTCAAAACCGAAGAGAACTCAATAATTCTAATAGACGAGCCTGAAATCTCATTGCATATAATGTGGCAAGAAGAAATAATCAAGAATTTACTGAGAATTGCAGAACTTAATAAACTAAACATTATTGTTGCGACACATTCACCTCAAATTATTGATGATCGTTGGGATTTAACAGTTGACCTTGAAGAGGGTGAAGGTCAGTGAGAGATAAAATAAAAGCCGAAGCAATTGCAAATGAAATTTGTATGAATAAAAAATATCGCAAAGGAGCAATTGTTTTGGTTGAAGGGATAACAGATAAGGTCCTTTTCAACAAGTTTGTCGACACTGAACACTGTCATATAAAAGATGCGACAGGAAAACAAAAAGTGATTAAAGCAATTCCAATGATTAAAGAAAGAAATCCGGCTTTAAAAGTTTTAGGTATTGTAGATTCTGATTTTTATCGGCTTGATGGCCAAGTTTTGAATTCTGACATTTTGATCACAGATACTCACGATATTGAAACCATGATGATAAAGACAAAAGCTCTCGATTATGCAATGAGTGAGTATGCAAACGAAGAAAGGTTGAAAGCTTTTTTTGAAAAAAACAGTAAAAACTTGAGAGAAACTTTATTAGAAAGTTCGCTTTGGATAGGATATTTGTTATGGATATCTCAAAAAGGTTTTCCTCTAAGTTTCAATGAATTGGATTTTAAAAAATTTGTTGACAATGAGAACTTGGAGTTTAACTTGGACAACTTCATTTTTGAAATACTGGGCAAAAACGGAAATTTCCGGTACGATGCACAAACTTTAAAAAACAAACTGAACGAAGCCTTTGATATAGCACATGACAAATGGCAGGTCTGTAGAGGTCATGATATGATTAAAATATTAATTTTGGGGCTTCAATATATATTCGGCGTTTGCGATTGCAGAAAATTAAATCAACAACAACTTCATGATATTATTGAATCAAAGTTAATAGAAGCTTATAATTCCTCAGATTTTGTTAAAACAAAGTTATATGATTCAATAAAAAGATGGGAAACGGAAAATGATCAAATTACCCTAAACCCGAACTTATGAATTTCAGATTTACAACTTATTTTTAACATCAAAGTTCTCTTTTTCAACTCATTACATATAACTGACATTACATATAGATCGAAAAACCTAAAATTCCCTAAACCGATTCTCCTCCAACTTCTTCTCCCTACTTTCTTGCTCACTCGCATAAGCCACATACTCTCCGCTCTCCTTATCGAAAACGAACCTGTAAACTGTTTTGAAATAAGCCCAGTATTTGACATACTGATCTCTTGCATCGCTCAGCCTAACCGTCACCGAGCCATTTTCTTCCGAAACGCTGTAAACAGGATAATCGATCTCCTGAGGAACAGCTGTGCTGTAGAGTTTTCCGGCTTTTTCAATATAAGCGGAGGCATCGGGAACGTCGCCGGTAACGTTGATTTTCTCGATATAATCACTTTTTCCGATCCCGGACCAGTAGCTCACTTCCATAACCCTGTAATGTGTGGAATTATAAGGATAAGCGGCAAGAAACTTCCCGAAAGACGAGGGATAGGTGTCTTCATAGCTGATTTTTGCGCCTTCCGCGCTGGAAATATAATTCACAAGAAATAATTTTGCCACCGGCAGGACTGCAAGCCAGACCACAAGCACGATTAAAAGCGCGGGATAGAGTTTGCTCCGGTTTTCCGTAACAAATGTACAGAAGTTATTGAATTTTCCATTCCATTTGCCTCGGTTTTTCATGTAAGCCACGAGTAAAACGAAAACGGGCAGAAGAGGAAGAATATTTGCCAGCGGATCGAAGAAGTAAATGGCTCCGAGAGTGGATGTTCCGGTGCTGAATGGATAGAAAGGACGCATTTTCCAGCTTGTCGCGTAATCAAGATAAACATGGGAAAATATAGCTGCAAAGCCGGCAGCTGTAAATAAGCGGTCTTTTGTTTTAAGCCAGATTAAAAACGTGACAAGCAGAATGAAAAGGATTGAATGAAGAAATTCCCTATGGCCGAACAGGTAAAAGAGCTGGTTTCGAGTTTCGTGGCTTACGCTGCCACCAAGAAGGGCAAATATAATGTATGGAATAAAATCCAGGTCAGGAAGGATTGCCAGAAATCCGAGAACGTTTCGCTTTTTTCCTTTGAAGCCAAGAGTAAGGGCAATCAGAAGGCCGACTCCCAGGTGGGAAAGTGTATTTACCATTTGTCTTCTTCCTGACTGATTTTTTATTTTTATTTTTAGTGAAGTCCAGGTATTTTATTCAATACTTTGGATAAATTTCTGGAAAAATCTCTTATAGTTTGCATCTTTTACCTTTAAATAGATGTAATGTATAATTATATTTTGCATCTGGAATTGCCATACGGCAATTTAGTGTGTGTTTAACAAAATAAAATAGCAGAGTCGCCCTAAACAGAATCGTTTTAATTGCAAAGTTCTGTTAAATCATTAAGGGGAAAACTGGTTAGCAGCTTTGTATGGAGCTTTTTAAACTGGAGTTTGAAGCCGGAGGCTTAAGTCAGTACATGAACTCAGTGTAAATCAAATTCCATAGATAAGTTCTGTAGATAAACTCTAGGTATAAGTTCCATGTATATATTCCGTGATAAGTTCCATGATAAATTCCACGGATAAATTCCACGGATAAATTCCACAGATAGATTTTACAGATAAATCTCGTGTGGACTCGTTCCAAACAAACTTTGCAAAACCAGCAATAAGGAATAGGGGAAAATAATATGGATAAAGGGTTATATAAATTACCAGATTTGAAGTATGGCTATTCAGACCTTGAACCTTACATTTCCGAAGAACAGCTACGCATCCACCATGACAAACATCATCAAGCTTATGTGAACAATGCAAACTCACTCATAGAAATGATGGACAAGGCAAGAAAAGAAGGGACCGACTTTGATTATAAGGCAACTGCAAAGGCCCTGTCTTTTAATCTGGCTGGCCATGTCCTTCATGATTACTTCTGGTGGGAGATGACTCCCGAAAGCAACTCAAGCAAAGAGCCTGTCGGAGAATTGTCTGAAGTAATCAAAGAAGATTTCGGAGGCTTTGACAGGTTTAAAAAGGAATTTTCCCAGGTAGCATCAAGCGTGGAAGGATCAGGGTGGGCGGCATTAACCTACTGTAAAGATACTGAAAGGCTCATGATCATGCAGATAGAAAAGCATAATGTAAATTTGGTCCCTGATTATCCGATTATTATGGATCTGGATACTTGGGAGCACGCTTACTATATTGATTATCGCAATGATAGAGCAAAATTTATAGAAGCCTTCTGGAACATAGTAGATTGGGAAGAAATCGACAAGTACTTTAAGAAAATGAGGAAATAACCAAGAAGTTATTTCTTACACTCGCCTAATTAAGATAAAATTTTCCGATTACTTTTTGATTTGAAAGTAGTCGGAATATTCAATTTAATTCGAAAATTCTTTTTAAACGGTGAAATTTCATTTTATCAGTGAAATTTCATTCAGTTGTGAAACTTCATTTAGTCATTAACAAAATTATTTTTATTGAAAGAGAACGACACAATTCCTAACAATTCATAATTTAGTGCATCGATTCCTAATTGATTCCTCTTTCTTTTAGATTATAGTTCTTCCAGGCACTTCGTTCCGCTCTTGAGTTTTATATTTCCATTTAAAAATGACCGTCTTTTCGTTTACTTGGTTTATATATTGGCTAAATCTTTCTTCTAATTTTTTTATTGATTCAACTTATTCCTCTCAATAAGCTTCTTGTCATTTTGCTGAAAAAAACTTTCAATTATATTTAGCCACGAAGTATTTTTGGGTGTGAACACAAATTCAAATTTGTCAGGAACAATTTCCAGGTATTTTCGAGTTTCCCTTGAAGTATGAACTTTTGTAGCTATCATCAAAATTTTGATTTCTCTCTTGGGTAAATTAACTTAGGTTAAGGAATTGAATGAATTCCCAGCTTTTATATTTTTCAAAAATCTGTAATTGGTTTTTCCGGAGAACAAATAGTTCAAGTTAACAGCGAAAAATTTTATATTTATTACATTTATAATTATATCTGTTACATCTATAATTATGTCTGTTACATCTATAATTATGTCTGTTACATCTATAATTATGTCTGTTATATATAATTTCTTCGTGTTTTAGTGTGATGCCCTTTACCAGCATTAGATATGAGTAAACGTTTCCAATTGCTTGAACACCTGGTTTTTATTGTAAGAAATAGTTACTGATCCTGTTTTTTCGTTTTTAGATTTCTTAATTAGTTAATTGGCCTCTATATATATAGCTAAGACACTGGCTGCTTTGTGATCAAACTCTATATAGACTTTACATGTATAATAACACAGTTGTTGTGCCGTAATACTAGTAAAAACTGTAAAAGTAGGTATATGTATTGATGTTACACTTATTTTTATCACCAGGCTTTGGAACTTAGTCTTGAAGAAAGCGTTTTAATATTACATATAGAAAATACTTCAAACGGATAAGTCCTAATATTGATACATTTTCCTTGGATATTTGACTTTTATTCGCCATCAATATATTTACATACTTATTCTGATGTTTTTACAACAGAACTAATTTGATAAGTTTGATAAATTTGTCAAATGAACCAGTCTATTGACAATCTGTTTTATCTTTTTATTGTAAAATAAGGCTATTTAGATTTTGTATATAATAGTTTTCATAATGGATGATTAATTGATATATTATATTAATTATTATAAGAAAGGTTATACTTTTAGAATTAATGTTTCCGTTTTTGTTATATAGTTTAATCTATAATATACAAATTAGCCAACATAATATTATGTAGGACTATTAATATAATGGCAAGGCGTCTAGCTTCTAAATCACTTGATTTAGACTATGATCCAACCATATGGGAGTTCAAAGTATGAGTAAATATAAAGGAATAAGAGTAACATCTCTAGTTGTTGGGGTTCTGTTTTTTGTGGCATCAATACAGACTTCGTTTGCGGCATTTGACTCCACAAACTGGAAATGGGATACACCGATTGAAAACAAAACAACTGAAAGTATAACATGGAGTAATATAACGTGGAGCTCAATAAACGGTTCTACTGACAACACAACTCCAGGAAATACAACCGGGAGTCAAACAAATGGTTCTGACCCATCTTTTGATCCTGCGGACATTTCTACGTTCCTTAGTTCCAAGAACATTTCAATACCAGTTATAAAGCAAATACCAATTATAAAGCAACTACCAAAAATAACTAAATATAGATAAAAACAAGACTAGATATAGATAAAAACAAGGGATTTACTGAAATATTTAAAAATCTGTCCAAAATTCAAAGCTAACTTGAAACTGCACATGAATGGTGAGATCCAATATGGTTCTGTTGTAAAAATATGGGTTATTCTACAAAACCAGTGAAACTCACAATTAGGAAAGTTAATAATTCTCATCACTCGGAAAAATAGTACATAAAGGTATTAGTTATAGTTTCAAAGTGCGAGACAGAAACTTTTGCAACAGGACCCCATTGTTGTGCTGTGACGCCATCATCTAATTAAAAAATTAAAAATTTAGATGATGTTATCTTATTTTTATCACTAAATTCTCAATTTTTTAACGTATTCTTCTGCCACTATGAATATAGACAAGAGAAGTGTAGAAAAGTATAAGAAAGTATGGAAAAAAAGTATAGAAAGTAAGAATATAGAGAAATATAGTAAGTAAAAGTGAAATTCTAGAAATAAGTTCCTGGATAACAGGAGAAATGAGCACAAATTCTTAAGAAAATCTGTACCTTCTTGAAAATAAAATGAATAAGTGAAAAGATATATCCTCTCAGGTTCCCGGATCGAGAATTTAATGATTTACAGAATCGGATTCTTCAATGTCCTGTCAAAGAAGCTTATCATCCCATATTCATTCTTCGCAGCAAAACCTTCAAAAAATTCTTGGTCTTTTTTAATCATGAAACCGTGAACCTCAACCTGGTAAACCTAAAGCTCGAAATATTTATCGGCTGTATCCAGTTCACCTGACTACTTGCAAATATCAGTTACATTGCTATACTGGTCCCGAGTTCCGTGTATCATAAGCACGAGCGCATCAAGCTGGTCTATCAGACTGGCCGACCTGTCTGGCTGGATTTCAGATCCTTCCGTATAAGGGAAACCATACCAGGCGACTCCAGATTCAAACTCCTTAATCTGGGGCAGGAAAAGCATGGTATACCTGCCGCCGGCACAAAAGCCAGTAAGGCCGATCCTTTCAATAATCTGGCATACCTGACCGAACAAGATAATTTCTGATTATATTTATAAAAATTATATGTCAATAGATATAAAATAGAGGGATTAAATTTTTCTTAAAAGGGAAGTCAGGAAGTTTCCGGTATATATTCCAGATAAGTTTTTCTTTATTGTGCTAACTGTATTCAGTTTAAGTATTCAAACGTTCATATTAATAGACAATGTAAAAGCTGCAGGCTCTTACATAAAAAATGGTTTTCTTGTATATTATTAGGGACTCGGGAAAAGCTCGCAAAAAGGATCGTGAAAACAGGCATTTAAAGCTTTTAGCTGGCAATAGATCACTGTTTCTTTTACCTTGTTAGTAACGTCCATAAAACGAATTCTTAGGTGATCCGACTGTAAAGTCAAACATATTAATATATCATTTAAAATATGTATTGGATGTAAATTAAAAAGGAGATATATAGCTTGGTAAGTGAAATGACTCCAACCCGAAGAGTTCTGGCAGCAGTGCTAGGAGGCAGAGTTGACTACGTACCCCCTGCAAACCCCCTCGCTCAGACCACAACGGAATTGATGCAGATATGCAATGCTTCGTGGCCAAAAGCCCACTTTGACAGCAAGATGATGGCAGATCTTGCAGCTGCTCCCTATGAAGTATGCGGTGTTGAGGCTGCACGTCCTCAGTTTGATATTTCTCTCGAAGCAGAAACTATGGGGTGCAAGCTTGACTGGGATAAAACGGAAAGACCCCCAGTAACCAGCCCTGCTTATACGAATCCTGCTGACATAACCTGGTCCGACAACCTGGAAGAAAACGGAAGAATTCCGGTAGTCCTTGGAGCAATCGACGAATTAAGGAAACGTTACGACGGCATGCTTCCTATCATCCCCGGCCTTACCGCTCCTTTTACGGTAGCAGGTCACATAGCAGGCGTAGAAAATATGGCTAGATGGACAAAGACCGACCCTGAAAAGGCCCATTCTTTCATTGAAGCAGCAACTGATTTCGTGGTAGCTTACGGGAAATTACAGGCTGCTTATGGGGCACATATCCTCTTCCTCGCCGACCCATCGGCTTCCAGCAATCTGATCTCTGCAGAAACGTACAGAGAATTTGTACTTCCTGCTCACAAAAGAATGGCAAAGGAAATCAGCTGTCCTCAGATATTGCACATCTGCGGAGATGCAAGTAAACTCCTGCCTTACATAAAGCAGAGCGGTATTGACTGCTTCTCCTTTGATACCGTTCCAGTCTGGTATTGCCGTCAAGTAATGGGCAACGAGATGTCCATTCTTGGAAGCCTGGATGTCATAGACCTGATGCCTAACGGCACTCCAGAACAGGTTTATAACAGAACCAGGGAATGCATCTTGCAGGGAACCGATATTATCGGGACTGCATGTGGTGTTTCATCTGGAACCCCACTCGAAAACCTCAGAGCATATGTAAGGGCCTGCAAAGAAACCCCAATCCCGAGATACGACGACGTGGAAGACCTTATCAGGCAGATTGGGATCGGTATTGGAAAGAATATGAAAGAAAATGTCTTGGGTGGGATGAAAGAATGATCAGGCACATCGACATTGCAGTTCAGAAAATCTTCGAGATGAAAGAAAAAGAGCCTGCAAAATTCAAAAAACTCATCGATGAGGGGATTATTATAGGCCTTGGGGTAGATCTTGGAGATAGGAGTAAAGAAGTGAGCCCTGCCAACCAGGTTAAGAAGCAGAGCGGGCCGAAAGATCCCGAATATGCAGCTGTGACAAAAGCTGTAATCGAGGGAAATAGTGATGAAACAATAAAACTTACAGCTGCCTTGCTTGCAAAAGGAAAAGATCCAACAGACCTGGTCTCAAATGCCCTTATGCCCGGAATTCAAACTGTCTGTGAGCTTTACGACATTGGAAGAAGCTATCTGCCTGAAATCCTGCTAGCAAATGAAGCCCTTATAGAAGGAGTGAAACTCTGCCAAGGACAGATAAGAGATATCCACTTCCAAGGGAAGGTAGTATCCCTTGTAATTGAAGGGGACCTGCATGACATAGGCAAGAATATCGTAGCTGCTATTCTCAGAGCAAATGGATTCGAAGTAGTTGATCTTGGAAGTGACATAACGGTCGAAGCAGCTGTTAAAGCCGTAAAAGTAACAAATGCTGACCTTGTCACCGGAACAACCCTTATGAGCACAACCAGAGAAGGCCTCAAAGCCCTTGCAAATGCTCTGGAATCCGAGTGTGTCCCTGTGGCCTGTGGAGGTGCTGCCGTAGACAGGCGCTTCGTTAATACCTTTAGCAATTCGATATATGGAAGAACACCACTTGATGCAGTAAAAATCGCAAAGAAGGTCTGTGAAGGAAAGAGCTGGGAAGAAGTCCGCAAAGAACTTTATTAATTATACTTTACTTCCTGTTTTTTATATTTTATACTCGAAATTTATCTCGCTTTCATTTTTGGAATTCTTAACTCTGGAAAACAATTTATGTAAAACGAGTAAATAGAGATCAAAAAGAGTCCATAGAGATGGAATAGTAATTGACTAAAGTAGGACTTACACACTTGAGGAACAAAATCAACTACGGAAATTGTGGATATAAGTTAGATATTAAACAGTTAACGGTCTGATGCTGTTGACTTTTAAGTTCAACTGCGTAGTCCTATAGAGTAGTTTTACTCCGTAAATTCAGAAATTATTATCCGACTCTGAAGAGAATTCTCGCTATCAAAGATACAAAACGATGTAAATTTAAATAGTTTTCCAGAATATATCGTCATAAACTCAATAATGTGAAATAAAACTAAATTTTTTACTGATTCGAGATATCCAGTTAAAACAGAAACTCAATGGATAAAATTGAGTACATCTGCAGGCAAATGGTTAATCAGGAGTCAAAACCCTTGTTCCAGACCGAACCTATACTCTATCTGCAATCCCTTGGAAACGATTGGCTGACATTCCTCATGATTCTGATAACTTCAATGGGGTCGTCGGCTTTTTTAGTTACCATAATAATTATCATAACTTTTGGGATCAATTTCCGGAAAGGTTTTCTTCTGTTCCAGCTTTTAATCTGGACAGGACTGACTACCGAAATAATTAAGACAGTAGTTGCCTTTCCAAGGCCGGACTACGTAGACAATAGAGTACTTAACCTTGAACACGGAGTGAGAAGCACGTCCCCTTTCAATGGAAGTGGACCTGATGGGATATTTGAACTTCCTGATAGAAAAGTTCTTAAAACCTTCCGCCTTCAAGAAGCACTTTCTCCTTCACCTTTCGGTTTTCCTTCAGGGCATGTTGCAATTACGACCGCACTCTGGGGAGGAAGCTCTGCAATTTTCAACAGCAGGAAAATCAAAACGATGGCTCCTTTTATGGTATTGCTTGTAGCCCTATCAAGGATGTACCTGGGAAGACATTTCCTGGGAGATATTCTGGGAGGAGCTATTATAGGTTTACTTTTCCTGACGGCTTTTACCCTCTTTCTCAAAAGCTCCCTGAAAGATGACTTTTTCAAGAAAGAGAATTTTGAACTTACATTCAGAACCAAGAACCTTATTATATATTTGTTTCTGTTTGTTATCCCTCTTGTTCTTATAGCTTCATCCATGATAAGTGCAGAAGTAGCGGGTTTTTTCCTTGGTACGAATGCGGCATATGTTTTGATTATACGAAAAGGACTCCCTGATGATTCTGGAAGTTCTGGACAGAGAATTTTGAGGATATTAATTGGACTTTTATTATTCGGAATCTCCAGCTTTGTTCTTGATGTGGGATTCCATAATACAGAAACTGTAACCTATTTCAGCCTTAAATTTATTGAGTTTTTAAAAGCTTTCATACCTGCTTGTACAATCTGGGTGTCTGTAGTTGTCTGCACAAAGCTCAACCTGTATAGAAGAGAAAGAGAACTCTTAAGCGATCGAAAAGGAGCTTTTAAACAGTCCAAACACGAAATGGAGTAGAGGTTATTTAAAAAAAAGTGTAATAGAAGTTATCTGAAAAACGGAATGGAGTAAAGGTTATTTAAAAAAAGAATAGAGTAGAAGTTATTTAAAAATCCGTGAGTATATTAAAAGCCTCTAAAAGTAGTGTCTGTCAAAACCTGGCTGAAACCTTTTGAATTAAACGAAACCGGATGGGTTTGTTTAGGACTTATTTTGAGGATTCTTAAAGTCTTTTTTCATTTATATCCTTGAAAAACTATATATATAAGAACCTGAAGGAGATCATATATATTATATGAAGACAGAGATAGTGTGTTAATTAACCTCAGGCAAGCATATAGATGCAAACTAATAAATTGCAGTAGGCTCTGTAATTCACTGTCCGAAAAAGCAGAATAAAAACAGAATAAACCTTACCGGTGTAAGAAAGACTATTGTTAAAGGGAAAAAAATATTAAGTCATTGTAAATGATTTACCTTGTGTTTATTCATAAGGAATAACTTAAATAATGCTTTTGACTATTGAGCGTATTCACAATTGACTGAAGAAATAACTAACTGAAAATCGCAACCTGTCGGTTGCAATCAGTGGAAAAGACCCAGGGCTATTTCAGCACGGGAAGGGTTTCCCACGGCATAGATTTTATAATTATATCAAGATAGAGAGGATGACATTCATGGACTTTGAAAAATTACGACACGGGACTGAACTTATCAAGAGGGGCTTTGCAAGAATGCAGAAAGGGGGTGTGATCATGGATGTTACAACTCCTGAACAGGCCAGAATCGCAGAAGAAGCCGGAGCAGTTGCTGTTATGGCCCTCCAGGCTGTTCCCGCAGATATAAGGAAAGCAGGTGGGGTTGCCCGGATGGCCGACCCTGAGATTGTCCAGCAGATTATTGATACGGTTACTATTCCTGTTATGGCAAAAGCAAGGATAGGACACTTTGTCGAAGCCGAAATCCTGGAAGCCCTTGGCGTTGACATGGTGGATGAATCCGAAGTCCTGACCCCTGCTGACCCCTATTTCCATATAGACAAAACGCAGTTTACCGTGCCTTTTGTCTGTGGAGCCCGAAACCTCGGAGAAGCCCTCAGGAGAATTAACGAAGGGGCAGCCATGATCAGGACCAAAGGAGAAGCAGGAACCGGAGATGTCAGTCAGGCAGTCAAGCATATGAAGCAGATTCAGGGGGAAATCCGTGCTCTTGCCGGGAAGACTAAAGAAGAGCTGATTTTGGTTTCAAGGGAAATCGAAGCTCCGATAGAACTTGTAGTCGAAACCTCAAAAATGCAGCGTCTGCCTGTAGTAAACTTTGCAGCCGGCGGAGTTGCAACCCCTGCAGATGCAGCGCTTATGATGCGCCTTGGGGCAGACGGAGTATTTGTAGGTTCAGGCATTTTCAAAGCCGAAAATCCTGAAAAAATGGCAAAAGCTGTCGTCGAAGCTGTAAACAACTTTGACAACCCTGCAAAACTCGCAGAAATCTCAAAAGGCGTGGGTGCCGGTATGAAAGGCATCAGCGCAGACATGATCCCTGCACAGGAAGCCCTTCAGGAACGCGGTTGGTAACCCCGAGTTCCGTCACCCGAGTCCCGTCTCGGGAGGACGGGGCCCTTTTCGCTTCGCTCAAGAGGGCTGAAGAGGGCTGAATTATAACGAAGATACTGAACTGAGCTAGAGGGCTGAATTAATGGGCAAGAAAAGCTGTATTTCCAACTCTCTCAGGACGGCTAATTTACCCAAATTTTGTTTTGGGGTAGCAGAGGGCTCGATCACAAGTCTTTTTAATATATGATTGCCTGGAAGCCTTTTCAAAAAAGGCTTGAGCGAAAACGATAGGTTAACATTTGGATTTGATGACCGTATCCCCAAACCCTATCCGGCGTGATAAAACGGTACAACGGTTAAAATTTAATTTTTAAAAATGGGTTCTTTCTTACGGGATGTAAGAATAAATCAATTCAATTTTTTATTTTTCGGATTAACAGATAATAAATTAATTTAAATTGATTCTGGAAAATGGTGTTTTTATGAAGATAGGTGTAATCGCTATTCAAGGAGCGGTTTCTGAGCATGTTGATGCTTTAAAAAGAGCACTCAAGGAAAGAGGAATAAGTGCAGAGGTAGTTGCAGTAAAGCATAAGGGTGTTATTCCGGAGTGCAGCGGAATTGTGATCCCTGGCGGGGAGAGTACCACACTTTGCAGGCTGCTTGCCCGTGAGGGAATTGCAGAGGAGATAAAGGATGCGGCTGGAAGAGGAGTTCCGATCCTTGGGACCTGTGCAGGTTTGATTGTGCTTGCAAAGGAGGGTGACGAGCAGGTTGAGAAAACCAGCCAGGAACTGCTTGGAATTATGGATACAAGGGTCAACAGAAATGCTTTCGGAAGGCAGAGAGATTCTTTTGAAGCCGAACTTGAAGTCGAGATCCTTGATTCTCCTTTTACCGGTGTATTTATAAGAGCTCCCGGAATCGTGAGCTGCGGGCCTGGAGTTCGTGTACTTTCCAGGCTTGATGACCTGATTATCGCTGCAGAGCAGGGAAATGTACTGGTTCTTGCATTCCATCCGGAATTAACTGAGGATTTGAGGATTCACCAGTATTTCCTGGACAAGATACTTAAAAATGCATAAAATGATAGAAAAAAGACAATAATTTGATGAGCCTATCTCAAAACTGAATTTAATCTGATTATTGTTGTTAACGTTATAACTCCAGGATATGATAATATTCCTTTGATCCCATATCCCGGAAATGCTTTCTTGCTTTGGCTTATAACGGGCTCATAGCGAAGTCTGCCATTTCAGAATATAAGAGCTTATCCTCATCAGATAAGTTATTGTAAATTCATTTAGCAAAGTTTCCGCTATAGCTTCTTCCTCATATATAAATATAGATACAAGATTTTTAAAATATGAGATTTTTAGGCCAGGTCGTGAGCTCCTCATCAGATTTAAAATCATAACTTTGTAGCTATGATTGAAACCAGATTAAAGTAGTTTCCACCTTCAGCTTCCATCATTCCTATATCTCTACGAGCAAAGTCGTTGTCACATATAAGCCAGTCTTTCCATGCTTCTTCAAAACAATTTAACTCTTTAAACTCCTGAATAGTTACCAGATCGGAAGTTTTCCATATATTATACCACCAGTCACATGAGTGCAGAGTTAAACTCATATCATCACACCAATATGGTACTAATTCCGCTGGAATACCATTTGTAAATTCTTTTTTCAGGCCTGGAACTGTAACTGCTATTTGCCCTCCTTTTTTTACAAGTGGAGCAAAATGTTTTGTTAAATAATCTGCTTCGATTCCAAAGTGGTGATAGGCGTCTACACTAATAGCAACATCAAAAAATTCATTTGCGAACGGCAAATCGTGAGCTTCTGCATGGATTGGTATTATCTTATCTTCCAGTCCCATTGATTTGATTCTTTCATAGTTTTCTGTTGCGCTTATCCAGAGATCAGTTGCAAAAACTGTAACATCATATTCTTTTGCCAGGAATATTGAAGTCAGCCCTCTCCCACAGCCAAGATCAAGTATTCTCATGCCTTTCTCAAGCCTCAAAGATTCGGACACTTCCTCAAGAATCTTCATTGAGTTTGGTCCCATCATGTTTTCTTTAACAAAATCAAAATCATATTTGTTACTTTTTGTAAACATCATCTTGACCACTTTTAGCTAATCTATCCCATATTATTTCATGGAGTTTGTTACTTAGAATTCTTCTATAGGTTCAGTGTGACCTTTGTAACATATCGTTTTTTATCTAAACTAATGTGTTCAGTCACTATAGCCTTTGACTTAACAACTTCACTTTCATATGCTTGAACAGTAGTCTTAATATCGTTCAGAAAGATAATCGTTTTACTCTACAATAAACTGAAAAGCAGTGAAATGATGAATGAAAAATTACTTGCAAAAATTGGATTGAACAAGTATGAGAGTTCAGTTTACCTGACACTATTAAAACAAGATTCTATGGAAGCAAGCAAATTATCACATGCATCGAAAGTCCCTATAGGAAAGATCTACGAGGTTCTCAAAACCCTCAAAAACTATGAACTTGTCGAAATTCAAATGTCACGGCCACAGAGATACAGGGCGGTTGATCCTAAAAGCGCATTAAAACTTATGTACAGAAGAAAAGAGGAAGAAACACTCAATGAGCTCAAAATGCTCAAAGAAACATTTGATGAAATCGAAAGGGAATTTTACAACGACAATTCCCCACAAAATGTTGAAACTGTCTTCTGGCCTGACAGGTTTCGTAATAATGAACTAAATGATATGGTGACTTCATTTTTTGAGAAAATCGAGCATGAAATATGTGTTGTAATCCATATTAAGTACAAACCTGGAGGATCCGAGCTATATGATGCCTCAATATCCACCTTTAGCAAAGCTTATTTGAGTTTAGTACAGCGTGGCATAAAAGTTAGAATTTTAGATCCGGGATCACAATTACTGCCATCATTAAAAGAGCTTATTGATTCAATAGAAGATCTATCACTTAAACGCCATCTTAAGAATCTGATGGAAGTAAGAATTTTGGAAACCGAATACAATTTTTCAATCATTGATTCCAGGATAACCCTGCTCGATATTGAAGACCAGTTCAATATGAGTAGAAACCTCGGTATGACACGGATATATGATGAATCATATGCGAAGCGATTCAAGACAAAATTTGATGAACTTTGGGCAAAGGGTGAACTATTTCTTTGACCTGACTTTCAAACATACCCGTGAATTTCAATTTTTCTATTAATTTTCGCCTCTTTATTAGTTTTCGCCTCTTTTTCTGAGATAAAATGCAAAATCGAGATCACGAGTTTTTCTATTTATCTAGCCATTTAAAGTTATATATCCATTGTAACATACTAATAAACAAAATTAGATTAGAATTTGATCTGAGGTAAAATAAATGGTGAAATTAACTGATGAAATGAAGGAAGACTTTGCAAAGATGAAAATTTTTCCATTTGCAACCGCATCTAAAGATGGAGAACCAAACGTAATACCAATAGGCATGTGCGATCTACAGGAAGATGGAGAAACAATCTGGATCGCAGACAACTATTTTAATAAAACTCGCAACAATCTTGATGAAAACCCAAGGGGAGCAATCTATGTATGGGGTCCGGAAATCAAAGGCTGCTACCAGATAAAAGGAGATATTGAAATCAAGACCGATGGGGCAGATTATGAGAAAATGTATAAAATGGTCAAGAGCAAAGGAGACAGGTTCCCTGCAAAAGCCCTTGCAGTTCTGAAAATTACTGATGTTTATGAGTGCAAACCAGGGGCCGGAACCGAGCCAGGACAGAAACTGCTTTGATTCCGCTTAAAGTTTAATCCATGAGTTGGCTAATTTACAAGTTAGCTAACCCATAATTTAGCTAACCCATAATTTAGCTAACCCATAATTTAGCTAATTTACAAGTTAGCTAATCCATAATTTAGCTAATTTACAAGTTAGCCAATCCATAATTTAGCTAATTTACAAGTTAGCCAATCCATAATTAGCTAACCATAATTTAGCTAATCCATAAGGTTATTATTTTCTTCTTGCCATGAAGATGAGAAATCTTCACAATCTTTTTTTGAAGATATTGACAATAATGGTGATTCTGCATACGGGCAGGGAAAATATGAAACCTTGTCCAGAAACCCGAAAACCCGGAAGCTCGAGACATTGCAAAGAAGAAGCATGCAACTGCCCTTCAGGCAGGTTGGTAATCACTGACAATATCAAAAGAAAAACGATTGAACCTGAGGTGAAGGTTCAAGACAATTAATGGTTTGATGCTATTGATTTCTCAGTTCAACCGTGTAAGTTCTGTATTGTTTTTCAATTTAAGGCGTTAATTTTCAGGATACTGCGATATACTCAGACATAGTTTTAATATTACTGCCTTTAGCATTCTTTACTGTTAAGCTAACGGTATATTTTCCTGTTTTTGTATACTTATGCACCGGGTTCTGGATAAATGACCTCGATCCGTCTCCAAAACTCCACTGCCATGAAGCTGGTGATCCTGTGCTTTTGTCAGTAAAGGCAACATTTAACGGTGTTTTTCCTGAAGTTGGGGATGCAGAAAATGCAGCAACAGGTTTATCTATCACTGTTATATAGTTTGTTTTTGTTACCGTACTACTGCCCTTGTCATTCTTTACTGTTAAGCTAACGGTATATGTTCCTGCTTTTGAATACTTATGCGTTGGACTCTGGATGAACGATTTTGATCCGTCTCCAAAGTCCCAAATCCAGCCAGAAGGTGTTCCTGTGCTTTTGTCAGTAAAGGCAACATTAAGTGGTGCTTTTCCTGAAGTCGGGGACGCAGAGAATGCAGCAACAGGTTTGTCCCTTACCTGTATATAACCTGTTTTTGTTACCGTACTGCTGCCCCCATCGTTCTTTACTGTTAAGCTAACGGTATATTTTCCTGTTTTTGAATACTTATGCACCGGGTTCTGGACAAATGACTGCGATCCGTCTCCAAAACTCCATTGCCATGAAGCTGGTGATCCTGCGCTCTTGTCAGTAAACTGCACCTTGAGAGCGGGTTTTCCTGATACTAAATTACTGGTGAAATTTGCAACCGGTTTATCTGTCACCTGTACATATGCTGTTTTTGTTGCAGTGTTACTGCCTTTAGCATTCTTCACAGTTAAGCTAACAGTATATACTCCTGCCCTGGAATACTTATGAATTGGATTCTGGAGGAATGACTTTGATCCGTCTCCAAAGTCCCATACCCATGAAGCTGGTGACCCTGTGCTCTTGTCAGTAAAGGCAGCATTTAATGGTGCTTTTCCTGAAGTTGGGGACGCCGAAAAAGCAGCAACTGGAACTTTCAAATCGTTTACGACAATGTAGTTCTTTATTGTTTTAGTGTTACTGCCCTTAGCATTCTTTATTGTTAAACTGACAGTATAGTTTCCTGCTTTACTGTAAGTGTGTGAAGGATATTGAACTGTTGAATATGTGCCATCTCCGAAGCTCCATTTCCATGAGGTTGAAACTCCTGTACTCTTATCAGTATATGGAAACGGTGAACTTTTATCAGTAAACTGTACCTTTAGTGATGCTTCTCCTGAGGTTGGAGCTGCCGAAAAAGCAGTAACTGGAGCTTTAAAAGGCACAGTAGCATTTCCATCAGTAATAATAATAGTCATATGAACCCATAACTTCTGACCACAACAACTATTCCTGGTAGTCATACAACTAATGTAATAACCATTCTTTGGAAACGTATGTACCGGATTTTTTAGTGATGGAGTAATATTTGTTCCTTCGAGAGAGGTTCCGTCTCCAAAGTCCCATCTGATATATGTCTCATTACCTGTTGATATATCCTTAAGTTGTACTATTCGCGGATCGTTCGAAACCGCTGTCGCTGTATAATCAATATAACTATTCCCGCAGGAGCAGGTTATACGAGCTGTCGCTGGAGGAGTTCCTGCACCAAGAGGGGTAGGGAATATAGTAACTGTTGCAGAAGCAGTAGACGTGAGAAAGAAGATAAGTATTAAAAAGATTGGTAAGAACTTCATATTCTTAATTATATAAAGAGATATATTAAATTTTAGATATAGTGATGAAAGTGTAGTAAAGGTCTGGAGTTTCTAATTATATACGACTATTGAGCTTCAATTCTTTAAGTTGATAACATATTAAATTAGTTTGATCATATATTATGAAAAATGACTAAGTTTTGATTAATCTTGGATTTTTACTTCATTGAACCAGTCTGTAATATTTACTTCATTGAACCTAGCTGCAATATTTACTTCATTGAACCTAGCTGCAATATTTACTTCATTGAACCTGTCTGTAATATTTACTTCACTGAACCTAGCTGCAATATTTACTTCATTGAACCTAACTGCAATAATTTCTCTGTCTTTTACTTTTATTTCACGGGAAATTTTTCTGTGGTTTCAGGCAATTAGTGATTTTTCCCTGACACTCAGGATGGAAAATCTCCTCGCAACTTATCTTTTTTGAAGGAAATATTCCAGGTATCCTGGCTGTTATCTTTCAAAAACCATAACTATTCCGGTTTAAAATAACTATTCCGGTTTAAAAAAGAAAATGCGTCTATAATATCTCTGCCCTCCGGAAGAAATAACTGCTGGAGCAGATCATCAAAATTGACAGTGTTAAAAGAATAGATATATTCATAACAATTGAGAATTCACAATGACCAATCAATATTCCCCGCAAAGCGTCAACACCATATGTCAGAGGGTCAAAATAAGATAAAATCCTTATAGGAGCCGGCAAATTTGAAACCGGAAACAAAGCTCCAGATAAAAGGAACAGAGGAAATGCAATAAAATTAATAACCGTACTGAACCCATGAAAGTCTTTCAATAAGGATGACAAAATTAATCCTATATTTATAAAGATCATAGATATGAGAACCATTATCACGATAGAGAACAGAACCGCATGAATCAAAGGTAGCCTGAAACCAAGTAACACGGACATCAACATAATAATAAGTGCCTGAATAATTGATGTGGTTGCACTTCCGGAGATCATTCCAAGAACAATAGAGATTCTACTTGCTGGAGTCACCATAACCTCTTTTAAAAATCCAAACTGCTTATCCATTATAACACTCATACCTGCATAAGCAGCCGTAAAAAGAAGAGTCATTCCGATAATACCAGGCACTAGATACTGAAAATATCCTATTGATGCGGGTAGACCCGGAAATTCCACTTTTCTAAAGCCCATACCCTGAAAGATCAGCATAAAAGCCGGCATGCCAATAGCACCCGCTATTCTGGACCTGACCCTGAAATACTTTATCATCTCACGCCGCCAGAGAACATATATAACTCTTGCCTGAATCATCGGAGCATCCTCCTTCTCATCCTTTCCTGTCTTACTGACTTCCTGCTGCCTTCCTGTTCCCGTATTATTGAGCCTGTCAGGCGAATAAAAACATCTTCAAGGCTTGGTTTACTGAAATTTATCGAACTGATCCCGACACCCAGGTTGGAGGCAGTCTGAAAAATGTCAGGGATATTTTTTTCATAATCCGATAGAATGAGATCAAGCGTTTTTCCATCAGAAATAACTTCCCTTACCCATTCTTTCTCCCCAAGTGCAGTCGCGATGAGATCGACCCTTCCTTCAATAGTCAGGCTGACACAGTCCCCAAGTAAACGGCTCTTCAGACCTGACGGAGTATCGAGTGCAATTATCTTTCCATGATCAATTATCGCAATTCTATCACATAGGAAGTCAGCTTCTTCCATATAATGGGTAGTCAGAATGACACATGTACCGTAATTTCTATTCAGGTTTCTTATGTACTCCCATATTGATCTCCGAGTCTGTGCGTCAAGCCCGAGAGTAGGTTCATCCAGAAACAAAACCTTTGGATAATGAATAAGCCCCCTTGCGATTTCAAGCCGCCTCTTCATTCCGCCCGAATAATTTTCAACAAGAATTTCAGCTTTGTCAGTCAGCCCCACAACATCAAACACTTCCTGAATTCTTTTTTTCCGCTCCTCTGAACGGATGTTGTACATCATGGCATGGAATTCAAGATTTTCTCTCCCGGTAAGCCCTATATCAAGTGAAGGGTCCTGAAATATTATTCCTATATTAGTCCTGATCGAATCAGGATCTCTTCCAAGCTCATATCCTGCAATTTCAGCTTCTCCTGACGTAGGAAGAAGAAGAGTAGTCAGCATATTGATTATAGTCGTCTTTCCCGCACCATTAGGGCCTAAAAGCCCGAAAAGTTCTCCGGGCTCAACCGAAAATGAGACGCTGTCAACGGCAGTAAATTCTCCAAATTTTTTTGTCAACTCTTTAACTATTATTGCACTCATGCTAAACAAGACCTTCAAACCTGAGTAAAACCTTCATACCTGAGAAAACCTTCAAACCAGGATTTTTAAGCAATTTCCAGAAATTTATATCAGAAATTATATCAGAAGTCATATTAGAAGTTCATATATCAGAAATTTGCATATCAGAAATTTGCATATCAGAAATTTGCATACTAGAAATTAACATACTAGAAATTAGCATACTAGAAATTAACATACTAGAAATTAGCATACTAGAAATTAGCATACTAGAAATTACATATCACTAACAAAAATAAACAGTGCTGGTTTAAGAATTTTAAAAAAGATCGTGATGCTTAATGAGTATGACAGCACAATCCTATTCTCGAACCCACAAGCCTTTTTGTATACTCATCAGAAGGTGAAAGCATCACATCATGAGAATTTCCTATCTCTATAATCCTTCCGGAATTCATAACCGCTATCCTGTCAGCAATCTTCAGTGTAAGGGAGAGATCGTGTGAAATATATATCATTGCAAATCCTCTCCTGTTCTGAAGGCCCTTTAAAAGACGCAATATATTTGCAGATGTTGAAACATCCAGAGCCGAAGTTATCTCATCGGCAATAAGGAGTTTTGGCTCCATAACCATTGCCCTTGCAAGTGCAACCCTCTGCCTTTGACCGCCGCTGAGTTCACCGCAATACTTGCGAAGAAAATTATCATTACTGGGAAGACGAACAAGTTCAAGGACACTTTTAACCATTTGCAGTCTATCTCCGTTTGACCCGATCTTATTGATATAAAGAGGCTCTTTGATTGCATCAAGCACAGTAAACCTGTTGCTGGTTGAACTGAACGGGTCCTGGAATACTATCTGAATGCCATTGAATCTGCTTCCATAGTTTCCACCGAAAACATTCCCACCCATAAACAATACATCTCCGCGTTCAGGCCTTATTACATCTGCAAGGATATGCGCAAGGGTTGACTTACCCGAACCGGTCTGTCCGACAATTGCAAGAACCTCTCCTTCCATCACTTCCAGGCTAACATTATTAACTGCCTGAAGATATTCTCCATCTGGCAGACGATAGCTGAAATTCAGATTTTTAGCCGCAAGAAGACTTGCTATGCCACCTCTATGGCATGCAATTTCTCGCCCCTCTCCTGCAGGTACCAGAACCGGGGAAGTTTTATTGCATATATCGATTCTCTGTGTACATCTCGGGCTAAAAGGACAGCCCTTAAATTCATCTCCTGCAGGTACATCACCTGGAATTCCCCACAAATCTTTATAAACGAAAATATCCGGAGTCGAATGGACAAGACCCCTTGTATAAGGATGAAGGGGAAGTACGAGAATATCCCTTATAGGTCCTGTTTCAATAACCTTTCCTGAATACATAACAGCAATTCTGGAAGCAACAGAAGACACGAAAGTGATATCATGAGAGATCACTAACATCGTATACCCATTCTTCTGAAGATCGATAAGAAGGTCCCTGATTTCCTTACGGGTAAATGCATCAAGTGAAGAAGTAACTTCATCGAGAACCAGTAGTTTAGGGCCACATGACAGAGCCATTGCCAGAAGAACCCTCTGCCTCATACCTCCGGAAAGCTGATGCGGATATGAATCCATCCATTTAGGGTCAAGGCCGACAGTCCTGAATAGATCAGCACATTTACTCCATGCTTTTTCGGGGATGATATCAAGGTGCTTTATCATTGGTTCCGTTACCTGAACGCCTACTTTCAGAACAGGATTCATAACCTCCAGGCCATTCTGAAAAACTATTGCAATATCCTTCCATCTGAATCTGTCCATTTCAGGTTCAGGCAAAGAAGAGATTACCTCATTCCTGTAAAGAATCTCACCGGAAACATCTGTATTTTCCGGCAAAAGCCCCATGATCCCGAGTGCAACGGTGGTCTTGCCACTTCCTGATTCTCCAACAATACCCAGAATTTCTCCTTCTTCAATCTCAAAAGAAATGCCGTCAACAGCTTTAACAGTATCAACGTCGGTTAAATAGTGGCATTTAAAATCATTTATTTTAAGCAGACTCATGATCAGAAACCTTTCTTTATTTTTAATTTTGGATCAAGTATTCTCTCCATATCCCTGCTTATGAACGCAAGACAGAGAAGGAGAAATATGAGCATAAATAACGGAGGCAGTAACCACCATTGCCAGTAAGGTGTAAAATATATTGAACGGAAACCGGTTGCGTGATTGAGCATCATTCCCCAGCTCTTGGAAGTAGGGTCTCCGAGGCCCAGGAAAGCAAGTCCTGCTTCGGCTATGATTGCATGTGAGGATATACCGATGACAAGCACGAAAAGAACAGGCAGAATTTCAGGAAGTATATGTCTCCAGAGCAGGTAAAACGGCTTTGCACCGTAATTCCTGGCGGCAATAATATAGCTGTTTTTCTTTAACGACAGCGTCTGGGAACGTGCAATGCGTGCGGGCTTGGCCCAGCTGAAAAGGACAAGGATAAGAATTACGTTAAGAATGCTTGGCCCTAGAAAAGCAGATATTACAATCAGAAGAGGAAAGCTTGGGAGAGCCATTGTCACATCAATTACTCTCATAAGGCCCTGATCAGTATACCCTCCAATATATCCGGCAAGTACTCCAATGGCCCCTCCTCCAAAGCCTGATATAAAAGCTACTGCAAGACCTATTGTAAGGCTCATTCTTGCACCGTAACATATCTGTGACCAGATATCCATACCAAGTTCATCGGTTCCAAGTATGTGTCCGAAACCAGGAGGTTCAAGTGAATCGCCTGTAATCCTCTGAGGAGGATAAGTTGTTATCACAGGAGCAAAAACCGCCATTAAAATTATGCAGAGAATTCCAAAGATACCAATTTTACCTTCAGTACTGAACCTAGAAAATGACTTAACCACACTGCTTACAATTCTGCTAATGCTACCAATTATGTCAACTCTGTCAATTTTGTTAATGCTGCTAATTATATTAACTCTATCAATCCTGCTAACTCTATCAATTCTGTTAACTCTATCAATTCTGTTAACTCTACCAATTCTGTTAACTCTATCAATTCTGTTAACTCTGCCAATCCTGTTAACTCTTTTAATTATATTAGTTTTATTAATATTTAAAGCCTGAATAAAAGAAAGTATTTCGGTGTTTCCAGAAGCATCAGTATCCTTTATCATATCACAACCCTCGGATCAAGTTTCCCGTATATTTTGTCAACCAAAAGGTTGCAGATAAGTATGGAGACTGCAATTATCAGGAGAATACCCTGAATAAGCGGATAATCCCGGCCGACTACAGCACTTCTGAGTGTCATCCCTATGCCTGGATAAGAAAAGACATTTTCAACCAGTACAACACCCCCCATCATTATGCCAATCATAAAACCTGTTCTTGTGACTACCGGAAGCAGTGCATTTCGGAGTGCGTGACGGATCCAGACATTTTTTTCACCCAGACCTTTAGCTCGGGCAGTCCTGATATAATCCTTTGTGGTCACTGTAATCAATGTGTTTCTGGTGAGCAGGTACACGCCAGTCAGCTGTGAAAGTGATAGAGTCAGAACAGGAAGAAAGGCGTGGTACAATATATCCAGGACCTGATCTGTCGGACCATTATAATGTGCGAAGGGTGTAACAGCACCTGCAAGTGGAAAAAACCTGAGATATACACTAAAAATCAGAAGAAGGATCAGGCCAAGCAGAAAAGAAGGAATTTCTGCAAAGGCAATCATGCCCGTCATCATAATTCTATCACTCCCCTTCTTCCGGTTCTTTGCCGAAAGTGTTCCGAGAACCACACCGGAAATTGTACTGATTACTGTAGCACTCACGACAATTAATATAGTCCAGGGAAGATGGAGCATTATTACGTCACTGACAGGCATTTTGTAATAAATACTCCTTCCGAGATTGCCAGTTATCAGGTTCTTCATATATGATAAAAACTGTTCATAAAGCGGCCTGTCAAGTCCGTAATAGTTTACGTAATAGAGATGCTGCTCCTCTGTCATTACAATAATCTCTTCCCCTACTTCATCTGCAGAAGTGGTTGAGAATGGGTCTCCAGGCATCATCCTTGGTAGAAAAAAATTAATGACAAGAATTACAAGAAGCGTCGATAATGACCTGAAAATAAACGAATTCCTGTCATTTACCATCCAATCATCTTATCCCTTTACTATCCGATTATTTGCCATTAACTTCCCAAACCATCATACCGGTATATACATCCGACTCAGAACGATAGATTCCATCCGGAGAGGCATTTTGATAATAATCCATTATTTTTTGCTTAGTTTCTTCATCAAAATCCAGTCCTCGTCCAATGAACCCTATTGCCTGTTCTGCCGTTTCTTTCCAGTTTAGTTCTTCCTTCCATTCGGAATGGTTGACCCGAAGCGACGGCTTGTAGCCTGAGAGGTAAAGATACATGAATGGATAAATTATGCCGTTCATGTTATTCTCGGATTTTTCACCAAGTATCGAACTCCTTATATCACGATACGCCCTGTCCTCTTCTCGCCTAAGAAAGTTACTGTAGTAACAGAGATTTTTTGAGCACGCCATCATCTTGTCAAAACTTTCGATATCCTTTACCCCAGGGGTCATGGACGCAATTACCAGGTCATACTCGTTCCGGAACCCAAGGTCATCTATGTCTGCGGTCCACCAGGAGCATTCAATGATATCTACCGGAAGAGATTCTTTTTTTACAGAATCTTTCAGTCTGTCAAGCATCCCGGATGAGATATCAAGTGCTGTCACCTCTGCTCCGAGCTTTGAAAGAGGAAGAGTGAGGGTACCGGGTCCGCACCCGATATCCAGGACTCTGGAACCTTCAGGATTAAAGCCGGCCTCTTCAAGAAATTCGAGAATCTCATCGGTTCTCTTCTTTCTGTTATCTTTTTCAATATTATTGGCATAGTTCCCGGAACGCTTGTTCCAGAACTCTGCCATCCTGCCCTCATCCTGGATCAGACCATTACCTGTAGCTTTTTTCCAGCATTCGATCAGGTTGTCAATATCATCTTTTTGCTGCAACTCCATCCCTCTCTAAATAAGAAAGAATACACTGTGTTCTTGCATGGTGGTCATATCTGTTCATCCAGCCGTCATATTTTGAAATACGCCATACATCGTACGATGTAGTATAATAGAGCGGTATTGCAGGTACATCATTAGCAATCGTGGTCTGCATATTGTATACTATTTCTTTTCGTTTACTATCGTTCAATTCCTGCAATTCCTGAGTGCCAAGAGCATTCAGGGTATCATTGTGGTAACCAAACACTGATGCGCCAGATGATACACTTCCTGACTGTGAACCTGTATCACAGTATCTCGTACGGAGATAATCTGCATCCTGTCCCCAACCGCCAAAGCCGCTGATTGCAAGTTCAAAATCTCCATTCTTTAGATTGGCATCACGGGATTTGCTCTCAAGGGCTTTCACCTGAACATCAATTCCTACTTCACTTAGCCTTTCTTTTATAAGTTCACCGATACGGACTTCGCTACTACCAAGAGATAATATATATGACAGTTTTTCCCCGTTTTTATTACGTATTCCATCCCCATCCGTATCGGTCCATCCGGCCTCGTCAAGCAATGTTTTTGCCTTATCCGGGTTGTAGTCATACTTCGGCTGGTCAGAGTTATACCAGATGTGATCTTCAGAGAGTATGCCCATTTTACCGGCTTTCCCTGCGCCTCTTGCGATCTTTTCCACCAGTTCGTCACGGTTAATGGCATAAGCAAAGGCCTGCCTTATTCTGCTGTCATTTAGCTCCGGACATTTTTTCATATTGAAATAAAACTGGTAACCCCAAAAAGCCGGCTGCTGGACTATTCTTATATCAGAGTCTGATTTGAAACGGTCAAGAGTATCCGGCGATATACTTGTGAAATCAATTTCTCCCTGTTCAAAAGCTATTAACGAATCACTGACCGGAACAAACTCGACGACTTTAACGGCTTGTTTCGGTCCCCAGAAATTCTCGTTTGCCACAAACCGGTATGTCCCATGCTCTTTATTGTACTCATCAAGGATGTACGGACCAGTACCAATGACTGCTTTTGGATCAAGGAAACTGGCAGGATCTGAGACATTTTTATATATATGCTCAGGTATGATTTCAAAACTCGTGAGTTTATAAATGAATGTAGAAACAGGCTGGGCAAGTACGAACTTTACGGTACTTGAATTCACGACCTGAACATTGTCTATAATACCGGCTTCAATTCCACCTGAAACGGGCACATTTTTCTGCTCATAATCGAAAGTAAATTTAACATCATTTGCCGTAAAAGGTATTCCATCGCTCCAGTTGACACCCTCACGGAGATAAACCGTATATTCTGTTCCGTTTGAATTGACATCCCAGCTTTCAGCCAGCCAGGGAATTATACCTTTTTCATCCCTTTCGAACAGACTGTCAAAGATCATTCCAACTTTCGATGACCCAGGACCCCTCGGGTATATTGTAAACGGCTGCGGATAACCACAATCTCCGCCGCTTAAATTAACAACATCCACATACTTTGATCCGTCTGAAAGGTTCTCAACCAATGTCCCGGTCTGACCGGAAGCGTTTGCAGCCGGTGTCCCGGCCTGAGCACTGTCCTTGTCAGTACAGCCCGCCGTCATTAAAATCAGGGCTGTCAGGAAAATAGAAAATAATAACTTCTTTTTCATCACAGAGCACCTTATTTGTGAATTTAACCTACCTAATCACCTATAATATGAATAAAGATATTAATGACATGTAAGTGATATTATCTGAAAATATAAGAGTGTTACTAAATGTACTTAAAATAAAGAGAGTTTATTAATTAAACTACTCAAATAGGTATATTAATTTGAGAAGAATACCCAAAACAAGGTCAACTCTCTTAAAATATGTTTCTTGCCAAAAAAGAATTATTTTTCACTGAACTTATATCCAGAATTATAAGTCCATCTACATAACCTAAAGAATACTTAGGGCTCTACAGAAATCTCTGAAAAAATACAAAGCGAACCCAAAAACTACAGAAGTAGATGAATGTAAATCCTGAAAAAAACATCGAAAGAAGAGGCTCTGAATAACTTTCAAAGCCAGCATATAAAGTCTATGATTTAAGTTTATGATTTATCTCGATGTAAGGAATATAATAGCCTCAACTATTTTTCTCTTTTTTGAAGAAATATTCCTGATAAAAGGAATCTTCACATCTTTTTTAGATAGTTTTTAAATTTCGTAATTTATAATTATATAATATTATATTTGTGTTTTTAAAGTTAGAGCAGAAAATATATATGTACCAATTTCTAATTTATTTTGGCACTACTATGAAAATCGGTAAGATATTGATTCTATGCACCATTACAGGATTGATAGCAGTTCCTACGGTTTCTACTGAAAAATTATACTTACAAAATTCGAAGAGTAAAGTTATTTTAGATTCAATGAAAAAAAAATTACATTATTAGTACTTTTACAGAGAAGTCTTTTGCTACATAAAAATTTTTTCCTTTTATAGTTAACGCAGTCCATAAGCCAGGGGCAAACAATAACTAACAATGTAAATGTGGGATCAGGAGTGAATCATCTCGAAGTTGATTTAAACTGGAGAGATACACCAGTGATTCCCTGACTCTTAGTGCTTATACTCCCTCAGGAAGCAAACTCGGAACTTACCGCGATAACTCTGACGGAAGCGTAAATGGTAGGATACATATCAATATAGACCACTCCCAGGGATATGTGCAACAGGGAACATAGAATCAAAAGTTTATGGAGAATCGATTAGTGGAACTAAGGACTACACGTTTAATGTTTACCAACATTAAGCTTGAAAAAAAGCTTATCTTCTGTTTACTATTTTTCCTTTTAACAACAACAGCCAGGGCTACAGAATATACTGTAAGTCCTTTTCCGAGCGATCAGTCTGGAGCTTCAATTAACGGAGAAAAAGTAGTAAAACTTGAGGATACCGTAATACCTTACTGGCAGTTTTTGCTCTGGCTAGCTGCGATGCAAATATTATCAGTAATAGACGTAATTCTATACTTTACAAAATTCATTTTCATAATACTCGGATTTCGAGCTGCTGACCATCCAAGTACTGTTGGAACTCTAAAGAGAAAGTACATATATGCTTTCATCAAAGCTTGTCCAGGGACGTGTATCAGCGAGATTGCAAGTGATATGAGCCTTAGTAGGGGATCTCTTCGTTATCATCTCGATATTCTCGAAGCAGAAAATATTATTGAAGCCCACAATGACTGTGGAAAGATCCGGTATTTCCAGAATAATTCTACATACAGTGAGGAAGAAAAACTGGTTATTTCAGTCCTTCAAAATGAGATGACCCGGAAAATAGTTCTGAAAATATTAAAGGAAGAATGCAACACCAATGGAGACCTTGCCCGAATAACAGGAGTTTCCAAAAGTGCAATTACCAGGTACATGAAGCAGTTGAATGAGTCAGGCCTGATTAACGAAAATAAGATGGGAAAGAATACAATATACAGTATAAACCCTGTTTATAGGGATGCAATTGAAAAACATGTTTAAGATCTTTTAAAAATGGGTTTACTTCAGGATAAAACACCTAGAAACGGACTCGAATAAATGAAGAATAATGAAGATTGAAAATAATGAAGATAATTAAACCTCGTCTTTTACTTAACCTATAGTTATCCAAAATTTGTTTCCTGAAACCTCTCGCAATATAGGTATAGCTTTATTTCTGCAATTGGTTTTTGTTTGCCTAACTTTTTGAGGAATTGCAACTAATTGAGCAAATGTCCAAAAGCGATAGCAAAAAATGTTATTTTTTCAAAATATCTGTGGAATGCCGGTTATAAACAAAAATCAAAATATTTAATATGGCACCTTCTTTCAGTTCAGGACACTATTTACATTCCAGGAAATCAACGATTTGTCGTATTAAGTATTACTATTGAGAAAATGAAATCAAAGATTAAACATCAGATTTGATAGTTTAATGATCTGGCTAAAAACTTTGTATTTTATATAGAGTGTGTTAGTAGTGAATTATGGAGTTCAAATTTTCCCTGAAAAACCAATTTGAAATCCAAATGCAGAGGCTTAATTAAGTTGTCTTTGAAAAGATTTAAGGTTTACTTAATACTGCCTCTGGAGTTAAATCACGGGGTAAAAAGAAATGACAACAAGAGAACACTTAGAAGTATGTACTCTTGTTGCGTTTCTCCTGGTAAGTGTTGAGATTGCTATTGCGCATGGAGAGAGTCTCTATAGTACTGTGTCTACAATTACTGTTCCATGAGGAAGTTATTACTGTTTTGGAGAGTACGCAAAATCTCCATGATTGGAGAGGTGAAATTTATGCGGAAGGCACTGAAGATGTGTATGTAATGATCAGATAACACATTTTATATAAGATCCCTCCAACTCAATGCCAAAATTAAGGTTATAGAATGTTTATTTGGGGCAATAGATATGCCGTTAGAATTCCTCAATAAAAATACACTTTAGAAACTAATTTTTTAGATAAATAGTATATAAAATATTTAAAATCGGTAAATGAGTGATATAATACTTTGCTTGCTTATAATATAAATTTATTTATAATTGTGGCATCTGACATCATTATCATCCATACGAGATTCAATACTCAAATCAACAAAAACACTTAATCCGTTAATCGAAGCACTTAAACTCCCTAAACAATTAATAAATCATTTAACGCATGTACTTTAATTGAAGAAGGATTGACACTATATTAGTTGGGTAATAAGGCTTAATAACTCTTAAAAAAGGATAATCTTTTGAGGAGTATATATAACAATAATATTTTGATTTAAAATTTTAGTTAAAATAATTGTGGAAAATAGTTTCCTACCAGTTAGTCTCTAATCTAGATACTTAAGCTATTTGAATAAAGTTTTATAGAGATAATTTATTTGCTCCCATCTTCTCCAATTTTTATAAGCGAAGACAGCTCAAAAGATAAGAGGATTTATACATCATTTGTGAAGTGATGAGTCATCACAAATTGCCCTCACTTCGTAACAATTAAATATAATTTGGTATGATTGTTCATAGATCAAGGTACCGATTTTAGGTATTGGCTTAGAAATTAATCCGTAATTTCCATCCTAAAAATCGACAGTATACAGACAAGAAGTTCTTAACCTAAGCCCAATGGAGGGAGATTAAGTGTTCAATAAACAGATCACCCTAACACTGATGTTCATTGCTCTAGTTTGCATATCTTTTCAACCAGTTTCTGCAAATGGTAGTCTAAAACAGACGAACGTAAGCGTAGTGTCTGATTTGAATCAAACAGCGGGCAAGGATATTATGAGTCTTGTGAATACAAATCGCTTTGATATCGATAGCAAACCTGTTTTTGATGTAATTTGGAGCCCTGATGGTAGTCATATGCTGTTTGAAGTATTTCTTAATGTAGCTCTGAAAGGGCACTCTGAGCTAGGAGGCAGTGTAAATGCGCTGTATGCAGCAAATGCGGATGGTTCCGGAATAACGCGTATTGCATGGGCAGAAATGACTTCCAGCAATGGTGGAAAAACAATTACTCCCCCTGTATGGAGCCAATCTGGCGATTATTTTGCATATATGGAGGTGGTAAAAGGAAGCAATTACAAGACGAAATCTGCTAATATTTCTGTTATGTCAAACGATCTAAATCTTATTCAAAAAATAGAGTTAGATCCAAAGATGACAGGATTAGAATCTGATGTACCTAATTTCAAATGGTCTCCAAAAGAAAACAAATTTGCTGCACTTGTGCCTGGAAAAATTGTCATTTACAATTTGAAGGAAAAAAATGAGTTTAATGTTAGCATTCCAGGTGATAATGTAGAAATAACTGATATGGAATGGTCTCCAGATGGTAAGAAAATCGTTTTTTTAAAAAATAGCCATGATATTATCCTTTTAGATGTTGAAAATAGAAAATTCAATCAGATTTACTCCGCAGAACAGGTTGGAATGTATGGTGAGAAATGGAGTAATGATGGTAAAAAACTAATTTTCTATGAGCTTAAAACATCAGGAAACGTGAATGATGTCAGTTACGATATATATGTTATGGATGAAGACTTGGAGAAGCCTGTAAAAATTACAACTCTTTACTCGGGTTCGTCAAGGGTAATAGAATGGTATCCAGACAGTGAAAAGATTTTGGTTAAAAAATGTGCTGAGAATTCATGTGCACTATACTCGCTCTCAATAACCGGAGAGATGAAAAAACTAATCGAGAAGGCTAGAGATATCGACGGGATGGTGGCTTCTAACGGTTATATTTTAGCGACCAGTCTCAATCCAAACTCCAGAACTCCACCTTACATAAGAACGTATGACCTATTTTTGCTCAACGAATCAGGTGTATTGACAATCGAGAATGTGCCCTATTACACGTTGGAAGGTACAGATGTGCTATTCGCTAAAGATAATAAGATCTCAGTACTGAACACTAGCACAAATGATATATGGGAATTATCACTACCAGTGAAAAGTATTAATAAGTTCGTTTTGGACCCATCTAAAAACTTCATTGCTGCAGATAACACTATTTTCGGAATAAATGAACTAGGTACCCATAAACAACTAATTATGGGGAATTATACAGACAGTACAGCCCCTGAAGTAGTGACAATTGAGAAAGATCTGGACGAACATTCGAAAGTAAATACCACTGAAGAAACTTCTGGATTGCCTGGATTTACTTCAATTATTTCATTTATAGGGATATTTATTGCATTCATCTGCATACATATGAAAAAAATAAGGTGAGGGTTAATTGTGGAAAAATATCGGAATGTGTTTGTGATTGCACAAAAAGAATTTGCAGACAATATATGGAGCCCGAGGTTCACAATACTCATCTTGGTATTCACAACTATTGTTTTTTCAATAAGTTATGATTCTGGAATTGGGCCAGAAGGGAATGCCATATCCAGAGGTTATCTTGATATTTCTCATATTGTTTCCCTCTTCTTGCCATTTATGGGAATTGCACTTGGTTTCGATGCAATTAGCAAAGAGAGGGAGTCAAAGTCTTTGAATGTGCTTCTGACGCATCCAATATATAGGGATAATATCATTGCTGGAAAAGCGCTTGGAGCAATGATTACATTAATTCTGGTAGTATTTATATCAATTTTCACAACTCTTGGAACAATACTTTTAGCATCAGGAACCGAGTTAAGTTCACCAATTCTAAATCGATTGGTAATCTTTGCAATTCTTACATACCTATATCTATCAATATTTCTGTCACTTGGCATACTTAGTTCGATTGTGACAAAAAATGCCACAAAATCATTAGTATACAACATAGCGATCTGGGTTGTGTTATGTATTGTATTTGGTATGATTTGTGCTACAACTGCTTCTATTATAACTGAGCATAAACCATTGGATTTAGATGATAACGAGCGTTTTTTAAGACTTAACGCAGATATTCAAAAATTGACGCCATCACATCATTATGCTATGGCGGTAAGTGGTAGACCTAGTTTGAGTTGGTTGGGTGTTTCGAGTGAGAAACCAAGCGTGGAAGGGATATTTGACATGGAATATACGCTGGGACAGTGGTGGAATGAACTCTGGATAAATGTTCTAATTTTGATTATTACTCCTGTTTTTTTAATTATAGTAGCATTTATAATGTTTTTGCGCCAGGATGTATCAAAGGATATGGGGTAACTCGCATGAAAGATAATAATGTTTTTGTGGTTGCTCAAAAAGAGGCTGCTGACCACCTTCAAGATGCCGGATTTTTGGTGTTGCTTGCAACATATACTGTAATAGTGTTTGCTTCTACCTATATGCTTGGTTCCTTGGCGCATGACGATAATTCAGTACTTCTGAGTAGCATTAATGTCAAAATGATATCCCAATTTACTCCATTACTTGGTATAGTTCTGGGATTCGATGTAGTTGTCAGAGAACAGAAATCTGGATCACTCAATGTGTTATTAACTCATCCAATATTCAGAGATAATATTCTCACAGGGAAATTACTTGGATCAACGTTATTGATAGCTGCTATAATCATATTTTCGGTTTTTGTATCTGTAGGAACACTCTTGGTCTTCTATGGTGTTGAGATCGGATATATTGAACTTATCAGAATAGCCGTGTTCACCATTCTCACATTTTTCTATGCGGTGATATTTTTGGGAATTGCAATTCTTATCTCAACGATAGTAAAAAACTCCACTGATTCACTGACCTGCAACATTATTATATGGATTTTTATTTGCATACTATTTGGTGCAATTCTTAAGACAGTTGTTGCCATATTGACAGGTCAAACATCGAATGAAGGTATATTAATCACACAACTTTTGAATATATCACCACTGCATCACTATGGAGAGGCTGTAATTGGCAGAACTGATTTGAGTTTTATGGGAGTTAACGTAGAACCAATGGTTGGAGGGATTTTCGATACTAAATATACTCTCACTCAGTGCTTAACAGAATTCTGGATGAATATTGTAGTGCTGATAATAACTCCGGTTGTATTGTTTATAATAACTTTCATTACATTTCTTAGGAAAGACATTACTCTGTAAAGTGATAAAATGATATACAAAAAAGATAGAATTTGCTGCAAGGTACCTCTATCTGAGAACAATTGATGGTGTTACTTCATTATTGTGAACTTCCAGGGGAATGTCAGTTTATGGGATTCAGGTGATCGAATTCTTAAGAAAGAACTCACATTTTTTCGGTTTAGGACATAACTTATACCCAGAAAATCGAACGATTTGTCATGTTAAGTATTACCGATAAAAAGAAATCAAAGTTCAGTTGTTTGATTTGATAATTTAATAATGTGGATAGTTTAATAATCTGGCTAAAAACTTTGTATTTTATATAGAGTGTGTTAGTAGTGAATTATGGAGTTCAAATTTTCTCTGAAAAACCAATTTGAAATCCAAATGCAGAGGCTTAATTAAGTTGTCTTTGAAAAGTTTTAAGGTTTACTTAATCCTGCCTCTGGAGTTAAATCACGGGGTAAAAAGAAATGACAACAAGAGAACACTTAGAAATGATGTACTCTTGTTGCGTTTCTCCTGGTAAGTGTTGAGGTTGCTATTGCGCATAGAGAGAGTCGCTATAGTATTGTGTCTACAATTACTGTTCCATGAGGAAGTTATTACTGTTTTGGAGAGTACGCAAAAGCTCTGTGATTGGAGAGGTGAAATTTATGCGGAAGGCACTGAAGATGTGTACAGGGATCAGATAACATATTTCATATGACATAGTCTGCTTAGAATTTTTTTAATAGATCTCTTTTGCTGGTTTTGAAACCATAATATTTTTTGAAATGTGATATTATGAAAACTAGGAATTCATTGCTTATAGGAATAGTGATTGGGCTTGTATTATTCGGATTTTTTAAATTTTTAGGGCTTGATCAAACGTACGGAGGAATTATAGGTGCATTTATTGTAGGTATACTAATTGGTAAAACTATAGGCAAAGGCTCGGAGAAATATGCTTTTTTTTCGATATTTATGTATAACCTGATTGGCTGGATTTTAGTATTTTTGCTTACTTCCGATGGAAAGATTGCGTTGCAATATGGCGGTATAGCTTTATCTGCTCTTGTTGGAATTTTGCTTATTATGGTCTTTTTTTATTCAATAATCGGATCCTTTGCGGCATTTGCTACCTCCAACCTGAGCAGGAATAAAGAGGGTCAAGGATTATGAATTTCTCGGAAATACAGATCATTGGGGAAGATGAAACATTCAAAGGTTCAAAAAGCAAATATGTATGGCTCTTTGGTGGAATTTTTGTCTTTCTTTGTTTCCTAGCAATGCACTACAGTACGTATATATCCTTTTTATTTCCAATTTCCAAAGGCATTCCATATTCTTTAATTTCGTATATGGTGGTATTGTCTATCGGACCTTTTATTATTTTGATAACATCTTTTGATATCGTAAGCAGCGAAATCGAAACGGGATCGGCAAGATACATTATCTCCAAGGTTCATAGATCATCTTTCATTTTAGGAAAGTTTTTCTTTCTGTTTTTAGTATTTATCTCTGTTTCCTCTGGAATTGCACTTATAAGCTTGATGTATCAGTATTCTGAGGGTAATACCTTTCAGCTCAAAAATATCGTTTTGTTCTGGATTCTTTCAAGCCTTTATTTGGGCTGCTTCATAAGTATTTTTTTATTCATTTCAACGTTGTCTGTAAATAACAAAGTTTCATTTACAATGTCTGCGGTCTTTCTTGGAATTTTGATATTTTTCATTTTACAGGGACATGATAACTATCTAAAATATCTCACCCCCTTCTATTACGGTGCTAAAAATATAGATCTGATGACAGGTTTCCCGGTTGGGGCTGGATACCTCACGGTTTTTGAAAGCCTGTTTTCAATGTTCCTGTACATGCTGGTCTTTTTGTCTATGAGTTTGCTGGCTATTAAACGGAGGGATTTATAATTACCTTGGCTATTTCTACCAGAAACCTGTACAAAAAATACGGTTCTCGCTTTGTTCTGGAAAATCTTTCCTTGAATGTAGAAAAAGGGAGTATCTACGGTTTTTTGGGCCAGAATGGTGCCGGAAAAACGACTACAATAAAATTGCTGTCAGGACTTTCAACACCTGCGCAAGGACAGATTTTTGTTGAGGGTATGGATTTGTCTTCCGAATCAGGAAAGATTAAACAGATTCTGGGTCTGGTTCCCCAGGATTCCAGTTTTTACGACGAAAGGACAGCCTTAAGCCACATGGTCTATTACGGCAGATTAAAAGGTCTGAGTAAAAAAGAAAGCCTGGAGCAATCCAGGGTTTTATTGGACCAGGTTGGGCTTGGCAATGAAATGTTCAAAAGGGTGGGATATTTTTCCCATGGTATGAAAACAAGACTGGGAATTGCGCAGGCTCTTTTGAATGATCCAAAAATACTGATTCTTGACGAGCCTACAAATGGCCTTGACCCTGTTGGGATCCGGCAAATCCGGCAAATTCTTCGTGAGTGCAATAATGAAGGAATCACAATATTTCTTTCATCCCACAACCTGCTGGAAATACAGGAGATTTGTACCCATGTAGGAATTCTGAATAAAGGCAAACTTATAGCTGAAAGCACAATTGAAAAAATTCGTCACCTTGAGTCAAACGGGGTTATTACGATTGGGGTCTACAATCTCTCTGCTGAGATGATTTATTTAATCGAGAATATGGAGTTTGTCGTAAAAACCGAATTGAAAGCCGAACATATTCTTGAAATTTTCGTAAACTCCAGGAAAGACGTCAAACCGGAAATCAACAGGTTAATTGTTGAAAGTGGAGGCCAGGTTTTCAAACTTATAGAAAACTCTCTCTCATTGGAAGATGCATTTTTTGATGCTACCGGAATAAAACTTTAATTTCAGGTAGGAAGCCTATCTTTTTACATTTAAAGATCAATCGATTGATGCTGAGTCAGATAAAATGGAAAAATCTTGCTACCACATTGGCAAAAAGAAAAGAACGGTCAATAGGCAACAATTTAAAAATTAGTTCATATAGATTCGCTCATTTAAATTTAAGACGATAATGAATGAAGTAGTTTCATATAGGCCGAATAGTTATAACTTTTCATCATATTGAATAAAGTTGAGGAGCAATAAATTTAAATTTGCGAGGGATTACATGCCAAGAATACTGAAAATAAACTTGCTCTTAATATTACTAATCTTAAGCATATCTACAGGTCTTGCAGCTTCACCTGAAAATCTTAGTGTGAGCGTTGAAAAAATTACGTCCATATCACAAATAGTGAAACCCTATTTTGACAACCTTGTAGTATCCTCAGGAACCAATCTTAAAGAACGACCTGTAATTGGAGGTTCATGGAGTCCTGACGGCAGTAGACTAGAAGTAGGAGAATCAATCAACCGTCAGAGAGGAGTCACCCTTCATGCAACATATATATTGAATGCAGATGGAAGTGGAATTCGAGAACTCGCATCAACTCCAAACAATACGAATGAAGGATCCCTGACTCTGGGCATGACATCCTGGAGTCCAGATGGAAATCGAATCGTAATTTTTTCAAATATATTCAATGTAAGGGACTTCTATATATTTGCAGATCCAGATAAAACGCTAATCAAGACGGCAGGTAAATGTAATTATACAACAGTTGACGAAATCAGGAAAAATATTCTGGATATTGAATGGCAGAATAATTTGATGTGGAACCCAGAAGGCACAAAAGCTCTTGCATTGATGGATCAAGACACTATCCCTCTAAATTATCAATTATATTTACTTGACTCAAACGGCTTAATACTTCAACAGCTTACTGATGTGTCTAATAATGTAGGGTTTGCATTGTGGAGTTATGACGGCAAAAAAATAGCATATAGTGCTACTGGCCAGCCTGAAAATGAAAATGGACTATGGACAGTTAATGAAAATGGGACCGTCAGGAAGAGACTTAATGACAATGGAATTCTGGTTGCCTGGAGCCCTGATGACAGCAGAATATTCTATTTTGATGAAAACTCCAGTCTCTATTCAATTAAGGTTGATGGGACAGATAGAGTTCAGCTTTCAAAAGAATTTTCCCCAAGTGAAGATGTTTTCGAATTTAGTCAAGATGGAAAAAAACTGATTTTCAGTGCTATAAACTCTGACAAAGTAACTATATACATAGCTGAATCTACAGGAAAAAATGTAAAAGCTCTTCAAGAGTTTCCAGGGTATATTATCTTCAAACCTAGCTGGAGCCCGAAAGGAGATAAAATAGCTTTTACACAGGACGATGACCTTTATACAATAAATCCCGACGGAAGCGAAAAAAGTCTTATTGCATCCGCAATAACCGACTACGAATGGCATCCTTCGGGAGAATTTATCAGTTTTGTTTCATCAGGTTCTGTTTTTGCTGCAAGCCCGGATGGATCGACAAAAATAAAGCTTGCTGAAGACGGTAGGTTTCTTGAAGGCTGGAGTCCTGACGGCAGCAGACTGCTTGTATCTCAATATGGATTCACAGGGCTATTCATAATAAAACTCGAAGGATACGAAGACCCTCTCTCAATTGATTTCCTGACACCTGTAGAAGAAAATTGCCAGCTAAGAATTCGCTGCATGTCGGAACCGATTGCAGATGCGTTACTGACTCTTAATGGAAAAGAAATCGGTCTTACAAATAGTTCAGGCTTCCTGAACTACAGTTGTCCTGATGAAGGCAGATATGTGATAAATGCCAGCAAAACAGGACATAGGTCTGCAAGTAAAGTTCTTGTCGTGCAAGAGAATTCCTCAGCGTCTCCGGTTAAGTCAGCAGTTCCTGAACCATCATCTGATTCTGGAAACAAGAATCTCACCAGATCTGAAACCCAAATTCCAGGGTTCAGGGGAATTACCACATTTTTAATCCTGGCTTTTTTCGTTATCAGGAGGAGTTCTTTATGACGGTAGATTTGAGAAATACTGGAGTTATTGTTCAAAAAGAGTTCGCAGATCACCTTTACAGCCCTAGTTTCAGAATATTATTTTGAATTTTTAGTATTGAAGGAGTATAAAATGAAGTAAATATAACTTAAATGTTAAAAAGACTGAAAGAATATCTCAGTATAGATCTCCCCCAGGGATACGTGCAACAAGGAACATGGAAGTTCAAAGTTTACGGAGAATCGGTTAGTGGAACACAGTATACGTTTAATGTTTACCAGCATTAAGCTTGAAAAAAAGCTTATCTTCTGTTTACTATTTTTTCTTTTAGTAACAACAGCCAGGGCTACAGAGTATACTGTAAGTCCTTTTCCGAGCGATAAATTTGGGGAGTCAATAGCTGGAGAAGATGTACAGATAGTAGAAGATACTGTAATACCTTACTGGCAGTTTCTAATCTGGCTAGCTGCGATGCAAATCTTATCAATAATAGACGTAATTCTATACTTTACAAAGTTCATTTTCATAATACTCGGATTTCGAGCTGCTGACCATCCAAGTACTGTTGGAACTCTAAAGAGAAAATACATATATGCTTTCATTAAAGCTTGCCCAGGGACGTGTATCAGCGAGATTGCAAGTGATATGAGCCTGAGCAGGGGATCTCTTCGATATCATCTCGAGATTCTAGAAGCAGAAAATATGATTGAAGCCCACAATGACTGCGGAAAGATCCGGTATTTCCAGAATAATTCTACATACAGTGAGGAAGAAAAACTGGTTATTTCAGTCCTTCAAAATGAGATGACCCGGAAAATAGTTCTGAAAATATTAAAGGAAGAATGCAACACCAATGGAGACCTTGCCCGAATAACAGGAGTTTCCAAAAGTGCAATTACCAGGTACATGAAGCAGTTGAATGAGTCAGGCCTGATTAACGAAAATAAGCTGGGAAAGAGTACAATATACAGTATAAATCCTGTTTATAGGGATGCAATTGAAAAAATGTATTTAAAATTCTCTTAAAAGTGGATTTACTTCAGGACAAAACATTTTAAAAACGTTCAAATAAATGAAGATATTAAATCCCATCTTTTGCTTAAACTCATAGTTCTTCAAGATTTATTTTCTGGAACTTCCTGCAATATGGGTATGACTTTATACCTGCAACTGGGTTTTTTGCCTTGCTTTTTGAAGAATTGATTCTGTATGCAAAAGATAGTTTAATTATTTGGCTAAAAACTTTTCACTTTATATAGAATATGTTAGTATTAAATTATGGAGTTCAATATCTCTGAAAAAACCATTGAAATCCAAATGACCAGAGGCTTAATTAAGTTAGCTCTGAAAAGTTTTGAGGTTTACTTAATCCTGTCTCTGGAGTACATCACGGGGTGAAAGGAAATGACAACAAGAGAACACTTAGAAACGGTGTACTCTTGTTGCGTTTCTGCTACTAAATACTGAGGCTTCTAAGACTCATGGAGAGAATAACTATAGCACTATGTCTACAGTTACTGTTCCGAATATTCTGGAGAGAATTCAAATCCAGCTTATAAAACTTACGGTTTAATCTTAATGCAGAAAATGAAATAGCCTTAACAACTTTTCTTTTTTTGAAGAAAATATCCTTATAAAAGGAGTCTTCACAATTTTATCAAGTTATTTATAAATTTCGTAATTTATAATTATATAATATTATATTTACATTTTTAAAGCTGTTACAGAAAATATATATGTATTAATCCCTAATTTATTTTGGTGTTATTATGAAAATCTGTAAGATGTTGATTTTATGCTTTATTATAGGATTGATAGCAGTCCCTACGGTTTCTGCCGAAAAAGGATACGCAGAAAACTCGAAAAATAAAGTTGTTTTAGATTCCGCGGACAAAGATTATATTGTTAGCTCCTGGATAGAAAATTCTTCTGGTACAGAAAATCTCCTTTCTATATTGTTAACTCAGTCCATAAGTCAGGGGCAAACAATAACTAACAATGTAAATGTGGGATCAGGAGTGAATTATCTCGAAGTTGATTTAAACTGGGGAGATACAAGTGATTCCCTGACTCTTAGTGTTTATACACCCTCAGGAAGCAAACTCGGAACTTACAGCGATAACTCTGACGGAAGCGTAAATGGTAGGATACGCATCAATATAGATCCCTCCCAGGGATATGTGCAACAGGGAACCTGGAAGTTCAAGGTATACGGGGAGTCTATTAGTGGAACACAGAGCTATACATTTAATGTTTACCAGCACTAAGCTTGAAAAAAAGCTTATCTTCTGTTTACTATTTTTTCTGTTAACAACAACAGCGCAAGCTACAGAATATATTGTAAGTCCAGCTCCAGGTGATCAAGCCGGAGCTTCAATTAACGGAGAAAAAGTAGTTGAACTTGAAGTCACTCAGATACCTTACTGGCAGTTTCTGCTCTGGCTGGCTGCAATGCATATATTATCAATAATAGATGTAATTCTGTACTTTACAAAGCTCATTTTCGTGGTACTGGGATTCAAAATTGTAGATAAAAAGAAATATACTAGAAAATCCTGATAGGTCCAGTATTTATACGTATATCAGGACTAAACCGGGAGCATATATTGGTGAAATTGTAGAAAAAACCGGCTTAGTCAGGGGAAAAGTAAGGCATCACATAAATATTCTGGAAGTTCAGAATAAAATTGAAGTCCATAAAGACGGCGGAAAAATTAGATATTTCGAAAATAATTCCACTTATGATGAAGAAGAAAGAAAAATTATTTCTGCTCTTCAAAACGTAACAAACCAAAGAATAATTTCAGAAATACAAAATGGAAAATGTAATACAAACTCAGCTCTTGCACATGAAATCGGAGTTTCCAGAGCTACAATTAGCTGGTATATGAGAACTCTTAAAGAAGTGGAACTCATAAATGAAGAAAGAAAAGGAAAAAACATCATTTATAGAGTAAATCCTTCTTATGAAAACTTGATTGAAAAATATGGATAAAATAACCTTGAATCCGGTTTTAAAAATACTGATTATCAAAAAGTTCCTGAAAAAATTCGCTTTAATCTCATTAAGTCCTTTTTTAATTGGGCAAATCTTTTTTCTCCAATCTACTTAATTCTTAAACCCTGAGTCTATATGGTCTCAAGAATAAAAGCTGACTTCATCCGTCTTACGGGGTAAAAAGGCATGGTGACAAAGTTTTAAAATCAGATGGTCTCTTAAAGTCCGATTTTGCCATAGAAAAATACAGTATCTCAAAGAACATATCAGCCATTCTTTTTCAGCAAAAAGCCTGGTTACTAGCTGTAGACTTTAAGTAATTTGCATCAAACTGCTCTATATATAACTTCCGGCCAATCTCTCTAACTGTTTTTTGTAGCTCATTTTAGAGCTGTAAAGATTCTCTGATCTCTGACAGTTAGAGAGATTGGCCGGAAAACTTATAAAGGATTCTCCAAAACTAAATAAGTGGGAATGTTCTACAGGGTTCAGTAGAGTTGAGAGCAATGCTGAACCCTGCATACCCGAAGGCATGAAGTGTATAACTTTATAACTATTTTAAAGTTTGCTTCTTGCCTCTTGAATAAAAGTAAAGAGGTGAATATAAATGATCACAAAGAAATTTGGCACCGGAACATTGTTTTTGACAATGTTCCTAATATGTATGGCTTTTATGCCGGCAGCCAATGCAGAAGAAGCTGTTAATGTAGTGGAGAATGCTAAAGATGGATATGTCGGAATCCTGTCCCCTATATTGTACATAGATATTAGTGGGGATTTAAGTCAGCCCTCAAACACAGATACCTACTACTTTACTGTACCGTCTGGAAAGGGCTGGGACAGAGTATCAGCAGATGTGCTAGTATCCAATATACACACTCTTGATATAAATGGTGATATTAGTATAGAATTAATCAAGCCAGACGGCACAAAGGTAGCTGGCGACACTATATATGGTACTGAGACTCATTTGGATTTCAACTATGATCCCGGTTATGACCTAACAGCAGGTACCTGGAAAATCAAGGTTAAAGGCGTTGACCTAAATGGTACTCCTGGATACGATGGTTCAGCAATTGTTTATAATTGACTGATAGCTAATCAATGAAGGCTTTATAGGGAAGGTTACATTGTACCTTCCTTTGAATTTTTTGGATACCATTTCTTAAAGTGATATATATGAAAATTAAAGTTTATTTTTCAGTGGTGTTTGTTTGTCTAATGTTAACTGCAGGCACCGCAGAAGCAGATACTGTCACAGTGAGCAAAAATGATGAAGCGAATTACACAATAATT
The DNA here is from genome assembly GCF_000970305.1 of Methanosarcina barkeri 3. GTDB lineage: Archaea > Halobacteriota > Methanosarcinia > Methanosarcinales > Methanosarcinaceae > Methanosarcina > Methanosarcina barkeri_A. The sequence goes on from NZ_CP009517.1 coordinate 1,709,642, forward strand.
CAGGAAGCTATCAATAATGTAAAAGATGGCGATACAATTCTTGTTTACAGTGGGAACTTCACGGAAAATGTGATTGTTAATAAATCCGTGTCCATAAAATCTAACTCTGGCAATCCAGATGATACCATAATTCAGTCTTCCAATCCTGGAGAACATATCTTCAATGTGACTGAGGACGACGTAACTATCAGTGGCTTTAAAATTACTGGTGCCAATAACATTGTTACATCTCCAATCGCTGGAGTGCATCTCGAAGGAGTTAATAACAGCATTATTAGTAACAACAAGTTATCAAACAACATAGTCGGTATAGATCTCCAGAGTTCCGATTATAACATGCTGAACAACAACACTGTTTCTGATAATGAGAGAGGCATTAGTCTTACAAATTCTAATGGCAATGATCTCATCAATAATGATGCTTTTAACAACCGTTTTGGCATCTACTTTTGGGGCTCCAAAAATAATGTTTTGAGTTATAATAATGCAAGTTCGAATGAAGAAGACGGTATCTGGATTGAAGATGGCAGTAATAACAACATACTGAAAAACAATATGGTCTCAAATAGTGATGACGGTATTCTAATTACTGAGTCCAGCAATAACAACACAATGTCAGGTAACAATGTAACTTTGAGCCTCGTTGGAGTTCAAATAACTGATTCCAGCGATAATATGATCAAAAACAATTTCATATCAAACAACAGCCGTACTGGAGTTTCAATAATAAGGAATTCCAGCAATAATACAGTTAAAGATAATTTCCTGTCAAATAACAGTGAAAGTATCGTAACGGAAGGCCCTACCAACCAAATCTACAATAATAAAATTAAGGAAGGCAAAATCCATGATACGAATGCTTCACAGACAGTGTTTATCTGTCCTTTCCTGATAGTTGTTATATTTGGAATAGCATTTATATTCTTGAGAAAAGAGTAGTTTTTGGTGAGAATGTGGGAAGAAAATTAACAAACATATTTATTACTTTTTTAATTTTAGTTTTACTTTCGGGAACCATACTTGTCCGTGATTACCATTTACTTTCTTCTGATTTTTATGAAATTAATAGAACAAATAATTGTCCAGAAAGACTTGTATACAATATCCCGTACTCTGGCTGGCATGATAGTCCAGACAAAACAATTCTCCTGCTCTCAAAATTAAGTGAAGAATCTCTTACGGGCCATACTCAACTAAACGATAGAGAAAATCCCATCTTTCCAATAAAAAGTATCTTAACCCTGCTGGGCACCAGACATTACTCAGCATCTTTTCCTACAGCTCTTGCATTCTCGGATACGATACTCTCTTCCGATTCCGGCATACATTACAATAATACATCAGTTCCGTTTGACATTTCCCAAATAAGAATCGAAAACTCAACCCGGGTCATATCTTCTTTTGGGGAAAGAAAAATCGGAAGCAAAAACGCTGCCGCAGCTTCTCTATTCATAAAAAATGAGATGGAAAACGCAGGTCTGCAAGTCTCTCTTGATAATTTTTCCGTAAGGGTGCGTACAAGGAATTTCAATTACTGGAATGTGAGTGGTACAAACATTGTGGGAGTTAAAGATGGAAATGTCCTTAAGGATGAGATTATTCTTGTAACCGCACACTATGATTCAATAATACTTGTACCTCCTAAATCCGGCCTACGAGGTTTTTTTGATTCCAGGATCAAAAGGCCCTATATCTGGCCGGTCTGGTCCGATACTTACGTTTGCGAATCGGCTAACGGAACCGGAGTGGATGACAATGCAGGTGGAGTTGCCTGCATGCTTGAGCTTGCAAAAACATTGCAGAATGAGTCGTTTAACAGGACAATATATTTCATTGCTTTTTCCGGAGAAGAGTCTAATCTTCTTGGCAGCCAGGCATGGGTTAAAGCCCATCCTGAGCTGAAAGACAACATTGTTGCGGTTATTAACGTGGATTGCGTGGGAAACGAACCTCTTTACGTATGCTATCTCCCCCAATATGCCTGGCTTAAAGATATTTTTGAAAATGAAGCAAAAAATTCAGGGATCAGAATTCAATCTGCACTTATAGAAAGAGGAGATCATGAAATCTTTTGGGAAAACCATATTCCTGCAGTAGTCCTTTGCCACCACAATTACAAAAGTCATGATAATTTCCACGAGTTGAGTGATACGGTTGATAATGTCGATTTTTCGGTTATCAGGAATGCAAGTGCTCTGGCTGCTAGAAGCGTTATTTATCTGGCAGATCCAGATGAGAATCAGGCTCCTCTTGTTAATGTTTCCAATCCGAAAGTTTCAGAAGCCTCATTTGAACTCATCTATAACGTCTCTGACCCCGAGAGTACTGTGGATGTCTTTTTTGACAACCAGAGCCTGGGAAATCTCCGATCAGGCAGGACTTTTTCGCTTCCGGAAGGAGGACATACCATCAAGGTTCTGGCAACCGACCGTTATGGGAACAGAGGCACCGAGAGCATAAATGTAGTAAATGAGGAAAAGCAAAATAGAAGTTCTGAGCCCCCTCATCAGGAAATAGAGAGTTCTGTGAACGAGATAAAATATGTAATTGGTTATCCCGAAAATCCCATGGACTCAAACAGAACTCTTTATTACTATCTGGATGATTTTGGGCCTCTGGATCCCGAAAATCCTTTTGTTCTCACTCCCGGTAGTCACAATTTAAAAATATGGTTTGAAAATGAAAGTGGAACTCTGTTCATGGAGAATAAAACTCCAGATTTTAGAAAATATTCCATGGAACGAGTCCAGGTAGATAACCCATTCATGGATCGTAGAAATCCTCTTGTCTTCATCTCAGGTATACTTGCAATTTTGGCTGCTTTTGCTTTTTATGGGAAGCGGATAAAAAAGAGATTTTCGGGTCCAAAGGTCTCTGAAGCTGAAAAGAAAGAGGGTATATAATATATCGAGTAAGGCACAAAAATCCGTGTTATCTTATTTTTGAATTCTTACTTTATCATCCGACTTTGACAGAAGCATACATATTATAATGTATAAACGGGCTTCAAGCTTCTTTTTTCTTCATCGATTCAAATTTACCTTACGTGTTTATTGATTTTTTGACATCTTTTATTTTTCCCAAAGGCATGTATCAATGCAATTTTTTTGAAGAAAAATACTGTAATAATTAGTAAAACCTGTCAAATTAAGGTTCAAAAATACTGATTATCAAAAAGTTCCTGAAAAAGTCTGCTTCAATCTCATTACATTCTTTTTAATTGGGCAGATCTTTTTTCTCCAATCTACTTATTCTCAAACCCTGAATCTATATAGTTCCAAGAATAAAAGCTAACTTCATCCGTCTTGCGGGGTAAAAAGGCATGATGACAAAGTTTTGAAACCAGATGGTCTCGTAAAGTCCGATTTTGCTATAGAAAAATACAGTATCCCAAAGAACATATCAACTGTTCTTTTTCAACAAAAGTCTGGTTACTAGCTGTAGATTTTAAATAATTTGCATCAAACCGCTCTATATAAAACTTCCGGCCAATCTCTCTAACTGTTTTTTATTAACCCATTTCCGATCTGTAGATATTTTCTTTTATTTGATTGTTTGATAGATTACACATAAAACTTTTAAAGGATTATGAATTTTTAGACAATGAAAGTGTTTTTAGGGTTAAGCAGTGGCTGTTAATTTTGCTTAATCCTGAATGCTTCAAAGGAAAAGCCGGTGACTACAAGATAATTTAGAGTTTGATATGTCTTTACTCCTGTTTGCAGACTATTAATCCTCCGATAGCTGTACTATAGCAATTCAAAAAATAAACAAGTATCTGATATAAGAGAGTGGTTCTCTGGTCTCATTAACTCAGTTTGCAGACACTCTCATACTTGTCTTAGTAGTCCCTGGCTTCATCCTATATCTTACAGTTCAAAAATGAAATCATAAGCGGAATCGCAGTTAGGTGCCTTGTAAAATTCGGTCTTACCATCAAAAAGACTGTATTTTTAAAATAATCTATTAATCCCTTTATTGAGAAAAAAACTTTCGAGTATTGAAGTGCAGGTATAAGTAGTCCACGTTTGATTAATCTAGCTAAGTTTCTAATTAATTTTTTACAAACATACAATAGATTTGCAAATTTTTTTGAAAATTTTATTGTCAAAGACTTTAATCAAAAGAATGAGACTTTAATCATTACAGGTTTAGAAGCAAACGAATTCAAGTTTGAGATTCCCAAAAATACAGTGGTGGTCAGGTTATGAAGATTGACAATATCGTAAAACAAGAATTATGGCGTTCAACTGCAGTTTATTTCGTTTTTCTTCTTTTTTTTATTTATTTATATAAAAAAGGATATCTTTCTGTAGAACCCCAGATTGTTTTTATTTTACCCCTAATTTTTACAGCAATCCATTTCTCACTCTTGGTATGGTATAGAGAAAAAGAACAATTATTGAACCCATCAATTTCTTTAATAATAGGTCATATTTTTGAATCCGAATCTCATGAAGAAAAAACTAAAAAGCCTTATGAAAATGAAGAAACAAGCATCTCTTTCTCTATTAAAAAAAATCTACGTCTTCTGATTCTTATAATACTACTGTATATCACTTACCTCTACGCTTCCTTGGTTTACAACATAGATCAGATATTCTGGATTTTGTTTTTATTATTTATGGGGTTCGTACTATCAAAGATTATATATGATGAAAGCACGGAAGCAGGTCAAAAAGATCCTGTAAGATTGCTGATTTTCTATGTAATCGCATGTGTTTTCATTTTTGTACGTTACCTCATACTTGATTATCCGATTCTTCCTATTTTAAAAGGAAGTATAATTCTTGGAGTACTACTGGTACTTCTGGTTTTGGGAATAAAATGGTCACAACGTAAACAAAATTCGGGTAACTGAATTTTCTGTTATCGGTATACACAGATTTGTGAAATAAAGATACTTATTGGGATTTTATGAAATTCTCTTGATATTGGATTCTCCAACTACCAATTTATTAAGATTTATGATTTGTAACTATTCAGCTCATCAAAACGTGCCTATTGCTAGTGATTCTAGTGAAATAGTGGAATCCAAAAATAATAGACGGAAAAGGAAGAAACACAGTCAATCAACAACAATATAAGAAAACCGATTTACAGAAATTTGTCAATTAAATTAAAATAAAAATGGCTATTAATTCTGTTTTACATAGTCTGAATAGTTACTATGATTTTACAGAAAAATTGGCACACTAACATAGAAATAATGTGCTGAAGATCTGTAAAATCACAGTATCAATCATAGCATTAATCACACTATCGATAGTTCTTCTATAGAAAAGTAGAGTATATAAAAGGCAAATAATGAGAAACTAAGCATAGAAATATCTCTATTGAAATAATGAGAATAGACACTATAAAGAAAGAAAAAACAGCGAAATCAAAAAAGTAATACGAAAGTGTTTAAAGCCCGCCCGCAGGCGGGAACTTGAAAATTACTCTGCCGGAGCTTCTGCTGGAGCTTCTTCTGCAGCTTCGAGGCCAAGAAGAGCTTTTATGGATTTGCTTCCGTACTCAACGACTTTTGCATTGATCTGAACGATGTCAGGGGCGATTTCCTTGCCGCGGACCATCTTTCTCCTGCGCTGTCCTGGAAGTTTAGGGACATAGCCCACACCTACTGCCATCAGAATCCTCTGTCTTCTGGGACCTGGAAGGTCGGGTTTCATAACAAAACCGCTACCGTCACACCCACCTGTGATCTTGACTTTGTAGCCGGCCAGGCCGAAAATTGAACCGTCTACAACGTTGCCTATTGACTTTCCAATTAATGCATTTGCTTCAGCGTCTTTTAAATCGATCTGGTAAGCACGCCCGTCTTTAGGGTCAGAAACTACAACTTTGAAGTTAGCCATGTGAAATCCTCCAATATAAGATTTATTTTAAATAATTTCTTTGCCTTGCCTTTCCATCCGAACCTTACTCGGATGTTCCGGAATTTTTACCTGAACCTTTCGTGCATTCTGAACATAATTTCTGAATATAATTATGCACTTATAAGCATTATTTTGCCCAGAAAGGGTTATCTTTTCTTTTCAGGGAAAGAAAGATCTCAAGAGTTTCCTTTTCATCGGTTGAAAGGGAATCATATATCTCGTGCTCAAGAACTTTAGCATGCCTCTCAGGCACATTGATATAGAGCACGTCTTCCTCTTTGATCTGCCTGCCTACGGTTGCACCTTCAATTGCCATTGCAACCTCTTTGCCTACTCCTGCAGAAGGAATATTATCTCCTTCGATCTGCAGGCCCTTGATCTTGCCTACAACGTTTCCGTTCTCAAGCATCACATCGGCATTTGTCCTCACGACTCCGCCAAGCACTCTTACGCCGACAACTGCAGGTTTACTCTGGCGGAATATGCAGCCAGGAAGGATTTTGAATTTTCCCGGACGGATTATTGTTTCGAAAATCTTCTTTTCAGCCTGTTCCTGCTGTTCTTTTACATATTTCTGGTAATCTTCAACCAGACGGTAAATCACGTCACTCGTGAATACCTTCACAGTGCTTTCCTGCAGGAAATCTCTGGCGTCAGGGTGAACTTTGACATTGAAACCTATAATCACCGAATAGAGCGGGTCTTCAACCGTCGAAGCCTCAATTGCGTCCCGGTGTGAGATATCTCCTACCTCGGCTTTCCTGATAGGCACCTCATCTTTCTGGAACTCATGGACAAGGGCCTCGAGAGATCCAAGAGTGTCGGCTTTGATCATGATCCCGACCGAACCGGTATCAATCCTGACCTCATCTATCTCGGATTTTACCTGAGCTACAATCTCATCAAGAGTTTCTTCGGTAGCAACCCTTATTGGAGATCCTGCAAGCGCACCTTCGAGGCCAGGAGCCGAAATCTTTACACCAGCAGCAGCAGTAACCTTATTTACCTGCTTGAACTTGCTCTCGTAACGAATCTCGGAAAGTTCCCTGGGTTTTAAGAGAGCCCGTACCTTTGTCTGGATTGGTTCTCCCAGGCTTCCGATAACAACAGTATCGCCCTTTTTTAAAGTGCCGTCATAGAGAATAATGTCCAGGGTCGCACCAAGGCCTTTTTCTTCCTTAACCTCAAGGACAGTACCAACTCCGGGACCTTCGGCACTGTACTGCAGATTTACTTCAAGGAATTTCTGAGCCAGACCAAGAAGTACCATCAGAACATCAGGGATTCCTTCGCCTGTCACAGCACTTACAGGCACTACACCCAGGGTTTTCTGGAAGTTCGTAACCCTGTCATACCTTTCAGCTGCAAAGCCCTGGTTGTATAACTCGCCGATGACTTCGTAGAGTTTTGTCTCAAGGCGGGACTGAACGTCTTCGGACTGTTTTTTGAAAGTAGCCGCAAAAGGCAGGTCTTTTTGCGAAACCCAGCCGTTAATCCTGTCAATCTTATTCGCAACAACAACAAAAGGAGTTTTGAACCGCTTTAAGATCTGCAGACTTTCGTAGGTCTGGGGCTTGAAGCCTTCGTTTATGTCCACTACAACGATTGCAAGATCGGCAAGAGCGCCTCCCCTGCTCCTGAGAGTTGTAAAAGCATGATGTCCAGGCGTATCAATAAAGAGCAGTCCTGGAACTATAAACCTATCCCGAAGCCTTGGGTCTCCAAGCTTGTTGATAATTACATCTATTGGGACTTCAGTTGCCCCGATATGCTGGGTGATGGCACCGGCTTCTCCACTGACAATTGCAGTACCTCTGATCTTGTCAAGTAAAGTTGTTTTCCCGTGGTCGACGTGCCCCATCACGCAGACTATAGGAGTCCTCAAATTTTTCTTGTCGGCCATATGCAAAACCTCTCTCATTCCCGCGTCTTATTTGCTGCAGGTCCAGAAGGGTCCGGGTTTACCCTGACGGACCCACATTGCAGGTACCGGTAAACAAAGGCCTGGAATCGTGCCCTGAGGTTCCAGAAACACGAAAAGGCTTTGATATACCTGCTTTATTCGTACAGACAGACCTCGTCGATCCTGGAATAGTTCCCGATTTCGGAGTCCTTAAAGTGAATTGCAATTTCCCTTGCTGCAGCTTCTGGGGAATCGGAGGCATGAATTACATTTCTGCCTACATCCAGAGCAAAGTCCCCACGGATTGTTCCGGGAGCCGCATCTACAGGATTTGTAGCCCCGTTTATAGCCCTCATAACCCGAATTGCATCTTTTCCTGCAACTACCATTGAAACTGAAGGGCCAGACGTAATGAATCCGACAAGGCCTGGGAAGAAAGGCTTGGCTGCATGTTCACTGTAATGCTCTTTTGCAGTGGCTTCACTGATAACATTCATCCTGAGGGCAACGAGCTTCAGACCTCGCTTCTCGATTCTGGAAATTATCTCTCCTACCAGCCCACGCTGGACTCCGTCAGGCTTTACCATAACGTATGTCTGTTCCATATGCACACCTTAATAATTCGAACAAATAAACTGACAATTCTACTCTTATGCTTTCTTCAACTGGATTTTGCCTTTCTCAGTCCATTCGGTACGCCTTGGAAGCCTACCCAGATTGAAGTTGTTCATGCACTTGGAAGAGTGCATGTAATAGGTAGAACCGTCTTTCTTGACATAGAGCTTACCGGTTCCGGGCTCCAGCATCTTCCCGCAGAAATAGCATTTTCTCTGTTCCATTATCTCACCGCTTTTTTATCTGGTGGTCAGTTTCTTCGCTTCTCTTGAGGTCTCAAGAAGCATCAGGATGTCGCCTACACGGACCGGGCCCACGCAGTTTCTTGTAATAACACGGCCCTTATCCCTGCCTTCCAGAACCCTACACTGGATCTGGCTGGCTTCACCATGCATACCTGTATTCCCGATAACGTCAATAACTTCAGCAGCAAAGCCGCCGGTTGTGCTTTCATCAGCCATAACTAGCACCTCATGTTATCAGGATTATTTAAGGGCTTCAAGCTTCTGGGCAATGTCCTGGATCATTTCAGCTGCTTTTCCTGCATCTACGATTGCGACAGTTGCGCAGGACACACCAAGCCCACTGGCTGCACCGAGTTCCTTCTGGTTTTTAATGAAGATATAAGGTGCTTTCTTTTCATCGGAAAGGGGAGCAATGTGAGCAACAATCTCGGCAGGCTCGATATCCTCAGCGATAAGGACAAGCTTTGCATTGCCTCTTTCGATTGCTTTTGTGGCTTCATTGGTGCCCTTTTTAATCTTTCCAGTATCTCTGGCAAGCTCCAGAGCTTCAAGTGCTTTGTTTGTAAGTTCTTCTGGAACATCGAATTTAGCTAATTGTGCCATATAAGATTCTCCTTCGAAATTGCGAGTATCGCAATTTTTCATCAATCATAGGTTTTTTAAACACATATCTGTCAACATTGAAATCAAATATTAAATCGAAACTATTAGACTTCAATGCGGAGAGTGAATGAGTTGAAATATAGATACTGCTAGCTAAATGCTGCAGATCGAACCTTAGAAGTACATGATCACCTATAAACTTTCTGCTTGAAAACGTGAGTCATAAACCAAAAGCAGAAGTAAAGTAATAAGAAATTCTTATATATAAGGCTATTTTCAATTCCAGGATAAAAACGAATTAATACGTCATGGTTATAAGGAATGTAAGAAATTTTGCTTTTATGGACACAATTTACTATGAAGCTCATAAAAATCTTTATATTAACCTTACAAACCGCTGCAGTTCAGACTGTGTCTTTTGCATCCGTAATTTTGCAGACGGAGTTTATGGATATGACCTGAGGCTTTCAAGAGAACCGACAACAGAGGAAGTTATCGAAGCACTTGAAGAGCTAAACCTTTCAAAATACAGGGAAATCGTATTCACAGGCCTTGGAGAGCCAACCCTAAGGTTCGACGTGGTGCTTGCAGTAACACGCTGGCTGAAGAGCCGGAATATTCGAGTCAGGTTAGATACCAACGGACAGGCAGCATTGATAAATCCGGGAAGAGATGTGGTCTTAGAACTAAAAGCCGCAGGAATAGACTCTATTTCCGTGAGCCTGAATGCCGAGTCCGAAGAAAAATACAATAAGCTCTGCAGACCGACTCATGAAAATGCTTATTCTGCAGTACTTGATTTCGTTAAGGAAGCAAGGAAGGCAGGAATCAGTATAAGGGTTACAGTAGTTAATGTGCCCGAAATTGACCTGGAAAAATGTAAAAAGCTTGCAGATGAGCTTGGTTCGGGCTTCCACATAAGGACTTTGTCCGAAGCTGCAAGTAAAGAAATCTGAAAGCTGCTAAAAGTAAGATATTTAATAAATATTCAGCAGTATGTGTTTTCTACAATATGAGTACTTTTAGTAAAATGAATAAGTAAAAGAAATAAAAAGTTAGAATATGAGTGTAGAAAAGAAAACACTATAATGGGTGAATTATGTTTCTTATTGAGTAAATTATGTTTCTTATTGAGTAAATTATGTTTCTTGTTGAGTAAATTATGTTTCTTATTGAGTAAATTATGTTTCTTATTGAGTAAATTATGTTTCTACTGATAAATTATACTTCTATTTGATTTATATAAAAAAAGATGATAATATATTTATATTAAAAGATTTTATGACTCTGTTCCAAAATCTAATGATTTTTGCATTTCTTGATTGAAAATCTGAATTAGCAAGGAGAGTTCGACTTTCATCAAAATCAATATTCAACATCTGAAGACTTTAACCCAGAAATATAGTCATGAGGATTATGACTAACTATAAAATCCAGTGATTTTGAACTTTACATTACATCACTGGATTTTGGAACAGAGTCATTATTACTGCAAAATATTATGATATCAGTTCCTGAATGTGGTAATTTACTGCAAAACACTATGATATAAGTTCCTTAGTATGGTAATCTTCTCTGAATATTAGAAAACTGGAAGTTTACGCCTCCATATCCATATATCTGAAATCTCATGGTTCTGGATATCCTGGTGATTTTCAGGCCTGTGTTTTTTCATCATCAAGGTTTTCAAAGTCTTCCAGGTCTTCTTCTTTCTCGACTCCTTTTTTAAATTTTCGATTATTCAGGTAGATAGCTACTGTAAAAACTGCCAGTAAAAGAAATATGGGATATTTAAAGAAATTAAGAAGTCCCGAAAGCCTTGATGAACTCTCTACAGAGGCTGAACTCTCTATAGCCGGATCGTTTTCACTTTTTATATCATCTGATACTTCACCTGAGGAAGCTGAAGCAGTCTCAACTACGTTTTCAATACCTCCCGTTACTACTATTCCTTCTTTTAAAGGCAGTCCGAGTCCTTCTCCTGAAAGGAAATACTCATTTCCAAAGAGCCGTGCAAAAACTGAAGAATTTCGCTCAAAAAGATATGCTGCTCCGTCATCACTCGCTGCAGCAAGGGTTGAGCTATCGAGAGAAACAGACAAACTATTAATGTTTCCTCCGCAACTGTAGTTCCAGAACTCATTCCCATCCAGATCCAGCACGTAAAGCGTATCGTCCCAGCTTCCGGCTGCAATGAATGATGCATCCGGTGAAATTGCAATGCTGTATATGTCTTCTTTTGCCTTGTAGTCCCAGAGTTTTGTACCTGTATTGTTAAACAGGTAGATTTTATCATCAAAACTTCCTGCTGCTAGATAGGAGCCGTTATTTGTCAGGGAAACACTGCTAATCCAGTAAGCAGGATTGTGTATCCAGGAAAAATCACCTTTCTGGTTAAGGAGATAGACATTATAATTGGAACCTCCTGCAGCCACATAATTGGCCTGTGGAGTGATGCACACACAATTAATTACACTGCCTGTCTTTCGTTTCCAGATATTATTTCCTTCTTTATCAAAGAGGTAAATGTAATAACTGGAACCTCCGGCTGCAACGTAAGTACCGTCTATGGAGAGAGCTATACTGCGGACGGAATTTTCTGAATCAAAACTCCATAATAACCTGCCTTCATTATTAAAAAAGTAAATCTTACCGTCTTCACTGCCTGCTGCCACATATGAACCATCGGAAGAGACCACAACGCAATTCACGCTACCCCCAGTTTCGTAACTCCAGAGTAATTTTCCTTCCCTGTTAAAAAAGTATACTTTTTTATCGTTACTTCCTGCAGCTACACGAGACCCATCTGGAGAGATCGATACGGTGTAAACAATATCTCCAGTAGTATAATTCCAGAGTTCCTTCCCCCCGGAACTAAAAAGAGAAACATTATGATTAAAGTCCCCAATTGCAATATAACCCCCACTGGAAGAAAGAGAAACCGTGTTAATTATACATCCTGTTTCGCATTTGCAGAGCAGGTCAAAAGCTCTGAGTTCCGAAAGATTTACGTCCCCACTGTTGTCCGGAGTAACAGAGTCTGCAGCTCCCGAATCTGCAAACAGGCCGAAGAGCAGACCCAGTGCTATAAGTAACCATATTCCCGCTGACTGTCTCATAATAAATGTAGTTTAGGAGTTTATTCCACATGAATTTTTTGCAAGAGTTTTGTGTTAGAATTTCCATTACCTTTCAGCTATGACCGTTTTCAGTATTCATAAAGTATGTTACTCACTTTTTACAGTAACGTAACCCGGCCTTATTATCGAACTGCTGCCATCAGTATTAGTTACATTTAGAGTAACGTTATAAGTTCCAGGTTTTGTGAAAGTGTGCGTAGCATTCATCGCATGCTTTGAATTAATACCGTCCCCAAAGTCCCACAGCCAGGAAGTCGGTGCACCTGTACTATTGTCAGTAAACAGTACTTTTAACGGGGCTGTTCCAGAATTAGGGAATCCAGAAAAGTCTGCAACTGGTTTCTTTGATTCTGATTCCTTCTTCGAAATAGTGCACATGTAGATATCCGAGTTTTCAAGTCCATTGCGAGAATCTGCCCATACAATCCTGTCCCCGTAGATTGCACGACCCGACGCTGATCCGCTGGTAGTGATCTGAGTCTCCTTTCCAGTGGGGAGATCGTACATATAGATATCAGTTTTCCAATTGCGAGTATCGGTATATACTATTCTGTTACCATAAATGACAGGCCAGCCTACACGTCCGCTAGCGATTTGAGTTTCCTTTTTAGTGGAAAGATCATACATGTGGATATCGAAATTCCCATTGTGTTCATCCTGCCATACAATTCTGTTCCCGTGAATTACAGGCTTCTGCTTCCATGATTCAGTGGAAGTTATCTGTGTCTCTTTGGAAGTAGACAGATTGTACATGTAAATATCTCCATCTACCCATACTACTCTATCATCGTATATACTAGGAAAATACTTATGGTCGGATTCACTGGTAGTAATCTGAATCTCTCTGGAAGTAGAAAGATTATACATGTATACATCGGATTTTCCATTGCGGAAATCAATCCATGCAGCCTTATCCTTATAGATAGCAGGAAGCCACTTATCTGATTTGTTAGTGGTTATCTGAGTTTCCTTAGAAGCGGAGACATTGTATACGTAGATCTTATTTTGATTTCCATTACGCAGATTATTCCACACTATATTGCCACTGCCAATATCAAGATCGTACTGACTAGTTTCACCGGTGATTATTTTCATTTCCTTGCGAGTGTTGAGATCATACATATAGATATCCCAGTTTCCATTGCGGTTATCCTGCCATACTATCCAGTCATTGTAGATATCAGGGCCACCCGTGATTGATTTGTTTGTTGTAATCAGATATTCGGTGAGAATAAGCTCCCCATCTATGCGTTGCGCAGGAGATACTGTTACAATAGACGATTTTGAGGAAGTGCCCTTTATATTATCTACTGTCAGGTTAACAGTATAGGTTCCAGGATAAGCATATACATAAACCGGATTTTTTTCTATAGAATCAGCAGTTCCATCATTGTTGAAATCCCATACCCATGATGTTGCGTTTTCCGAGAGTTGTGTAAATTGAACTGAAAGAGGAACCTGACCAGCTGTGGCATTAGTTTTGAAGTCTGCTAACGGAGGAACTTCAGCTTCCCGTAAAATTATTTCCATATTTTTTGATGACTTGTCTTTTCCGTTACTCACGGTTAAATTGATAATATAAGTTCCCGGAGTCGTGTATGTATAAGCTGGATTTTGGTTTGTGGAGTCAGATATTCCATCACTGTCAAAATCCCATTTCCATAAAATTGCATTTTTCGAGAGATCTGTAAACTGGACAGCAACTGGGGCAAGATCCTGTGTTATATTTGTACTGAAGTTTGCAATGGGAATTATTGATTCCTGCGATGTTGATACAGATACGAGCGGGAGATAGTCCGTATAATTCTCATTAATTTTATAGGGTAAATCTCCAATTCCATCTTCATCCGAATCTACGCAGTTCTGGGAAAATCCAGTTCCATCAGGTTTTGCCCAGTAATTACCACCAAGGTAAGGACCGCATACAACATTAGTACCTGAGACTTTTGTGATATTCCAGGTAGCGAAAAATATTCCGGTTTTATTGTTTATTGTCTTTGCAGTATAATAGTTGCTTTTGTCGCTGCTTTCATCGTTAAAGAAATTGACAGTATTATTAAATATGTTATTATAAAACCAATTGGTTCCATTATATGGAACCTCATAGCTGACATCTCCGACACAGACTCCATATTGATTGTTTAGTTCCACCCTGTTACTGGCTACCAGATTGCCTGAAGAATCGCATTCAAAAAATATGCCTATATTGTTGTTTGAAATAGTATTGTTTAAAAGTGAGTTTCCTCCATTTAAAAGTGAGTCTCCTCCTGCTAAGTTTCCTACATAAGCTGGACCGCTTAAGAATATCCCTATATTGCTGTTTAAGATTGTATTATTTGAAAAAGAGTGCCCACTTAGCGATGCTCCAACCATAATTCCTTGGCCATTATCAGTTAGAGTATTATTATTAATTACACAAGAACCTGACATTATATGCATGCCTGTGCTACAATTCACAATCTTATTGTTTTCTATTTCACCAGAATCAGAGTCATAAAGGGCAATTCCCATACCCCCCGAGCCAGCGTTTGGATCATTTGAAACATAATTCTCGAGAATTTTGTAGCCATTGCATTGAACCAAATCTATGCAACCCTTTAAAATAGTATTATTAAGCAAAACAGAATTATTTAGTCCTCGATAAACATCAATACTTCCGTCAACAATTAGATTGTCGGAAATTCTAAGATTAGAAATCACGGCGTCATCAGGCGCAGATATACGGACACCTGAGCTTAGAATCACGTTCTTCTCAACCATGAAGCTGTGACACACCTTAGCATCAATGCCAAGTTTCAAAATGTTATTTTTAACAGTACAGTTTTCAATGGGGTCCTGATAACTATAACCAGCAAAGGCACCAGTAGGCATATATTTCCGTAAAATTAAACCTTCCTGTATACTAAACCCACTTATAGTAGTATTGTTTGCACCCATTTTAAATGACCGAACAAGAGTGTTCTCAGGATCTTGAGATTCAGAAAGGATACTTATATTTTCCTTTGTTACACCCACACTTTCGTTATAATTTCCTGGACAAACTAAAATTACATCTCCAGAATACGAATTAGTTACTGCTTCCTGAATAGATCTGAAATCTGCTTCAGAATCATCATCTACAGTAATTTCCTTTGCCGACGCATGACCACAAATCGTGTCTGTTATTGCTCCTGCTATAAATAGAATGGTCACTAAAAAGATTGTTCTGCGTGCTCCCATTAACTACCACTCCCATCGAACCTGTTAAAACTCATTTCAGTTATGTTTTGAGAGCAGCCAGAATTTTGTCAGTTTTAATCTGTTTTAATGTTATTTGATTTCCAGTAAGATACTGACCAGAAGTAAACAAAATTCGGGATTCAAACAGGTTCATTGAATATACGTATGGGAACTGTAAAACCTCTTTTCTGAATTTGTGCTTTTATATAATAATCAAAAAATTGAAAAAGTAAACATAAAAGCATTAGGAGTTTCAAGGTTTATGATAAATAATCAGGTATGGGTTTTTGCAGTACCCTGTAAAGAAGCTAAACATAAAGGCAGATATAGTTATCTAATTGCGACTGAAAAAATAAGAGAGATAGGAAGTTTAGAGCAAGGCATTTTTAAAGTAGATCTCTCAAACCTTCCCATCCAGGAAAACAAGAGATAAATTTATAGGCTATTTTCAGTTAACGCTTAGCCAAAAGGTCATAAGGTTAAGTTGTAACAATTACAGATAATTTTTCTACTTTTTAATGTAAATAATCAGACATAAGATTATCAGGACGACAAGAATAACCGCATAATATAACGGGTTGCCCTCAATATTAAATCCAAATATTCCTGAAGATTCTTCTTCCTCTGGACCCGATTCAATCCCAACAGCACTATTAAACCTTTCTTCTATGCCCATATGGCCTGAGATATGGTAGGCAATCAAGCTTAATCCTGCAACAGCCAAAACCAATAACCCAAATAAGAGCATACTTTTCTTTCGATCTATTTCATACAAGTGGCTCAGCCTCCGAAAGCATATCTGGTCTGACTTTTCGTATGTAAGATACTACATATCCAGTAAGCACAGCCTCTATCACAGCAACTCCCATATTGACTCCTGCCAGGAGAGAGAGCCCATAGAGAATATCCATACGACTCTGCGTTACTCCCTGGATACCTGAGATCAATATTATGACTATCATGATTACGTTACCAAGCAAAAGTCCTGCCAAAGTAGCGATACCGGCTCTCGAAAACAAGCTTAATTTGGCTTTGATAAGTCCGCGATATGTAAAGTAGGCAACCGAAACTTCAGTTATATTGACTAGAGTGTTCGCTCCGATCATCCCCCATCCACCATGTCCTATTGCTGCAGATAATATATTCACTATGAACACAATTATCCCTCCTACTGCCGGACCTCCCAGAATACCTATAAGAGGCGTTAGATTCATGTGAACTCCACCAAACAAGGGGATATTTACCTGAAAGATTGCAAATGAAGCAGCAGTGCACATCCCTGCAATAGTTAACACTTTATTGTCATTGCTTTTCTTCACATTTTTCATCCAATACATACAAAGGCAGACTACAATTATAGCGAGAATCCACCATATAGAAATCCATTGGAAGGAAAAAGCACCGTCTTCTAAATGTATGTGAGCCATTTGAGAACTTCCTATAATATTTGTTTTTTATCTATGCAGATTTTAAACAGGTTTCAGTAACACTAATTTGTTGGATTTATCAATTTTGTAATTTTTGGCATAATACCAAATAATTTGGTATTATGCCAAATTTTAATTTTGCAAGTTAGCTAGAAAGTAATAAATCAAATTGAGGAAAATAGAACTCAAACTAGTTCGTTAGAGCTCTTTAGATGATGCGTGTTACAACTTTTTAGATGACGCATGTTACAACTTTTTAGATGATGCTTATTACAACTTTTTAGATGATGCATGTTATAGCTTTTTAGATGATGCATGTTATAGCTTTTAGTGCTATATGCTACAACTTTTTAGGTGCTACATGTTAGAGCTCTTTAGACACTGTTTATATTTGTTCTCAGGTTAGAGGGATTTAACCAGCTCTTCCACAGTCACAGGCCTTCTTTTTACCTCTATTTTCTTAAACTCGCAGAGAGCTTCATACACCTGTGCAATTATAGGTTCCTTCAGCCCTGCATCTTCAAGCAAATCAATATTGTAAAAGATGTCTGAGGGCCTGCCTTCCGCAATTACAGATCCTCCTTTAACAATACAGACCCTATCAGCTATACGTGCAGCAAGGTCGAGATCGTGTGTAGCCAGGACGATACTAATGCCGTGCTTTTCTTTTAATTCACAGATTATGTTTTCAATGATTTCGGCATGCTTTGGGTCCAGATCTGAAGTTGGTTCATCAAGAGCAATTATTTTTGGTTTCATGGCAAGGATACCAGCTATGGAGACTAAACGTTTCTGCCCACCACTAAGATAATTAGGAATTTTGTTTATAAACTTCTCAGCTCCTACAGCCCTTAAAGCTTCCATTGCTGCGTTCCAGGCTTCACCTCTGTTCATACCTAAATTGAGTGGGCCGAACATAACGTCATCGAGGACAGTTGGAGCAAAAAGCTGATCATCCGATTTCTGAAACACTATTCCCACGTGTTTCCACAGATCTTTTTTTGTTGTAGAGTCTGTCTTTTGACCCATGACATATATGTTACCTTTTGACGGCAAAAGCAGGCCGTTCAGGTGCTCCAAAAGGGTCGATTTGCCTGAGCCGTTTGCCCCGCATAAGGCAACGATCTCATTCTCTTTAACCCTGAAACACAAATCATGAATTCCAATGCTGCCATCTGGGTAGACATGACTTGCACAGTCTATGTGTATTAACTCATGAGGCTCTGAAAAAGCATGGTTTTGTACTGGATCAATATGTTTTTTCATAAATTAGTCATTCACCTCGAAATTGATGAATTATGAAACAGTAGCAGATAAGTTACTACGAATAAAAACACCAACAAAACAGCATAGTCTATAGGTTTCATTTGAGGAACTTCTGTTGATGTAGTGTATGTTCCATCATATCCCCGAGACTCCATAGCTTTGTTCACCCTTTCCGCCTGATCATAAGATCGAATAAAAACAAGCGCAAAGATCTCCGCAAAGATCTGGCTTTGCCTGACTACGTTTTTAATTAAACCTCCACCTCTCGACTTAAAAGCCCTTATCATAGAATCAACCATGTCCAATGTTATGAAAAGAAACCTGTAGGACATCAAAAATATCTGATCTATGGGAAATGGAAAGATCCTGTAAATCAGAACTGAAAGATAAGCGTATTTAGTCGTCATGAGAAACAGAAGGGAAGATGTCATTGATATAAGAGCTTTTAGCAAAAGCCTAACCACTAGCAATAACCCATTATCCGTTAAAGTCAAGGAAAACCAGAAGAATTTGAGGGAAAACAGTGGTACACCGGTTTCGTTCCACATCAATAAGATAACTAAAGATAAAACAAACAAAACAGGTAAGAGACACCAGTCAAATAGCTTTCTTATTGGCAGTCCAATATGCCAATATAAAAGAAGTAAAAGAGCATACAGAGCCACCAGTACTTCAACACTTTTAACAATAGTTAAAATTAAGATGATGGCAATAAGCCCAATTAGTTTTATCCAGGGACTGGCCCTAGAAAGAAAAGAGTAAGAGTTCTCACTATAGTAAGTAATAAGATCAAGATCAGGGATATGACCGGAAGCCTGTGAGTTATTCATATATAATCCGCAATTTTGAATCAAATTTTGTTTACAGAAATCAAAGTAATAAGCAAGAAAACTATTTTTCATACCTGCTTGAACGCCAAATTTAAAAATATAATATTCAATTCTTCGCGTTCCAGAAAACAGACACGGTTAAACTCAAAACTGTTTTTTCTCATTTTTGATCTCCTGATTTCTAGATATTAACATCTAACAGGCAGATATATCTTTTGGGTGAAACACAAATATATTGGGAAATATTTGGTATATGGCCAAAAAATTATAATAGCTAAGTACTCCAGTGCTTATACGTGAATAAACAGGATTTAAAAAGTTTATATTCTAGACTCTAATTTGAGATTTGTAATCTGGAGCTACTGACAAAGTAACGAGGTTTAAATTTGGTAGAAGGAGTTTAAACTTGTTTAAGTAGTTGAAAACAATAAATAAGAAAATTCATTGACATTCAATTCATTGACATTCAATTCATTGACATTCAATTCATTGACATCCAATTCAAACTAAATGAGGTTAATTATAAGAAGCTTAGTTATTTTTAAAATCTCTACAAACTACTTTTTCCATTTTCATTAACTTTCAAAACCACCCCACGGAAATTTCACATAGACTCTCAGTCTTAGAATAAGAAAACTTTAAGCCGACTGTTAGCTTGTTACGAAGACATTTATTAACATACAGATGAAATTAATAAATTATATATTAACTGTTTCCTTGTTTTTAAATGTCTCTTTCATTCTACATAAAACCTGAACCTGTAAATAGGAAAACTTGACAAGCAAATAGAAATTAAACCTTAAACAAGCAAATAGAAATTAAACCTTAAGACAAGCAAATAAAAATTGAACCTTAAAAGTTATAACCAGGAAAAGAGAACAAAGTAAACCCGGATTTAACCCAAATTTAAGTTTAACAGGAGATAAGTATGAGGGAGATTATCCTTACAAAAAAGATAGAAAATACTGCTTTTAAAATGAACGCGGATTTTATTGGAATTGCAGATGCAGCTTGCTTTGAAAACTCGGAATATACAGGAAATAAACCTCAGGATGTGATGGCAAGTGTTCGGTCAGTTATAATCCTGGGAGTTGGCGTACCGAGAGGAGCTTTCGAGACTCTTCCAGAAGGAAGGGCCGAGTATACCAACACTCTTATGGCAGCAACTGCAACCCTTCGAATAGTCGCTTTTCAAATTGCAAAACTTATTGAAAAAGAAGGATACAGAGCAACTATTGTGCCTACAGAAGGAAGTGAATTCGGATACTGGTATGCTAACCGCGAGACACTTAAGGCAAACCTGTCCATCAAATATGCTGCATATCATGCAGGACTGGGAAACTTCGGCATGAATCATCTTCTTATTACAAAAGACTACGGTCCCAGAGTTCGAATGACCGCAATACTGACCAATGCTCCGCTAGAAAAAGGAGAAAAGGATACTTTACTACCGTTTATTAACGAGAAATGCAGCAAATGCCTGAAATGCATTGAAATATGCCCTGCTGGTGCTATCTCCCGGGATGGAGAAATTGACAGGCAAAAGTGTGCACAGTATATGTTTAATGTACTGGGAGGGCTTCGTTGTGGGCTCTGTGTTAAAGTTTGCCCACAGTAAACTTGCTGTGTTTTACTAACGAATTTTTAGTGACAATAAACTTAAAAGATTTAGAAAAGTTGAATATTTAAGGGCAGGCTTTAAGTGACAGCAGACGATAAATAATTCGGAAGCTTAAACTAACGCACTGTCCAAGTCACTTAAAATCAAGTGACGCAGAAAGCATTAACACAAATTGAAGTTCAGTTAGGTAAGCAATGGAATCTGGTGCAAAAGCAAATGCTGAACAACTTGATTATGCAGGAAACGACTATTTTATGGTCTACTGCTGGCAGGTCTATGAAATCATTAAAATAAATTCCCTGATGGCTTTAAATTACAAACGGCTGTACTACTTCACGACACGTAGAAGACACTGACGCAAAATATGAAAATTTAGTTATCACGTTCGGCGAAAATGTCGCGGATCTCTATTCATGAAGTCATATATGAAAGAAAAGAAGATGACACAGGGTACTATTTGCCTTATCTATACTCCATATGTGGGATCGTCTTAGAATTTGCTGACCGTGCTCCTAATTTGTCCGGAATGGAAGGCGTATGGCTGGAAAGATTGAAAAAATACATCAAAAAATCAAAATTTTGGCAGTCCGAATATATATAAAGGCATATGGCTAAATGATTTAGCCAGTTCCTGTTTTAAAGTTATTGAAGATTCTTTTTAGATTACTAAGGTTTTAGTTCTATAGTATTCTCAAAATAACACATCCCATTATCTTAACCCAATAAACGGAATTTTTCTCATTTATTTTAGAGTTTAAAGATGATTGCAATATATTTTTACAAAACTAAGCCTTTTATGTCACTATTTTTTCAAATTTTCCGGTTTTGCAATAGTTAGAACACTGCCGTTATGTATTTATGTTAACGTCGTTAAGTACAGATAATTAGAGGAAATAAATTTATCTTAATATATAATAAATAAGCCTTAACAATAATTAGGCCAGTAAAATTACGATATAGATGAGAAAAAATGAAAATAAATAAACAAAAGTTAACGACTACAGTACTTCTGGCTATTTTTGTAGCATTCATACCCCTTGGGGCAGCAGCTCCTATAGGAACTTCCGAAAACGCAACAGTAGAAGCCGCAAAAGGTTGGCTAGGAGTTGAGTTCGTACACGGAGCCAATAACACAAGTGCTATTGACTGCTCTCACCTGGTATATCAAGTATACAACCAGGTAGGTGCTAAAGACATCTTTTTCCTGAAAGTACCTGAGATGAAAAACAATACGAATTATGTTAATACAACCTCTCCAGCTCCCGGAGACATAATCCTCTGGCAAAAGGACGTCAGCCAGAACGGCAAAATGTATTGGCTTGCCACCCATGTAGGAATATACATAGGAAACAATCAGTTTATAGACCCATCATTTGATACTGAAAATGTTACCACAGAAAATATCACTGGTGTGTATAAAGAAGGAATGCCGTACTTTGCAAGATGGTCTCATAATTAAGAGATTATCGTGAAAAGACCTAAAAAGCTTAAAAGACCTAAAAAGCTTGAAAGACCTAAAAAGCTTAAAAGACCTAAAAAGCTTAAAAAACTTAAAAAAGCCTACTGAATGGAGAGTTCTAACAAGGTCTCCTATTTCATTTTTAGCTTTTCGTAGAGTAAATAATAAGTACATAACGTTATGGACTGCCTATGTATTATGTACAATTGAAAAATTCATCTCCTTTACAATAAAATAGGGCAGTATGTTAAAGGTTCTATAAAAAATTAGAATTCCTCTGGATTTTTAGCAAAAATCCATGACAGTTGTTCAAAGTAGCGTGTTTATAATTAATGTATTGACGTATAAAGTTTATAGAATTTTTGATATACTATCATTGAAAATATGCTACATATGACAAATAATGCAAGTAGTAAAAGTTTGTGTTTTACTTCAGAGGAGAATCTTACTATGAAATTGAAGTATACTAAACTCCAACTTGCCTTGGAAATTATAGGGCTTCTACTTTTAGTAGGTATGGTAACTTTTATTTACATTCAGTGGGACCAAATTCCTCAACAAGTTCCTATGCATTATAATGCACTGGGTGAAATCGATAGCTGGGGAAGTAAATATCAAACCCTTATTTTACCAGCCATAAGTATTTTGCTTTATAGTTTCATGACTGTAGTATCTTTTTTCCCACAGATTTGGAATGTTCCCGTTCAAATAACAGATAAGAACAAAGAAGCAGTGTACCTCAGTACAAAGAACCTAATTATATTCTTGAAAGTTGAGATGTTGACTATATTCTTTTACCTGAATTATCATACCGTAACTGCACAACCTTTGTCAATTACTTTTTTACCCATTCTTATGATAATTATATTTGGCACACTAGTTTTCTTCATCGTACGGATCATTCGATTAGGAAATGAAAAAAAGTATAACCGTGAATTCTGAGCATACTAATTCCTTCTAAGGTCACTTGAGTTGTTGATTAATAATAAAAAAGAAACAAAAAAGAAACTTTTTATCTTCTGAGATAGGCTTTCTGGAATAAACTTTCCGGAATAGGCCCTCTAGATAGCTAATAATCTCTCTTGTTCCCAACCGGTTACTAACTATAGCTGGTTGAATTTCCAATACACCAGCTATGGCTTCTGTTGACATTTCTTTAATAGCCCTCTTTAAGGCTAGTATGATAATTGATTGTCTTTTAGAATATATTAAAAAGTATACTTGTAAGATTATTGAATACCCTACCCCTTTCTTTCTCAAAAGCCAAAGTTGGGTGTTGAATGATAAGTCATATGTTATTTCACAAGAGCATACATGAAATAATCAAAGAAATTACCGTTTTTATAGACACCCTTCTTCATTATGCCCTCAAAAATAAATCCGGCTTTTTCAAGAGCTTTTCTTGAGCCGATATTTTGTGCATAAGGCTCTGCAAATATCCGGACAATGTCGTACTGTTCAAAAGCTGTCCGACAAAGCTGTTTTATTGCTTCGCTCATTATTCCTTTGCCCCAAAAAGGTTCGCCAAGCCAGTATGCAATTTCTGCATTCTTACAATAAACATCGCTTTTAAGGAATAATGCAATACATCCTGCAGCTTCTCCGTTCACAACAATTGCCCTGCAGCATTGTTGTGTTTCATCGTTAAAGCTAAAGCTTTCTACAGTTTTTCTGCAGTCATCTAAAGTAGAGGGAAAAGAATCCCTCATATTTTTTGCAATTTTTGTATTATGAGAATACTTGAAAAAGTTTTCAGTATCTGTTTTTTTCCACTTTCTCAATTCAAAATCCATTTTGACAACTTCCTGCAAAGATAAATACCGAAGAAACAACAAAAAGGACTTTAATTCACAACAACACAGTTCTTTTTTATTTTCGTGTTATCTAACAGCATTCTTTACCGTTAAGCTAACAACATAGTCCTTTATCATTTTCGTGTTATCTAACAGCATTCTTTACCGTTAAGCTAACAACATAATTTCCTGCATAATATGTATGTGTTGGACTTCGTCGTTGAAAACATGCCGTATCCAGAGCTCCAAGTCCATAAAACTGGCAAGCCGGTACTTATCAGTAAGAGTAACAGTCAAAGGAGCTTTTTCTGAAGTAACATTACCGGTAAAATCAGAGTTTGGGTATACAGATGTTAGGATATGTTTAGAGACATAATTTCCCAGGAGTGTATACCCAACCGAATTCGGATGTACCCCATCAAGTGAGTTATTTTCATCGTACCCATCGTGTACGCCGTTTCCTGGTGATAAGTCAACAGAGTCGTATGTGTCTATTACCGAGATACCGGCCAGCGCAGCTTGCGAAGTTAGGTTGTCATTTAACGATATACGCTTGAAGTTATTGCTTGAAATTGGCACAGTCGTCAATATGTAGGGAGTGATGCTTCGGTTTCTCGCTTCCTGTGCCATCCAAAGTATATCATTAATAATGTCCTGTTCACTGCGCCCAGCAGAAATATCATTTTGTCCATACATGATTAAGACAATGTCAGGATTGTAAATATCTAACCACTGAGGAAACGTAACTCGACCCTGTGCTGCCGTAGTGCCACCTATTCCAACATTAGACACATACCATGTCGGAGAATATGCATTCAGAGTAGCATTCAGGTACGATCCATATCCGAGTCCGTAGTTAACTCCTACGCCCTTTGTAATTGAATCTCCCACAGTCAAAATATGATTAGAAGTATGTGGTGCAGATGACCTTGTAGAGGAAACACTCATATTTGAGAATTTGTTTGTAGAATTTGTTATCATTACGGGCATATTTTCAATAACACTGATAGTGCATCCGTTGAAGATATTATCACAAGAGTCAGTTGTATTTATTCCATAACCTTTTTCAGCAGTAGAAACACAATCCGTGAAAGCATTCCAATTTGAATTGACTAAAGAAATCCCATTATTTCCTCTAATAGCCGACGTATTACACCTCAAAAAGGTATTATTGTTTGCTGTTGTGATAACAATGCTGTCTTCAATAACGGTTGAAACTGTACAATCAGTGAAAGTGTTGTTATTTGCCATATCACTCAAATTTATACCGGTATTTGCAGAGTTACATTCACAACCCGAAAAATTGCAGTACCCCGAATTGGATAAACGGATGGAATTGGTTTTCTTTGAGTTCAGGGTAGATTCATTAACTGTTAGATATTGACTGTTAGTTGCAAATATTCCATAGGTATTTGAGGAAATGTCACAGTCACGGATAATTACGTGTGATGATGCGGACTTTACAAAAATTCCTGTATTTTTATATACATCAATCGTGTCATTCAAAATACTCACATAATTACAGTCAGCCAGATATATTCCGTACGCAGACGATATGCTCTTGTTCATTTGATTGATTGTGACATTTTCGATTGCAATACCGTTCTTACCAAAAGATAAAATTCCACTGCCTGAAGTGTCCTGTGCAAAAGTAATTGTATGTCCCTTACCATCAAATGTTATGTTGTCAGCATCTACTGAGAACGCTGTGGCTGAAGCATCGACATCACCCATCAGCACGTATGTTTCCCCAGGAATATTTAACGAGTAAGAAGAAACCGTACCCGCTGGAATTTCGATAGTTGCCGACGATGGCATTGCCATAAAACATAACAAAAAGACCGTTAAAATAACCCACGATTTCATTCTTATGCTCTTCCTCTGTTAGATTAACAGCATACCCATGTTTTTTATTTGTAGTTAAAGTTTTGTTAGATATTTATATTGTTAGTGGATTCCCTTCAACCTTAAGATATTTAAATTATGCATCCGACTATGATAATATCAGTTTATACACTCTTCCGAATTTATTGTTATTCCGTTAGCGTTAGATCTGCTTTGCCTTTAAAATCAACTATCAGAGACTCACTCTATTCTATTAACAAACACCCTGATTATGTGCTTTGCATCGAAATTAACGGCAGAGTGTCGATTTTCTGTAAGATTATAACTTTCAAGAAGTTGGTAGTTTGGAATTGATATTGAAAGAACGGAATTATACTCAGTAGACACAAATTAACTTTGAATTTATAGCAAATCTGAACATTACCTTAAAGGTTGCATATACCTATTTTTTACATATTTTTGCCCTGAAATTGAATTATCGGATAATCTATTGAGAGTGAGACAGCCACCTAAGAGATTATTTAATTAAATAAGTAATAAGTGAATTATATAAACAAAATAGAAGCTGAAGGCAGGTACTGAGATTTAGCCGGGTTATTGGACAGAGGAAAATTCTTGTCACCAACTTATCAATCTCCATAGATTATTCTTACAAATTAATAATTATAAAGCAGTTTATTGATATAAAAAGGTTCATCTTTTCTTTAGTTAATTCTGTAGTTTCCTTAGTTTTTCCAGGTTAAGCAGGAATTTGTAACTATTAGATTATTAGATTTAAGTGATTTGAAGGTCCTTTAATGACTTGTTTTTTAATGACTTGTTTTTTAATGACTTGTTTTTTAATGACTTGTTTTTTAATGACTTGTTTTTTAATGACTTGTTTTTTAATGACTTGTTTTTTAATGACCTGTCTTTTAATGACTTGTTTTTTAATGACCTGTCTTTTAATGATTTGTCTTTTTAATACTTGATTGACATCAAAATTCAAAACTACATATCTGAATTTTGTATCCAGAATTATCAATTGAGTTTCCTATTATTCCAAAGAGTAAACTCTTGCCTTTTTTATCGCACAGAGCCCTTTTCAGAAACCCTCAGGATAGACGAACTTGAGGAGGAAAAGAAAAAACCGATACGGGACAAATAACGGAATTGTGCGCCTGCGAAGATTACAATCTACAATGCCTGTTCCTTCTTACAACATAACGTATTTGAAAGAACAGCACATAGAGAAAATACAATGGGTCTTAAAATTCACGAGATAGGGAAAGAGATTCTGTATATTTTGCTTTCTGAATTTTTTAGTAAAAAGGAATATGTAGAACTTGCATATCTTTTTGGTTCGACAGCAGAGGGAACAGAAGGACCGTTAAGCGATATTGATATAGGTGTTTATCTTTCCAGCAAACTCACAAAAGGAGAAAGAATAGAAAAGCGTCTGGAATTGATAGGAGAACTTTCAACCCTCCTCAAGAATGATCATGTAGACCTCCTGGTGATGAACGATGCTGCACCCGTTATTAATTTTGAAGTCATAAGACCCAATGTGCCGTTATTTGTAAGAAATGAAGACCTGAAACTGGACGTGGAGCAGTATGTCATGTCTAGATACCTGGACCGAAAGTATCATGAAGACTTTTTAAACAGGGAATTACTAAAACGAATCAGGGAGAAGAGTGATATTCGGAATGTCAGCAGCAGATAAGTTATTTAGAAAGTTGAACTTTATGCAGCGTTGTGTAGACTACCTTAAATCAATAGATCCCGAAAGCTCAGACCTTGAAAGCAACTATGAAAAGCGTTCCGCAGTAGAGAGAAATTTTCAACTTGCAATTGAATGTGCTATTGACATCGGAGAAATCATCATCTCAAAAGAGGGACTTGAAAGGCCTGAAGATTACAGGAGTGTATTTCGGATTCTTGGCAGGCACGAAATAATTCCTGAAGAATTCGCAGAAAAATTTGCTTTTTCTGCTGGATTCAGAAATATCCTGGTCCATGCTTATGAAGAAGTGGATTTTGATATATTAAGAAAACTGCTTGCTGAAAATCTGAAAGACTTTGACACATTTGCCCTTTACGCTGCAGAATATGCAGAGAGGCTTGCAGAGTAAAAATAAATATTAAAAAGAAAAAAATAAGAAAAATAAAGCTGCATTTTGCGGCTTTACTCAAAACTCAATGCTCATGAACGTGCTCATGCCCATGTTCACAAGCCGAACCCATAATCTGCTCCCTTTTGAACCTTATATAATTCTCATTGATAGAATCCAGACACTTTGTGCAGACGTTTACCTTTTTTATTACGACCCCCTTTGAAAAATCGGGAATCTGGACTTCCACAGGGTAAACTCTGCCTTTTTTACCGCAAAGAACGCATTTGTTTCTCCTGCAGGAGATTTCGTCTTTATTGATGCTTAAATAGGTTTTCTGGGCGGAATCGAGGCAGGTCTCACAGAGCCCTTTCCAGGCACCGTTTGAGTAAACTAATTTATGGAAGAGGGAGAAAACTCTAACAAGAATACGACCCAATTTATACAATCCGATTTTGGATTCAGAAGTGATGGTTAAAATAATCAAAGTAGATAAAATATATTAAAAAGAGTATAGTAAACAGGGAATATTTTGCGAGAAATTCTGTTGGTTAAGACATTTCTGAGAAAGCTAGTGTTATGACAATTAACTGTGGAATATATTTTGGAGATTAGATCAACATAAAAGGTTTCAGAGTCTCTAAGTGATCTAAAATTAAATTGCCAAGACACCAGGTTCAATCGTAATCTTTGACAAAAAAACTGGCTATTTTATCTTCTAATATGTTGCTTGCCTTCAAGTGTGTTATTTGTGCTCTCAAGGCCAGACGATACTCTAATTTCAGCCATAAAGCCTGCACTATTACCTTGTAAAGTATTGTTATGAGATTTCGCCAGTGTGATTTCAAATGAATATCCAATTGATTTGACGGTATTGTCAAGAAGTTTATTATTATTTGAATCTCTAAGACTAATACAGAAATAGTCATCTATAATTGCGTTTGTGCTCAGTTCATTGTTTGAAGAATTTTCGAGGCGTATACCATCCCAGTTTCTTGATATATTGTTATTTGTTAGCTTATTGTTATTTGAATTTTTGAGAAGAACTCCGTTTCTATACTTTCCCCACTGGAACCAATTATAATTTACTTCATTATTTACCAGTTTATTTCTGCTGGAGTCTTTCAAGTAAATTCCACACCCGTTTTGAGATGCATTGTTGTTTTCAATTGTAATGTTTTCAGCTTTTTCCAGATAAATTCCGTATTTGTCAGAAACCAGTTCATTGCCAGCGATAATGCCATCCGATCCAGTGTAATATATGCCTGACTTGTTTGTTCCTGTCACATTGAATCCGCTAATTGTTACATTGTCGGCAGCTACATAGAAGATGTCCTTTTCCGGATCTGCAGCCTGAATCATAGTTTCAGTCGTTTCTCCAGGCTTTGAAATTATGATAAGGGATTTGTTCACAACAAGGTTCTCCTTATATAACCCCGGGTCAACAGCAATAATATCGCCGGAACTCGAATTGTTTATTGCCTGCTGGATCGAGTCTCCTGTGTGTACGTAGACATTTATTGAATCATCACTGATATTATCGAGAAAATTACTTATCGAATTATTGCTCTCGTTATCAGGAGAATTATTGGGATATATCCAGGATAAAATTAAGGAAATTGTAGAATCAATGAAAGATTTGTTTTCTATACCCTGATCTTTAGTCTCATTTTTAGAAGTACGATTAGGAGAATCATCTGGTAAATGATCCATATCTGAATTCCCAATATTATCTCTCAAAGTGTTGTTATCTGAGCCAGCAAGCTCAAAGCCATATTTCTTGTTCGAATTTGCAATGTTATCAGTTAGAATGTTATCTTTTGAGCTCCCTAGATCAATACCTGCATACTCGTTTGAATTTGCAATATTATTGTTTAGCAAACTGTTACTACAATTGAATAATTTAATTCCATCACCATTGTGATTTGCAATATTTCCATTTACTTTATTTTGTATAGAAGAACTCAAAGTTATGCCGTTATCTTTATTAAAATTTGCTGTATTGTTATTTAATTCAGTATTTGTTGATTCATGAACATCAAATCCAACGATATTAGAATTTGCCACGTTGTTACTTAAATAATTATCAGTGGATTTAACTATTCCAATGCCAATAATATTATTAACTACAATATTATTCAACCCGGTGTTATTATCTGAGTTAAACAGAAGGATTCCAACGGCGTTATTTGATAGGATGTTGCTGTCAAACCTTGAATCGCTTGTGTTAAATAAAGCAATGCTCTGGGAGTTATTTTGGAGAAACTGATCTTTTATTGACATATTCTGGCAGTTGATACAGTAAATAGCCCCAGCATTTGAGGCAGAATTTAAAGTAACATTCGAAACATTTACAAGATAATAGATAGGTTTTCCGTTTACAGTATTGGTGGTATCGATATTGTTCTGCATACTAGCATTTTCATACCCAGTATAAATCTCAAAATTATATTTATTGTTGACCATTGTGTTATTAATAAGCGTATTGTTATTTGCAAGCTCACTGTCATCTGGAGACAATCGGATTCCTGACCAGATATTGTCCGATGCGGTGTTATTGATCAGTATATTGTTTTTAGCAGCATTCCAGAGATAAATTCCTATCCCATTAGCCCGTAAATGGTTGTTTGCAATAGTGTTATACTGCACATTGTCCAGATAAATTCCACTTCCTGAGCTGGAATTTTTCAAACTAAACCCTTTGATGGTCACGTTATTCGCAGTTACGTGAAAGATGTGATCACCTGGATTAAGAGCTTGAACGATTGTATCTTCCGGATTTCCCGACTTTGAGATTATTGCTAACTTCTTATCTACGTCTACGTTTTCTACGTAAACTCCTTTACTTACGAATATTGTATCTCCATCGACAGAATTGTTTACAGCTTGCTGTATAGAGGTATAGTTTTCATTTCCACTGCTATCAACAATAATAGTACTCGCTGCAGCAGTAACCATATTTATAATCAGAAGAGAATATATTATAATGAGATAAATTTTAATTCTCAGTTATATCACCTTGCCTGGTGATTCACTCTTATATTTTATATCTGTCAAAAATACCGACTTTACCGTCGGGTCTACATGGAAGTCCTGCAATAGACCTCTAATTTCCTGAAGCATCCATGTAGTAAGAAAAATTTGATTGTCTCTGTACTATATAAATTTTTTGATATAAAGTATTTACGGCAAAATCAAGTAACTGCTTGATTGAACTCGAGTCTCAAATTAAAAGAGATATACTAAGAGACAGACAAAAAAGATATTATTCAACCTTACCTAAAATTAGCTTGAAGACATTGATTTCGACATAGCATATGAGTATAACTACTAAATTGCGAAAAAGAAAAATCTCAATAACCAACAATTGTAGAATTCAATTCACAGAAATTTTTCTATTGAATTTTAAGTAGTTATTTCAAAAAAGGATAAAAAATAGTAATAAAGCCGCAAAAAGCAGCTTTACCTTTATTCAGTGTTCATGAACGTATCCATGCCCGTGTTCACAAGCCGAACCCATAATCTGCTCCCTTTTGAACCTGATATAAGTCTCATTGATCGAATCCAGACACTTTGTGCAGACGTTTACCTTTTTTATTACGACTCCCTTTGAGAAATCGGGAATCTGGACTTCCACAGGATAAACCCTGCCTTTTTTACCGCACAGAACGCATTTGTTTCTCCTGCAGGAGAGTTCGTCTTTATTGATGCTTAGATAGGTCTTCTGGGCAGAATCGAGGCAGGTCTCACAGAGCCCTTTCCAGATACCCTCAGGATAGGCGAATTTGAGGCGGGAACGAAAAACCCGGACAGGAATAACGGCCGGGATTGCTTTTCCGCAAAGATCACAATCTGTCATTTCTCATACCTCCTTAGATCAGTACCTTTGCTGCTTCCATTGCCCACTGCAAGAAAGGTTCAGGCCAGAGTCCCATTACAAGCACGCCTGCAGTTGCAAGCAGGAGAGCCGCTGCATATGGGAAAGGCAAGCCGATTTTTTTGCCTTCGGGGGGAAGGAAGTACATGTACCTTACAAGCCTTGCATAGTAGAACAGTGAAAGGGCGCTGTTCAGAATTGCAATTACCGCAAGCCATGCCATGCCTGCCTGAATGGCTGAAGAAAAGAGCACGACCTTGGCCATGAAACCGGAAGTAAGGGGGATCCCTGCAAGGGCAAAGACGAAAACCGTCATGCAAAGGGCTGCCAGAGGCATTCTCTTTCCAAGGCCCCTGAAGTTGTCCAGGTGGTCGGGAACCTGCAGGTCTCCTGTTCTTTGAGTAGTTATCATCCAGACAACTGCAGCTGCTGCAATAAAGGCTCCTCCTTTCATAAAGGCGTGGGCAAGGGTATAGAAGATTCCACCTGTAAGAGCCATTGGGGTCATTACCGCAAAAGCCATTGCAATATATCCTGCCTGGGCCAGTGAAGAGTAGGCTAGCATGCGTTTTACGCTTGTCTGAGACACTGCAACCACATTTCCGAAGGTCATGGTTACGACTGCAAGAATTGTAAAAGCGAACTGCCAGTCAGGCTGGAGGGCTGCAAGAGCCAGGATGAAAACCCTGAAAGCTGCCACAAAACCCATTTTCTTTGACCCTGCCGAAAGAAGGGAAGATACAACTGAAGGGGAACCCTGATAGGCATCGGGAGCCCACATATGGAAAGGTACAAGAGCCATCTTGAAGCCAAAGCCTGCAATGAGCAGTACAACGGCAACTATTCCGATAGGGCTTTCTGCCAGGAGAGAGACGTTTCCAGCAATCATTGGAATGCTGGTAGTGCCTGTTGCCCCATAGACAAAAGAGATCCCAAAGAGCATAAGCGCTGAAGAAACTGCGCCTATTACGAAGTACTTCATGGCTCCTTCAAGGGACCCTGAGTTCTGTTTCTCAAAGCCTGCAAGGGCGTAGGTAGCAAAACTTGCCAGCTCAAAAGCACAGAAGAGCAGGATAAAGTCATTTGAGGAAGCAACAACCATCATCCCGAGGGTTGCGAAAAGTACCAGGGTATAGAACTCTTCGGTATGGTCACTGTTTTCAGTATACTTGATTGAAGCAAGCGAAACGATCAGGGAAACTGTAAGGAAGACCAGTTTGAAGAACTGGGAAAGAGCATCAATGCTGACAGTGCCGGAAAACATTGTAGCTTCGGTCCCGAAACTCCGGACTGTCAGGACCAGAGCTGCAAGTACTCCCAGGGTTGCCAGGTAACCCAGCACATTCTTGGTCCGAGGGGACATGAAAACCCCTATAAAAAGTATTATCAGACCTGTTGCAGCAACTGCGATTTCTGGTGCAAGAAACATTAAATTTTCCATTTTTTAAACCCCCAGAGCAGCAGCGAAACTTACTATTGCTTCCGAATTCGTAATCATCATATTAAGTACGGGATTCGGGTTCCAGCCAAAATAGACCACAAGCAAGGCAATTACTGCCATGGAAAAGACCTGAAGAGAACTGATGTCCCTGACATCTCCAAGCTTCTCGTTATAAACTCCGAACATTACCCGCTGCATTGCCCAGAGGTGGTAACCTGCGGTAATCACTATTGCCAGAAGGGCAAGCAAGACAAAACCAGGAAGGTTGACATAGCTGAAGGCCAGCACCAGGAACTCGGCAACAAAGCCAGTAAGTCCTGGCAGGCCGAGGGATGCCATAAACCCGACCATCATAAGTACAGCCAGCATCGGCATCTTCTTTGCAAGCCCTCCAAGATTGTTGATTATCCTTGTTCCCGTACCTGTCTGGATCGACCCAGCTGACATGAACATGATACTCATTATAAGCCCATGGGAAAACTGCTGGAACATAGCTCCTGAAACCGAAAGGGCAACAAAACCTGCCGAACCCAGTAAAACATAACCCATGTGGCTTAAACTGGAATAAGCGATCATACGCTTGAGGTCTTTCTGCCTTAGAGCCACAAGTGCTCCGTAAACTATGCTGAAAGCTCCAAGCAAGCCCAGAACGGTAATCATAAGCTCAGGGTTACCGGTATTAGGGAGCATGGGAAGTGAGATCCTGAAAAGCCCGTATCCTCCTATTTTGAGCAGAATAAAGAGTACACTGCCTGCGGTCGGGGCTTCGGTATAAGCATCCGGAAGCCAGGAGTGGAAGGGGAAAATCGGCAATTTTGCCAGGAACCCGAAAATTATTGAGAGAAAGATTGCATTCCTTAACAGGCCTGACCCCAAGAACTGGAACTGGCCAACCAGCTCCCTTATGTCAAAGGTAGGAACCCCTGTCTGCTGCCAGGAGGCATAGAAGAGCCCGAAGATCCCAAGAAGCATTACCAGAGAGGCAACATGTGTGTAGATAAAGAACTTATAAGACGCATGTGCCCGCTTTTCTCCTCCCCAGATATTTACCATGAAAAAAAGGGGAATCAGGGTAAGCTCCCAGAATATATAGAAAACCATGAAATCAAGGGCTACAAAGACTCCTATAACTGCAGCCTGCATGGTGAGAATCAGCCCGTAAAACCTGTTAGGGGCTTCTCTTTCTTCCTTCCAGCTGTAAAGGATCAGGAATGGGATAACTATTGCATTTAGGAGGATAAGGGGCATGGAAACGCCGTCAATCCCAACTGAAT
Organism: Methanosarcina barkeri 3; assembly: GCF_000970305.1. GTDB lineage: Archaea > Halobacteriota > Methanosarcinia > Methanosarcinales > Methanosarcinaceae > Methanosarcina > Methanosarcina barkeri_A. Next base: position 1,744,172 of record NZ_CP009517.1, read on the forward strand.
ATTTGGCTCCTAGCAAGGGAATCCATTCTATCGACTCAAAGAACTGCATGGCAGCCGTATTACTGTCAAAATTCAGGTAGGCATACAGGGTAAGGCCAAGAGTCGCAAGGGACCCTAAAAAGGCCAGTCCTGCAGCCTGTTCTTTCGTTTTTGTGAAAAAGGTCACTGCTGCAAAAATCAGCGGCACCAGAATCAACAGTGATGCTACAGGCAGCATTAGAGTACCTCCGTTATTAACTTAACAAGTATTATCAGCAGGCTCACACCTAAAATTACTGCAGTTGCATAAGTCTGGATAACTCCGGTCTGAACTTTCCGGAGCTCCTCACTTACACCGACTGTAAGAATTCCGATTCCTTCTACAATGCTGTCAATAATCACATCAAGCACCTGTGAAAGAAAAGCAATGATTCCGTATACGATTCCGAGTGAAAAAAACTCAGTATAGATTTCATGCTGGTAATAGCGCTTGTAAAGCAGCCTGTAAACCGGGTTCTTCATAGAAGCAAGCGGCCCGAGTTTGATTATCCTGAGATAATAGATTAGAAAAGCAACTGCAAGACCTGCAATGGCTACTATCATCGGAAGCCACTGGACAAAGAGAGACTCATGTCCGGCTGCCTCTACGATCTGATTTCGGCCTAAGGCTGCAAGGTTTCCGATGTTAAGATTCACGAAGCTGTTTGCAAATGTTTCTTTGAGGAAATCCATGAACCCTGTTTTTGTCAGCCCACCGAATACGAGGGCAAAAATTGCCAGAATTGAAAGGGGAATTGTCATAATAGCAGGGGACTCGTGTCCGTGGTAGTTACTTCTTGGCTTCCCTGTAAAGGTCATGAAGATCAGTCTGAAGATATAAATCGAAGTGAGGAGTGCAGCCGCAATTGAGAACGCATAGGGAATCCAGTTGTTACTGTGTTCTCCAAAGAGGTAAGCAGCCTCGATAATTGCATCCTTTGAGAAGAAACCGCTTGTCCCTATTGAGGTTCCGGGTATTCCGAAACCTGCCAGAGCCAGGGCTGCAATTGTCATAGTAGCAGCCGTAATTGGCATTACCTTTCTTACGCCTCCAAGTTCTCTCATGTCCTGGGTGCCTACTGCGTGGATTACGCTGCCTGCACAGAGGAAAAGAAGGGCCTTAAAGAAAGCATGGTTGATAAGGTGGAAAAGAGAAATGCCTACTGCTTCAAGCCCTATTGCCGAGCCCAAGCCAAGACCAAGCATCATGTATCCGAGCTGGCTTATGGTCGAATAAGCAAGTACACGCTTGAGGTCATTCATCACAATGCCCATCGTACCTGCAAAAAGCGCAGTAAAGCCTCCGAGATAGGCAACTACCATGAGAGAGTCAGGAGCTGCAATAAACATAGGGAAGGTCCTTGCGACCAGGTAGACGCCGGCAGTAACCATTGTTGCAGCATGGATAAGAGCTGAAACGGTTGTCGGGCCTTCCATTGCGTCAGGCAGCCATACATGCAGAGGAAACTGACCGGATTTTCCTATGGCTCCTCCGAAGAAGAGCAGGGTGATAATGGTAAGGTGACTTACTTCAAAGCCGAAAATGTTTGAATGAAGTGCAGACAGCTGGGGAATATAACTGAAAATTTCGTCAAAACGGAGCAGGTATGTTCCGTCCTGGAAGCCTCCTGCAAGTTTCAGTAGATCGGAAGTCAGTACAATTATTCCTGTAAGGAACATCACGTCTCCGACCCTGGTTGTCAGGAAAGCTTTCTTGGCAGCCGCTGCAGCTGATGGCCTTTCGAACCAGAAGCCAATTAAGAGATAGGAACACAGCCCTACAAGTTCCCAGGAAACAAAGAACTGAAGGATGTTGTCCGAAAGAGCCAGGGAAAGCATTGCTGCGGTAAAGAGTGCGGTTTCTGCAAAATACCTGGCTTCTCCTGGGTCGCCGGACATATAACTAACTGCATAGATATGGATCAACAGACTTACAAAGGAGACCATTGAGAGCATTACTGCGGCCAGAGGATCAATCAACACTCCGATATTAAGCACTGCAAACCAGGGATAGGACTGGCTTATAACCTCGCCCGGGTTTGCCAGCAACCTGAGCGTAATCACCAAAGAGATTACGAAGGAGGCGGCAATTGCCAGTATAGGGACTATTGCCCCGCCTGAGGGCATTTTCCTGCCGAAGAAAAAGGTGATAACAAAAGCCAGTGCCGGAAGCAGGGGGATTAAAAATGCAAGTTCTTCTAAGGCCGTTTTTACCACCTCAGGATGTTTAGCTCATCAAGGTTGATCTTATCGTGCATTCTGTAGATTGCCATGAAGATTGCAAACCCGACCGCTGCTTCGGCAGCTGCAAGAGCAATCGAGAAGATGGCGAAAACCTGCCCGTTCAGGGTATCCGTATAACTTGAGAAAGCTACAAGGTTCAGGTTTGCAGAGTTGAGCATGAGCTCGATGCACATAATCATCCTGATGCCGTTTTTATGTGTCATTACACCATAGAGTCCGATTGAAAACAGCAAGGCTGCGAGCCCCAGGTAAAAGTATAAAGGAATCATCGGTTACCCTCTCCTTTTGCCAGGTAAATTGCCCCTATGAGAGAGGCGAGCAGGACAATTGAAAGGACTTCAAAAGGCGCAACATAGTGAGTAAATATCAGCATGCCAATGCCCTCTATATTACTCTGGTCAGCCGGATTTTGGGGAAGTTCGGAAACCGTGTTCCAGGAGGTTCCGAAAGCCCCGACTATCACAATAGCTGTAAAGAGCAAAGCTACAAGAAATGATAAAAGGCGATTAATCCTCACCTGGCTCACCTCCGATCTCGTGCTTTGTCAGCATAACCGCAAAGAGGATGAGAACTCCTATTGCTCCGATGTAGACCAGAATCTGAATGATTCCCAGGAACTGGGCATTCAAAAGAACATAGAGAGCTGCAATTCCGAACATGCACATGATCAGGGAAAGCCCGGCTCGGACAATATCCTTTGCAGTTACCACGAAGACTGCAAAGAATACTGTAGCGATAGCAAGAATCACAAAGACGGCCATTTCCAGGGCTGATCCTATTGTTTCGAGCCCGATCATCTCTCATCACCTTTTTCGAGATCGACTTCCCTTGCAAGTTTTTCAGGAGTCATGAGCAGGTCTTTGTGATGCCATTTAACAAGACCTTTAGCGTATTCCTTGCCGCTTGAAAGCGCACCTTTAGGACACTGATCGATGCAGAGTCCGCAGAAAAGGCAGTGCCCTATGTCAATTTGAGGGAACCAGCGTTGTTTTGAGCTCCCTGGTGCAATCGGAGCTTTTACGATCTTAATTGCGGCATTAGGGCAAGTATTGGCACAGATGCCACAACCTATGCATTTACTTTTATCAAGTATCTGAAGTCCCCTGAACCGGTCGGAAAGTTCACTGGGTTTTTCCGGGTACATCCTGGTTACGGGAGGTCTTGTGATGTTTCTAATTGCATATTTAATGTTTTTAAGGACCATGGTTTCACGCCCCCAGGTAGAGTCCGAGCCCTACAGCCCAGACAAGGTTTAGAAGGGCAAGAGGAAGCAGTTTTTTCCAGCTCAGGTCAACAACCTGGTCAATCCTGAACCTCGGGACAGCCCATCTGAGCCCTATAATTACCATAAGTACAAAGACAACTTTTACAATCAGGAAGCCTGTTGGAGCGATAAGGCCAAGCACGGAATTGTTTGCAATAAAACCTGGCACGTTCCAACCGCCAAGGAAGAGAAGGGCTACAAGGAAAGAACCGAGGATCATGTGGATGTACTCGGCAAAAAAACCTAGCCCGAAACGCATTCCACAGTATTCCGTAATCCACCCTGCTATCAATTCTTCTTCGGACTCATTCTGGTCAAAGGGAAGTCTTCCCATGTCAGCCATAAGTGATACAAAGAATACAAAACATCCCAGAGGCTGCAGGAAAATATTCCAGTGCAGGCCCTGCGCACTCGAAATATCTACTATATTAAGCGAACCTGTCATAGCAGCTACACTTATGACAGATATTCCGAGAGGTACTTCATATCCTACCATTCGGGCAAAATTTCGAAAAGCTCCTAGCAGGGAGTATTTGTTATTTGAGCCGTAAGCCACCATAAATATTCCAAAAATTGATAATGCGGATACTGCTTCGATGTAAAGCACACTGATGTCCATCTGGGTGACCGCAAGCGGGTACTCGACCCCATTAATGAAAACTGCACCCACAGGAAGGGCAACAAGCATAAGAAAAACCGAACCAAGCATGAAAATATTAGCATTATTAAAAAGTAAACTGTCAGCATTCAGCGGCTTTAAGTCTTCTTTCGTAAAAAGTTTGATTGCATCGGCTACAAGCTGCAGAAGTCCATATTTTCCTACACGGCAGGGTCCCATTCTTGTCTGGATATCAGCAGAAAGCTTCCTTTCAAGCCACACAGCTCCCATTGCTCCGACAAAAATAAACCCTATAAGAACAAGGCCTACTATTCCACGGACCCAGGGGATTAAAGGAGCTAGATATTCAGGAACTACTATTGTCATCAGAATCACCTGTCCGCTTCACTGGTACATCCGTCCATGCTGCCCGAAATTGATGCTACATCCGCAACAGTCGTGCCTATTATTAGAGGAGGAAGAGCTTGCAGGGTAGGATAGTAAGGGCCTCTGATCTTTACTCTGTACGGCTTGTCCGAACCGTCGGAGATCATGTACATACCCATTTCCCCTCTTGGATCTTCCACCCTGTGGAATACCTCACCGGCAGGAACTCTCATTACAGGAGTTCTCCTGCCATACATGGTACCTTCAGGAAAGAGCGGACCACCTGGAATCTGATCGAGGCACTGTTCTAAAATATAGATACTTTCCCTGATCTCGTTAATCCTGACCTGCACTCTTGCAAAACAGTCTCCTGCGGTTTCAGTGCAGACTTTGAAGTCAAGGTCCTTATATACCAGATAAGGCTCGTTTTTCCGGATATCGAAAGGGACACCGGTTGCACGCAAAACAGGTCCTGAGACTCCAAGGTTCTTTGCGACATCAGCAGTCAGGACACCAACTCCGACAGTTCTTTCCCTGAAGATCCTGTCCGTATGAAACATTTCTTCAAAATCGTCTACTGATTTTTTGAGATTATTGAAAACAGATAGTGCTTTTTCTTTAAACCCATCCGGCAGGTCGTCCCTTACTCCTCCGAACTTGAGATAGCTGTGAGTAACTCTGGCTCCCGTGATCATGTCAATCAGGCCCAGAACCTCTTCTCGTTCCCTGATCGTGTACATGAACATGGAGACAAAACCAATGAATTCTCCAAACTCACCCATACCCAATAAATGACTCTGAATTCTTGTAAGCTCGTCAAGAATAACCCTGATATATTGAGACCTTTCAGGCGGTTCGATGCCCAGTAATTTCTCGGTACAGCCTACAAAACATTCTTCGTTTACAAGAGCCACAAGATAGCAGATCCTGTCCACGATTGTGATTCCCTGGAGGTAAGTCTTATTCTCCAGAATCTTTTCAATACCTTTATGAATGAAACCGAGTTCTATGTCAGCATCCACGACTGTTTCCCCTTTCAACCTCAGGTTTAGCCTGAAGGGACCTGGCTGCATGGGATGCTGAGGGCCCAGGTGTACGATCATCTCGTTTGGTTCAAGCTGCTCTTCCATTTTTCACCCTCACACCAGATTTCTGGCAGTTTTATTCGGAAAGCCCTCGTAATCTTTCCTGAGGGGCCATTCTCCAATCATATCTTCGGGAAGTACAAGTGGTTTCAGGTTCGGGTGATTTTTAAATAAAATTCCGAAAAGCTCGTAAGTTTCCCTTTCATACCAGTTTGCATTCCAGTACACCGATACGATGGACTCGATTTCCGGGTTTTCCCTGGGAAGCCTGGCCTTAAGCGTCAGAACTACAGGATGATTATATGATGCTATATGATAGACTACTTCAAGCTCATTCCTTTTTATGTAGTCCACTCCGCAGACTGAGCAGAGGTGGTCGAACTGAAGAGAGTCCTTAAGATACTGACAAACTTTTCTTACCTCATCCTTATCCACATATGACCTTGCACGGATTTCGGATTCGGCTGTTGCTTCGGAGATTGCCTCAGGAAAAGCATCTGTTAATGACTTGAGAATTTCTGCGACATCCATAATTTTTCCTCGAATAACTCTGAGATTTCAGAAGAACCTCGGTAAGCTTAGTACTCCGAACCCAGGTCTTTCTTGGCTTTGATTTTTTCCTGAAGTTCCACAAATCCCTGAAGCATTGCCTCGGGTCTTGGAGGACAGCCTGGAACGAAGACATCGATTGGAAATATTTCATCAATATTCTGGACCGTACTGTATGATTCATAGAAAGGGCCGCCACTAATGGAACAATCTCCAATGCACATAACCCATTTCGGAGAAGGCATCTGTTCCCAGAGTCTTTTTAAAGCAGGCAGGTATTTCTTTGTCACGTAGCCACTGATGAGCATGACGTCAGCCTGTCTGGGGGAGTTTCTCGGAATGATCCCAAAGCGATCCGTATCATAGTGGGCACAGCCCATAGCGATCATCTCAACTCCGCAACATCCCATTGGCTGAGTCATAAACCACAAAGAGTTTTTCCTTCCCCAATTGATCAAGTCCTGAACCTTAGTTTTCTTGAGTAAGTCACTTATCGCACTGGTTGTTGTTGTGATAACTCCGGGAATTCCTTCTTCCGAAGTCTCATCGGATTTACTCGCTTTTTTTTCCGTCATTTCACCCATGTAAGAGCCCCCTTCTTCCAGAGATAAACGTACCCGAAGAGCAGTATAAAAATAAAGGCAAACATCTCAACCACTGCAATTGAGGTGATCCCATGACCCTTATAGACTGTAATCCATGGGTAAAGGAAGAGCACCTCTATATCAAAGAGTACAAAAGCTATCGCATAAAGATAATACTCAACATTGAACTGGATCCTTGCAGTTCCTGTAGGAACCGATCCCGATTCATATGTAGTGTATTTGCCGGCTGCCTTGCTTCTCGGGCTCAGTTGCTTTACCATAAACATTGTCAGTGGAGGCATAACAAGTGCCATGACGAGGAATATTGCAACTGGTATGTAGCTATCAATTATTCCAGACATTAATATCACCTATTAAAATGCAGCAACCTGAATTGCAGCATTAAATGACATGAATTTTGGATTTTGGTACACAAAACCGCGTCCGAACAACCGTGTTTATGGAATTGTTTTCGGTCCAGACACAGATCCTTTTATAAATTCTTGAGTCCACAGAGATCTTTAATTTCAGTAAAAAGATCCCTGAACACAGACAGCATTTTCTTCCTGACCTTGAAAATTTAGATTTCTTTATCCTGAACGGTATTATAAATTGTCTGAAAGTTTGGATTTCTTTACCCTGGATGGTATTATAAATTGTCTGAATGTTTAGGTTTCTTTACCCTGAATGGATTATAAATTGTCTGAAAGTTTGGATTTCTTTACCCTGGATGGTACCATAAATTGCCAGAAATTCAGGATGGTTCCCGCTCCAGGCAGCACAGGTCCGGTTGAGTGAGATTAATGATTAATTAAAATTGATTAAATTACAGCGCCCCATACTAATCTCTGTAAATGAATGAGAAGTTACTTACGTTATTTGCTAGATAATTAATATTATATAAATATTAAGTTTAAATAAATAGAATCTGTCTTTAGAATATGAACATGTTTGAAAATCGGAATAAAATCATATTTTGTTTACGGAGTTATATAAATTATGTATATGTTATTTCTTTCCAGTTCCCCAAACATAAATAATATTATTTATAATATATATAAGTAAGCTCATATAAGCACAATAAGTATATATAGACTTTAATTATTCTAGATTGAATAAAATATTCATATATAATATAAACAATCTTGAAAACTTTTATTTTAAAAATTTTTTTCCTTCCTCGCCGAAAATAAAAATACTAAAAGGTTAATAAAATTCGGTTATCTTGCTGCAAAATCTTGAGTAGAAGTCAATCTGTGTATTTAGCGAGATTTGAATGAAATCAACAGTAGAATCATCAGTTTAACTATATAAAGTACGATCCTGAGGACACACTGTACCAATACATTATAATAAGTCTTTTCATGATAGAAAAACTGGTGGAATCGCATGAAGATTAATGACAATTGTGTAGGGTGCGGCCAGTGTGCTTCTTTTTGCAAAAAAGGAGCAATAGATGTAAAAGGAAAGGCAAGAGCTACTGACGCCTGCATAGACTGCGGCATCTGCGTGCTCTACTGCCCTGTTAAGGCCATAGAGGTGCTGGTATGAAAGCGATTGTAATTGGTGCGGGACTTGGAGGACTCTTAAGTGCGGCCAGGCTTTCAAAGTCAGGATACCAGGTAGATGTTTTTGAAAGGCTTCCTATCACAGGAGGAAGGTTTACAAACCTCAGTTACAAAGGATTCCAGCTTTCGAGCGGAGCTTTCCATATCCTGCCCCATGGACCTGCAGGCCCTCTAGCCCATTTTCTTAAAGAAGTCGGTGCCGATGTAAAGATCGTAAGATCGGATATTACAACTGTGCGCGTGCCCCTGAAAAAAGGCAGCCAGGATTATGAGAAAGGCTTCAAAGATATTTCGTTTACCGATTTTTCCACACTTCTCTCGCATAAAGACCGATTGAAAATCGCTCTTCTTATAGTAAGTACGCGAAAAAACCGCCCGACAGGAAGCAGTTTGCAGGCATGGATCCGGTCTCAGTTTAAGGATGAGTGGCTTGTGAAATTTGCCGATGCTTTCTGCGGCTGGTCATTGAGCCTGAAAAGTGACGAAGTTCCTGTGGAAGAAATTTTCGAAATAATTGAAAATATGTACAGATTCGGCGGCCCAGGTGTTCCTATCGGTGGATGCAAAGGAGTAATCGATGCTCTGGAAAGTGTGATTGCTGCACACGATGGAAAGATCCATACCGAGACCGAGGTTTCAAAAATTCTTGTGGAAAACGGAAAAGCCGTAGGCGTACTTGTTGGTGAGGAAGCTTATAAAGCAGACCTGATCATCAGCGATTTGGGACATGCCGCAACGGCATGCATTTGTGAGGAGGTCCTGTCAGGAGAAAAAGATTCAGGATACCTGAAAATACTTGAAACCCTGAAGCCTTCTGCGGGCATAAAGATTTGTCTTGCTGCAGACGAGCCGCTTGTAGGGCATTCGGGTGTCCTTCTAACCCCATATGCAAAAAGGGTAAATGGGATAAACGAGGTTACGCAGGTCGATCCTGGACTTGCTCCACCTGGTAAGCACCTTACAATGTCCCATCAGTATGTAGCCCCTGAGAACGTGAAGAATCTCGAAGCTGAAATTGAACTTGGGCTTCAGGACCTTAAAGAAATCTTTCCCAATAAAAAATATGAAGTTCTTCTTACCCAGTCATACCATGACAACTGGCCGGTAAACAGGGCAGCCTCAGGTAAGGACCCTGGTAACGAGACTCCTATTCCAGGACTTTACGTTGTAGGGGACGGAGCCAAAAGAAAAGGCGGCATTGAAGTTGAAGGCGTAGCTCTCGGTGTAGCTGCAACCATGAAGAAAATCCTAGGCTGAATTTCAGAAAACAAACCCATCAGGTGTTTTATCATTCCACCAAAAAATCCCAACTTTGTGACCTATTCGAAAAACGTTTTCGTTCCTGTTACCAATATTTGCAGGAACCGCTGTGGTTACTGCGGTTTTCGTCGAGAGCCCGGACAACCAGGTGCCAGACTCATGAAGCCCGAAGAAATTTTTCCTGTACTTGAAAAAGGGGTAAAGGCAGGGTGTACCGAAGCCCTTTTTACATTCGGGGAGTACGCAGAGGAGGTTTCGGAGTACAGGAAGTGGCTTAAAGAACTTGGTTATTCTTCCACGCTTGAATATCTTCTATTTCTCTGTGAGACTGCAATCAATGCTGGAATCCTTCCTCATACGAATGCAGGGATTATGACGCGCTCGGAGCTGAAAGCTTTAAAACCCTTGAACGCAAGCATGGGGATTATGCTTGAGAGCACGGCAACCCTGGAAGCCCATAAGGACTGTCCGGGAAAACTTCCTGAACTCAGGCTTAATACTATTCGGGAGGCAGGAAAACTCCTGATTCCCTATACTACAGGCCTCCTTGTAGGAATCGGAGAGGAAAGAAAAGACAGAATCGAATCCCTCGAAGCTATTGCCAGTCTCCATAAAGAATACGGGCACATCCAGGAAGTTATTATCCAGAACTTTACCCCGAAACCCGGAACACCCATGGAAAACTTTCCTGCACCCTCAATAGAAGAAATGACTGATACCATATGCCTGGCCAGACAGATCCTTCCTTCTGACATAGCAGTACAGGTTGCCCCAAACCTTGTAGACCCTAAAGCCCTTATCGCAAAAGGAGTGACTGACCTGGGAGGCATATCCCCCTTGACAATTGACTGGATTAACCCTGAAGCAGAATGGCCTGATGTAAAGGACTTACAGAGGAAACTGAATCCTATTTTGCTCAGAGAACGCCTGCCAATTTACCCTCGGTATGTAAAAAAAATGTGGTACTCGGATCGGATAGGCGAACTTATAGAACAACTCTCGGATACTGACGGTTACAGGAAAAAGCCCTGAACAGAGGGCATGAGGAGGAATTAAAAAATGAACACTGAGATTCCCGAAGATCTTATGGAACGCGCATGCAAGGGAAGGAGCACAAAGGAAGATGGGCTCTTACTCCTGGAAATACCTCCTTTCGAACTCTTCAGATTTGCGGACGAACTTCGCTCCCTTACGACAGGAAATACGGTTACTTACGTCGTGAACAGGAATATTAACTTTACTAGCAGATGTGTGGGAACCTGCGGATTTTGCGCATTCAGGACGAACAATGGTAAAGTCCTCAGCATAGAAGAAATTATTGAAAAGGTTAGAGAAGCTGAGAGAGCAAAAGCTACCGAAGTCTGTATCCAGGGAGGGCTTCTACCGGATGTGGGCCTGGACTTTTATCAGGGAATTACAGAAGCCATAAAAGCCGAGTTTCCTGAAATGCATATTCACGCTTTCTCCCCGATGGAGGTTTACCATGCTTCTCGTATTAGTGGTGTGAAGGTAAGTGAGGCCCTCTCAAAGCTGAAACGAAGCGGGCTTGATACAATGCCGGGAACTGCAGCCGAAATCCTCTCTGACCGTGTTAGAGAAATTATCTGCCCTTCAAAACTCAGTACAGAGGAATGGGTTAAAGTAGTTACACAGGCACATGCTGCAGGAATTCCTACGACTGCAACCATGATGTACGGGCATGTCGAAACTCCTGAAGAAAGAATAGAACACATCCTGACTATCAGAGAGATTCAGAAAGAGACTGGAGGAATTACTGAATTTGTGCCTTTGCCTTTTATGCCTTATAATAATCCTGTTGGAGAAAAAATGATTCGAGAGGGAAGGTACGCTACTCCGGGCCTTGAGGATCTGAAAATCTATGCTATCTCACGTATCCTTCTTCACGGGCATGTAGATAATATTCAGGCAAGCTGGGTAAAACTGGGGAAGAAACTTTCCCAGTTTGCTCTCAGTTGTGGTGCAAACGACCTCGGAGGCACACTTATGGAAGAGAGCATTTCCAGATTGGCAGGAGCCCCTAATGGAGAAAGTATTTCCGTTGAAGAACTGGAATGGATGATTTACGGAGCCGGCAGGGTCCCTAAAGAGAGGACAACCCTTTACAAAGGGGTACGTGAACTGGCTTCCAGGAACCCTGGAAGAACTACCGGATGCGGAGTCTCAGAATAAGCTGGATATTAAAACAACAGTCAGGAAATTATGGATTTTAAAAAGGATGATCGGATGTACGCGAAAAAACCGACAACTCCAGAAGACGTAATTGAAAGGGCATATAAGGGGAAATGTACTAAAGAGGATGCTCTCCTCCTGCTTGAAGGAAACCCTTTTGAGCTTTTTGAACTCGCCAATAATCTGCGCGCCAGTATTGTAGGCGATGTAGTCAGCTATGTGGTGAACAGGAATATCTATATCACAAACAAATGTGTTGGAAACTGCGGGTTCTGTGCTTACAGAACAGAGAAAGGATTTATCCTGAGTGTTGAAGAAATCCTGGAAAAAGTAGGAGAAGCGAAAAAAGCCGGAGCTGTGGAGGTATGCATCCAGGGTGGATACATTCCGGAAGCTGACATGGAGTTTTATCTTGAGATAATAGAATCTGTAAAAGCCGAATTCCCTGATATGTGTATTCATGCCCTGTCCGCTATGGAAGTAAATTACGCAGCAGGAATCTCAGGCATGTCGGTTGAAGAAGCCCTGAGCAGACTTAAAAAAAGTGGGCTTGATTCCCTTACCGGGACTTCGGCCGAGATTCTTTCCGACAGAGTAAGAAAAATTATCTGTCCTGGGAAAATCAACACCCAGCAGTGGATTGATACCATAACTGCAGCACATAAAGCAGGAATTTCCACCAATTCCACTATCATGTACGGACATGTCGAAACCCTTGAGGAGCGTCTGGACCATGTCTTTATTATCCGTGAAATTCAGAAAGAGACAGGCGGGTTTACCGAACTTATCCCTATGGCCTTTTTGCCTTACAATAACCCTATAGGGGAAAAGATGCTTGCATCCGGAAAATTCTCGACCACAGGGCTTGAAGACCTTCAGCTCATAGCTATTTCCCGAGTAATTTTGCATACTTATGTTAAAAATATTCAGGCTACATGGGTAAAGTTAGGAAAGAAACTCGCTCAGGTAGCTTTGCAGTGCGGAGCAAACGACCTTGGAGGCACGCTTATGGAAGACCAGATCTCTACAGCTTCAGGGGGCAGTAATGGGGAATATGTATCGCCTGCCGAGTTCGAATGGATGATAAAAGGGGCAGGAAGAACACCTGTGCAGAGGGACACCCTGTACCGGAAAGTGGAGCGAGATTTTTCTGGCAGGATGGGCTCCCTTCCCGGTTTAGAAAAGACAAAGATAGGTAGCAGAGAGTAAACTTCCGAGTCGCAAGCCTTTTCAAAAAACTGCTTGCCCGCAAGCCTTTTCAAAAAAGGCTTGAGCGAAAACTTTTTGAGAAAAGGTTTTATCGAAAACCTGATAACCATTTGGATTTGAGCTTATCCCCAAACCCTATCGGCGTGATCACAAGCTTTTTAAAAAAAGGCTTGAGCGAAAACCCCGATTAACGTTTGGGTTTGAGGACGGAGTGAATTCGATTCAGGTCGTTGTAGCTCCCGAGTTTAGACTCGGGAGCGTTGTCCGTTTCGCTCACTCGTTCGCTCAAGCGGACTAATTTATAAAATAGAAACTGAACCTTGGCTGAGAGGGCGAGTTTTACAAAGTTACTTATTTCCTGTGTGCCTTTCTCAGTGTGGTTAATGATATAGAATAACCCAGAGACGTGGAAAGTGCCTGCAAGTCGGAACCGAGGAAAAACGAGTTTTCTTTCCGGGCCGGAAAGGTTTTAATTAATTATATAATTTCAGGTAATTAGTATAATACTCATTTATATTATATTTATATCTATATTTATATCTATATTTATATTTATATCTATATTTATATCCTACTTAGATTTTCAGGAGTTCAGATGAAAGCCGTAATTCCCTATAAAAAAGCCAGCGCAAAATCCAGATTGTCTCCTGTTCTGACTCGGGAAGAGAGAGAAGAGTTTGTGGAACTGATGCTGAATCAGGTAATAGACACCCTTAAAGAAGCCGGAATAGGAACAATCGATATTCTCAGTCCTTCGACGTACGGGCTTGAAAATATGACGAAAGCTAATGTGCTTCTGGATAAAAGCGACCTGAATGAGGCTCTTAACAGGTACCTTAAGCAGGCTGAGGAACCAGTTATTATTGTTATGGCAGACCTTCCACTTCTGTCCTCCAAGCACGTAAAAGAGATTATTTCGACTAAAAAGGACGTCTGCATCGTTCCTGGGAAAGGCGGGGGTACAAACTCACTTTTCATAAAAAACCCTTCAAGGTACACTGTCAGGTATTACGGTTCGAGTTTTTTGACGCATTGCTCCATTGCAGAAGAAACAGGACAGAGCATTGAGGTCTACGATTCTCTTTTTGCGGGCACTGATATTGATGAGCCCGAAGATCTGGTCGAACTGCTTATACACGGAAGCGGAGCTGCGAAAGATTATATAAGCAAAAAGTTCAGGCTTGAGATGAGCAGGGGAAGGGTCAGACTGGTTTATATTTAAGAACAATCTTCTTGACCAGAATCACATATGTTTGTCTGTAAATTCAAGATTGACTAATCAATCAGTAAATTTAAATAAGTAATATGCCTATTATGCTATGAATAAAAAACCCAATGATTCATTGAGATTAGTATTTTTGATTTTGGGTAGTGAAGTAAGGATATACAGAATCAGCAAAAATGTGGATGGGCTATTTTCAGAAGAGGCGAGCCTGTGAGATCTTTTACATCTGAAGAAAGAGAGATCATAAGAAACAAAATCATAGATCGGGGTAAAGAATGCTTTGCCATATATGGAATAAAGAAAACGAGCATTGAAGATCTTACCAGAGACCTTGGAATTGCAAAAAGTTCTTTTTACTCTTTTTTCAATAGCAAAGAGGATCTTTTTCTACAGATATATACGGAAGAGCGAGAAGCCTTAAAGGGCAACTTATTAGAAAATTCCTTCCTGAAATACAGGAAGGAACCTGATAAAGCGATAAAGGCTTATCTGCATTATGTACTGGATATTGCGAATAAACACCCTGTCTGGAGAAAAGTTTACATTGAAAAAGAGCACCTTGAACTGACGATTTCCCGATCTTCAGAGGAAAAAATTAAAAATATTCATCGAGAAAACGTAAAAATGATTCTACCTTTTTTTGAAGAGTGGGCAGCCGCAGGTCTTCTGATAGACAAAAATGCCAGGATTCTTGCTGAAACCACATATGCGGTTCTTTCCCTTATCCACTTAAGGAATGAAATTGAGGATGAGGACTTTCAGGATATAATGGATATTCTTATTGATCTTCTGGCAGAAAATATAATAAAAAAGTAAATATGAAAGTATTGATGGGATTAAATCGCGAAAGGTTACCTGAGAAGGGTGACCTTTTAAAAAAAGTAAATTACTTCTATAATAAATTTAGTGGGAGTGTATTAATGAAACAGACAAAATCTGTTTGTCCAGAATGCAAAAAAGTTATTGATTCCACTATATTTGAAGAAAGTGGCAAGATAATGCTGAAAAAAACTTGCCCAGAACACGGGACCTTCACGGATGTCTACTGGTCGGACAGCAAATTATACGACAGGTTCAGGCGCGATTCTTATGTCGGTAGTGGAGTTTCAACCAATAATGAGACTGTTTCTTCCGGTGGCTGTCCCTGGGACTGCGGAATTTGCTCCAGGCACAAAACCGGGACTTTGCTTGCAAACATCGACATTACCAATCGTTGTAATCTCAATTGTCCGGTGTGTTTTGCTAATGCCAGAGCAAGTGGCTTTATATACGAACCAGACTTTGAACAGATAAGAGAAATGATGCTGACTCTCCGAAATCAAGAACCTGTTCCCTGCTATGCCATCCAATTTGCTGGAGGAGAGCCTACGGTAAGGGAAGACCTTCCGGAAATTATCGAAATAGCTCAAGAACTTGGGTTTTCACAGATCCAGATTGCAACTAATGGTGTCAGGCTCGCAAAAAGCCAGGAATACTGCGAAGCTTTAAAGACCGCAGGGCTCCATACTGTATATCTGTCCTTTGACGGAGTCTCAGAGGAACCATACATGGAGAACCGAGGATTTAATGCCCTTCCCGTAAAACAAAAAGCTCTTGAAAACTGCAGGCAGACCGGCCTGAATAGTGTTGTGCTCGTGCCCACCCTGATAAAAGGTGTTAATGATCATCAGGTTGGAGATATTGTCCGCTTTGCAGCTAGAAATGGGGACGTAGTGAGAGGTGTAAACTTCCAGCCAGTAGCGTTCGCAGGCCGCATTGATCAGGCCCTACGAAAAGAACAGAGAATAACAATTCCCGATCTAATATCACTCCTGGAAGAACAAACCGAAGGAGAAATTCCCAGTTCAGCCTGGTATCCTGCATCTGCTGCAGTTCCCGTCATCCGATTCGTGAGTGCGGTGCGAAAGGTTCCGCTCCCCGAGTTTACAATTCATCCTCTCTGTGGAGCTGCCACTTATATCTTTGAGAACGAGGGAAGTCTAATTCCGATAACTGAGTTTGTGGACGTGGATGAGTTCCTTGAATTCCTTGAGAGCGTTACTCCAGAATTTGAAGGGCAAGGTTCTAACGTAACGAAACTTGCAAAAGTTATTTACAATATTCCGCGCTACATCAATGAAGCCAGAAGCCCAAAAGATCTTAAGATAGTCTCCCTGATAACTAATTTTCTTAAAAACGGTACAAGAGAACATGCTGCTCAGTTCCATCGAAAATCACTTTTCCTCGGAGCTATGCACTTTCAGGACCTCTACAACCTGGATCTGGAAAGGGTTGAACACTGCGGAATCCACTATGCTACCCCTGATGGCAGGATAATTCCCTTCTGCACTTATAACAATTTTCACAGAGAAGGAGTAGAAGCAAGGTATTCAAAACAATATAGGGAAAATATAAAGTTTGAGAAGAAACCCCTGGAAATTCAGGAAAGAGAAGCAGCTTGATTTCTCCTATAAAGGAAAGCATGACAATAATTATTAAAATGAAAAAATATAATTTAGAGAGGTGCCATACAAAATATTTATATTCGAGAAAAAATTAACTGAAAGAAATTTTTATACCGAATACATTGGTCCAATAGAGCCAATAACTTTAACTGGACAAATACATTAATTGTGAAAACTATTCGGAAGAGTAACCATACAAAATGGGTAAATCTTAATTTGAATCTGATCTTTCTGAGGAAGAATTTGGAGATGAAAACTAGACTTCAGAAAGTCGAAAAAAGATTCATTGACCGAAAAATAAAAGTTTAAAAATATGTGATTAAAGTAGAACTTTCAGGACTCTATTGAAGTAATCAGTAGAAATAATGTGGCATTATACTGTCATGCTTTTCGGTCCATATCACACTATTTGCAAGAAAGAGGATATCTACTGGTTAAGCATTATAAATTAAGTTTAAAAGGTACAGGTGAGCTGGTGAGCATTAAGATAAATAGATATAAGTGTGGATACTGTGGTGCCTGTGTGGGAGTCTGCCCTAAGGGAGCACTCGAACTTGTAGAGACCTGGGTCGAAGTAGACGAAAATACGTGCATTACATGCGGGATATGCGATCGCATCTGCCCTGTAGGAGCAATTGAGGTAATGAAATGAAGGACACGTATGATGTTTTAGTGATAGGTGCCGGTCCTGCAGGTTCCATTGCCGCCAGAACCGCAGCCGAAAAAGGGCTGGACGTACTCTTAATCGAGAAACGCCAGGAGATAGGTGACCCTGTACGCTGTGCCGAAGGTGTGAACAAAGCATATCTCAAGAAACACGTGGAAATTGACAAAAGATGGATTTGCGCTGACCTTAATGCTTCTCATATCTACGCGCCGGATGGTACAAAGATAGAGATGGCAGAAGAAATCGCTGGTGGAGAAGTAGGTTACGTTCTTGAGAGAAAAGTGTTTGACCGGGCTCTTGCTGAACAGGCTGCCGAAGCCGGAGCGGAAGTTAGAGTAAAAACCAGAGCAACTGGCCTTATCATTGAAGACGGTTTTGTCAAGGGAGCCAGGCTCATGCATCTAGGAAAAGAATATGATGTGCGGGCCAAGATAGTAATAGGCGCTGACGGGGTCGAATCAAAGGTAGGCAGATGGGCAGGTATCGACACTTCCTTAAAGCCAATAGATATAGAAACATGTGCCCAATACCTGATAGCTGGAGCGAACATAGACCAGCACCACTGTGAATTTTACGTAGGTAACGAAATTGCACCAGGCGGCTATATCTGGGTCTTTCCGAAAGGTGGTGGAAAAGCCAATGTCGGAATCGGAGTTCTCGGGAGTGAGGCTGGAAAATTCAAGCCAAGGCCTGTAGATTATCTCGACAGATTTCTTGAAAAGAAATTTCCCGATGCAAGGATAGTCGAAATGGTTTTCGGAGGAGTTCCGGTTTCAGGCAGCATTGAAAAAACTTCCACTAACGGGCTGATGCTAATCGGAGACGCTGCTCGCCAATCCGATCCTATTACAGGCGGTGGAATCCTTAACGCAATGGATGCCGGAAAGATAGCAGGAGAAGCTGCATATACAGCTATATCTGAAGGAGATGTTTCCTTCGAAAAACTCGAAGAAATTTATGAGAAACCATGGAGAGCAACCCTGGGACACGACATTGACATGAGCCTTATCGTAAAGAATTGCTTTATCAATCTAAGCGATGAAGACCTGAATTCACTTGCCCATTCTCTAGAAGGCATGAAATTTGAGAGAATGAGCCTTCTTGACCTGTTACAGGCTCTCTTTAAAGCCGATAAAAAACTTCTCTGGGATCTTCGAGTACTTTTCAAAGATGCCGCAAAAGAAGTTGTAAAGAGCAAAATGTAACGTAAAGTAAGACGTAACGCCTGGAAATCCAGGCACCTGCCATTTAGTAAACTTTTTTATTCTGTTCTAAAGGAAATTTCCATATTAGAGGTTATCCAACCTTTTCCCTGGCAATTTCTCTTTCCATAAAAATAAATTGTTGTGAATTATAACCTTAATTTGCATTTCAGCCTCTCTTGAGCGAAGCGAAACGGAACCGTCCTCCCGAGACGGGACTCGGGTGACGGAACTCGGCAAGTAAAACTTATTTATTCATAAATTAATCCGCTTGAGCGAGCGAAGTGAGCGAAACGGAACCGTCCTCCCGAGACGGGACTCGGGTGACGGAACTCGGCAAGTAAAACTTATTTATTCATAAATTAATCCGCTTGAGCGAGCGAAGTGAGCGAAACGGAACCGTCCTCCCGAGACGGGACTCGGGAGGCGGAACTCGGGAGACAGAACCAGGTGGTTACTTTCTCCAGAACTCAGGCGTAAAGATTAAAATTACAGTATAGACTTCAAGCCTACCAATCCACATATTTGCAATCAGGACTAGTTTCCCAAGAGCGGGAACAGGATCAAAACTGTCCATTGGGCCTACGACATTCAGACCTGGCCCTATGTTACCAAGAGTGGCTATGGACGCAGTAAATGAAGATATAATATCCATGCCCAGAACCGAAAGAATCAGAGTGCTTAAGAGAAAAATAAGCAGATATATAACAACAAATGAAACAATGGAATTGACAATTTCATCGGGTACATTTTTATTGTTAAATTTAACAGCTCTTATGGCTCTCGGATGAATGGCCTTGAACAATTCCGCTCGACTGCGCCTGAGGAGAATAAGGATACGCACAACCTTCATGCCTCCACCTGTAGAACCGGCGCAGCCTCCGATAAACATCACAAATATAAGTACCATTTTAGCAGAATCGGACCAGAAATTGAAATCTGCTGTAGCGAACCCTGTACTTGTCATGATAGAAACTATCTGAAAAATGGCAAATCTGAAGGAGTTAAAAAGTCCTGTTTCCATATCTCGCCAAAGCAGAAAAGCAAGAAGCCCTGTTGCTAAAAGAATCAGTCCTGTATAGAAACGAAACTCGTCGTCTTTAATAAGAAACTTTTTGTCTATATAAATTGCCCGATAGTGAAGTGCAAAGTTTGCACCTGCAATGAACATAAAAAAGGTTATTATGAACTCAATCAGAGGGCTGTTAAAAGCTTCAACACTCAGAGCGTAATTGGAAAAACCTCCACATGCCATTGTAGTAAAAGTATGGTTAATAGAGTCATAAAGTGAGACTCCTGCAAGCAGGAGGACAACAACCTGAAGAACAGAAATTGCAAAGTAGACCATCCACAGAATTCTTGCAGTCTCCTTTATTCTTGGCTTTAGCTTGTCCTCAGTAGGTCCAGGTGCTTCTGCCCGAAAAAGCTGGCGACCTGCAACCCCGAGTTTGGGCAGGATCGCAATGAAAAGCACAATAATACCCATGCCCCCAAGCCACTGAATCATGCCTCTCCAGAAAAGGATGCCTTTTGGATGACTTTCTATATCAGTAAGAATTGTTGAACCTGTAGTTGTAAATCCTGACATGGATTCAAAGACAGCGTTTAAGGGGGAAATCCCGTCTAGCATGAAAGGAATTGACCCGAAAAATGCAGCTGCAAGCCAGCCCAGGGCAACTATTGCAAAGCCTTCTTTACGCATCCATTCTTCATTGGTTTTATAATAAAGCAGGAGAAAACCTGTAATGATAGTTACAAAAATCGAAACTAAAAAAGGAGTTAAACTTTCTCCATAATAGTATGCAACTCCAAGAGGGATTAACATGAACAGTCCCAGGAGTCGGAGCAAACCGCCAAGTGCATATAAAATAACTCTAAAGTTCATTGGAGGTCCTCGGTTTTAAAACTGATAGACCCTTTTGAATTTTTCGTATATATCTTTTACTTAAAAAGTTTCTCCACTGCCGAAACTGAAGAAGAAAGCGCAAAAACTATTACTCTATCTCCTTCTCGAATTACCGAATCTCCTCTAGGTATGATAATCTCATCGTTATGAACTATTGTAGTAACGAGCGCGTCTTTAGGGAATTTGACCTTTTCGAGAGACTTTCCAATGATTTTTGAGTACCGTGAGGTCGTGTACTCTATAATTTCTGCCTTTTCGCCTTCCAGCATGGTAAGCTTTTCGATACCTTTTCCCATTGTAAGCTTAAGGACTTCGTTTACGGTTGCCTCCCTTGGACTTACTGCCATATCGATTCCGATCATTTCAAAAAGAGGCACATAGTCAGGGCGATCAGCTCTTGCAATAACCTTCTTTGCTCCCATTTGCTTTGCTAGAAGCGAACATAGAAGATTTTTTTCATCGTTGTCCGTAACTGCAAGCACGACGTCCATATCTTCGATATTTTCTTCCCTCAGAAGATTAACGTCAGTGCCATCCCCGTTTAAAATAAGGGCATTTACCAGCGTTTCGGCCACTTCTATGCACCGGCTCTTCTTATACTCAATAATCTTAAGGTCGGCACTCTCGTCTTTGTCTATCAGTTTGGCAAGGTAGAATCCTACAATGCCGCAGCCTATAAGGAGAATTCGATTTCTGTGTGGCTCTACATTTCCAAAAACACGACCAAGTTCTTCCAGAGCTCTGGGCTTGCCTACAACTACCATATGGTCATTTGCGTTAATAATGTCGTTCCCATGAGGGATAACGATTTCCTGCTTCCTAAAGATTGCACTTACAATGCAGCAATCATCAAGCTTGAGATCCTGAATCTGCTTTCCTACAAGCTTGCTATCGGGACGGATGGCAAACTCCATCATCTGAACTTTTCCTCCCGCAAATAGTTCGGTATCTATAGCTGAAGGACTTGAAAGGACCTCGGCAACCTCCGAGGCGAGCGCAAGTTCAGGACAGATCATTATATCGACTCCAACCTGAGACCTTGAGGTTACAGGTACATCGATATAATCAGGATTGCTAACTCTTGCAATTGTCTTTGTTTCTTTCCATCCTGGGTGGGATCTTATGATCAGCTTTGCAGTCATACAGGCAACAATGTTGACTTCATCAAAGCCTGTGACAGCTACTAAAATGTCTGCATCGTGAATGATACTGGCGAGAATATCAGCGTTTGCACCATTTCCCTCAAGAACCTGAACATCGAGTTCATCTGCCCTTCGTGCAACGTTCTCATCTTTTTCAACAACAGTTACGTCGTGTGTGGCGGAAAGAAACTTTGCAATATGATATCCAACCTCACCTGCCCCTATCACTATTGTTTTCATAAAAATCCTCGAAAAAAAGCTTGACTTAAATAAATTAATCTACTTGCTTAAGTAGCCTTTGGAAAAGAGAACTTAAACGGGCATATTCTATTAAATACACTTTCTGTAGAAGAATAGCTAAAGATTCAGAGTGTTTAAGATATGTATTTTATTACGATGACAACACCCAGAATCAGTACCAAAATCTAGTGATGAATGTAAAACTCAAAATCATTAGATTTTGTAAATGGACACTATCCACGTAATACAACTTAGTGATTCAAGTCTTTAGATAGCGAATGTCGATTTTGATAAGAACTGGATTCTTCTTGCTAATTAAGATTTTCTATCAAAAATGCAAAAATCACTGGATTTTGGAACAGAGTCATTCAATATGTGATTATATAATTTTTAAGTAATATCCCAAAAAAGTAGCAGGTAAACCATTATGTTTTTTGGAACATTTTTAAAAATTTATAGACACTGAACAAGTCCAAATACTAGAACTCAGATTGTGAGTTGAATAATCTTGTGTGAATTTGAGGTCTTTATAATTTTGTTAGTAACGATAAAAAACCAGTAACAGGCGTGAGTTATTGAAAAACGTAAGCATAAGCACCTCTGTAAATTTCTGGTAAGTAATGAAGAGGTACTCGTTTTTTCGGAAATGATCAATTACTCACGGACATGATCAAGAATAAAACGAAGGCTAATAAGAATGCAAGATAACGGAACAACTAATAAGAAGTTAAAGTCTTTGAAAACTTTAATTATTGGAGAGCCACGTAACCCTTTTGATACTGATATTTTTCGTAAAGTTTCTTTAATAGCGCTCTTCGCATGGGTTGGTCTTGGATCGGATGCAATGTCTTCTGCATCATATGGTCCAGAAGAAGCATACCTGGCATTGGGAGATAATATCTACCTTGCCATATTTGTAGCACTGAGCATTATATTAACCATTTTTGTAATAAGTACTAGCTATTCACAGATAATTGAACTATTCCCGACTGGTGGTGGTGGATATCTGGTTGCCAGCAAGTTGCTATCCCCGTCGCTTGGAATGCTTTCTGGCTGTGCACTCCTTATAGATTATGTACTTACGATTGCTATTTCTATATCAAGTGGTGTAGACGCCATGCTAAGCTTCCTACCAGCAAGCTGGCAGGTGTTCAAATTAGGGTTTGCATTTTTTGTAATTATGACAATTATAATATTGAATTTAAGAGGAATTAAAGAATCAGTTTTATTTTTAATACCTATATTCGCACTGTTCATAATTGCCCACGTTATCCTAATACTATATGCTCTTTATTTCCATGCAGCAAATGTGCCAGCAGTAATGAGCAATACTGCAACCAATGTCCATAATAGTATCCGGTGCAGGTATATCAGCACTGCTTTTTATAATTCTTCATTCATACAGCATGGGCGCAGGAACATATACAGGAATTGAAGCCGTAAGCAATGCAGTTCCAGTAATGAGAGAACCCAGGGTAAAAACAGCAAAGAGAACCATGCATCTCATGGCGATTTCGCTGGCATTCATGGCAGCAGGACTGATGCTTACATATATATTTTACCATGTTTCTCCGGAATCCGGGAAAACTCTGAATGCTATTCTTTTTGAGAATATTACAAGTTCCTGGGGACCTTTAGGTCACTATTTCGTAATAGCAACTCTTGTATCCGAAGCAGGGCTCTTGTTTGTAGCTGCACAGACAGGTTTTTTGGATGGCCCAAGGGTTCTTGCAAATATGGCGCTGGATAGATGGGTTCCTACCAGGTTCGCAACGTTGAGTGATAGACTTGTAACACAAAACGGAATATTAATAATGGGCATCTCAGCCTTAATTATGGTCTTTCTTACCCAGGGATCGGTCAAACTCTTAATAGTGCTTTACAGCATAGCAGTTTTCATAACATTTATTCTATCTCAGGCAGGAATGGTCCGACATTGGTGGAAAGTTAAGACAAAGGTTAAAGACTGGAAGAAAAAGTTAATCATCAATGGTACCGGGCTGCTTATGACGGTTTTGATATTGATGTCAGTAATAGCAGTAAAGTTCGGCGAAGGCGGATGGGTAACATTACTTATAATAGGAGCCTTTGCTGGAGTTGTTATTCTCATAAGACGTCATTATGACAATACCTCAGAGCTTATTAAAGAACTGAATGCAAAGGCGATCAATTCTCCTGAAAGTATGAATCTGATTAAGAATGATATGCCTGATAAGGCTAACATGCAAGATAAAACCGCAGTGCTTCTTGTAAACGGTTTTAACGGTTTAGGGATGCAGGCATTATCCACCATATTCAAATTATTCGGTGGAATGTACAAGAATTTTGTATTTGTACAGATTGGTGTAATCGATGCTGGTGTGTTCAAAGGAGTAGAAGAAATTAAAGAACTCCAGACCGAAATATGTAAAGACGTAGATAAGTACGTAAAATTAATTTCATCACACGGTTACTATGCCGAAGGTTTCACTGCAGTCGGCACTGATGTTGTCGAAGAGATTACAAAACTGGCTCCCGAGATCTTAAAGAAGTACCCTAATGCCGTATTCTTTGGCGGACAGATAGTCTTCCCGAATGATTCAAGACTTACAAGATGGCTACACAACTATACTGTCTTCGCATCACAGAGAAAACTATATGCAGACGGTATTCCTTTTGTAGTTCTGCCAATAAAAGTATAAAGAAGTTAAAAAATAGTATAAATATAAGTTTACAGGTGAAGCTGACCTCCAACAGCTTCCAATATTTTATAGTAGTTGATCCTAAAACTCAAAACCACGCTTCTGAACCTTGTTTTTAGTAATCAATTGAGTTTCTGCTTTGAATCAACCGGTATATTATCAAAGTCCGGTTATAACTTGGCTTTTATATAAAATAAACATTTTCATATAGGAAGAAAAATAATACACATAATAATTAGTACTGTCTTTATAAAACACGATATAATATATTTTTTAAAAAATTAGCCTATTTAAAGATTAGATTGTTGATCCATCTTGGGGGAATAAATATAAAAAGAAGAAGCAAGACTGATATTGCCGAAGAAATCTTAAAAGTAGCAATGAATGGAGCGAATAAAACTCACATTGTAAACGAGGCAAATATTAATTTTAATATTGCCTCAAGGTATCTGGAAATGCTGAATGAAAAAGAACTTATCAAACATGAAAACGGGTTTTTCATTACTACGGATAAAGGAAAGATTTTTCATGGAATTGCTAAAGAACTAAAACTTTAAAACATGTTCATTAACTTTTTAATTTTTTGCCATAATAAGTCATATAAAATCTGAATTTACTCATAGAGCGCTCCCTAAAACTAAGACGGGATATGTTTGCATACGGCTTCAAAAGCCCTTGAAAAAGAATAGTACCAAAAACAGATACTGCAAACTGTCCCTAGCTATAATGGAAAGAACTTTTTTCTGCTGCCGTTAAACTCTGCTTTTAATTGTGTATTTAAGGTTTTTCATTCCTTACAGCAGGATATTATAGATTTCATCCAAACTTTTACAGTAGTTTTGACAATTGTAAGTGTTTTCTTTTCTTACCAGTATGGCTTTAATTCCTGCACTTACTGCCCCTTCAATATCTGCAATGTAACTGTCACCAATCATTGTTACTTCACTTGTATCTTCGAGTTTGTCAAGCACTTTCCTGTAAATCTGGATATTAGGCTTTTCATAGCCTAACTGTGCTGACGAATATACTTGAATGAAATACTTGCTTATTCCTAAGTCTTTTACCAGACCGGATAATTCGGGTACGTGATTTGAAACTATTATATTTTCATAACCTGTATTTATCGCTCTTTCTAAACAGGGAACTGTATCATTATAAAGATGCCATTTTGTGTTATCCAAGTATTTTGCTTTTATTTGACCCGCAATTTCGGATGATAATGTTTCATTAACCCCAAGTTGATTTATTATTTTTGAGAAATGCAGTGTCATGTAATCCCACCAGTAGATTCCTCCAAAAAACTCTTCATGAGGTATTTCAGGGGTATGCCAGGGAAACCCTCTGGTAAGAAGTGGACGAATATCCTCAAGTTTAATGCTACTGTATCCATATTCCTGTAACAGGTCGTATATAGTTTGACTCCACATTCCGTCCCGATATGCAAGAGTGTTATCAAAATCCCATAGTAGATATTTTTTCTGCATTGTAATATTCCTGTTCTATCCTGAAGTGGTTTCGCATATTCTATAAAAACTGAATTTAGGCCGGATGGTGAGAATCGTTACATTTTCTAATTGTGAAAGTTTTTACTGGTCTTGTAAAAATTCAGATTTTATGTAAGAGAACCTTCATAAAATAACAGTAATTATCTATATTCATGAGGTTAATTAATGAACATTTCATTAGATATTGCTGTTTTTTTTGTTGTAGCGATCATGAACGTTACTATGTTCATCATTTTGTGAAAGCCACTCCTGAACGCTTGCCTCCAAACGCACAGCTTTAAAGCCATGAGCTCTTAATATCTCCACTGCCTCTACAGACAATAAGCAGCAACGTCCACGGCAATAAGCAACAATTTCCTGATTTATAGGTAAAGTAGCTAAATGCTTTTCCAAATCTTCTATAGGAATAGAATTAGCTCCTGGAATGTGCATCATCTCATATTCTTCTTTCGGCCTTACATCAATTAAAGTCACATTGCCTTTTTTCATTCTGACAATGAGTTCACTCATTTTTATTTGTTCTATATTATCTCTGTTAGTGTAAATTTCCTCCCGAAGCTTTTGAAGTTCCGTAATACGCTTTTCGGCTAAGAGCTGTAAAGATAGGATGAAATTCGCCACTGTTCGATCCGCCAATTTATAATACGAGTAAACTCCACGCTTCTCATACTCTACTAGCCTGGACTCAAGCAGAGTTTGCAGATGCTGGGATGTATTTGCAACACTCATATCCGTTTCACGGGCGATTGTTTCGACCGTTTTGGATCCCTGCATCAAAATGTCCAATATCTCCAGCCTTCGAGGACTTGAAATGGCCTTTCCGATTCTGGCAAGCTGCGCATAAACGCTATCTTTAAACACACGGGTTTCTTTATCCATAAAAACTTCCTGATGCATCTCGTTTTTTTATCTATTCTAAGTCTTAATTCATCGTTAATGGTAAAGTACAATTTTACCATATAATTTAAATATTCAATTGATCAATTGAATATTTAAATTATACAGGTTCTAAATGGGATGCTGCCATCAGATCCTAAATATCGTAAGCTAAGACTTTTCCGTCTGAAATCTAGATAAGTACGAATTTAGAATTTTCTGGTTGCGCCCCTAAATGAGATAATAGATTTACAGTTGGATACTGAATTAATTAATCTAGTAGGATGAGCTTATGACAGCAACATTTGACCCTTCCGTAACTGGTATATTTGTTTTTGGGCTACTAGCAGGTATCTGCCCATGTAATAGCGTGTTATGCTTAGGATTAATAGGTTACCTTACAAGCGGAAAAACAAACTTATCACTTTCGAACATACTTAAACTAGTTTTCTCATTCTCAATAGGCACTGTGCTAGTACTATTGCCACTTGGATTTATTGCCGGATACATTGGTAAATATATATTGTTTTTAAACAGTGCAATCGCCTGGACAATTGGTGGTATATTAATGATTGCAATGGGATTACAACTATTACATGTTTACAAACCACCAATACGAAGCATATACAATTTTTTTAAATTACCTAACTCTTACACAATAATGGGAGCATTTTTACTTGGGCTTTCTTTTGGGGCAATTACAATAGGTAGAGGTGCTCCGATGCTAATAATTGTATTAACTTATATAGCATTATATCAAACCCCACTTCAAGGATTACTTACTATGTTGATTTATGCAGTTGGTTTAAGTATTCCTCTTATTTTAATCAGCTCTATCGGTGGTTCAATAGGTAAAAAAGTCAAAGAAACTACCAAAATGAGTGGTGACCTCATGGACAAAGTAATAGGAGTATCAATTATATTAATCGGTGTCTACTTCACATATCTAGCTATACAATAAGAACACACAAAACCTGCGCATATTAAAAAGAAAATTTGCAGAAGATTTTATGCATTGCAAAACGGACACTAATAAACATATTAGCGTGGAGTATAATACATAATAAATACTCCTACAAGTGCAATGAAAGCTCCAATAATTTCAAACTTATCAGGATTTTTTTTATCGACAAGCATGCCCCATATAAGAGACGAAACAATAAAGATTCCTCCATAAGCAGCATAAACCCTGCCGAAATTAGCGTGCTGGAAGGTTGGGATAATTCCGTAGATTGCCAATGTTAATCCTCCAAGTACACCAAAAACAATTTTCTTATTTTCCCTTAACCACAGCCAGACTAAATAACCGCCTCCAATTTCAAATAAAGCAGCTAAAAAGAAAAGACCAAGAGAAATAATGATATCATTCATTTACTTCATCCTTCCTTGGCCAGTAGTATATAATTGATACTCCAACAAGAATTATCAAAGCGCCTATTAGATCATATGTATCCGGGACAGTTTTTTCGAACACCCAGCCCCATAAAATAGACATAACAACAAAAATTCCCCCATAAGTTGCATATATTCTATGGAAATCTGCAGGCTGAAAGGTCGGTACGACCCCGTATAAAAATAAGACGATTGCTCCTAAAAATGCAAATGGCAGCCCCCCTCCTTCTCGCAACCATATCCATATAAAGTATCCTCCTCCAATTTCAAAAATACCCGCAAGAATAAACAGGAGAATAGTATACGTAAAGCATTGTTTTCTAGATACGCATCTTGATTCGAGAGCAATTTTCATATTGATGAAATATTTTTTAATCCCCAGATCGTCATTTTTTGAATATCGTTCGATTTGTTTCATGTAACCAACATAATATCCGTATAATTTGTATTATTTTTTTATTTTGAAATACTGTCAACGTTTGCAAGTGCTAAGGTATTTAACTAGCTATTAATAAACCTATAAAAAGTCCAGCTCCTATAGACTTGATAGTAGCAGAATATGACCGATTTGTAATTCCATTCCAATGAAGTTTATACCTATATCAGACAAGGACATGACCCAGTCACCAGTCTTAGACACTACTGAAGCCCTTTTTTTACATATTATGAAATGATGGATATGGAAAAGAAACTTATTAATTTAGGAATTCGGAGAGAGAGAATTTAACAGTTTATTTACGAAGATAAACATAGAAGTAATTGTTATTCCTTTTTTGTTTTCCATAATTTTCTTCAGGAATGCCAGAATTCCCTTGTAAAGAGTACAAGCACGGTATAAACCTCAAGCCTGCCTACCCACATATTACCGATAAGAATGATTTTTCCTAACGGTGGAACTGATTCAAAGTTTGCCATAGGCCCGACAATGTTAAAACCCGGACCTATGTTCCCGAGAGTTGTTATCGAAGCTGTAACCGAGCTTATTATGTCAACTCCCAGCAGTGTTAGAAGCACTGTACCTGCGACAAAAACACCTATATAAAGCACAACAAAAGAAAGGATTGACTGCAAAATGTCATCCGGTACTGCTTTATTATTAAACCGAATAGGTCTGACGAGTCGAGGATGAACAAATTTAAAGAGTTCTCTCCTTGCGTATTTTAACATCAACAGAAAACGTACAACCTTCATGCCTCCGCCTGTAGAACCTGCACAGCCTCCGATAAACATGACTGCAAGAATCAGAATTTTTGCAGAATCTTTCCATAGATTAAAATCAGTTGAAGCAAAACCGGTGGCTGTCATAATAGAGGTTATCTGAAATATGGCATAACGGAATGAATTGAACGGAGAAAATCCCATATCTTTGAATAGAACCAGTGTCAGTAAACCTGTGAAACCCAGAATAAAAAAAGAATAGGCTCTGAATTCCTCGTCTCGGAAAAGAAGAACTTTATTGACACGAATAATCCGGTAGTAAAGAGCAAAGTTCGCCCCTGCAATAAACATGAAAAACGTGAGAATAAATTCAATAACAGGGCTATGAAAAGCTTCGATTCCTGTATTGTAAGTAGAAAATCCCCCGCAAGCCATACAGGCAAAGGTATGGTTGAGAGCGTCATAAAGGGACATTCCTCCAATCATCAGAGCCACAACTTCAAGAGCAGAGATAAAAACATAGAGCGTCCATAGGATCCTTGCAGTTTCCCGGATTCTTGGCTTCAGTTTATCTTCAGTCGGACCTGGAGCCTCAGCCCTGAACAACTGGCGACCAGCAACTCCGAGTTTTGGTAGAACTGCTATGAAAAGTACAATAATTCCCATGCCTCCAAGCCAGGCAGTAAAAGACCGCCAGAAAAGAAGGCTTCTGGAGTGACTTTCGATATCCACAAGAATTGAAGATCCCGTTGAAGTAAAACCCGACATTGTTTCAAAAACTGCATCAATAAAAGAGATTTGTTCAAAAAGAAAAGGAATAGCCCCGTAAATAGCTGCTGCAAGCCAGCTTAAAGCTACAATGGCAAGCGCTTCTTTTTGCTGCCAGTCCTCACGACCTTTAAACCGCATGAGAAGCAAACCAGAAACAAGGGTCATGAAAAAGGAAACAATAAAGGGTGCAAGAGGTTCACGGTAGTAATAGGCTACTAAAAGGGGAACTAACATTGTAAAAGCCAGAAGGAAAAGAATTTTTCCTAATGCATTAAAGACTGCCCTATTATCCATAAAAAACCACCTCTTTTTTTAAAGTTTACATTTAAAGTTTACGTTTAAAGTTTATCTAAAAAATTTTTCTATTTCTGACATTGCAGAAGCCATGGAAAAGATGACAACTCTATCCTGATTTTCAATAGTGAAGTCTCCTCTAGGGACTATAGTGTCTCTTCCACGAACTACCATATTAATGAGAGCTCCCTTTGGAAACTTGACCTTGTTCAAAGGTTTTCCGACAATTTTTGAGCCCTGGGAAACCGTATACTCTATGATCTTTGCTTTTTCGCCTTCAAAGGTCGTAAGGGTTTGTATTCCCCTGCCCATTGTAAGCTTAAGTACCTCGCTTACAGTAGCCTCCCTGGGGCTGACTGCCAGATCTATGCCGACCATTTCAAAAAGAGGCAGGTAGTCCGAACGATCAGCCCTGGCAATCACTTTCTTTGCACCCAGCTGTTTTCCAAGAAGAGCACACAGTAGATTTTTCTCATCGCTGTCCGTAACCGAGATAACAACGTCCATGTTCTCAATACCTTCCTCCCTGAGCAGACTGAGGTCAGTGCCATCCCCGTTTAAAATAAGGGCATTTTCCAGCGTTTCAGCCACTTCTATGCAGCGGCTTTTACTGTACTCGATGATCTTAAGGTCGGCATTCTCATTTTTATCTATCAGTTTAGCCAGATAAAATCCTACAATCCCACAGCCTATAATAAGAACTTTACTTTTATTGGGTACCTGGCTCCCAAAAGTCCTGCCTAACCCTTCCATAGTTTCAGGTTTACCCACAACTACCATATGGTCGCTTGCCTCAATTATGTCGCTTCCATGAGGAATAATTATTTCGTGGTCTCGAAAAATCGCACTGACAATGCAGCAGTCAGCAAGCCTGAGGTCCTTAATCTGCTTTCCTACAAGCTTGCTATCGGGACGGATGGCAAACTCAGTCATCCTGACTTTTCCATCGGCAAACATCTCGGCACTTATCGCGGACGGGCTTGACAGGATTTCAGCAATTTCGGAGGCAAGTGAAAGTTCAGGACAGATCATTAGATCGATTCCAACCTGAGCCCTTGAGGTTACAGGCGAATCAATATAGTCCGGGTTACTGACTCTGGCAATGGTCTTAGTTTCCTTCCATCCGGATTTTCCTCGGGTAATTAATTTGGCGGTCATGCAAGCTACAATATTAACCTCGTCCAGACCGGTCACAGCTACAAGCAAGTCAGTATCCTGAAGAATTTTTGATAAGATCTCAGCATTTGCCCCGTTTCCTTCGATAACAAGGACATCAAGTTCGTCTGCCCGTTTTGATGCTTCTTCAGCATTCTCAATAATTATTACATCGTTTTTTGGGGAAAGAGCTTTTGCGATATGATAACCTACTTCCCCTGCGCCGATAATTATAACCTTCATTGTACACCTTCAGAAAAACTGTTTTTAACTAACCTTATACTATGAAATCTGCCGGACAAAAAGCAACAGACACAGGAAAATCCAGAAAGAAAAAATTGAGTGAAAAGGTATAGGAAGTTAAGAGAAAACAAAGAAAACAAAACTGTAAAGTGAAGCCCGATGAACTTTTTGTGATGAAAATTGATCATTGTATTGACCATCTCTGGAAGTTAAAGTTTTGCAAACAGAGTTTGTAAGACCCAGGTTTTTGTAATATAACTACAAGCTAAAATTCTAAACCTGAACAATTATATAAATATTTTGAAATTTTTGCAGTAAAAAACAAAAAAGTGAAGGACTGTATTAAAATAACGGGGATTAGCTCGCCTTAAACTCTAAGAATTATGACGGAGTGAATTCAGAAGAAGGCGTTTTTGAGGGGTTGACAATACAGTAAGCAAAAGTTTTTAGGTAACTACTGTGTAGCTGGGAGTTGCATTTATATTGTCAGATGTTTCATTGCTATAAAAATCTCTAGTATATTGACTATCTGCTACATCATCATCAGGAATAGTAATTTGCTGTAAAGGCAACCGCTGCCCCAGAATAGCCCTTACTTTTACATAGCCTGTATCATTAACTCTTGCTAATAGTAGATTTTTATACAGACCTACATATTCTCTAGGCCACTTCGTTGGGTCGTTGTTTGCATTCAAACGGATATTGAAAGATATATTTTCTCCTTCTTTTAGATTGTCACTTAAATAGACATAGGTATTATATGTCGGATAAGAGGCATACTTAGTATATTTTCCATAGGGAACAGAAGAAGTATTAGATGCATTTTCAACTGGGAACAATAATGGACTTCCGTTATTTATAGGATCAAAAACATCGAAACGATCTGCAACAAAGCTAGTAATATAATCAATATCTTCTAGC
Organism: Methanosarcina barkeri 3; assembly: GCF_000970305.1. Classification (GTDB taxonomy): domain Archaea; phylum Halobacteriota; class Methanosarcinia; order Methanosarcinales; family Methanosarcinaceae; genus Methanosarcina; species Methanosarcina barkeri_A. The sequence goes on from NZ_CP009517.1 coordinate 1,776,950, forward strand.
TTGGTTTCATTTGTTCTGAATCCAAGCATATAGCCCTTCTCGGTTTCTGCGATAAAAGGTATCCAGTTTCCTATTATCTCCCGTTGATTATCAAAAATTTCGGTTGCGTTTTCAAAATAGGGACCTTTCCCACTTTGATCAGACCAATTAAATACTTTGTGTGTCAGTTTCTGGCTAAAATAAATATCTGTCTGAGCAGGGGGAGTAAAAAATTTGCCTTCCTTAGACGCGGGAATAGGAACCATTATCACGGTGGTTCCCTGTACTTCTCTTCCGGAAAGACCTGTCACTTCGACAGTATAAATACAGAGATATCTTTGACCATCATCTCTCCAATCTACTTGATCCCTGTAAATGCCATGGACAAATATGCTCACAATTATAAGAACAAAAAACATAAGAATAAGTAGAAGATTTTTTTTTCTCAAATTATCCCGCCTTGTGTTTTTAAGTAGCTGGATGAAACATGTTCTTCATTAGAGTTCATATATAGGGATTTGTTTGCGTTACTAAACTTGTCTCTGGACAGCCTGTCTACTTATTGATATTCGATCCAGTAGTGTAACTGCTTAATATTAACGATGCTTAAAAAATAGAAGAATGGAAACTGATTTTTCAGCCCATAAGTAAAATGGGATCCCTGTTTCAGTTTCCAACATCTGCTTTTAACTCTTTATGTATTTTGCTAGACCTGCATTATACTTTGCTGTTTCACGCAAACACTTAGTCGTTATGTATCGTGTAGTAATCGTATCAAAGTTAGTTGGATTGTTGTTAATCTCTGCCCACAACTGACTGTAGTAAGGCTTGCTAAATGCTGCCAGGTTTTTTACTGCTTGAGAGGGATTAGTTACCGACTTTATAACGGTGTTGCTATTAACACATTGGGAAAATTGGCAGCCACTGACCCAATTATTATCTACATATTGTTCATATTGTAGATGTTGCTCCTCTTTGAAAGTATCAAAACTTAAACCAGTATGCATTGGCTGCCCTGCATCTGAAAGATAGTGACTGGCGAACCCAAGATTTTCAAAAGCGGTTTGCCTGTATGAACTACCCATGGAATAATATGTTTTTGCAACTCCTGCACGAGCGTTACAAGCAGATGGAGCTCCCCCTCCAATGCTAGGGTTATAATAGTGGTACCAATACCTATCTAAGCCTTGATCAGTTGAATCAGGGGTGGGAGCAGCATTAGCAGCCCAGTTTGCCCATTGGGAATTGCCATATACTAGATTGACTCCAGCTTTAATTAAACCTGAGTGTGCACTAGTTTTCCATTGAATACTTTGTTTGTTAGTAACATTCTGTTTGTTAGCCCAATAAGTATCTTCGACGTACTTGGATACAGCATCCCCTATTTTTTGAATCTCAGGGTAGTCTTTTTCCGTGATCCTATTTGGAACACGGTTCCAGATATCTTTTATTTCTTTTTTCATTTCTTTTTTCTCAGAGTTTGATACTGAAAAATTGTCAATATACCCTAAAACAACCTTTTTTGTCTCATTGTCGGCAGTGACCAGACCTATATAAGGAGCATTCTGGATAGTCTCTGGTAAACTCTTGATATAACTGGCCCTAGATTCTATTTCCTTCACCTTATTAGCATCCAGACCTTTGATATCGTAAGTTTCGACCTTACTGTCAGAAGAATTTTTTATATTTACCTTCTCAGCTGCTGCACTTCCAGTTGGTATAAGCACAAAACTCATCAAAAATATCGCCAAAATTAACATTGCTATTCTGAATTTCTTCTTCGTTGCCATTCATTTAACTCCTAGTTCTTTTTCCCCAAGAGGTAAGATCAGGCAAGCTTAAATATACGCAAAGCTAACATAATCATGCCTCTTAGGCATATCTTATGGAGTTCGTGTGAACCGGAAAAATACATTTGAACTCCATAAACTCCTCTTTTCCAATCCCTTATAAGTTTTCTGTCCAGACTTTCTAAAAATGCATTTTTCAAACATATTTCGAGTCGTGGTTACTTTTTAATATTTTTACAGTTAAATGAATTGGCCATAAATTATTTATTTGATAATATGGCGCTACTCATATTCAAAATAGATATATAAAAGAAAATATTACCTAATTTTAAAGTATATAAATTATAGTTAAGTCGAGTAGTAATGACTATAGTCTTCTTTGTCTACAATTTAATTAACTCTGACTATATTGATGTAATCAATTAAAGAGTTCGAAGGATGGAAACTTACCGTTATTGTGTATGCACCTGAGTAAAATTGTTTTAATATATAAAATATAAAATTTTTAAATTTGTTGTTTTGTTGAGGTTGACGGACTGTATCCCGCCATTAAATTGGAGCTAAAAAAATTAAGTTGGAATTAAAAAGGTTAAATTAAAGTTAAAAATGTCAAATTAAAGTTAAAAATGTCAAATTAAAGCTAAAAAGGTTAAATTGGAGCTAAACGCTGCTTTTAACCTTCAAAGGCATCCTTTACTTTTTCAAAAAATCCTTTGTTTTTTCTTGGTTTCTCCGCAGACTTATCGTTTTTACCGTTTTGATTTCCGTTAGGGTTATTATCATTGCTTATAGTTTCGAACTGACGGAGGAGCTCTTTTTGTTCTTGAGTAAGTTTTGTCGGAGTCTTGATTACAACCCTGACGAGCTGGTCGCCCTTTCTACTTCCGTGAAGGTGCTGGATTCCTTTATCTTTAAGCCTGAACACAGAATGAGTCTGAGTTCCTGCAGGAATATTCATCTTGACCTTTCCATGGAGGGTATCGACCATTATATCCGCACCGAGTGCAGCCTGAGTAAAAGAAATGGAAAGCTCGGAAATTACGTCGTAATCAACTCTCTTAAAGTAGGGATGTTCCATTACGTGAATCACGACATAGAGATCTCCGGATGGAGCACCTGGTTCTCCAGAATCTCCTTCCCCGCTGAGCCTCAGGTGCATACCTGAATCAGCTCCGGCAGGCACGTTTACTGTAATCTTTCTTGTATTTCTGACTCTGCCTGTACCGCTACAAACCGGACAGGGAGACTCAATAATCTGACCCCTGCCGTGACAGGTACTGCAGGTAGTGGTGCTTACAAACTGCATACCCAATCCGGAGCGAGTGGTGCGGATTTGACCTGTGCCGCCGCATGTGGGACAGCGCTTCGGGCTTGTTCCAGGCTTTGCTCCGGTTCCGGAGCAGTTAGAACATCTTTCCGTTCTTGGGATGTCGATATCTTTATGGACTCCAAAGGCTGCCTCCTCAAAGGTAATATAAAGGTCGTACTGGAGATCAGACCCTCTCCTGGGCCCCATAGGACCTCTTCTGCCTCCACCGCCGCCAAAAAACATTTCGAATATATCCCCGAAACCGCCGAAGTCTGCACCCCGGAAGATATCTTCTGCGCTATATTGCCCGTTTATTCCGGCATGTCCGAAACGGTCATACTGAGCACGTTTTTCATCATCCGAAAGAACGGCATAAGCCTCAGAGATCTCCTTGAACTTTTCCTCAGCTCCAGGTTCCTTATTCCTGTCAGGATGATACTTTAATGCGAGTTTTCGATAAGTTTTCTTTATATCCTCGGGTGAGGCATCTTTGGATAACCCAAGAATTTCGTAATAATCACGTGTTGTGGCCATCAGGATTCCCTGTTATTTTAAAAAAGATAAAACTCCGGAGCCTGCAAAGCCAGGTTTCCGGTAAGGCCTGAGAATCTCCAGGCCTGTTTCATTACTTGGTTTTTGTTTATTTACGCTTTTCGTCGTCAACTACCTCATAATCGGCATCAACGACTGTCTCATCAGGGCCTTGCGCATCATGGCTTCCTGCTTCGCCTGCTGACTGCTGAGCCTGCTGCTGGGCTTTCTGATACATTGCAGTTGAGATCGGGTACACAGCTTCCTGAAGAGCTTCGGTTTTCGACTTAATGTCTTCACCGTCTTTACCTTCAAGAGCTTTCTTAAGATCGTCGATTGCAGCAGTTACCTTTGACTTCTGGTCTTCGGTTGCCATATCTCCGGCTTCCTTCAAGGTCTTTTCCGCAGCATTTATAAGGGCTTCGGCATTGTTCCTGGTCTCAACTTCTTCTTTGCGCTTTCTGTCTTCTTCGGCATGCAATTCCGCGTCTTTGACCATGCGTTCGATTTCGACATCAGAGAGTCCACCCGGTTTCTGGATAGAAATGGACTGTTCCTTGCCGGTTCCGAGGTCTTTTGCACCTACATGCAGAATCCCGTTTGCGTCGATATCAAAGGTAACTTCAATCTGCGGGATGCCTCTTGGAGCTGGTGGTATACCGTCCAGAGTAAAGCGGCCCAGAGTCTTGTTTTCGGAAGCAACTCCCCTTTCTCCCTGAAGGACATGAATCTCTACTGAAGGCTGGTTATCAGCAGCAGTTGAGAAGACCTGACTTTTCTTGGTAGGAATTGTTGTGTTTCTCGGGATAAGTGGAGTTGCTATGCCTCCGAGTGTTTCGATTCCGAGAGTCAGAGGAGTGACATCAAGCAGCAGGACGTCTTTGACTTCGCCACCGAGCACACCGGCCTGGATAGCTGCCCCGATTGCAACGGCTTCATCAGGATTGATATTCTTGTAGGGTTTCTTGCCTGTAAAGTTTTCCACAAGCTCAACTACTGCAGGCATCCTTGTGGCGCCTCCTACGAGAATCACTTTATCAAGATCATTTGGAGTGAGTTTTGCATCGCTGAGAGCCTGACGCATGGACACGAGAGTCTTTTCAAGGAGGTCCTCGGTCATCTTCTGGAACTGAGCCCTTGTCAGGTCTATATCAAGGTGCTTTGGCTCCCCATCCGAACCAACTGTTAAGAAGGGAAGGTTAATATTTGTACTTGCAACTCCGGATAGCTCGATCTTGGCTTTTTCCGCAGCATCGGTTAAGCGCTGGAGTACAGCCTTGTCTTTGGAGAGGTCAATGCCCTCATTTTTCCTGAACTCAGCAAGTAAGTAATTAACTATACGCTGGTCGAAGTCGTCTCCTCCAAGATGAGTGTCACCACTTGTGGATTTCACCTCAAAGACTCCGCCTCCAAGTTCGAGAATAGATACATCAAAAGTTCCGCCTCCCAGGTCGTAGACAAGAATTGTTTGTTCTACATCTCCCTTATCGAGACCGTAAGCCAGAGATGCGGAAGTTGGCTCATTGATAATTCTCAGGACATCAAGGCCTGCAATTGCCCCTGCGTCCTTTGTAGCCTGTCTCTGGGCGTCATTGAAATAAGCAGGAACCGTGATAACAGCCTGTTTGATAGTTTCTCCAAGATAGGCTTCTGCATCGGTTTTGAGCTTCTGGAGAATCATTGCGGAAATTTCCTGAGGCTTATACTGCGTTCCCTGAAGAGTCACCTTGTAATTAGCGTCTCCCATATGCCTTTTAATGGAATAAACAGTATTTTCAGGGTTCGAAATGGCCTGCCTCTTTGCAACCTGGCCTACAAGTTTCTCTCCTTTTTTGGAAAATCCGACCACGGATGGGGTTGTCCTGGCGCCTTCGGCATTCGGGATCACGACAGCTTCCCCGCCTTCCATTACTGCCATGCATGAGTTCGTAGTACCTAGGTCAATACCCAGTATTTTTGCCATGTTTTGTCCTCACTAAATTACTTAGTTAAATTATTCAATTGAAGTTTTTATTAAATTGTAATATTAAACAAAATGTTTAGATAAGTCATTTAGTTAAATTATTTATTAAGTTATATTAAAGTTATAGTAAAGCTGTACAGTTTAATTATATTCAGTTTAATTAGAGTAAGTCCTGAACTAAGGAGTAAGATTTTTCCACCTTTTATTTCTCGGCTTCATCAAGATTTCTGGCCACTGAGACCATAGCAGGCCTGATAACTTTAGAGTTAAGAGCATATCCGGTTTTATAAACTTCTACTATAGTGTTATCCGGGACTTCAGAGGTCTCGATATGTTGAACTGCTTCATGCCTGTGAGGGTCAAACTCACTGTCTTTTTCACTTTCGATCTTCTCAAGCCCGTATTTTTCGAGGATTGAGAAAAACTGCCTTGAAAGCTGCTCTATTCCGCTGACAATCGAGCTCATGTCCTCTGCGGTCTTTGCAGACTTAATGGCACGATCGAAATTGTCCGTTACTTCAAGGAAATCAAGAAGTACCTGCTCAAGCACAGCTTTCCGATTTTCCTCCATCTGGCGGGCGGTCCGTTTTCTGAAATTGTCAAAGTCTGCTGCAAGCCGGTAATAATTATCCATGAGAACCTGTTTTTCCTCCTGGCATCTGGCTTCATGACCGTTCTCAACTTCCGAACTGGCAGAAGCCTTTTCGGGGTTTTCCCGTACTTTATTAACCTCTTCCGCCGAAGAACCGGAATTTTGGGCTTCAGAATTTTCAGCCTCAGCCCGGGTGTCTTCTTTAGAATCCTTATTTTCTTCTTTATTGAATATTTTCATTCGTCGAACCCCTTCAAGTAAGTGTAACGGTTTCGCTCGTCCTGATCTGTGATTGTTTGTAATTCTATAAATACTTTTCGCATATTTAAGAATACATATTACTCAGGGAAGAAAAGAAAAAGAAAAATCAGTAAGAGTGATTTTGAAGTTTATAGAAGAGTGTTTTGAGCATTACGACGCTTGCAATCATGGAAGCCGCAACTGCTGAAATTACCTGATCCCACCCGATGGCTGAGATTCCTCCTCCAAGTGCAAACTGCACGCCTCCTATAAGCGATACAAACATGAAAGAAAAACCGAAACCCGCAAGAGCTCCTCCGACAAGGGAACTTATAGTATCCAGCCCATGCTTTTCATAAAAAACCATGCCTGCAATAAACATTACCGCAAAGATCAAAAGTACGAGTGCTAAGGGCAATGGACTTTCTTTTGTGGAAAAGATCTCAAAGAGCCCAAGACTCATATCAACCATGAATATACCCATGAAAACCGCAATGGCAAGGGTTTTGACAAAAGGGTTTTCAAAGATCGACTGAGAATTAGGGTTTATGCTATTAATATTACCAGGCACCTTTATGTTTTTCAACATTTAACTTTATGGTATAAACTGTATAATTTATATAAACTTTTACATGCTCAGTTCACTTTTAGCAAGCCTTTTAAAAAACTGCATGGAGCGCAACCGTTGATCCTCAACCGTTGATCCTCAACCGCTGCGCTGGTTGATCAAAACCGTTGAGCCGGTTTATCACGCCTATAGGGTTTAGGATAAGTTCCTCAAATCCAACCACTGCTTGGGGTTTTCGCTCAAGCTTTTTTGAAAAGGCTTGGAATAAAAAGTAATAAATAAGTTCCCGAGTTTTTCCTTTCCGAATGAAAATCCTGATTGCGGAATTTGCTGTCGGTACGGACATTGAAAAGTCCCTTATCCCTGAGGGAGCTGCTATGCTAAAAACCCTTGCGGAAAGCTTTGTTCATCTTGGGCATGAGGTATACTATCCGTCAGCAGGTACAAAAATCAGTGCAGGCACATGCATTGAATCTAAAGCCGAAAACTTCACGCAGGTAATCGAGAGAAAAGCAAAGGGCTGTGATGCAGGACTGATCATTGCACCTGATTCTATGCTTCCTGAGTTGAATGAAGTTCTTGAAGAAAATACTGTAAATCTGGGGTGTTCACCCGGATCGGCAGCCTGCTGTGCTGATAAGTTGATGTGCACGGAAATCCTGACGAAAGCAGGAATTAAAGCTCCTGAGATCGCAAAAAAGGCTGAAGAAGGCAAAAAGTATGTTACAAAACCCAGGTTTGGCTGCGGTGCAGAGGCGACATACCTTGTCACGGAGTTTGAGAATAAAGAAGAAATCATTGCAAGCGAGTATGTTGAAGGAGAAACTCTGAGCGTAAGCCTTATCGCAGGAAAAAAACCGCTTCCACTTACTGTAAACCGTCAGTTTATAGAGTTTGGTGAGAAAGAAGCCAAGACCAGAGAAAATGGGAAAGCTGCATCACCCGGCATAAAATACAATGGAAGCCTGACTCCTTACCAGACTCCGAGACAAGACGAACTCTATGAAACCGCGATCTCCACAGTCAAGTGCCTTGACTGTTTCGGGTATGTGGGTGTAGACATCATACTTGCTGACCTTCCGTATATAGTGGATGTAAACCCAAGGCCTACGGCTTCGCTTTTTGGAATTAGCCATGTTATGCGAGAAGAAATCGGAGACCTGCTTTTAAAAAATAAGTTTGGAGAACTGCCTGATTCGATACATATTGAGGGAGAATACCGCTTTTCAAAGGATGCACTGAGCGAGCTTTTCGGAAAGGTTTGAAAAACAGGAACAGATTGAAAAGCCAGAAGCTTGAAAGATAGAAAACAGATTGAAAAGCCAGAAGCTTGAAAGATGAGAAACAGATAAAAAAACATAATAAGGGCTCAAAAATGAATTCAAAGGTTATCGGGCTTGATATTGGAGGAGCAAATACTAAACTTGCCTCCTCGGACGGAGCGATTGTAGAACTGCACTATTTGCCCCTCTGGAAAAACACAAAGCTTCCGGAAGTTTTAAAGGAAATTGCACAGCGGTTGCAGCCCGAAAAGGTTGCTGTTGTTATGACCGGTGAACTTGCAGATTGCTTTGAAGACAAGGAACAGGGCATCCGCTTTATAAAGTCATGTGTTGATTCTGCTTTTGGGCTCTCAAAAGTGTCTTATATAAACAGTACCGGAAGGTTCCAGAGCGAAACTGATGATATAAGGGAGCTTGCTGCTGCCAACTGGGCAGCTTCAGCCGGATTGATAGGAAAAGAAATAGGAGACTGTATTTTTGTGGATGTGGGAAGCACCACAAGCGACATTATCCCTATCCTGTCAGGAGAACATAAAGCCGGACTTACTGACTTTGAGCGGCTGGTAAGAAACGAACTCGTATACGCAGGCACTCTCCGGACAAACCTTGCCGCACTCCTCGAAAAAGTAAAACTTGAAAGTGGCTGGTGCAGGACAGCTTCCGAACTTTTTGCTACAACTGCGGACGCCTATCTCCTGCTTGGAAAAATTGATGAAAATATGTACACATGCGAGACCGCTGATGGCGCAGGCAGGAGCAAAACCGATGCTATGCGAAGGCTTGCAAGACTGGTATGTGCAGACCTTTCCGAAATCCGGGAAGAAGAAATCTACGAAATTGCGGCCCAGGTAAAAGAAAAACAAATCTCTATCCTTGCTGAGGCAATTTCCGAAGTTGCGGAAAAGAACGGACTTAAAAGAATCGCAGCTGCAGGCCTTGGGGAGTTTCTGATAAAGGAAGCCGCAGAAAAGCTTGGCTTCGAATGCATCTCAGTATCCGACCACTGGGGTGAAGATATCTCAAAAGTCTTTCCTGCATATGCGGCTGCCAGGCTGCTTGCCAAGCCTTTTTAAAAGACTGCTTAACCTCAAGCCTTTTCAAAAAAGGCTTGAGTGAAAACCTTTTGAGAAAAGGTTTTATCGAAAACCAGAGAATCACTTGGATTTGAGGAGCTTATCCCCAAACCCTATAGGCGTGATAAACCGGCGCAACGGTTTCGGGTCAACGGTTGCTTGAAAGGAAAACTATGAGAGTGGTAATTAAAATAGGGGGAAGCCTTATTAAAGAGGCTCCCGAGCTTGTGGACAGGCTTGTAAAGGAATTTGGCTCAGGAAGCCGGAAAATTCCAGAGGAAACGTGTATATCCGAAGGACTTCCTTATTCCGTTTTAATAGTACCCGGAGGAGGAGTTTTTGCTGATGCCGTAAGGAAAACTGATGAGAGCTTTTCCCTTAGTGCCGATGCAGCTCACTGGATGGCTATACTGGGTATGGAGCAATATGCCTGCTATCTTAAGGATAAAAGCCATGCGCTGGGCGTAGCTTCGATAGCCAGTCTGCCTCAGGGTGTTTCTGTTCTTTTCCCATACAGGCTACTGAGAACGGAGGATCCTCTGCCTCATACCTGGGACGTGACCTCCGATACTATTGCGGCCTGGGTTGCAAAGCAGATTGGGGCAACCTTAATAAAGGCCACGGACGTGGACGGTATATTAAGAGATGGTAAATTAGTCAGGGAAATTTCTGCTGTCAGCTATATAGGAAGTCGCGAAAGCTGTATTGATTTTGCCCTACCGGAATTTCTCCAGAAAAAACGAATGGAGTGCCTGATTGTAAACGGAAAATTTCCGGAGAGGGTAGTTCAGGCCGTGTATGGGAAGTCCGTGCTCGGTACTGTGGTAAAGGGGAATATTTAAATCGTATATCGTATATGACTAGGGCAGAAGCAAAGCGTGTCCAAAAGCATTAATTAAATTCAGTTCATTAAATCTGCTAACGTTAACAAAGGTGCCCGGAAAAGCAAAAGATCGACACTTAAAGAAGGCACCTCATTCATCGGCAACTCGTTACAAAATTTACTATTCGAAATTTACTATTCGAAGTAATTAATAAGGAGAAAAAAAATGTCAGCACAAAAAGTTGAGTACTGTACGTCATGCGGAATTCGCCTCGTAGAAAAGGGTTATGTAAAGTTTCCCTGCCCACAGTGCGGATCGGAAATCGGAAGATGTGGAAGCTGCAGGCAGCAGGGTAACGTATACACCTGCCCCAAATGCGGATATAAGGCACCCTGATTCGGGTAAATTCCGAAGATCTTAATGCCTGATATGTAAACAAGAGTCTTGACCTTAAACTCGATCAAAAAATCAGACAAAATCTAAGAGGAATTATAATGGGTGATGTTGCAGCAAAGATTAAGATTATGCCAGAGAGCGTTGACACTGACCTTGCAGAGCTGAAAGAGAAAATAAAAAGCGTAATTCCAGCAGGGGCCGACCTTTACGGAGATATTGTTGAAGAGCCGATTGCTTTTGGTTTGAAGGCCCTGATTGTGACATTAATTGTTAATGATGAAGAAGGCGGAACTGAGCCTGCAGAAGAAGCCTTTGCAAAAGTTTCCGGCGTTGAAAACGTCCAGGTTATTGACGTCAATCGTTTTTAAGAGGAGAAGAGACCCGGACAACGCGTCCGGAAAACAGTCTTTTCATATTCTCCTTTCTTGGGCTCGTAGATCAGGGGAAGATCGTTACGTTCGCAACGTAAAGGCCGCGGGTTCAAATCCCGCCGAGTCCACTTAAAAATTTTAAAAGAGCCGGGTCAGTTACGTAAGTTGCGTTAAACATGCTCTTAAAGTACCTTAACCGCTCTGAAAATCTCACAAGTACATTCAGTCAGAATAACTAAACTGTAAAAACGTATAGTTTTAAACCGTAAAAACGTTTAGTCTCTGGAATCGATTGTCAGGACAGAAGCACTCCTTTTCATTACAATCGGATGTAATTGCTCTACACCTATACATGGAAGTTCAGCTTGTTTGAATTCGGGGATGAAAGTTGGAGTGGACATTTCTCCTTTTTGTCTGATTTTTCTTGTTTGCCTTTTATAGGCCAGAGTCTCATTCGAAAGACAATTTTCCCCACTAAAACAGGAAGACAAAAACTAGTAAAGTGTATACTGGCAAATTTTAATCATAGCTATTTTCTTAACGAGTTATATTTGCTTGAAAGCCTGTTAACAAACAACTATGCCATAATATTGACGGATAGAATATATTAATGCAAATGTATAAATATGTTAATATATGACATTACTTTGGGGTAATATCATGGTGGAAACATTAAGACTATCACCGGTAATTAGTGCATATCCTGATGACAAATATGAAAACCTTTTAATTGAAGTAGTTCTTCCAGGAGTGGAAAAGAAAGACGTTTCTTTCAAACTTACAAATGACAGTTTTTATGTAAGCGGTAAAAAAGAAGGGGTTTCATATCTGGACAGCTATCCAACAGGCTGCCCAGTAATTCCGGAAAAAGCTGTTGCCAAATATTCAAACGGTGTACTTAAAGTCACTGTGCCTTATCAGGAGCCTTTAGAGAAATTAGTTGACGTAAAAATAGAATAAAAGAGCTATCGTATAGCAAACTTCTCTAAAGAAAAAGCAGTAAATCAAAACCTGAAATCATAGTTTGCAAAACCTTAGAATTATCACTTTTTCAGACTATACAGTTCTCGATTTTTTACACTTTTCAGAAGTTTTTAGGAGCAACTATATTCACCGTGCCGAGTCGTTCTTGTCACGCTCGACGCAGGAGAGCGGCCTTGCCGATAGATAATATTTAAAAAGGAAACAGCAGAACTAAACGCCAGCCTACTAGAAACAAAATTCAAAAATCCAACCTGAATAATAAGTTTGAATTCTAACTTACAAAGGTAATAAAAATGATATGGAGAAGAGTAACTGGCCTTAGAAACAAAATTTAAAGAAACCGAAATTGGGATGATTCCTGAATGAAAAAGTGCGACAAGTGATGTCATTCTTCTGATTGGCTGGGTTTGTTTTCTCCAAAGGAATAAATAAGCAAGAGTGAACTCTGGTGGGTGGATGAATTATATAAAGAGCCTTTGTCTGATGAAGATATGTAGCTAATCGAAAATTTGGTACCATGCGCCACTGGAATCAACTGATTTTTGGAATAATGAGTTTAATTTCATTTTTCTTGTGCTTATTTCTATAACTATTATTATTTTAGTGATTCTTCTTTTTGTAATTTTGCGGAATGGCCGCTCTCCTGCGTCGAGCGTGACAAGAATGACTCGTTATGGTGAATATGGTTGCATGGACCAAAAATATTTGTAATTCAGCCTTCTTGAGCGTAGCAAAAAGGGCCCCTCCTCCTTGAGACGGGATTTGAGAAATGAAACTTATTTGTTCATAAATTAATCCGCTTGAGCGAACGAAGTGAGCGAAACGGAACCGTCCTCCCGAGACGGGACTCGGGTGACGGAACTAGGGTGACGGAACTAGGGTGATGTAAGTTACTCGAAAGTTATTCTAGTCTATTTATAAGATTGAGGAAATTAGCTCTTAACATTTCTCTGGTAGAGTTCGAAAGTTCATCGAGTCTATCCAGAGTTTCCAGAGCTTTTTCTAAGTAGGATTTAGCAAGGGCAGGGTCTTTTTCGACATAGACTCCTCCCATGTAAACATACAGGTAAAGGAAGTCATCGTATTTTTCAGTAAGCTTTTCGTACAGGTCCTGGATTTTATCAAATTCGCCTCTTTCGGACAGATCTGAGATATAGAGGCCTACAAGTTCATAGAATTCAGAGCCATTTTCCAGCAGGAAATCAACCTTTTTGTCTTCTGGCATTGAGAGAAACTTTTTTTCCATTTCGGAAACCAGTTCCTCTTCAGTTAGTTCTTCTCTATCCTCTGCTTCGTAGTTTTCTACAAATTCGAAATAATCTTCCTCATCTCCTTTCATAAGCATGAGATCTGCATGTTTGCTGGACAGGCCTATTTTGGCAGCAAACTGTTTGATGCTTTTTTCGTACTCTTCGCTCTCTTTTTCGGTGAAAAGCCCCATAACATAAGCGGCCCACTTCAGGTACGCCTGTTCGTCTTCCATCCATGACCTGTTATCGATAATCTCCAGAACATAGTCGATTGCCAGTTCAAACTCATGATGGCTTATTGGTTCATCATCAAGAAGCTCTATCAGGTTTTCAACTATTTCTGTCTCAAGGCCCTGATTAAAAAAAGAGATTTTTTTATCGTAGTTATTTTTGATGTCAGTTAATGCTGCTACTGCATCTTTATCCTTTATTTTCCGGTCATTTTCATAAAAATATCTTGCAATCGAGTATTCAATAGTTCCCAGATAATCACCGTATTCATACTCCTTTCCTTGCAGACTTTTAATTTTGTTTGTTTCCGGAGTATCGGATTTTAGATATCGGGAAAGTGAGTAATCTTCCCCTTCAGTGAATTTGTTCCCAGTATCAGGACTCATAGCATGCCTCCGCTTACCTATAATTTTATATTTTTCTTAATATTTATTTTAGCAGCATGTGTTTAAAAACTTAGTTTTTAAGCTTCGTTTGTAAGTTTAATTTTTCTTTACTTTCAGTGAAAACTTTTCATAGCTCAAGGATTTGAGATATTTCAGACTCTACTAGCTTGAATTAGATTTCATACCCAGGCCCTGCCAGATTCTCTTTTATTTTCCTCTCCAGTTCCTTTAATTTCCTGAACTGCTCCGAAAGTTCGCAGTCAGTCTCTCCATTTTCTCTTCAAATTCCTCGTCATCATCCTTTTCCTCAAAACCCACAATCTGGATTAGAAAATATTTTAAAAAGCTATCTTTCCGGTTCCAGGAAACTGTTCAGTAAAACAAGCTCATGATGTATTCTGATATCCCCAGATCCTCAAAGATATATCGACCATCAAGTCGATCAGGGATTCTTCGCTCTTGATGAGGGATAGGGAATAAATTAAGTCGCACTGGATAACTCCTTTTACCGCAATTCCCCAGTCAATAAGGACTTCAAGAGGGTCTTTATCGCCTATCTCAACGCCATTGAAACGGCAAAAAAGTTCGGACACAGCTTTGTAGTACTCGTTTTTAAAATCCAGATTTTTGATTTCCTCCACTATCCCGTCGTCGAGCAGTGCGGCTATGATCAACGCTTTTGACAAAGATATGTTATCTCTGGTGTATTGCTGCATATTTTTTATTACATTCCTTATGTAGCCAGGAAAATCATTAAAATCAATATTTCCGGACTTATTTGTCATCAGTAGCTCGTCCGTATATCGATAGCTAATTTCCTTAAGGATGTCAAACTTACCTCCCGGGAAATATTTGTAGATCAGTCCTATGCTCACACCGCCAGCCTCAGCTATGTCTCGGATGGTTACATTTTCATAACCTTTTGTCTCTATTAACATGCACATTGCGTCCTGAATAGAGATAATTTTCGCTTTTTTATCCCGTTTCATGTTTTTTCGATCTTCTTGAACAGTTTTTTTATCCTGCATCTGGTATCTCCTGAGTGATCTGGTATCTCCTGAGTGAACAATATTCAAAACCGCTGTTAATAAATTGTATGAATTTATACTCCAAGTGAACAATAGTCAAAACTTCTGTTAATAAATTATATGCACTAATACTTTAAGTGAACAATGTTCAAAATCTTTATTAATAAGTTGTATGCATAAAAGATCAGTAGAATTTTATACAAAGTCCAGAAATAATTCAATATCTTTAATTGAAACCCATTTCAATAAATTTTATAAATACGTTTTAATAATTATTATAATACAGAACCGGGGTAAAAGACAATGAAAACTGCACTTTTTTTACTTATTTTTTACCTGATATCAGTTTTTCCGGCCTCTGCATCCGAGAATTCTCATACTGAAGAAATGAATACAGCGCACATAGCTGATCTTTATAGCGATCTTGAGTCCTTTGATATAACCCTTTACTCAGACCAGCCAGAAAACAATTTGAGTCTTGAGGTGCTCCTTGTCAGATCCATGGGAACAGACGAGAAAACACTTGACAAACAGGTACTTCCAATAGAAAATATTCCTGCAAATGAACAGGTGACAAAGGTTGGTTTCTGGAATGTAGGAAGTTCTGAACGCGGAGCTTATAAGTTAAAGGCCAGGCTTCTTGAAGGAAATAAGGCTCTCTCAGAGGCTAAGTATAATTTTGCTTACGCCACCAACTCTGCATTAAGGCTTCAGGTCAATGACCTGGTCGCTAACTCACAGGGAATTAGTGTCGCACTCTCTCCGAAAGAAGCCTCACTTTTTGATATTGAATATATGCTTGTAAATGGTTCGGACGTTGTTTATACAACAAAATCTGAAAAATTATCACTTACCAGCGCTCCTGATATTTTTTCCGCTCCCTGGGGTACACTTCTTGAAAACAATAAAGAGTATACCGGAAAAGTAAAGATTCAGGTTTATTCCCCTGAAAGAGAGATCATAAGCTCAGTCGAACAATTTACTGCCAGAGACGATGCGGAGATTACCGATATTTACAAAGATGAGACTGGAGCGAGTGCCACTGTTTACGGGCGCTCTCAGGTGCCTTTTGAAGGAAGCCTTGTTTTTTCGGTATACAAACTGAACACAAATTCTGAAAAAGGGAATACCAGTCTTGTTGAATCTGTCCAGCAAAAGGTTCCGGTATTGCTGAACGATGATGACGAAACCGTTGAAGTAGCCTGGAGCCACAAGCTTCCGGAAGGGATCTACAGGCTTGAAATCGAACTTCTGGGAAACGATGGTGATGCTATTGAACACAGGGAAACAGTTATCGAATCAGATCTCTCCCGGAATTCCAGCATTAGCCCGGTAAATAACACTACTTCAGAAACCGAAGCTTCAGGTGAAAACGGAACTCCGGGTTTTTCTGCGGCAACTTTAGTTTCAGGGCTTTCTGTGATTTATATCCTTTTTAGAAGTAAAATTTGAAACCAGATCTAAGGCTGTGAGTCCTATGCGTTATGAACTCTTTATCGCACTCAGGCAGATTAGGGCAAGGAAATTCCAGACAATTCTTTCAGTTGGAGCTATAGCTCTTGCTGTGATGGTACTTACCGTTTCTCAGGCTCTTATGGTTGGTTTCACAGATGAACTTTATAGTACTACGGTAAATAAACTTCCTCATGTATCGGTATCTCCGCAAGAAGATGAGGACTATATTTACCTTTACAGAACCCTTGTGGACAATATCGAAAAAATAGAAGGCGTTTCTACAGTTTCTCCTTTTCTTACGGGAAAAGCTTCCTTCAGGTTCAAAACAAATTCCTATAACGCCGAGTTGAAAGGTGTTCTACCTTTAAAGGAAAATAATATCAGCGATATTGAAACTGACATGGTTGAAGGAGATTTCAGGGACCTTGAATACTCCAGAAACACAATTGTAATTGGCTCGAAACTGGCAGATAAGCTTGAGGTTAATCCCGGAGACTCGGTTAATGTGTCTTTTCCCAATGCAAACCCTCTGTCCCTGAGAGTGGTTGGAATCTTCCATACAGGCTCTCCTCTGGACGAATCCCTTACTTATATATCTCTGGATACTGCTCAGGAGTTCTACAACGTTCCGGACGTAATTAACGGTCTTTCTGTCAGGCTTGAAGATTTTAACAGGGACAGGGAAGTTGCTGCTAAGATAGAAAAGACCGGTTATAAGGCAAGAGGGTGGACAGAAACCAACCCTGAAATCCTCAGGACAATCGCGATAGAAACTACCTCCAACAATGTAGTCCTTGGTCTGATTGTAGTTATTGCTTCTTTTGGAGTGGTTAGCGCTCTGAATCTTTCAGTTATCGGTGCAACAAGTCAGATAGGTATGCTACGGGCCATGGGAGCTACCATTTCCAGTATCAGAACAATCTTTGTGCTTCAAAGCGGTATTTTGGGTTTATTAGGTGCTCTTGTTGGGACTCTTACAGGAGTTGCAGTTTCTCTGGGAATAGGACAATACGAAATGCCAGCTGCCTCCTCGGAACTTTACGGCGGCCTTACAACTATTCCCATTGTAATCAGGATAGGGGATATTCTGGTCATTATTCTTGCAGTTTTCCTGCTGAACCTTATTGCCGGGATTTATCCTGCCCAGCAGGCAGCTAAACTCGATCCTGTAAAGTCCATCAGTTCAAAGTAAGTATAGAATTTATCAGTTCAAAGTAAGTATAGAATTTATCGGTTCAAAGTAAATACAGGTTTAAGGTTATTCCCTGGACTTATTCAGATGAAATTATTAAACAATATTAAAAAATACTTCAATAGACAGGATATTCTGGAAAATAAGGAATTCTCCGCTGACTAAAAATCCTAAGATGTACTATTTCCAGGAGCTAATTCAGATGTATGAATTGAAAATTGCTTTGAGGCAAGTTTTTTCCAGAAAAAGGCAAACCTTTTTTGCCATACTTGCAGTTGCCCTTGCCGTCGCTGTAATTACGGTAATGATGGCAATGCTTTCTGGCTTTCAAGGAGAGCTTATAAAGTCCAGTACTGAGAATAATCCCCATATTGTTATCAATCCTCAGGATGAAAAAGAAGGGTTTATTCATCTTTACAGATACAATTCAGCCCTGATTTCGGATAAAGAAGGAGTTATAGCGGTATCTCCTAAATATCTGGGTCAGGCAGCCCTGGAACATAAGGACAATGCAGAAGGTATTTCACTTCAGGGAATTGAACCTGAGGCTGAAGATAAGGTTATGCGAGTAAGCAAGGATATAGTAGAAGGGAGCTTTCTATCGCTTACCCATACAAGGCACGGAATAGTACTTGGAGATAAGCTTGCGGAAAATCTTGAGGTTCAGCCTGGGGATCGGGTAGATGCGGTATTTCCGGGCTCAAAAACAACTTCTTTTAAGGTTATAGGTCTGATCCACACAGGAACGGCTGCAGATGAGGTAACAGCTTATGCAAGGCTGGACTCGGTACAGGAATTTTTCAATGAACCCGGAGTTGTAAGCACAATAGGGATCAGGGTTGCAGATCCATATAAGGCAGATAGTATTGCAAGTTCAATTGAAAGGGAAACCGAGCTTAACGCAGTAAGCTGGATAGAAGCAAATGCAGAAATTCTTAACCTTCTAAACACTCAGAAGGTTTTCGTAAACATTTTCTATATTCTTATTTACGGAATTGCAGGTTTCGGGATTGCAAATACTCTGATTACCATTGTTGCCCAGAGAACCCGAGAAATAGGCATATTAAAAGCTATGGGAGCCTCTCAAAAAAGCATAATGATTGTCTTTCTTTTCCAGTCTGTGATTCTCGGAGCTATTGGGCTGGTTTTGGGCACTATCCTGGGTTATATTGCAACCATTACTCTGCAGAGTTATAAAATTGCAGTCCCTCAGGAGATGTATTTCGGGCTCCAGACACTTCCTCTTGAAGTCGAACCTCTAAACTTCGTATATGCTGCTTTCTTCGCCTTCATAATTAATATAATCTCAGGTATCTACCCTGCAAGAAAAGCTGCAAAGCTTGATCCTGTAAAAGCCATAGAAAGTGCCTGATATGATACACTTTCGCTGGTGTAAAAAAACTATTTGCTGCCTGGTTTCAGCGTAGAATTTACTTATATATTTAAGAATGTTCACATAAAAGTTGAGAACTTACTAAGTTGAAATCAAACAGAGTCGGTAAAACTTTGGATGTCTAAATATCAATAACTCTTGAGGCGTAGATATGACAGAAGAAAACCCAATAATCGAGCTTAAAAATCTGACAAAAACCTATAAAAACGGAATGGAATTCCGTGCTCTCGATAATGCAAATCTGAAAATAAAGAAGGGGGAATTCGTGGCAATTGTCGGACCATCAGGATCAGGTAAAAGTACACTTATGCACTTAATAGGCTTGCTGGATACTCCGAGTTCAGGCACTCTACTGATAGACAGGAATAACGTAACAAATATGTCTGACAAAGAACGTTCTGAGATCAGAAACAGGATGCTTGGTTTTGTCTTCCAATATCATCATTTGCTCCCTGATTTTACAGCCCTGGAAAACGTAATGATGCCACTTTTGATTGCTGGGAAAAAGAGGAAAGAAGCAAAGGAAACTGCCGAAAAACTCCTGAAAGAAGTAGGACTTGAAGACCGGATGGATCACAAACCCGGTGAACTTTCAGGAGGACAGAATCAGAGAGTTGCAATAGCAAGAGCATTGAGCTGTTCTCCTGCAATTGTACTTGGGGATGAACCGACAGGTAATCTCGATACAAAAACAGGTGACAGGATTTACGAACTTCTCAGGCAGTTGAATAAGGAGTATAATCAGACATTTATCGTAGTTACTCATAACGATGATATGGCTTTAAAAGCTGATAGAGTTATCAGGCTTGTGGATGGGAAAATTACGGCTCAGTAAGGAATGTGGAACATGTAAAAGGAAAGATAGTAAAAGATAGTTGAAGCACCAGGAGAAAAGAAACAATGGAAATTCTGGTAAAACGTTATGTGTGAATTATTTTGAAAGCGAGACTATGTGACTCTAAGACAAAGTAATATCCGATAGCGATTATAGCAATAACTGCTACAAGAAGTATTAGTCTATTCATTTGTTTTGAAAATTGCACGCGTATTTTCCCCCTTTATCTTTTAAATATAATGAACATCAATCATAAAAATATTGCTGTTGTCGTATAAGAGTGGCTGGAAAATACTGGTTGATGCCATTATTCTTGAGTCAGGTTCTTGACTATGTGTCCACTGGACATATAATTTTTCTAAAACTGCCTTAGTTAAAAACATTTGAAGTTGATTTTACTTTACGGATACGCAGGTTCAAGAAAATATCAAGCAAAAACAATTGAAATTCCTGAAAAAGTAATTAATGTCTTAGAAAGAATTAAAATCCTAAAAGGAATTAAAGCCTTAGAAAAACAATTAAAAACTTAGAAAAACAATTGAAAATTTTAAAAAGTAATTAAGGTATCAAAAGGGCATTAAAGCCCTAAAAAGCGACTAAAACATTGAAAACCCCTTTTAAAAGGATTAGAAAGAGCCTGGAAGAGTTTTGTTCATTTTACTGTAGCCCCCGATACAGTAATTCCGAAAACATCCCATCGTATGATATTCGGATTGAACCTCTTCCAGGCAATTCCTTACTCACATACCCTACCAGTCACTTTCCCATTGAGTTGATCCATCCATTTTTTCTACCGTGGTCTAAAATTCTTTTTTATCCGTTCGCTTTGATCTGTTCTCTTCAGTTTACAAACTATAATTATTCCTAAAATTATTTAAAATAAATTATATGAAAAATTGTTCGCAAACAAAAAATATTTGCCTATAAAATGTTATTTTAACGAACAATAAATAAATATTAAATATGATTTTATTATGTACTGTACTTTTTAAAAATTAATATCAAATTGTCACAAAAACCAACTGTAATTGACTGTAAATCAAATTTTGATTCATAAAAATTTACAGAGTTGTTAAAAGTAATTCGTCAAAAAATAGGAATAGTAAACTCTCTAGGGATAATAAACTCTCAAATTGTACAGTTTTATGAAAACAGTTTTAAAATTAGTGTTTTTATCATTTTTTACCGCTAAAACATAGGAGCATTTAAAATCAAAGATAATTTTCTGCAGGCTGAGAATGTTTGGGTAAACTGACAATTTGGAGTAAAACGACAATACTTGGCAGATATTCAGAAAAATTGTGTCCTAAGCCACTCTGTTTTAATTTATCTATTTTTAAATAACTTACGAAACTTCTAAAAATTCTGACAAAATCATATAACTTTTTAAATAGTGAACACATATGGGTCCTTATTATTTTTTTAAATTGAAGGAATTAAGAAATGTTGAGCTAAAGAAATAAAGAGTGTAAAAGTAG
Organism: Methanosarcina barkeri 3; assembly: GCF_000970305.1. Lineage (GTDB taxonomy): Archaea > Halobacteriota > Methanosarcinia > Methanosarcinales > Methanosarcinaceae > Methanosarcina > Methanosarcina barkeri_A. The sequence continues at coordinate 1,798,101 of NZ_CP009517.1, forward strand.
AAAAATCTCGTAATATGCTGTTTGTCTGGATTTCAATCAAGGTATTGATACATACTCCCGTGAACTGGAAAATATGTAAATCAAAAATGGAGGATTGAAAGTTATTAAAGGTAATGATTTACTAGAGAAAGCAGGAAAAATACCAGAAAGATATAAAGAAAAAATTATAGAGGAGCTTTCTCCAATAACCTCCAGCATTTTCCTGAGACTAGGAAAAGAAGGAACAGTTCTTTGTGCTAGCAAGGCAGCTAATGCTCTCCTCGAATACTGGGGTATAAGAGAGGGAGAAAAAGTTCCTCAGGAGTTAAGGCACAGTATAAGAAGAGTTCTTAGACAGGAAAATCCAGAAAATCTTGAAATTCAGGCAGGAGAAACGACATACTTTACAGTACTCTACCCTTTTCCGAAAAAGGAGTATGTGAATCTTGAAGGATTTAACACAACTCTCAAAGCCCTTACCGAAGAAAAACTTGGTAAAAAAGAAAAGCAATACCGTTTCCTCAGTAAACTGTGTAACCTCTACAGGATGTCCTTAACATGCAAAAACGTTCAAGAGATTATGGAAGAAAGTGCTCTGGTTATTGCTAAAGGCCTTGATATAGAATTTTCCAGAATCCTGGAACTCAAATCTGACGGAAACTTCATTATGAGAGCAGGGTATGGCTGGAAAGACAAAACCATAGACAGTGTTATCATAGAAAAGAAGTCTCAGGCAGAATGTACCCTTGTTTTGAGAAGACCGATTCTCCCGAAAGATATCGAAAACGAAACCCGCTTTGAATGCATTGAGTATCTCAGGCAATACGGAATACTCAGCGGAGTATCAGTCCTGATAGGAGATATAAATAAGCCTTTCGGGCTAGTGGAAGTTTACAGTCGAGAAAAAAGAGAATTTACTGAGGATGATGAATATTTCCTTGATTCTGCCGCTTTTTTGTTGTCTGAGGTCATAAAACGCCTGCATTATGAGGAAGAACTCCAGATTCATCAGCAAGAACTGGAAGAACTCGTCGAAAAAGAGACCCTTGCGTACACGGAAGCAAATGAGAAACTTGTACATGAAGTAATGGAAAGAAGAAAAATCGAAAATAAGCTTCAGAATAACGTGCAGTTTCTTGAAATCCTGCTTGATAGTATTCCAAGCCCTGTTTTCCAGAGGGACCTGAATGAAACATACGTAAACTGTAATGAGAGTTTCGCCAGGCAGATAATGGGGCTTCCAAAAGAAAAGGTTATAGGAGGTTCTTTTCATGAGTTTCGGAAAAAAGTTCCGAAAGAGCTTGCAGAAATATACCTTAAGGATGACAGGAGCCTTATTGAAAAAGGGGGGAACAACTATTACGAAACCAAAGTGGTCTGTGCCGACGGTGTGAACAGGGATTTTCTTTTCCATAAAGCTACCTATCAGGACAATTCAGGAGAAGTAGCCGGAGTTGTCGGAGTAATGCTTGATATAACACAGCGTAAAGAGGCTGAGGAAACCTTCAGAAAAAGTGAAGAAAAATATCGGATTGCTACCGAGCAGACCGGCCAGATCGTGTATGACTATAGTACAAAAACACAGAAAGTAGATTGGGCAGGAGCTATTGTAGAACTTACAGGTTACAACTTTGAGGAATTCCAAAAAATTAGTCCTGAAATATGGCTAGAGCATATTCATCCTGATGACCGCAAAAAAGTAACAGAAAAAGTAAGGATCTTTTTTGAAAGAGAGGAGAAGCTAAGGGAAGAATTCAGATTCAGAAGAAAGGATGGAAATTATATTTATGTAGAGGATAGGGGAGTGCTTCTTAGGGATGAGAAAGGGAACGCATATAGACTGCTCGGAGTAATGAAAGATATAACCAAACTAAAACTGGCTCAGGAAAGCCTTGAGAGAAGTGAAGAAAGATATCGGATTGCGACTGAACAGACAGGTCAGATAGTATATGACCATGATAGGCTCACAGGTAAAATCGAATGGGCTGGAGCCGTTAAAGAGCTTACCCAGTATAGTCCGGAAGACTTTCAAAGTTTTAATAGAAATGACTGGGAAGCAAATATTCATCCTGATGACCGCAAGAAAACTATTGAAAAGTTGGAAAAGTACAGGAAGAGAGAAGAGAGACTTACCACTGATTATAGATTCAGAAGGAAAGACGGAAGCTATCTTTATGTAGAAGACAGCTGGATTTTTCTGAAAGATGAACAGGGGCACTCTTACAGGGAAATCGGGGTAATGAAAGATATTACAGGGTTAAAACTTGCGTCGAAAAAGTTAAGAGAAAGCGAAGAACGATACAGATTTTTTATGAAGAACTTTAGGGGAATAGCTTTCCAGGGAGATCTGGATTTCAAACTCATTCTTCTGGAGGGAAGCGTAGAGGAAATTACAGGATACCTAAGAGAAGACTTCACTTCAGGGAAAATAAACTGGCAACAAATTGTTCTTCCTGATGACTGGAAAAAACTTGTTAATAATAATGAAAGATTAAAGAATGATCCGCTACTTCTCATAGAGAACGAATATCGTATAAGGCACAGGGAAGGAAAAATAAAATGGGTTCGCGAGATTGTCCAGAATATTTCGGACCCAACAGGCAAGAAAAGGATCCTGCAAGGCGCGATTTATGATATAACCGGACAAAAAGAAGCCGAAGAGTCTCTGAGGAAAATAGAAGAAATCCGTAAGAAAGAAATTCATCACCGCATAAAGAATAACCTCCAGGTTATTTCCAGCCTTCTGGAACTCCAGGCTGAAAGATTTAGTGAAAAGGAAGTCCTTGAGGCTTTCCGAGAAAGCCAAAATCGGATTACTACCATGGCTATAATCCATGAGAAACTTTACAGATCAGAAAATAGCGAGACTCTTGATTTTTCGGACTATCTTCAAAACCTGACTTCAGATCTCCTTCATTCATACAATATCAGAAAAGATGACATCAAAACATTTCTGGATATTCAAGAGATTTTTCTCGGAATGGACACTGCAGTTCCTCTGGGGATAATTATTAATGAGCTTGTATCCAATTCTTTGAAACATGCTTTCCCCCAGGGCAGAAAAGGAGAAATCCGAATAAAACTCTGCAAGACTGAAGAGAATGTAAAGAATAAAAGTATAAGTAATATCACTAATAATAATGGTGCAAAGAGCTCAATTAATAAAAATAGTCAATATTCGCTGGTAGTTTCGGACAATGGGTTGGGTTTTCCGGAAAAACTTGATTTCAGGAGTACTGGTTCTCTGGGTCTACAGCTTGTAAACATTCTTGTTGAGCAACTGGACGGTACAATTGAACTTCAAAAAGGTTCAGAGACTAGCTTCAAAATAGTATTTAAGGAAAACAACTGATTATCCAGAGGCTTATCCAATATAAAAGGGGAGATACAATGAAAAAAGCAAAAGTTCTGGTTGTCGAAGATCAGAATATCGTGGCTCTCAATATTAGAAACAAACTGAAAAACCTTGGTTACACCGTGCCGGGTACTGCGTCCACAGGAGAGGAAGCAATAAGAAAAGCCGAGTTAACGAACGCAGACCTTGTTTTGATGGACATTATGTTAAAAGGAGAAATGGATGGAATTGAAGCTGCCCGTGAGATAAAAAACCGACTTCGGATTCCAGTACTATATCTTACAGCCTATACTGATGACGAAACTCTTGAGAGGGCAAAAACAACAGAGCCTGCAGGATATATCTCTAAACCTTTTAAGGAAGAGGATCTGCACAGCAATATCGAAATGGCACTTCATAAACACAGAGCAGAAAAGAAAGAAGCCGAAAGAGAAGCTGAAAAGGAAAATGAAAAAGAAAATGAAAAGACTCCTGAGTAAACATTTACTGCAACCTTTCACCACAAATCTGGACCTGTGAAATCTCGTAAAAATTATAGAATGAATCCTTAATGGACATAGAGAATTTGAAAACCAGAAAAAAGTAGAATTGAGATTGGAGAAAAATAGCAGAGGGAATAATCTCAGCCATTGGTAAAAGAATCCTCTAAATCCTATTATGTAAAAGACAAAAACACTATTTTAATTTACCTGTAACATTGAAACTGAGAAAATTTTTTCTTCAGAAAGGTTTCTTTCACTAAAAACATCCTATTTACTTCCTTTTCGAATCAGTGAGACCCACAAAAAGCTGAAAGTATTAAAACGCTCATTTAGAATATTCGTTGTCTAGCAACCGTTGCGCCGGTTGATCACGCCTATAGGGTTTGGGGATAAGTTTTTCAAATCTAATGATTCTCTGGTTTTCGCTCAAACCTTTTGAGAAAAGGCTTGTGAGCACGCTGTGACTAGAGGTTTTTGATCAAACTTTTTTTAAAAAAGTTTGCGCTCAAGCCTTTTCTCAAAAGGCTTGTGAGCACGCCTATAGGGTTTGGGGAGTAAGGATCTCAAATTCAAGCATTTATGGGATTTTCAATAAAATCTTTTTTCAAAAGGCTTGCAGGCAACAGTAAAATTAATAAAAAAAGAGTTATATTAACCATATAATTTTTGGTGGTCATAAGTAAACCTGAGAGTAAGATGGGAGTTTTCTACTCTACAACATATGTAACCTATAGCTTGCAGTTACTTCGTTAAAGGGGAAAATCAAGATGATAGGATGCAGTTTTAGAAGTATGCGATTTTGAACATATATTTTTAGAGAAACGCAACTTTAGAGATTGTTAAAAAACAGTAAAAAGACAAAGAAAGGAACATAATCCAAAACATAAAGATGGATGAAAAATGGACGAAAAAATGGACAAAACGAAAATTCTAGTTGTAGAAGACCAGGCTATTGTGGCTTTAAATATTAAAATTCGGCTGAAGAATCTGGGGTACGCAGTTCCTAGCACTGCGGTTTCAGGGGAAGAAGCAATAAGAGAAGCTGAGCTTACAAACGCTGACCTGATTTTAATGGATATTATGCTAAAAGGAGATATGGATGGAATTGAAGCGGCCCGAATTATTAAATCACGCTTTGGAATACCCATAATTTACCTTACTGCCTGTACGGATTTTGAGACCCTTGAACGAGCGAATCTAACGGATGCGGAAGGATATATTTCAAAGCCCTTCAAAGAAGAAGACTTATACAAAAATATAGAGACTGCTCTTCTTAAAAACCGGTCAAAAAAGAAAAACAAGAGAGTGGTTAGAGTTAAAGATAAAAGTTATTAAATTAATTGAAGTTATTAAAGTTAATTGAAGATATTAAAGTTAATTGAAGATATTAAAGTTAATTGAAGATATTAAAGTTAATTGAAGATATTAAAGTTAATTGAAGATATTAAAGTTAATTGAAGATATTAAAGTTAATTGAAATTACTAAAAACAATATAAAGAGTCATCACCTTTTTCAGAGTTTAAGGACTTTTGCTGCTTTCATAGCATTGAGAACCATGGTTTCGACATCCATTTTTTGTTCTTCAAGTACAACAAGGTCATAATTTGCTCCAATTTCAGGCCGCTCAGGCACAGCAGTGCAGCTGCCTGCGGGTTGACTGGAAATATCATAGGTTCCGATTTTGCGGGCAATATCTATTATCTCTGTTTTATCAAAAGCTATCAAAGGATGATAAATGGGGATAGCAAGCTGATAGATTTCAGCATACATATTGGCAGCAGTCTGGGAAGCTACCTGTCCCAGGGAAGAACCGGTAATAATTCCACTTGCACCTTCTTTTTTCATAACCTCATAAGCTTCCCGGTACATCATGCGTTTGCAGAGAAGACAGGTATTTTTTCGTTTACATATGTCTATAAAGGCTTTGAGATTAGGACCATGAGGGATCTCGTAAGTTGTAAGCTGATGTCCCGGAGCCCACTTCTGAAGCTGACGAATACATTCAAAAGCGCGTTCTCTTGCGGCATTCTCGGCATAGGGCGAAGTGTTGCAGTATACGGGAATAATCATAACTCCGCGTTTCATCATAAGCCAGGCTGCAACTGGGGAGTCAAGCCCGCCGGACATTAAAATAACCATGCTTCCTTGGGTGCCGAGAGGAAGACCACCGACTCCGTTAAACGTTTCCAGGTAAATGTAAGCAAAATTTTGCCGCATTTCCACGAAAATTTCCTTATCAGGAGAACTCAGGTCAACTCTGGGATGCTTCCCTTTATTTTCCAGAGCACTCCAGACGGCATCCCCGCAGATTCTACCTATGTCCACTGAAGAAAAATGATGATTTCCGCTTCTTCTGGCCCTTACGGCAAAAGATTCGCCTTCTAAAACCAGGTCCTTGGCCAGGGTAGCACATACAATGGCTGCACTCTCAAGGGTCGGTTCAGTCGTCAATGCAGGAGAAGTAGAGACAACCCCAAAAACATCAGCAGCAGCCTCAGCCGCACTGAAATCCGTAGTGTCAATAAATATTCGGCCCCATTCCCTCCGTACCTGGGAATATGGAATATCTCGAGAATCCAGCATTGCCGCAATATTCTTCATAAGAATTTTCTCATACCAGTTACGAACTCCTGTACTTTTAAGGGCAAGTTCACCATACCGAACTATGACTACATTAGATGGAGCTTCAGACCTTAAAGAAGAAGGATCAGAACCAGGATTATCTGGATTTTCGATATAGTTTTCCGGTGTATTCTTGCTTTCTCTCGAGGTATGGGTATCTGCCTTAGGCTTTACTTCGATTTCATTGGAATTGTCTGTCATGGATGCTAACGTTAGGACGGCATGAAGTTTAAAACTTTCAGGATAAAGAATTTGATTTATGAAAGTAAGAGAGTTAATAAGTAAGAGAGTTAATAAGTAAGAGAGTTAATAAGTAAGAGAGTTAATAAGTAAGAGAGTTAATGAGTAAGAGAGTTAACAAGTAAGAAGAAAAAGTTAATAAAAAGCTATGAACCAGATGAAAAGAGTTAATAAGCCATGTCAGTACCATAAAAATATAAAGGAAAATAGTACCAGTACGCATTTAACTGCATACCGGAAAAGATTTATGGGTTTCAATCTTCCGGAACTCGAGTCTTAACCGGATTCCGTAATACTTCATTCTTTACTACTATTTGCTCTTTCCTCATCAGGTTCGGGAACATACCAGTAACCTGGGTCTTCACTTTCCCACCCCTCGTCAAGCTCAGTATAGTTCCCGTTTTCCGGTCCCTCATCAAGCTCAGTATAGTTCCCATTCTCCTGTCCCTCATCAAGTTCAGTATAGTTGCTGCTATTGTATTCCGGACTGTAGGAAGGATCAGTTATTTTTCCTGATTGAGAAAGCTCAGTCATGTTTGCACTTACATTTCCTGAAATATTCTCTTCTCCTCCATACCATCTTGAAGGTAGAGAGTAATTCAGAGTGCTGTCATAATACTCAGGAAGGAAGAACTTAGTTCCTCTTTTCTGTAGAGCGTCAACAAAACCAGGATCGATTTCGTCCAATTTTGCCTTGCATATAGCAGCCTCATCTAGTTTCTTTAGAGTGTAAAGAGCAAAACGTTTGTTGTAAAGGGTCGAAGCTGAGTTCGGGTTAATTGCAAGGATGCTGTCATAACATGAAACTGCTTCTTCAGTTTCTCCCATCATATTGTGGATGTATCCTTTGTTATACCAGGCTGTGATACAATCAGGTTTAAGCTCTATTGTTTTGTTGAAACAATTAAGAGATGCTTTATTGCTGCTTAACGTAAGATAAGTGCAACCCTGGAAATACAAGGCCGTAACATTATCTGGACTATATTCCAGAGCCTTATTGTAACAGTCAATAGCTTGCTGGTATTTTTCCAGCTTGTAGAGCACAAAGCCCTTTTTATTGTAGGCGTCCACATTTCCAGGGTCCAGTTCAAGAATTCTGTCATAGCAGCCTACTGCACCCTCAAAGTCTCCGCTGTTTTCCAGGGCTTTTCCCTGTTTGTAAATAATCTCCCTGTCATCCGGCGAGATTTCAAGCATTCTCTCGTAACATTCAGCAGTTTCCTCGTATCTACCAAGTGCTTCCAGTAAAGAGGCTTTTTCGGCCATGACCTGGGAACTTTCAGGCTGAAGCTTAATTATTCTATCGTAGTCTGACAGTGCTTCATCGGGTTTATTGGATTTCGATAGAGCAAGAGCCCGACTTCTGAGAGCCTCAATGTTTTCAGGCTCAGAGTTAAGAAGTGTAGTGTAACAGGAGATTGCCTCATCATACCTGCTCAGATTAGAGAGGGCAAGACCTTTCCCAAGGAGGGCATCTGAATTGCTGGAGTTTAGAGCAAGCAACTGGTCATAGTAACTGACTGCTTCTTCAAGCTTTCCAAGATTGCCTACAGTAGAAGCTATCCCATATAGGGCTCTACTTGACTGTGGGTCAAGGTCCAGGGCTTTCTTGTAGCATTCCAGAGCTTCTTCACTTCTATTTAACTTATCAAGTATCAAGCCTTCTTCATACCAGGCCTCAGCACGTGCAGGATTAATTGCAAGCACCATATCATAAGAAGTCAGTGCATCATCGTACATTCCGAGTTTACTGTAGATAGAGGCTTTTCCATACCATGCAGTATCGTAACTGACCTCGGGGCTAAAAAGGTTCAAATCTTCAGAAGGTTCGGCATGGTCTTCTGAGCTCATGTACTCATAATTCAGAAGATAAGCCCAGAAACCTCCAGAAAGCACCTGGGCAGGATTGGCATCTGTACTATTGTTTTTAACTTGCTCTGATACTGGAGTTATTGAGTCCTGTTCCATGCTTTTGTTCAACTTAAAGCGTGCAGCAGAATACTCGGGATCTATCAGAAGAGTCTGGTTATAGCATTCTGAAGCTTCTTCATGCTTTCCGAGTTCATCAAGAACTAGCCCTTTATTGTACCAGGCAGCTGCACTGCTTGGTACAGCCTCAAGGACTTTGTTGTAACATGTAAGCGAGCTTTCACATTTTCCAAGTTTCGCCAGGGCGAAAGCCTTACCAGACCAGGCAAATGTATAGTTTTCTTCAATATCGAGAGCTTTATCATAGCTTTCAACTGCATCTTTGTAGTCTTTGATTTTTGAAGAGTCTAAGCCTTTCTGGTACCATACTTTAGCATACCCGGAGTCCAGTTTCAGAGCTTGGTCATAGCATTCAACTGCTTCTTCATACTTGCCAAGCTTTTCAAGGCCCATGCCTTTCATATACCAGACAACAGCATGTTCAGACTCGGTTTCAAGAACCTTATCATAACACTCAATCGCAGAATCGTACTTTTCAAGCTTATCAAAAGACAGGGCTTTCTCGTACCATATCTTAACTGTGGGTGACTTAAATTCAGGATTTAATGGATAAGACGGAAGTGCAACCTCGTAAACACTTAGCTGTTCAAGTGAATCACTTCCGATTTCCTCAACCTGAATTCCTGTGTCCGGGTTAAGCGCTTTATCATAACACGCTATTGCAGCGTCATATTGGCCTGTTTTATTAAGCAGAGAGCCTTTACTATACCAGGCCTCGGAATTACCAGGATTGTAAACCAGAACTTCATCATAGCATTTCAGAGCTTCTTCGTTTCTTCCAAGCTTCTCAAGGCATACACCCTTCCTCTGTAAAACATCAAGATTTTCAGGTTCTGACAGAAGAACAAATTCATAGCAAGTAAGCGCCTCATCATAAATTGCCATTTTTTCAAGGTTAATACCTTTATTATGCCAGGCATCCACAATATCCGGATTAAAAGAAATTGCCTTGTCATAACAATCTATTGCAGTTTCGTAATCACCGGATTTATCAAGAACTGCTCCTTTTTGATACCAGAGTTCACCATTGTTAGGCGTGATATTAAGAGCGCTGTCAAAGCATTTAATTGCCTCAGGATACTTCTCAAGTCCGATGTAAGCCATTCCCTTCATCCGCAGAGAGTTGGAAGAATTGGAGTTAAGTTCAATAGATTTTTCATAAGAGTTCAGAGTTTCCTGATCAAGACCTAGCTGCTCAGAAGCAAGAGCTTTTCGATACCACACTGTGGCGAGATAGGTATCGGCTGCAAAGCTTTTATCGTAGCAGTTAACGGCCTCAACATATTTTTTTAGCTCAAGCTGTTTGTTGCCCTTATCATACCAGTTTTCGGAAGAAATCGGAAAGGTTAAAAGAGCCTTATGATAACAATTAACTGCTTCGGCATTCTTTCCCAGTTCGGCCAGAGAACGTCCTTTTCCGTACCAGGCCAGTGACGAATTAGAATCGATCTTAAGTGCTTCATTATAGCAGTTCATAGATAGTTGATATTTTTTAAGGGAGTATAACGTGTTCCCCTTGTCAATAAGACCTTCTATAGAAGCTGGGCGCTGTGCCATTATCTCAGAGAGATCAGGACTTACTTCAGTCTTTTCATTAACATCGGTCACATTAGTTTTTCCATCATTTTCTGCAGCCAGTTCCTGACCTGTGATGGCTCCTGCTACAGGTAAAAAACCTGAAAAGAAATATAACATTAAAGCAAGGAGAATATAAGAACTGACAATCAAATTACCTTTTCTAACTGAGCTCATTAAATACCCCGGTTTATTCTAATGAGTTCTTATGAAGACTTTTCACAAAGAGTCTCACACTGTCGCTGTATTCACTGTTCTGTACGGTTTCTATCTACATAAGCATGAGTGATTAAAGAATAAAAGTAACTATATAATATATTTTTGCTCCCCCGGTGAATAATTTAGATAGTATAAAAGGCCAGTCACATGCATTGTAACTTAATTTTAGAAGTTATCCCATATAAAATTTATGCAGTATAAAAAGACCCTCTGAATTGTTATTATACTTAACGCAGTATATTATTGTTACAGAAATAATAAATCGTAAAATAGAAAACACTCCGACAGTAAAATAAGATTTTTGACAGTAAAATAGAATTAATGATAAAAATACAGTCATTGATAGAGATATATCTCAAAATCCCAGTAGATATACGAAAAGATTATACATTGAAACTCCTATTGCAAAAGCATGCAGAAGGAAGAACTGGATTTCTTCAAAAAATGGTTTCTGGATTACGTAGACCAATTTTCCTCTCCGGAAGCTTTTATTCAGGAAAATATTGATTTGAAAATCGAACATACATCAAGAGTCTGTGAAAACATACTCTTACTCGCTAAAGCTGAAAACCTGGAGAAAGAAGGCTCCAGGCTGGCCGAAACAATAGCTTTATTTCATGATCTGGGTCGTTTTGAGCAGTTTACGAAATACAGGACGTTCAGTGACCTGGAATCTGAAAATCATGCCCTCCTTGGGGTAAAAATTCTGAAAAATGCCGGAATTCTTACCATTCTATCTCGGAAAGAGAAAGATTTAATTCTTAAAGCTGTGGAATATCATAATAGCATGGCAATTCCCGAATGCACAGAAACTTCCAGTGAATTCCTTTTTTATTTGAAATTGATTCGGGATGCCGATAAACTGGATATCCTGAAGCTTGTAAGTGAAGACTATGAAAAAAAGGAGGAATTCAGGAACCCGGCTCTTGAATTCGATATGCCTGATACGCCTGGATGTTCGGAAAAAATAGTTGCTGATATCCTGAATAATAGAATGGCAAAGCTTACAGATGCCAAAAATCTGAATGATATTAAACTCCTTCGTCTGAGCTGGATTTTCGACATTAATTTTCCTGCGGCTTTTAGCCTTCTCAGAGAACGTGGTTATCTAAAGACAATTCTGTACTCAATACCAGAAATTGAAGAAGTGCAGATAGTACGCAAACATATTGATAGCTATTTGAATGCAATTGAAACCAGGCCCAGAAACGAAGCTATGAAAACAGATATCAGCTAAGCTAATAAGCATTAAAGAGTATAGATCAGATTAAACCGAAACATCAATAAGTGTTAGATAAACTGAACAAAAGAGAGCTGAATAAAAGAGAGAAGAGATGATGTATGAAAATTATAAATGCGATTCATTAGAAAAGGAAATCCAACTCATTAGAAAAGGAAATCCAACTCATTAGAAAAGGAAATCCAACTCATTAGAAAAGGAAATCCAACTCATTAGAAAAAGAAATCCAACTCATTAGAAAAAGAAATCCAATTCATTAGAAAAAGAAATCCATTCAGAAATCATTTAAATGTTAGCTTACTCCATGAATCTTCTACGAGATTCATTGCCCAAACTGCGCCGATAATCTGAACGAACCTGATTTCTTAACTGTTCTTCAAGCATTGATTCCAGGGAATCTTCTTTAATATTTTTCTCTATATGTTTATCCTTTTCCTCTAAACCCGATCTACTTTGACTCTTTTTCTCTGTCATATTAAAATCATCCCCGGTTCACTTAGATAATATACATTTTGCTGTAATCTACACTTTCACTTAAATTTATTCTCAATTATCTTTTAGAACGTTAGTTTAATTAAATATTACTAGCAGGATTAAAAATTATTTTAGTTAAATGTTATTTTAAATTAGAGTATCATCTTAAACTAAAACATTGTTTCAAATTAGAGCGTTGTCTTAAACTAGAACATTGTTTTAAGTTAGAGTATTATTTTAATTAGGATTTTTTTGGACCTTTCATTATTGAGCCAGAATCTTGAAAGATGTTCAGGTTTTATCAACTGCTTTGATTCCGGAAGGCTGTTCAATAAACTCCACTTCGAGCCCGGAAATTTCACGCAGCCTGGAGCATAAAGCCTCCATACCCGGATTTTCCGTGGCATAGTGAGTAGCATCAATAAGACAGAGTTCCTCATACTCACGGATAATGTTATGCTTAAGTTCGGAAGATATGAAAGCATCGACTCTATTTGCCCTTGCAATTTCAAGGAACTCAGTAGTAAAGCCACTGCCACCAATGACCATTACTCTCCTTATTTCCTCTTTTTCACCAACATATATTACAGGAGTTTGCAGGGTCTCCGAAACATGAGATGCCAGTTCAGCCGAAGTACAGGATTCGACCTCTCCTATTATGCCGGTTTCCACATTTTCGAGATTCTTTAGTCCAAGCCTTGCAGCAAGCACATCATTAATGCCCCCTTCAGCCCTATCATAGTTTGTATGCATGCTGTAAAGGGATATTCCGTTATCAAGAGCAAGCCTGAGGGATTCAGCAAGGGATTTTGAGACTTTGTTTATCGGATGGAAGATAAGAGTATGGTGGGTAACCAGAAGATTTGCTTCCATTTCTGCGGCTTTCTTAAGCACATAAGAATTGGCATCGAGAGCAACTGCAATTCTTTCTATATTATTTCCCAGGTTGAGAATTAGTCCGATTCTGCCTTCATCAAAATCTTCAGCAAGTTCAGGCGGCGCGATTTCTTCGAGAGTTTCTACGACCTTTATAAGTTCCATGAAAAAACCTCCGATATCGGAAGGAATTACTACTTTTTGATTAAGTTTTGAGACTTATGAAACTTCCTTTCCTGATTCTTTAGGATACACGGCCTTAAAAAGAAAACAACTCTGATATAAGAAGTTTATTAGAGATGAAAACAGTACAAAAAATTAAATACCTTATGCCAAGATAATTTATAGAGTTTAGTAAAAGTTCTTATCGTGTAATGAAATTAGAGCTACTAAATTAATAAAGTTAGAAAAATGCAAATCATAAGGGAGTGCTGGGGCAAAACCGATGCATAGAGTAGTAAAATACGGCTGATTCAATAGTAAATAGACATTTATTATGTATAATTTATAGTCGTAAATTTAAAGAGCTGTAGCCATTTCAGGAACTCAAAATGCATGCTTCCAGTGCGTAGATTAAGTATAAAGATATCAAATTCAAGGAAGATGATTATGGCTAAGAAGCTTGCACTGATTGCATTACTTGCCGTTTTCTTCGTTTCGGCTTTTTCAGTAACTGCTTTTGCGGAAGAAGACATCGAGTGGGTAGAGAAACAGGATGGAACAACACTGTACTGGGGGGATACGGTAACAGTCAATGGCTATGATATAAAGGCAGAAGATTTTAACGATGACAACCAGGTTTTTATTTCAATCTCAAAAGACGGAGAAAAACTTAAGACTTCTCCACTTTCCGTAGGCCTGGAAGTCGTATATGACGACAGGATAAAGGTTTATGCCCAGGAAGTGGACCCTAATTATGAGACTATCGAGAAAAACGGAAAGAAATTCAAAACCGGAAACTGGAACCCCTATGCTAAACTGGATATCCTTATAAAAGGAGAACCAAGATTTGACATAGAAGTTGAAACTAAAAAAGATACATATGACTCGAAATCTACCGGGGACAGCGCAATCGATGTCTCGATAAAGATTAAAAATGAAGGAGATGCAAAAGCTGAAAACACCATTCTAACCATAGACACAGCCGGAATGGAAGTTCTTAAAGGAAAAACAAAATACACGTTTGGTCAAGTCTTTAAAGACGAAACTCTTGAACCTGTAAACCTTACGTTGAAAGCTCCCAAACCATGGGAAGATACTGACCTTAATGTAACTGCAAAAGTTACCTGCGAGGACGTAAGGGATGAGAAGCATGAAGACATAGGCTTCAAAGTCATAAAAATAGAAAAAAAATGGGGTCTCGTTATTTCAAAAGTTATTACAAAAAATAATCATATGGGAAAACCTATCCGTGTCTCGGTTAACGTCCGGAACGAAGGACTGTGTGATCTGGATAATATTATACTTAAGGATTCGGTGGCTCCAGAAACACACCTTCAGAAAGACATGGTGCTCGAGAAGACCCTTTCCCTTAAATCTGGAGAATTAACTGAAAAAATTTTTGAGTACACCCTGATTCCTGACAAACCAGGAGAATTCACCTTCCCAAAAGCAACGGCTAACTTTACCCTGCCAAATGGGCAGAATGGGGAAGCGGGTTCCAATAACTCGGAAAATATAAAAATTTACGGACCAGAAATTTCAGTCACAAAAACCATTGACCGTCAGCAACTGAATTCAGGAGATAAACTGACTGTAACGATCACTGTAAGAAACACCGGAAATGTTGGTTCAAGTGTGACAGTAACCGACATCGTTCCTCCGGAAGCTAAACTAATAAGCGGGGAAACCAGTTTCAAGCAAATTCTCGAAAGCAATGGTGATTCAAAAACAGTAAGTTATATCCTGCAGATGCATAAAGAAGGGGAAGTTCGTCTGCCTGCATGCAAAGCAAGTTTCCTCGACCTTGATGAATACTCAGGAGAGGTTATTTCGGATACTCCTGCTGTTTATGTAGGAGTACCCATTTCTCTTGAAGGTAGCAGCGAGCAGCCGGAAGGGAAAACGGACTCAAATCAGGAAAAAAATGATTCCTCAGTTATGGCGCAAAATGAAGAATCCGAAGATACTCCCGGGTTCGGCCCTGTTCTTGCCATAGCAGGTTTTCTCGTAGTTGCAGGCATTCTGGGAAGAAGACGCACCTGAAAAGCTTAAAATGAAAGTTTTGAACGCTCTGGATTTTCCAGGGCATTCACCTCTTGTTTTCAATAGAATTTACTGAAAAAACTTCTTGTCATCACTTTTTCCATTACTTTCAGTTACTTATTTACTATTTCCATATTTATTATTTCCATATTTATTATTTCCATATTTATTAATAAGGATAGAAATTATTTTATGATGTAATTCTTGACTGTTTCAAAAGCGATAAATTAATATAAACCTCTTTTACCTTGAAACTTATTTAGATAAAAAAATAAAAGTTTAATATAAAGAAAAAGTTAATGTTCTTATTAGTTTTCAAATGAAAAAAGAATTTTTTGAAGCAAAACAAAAAGGATTGAAAGTGAAAAAAGCTCAACACTGCCGTTAGAAGAGACACTGCCTTAGAATAAATATTTTATTCGGGAAAAGGAAGCAAAACATGAAAGAATTCCAGAACTGGATCAAAGCAAAAACTCTAATCCTTACTCATGGAGACTCGGATGGGATATGCTCTGGTGCGATTGCAAAAACCGCTTATCCGGATGCGTATGTGTATTTTACAAATCCGGTTAACCTTCTTGAGAAACTAAAACTTATCGAGGATGTGAAAACTCTTATTATTTGCGATATTGCAATCGATGAAAAGAACTGCTCTGAACTTCACGCAGCACTTAGCAGACTTGCAGAAAAATGCAACCTTTACTACGTTGACCATCACCCTTTTCCGAAAAGCTGTGAGAAAGAAAGCTGGTTCTACCATGATCTCGAAGCCTGTTCCTCAGAGCTGACCTACAGGCTTTTTGAGGAACAGCTGGATAGGGATATGCGGAGGATAGCAATTTACGGAGCAATTGGGGACTTTTGCGACAACACTCCTCATTTAAAGAGCTGGGTTAAGGATTGGGATAAAAGAAGCCTTTATTTCCAGGCCGGAATCCTGACCCAGGCCATCCTATATAAAGGAAGGGAGTACGAATTCAAGAGAGCCCTTCTTGAACCTCTCTCAAAGGATATCATCCCATCAAATATTCCGAACCTATCTGAACTTGCCAGGGAAGCTGCAGTTAACGAGGAAAGATTAAGGCTTTTTGTTAAATATAATGTGGAAGTTCTGAGAAATTGTGCGTATATTGTAAATACAAATAACTCCATTTCAAAGGCAGCAATCTACGCAGCCTCTTACGGCAGACGGGAAGTAGGGATTGCAGCCGAGTATCGTGAAAGAAAGGGGGCTTATGACCTGAGTATCCGCTCAAGAGGAGAGATCGACGTAAACAGTATTCTCCGCTTAGTAGCCCCAAGATTCGGAGGAAGCGGCGGAGGACATCCTCTTGCAGCAGGTGCTCGAATTCCTGAAGATTCCCTTAACGCATTCCTCAGGGCTTTTGATAAAAAACTTGAGGAAGCACATGAGTAAAAAACTGGAGCGCTGCCTGACCAAAAATGTCAACCCACAACTATTGACCCATAACTGTTGACCCATAACTGTTGGGCTGCAACCGTTGACCCGCAACCGTTGCGCCTGTTGATCACGCCGTCGTGATGTTTTAGATTTAGCAGTGATTTTCGCTCAAGCCTTTTTTAAAAAGGCTTGTGATCACGCCTATAGGGTTTGGGGATAAGTTCTTTAAATCCAAACGTTACTGAGGTTTTCGGTCAAGCCTTTTTCCAAAAGGGTTGCGGTTAAGCCTTTTTAAAAAAGGGTTGCGGTTAAGCCTTTTTAAAAAAGGGTTGCGGTTAAGCCTTTTTAAAAAAGGCTTGTGATCACGCCGTGTCATGGATTTTTGATCAATCCTTTTAAAAAAATTGTTTGAAAGGCTTGGAGGTAAAAACAATGGAAACCAGTAAGACTGCAGCTGAAAGCGGAGTAAGCTTTGAGATTATCTTTGTAGGCCGTTCAAACGTGGGCAAATCCTCTTTGCTAAGGGAACTTTTCGGGGCGAAAGTAAGAGTAGGAAAACGCCCAGGAGTTACCCTGCGCCCTGCCCATGCTCAGGTTTCGGACATGCTTATCACGGATATGCCTGGCTTCGGCTTCATGAGCGGAGTAAAAGACAGGAAGCAGGATATCGTAAAAGATAAAACCGTGCACTATATCGAAGATAATGCCAAAAAGATCAAGCTCGGAGTGCTTGTTATAGATGGCCCGGCTTTTCCGCAGATTGTGGACCGCTGGGACTCAAGAGACCAGATTCCGATAGACGTTGAAATGTTTGATTTTCTCAGGGAAGTCGGGATTGATACCATTATTGCAGCAAACAAGATGGATAAAGTAAAAGAGAGCGAGTACGATCCCCTTCTTGACGAGATCGCAGCCCGTCTCGGGCTTGAGCCTCCCTGGCAGAACTGGAAACACATTATAGCGCCTATTAGCGCCAAAAAAGGAGACATGAAAGCTTTAAAAGGTCTGCTTCGGGACAGACTGCACGAAATGAAAAGAGATGACCTATTCAAGTATGTTTGATTTAAAAAAACTCGTCATAAGGCATATCGTCACAAAGCATGATTGCCATGTAACTTCACTTCTGAGTGGGTCTTATAATACCCAAAAAGTCTCTCTCCCCACTCAATAGCCTTTGGATCAGAGCTAAACAAACCTGTGGTTACATCATATTCAATGCCGCTTTTCTTGTACAGGCTTAAGGCAAGGCATTTATTCGTAACAATTAACCCCATTTTAAGGTCTTCACTTTTATATCTTAACTGAAAATTGCTATAACTCTTCAGTATCTCAAGTTTTTCTGCATAAGGCGACTGTTTTAATTCTTCTGCAATATGAAGAGGAACTATAAGCTCAACAGGGACTCCTTCTTTCACTTTTTCCGAGATGGAATCAGCATATCCTTCAGTTATCACGGACGATATACCGTATATATGTTCTGCCTCTTTAATCGTTTTTAACTGATTGGTGTAGACATTAAGGATTTTTGTTCTTCTGTCATGGAGAACTTTAGAATTATAAAGACATCCAATTTCTTTTAGCAATGGAGTGGGAATTCCTTCCATGTAATGCGTAGACCAGAAATATTTGAGTTTATTAATTGTCCCAACTGTTGCAAAAGAGTCGGCTACTCCTGCGAGTTTTATCTAATAGTTCTATCTAGTATGTCAAATGATTGTTAATATTAAGTAACACTATGCTTAAATGGAATCATAAGTTAAGCATCTAGTTTGATAGTTTAATGATCTCGTTAAAACCTTTACAGTTTATATAATTTGTTTTAATAGTAATTAATGGAGCTCAAACAAACCTTCCAGAGTAAATTGAAACTCCACATGCCCTGAGGCAGGGAAATGATAGCTTTAAGAATACTTAAGGCTTGCCGGATCCTGCCTCATGGGAAACTAAACCAAAAGAGGTAAACGAATGACGGCGAAGACGAAATTTGGAATAGGAATACTACTTTTGACAACGCTGCTGATTGGCGTGGTATTTGCGCCGAGTGTGAGTGCAGATAGTACTGCAAAAGAAAGTCAAGACGAATCTATTGGAGATCCATGGTTCAAGAAGGGTGACGAATTAAATCGGCTTAGTGGTGATGAACGTCGTGCCCTCGCTGAGAAAAACGAAACAGTAAGAAAAATGATTGAGGAAGATCTAAAGATTAAACCTGTGAGAATTGAAAACTCCAAGGACTTGGAAAATCTTCCTGCTAATTATCCCGAGGACATAAAGAAAATAATGATAGGAAATATCTCAGCAAAAAATGTTAATCTACAATCATCAGTTGCACAAACAACGACGACAAACACAGTTAACGTTTGGATAATCGCAGATGAAGAATATAGGAGCACTTTTGGAAGTAATTGGAAAACTAAAGCATATAATACCATTGAAGGTGCCGATGATGCATTCAATAATGATCATAGTATAAATTTTGTGGTAGGTAAATACTCAACATGGGATAGTACTGACAGTGAGGATAATTGCAGCCTACTTCTCAGAGAAGCACAAAGTGAATCAGGGTGGAACTCTAACCATCAAGGCATGGATATGCTTGCCATTTTCACCGACCAAAGCATGGATAAAAGAGGTAGATCTGAGCATCTTGGTGATGCATGGATAATGAAACATCAGATCACTGCAGACTGGGATTGGCATGTTGGGCAACATGAAGCATCACATAACTATGGATGTCCAGATCATGGATACACTGGTCCTGTCTGTATAATGACTTACGTCAATATGATGATAACAGCTAACTGGTGTGTAGACTGCGATCAAACCATCGAAACCCATAGAAATCATTTTTAAATTGTTTGTGTAGGATTTAATCCTACATTTTCTTTTATGGTTGCTTGAAGTGAGTTATATGAAATCAACAACAACAGCTTTAATGATTATTTCTTTTGGAATCCTTGCACTATTTCTGGTTTTCTTTTTAGTGATTTATCAGCCTGGAGCAGGCATGTATGTTCGCGCAGATAAACTTCAGGATCCTCCAGAGAAATATGTGGAGTTCAGTTTAGCAGATATCGAGAAATACCCCTATGTTCAAGAAGCAGTAAAAAACCCAGGAACAGAAATTAAGCTCCCTTTCGATAACGACGACGGAAATATGACAGAGTTTGCTAATATCATGTATGATAACGGAACTAATTATATAAAAATTAATAATGATTATTATGATATGCATTATGAATCCGCTGACTAATTTCCAAAAAAGGAAATCATACTATATAGATTTGATCAATAATTCGCCCTAACAACACAGACCACTGAAGATGGTTTTGATTGACCACATGATAGTATAGTTCAGCATGAAGCCTCTCATAATTTTGACGCAGATGATCAAAATTCTCCGCTTCATCCTGAGTGTATAATGAATTATGTTTATGCTCAACAGGGTACAAATATATGGTGTACTTCCTGTCGTAACACCGTAGATTATGGAATAGACCATTAATAACTATATATAAAGGAATTGGGTGGGAACATGGAAAAAGTCAATAAAAAACTTCGCTATTTAGGAATAGCCCTTCTGATTTTAGCAGGATTTTTTATAATCCTACCATATCTTTTCATGGGTCCCCCTACATCTTTTTTTTGTGTCGAGAATGGAGATGAAACTAGTCACACAGTACTTATTAAAATAGTTAATTCAGATAATAAATCAATATTTGAAGAGAGTTATAAACTGTCTCCTCACGAAAAAGCAGAAGAATCTAAAAGTTTATGGTTATTGTCCAAGATGATTTTTCCATTAAATAAAAATAATTATACGATAAAGGCAACTTTAGAAAATAATATAAGCACGGAAGAAAGCATGTCTTTGAATCCCTGGACTAGCTTGCATATCTCAGTAGTAAATGAGTCTATTTTTATTGACAGACTCCAAGTTTAATAGAAACACAACTATTGGCTTTGTAGAAATTCTTAATTTGAGCCCAAAACAGTTTAGAATATTGTATTTATGTTGCACGTTGACAGTTTAATTGTTATTTCATTGTCGCTTGAAGAGGGTTATATGAAATCAACGACAACAGCTCTAATGATTATTTCTTTTGGAATCCTTGCACTATTTCTGGTTTTCTTTTTAGTGATTTATCAGCCTGGAGCAGGTATGTATGTTCGCGCAGATAAACTTCAGGATCCACCAGAGAGATATACAGAGTTCAGTTTAGAAGATCTTGAGAAATATCCATGTGTTAAAGAAGCAGTAAAAAATCCAGGAAAAGAAATTAAAGTTCCTTCCAACTACCATGAAAATGTATCGGAGTTTGGTAAAATATCATCCAATAATGAAACTAACTATATAAAAGTTAATAATGAGTATTATGATATCCATTATGAATCTGCTGACTAATCGATGAAACGGGATACAGAATTTTGGTATTTCTGAATTATAGACTGCAGTGTTAAAACACAGAAACAAAGCACAGAAACTAGATCATTTGGTGTTTGTGCAGTTAAAACACTTGGTGCTGACTACATTGGAAGAATAATATAGACATAGAGACGAGCATATCTTTGAATTCTTAGACTAGTTTGTATATTTCAATAATATATCCGTCTATTTTCACTGACGCACTTGGAATCTATTATATTTTTGTGAACCCTGCCTCCCTTTTATAATACCCAAAAAGCCTCTCTCCCCACTCAATAGCCTTTTGATCAGAGCTAAACAAACCTGTGGTTATGTCATATTCAATGCCTCTTCTCTTGTACAGGCTTAAGGCAAGGCATTTATCCGTAACAATTAGTCCCATTTTAAGGTCTTCATTTTTATATCTTAACTGAAAATTGTTATAACTTTTCAGTACCTCAAGTTTTTCTGCATAAGGCGACTGTTTTAATTCTTCTGCAACATGAAGAGGAATTATAAGCTCAACAGAGGCTCCTTCTTTCACTTTTTCCGAGATGGAATCAGCATATCCTTCAGTTATCACGGATGATATGCCGTGTATATGTTCTGCCTCTTTAATCGTTTTTAACTGATTGGTGTAGACATTAAGGATTTTTGTTCTTCTGTCATGGAAAATCATAGAATTATAAAGACATCCAATTTCTTTTAACAAAAAATCGGGAATTCCCTCCATGTAATGCGTAGACCAGAAATATTTGAATTTATTAATTGTCCCAAATGTTGCAAAAGAGTCAGCTACTCCTGCGAGTTTTATCTAATAGTTCTATCTAGTATGTCAAATGATTGTTAATATTAAGTAACACTATGCTTAAATGGAATCATAAATTAAGCATCTAGTTTGATAGTTTAATGATCCCGTTAAAACCTTTACAGTTTATATAATTTGTTTTAATAGTAGTTAATGGAGCTCAAACAAACCTTCCAGAGTAGATTGGAGCTCCACATGCCTTGAGGCAGGGAAATTATAGCTTTAAGAATACTTAAGGTTTGCCGGATCCTGCCTCGTGAGTAAAGAAGAGAGGCAAGAAGAATGAAAAATTTGAAAACAAAGATGGTTTTTGCTATAATGCTACTAATGGTAGCGTTAATACCAGCCGTGAGTGCACAGAAAGAGGATAACTATTCTGTAACTGCTGAGGAAGCTTTAGAACATGCAAATGCACACATGATAAGTTTTATAGCATCTGACGCACCAAACTTTGAAAACTGGACAGGAGCATCAATTGATCCCAAACCACTGGAGCTTTATGACATAAATGGTCAGAAATTGTTTTATCAATTTTCTGTATACAAAAATAACAATCTAATAGGTAGAATAGATGTTTGTACCGATAAAACGCTTGGAGCTTCAGTTAACAACATTGAATTCGGTTCTAAACCCTTTAAAGTAGCTGAAGCCACAAAAAAATCAATAGAAATTGCCAAAAACAGATATCCAACTAGAGAAATTAAATCAACTAATATGGTTGTATACAGCTATCCGCGTATTGGGGCAATGACCGTAGTAAAAGACAAAACAACAGGAAAAGAATATAGGATATTTGTAGATGCATATACCCTTGATGAGGTGGAAGATAAACCAGCAACTGAAATCGAACCTGGAGTTTGGTCAATGTACGATCAGCTTTTGATGAATGGAAAGGACAATAATTTAAAGGAATGGAAGAAAAGTGATCAACTCACAAACTCTATAGAACAAGCAGCATCTAATAAAAAGGTTAATATTAATGTGTCGGTCACTGAAGAAAATATGAAAAAACTAAGTACTGATGCAGCAACAACGTTAATCACAGGTAAAAATCTCTCTGTTCCCTTATATGGGCAAGAAAGAAATTATTACTGTGGCCCAGCAAGTTGCCAAATGATTGGTAAATACATATGTAACATATATCGGACCCAAAATTACATCTATGATTTTCAGGGATGGCATAACCATAATGACCCAGATGGAGGGATCTCAGATAGCGATGCTGAAGATTATTGTGGCTATAGTCAGCAGGAAGGGGGATTAGGACAGAGTGGCACACAAATTAATACTATTATGAGTTTTACGACCGCTAAAACTGAGATCAACAACTACAGACCGTTTTTCACTATGATTCCAGGGCATTTTCGAGTTTGTTATGGATATGGAGATACTGGGATTGGATTATATTATATATATATTAATGACCCGTTGCCTGTTGGATCTGGTCACCAAACGGTGGAAGTCAATGGTGCTCAAGAAAGAAAGCGTATATATGTGAGGCCTTAAAATTCCTAAAAGGAGTTCGACAAATCTCTGGTTTCAATGATTGCTTATATCTTATACAGATGCCAGTCTATGGGTTTATCGAATCTTCTTCATTTTTTAGGTGTTGATATGAGCAAAATCAATAAGGTAACCATTTTTTTTATCATTTTTTTTATTTTTGTAATGATTGCTGGACGATTTATAAAAACTCCAGTTAATACATCTACACCAGATCCCGAATCGCAAGTGGGTGGTCTGTATATTCAATTTAAAGATGGAATTTCTGAGCCAGAAGTAAAAGTCATTCTTCAAAATATTAATATGACTCGGAACTATAGAATGGAATATGATACTAATAAGACGGATGAAAGGTATTACATAATGGTGGACAAACACAATTGGGACGTCATAAGAAACGAGCTTAATAAAGCGATGAGGGAAGAGAAAAAAGATTGGATTGTATATTCTCCTGCTCACATTATCAGAAAAGGAGATTATTATGTTTTTACGGTCTCTGAACAAGCAACCAAAGACGAAAAATTTCTTGCAATACTGGATAAGTATAATATTGAGGTGAAAAGGTTTGTTTGGTGCAAAATTCGTTTTCTTCATAGTGATGGCTCCCTGACGTATTGGATTCCTAAAGAAGATGCAATAAGGATAAAAAATGAGCTTGAAAAAAATGAAAATGTCTTTACTGTACAGCTAAGTTATATTTATAGTAACTAAAGTCTTCGATTGACTACATTACTCAACGGATAATTGGATAACTACTGTGTTGTGCCCTAAAATTATTTCGTATGTTTAAGAACTTTTAATACTTCAATCTTGTACAATAGCAGATAGCTCAAAGACTAAAAGCTGAGGGAAGTTCATTGGTTATCGGTTAAGGAATTTTCTTGCCCGAAATATATCGATTTTGCACCAGAAGCCTACCTTAAATTTTGGCCAATTCACATGAAATCGATACCCTGTTCCAGCCTACAATAAAATCAAAAATTTTACAACTATTGAGGAAGTGGGGGCAATTTATCAAGATTCTTCACTTAACCGAAGACGCATGAAGGGAATTTCAGTTACATTTGGTTCAAAAGAATAAACATAAATTATGAAACATTAGGTAATTTTGGGGTCGGCATTCAGGAGGTGTATTTCTACCAGTATATGGGGGATCAGATTGATGTAACTGTCCAGTTTCAGATTGATTTTCGTGGGAAAAATACTGTCAGTAGCTATATACATATAATCTTTTTGCGCAAAGTCTCTAACAATCAAAATCAGAGAATAATCATAGGACTCAAAGACTTTATTTTGTGATGTGCTTAGGGAGAGGGTTATATGAAATCAACGACAACAGCTCTAATGATTATTTCTTTTGGAATCCTTGCACTATTTCTGGTTTTCTTTTTAGTGATTTATCAGCCTGGAGCAGGTATGTATGTTCGCGCAGATAAACTTCAAGACTCGCCAGAGAGATATACAGAGTTCAGTTTAGAAGATCTTGAGAAATATCCCGGTATTAAAGAGGCGGTGATGAACCCAGGAAAAGATATTAAAGTTCCTTCCAACTACCATGAAAATATAACGGAGTTCGGAAAAATCTCATCCAATAACGGAACTAATTATATAAAAGTTAATAATGAGTATTATGATATGCATTGTGAATTTGCTGACTAAACGGTAAATACAGAATATAAGATTTTGATGTCTTTCTTAAATTAACAGTTATAGACCATTTAAAAGTGGAATTACTGGTCATGCTCGAGTTTGTAAGGGATATTCATATACTGATTTTGGGGTACAATACTTAAAGATAAATGATCCATGGCCCGTTGGATCTGGTTTTTCTACTGTAGAAAGTCCAGGTCAAGAAGTTAACCGTATATATGTGAGATGAGGAGTTTTACTCCTCATCTTTTTGTGGTATAGATATGAGTAAAATTAGTAAGAAAATTGCAGTTTTTATTATTTTTCTGATTCTTATCATACTCTGGGGAGTTATAAAAATGCCAATGGATACGAAAAATCCAGTTAATAAACCACTAGTAGGCACTCTCTTTGTCGAGTTTGAAAATGGAACTACTGAACCGGAAGTTCAATCTATTCTCGAAAACTGCAATATACCCGTAAACTATAGTATAAGAATATAATTCTGAAATTATGTCAAAAAGGTACTATATAATCGTAGACCCAGGCAAAAGAAATATTATAAGAGAAGAATTGCGGAAAGAGAAGAATTGGACTGACCCTATATTCCCTGATTTCAAAAAAGGAAATTATTATGTGATCACAGTAACTAAACAAGCTATCGAGGACGAAAGTTTTCTCGATATAATAGAAAAAAATAACCTTCGTGTGAAAAATTCCATCTTGTGTCTTATCTGTTTTGTAGATGGATCAACTAATTCAAATGAAAAAAGGAGTTGGATTTCGGAGAGTGATGCAACCAGAATCAAAAATGAGCTTGAAGTGAATGGAAAGGTTTTGACCGTAGGGATTGGTTATATTGAGGGGTAAGCTAACATCAGCCACCACTTTTTACAGCCTTTTCAACTGCTGGCTGTATACCTTTCCAATTCTCTGGATTGTATCGGCTTCTTCAGGGTCTTTATCGTCCCGGATGCGGATAAAACGTGGAAAACGAAGCGCAAAACCGGAGTCATAATTGGGGCTTTTCTGGATTTCCTCAAAGGCGATTTCCAGAACTATCTTCGGTCGGATTGCAAATACACCGCCTGCTTCTCCGCCTTCCATGAGCCCGGAAAGCATCTCTGTAAGCTCCTTTAGCTGGTCATCGGTCAGGCCCGTACCAACCTTGCCGACCTGAAGATAACGCAGGGTTTCTGGGTCATAACAGGCAACCGTGTAGGAACCTATGAGATTTGCGCGCCTGCCAAAGCCCCATTCCGCCCCAACAACTACAAGGTCAAGAGTTTCCATAAGAGGCTTTTTCTTAAGCCAGTTTTTGCCTCGTTTGCCAGGGGAATAAAGCGAATTCGGGTTTTTGACCATAACTCCTTCGTGCCCGGCTTCTAAGGCTTCCTTATAGATCTTCTCTATAAGCTCCAGGTCTCCGGTTATCACCTGTTTGTCCACGCAAATGGATTTTGAATCCTCAACCGAACTTTCAACACAGGACTCAAGTGCTTTTCGCCGTTCGATCAGAGGCAGGTCAATTAGCGTTTTTCCGTTTAAGTACATAATGTCAAAAAGATTGAGCTGAATAGGGATACCAAGGGCTTTTTCTTCCACGTCGTACTTGCGCCGGAAACGTTTAAGGATCTCCTGGAATGCTCTGGGCTTACCATTCTCGTCCACTGCAACGGCTTCTCCGTCAAGGATTGCGGATTCGGCCTTTATATGTTTGCGGATTATCTCTACAAGGTCAGGGAGGGAATTTGTTACATTTTCAAGTTTCCGTGAGAAAAGCGTAACCGAATTTCCAGCCTTATGGACCTGGACTCTTGCCCCGTCGAATTTCCATTCGATTGCAGCCTCCTTCATTTCCATTATATCGGCAACTATATCAGGACTGATCTGTGAGAGCATCATCTTAATCGGACGGTTGATTTCAATTCCCAGGTGTTTCAGGGCTTCCACCCCACCTTCCTTGGCAGTTGCAGCAACTATCCCAAGGTCATTCGTAACCATAAAGGCATGCTCAACCACATCAGCAGGCACGGAGAAAGCTTTTGCAATAGCGTCTCTTACAACACCTTCTCCGACGCCTATACGGAGTTCCTCAAGCGCAAGCCTGGAAATATACTTTGCTTCCCTTGGGGTCGAAGAATTAAAGAGGAACTGAAGGTTCTTTATCTTAATGTCCTGTGAGCCTTTCCCCGAGGCTTCTGAAGCGATTTTAAAACGATTATAGACTTCGGTTATTGAGAGCTCTGGATGTTCTTCGAAGAAAGAAGAAAAAGTAACCTGGTTTTTCCTTTTTTCCTTAAGGATAAGAAGAGCTGTGTCTCCGATATCCCCAGTAGTCCGAATAAGAGATTCTATGCTTTTTACTGGCATTCCGGAGGCCCTGGAAAGAGAAACATACAGCAGACTCGTACCAATTCCCAATTGCTCTCCACTCCAGGCAGGAAAAACCTCACTCATAATAAAATGGGTTGCAATGGGAAGTTCTTCGACATCAACCATTCTAAGAAGGTCAGCAACCCTACTTGTAGTATCAATTGTACTCGAGATTTTTTCAATTGCCTGGCAGGTTTCTGCAAATTCCCTGAAACTTGTCATGATCAACGCGGCTTTTTAATTTTATTTTTCCGAATTCGGGACAAAACCTGAATTCTTAACCTGAATTCTTAACCTGAATTCTTAACCTGAGTTCTTAACCTGAATTCTTAACCTGAATTCTTAACCTGAATTCTTAACCTGAATTTTTAATCTGAGTTCTGAACCTGAATTTTTAATCTGAGTTCTGAACCTATCAATTGCCATAAATTGCAATTAGATCACTAAGAATTGCACTTGCGGTTTCAATCGGGCCTGCACCTTTACCCGTAACCGTAATTTCTCCTGCAAGTTCAGTTTCTACCGACGCCACATTCAGGGTTCCTCCAACTGCAAGGGGATGGTTGATAGGTACAAGTCTGGGAGCTACATGAATTCTTTCCCTGCTGACTTCACCTATGAGTTTAATTACATGCCCTCTTTCATAAGCCATCTCAAGGGCTTCAGGCGTAACTTTCGTAATTCCCGTAACCTCAACGTCGCTATAAGTAGCATCAAGTCCGAAAATTGCATTGGCAAGAATAACGAGTTTGCAGGCCGTATCAATCCCTTCAACATCATATGTAGGATCGGTCTCAGCAATTCCCAGCTGCATGGATTCGGCAAGAATGTCATTGTAACTTGCCCTTTCCTCCAGCATTCTTGTCAGGATATAATTACAGGTCCCATTCAGAATTCCTTTGACACTTTTAACCTTATTGCCTGCAAGCACCTCATTTGACAGGTTAATAATAGGCATTGACCCACCGACGGTCGCTTCGAACCTGAAATGAGAGCCTGCTACCTTTGCGGCTTCCATTAGTTCTCTGTACTTAAGGGTAAGAGGCCCTTTATTAGAAGTAATAACGTCTTTTCCAGTCTGGAAGGCCGCAAACATATTCTGTAGACCTGCTCCGCCAGTTCGTATGTTTGTGGGAGTAGTCTCAATTACAAGATCGTGAGCTACGGATTGGATAACCTCAACTCCAGAGAGGTTCTCAAGAGCTACAGTTCCGTCTGTCCTCTTCCTGGCGAGACAGTTGGCAAGATCCACTCCCTCAGGATTAATAGTTGCACCCTTTGAGTCCACAACAGCAACCACTTTTACTTCCAGCCCGATATTTTCCAGATACTCTTTTTTCTTAAGGAGTACTTCAGCCACGCCCTGTCCGATTGCACCGAACCCGAGAATGGAACAGCACACTGTTTTCATGTTTTCAAATCTCCTAAAACTATTTTTCAGGCCTGGATATCAATTGGAAGAACCATAAGCAGGTCTTTTTTTGCCGAGACTTCTTTGAGAATAGAAAGTGCCCTGTGCAAGTCCTCTTTACCAACAGCATCGATTTTTATGAGGGCTGAAGAAAGCATATTAATACCGGGCATAGAGAGAGAAAGATCCACAACCTCAGCAAACCCTGTCCTGTCAATCTCATCAATCGTATCCTGGATCCCTGTATGGACCACATGCCCTATAAGCACTACGTTTATGCTTTCTCTGAAACGGTGTTCACCGACTCTTACAATTCGAATTCCGTTTTCTTCAAGTTTAGCTTTTATTGTCTCAATGCTTTCAGGCCTGGTTTCAAGTACAAGCTTTACAGGTACTGTTTTTCTGGGGGTCCTCTTTTGATGATGATGTACTACTGTTATCAGGTTAGCCTTACATTCCGAAAGGGGCTGGAGGGCTAAAAGCATCTGCCCGGGTACATCTTTTAATTCAATGTCCATGGAAACTCGCATGTTGTCCCTCGTACATTTTTTTAATAATCCCTTCTGCAGTTCAAATAATAATAATAATAATAATAATTTACCAGTCTTACAATGCTCATTCACGCATTATTAACCAGCTTACTGTCAGGGTTAAGGTGGTATATTAGAATATCCGGCTTCAATCCAGCCATAGCCTCTTGAACCTGAATTTTACAATCCGAGTTTCAAATCCGTTCCCGCAAAGCAGAGTCCTATTACTCGAATTTGCAGTTAGTAAATTCATATCGGTAAGCAATTCTTGGGAATAAGAGATCAAAAAGGGTACTCAAATATATACCACGTACTCTATTGTCAACTGTTTCTACTGCTTAGTCAGTGAATTCAGTTATATAGTTTACTGTTTATGACTCTACAAAAAATTTTAGGACGCGTATCCGCTTATTCCTTCTTGCTTTCATGTTTGGTCTGCTTGGAGATATGGACATCCGGAATACGGACTATATTTCCCCTTCCTCTTTTGAATTTTTCAATTAGCCCGCGCTCCTCAAGATCTGAGAGCATAAGACTGACTTTTGACTCCGAATAGGGAGATTTTTTTCGTAGTTCTCTCTGAGTAATTCGGTTTCCACTTTCTCGAACCATTTCCAGAAGTTCCTTAAGATCTTCGGGAAGATTGAGCTTTGAATGTTCTTTAACTTCAGAACTCGATTTATTAGGCTCCTTCTCACGGAAAGGAGGACTCGAGATATTCTGGATCTCTTCTGTAGGCTTGCTCTGCTGTATAGATTTGTCAGTACTGGATATTCCTTCGAACTTTTCAGCAAACTGCTCAGAGCTCAGTTCCGATGTTTCAATAATGTTTTCATCTGAATCGGTTGTATTTTCGATTGAATCGGTTTCGATCTCTTCAGAAAATATCGCATCCCTTGTGAAGCTTTCAGACTCCAGCAAATATCGCTCTTGGTAACCTTCAGGAAAAGGACTCTTTATCGATTTTTCATGCTTCTTTCCTAAAAGGTAGGCTGCCAGCACGAGGGCTAGAAGCAGGACTATAAGAACCAGGAAAGCAGGAGCTAAAACGGAATAGTGAGAGCCCTGAGATACGGGTTCTGTCTCTTCGTAATCCAGATAAGGGGCTTCAAAGTTATCCTGGTTCAGAAGCTCTTCATGAGAAGGTGGGAAAAGGAGAAGATCATGCCTATATTCTCCTTCACCTGAGATTACAACTTTCTCCTGAGCTATATAAACGATCCTGTTTCCTTCAAGATAACTGGCATTTATTGTATAAGTTCCGGGGGTTAGATTGAACGAGTATTCTGAATCCGTTGCGATAATGTTCTGTTCCGGGGTGGAATTAATCTCTACAACTGAGTTATTAAGAGGCTTGAAAGTATCCCACTCATAGACTGTCCCGTGAATTGTGGCCGCGATTGCATTTCCCTGAAAGACCATAATGAGAAAGAAAATAAGTGAGAAACTGCATAGCTTTTTAAAATTCACGAAATGTTAAATGGGCTTTTAGCATAAATCTTTTACTTTTCCTGGTAAAGAGATAGATAGAAAAAAATAAATACCTATTAAAGCTTTGTGAAGTAGTCAGGGAGTGTATCAAGCTTGAAAGTCGATATTTGCCTGTTAATAAGATCAATTCCGAA
Organism: Methanosarcina barkeri 3; assembly: GCF_000970305.1. Lineage (GTDB taxonomy): Archaea > Halobacteriota > Methanosarcinia > Methanosarcinales > Methanosarcinaceae > Methanosarcina > Methanosarcina barkeri_A. The sequence continues at coordinate 1,829,047 of NZ_CP009517.1, forward strand.
AAGAATAATTATATTTACCTGATCCTTATAACGTTGTAATAACTTATAAAGGGAGGCAGTCAGATGAAAAAGTCAAGAATTGTTCGAGATCTGGCTTGTTTTACGATTATATTAACCTTGCTCAGTCTATTAGTACCAGGATGCTCCCTCGCTGCCAGAAATTCTTATGATCACGGAAACGGCAGTCAGAACCAGTATATGCATGAAAGTACCCTCGTTTCATACAACGAAACTAACAACGTGAGTGAGTCCAGTAGCTCTGAATCCGATGTGAAACAAGAGCAGAAGAATCTCAGTACAGAAAACAGAAGCGAAGCTTCCGAATACAAACAGGAAAAAAAACAATTTGAGGACGAACTCCAGTCCCATAAGCAAGAGTACAATGAAGCAAAAGAAAATTTTCTCAAAATAAAGGACCGTATTCGGGCAAAAGAACTTGACTCCAACTCCGAAGAAGCTGTAAATGCTACAAAGTCTTACCTTAACTCAAGTATTAACTATATGATAGCTCACCTTTCAAATGTAGAGAGCAATATGGAATACTCAAACGGGAACGAAACTAACGAAAAAGTTATTGTTATAGATGAAAAGATAAGACTGCTTGAAGTTGAAAAGTTAAACGTTGCAAATACGTCAAGTCAGGGAGAGCTTTTGGTCGTGGTAAGGTCCGTACGTGAAATATGGAATGATGCTGAGAAAATCAGCCTTTCAAGTGCAGGGCAGACTGTAAGTGAGAAAATAGGAGAATTTCTTGAAAAATCCGAAAGCCTCTCTGAGAGACTTGGAGTAGAAATTAAGGATCTGAAAGAGACCGGCGTTGATACATCTGAACTTGAGATCAAACTCGCCAGTTATATTTCTTACATTAGATCCGCCCAGGAGAAGAAAGTAATGGCAGATTCCCTATATAGTGGTGAGAATGTAACTCGGGAAGATATGCGAACTGCGAATAATTACCTTCGTCAGTCCCTCAATGATATCAGTAAAGCTAATAAGTTACTCAGAGAAATTTTCGTCAAGCTCAAAAATTATGAAACCGAAGAAAACGGAACTAAGGCTAGAAACTAACATAATCCACGTAAAAGGTAGCCTGAAAATACAATCAATGCCGAGGATGTAGCGGAAATAGTCAACATAGGTAAAAATACAGTTAGCATTTTATATGTAATAATACAGATAGTACTTATATGTAACACCGTTAACTTTAAATTTATCATGGTTAATATTAGATGTAACATCTTCAATTTTAAATTTAATATGGTTAGTAGCTAAATGTAATACTTCGGATTCTAAACGTAATACATTTAGTTTTAAATATCATACTTTTAGATCGAAATGTAATACGATTATTACTTGATTAAGTACATTCCCCCAAAGAATTATGATTTCTAATAAAAGGGAAAACTCTAGCTCAGGAGATGAGACTGGAAAATATATTGAAAAAATTACAAAACTAAGGAGGTAGAAAATGGTTAAATTCGTTCACCTGCTTGTACTGTCAGCTTTAATTATCTGGCTTGCAGGATCCGGTTGTGTCGGGAACAGTACGTCTGAAGTAGAGAAGTCAGGAGTAAATGCAAACGTCGTCGGGGCAGGGAATGGGGTACCAACTACAGAGATGGATATGGGACTTACACAGGCAGATATCCAGGAGGTTGATTCTGATATGGCAGAGCTAGAAGACTTGCTTAAGGAGGCAAGCCCTGAAGAAGACATAGAAATTGAAGAATTGTGAAATGGAAAAGAAGTGAAAGTTGTTAAAAAATTGTTTTCACTTGAAAAACATTTTTTCTTTGTTTTTGATTCTTTGAATTTCATCTTCCAGTGTTTCTATCCTGGACTCAAGTTCATGCATATCTTTTTTAGCAAATACATCAGTTTTTGATATAGATTCCTGAATCTTCTCAGAGATTTTCTTTTCAAGATCAAGCTTCTGTTTTTTTCGTTCTTCAAGCATATCCTGGATAGCTTTTTTGCCTTCTTCCTTACTGATGTCCCCTTTATCAATAAGTTCCTTTACAAGATCGTTTACTTTGTCTTCGGTTATTGCCCAGAGGCCAGCTCCTATAAGCCCAAGTTTTCTGACGGATTCTTTCATTATAAACACTCGCTTTTAAATTATCAATCTGAAAAAAGCTTAAAAAAAATTATTCTACGAAAATAGCTAATAATTGATCTAAAGGATGTATTAAAAATCACTATCTTAGAAAGTAGATATTAACCTGGTCTTGTTTGAGATGTCTTGCAGTCTACTTTCTGTGACGATTTTCAATTTCGGTTTGCATATGACATTTTAGGTATGATCTGAACCTATATAACGGTTTTAGGCTTTGATCTGAATTTATATAACGGTTTTAGGTTTTAATCTGAATCTATGTGACAGTTTTCTGTTCTTAATTTTCTTTTCTTACATTATTTGCCTGTGTTTTATATAAATGTTTTCTGAGTATTTTATAAATAGAGATCTGACTTTATGTGAGATCCGGACTTTGGCTCTTTTTAAATTAACACTTTAAAAGTTATTATTATTATTATTATTATTATTATTAATGAAACTATGTATCGGGATTCCTTCCAGATAATTTGCACTTGTCTATGGTTAAAACCCGGAGAAAAGGTAAAAACAAACTCTACTTTAAACGTCTTAATTTTCTTCGAGCTAGGTCAAAGCATAGAAAGCAGACGCAATCAGACGCAGTACGGATTTGTGCTTTAACGTTAACAAATTACTTAACCGAACGAAAATATATAAATACATTAATTGATAATGTTAATTGGGGGTAATTCTAATGGCAGACACTTTAAAAGTATCACCTTCTATATGTGCATATCCTGACGACAAATATGAAAACCTTGAAATCGAGGTAATTCTCCCTGGAGTGGACAAAAAAGATATTTCTTTTAAGGTTACCGAAGACGGTTTTTACGTAAGAGCCACAAAGGAAGGGGTTGAATATGCAGACAGTTATGCAGTTTGCTGCCCTGTAGTCCCGGAAAAAGCGGTAGCCAAGTACTCAAACGGTGTACTTAAAGTAACAGTACCTTATCAGCAGCCATTTGAGAATGCGGTAGACGTAAAAATCGAGTAAGTCAATTTGGACTTTACGCAGTTGAGCCGAGAAATCAATCGAATTAAACCTAAATAGTTTAAACAGAATAGTTTAAACAGATTTTCGATATATTTTTGTAATTAATTATTTAACTGCGTAAGAGTCCAAAATTATAATGTACAGTTTCGTAAAAAGAGGTTTATAAATGAGGAAAATGACAGAACAGCATCTTATTAACGCATTCGGAGGAGAAAGCCAGGCACACATGAGATATTTACATTTTGGAAACCAGGCCGAAAAAGAAAAGTACGATAATGTAGCTCGTTTATTTCGTGCAATTGCCCATGCAGAATATGTACATGCAGGAGACCATTACCGGGAGTTAAGACATCTCGATGGAGGATTTGTTGCAAATAGTATGGCAGCTTTTGGCCCTGGCGATTCCGTAAAGAATCTTAAGCTGGCTATTGCCGGTGAAACATATGAAATCGAAGAAATGTACCCTACATATATTGAAGTTGCAAAGTTCCAGGGAGAAAAAGGCGCACAAAGGAGTTTCGAATGGTCATACGCCAGTGAGAAACTGCATAAACAGCTTTTTGAAAGAGCATTAGAGGAAGTTAACTCCGGAAAGGACATTGAACTAGACACAATCCAGGTTTGCGAAGTATGTGGGTATACTCTTGAAGGAGAAGCACCCGACAGATGTCCTGTGTGTGGCGCATTAAAAGATAAATTTACTCCATTTAAATAAATGAGTGATAATTGTTTTTCCTGAGTCGGTTTTCCAGAAATTAATCCGGGATTTTATTATTTGTCTCCCTGTTTTCAATCCACTCAGTAATTCTAGGCCAGAGAGACAATGATATTATCATGGAAATTACAAAAACAAAAATCGAACCTGCAGCCATGTCTACATGGGTGTAGGCTGTTTCTCCTCTTGAAACGTTGGTTAAAAGAGCTCCGGAAAGAAAAAGTACATCAAGTACTATCGAAGTGGCAAGACTTAGCAGAAGTACTACTTTTGGCTTGTTATCTGTGGAACCGAATTTTACCATATAAATCTCCCATTTTAACTTTCCTGTTTAATTTTTTGATTAAGTTTTCTTTTTTAAATATCAGGACTTACGCAGATGAACTGAAAATCAATAGCATCAAACTATTAACTGTCTAGAATATGGCTTTATTAACTATCTGGAATATGGCTTCAATCTCCAGTCTTTGTCATAATTGATTTTGTTTCTCACCTGCGTAAGTCCTAAATGCTAAAACTGAAATGATCTGAGTTATTTGCTTAAAGTTTGCTTCTTTTCATTAGCAAGGAATTGGTAGTTACCGAGACCGAACTGAGAGCCATGAAAGCAGCGGCAAGTTCAGGTGTAATCAGGATTCTGTGAACGAAGGGGTAAAGGATTCCGGCTGCAATTGGAATTCCTATCGTGTTATATCCAAAAGCCCATAGAAGGTTCTGTTTGATCTTGTTTATGGTAAGCCGGCTAAGCTTAATAGCTGCGACCACATCTCTTGGGTCATTTTTGATAAGCACAATTTTTGCGGATTCCATTGCTACATCCGTACCTGCCCCCATTGCAATTCCAACATCTGACTGAATTAACGCAGGAGCATCATTAATGCCGTCACCCACCATTCCGACAAGGTTACCCTCTTCCTGAAGCTTTTTAATTTCATTGGCTTTGTCTTCAGGAAGTACCTCTGCCAGTACTCTGGAAATACCTACCTCTTTTGCTATTGCACTGGCTGTAACAGCATTGTCGCCAGTAATCATAACTACTTCCAGACCCATTTTCTTAAGAGTTTCAACAGCCTCTCTTGAATTTTCCTTCAGGGTGTCAGCAACTGCAACAAGGCCAATAATTTCTTCTCCGAAAGCCACGAGCATTGCAGTCTTTCCGCTTTTCTCAAAGGCCCGCATTTCAGCTTCTAATTCTTTAAAGGAAATTCCCTTTTCTTCCATAAGTTTTCGCGTGCCGAGCAAAATTCTTTTTTCTTCAAAGTATGCTTCTACTCCTTTTCCGGGAACGGAATGGAAGTTTTCTGCCTTTTCCGGGCTGATCCCCTGCTCTTCGGCCGCTTTTACAATAGCTTCCCCAAGAGGATGTTCGGATCCTCTCTCAGCCGTTGCTGCAATAAAAAGTACACTCTTTTCCTCGTGACCGGAAACGGCGACCAAATCTGTCAGTTTCGGAGTGCCTGCCGTAAGCGTGCCTGTTTTGTCGAAAACAATAGTATGAAGTTTGTGCGCTCTCTCAAGGGCTTCCCCACCTTTTATAAGAACCCCGTTCTCAGCACCTCTACCCGTACCAACCATAATGGCTGCAGGAGTTGCAAGCCCTACTGCACACGGGCATGAGATTACAAGGACAGTAATCGCTATAAGCAGGGAAAACAGGAATGGGCTGATTCCACCCAGAGTTACGGATTCTCCCACTCCATAACGCCAGTAACCTATGAAAAACCAGAAGAAAAAGGCCAGAAGCGAAATAATATGCACGGTTACTATGAAGTTTCCGGCAAAAACGTCTGCAACCCTCTGGATAGGAGCTTTCGTAGTCTGCGCAGTTTCAACAAGCCTGATTATCTGGGCAAGGGCAGTATCAGCCCCAACCTTTGTAGCCCGAAAATTGAAAGAGCCTGTCTTGTTAAGAGTGGACCCTATAACGGTATCACCGGGTATTTTCTCTACAGGGATGCTTTCTCCGGTAAGCATGGACTCATCTACTGCAGAACTTCCCTCAACTACCGTTCCGTCAACAGGAATCTTTTCTCCGGGCCGGACAACAACAATATCGCCAACTGCCACTTCTTCAACAGGTACCTCCTTTTCAATGCCGTTTACAAGGATTCTGGAAGTTTTTGCCCTGAGGCCCATCAGTTTTCTAATTGCTTCGGAGGTCTGGCCCCTTGCCCTTGCCTCAAGATACCTGCCAAGGACAATGAAAATAATCAGAAAAGCTACAGTGTCATAGTAAAGATTATTATACCCTGGACCAAGATCAAGAAATGTTGCTGCTACACTGATAAGGTAGGCAGACCCTGTCCCTGCTGCAATCAGCAGATTCATGTCAGTTACGCCATACTTGAACCCCTTAATAGCCCCGACAAAAAACTGTCTGCCAGGGAAAAGGAGAACAAGAGTGGACAGTACAAAAAGAACGATATGATTGGAAAGGAAATCAGGTACAAATGACAGGAAAGGAAACATCATGCTCATGTTTCCTAGCCCTATTGGAATCCCTAGAACAAGAGCAATAATCAGGTTATTTCTCTGTCTTCGGATCTCGGAATCCCTGGACATCTGCTCTCTGTCTTCATACTCAACAGCTTCAGTCTTAACAAACGCCCCATAGCCAATTCCCTGAACTGCGGCAATTATTTCTCTGACAGAGACGCGGGAGGAGTCAAACTCCACAACTGCCTTTTCAAGCGGGAAATTTACGGATGCTGAAATTACGCCTTCAATCCTGTTAAGGACTTTCTCGATATTTGCAGCACAGGAAGCACAGCTCATACCTTCAAGACTCAGAGTTACAGTGTCTTTTTCTACCTTATATCCGATAGATTCGATAGTTTCCTCAATCTCCTTTGGAGAGATAAGCGAAGGCTCAAAACCTACCTTTGCCCTTCCAAGTTCAAGGTTAACAACTACTGAATCTACGCCTGCTTTTTTCTTCAGTACTCTTTCAATATTTGAGGCACAGGCCGAACAGGTCATACCGGAAACTCCAAGCGTAATTTCTTTTCGACCGGTTTTCGGGCCTGAGTTTCGAGTTTCTTCTTCTGTCAGTTCACAAGTTTCAGTTAAGGGACAGGTTTGAGGAACCTCTTTAGATTCCTTTGGTTCCTCTAAAGCCGACTCCGGAGTTTTTGAAGTCTCCTCTCCAATCTCTATTGTGCCGAGAACTTCTGTCCTGGCCTCTTCCTGAACCTCGTTTTCATTTTCTGTTGGATATCCTGCCTTCCGAATAGCTGCCTTTATGTCATCAAGGCTTACTTTTTCAGGATCAAAGCTAACCGTCGCACTTTCGGATTCAAGATTTACATCAACGGATTCCACCCCTTCAAGAGAAGAAATGGCATCCGTTACTCTTTTTTGGCAGTGACCACAGGTCATGTCATAAACTTTTATAGTAACTTCCATCGGATCTGCCGCCTACTCAGATTTTTCAGGACTGCCCGGGATTTAAAAGTTTCTTCCGAGCTCTTCTACAGATATATATCCAGTTTTAAGTAAAGTCATCTGTATGAAACACGTATAATTTATCCGGCTGCCAGAGATTACATTCATAGTTTTTCAGGAATATTGATATTTACCCTGGAACCCTCATTGACAAAGGTAATCTATCTTGCGATCTTGTCCTTGCAGTACCTGCATGAAGGTTGCGTCTATTATAAACGTGCTATCCCCACATGTTTACTCCCAAAGCGCAGTTATATTTTTCAAACAGGCGCTTCACCCATATATAAAAGCTTGTACCTTTTAGTATAATTTTTAGTATATTTTTAGTATGAGTTTTAGTGTGACTTTTAGTAGAATAATCTTTAAACCAACAAGAAATTTAGGCTCTTCGTGTATTGTATGAATTAAAAATAATTAGTTAGAAAGTATTCATATCAAATCAAATATAAAAACATTAAGATTGAATGTAATTTTCAATCATAAATGCTTCTAAATTTTAGATATGCTACTTCAATATTTTGGAACTAAATGTAAGTTACCCACTCGAAATGGCAAAGAGCCAATATTACTTACGTAAAACTATCACATTAGACAGGTTCATATCCGGCTTCCCTGATCGCATCTTTGACCTTTTCAGTGTTTGCCTTCCCTTCTTCATAATCAATAGTTACCTGTTTGGTCTGAAGGTTTACGTCCGCCTTCTGTACCCCTTCGACAGCTTCAACTGCTTTTTTAACTCTCATCTGACAGTGCATACAGGACATGCCTTCAACTTTTATGGTTTCTTGTGTCATAGAATATCTCCAACTATAATTTACGTTAAACTATAATTTATGTTAAACTATATTTATTTCCAACTATAAGTCTAAACATTTTTAATATAAATATCACTTACGCAGTTGAACTGAAAAGTCAAAGTACCAAATCGTTAACTATCTAAAACAAGGCTTTAATTCACAGTCTTTTCGGTTATGGTTTTGTTTCTCAAGTGCATAAGTCCTAATAACTCAAAGATTGAACCTCAAGTTTTCAAGTTTTAAGTTTTCAAGTTTTAAGTTTCCAAGTTTTAAGTTTCCAAGTTTTAAGTTTCCAAGTTTTAAGTTTCCAAGTTTTAAGTTTCCAAGTTTTAAGTTTCCAAGTTTTAAGTTTCCAAGTTTTAAGTTTCCAAGTTTTAAGTTTCCAAGTTTTAAATTCCAAGTTTTAAAAACCATATGTATGATTCTACGAGTTTCTTACGCCGAATCATTATGGTTTCAAAACCAGATTACTGGACTTATGGGTTTAAACAAACACATAGTTAGCTGTCAATGGAGATCAATGTACCTGAGAACGTTGTATTTTCAGTTGAACTGTGCAGTACTGACTGAAAAAACAGTAATGACTGAGAAGACTGAGAAAACAGTAATATAAGACTCTCAGCAGTTTAAAATACGAGCTTTTTGACTTATTTTTCTAGTTTATTAAAATTTTCCTTTGTTTACTTGCATTCTTGACCCTCCTCTTTTTTATACATTCTTTCCAGAGGATCTTTACCGTTCTTAAACATAGCTCCATAAGGCTCAAATTTACCTATGCCGTTGACAGTACAGAAATGCATACCCTCGTCTGATCCTGTCATCATTAAAGGCTTGGCTTTTTCTACGTCCCAGGAACCACTTTCTTTGTCGTAGACACTGTCTTCTACCTCAAGATATACTACTTTGCCAAGAATCAATGCATAGGGAAAACCATCATACACTTCTTCAATTATATGATCTAGTTTACATTCCATCCATGCGTAGCATCCTTCAATTCCTGGTGCCTTGATCTTTTTTGAAGGTTTCTCCTTTAGACCAGCTAATTCGAATTCATCAATATCGGGAGGGACATGTAAGGCTGTTGGTATCACTTTATCCGCCATATCAGTACCGGGCATGTTAATAACGAATTCTCCTGTACTTCTTAAGTTAACTAATGTATCTCTCCTTTTTGCCGAAGCTACACAAACTAAATCAAAAGGACGTAAAACAGGCATAAAGCAAGAATATGGTGCTATATTTCTAACTCCGTTTTCACTAATCGTTGATATAAATGTAACTGGCATGGGAACTATCGATTCTCGTTTGAAGTTTTCCAATATCATATTACCACTACGCTATTTACAATTGTCTCCTTTCTCGATCTCAAAAGTGAACTCCTGAGATTAGAAAGTCAGCAACTGATTCGATTTCCGGAAGTTCCACTTTTAGCTCTTCTCCTTCAAACCCTGCTAGAAATATTTCCGAGTTTGAAGGAACTGAAGTCAGAATATGGTTTTTACCCACGGTTTCCATCATTAACTGAATTCCTATTTTGTCTGCACGATTAAGAATAAAATATAGAGGCTTTCCGGCTTTTTCGGCAAGTTCACTTATTTTTTTAGAAAGCCTTATGGATTCGTAAGATGGATCAAGCACCATTAACACAAGGTCACAACCCTCTTCAACTCCCCTTCCAAAATGCTCGATACCAGCTTCGGTATCCACAAATACAATGTCTTCAGGAGTAGTTTCCGTATTTTTCAGAAAATTTCTTGCAAGAGCACCCATCGGACAGGCACATCCCTCTCCGAAGTCATGAATCTTGCCTATTGTTATCATTTTAATGTTTTCCTTTTCTACAGCATAAGCTTCTGGAATATCAGAAATTTGCCATTTATTTTCAAAAATACTGACGGTATCTCCCTTCTGATAAGCCTGCATTAGTTTTTCCCCAAGGGTTTTTTTCCCTCCAAGATAATTCATGAAATCTTCGGGCATATCAAGGCCTAGCTGTTTATGAAGCCCGAAATTTGACTCATCGCTATCAACCACAAGTACATTATAATCTTTTTTAGCCATGGATTTTGCAAGCAGAGCAGTAATAGTACTCTTGCCACTTCCGCCTTTTCCACATATAAGAACTTTCATCCTTTTACCTCTGTATAAGAATATCTATTGTTAAAAAATACTTAAATAATAACATATATTATTAATAATCACAATACATTCTATAGTATTAATAACATAAAGTTAATAGTGATAAAGTGACTATGAAAAAGAATAGTAACGGAATTTGTTTGTGCCCCATTGAAGGGATTATCACCATAATATCCAAAAAATGGGCAATACAGGTTATTAGTGCCCTTGGACATCACAATAGATTACGATTCAATGATCTCATGAACACTCTTGAGGGTATCAGCCCAAAGTCACTTACCGACCTGTTAAAAGAACTCCAAAAAGAAGGCCTGATCCAACGAGAAGCATTTCCCGAGATACCTCCGAGGGTTGAATACTTTTTGACAGACGATGGAAAAGAGCTTTGTGAAGTAATAATTCCTTTAATAAAATGGGCGGAGAAAAGGGATAATCTGCATCATGAAATCTTTAATTCCACCTGAAAAAGTACAGGTACTCCTTAAAAGCGACTGCACGTATGAAAGAGAAAGCATAACTGTTTGATCATAAGAATAATGTACTTCGGAACCTGTGCTTAGAACCACATAAATATTAAATTTAAAACTCCTTTAAAATTACGCTTGTTTAAAATACCCTTAAAAGTCCGTTAAATCTAAAGCAATTTTCATTTCATTAGAAGAAAAAATAGCACTTACTATTCTATCCTAAATAGCATTTGCTATCCTTTTCCACCAATGACCACAGGTCATGTCATGGACTTTTATAGTAACTTCTATTGGATCTGCCACAATTCAGATATCGGATAACTGTCCGGTAGCGGATCTGTAACTATTCAGGCCTTTCAGGATTGCCCTGCTTAAATGATTTTTCCGGGATCCTCTACGATTTTATAGCCAGCTTTAAGCAAAGCCATCTGTATGACATATGCGTCAGTTATTCGGCTATCATAGGTTACATTTACTGTTCTTTCAGGAATATTGATATTTACTCTGGAAACCCCATTGATAGAGGTAACGAGTCTTGCAACCATGTCCTTGCAGTACCTGCATACCAGATCATCTACGATGAATGTTGTCTCTCCGATGTATTCACCCCCACAACATAATTGTATTTTTCAAACAGGCGCTTCACCCATATGTAAAGTTTATTACTTTTACGATATATTCTTTGAAACCATTACTAGATATTATTTGCATTTGTACCTTTTATATATATTCTTTGAAACCAGCACCAGCTATTATTTACGTGAGACTACATTAAACAGGCACATACCCGGTTTCACGAATTGTAGCCTTGACCTTTTCAAGGTTTTCCTTTCCTTCTTCAAAATCAATAGTTACCTGTTTGGTCTGAAGGTTTACATCCGCCCTCTGTACTCCTTCTACAGCTTCAACAGCCTTTTTAACCCTCAACTGGCAGTGCATACAGGACATGCCTTCAACCTTGACGGTTTCTTGAGTCATGTTTTCAATCTCCGTATAACTTTACCTGATAATTTAACATAATAAATTAATAAAATAATTTCTGGAATATTGTAGGATTAATAATAATATGTCTGCTTTGCCACAAATTCTTTGCGTAACTCAGTGTCGCGTCAATCCTCAAGGATTGAACTATTTTGAATATTTGTAGTCGATTTTATACGACACCTTAGTGTATACTCGGCACTCAGATTAATCAGACGAGTTCATCGCTATTTCAGGTAATTCATGTCCACGAGGTAGATTCTTCTTAGAAGGTTCAGGGATAGGCAAAAACAAATTTTCCCCACCAAATTAGTCCAGTCTTTATTTTATACGTTGATTATTTACTACATGCGTAAACTTTGTTTTAACATTAAATTTACTCGTTGTCATTCCTGGTCCGAACGTAAATGTAAAAATATCTTTTCTCCAACAAAAATAAGTAACATTCCTATAAGTGCTACGACAACTAATAAAGTATCAGTGGATGCTTTTATCAATAGTAGAGAGCTTAGAATAACTGCATCAAGCGCGATTGCTGTAATGACGATATACGGTTTTATATCAATGTCTTCACGCATGTGACGCAAAAGTCCCCAATGTATAATGATATCCATAACTAAATAAAAAATTGCTCCAAGAGAGGCAATTCTACTTAAATCAAAAAAGATTGTTAGTAATATAGCAACAACAACTGTGTAAACCAGAGTATGTTTCTGGACATTTCCTGGCATGTCAAAATGTTTGTGTGGTACTAAATGCATGTCAGTTAACATAGCAAGCATGCGGGAAACTGCAAAGACACTGGCAATTATGCCTGAAGTTGTTGCAATAATCGCTAATATTACAGTAAACCACAAACCAAAATTTCCAAAAGCCGGTCTTGCTGCTTCTGCCAGTGCGAAGTTCTTTGCCTGAATGATTTGAGGCAGAGTAAGATTACCAGCAACTGCTAAAGCTGCTAAAAGGTAAACAATTGTACAAATTGCTATGGAAATAACTATTGCTCTACTCACATTCTGGTGAGGGTTATCAATTTCTGATCCACTGTTAGTAATTGTTGTAAAACCTTTGTAAGCAAGTACAGCCAGTGCTATAGATGCTAAATATTCTTCCGTCGTGGTTACTGTCGTGTCTGGAGATGTGCTAGTAAAAGAAAAATCCGCAAGCCATAATCCAGCAATTCCAAAGATAGCGATACCGGCGATTTTTATAAAAGCCATAAAGGAAGAAAATTCTTCAATTACACGGTTACCAGAGATATTAACTACAAAAGCAAAGACGAGTAATCCAACACCTAAAAGTGGTACAAGGAAGCTTCCTTCTTCTATATTAAAGAGTTGGATTGTATAGGTCCCAAAAGTACGGGCAACAAGGCTTTCATTAATCACCATGGAAAAAGCCATTAGTAATGCCCCAAAGCCGGTAATAAGTCCTTTACCATATGCTTTTTCCAGGTACATGGCAATTCCTCCGGCTGAAGGATAAGTATTGGAAAATTTGATGTAAGAATATGCACTGAAGGCAGTTACAATAGCACCTATAAGAAACACTGTTGGAAATAACCCTCCAGCTAGTTCAGCGACCTGTCCTAAAAGTGCAAAAATACCTGCACCAATCATTACGCCAGTGCCCAAAGATACAGCGCCTTTAAGTGTCAAACTATTTGGTTTGTATCTGTTCATTCCTGGTTCCATCCATCTCAATTAGTATGCGTTAAGTTTTTTACATTAATGAGACTCACAGCATACACTCTATAGCAGCTAAACGCCCCTCTAGCTAAACATCCCTCTAGCTAAATACCCATCTGGCTAAACGCCCCTCTAGCTAAATACCCATCTGGCTAAGTAAAAATTGAACGAATAGGAAACTTTGTAGCTTCTTACAGCTCTGGATTTTTGAAAGCTAAGCTCAATGGAAAAGGTCAATTTTCCCTTATCTTATTCCCCTATACACAGGTGTAACCTGCAAGCATCCAGATGCCTGTCAACGACAGAAGTCCAGATTTCAAATACCGTCTGCCGTGCAAAAGTTTTTCTGCAAATGTATATAGAAGGTTATTATCTATTGAATTATATAATAGTTTATTTTGAGCGACTATATCGGATAGGAGAGAATTCTCTGCATACAAATGTTTAACAAAAATTAAGAAATAACTTTTAAGACGATATGAGAACTTTTTGTAGAATAGTGATTAAGAGCGAGTGATTGAATATATCCACGCCAAAGTTTCACTTACAAATCCAAAAACACCTAATAAAGTAATATTTCCTTTTCCTTTAATTATAAGGTATGCAGAAATGATTATCAGTATAGCTAAAAATATATTCTTTGACATTTCATCAAGTAAACGATGTTTTTTGAAAATATCACCTTTAGCCTACAATTTTTCCAGTTCCTGAATATAGATAGGAGGAAGCAGATCCGAACGTTTGCTCAGAGTTTGGCTAAGTTTTATAAAAGTAGGACCAAGTTCTTAAAAAGCAAACCTGAGTTTTACAGCGTTACTCCGGTTTTTCAAATCAATGGAACACGTACATTTTTTATTTTGTAATAGCCCCGATGAGTATCTTTATACAAAAGTGAAAACAGATTATATTTAAAAAACACTTTTTTAATGGCAAGATATCTTTTTGCTCTTTCAAGCATAATAACACATATTGAGAGCTTTAAATAAATAGAAATTTAGTTTGATAATGTTTTTCTCTGTTTTTAATTTGTTCAGTAATTAACAATTAACATTCTTCAACATTGCAGTTAATTTTAGACATATAAACATAGGTACCGAAACATTGGTACTGAAGATACTCCTGCTCAGTATCTTGAAGGTTTCACATCAAGCGTTTTTTCATTTCTTCAAACTCTTCTTCAGTAATTTCGCCTCTTGCATATCTTTCCTTTGCAATATCCAGCGCAGATTTCTCTTCACTTCTTCTAGTTTTATTTTGCTCAACAAACCATCTAATTAGTAAATAAGCTAGCACAATTATGATAATCCAGAAAATAAGTCCGAAAAACATACCCCCATACCCCATCATGCCGTAACCGTAATGATTTATAAATCCATCCATTGTCACCACCCCCTTAATCGAAATTATGTTTTGAATAAGGTTTTCATTTGAGTTATTCAAGGTTATGTGATTACTGAAAATTCTATATCTCTCACTTCCTTTCTTGAGTCTCTTTCGTCCTTTAGTGGTTTAAACTTTCTGAGTATTTACAATTGCAAAAGATCTAGAAGCCTCTAATCCAGACACTATAATCTGGAAAAACGTAAATCAAAAAATTTAACTTTTAAGATACCTAGAATTGTAATACCAGGCTACCGACAGAAATTCAGCTTGTTGTATTCATCCCGCCCAGATAAGGTCCGTGCCATGTATGCACCCAGATCTGGCCATTATAGGCATTTACGCTCAACATTCCTTCAATATCTTGTCTTCCAAAATCAAAAGTGTAATAACCGGGCATTTCATTAGATTCCATGACCTGCGCTCCCGGCAGGTAGCCTGTCAAGAAATCTCCTGCCAGCTTTTTAGCCTCATTCATATCATATTGAGGACCTCCGGTCGTTGTTCTGCCAGCTCCAAAGCGCGTGTTCCACATCATGTTTGGTCCTGGTTCAGGATAGGCTGATCCTGAATAGCGGTCCACTAGAACTTCAGCTATATTCTGACTGCTGTTTGTGTCTTTTAGAACAGCATAATAGTTGCCGCTGAATACCATGAAGTCCTCGACCTGAATATTCGAGCCATATTGACTGGCAAAGCTCTCTATATTTTTCAAAGCCTCGTCCTGGGTTACAGGTTTTGACTCCGGATAATATATTGCCATCATATTGCCCATCATTCCCGGTCCGTAGCTATAGTTATAGCTTGGATTGTTCATCATTCCCGGCCCTATATGCCCGGGCTGATAACCGCCTTGATTATAGGTTGAACTATACATCATCGGCCTGAAGGCTAAAAAAGCAAGAAGTAATATTATTACCAGTACTAACAGGCCAATTATGATATTTTTGCTGTCTGCCATGATTACCCCAAATTATACAATATAAAATCCCCAAAATTTGTCTATAAAGATCAGTAGTACGACACTGGAGGAATTTGGTTTAACGTTGACTTTCCTCTCTAAGATTTAGACGATTTAATTTTAGCCCTCAAAAATTCCTGAACCTTTAAATACGGCTTTTGCTTCCTCAATACTGAGATCCTCGGGGGGTACGATAATATCGGACTGAAGAATTTCTTTCGCCTCAATAGCCTCTCCTTTTTCCTTTATTTCTGAAATCAACTTAGAGAGTTCCTTCCTAAACTCGTCAGCTTTTCCTTCCTCAACCAGGTCCAGGATCCGGTTATCAATCTGGTTCAAGTCGTCACAGAGAGTTTCAGGCGCCCTATATTGGCCTTCACCCATAATCCTGATTATCAATCTTCAGACCTCCTTTCTTTCGTCCGTACCTTCTTCTCCGGTTTTCACTTTTTCAGGATCTTTTCCGACTTCGGCCTTAAGCCTGGCGAGTTCGGATTCTACATTGCTCTGGGAACTTATCTTTGAGAGTTCCCGATCAATTTCGTCCCTGCCGCTTGTAAGGTCTTCAAGTGTACCTGCTTCCATAAGTTCATCAATTGCCTCAGCCCGAGCTTTCATTTCTTCGGTTTTGTTTTCAGCTCTCTCAAGTGCAAGCCCTACATCTGCCATCTCTTCGCTGATACCAGTAACAGATTCGTTTATTTTCACATGGGCTTCAGCAGCTGAGTACTGGGCTTTTATGGACTCTTTTCTTGTCTTGAAAATTTCCACTTTGGTTGAAAGGCGCTTTTCCGACTCTACCAGCTTTTCTTGCTGCTGATCAAGTTCTGCAATTTCCAGATCAATTCCTTCGACCTGTTGCGCAAGGGCAGCTTTTCTCTCAAGAGCCAGCCTTGCAAGATCATCACTGTCAGCGACAACTGCGTCTCTTGCCTGCTTTTCAAGCTTATCAGTGTTTTGAACCAGTTTTACACGCTGGAGCTGGAGGCGCTTTTTTGAACTTGCAACCTCTGCAACTCCTTTTTTGACATTTTGAAGAAGTTCGAGCTGCCTTTCATAGGAATAGTCAAGGGTCTCTCTTGGATCTTCCATTCTGTTAAGCAACTTGTTCATCTTAGATTTGAACACCGTTTCAATTCTTGAAAATAATCCCATGTATCTCCCCCATTGCTTTTTTAAATCGTCAAGAATCTGGTCTTAAAGATTCACACTTTCATAAAATAAATATTGAAATTTGTCTACCTACAGATAAATTCAATGACTTCTATAATACCCCAATAATTAAAGAAGCGTTGGATATATATCAGTTACCCAATGATTAAACGTAAGGTTATAATTTTTTGTAGATTATCTAAAGTGTGGTATAAATCTCGAAACTTTTGCCATGTAGCAGGAATATCCTTTGCCAAAAATCCCAATGCCTCTTGCTCCTCCTTTCTTGCCAGTCTCTTGTACCTCAAGGATTGGGAACATGATAAAAGTCAATATTTTTGGCCATTGGACCAGAGAACCCAGCATAATAAGAGATAGAACTATTTTCTATGATAAGAAACTAGATTGATTATTCAGAATATGAGATTAAGATAAACAATTTTTAGTTTTAGGCTCAGCTCAGTAGAGACTTGTAGCAGTTAAATCATTTTACTCAAGATCCGATCTGCGTATCAATCTCAATCCGCTAGAAAGCGAACGGTTAATTCAACAAGAATTCCCAGCATCATGAGTAGAGTCACGATCAGCAAAGCAGTCGACCACATCCTTACATCATATACCCTCATGAATTTTCTTATGCCCTCTGAACCCGAAAAAAGCCCTGAAAATAATGCAAATAATACTATCATTATTACGCTTACTGATATCCAGTGGTGACCTGTAAGTGTTATCAGGAATTGTTTAAAGTCGGCTGAGAGATCATGGGCAATGACAATGCAGCCGGTTAAAAACACGGCGATTGTAGCTGATGCGATAAAAATTACTTTTTTCACCTCAAGCCCTCCGTCCCAATTTGACCAGCATTTGATATAATCGCTCCCATCAGGAACATAAGCAGCACCATGAAAAGCGCCAGAAAAGAAATCATTGTAAGAGCGCGCCTGAGTTTAGCATCATCAAGAAAGTTATTTTTGTCAAGAATGGACAGAGTAATTGACAGGGCTAGAACAATTATGGGCAGAAAGACGAAAACATGCTCTTTCATCTCCATTATAATCTCGTGCGCCCAGGGATAAGGACCTTCAAGGATAATGGGTTTTACCTGAGAGCTATAGGATGTTAAATAATTATAGCCTCCTGCTATCCAGCATCCCGCGGTCACAAAGAATACCGCCAGATAGCTGGCCACCCTCACCCTGGAGAGTGATCTGTCTTTTGGATACAGCAGCTCCAGAATGATCCAGACAAGAACAAGGGAAGCGAGGCCTCCAGATACTGAATGAAGAAGGACCAGATTTTTTGTTCCGGAAATTACACCATTGTACAGGCCCCAGCTAGCATCGATAAATAGAACTGGTGCTAGGGCATAACCCAGTGTTTTGTGCAACTCCCTGTACCTTGCCCGGCTTTTTAAAATCAGGCTTGGAATAACCTGAAGGACCACTAGGAGAAGAATAACCAGCCCTAGTTTTCCGTGAACAGACAATAGTATTGATTCTCCGTGCTGCAACCTTATCCATAAACCGTAGATGAACGATCCCAGGATAAAGGTTCCAAAGTAAATGCCGTACTTTTTATGGAGCTTGAAGGCATTTCCTGAACCTCTCTTAATTCTTCCTCTGAGCGTAGCTCCGGTCGTGAGGGCATAAACCATCAGTAATAAGCTGATAATAGCTATCAGGGCATGACCTATCCAGTTCTCATACACAAAGGCAACGCCGCCAATAATCAAAAGTAAAGCCAGACCTGTGTATATATCCGATCTCGTTCTTCTGTTTGAGTCCTCAGAAATCTAAAACCCCCCAAAAAGCTCAATTCTAAAAACTTTTCAAATATCCCAGTTAGCTAAACTGAAATCAACTTTTACCCTAATACCAAATCAAATCCATATGAAGACCTGAAAAGTCGGAATACATCACTCATTACTCTATAAAGCTGCTCGAGGCATAAGGTACCTCTTAAGAGATCTTCAATAGCTGAGTTTTCTTAATAACTGATCTTAATAGCAAGGTTTCTTTTAGGTTACGGACAGTAATACTAGTCATATATTAATATTAATCCACAAATAATAGTATTCACGTAAATTAATATAATATCGTTCCAAGAAAATTTTTTACAAAGAAAGGTCATAATTTACCTCGGATTCCGTAGTAAATATCCTTGAGAATACAATAATAAGTAAAACTATTCACACTCAGGCCATAACGCAGTACAATACTGTGTAATATGGTTACGCAACATTGTTGCGTAATGTATTATGTAACATGGTCGACCTGATTGGACATGGTTGAATCTGATTGAGTCTAATCTAGTCCGATCGAATATGGTTGGGTAGCATGCTTGTCTATGAAGAAATTATCTATATAGCCCTGCTTACACTGCTGGCAAGCCTGATCGGGACTCTGGCCGGTTTTGGAATATCCACAATCATGGTACCCATTCTCCTGGTTACTCTTCCTCTGCCTCAGACTTTACTCCTGGTAGGCATAGTTCATTGGTTTAATGATATCTGGAAGATACTCTTATTTAGGAAAGGAATAAGATGGAAGCTTCTCCTTGCCTTCGGTCTTCCAGGAATCTTTGCCAGTTTCTTGGGATCATCTTTATTCTTGAGAGTTTCGCATGAAATTCTCTCAAGAGCTTTAGGAGCATTCCTTATAGCCTATGTTCTCTTCATTATATTTAACCAAACATTCAAACTGAGTCAGAAGTTATCGGTAGCAATATCCAGTGGAGCCCTTACCGGATTTTTTGCAGGTATCTTCGGCATAGGCGGGGAGATAAATGCAGTAGTTTTGAGCACTTTCAACCTGGAAAAAGCCGTTTATGTTGCAACTGCTGGCGCTATATCTTTTATGATCGACTCTACAAGGATAGCAATATATATCCAAGGAGGTACAAGACTCGACCCTGTCCTTGTATCAGGCTTTTTGATCTTCATACCAGTATCTTTAATCGGGGCAATAATCGGGAAAAAAGGAGTTGCAAAAATACCCCAGGAAAAGTTCAGGAACTTTGTGTCAATTTTCATATTTTTATTTGGCTTGAAACTGTTACTGTTCCCATAATTTGGCAGTACTTCCTGCTCTATAGTTTTTGAAACTCTTGTAATTTCGCATCTTTGTGTTGAGTTAATTATGTTGGTTTGATTGTGCTGATTTGATTATGTTGATTTGATTGTGCTAATTTGATTATGCTGATTTGATTGTGTTGATTTTTATATTAGGTTAATTTTACTGAATTGTGCGACTTGATTATGTTGGCTTGATTGTGTTGAGTTAACTGTATTGAAACGAATGTGTTAAGTCGATATCATAAAACAATGAAGCAAGCAGCTTTCATCCTTATAGATGTAGTAAGATGTAGTACGAAAAACACGAAAACAGCTAAAAATACGAGTGGAGGCAAGCCCCCACTAACTTAATCATAGGTTACTTTACATTACAGATTCGATACACTTACTTATTAGCATCCGTTTGATGAGTAGTTTTTACACTGCCCGCTAGAAGAATCATTGTCCATTTTACTAGATGAACAATCTTCACCCTTTTTTGACGACAGATAGTCTATTTTCTCTTTCAACGGACCTGCAGATTCATTGTCGCATGTAGACTCATTATCTATTTCTTTGTCCATTATGTCCATGTCCATTTTTTCCCCTGTAAGGTATTCATGGGCCTGCATCATCTCTTTCATCATTTCCATCTTGAATTCACCGGTTGCAGCTTCCGGCTTCATAAGGCACATTTCATGCATTTTTATGGCTTTCTCAAGACATAAACAAACGCAGTCCAGATCGGCCTGGGTTAGGCTGACCTTTTTATCCATCTTGTCTGTATAGCAGCTTTCGTTAGCTTCTTTCTCTTCCATCATACGTTCCATTTTATCTTTTTTAGCTAACTTGTCTTCCATGATAGAATTCTTCATAGCTTTCATCATGGTTTTATTGAGTGATTTTTCTCCCATTTTCATGGAGCCCATCATCATGATTATCATCTTTTCCCTGGGTGAAGGCTCACACATTTCCCTGGAAGAAGGCTCATACATCTCTCTTGCTGAGTCCTCTTCAAAGTCCATCATCATTTCCAGATTCATACCCTTTCCTTCCATACATTCGCGGGCCCGCATCATCTGGTTCATTAATCTCATATGGGATTCATTGGTTGCTGTTTCAGGAGCCTTAAGGTACATTGCGTGAAGTTTTATTGCCTTTTCAAGCCAGAGAGCTGTAAAGTCAACATTATCCTGGGAGAGACTGGCGTTTTTAACCATTCCCATGTCCATGTCTTCTTCTGCAAGATATCTGTTTGCACGCATCATGTTAGCCATTAATCTCATCTGAGACTCATTGGTTGCAGTCTTAGGGTCCTTCATGTGCATTTCATGAAGTTTTATAGTTTCATCAAGCCAGAAATCACAACAGTCAAGTCTCATGAGGGCTGAGATAACGTAAGGATGTTTATACTCTACCGATTTATTGTCTTCTGCTCTGCCCATCATGTCCATATTCATTTTTTCCCCTGCAAGGTATTTTTTGGCCTCCTTCATCTGGTCCATCATCTCCATATTGGAGTCTTCGGTTGACGTACAGGGGTTCATCATATGCATCTCGTGAATCTTTATTGCTTTCTTAAGCCAGAGATGAGCGCAGTCAATGTTAGCCTTGGATAAGCTTTCGTTATAGCAGCTTTTATTGGCTAATTTTTCTTTCATCATGGAGCCTGTCATGGTCTCATTACATGATTTTTCTTCCATCATTGACTTCATCTTTTCCTTGGAAGAAGTTTCATACATTTCGCTATTTTCACATTCTTTCGTTCCAGACTGCATCATACTTTTATTTTCGGGGCAAGGAACCATCTTATCCTTTTGTTCCATCAGTTTCCCCTGACCCATCGTGCTTCCTGCAATGGGTTGTACGAATGCGGTTACTATTATTCCTATAAGTACCAGTAATAATACTGGCTTCATGATTCCAGGTTTTGTCATTTCATTCTCCCCACTTATTTCCCAAGTTTATTAAATTTGAAAAATACCTACGCGTATTTATTTATACAATTAACATAAAAATGTTATTATAATAAGCATGTTTTCAGAGTTAATATTCTGTAATCAAAAATTGAGTTTAAAAAAGGTTTAAGTGTATGTATTTTCTAAACTTAACAACAAATATACAAATATATTAATATATAAGTATACGAGTATATCATTTTAAGTTGTCTAGTTTTTAGTTTAGAGCTAACAGTGTATCTTTGGACTCGAAAATTGGAGAAAAAAAATTATTCTCCAGCAGCTAATTCTTTTCCAGCAGCTAATTCTTTTCCAGCAGTTAATTCTTTTCCAGCAGTTTTCGATCGTTAGCTATTAAATTCAGTAATTAACTACTAGGACCCGGGTTTGCTGAAAACTTTTTGCTCTTAAAGACCTTTTACTCTTATTTACCTCGAACTACAAGAAGAAGCGCTATCAAAACCGAACCTCCAAACCCAGTCAGTCCGACCCAGGAAAAAGTACCTCCGTTTAATAGGATATAAGTTGAAACAATAAGCAGGACAGCCAGATAGAGTTCTCTTGAAAAAGTAGTTTTCCTTGTTTCTTTCTGCTTTAAGGAAAGAAACCTATCCCCCATTTCTTCCATTTTATCGGCTACTTCTCGAATCGCAGCCCTCAATTCAGCCTTTTCGTCCACTGGCTCGGTAGAAAATTCAAGATGAAGAGCAGCTCCTTTTGGAGTATTAAGCCTTTTATAAGCGTCCGTCAGCACAGGAATAGCAATGGTTTTAATGTTATATCTCGGATCGAGCTCCAGGCAAACTCCTTCTATAAGCAGGATTGCTCTCTGCAGGGTTGAAAATTCTCCTGGCAGCTGAATATTGTATTTCAGGCCGAGCTTTGCATAATTGTCACTCTGCCTGCCCTCAAGCCCATAATTCTGGTTTGCAATCAGACTGTCCATATCTTTCCTTAGCCTGCTGATATCCACATCTCGTGCATCAGCACCTCCGATTTTCAGAAAACCCTGGGTGGCTCCTTCCACATCCCTGTTATTGATGGCGTAATAAAACTCCAGCATATGTTTTTGGAGCTCCTCGTCAATACTGCCTACAGCTCCGAAGTCAATGAAAGCAATAATATCGTTTTCTTCAACCAGCATATTGCCCCCGTGAGGGTCAGCATGGTAAAAGCCGTCTATATAAACCTGTTTAAGATAACTTTTAGTGATAGTACGCGTGTATTCCGATTTTTTGCTTTGAGACACAGGCATGTTAATTATGTCCTTAATCTGGATGCCCTGAATAAATTCCATAGTAAGGACATTGACTGAACAGTATTCGGGATAGATTTTGGGCACAGACACATTTTTCACGTTCTTGAAATTGTCCTCAAAACGTCGTATATTAACAGCTTCGATTCTCAGGTCAACCTCACGGGTAAGCATCTCCCGGATCTCAAGCAAGAAAGCATTGATATCGAAATTCCTCCCGAGACCGAGCACCTTTCTCATAACCGGCTTAAAATCATCCAGGATAGAAAGGTCAATATTTATAATGTCAATAAGATTCGGACGAAGAATCTTTACGGCAACCGGTTTGCCTTCAAGAACTCCTTTGTAAACCTGAGCAATCGAGCCGCTGGCAATGGGTTCCGGATCAAAGCTGTCAAAAATCCCAATGAAAGCTTTTGCTCTTCTTTCCCGAGAAGTCTTAAGCTCTTCGTCCGTTTTTTTCCGGTTTCGCTCCTCCCGCGTTTCATATTCGCAAACACAGGCAAGATCCAGAGATTCAGCCATTTCCTCAAAAGGTATCGGCTTAACCTTATCCTGAAGGTTTGCCATTTCTATAACATAAGGCTGTGGAACTAGATCAGGCCGCTTGCTCATGGTCTGTCCCATTTTGATAAAAGTCGGCCCGAGTTCCTCAAAGGCCTCTCTGAGTTTCACGGCCGTTTGCCTGTTTTCGAGATCAAAAGTACAGGTGCACTCGGAATTTGAAATATAACTGGTGCGCAGATCCCGGTAGAGTTCAGGAATAAGGTTGTATTTTAAAAGGACCCTCGTAACCTCAAGGTAGCGCTTTGTTTTCCCCAGCATCCGTTTATTTATTGGTTATTATTGTTTAAGATAATTTCTTTACGGCGAATAAATGAATTTAGGCTCTTCGTTGTTTTTTGTGGATATCTTCACTATGTCCTCATAAAAACCAACGCGGTCTTGAATTGAAAATCATCTCATCCATATGGAATGACAAAGAGCCTGGATTAAAACTAAAGCTAATTTTTTAGGATGCAGGTGTTTTTTTACGAATTTACCCGGAATCTGCGAAATAGTTCCAAAAAATACTCAGGTAAAAGCTGAAAAGCTGAACAACATATGAGACAACATAGCCCAATTTTCTCAGATATCTTCAAAATATAACACTTTTTTGTTATCGTTTTTGAAGAATTAGTAGGAAATTTTCAGTTATTATCTCAACTGAATCTCCAGGAAAACGGACACTGACAGAGTTAACGATTAGCTCAAAAATAGTTTTGAAAGTAAAGTTTTCCTTCGTTCTTACTATGAAATTTATTCATTCGTTGTCGGTTAAGGAATCTTTTCTCTCCATACTTATACACTGTATATTTGAGTATGATTTAACTTGAAAAAAATAGTATGTAATAACGTTATTGCAGACTATTTTTTATTTCCCACTTAGTTGTCGAGCATCCTGAAAGTAAGATTGCGTTTCCGACGAGTTTAATCCGGTAATAAAAAATGCTTTCCGGAAGTTAGAGTAATAATCGTCGTATCTACCACGCTTATGCGTATCGTTGAAAATTGCTTGCTGAGAATTAGGATAGGAATCGCTAATCCATTTAGCCGTCTGCTTGTTAAAGTCCTGATCTTTCGTACCAGACCACACCATGACTTCACCAGTGTAATTTGACCGATTAAGGCTAAAATGCGGAACTGAGATTATGCCATCTGCGTTAGCTTTTAAAAAATCAGCAAGGATGACCCCGGTCCATTCATACATTAAATTTACTTCCTGAGGAGAAGCAGGATTATACTCCTTTAAATCCGCACCTGTCAACTCATATATCCTTACCTTTACTTCCAGTTCCGAGGGAATACCAATTATGAAACTAACTAAAGGAAAGTTATAGGGAGGATTAATCCACTTTTTAAAATACAGATATTTATCCTTTAATTTCGCTCCTTCAACCTGGCTTTCAACGATTCTGGTTTGTGATTCTTTATCACCTTCCAGACCTAGTTTGAACATAGTAAATGCCAGAGATGTCCTTGTCTCGTTCTGGGATAAAACAAAGTAAAGTTTTGCGGCATCTGGATTTTGCTCGTATAAATTACTGGCAAAAGTTACGTTATGTTGTTGTGCTATATCTGGAGCTCCACTGAATTCAATAAGTGCACGAGAAACATGGGAACCGTATTTGTTCAGGTACTGCTGAACTAGAAATCCTCCACCTGATCCACCATAAAGCATTATTTTTCCATCAGGAGGAAGAAGTCCTTTTTTTTGCATATCCTGCCTTACGGCTTCTATATCCTCAATTTGTTGGGACGAGCCATATAACTTTAAAGCAAGATTATAGTTGACTGTCCCGTTTTTGTTGTAGACTTCCGGAAACAGTGTTGGACTAACTCCACGGTTGCCTATAAGCACATACGAAAGGCCACCAAGGTTATTTTCAAAATACTCAAAATCATCGGAAGAATTAATCATCCCCACCGCTTCCTGCTGGTTATCAAAAAGCCAGAAAATCACTTCCTTACCCTGCTTAAAGTCAGGGCTAAGGATATAAAAGTCCGTGAAATTTCCTTTGGAGAGGTCATTATGATCAATTGGCAACTGTAAATAGTAGTGATGGCTATCTGGTGGCATCTCTGGATAGTAACTTCCAGTAGCAAGTCTTGTAGCAGGAACAGCAGTAAATTCATTATATTCATAGCATCCATATACTAGGCTTCCCACAAAGACGATTAACACAACGAATTTGAAAAACTTGAAACCTTTTATTTTATACTTCAACTTGATAACCCCATCCATTATTGGTTTCATATGGAGATTGTACGTTTCATCTTCACATTCTATGTAGAATTTAAAATCCAATTTCCAGATTTTAGATGATCATATTTTGAAAAATTCCATTCCAGTGACTTTTATCATTTTTCTGTCTCTGCGTATAAACATCTGCGTATTAATGTCTGTGTATTAATGTCTGCGTATTAATGTCTGCGTATTAATATCTGAGTATTAATGTCTGCGTATTAATGTCTGCATATTAATAATACAACTCTATTGCCGTAAATAATAAAAAATCCTTACGGTTTTGCCCTTATTTTCCTGAAAACATCCCTAAAAGCCAGTTTTTTTGCTTCCTTAATAGTGAAACCGGCTTTTTCAATATTCTTCACAGTATGTCGGGTTGTATGATCCCCAAGGAGTAAAAACAGAACCGGATTAATTAAATGTTCTATGAAGTCAATAAAAGGGTAGTCGCTGTGAACATGCTCAAGAGCTATCAATTCTCCTGACGGTTTCATGACTCGTCTCATTTCCCTGAGAGCTTTTACAGGGTCAGGGATTGTGCAGAGAACAAAAGTTATGACCACGTAATCAAAACTGTTATCAGGAAATTCAAGATGCTCGGCATCCATAGGATAAAGAGTAATATTTTTCCTGCATTCGGCTTTTTCACTAGCTTTCTGGAGCATTCCTTCGCTTTTGTCGATTCCTATCACTCGGCAAGCTGCCGGGTAGTATTTCAGGTTTCTTCCAGTGCCTACCCCGACTTCCAGGACTTTTCCGCTCAGGTCTGAAAGGGCTTCTTTTCTCCATTCCCGAAAAAAGAAAAGTTCCAGAGGCAAGTCTATCAGTTCGTATATGGGTGCAATTCGGTTATACTTAGAGACAACAGACATCAGAAGAATTTACGCTTTCCTTATGATTAGCTTTTTTGGAATATCGGAGGAAACTTAACAGATCAGTAATTAAAGATAAAAGTATAAAAACGAGTACAAAAATAAGGGAAAACTCCAAAACTTATAAGGAAAACTCCAAAACTTATACTGAAAAATTCGTAGAAAAACGTTAAAGAGTAATCATTTACCCGATATTATACATATGATATCATTAATTACAGGTAACTCCGGAAACCAATTCATATTTAACCGTTAGAAATAATACCACGCTACAAATCTTATCTTAAATCTTACAATAAGTATTTCATTTAAGTCTCATGTTAAATCTTATAAGTCTCATGTTAAATCTTGTAAGTCTCATGTTAAATCTTATAAGTCTCATATAAATCTTATAAGTCTCATATAAATCATAAGTCTCATACAGATCTTATAAGCCTCATATAAATCATAAGCCTCATACAGATCTTATAAGCATTTATATTAAATTTTATATTAGTTTCACAAAAATTATTGTCGCAGACATTAAGGAAATACATTCATATCGATCGTTTGAAAAGAAAAGAAAGAAGAAACTTAGGAAGAGGAAACCCGATGAGCAATATTTTACGTAGAGGCAGGCTGGAGGCTGCCCAGGATGAGGAAATCTTACGTTATACTTCCTCTATGGAAGCTGACAGGTGGATTTTTGATGCTGATATCGCAGTGGACCTTGCCCATACAGTAATGTTAAGAGAGCAGGGCATTATAAATAGGGAGGACTGCAGCAAAATCCTTAGTGGACTTTTGAAAATACGGGAGGAAGGAATGGAAAGGCTTGATTTCAGCTATGAAGACATCCACATCTCCCTTGAGTCAAGACTCATCGATATGGTTGGGGAAGACGTCGGAGGCAGGATGCATTCAGGGCGTTCCAGAAACGATGAGGTTGCGACCTGCATCAGACTGGTACTCAGAGAAGAGATGACCGGACTGCTTGAAGAAATCCATGAGCTAAGGCAAACGCTTCTAACACTTGCGGAAAAAAATACTGAAACTCTCATGCCTGGTTTTACTCACATGCAGCATGCACAGCCAACAACGCTTGCTCATCATCTCTGCGCTCACGAGGCCGCTCTTGGTAGGGACTTTGACAGGATTCAGGACGCTTATTCCAGGGTAAACCTCTGTCCGCTTGGAGCTGCAGCTTTTGCGTCCACGGGTTTTAACCTGAACAGAAAAAGAACCCAGGAGCTTCTGGGCTTTGACGGCTTACTTGAAAACTCAATGGACGCGGTCAGTACCAGGGACTTTCTTATTGAATGCGCTTCAGGATTTACAAATCTTATGATAAACCTGAGCCGTATGGCCGAAGAACTTGTGATCTGGTCTTCTTCCGAATTCAATTTTATAGAACTTGACGACACGTACGCTTCTACTTCCTCAATCATGCCGCAAAAGAAAAATCCTGACACTGCCGAACTCATGCGCGGAAAAACAGGAGTAGCTGTAGGTGCACTTATGTCCCTGATTACAATCTGCAAAGGGCTTCCCTTAAGTTACAACCGGGACCTTCAGGAAGCAACTCCGAACATCTGGAGGTCTGTAGAAACAGTAAGGGCTTCAGTAAGGGTCATGGGAGGGATGATAGAAACCATGAAAATTCATCCTGAAGTGCTTTCTGCCCAGTCAGTTACAGGTTTTACAACTGCTACCGAACTTGCTGATACCTTTGTCCGGGAAACCGGAATTCCTTTCAGGACTGCCCACCAGATCGTCGGAATGCTTGCAAGGGAGATGGAAAGGCCTACTCTGGAAAAAATCGACTCCGTAGCTGAAATTGTGCTGGGTGAATCTCTTTCAAGTCGGGGGCTCACAGAAAAAATGGTAAAAGAAGCCCTTAATCCGGTTTCGAATGTAAAAAGAAGAAAAATCGATGGCGGACCCGCTCCCGAAGAAATGCGAAATTACCTTTCGAAAAGACAAAACGAGCTTGAACTTAATAGACAGGAAATTGCAACCCTGAAGGATATTACAGACTCGGCTTTTGAAAATCTGCTAGCAACCGTTAATGAGTACAGGAAAGCTTAAGCTATAACGAACCAAAGTTCATGTTTAAGTAGAATCAATGTTAATGAACTAGGTATTAATTTAGGTATTAATTTAGGTATTAATTTAGGTATTAATTTAGGTATTAATTTAGGTATTAATTTAGGTACTAATTTAGGTATTAATTTAGGTATTAATATTAGATTAACTTCTTAAGCCAGATTAATGCTAGATTGACTTCTTAAGCTCAGATTAATGTTAGATTGACTTCTTAAACTCAGATTAATATCACATTGATCTCTTAAACTCAGTATTAATCTTATTAACACTACTTTGACCCCTCAGTATCACGCAAAGTGCATAATATTGTAAATAGCCAGGTGTTATACAAGATGTCTGGTATGATACTGGAATACCGAGTATCTACTTAACATTTCAAAAAAATCGTTATAAAAGGGATTATTTATGGAATTCAAACAGGGCGACCGGGTACGTATTGAAAAGAACGGCACAGTTTACGAAGGCAAAGTGATGCCGTCCATGGAAGGATATATTACAATAAAAATGAACAGCGGTTACAATGCCGGTTTTTCCATGGATAAGGTAAAGATAACTCTTCTGGAAAGCAATGGAGAAAACACAAACGGAGGTCTGAACGGCGGGAAAGAATCCAAAACGGTAGAAGGAAATATCCAAAAACCTGGAAAAAAGCTTCCAAAGGTCGCGATTCTTTCCACAGGCGGAACAATTGCCAGCAAAATTGACTACAGGACTGGTGCAGTAACTTCCCAGTTCACTGCTGACGATATCCTTGCAGCTATCCCTGAACTCAGAGAGATAGCCGATTTCAAAGGCAGGGTAATTTCAAGCATTCTCTCGGAAAATATGGACTCCGAATCCTGGCAAAACCTTGCTCGTGCCGTTGTGGAGGAAATTGAGGCAGGTGCTGACGGAGTAATCGTAACTCATGGAACAGACACCATGATGTATACGGCTGCAGCACTTTCCTTTATGATTGAAACGCCTGTACCCATTGTTCTGGTAGGTTCCCAGAGAAGTGCAGACCGTCCGAGCAGCGACAATGCCATGAATGCGATTTGTGCAGCCCTTGTTGCTGTTAGTGATATTGCTGAAGTTTCGGTTGTTATGCACGGGACGACCTCAGACAATTTCTGCGAGATCCACCGCGGAACGAAAGTCAGGAAAATGCATACTTCACGCAGGGACGCTTTCAAATCTATAAATTCACTTCCAATAGGGACTGTAGATTACGACACAAGGGAAATAACAACTTTCATTGATTATATAAAACGTGGAGAAAGACCTCTCAAGTTCAAACCAGGCATGGAACCTAAATGTGCCCTTGTTAAGTTTACACCCGGTTCGGGCCCTGAAATTCTTGACCATTACATTGACAAAGGGTACAGGGGGCTGGTTCTTGAAGGTACCGGTCTTGGTCATGTTTCTACTAAGTGGATTCCAAAAATCCGAAAAGCTACGGACGCAAAAATGCCTGTTATAATCACGTCCCAGTGCCTTAATGGCAGAATCTGCGACCGCGTCTATGATACAGGCCGTGATATGCTAAAAGCCGGTGCAATCGAAGGAGAAGACACCCTGCCCGAAACCGCGCTTGTCAAACTCATGTGGGTGCTCGGCCAGACCAGTGAACTCGACGAAGCTATTGAAATGCTCAGGGAAGACCTCAGTGGAGAAATTACGAAGTGCTGTTTTAAGTAAAAGAAGATCCGCTTTTTTTCATTTTACATTTCTTTCTCCATTTTACATTTCTTTCTCCGTTTCATATTTCTTTATTCATTTACATTTCTTTCTCCATTTCATTTTTCGGTCTCTGTTTTTTCCACTTCTTTTACTTACGTCTTGCTTTCCTATGTTTTATTTTCTATTTCATTTGCCAGCTCCGAGTTTTGAATGTATGCTATTCTTTATGGCTGTGAAATGTTATACCTATAACGGCAAAAGAATAGATTTTTTCGGAACAAGACAATCTGTTTTCAATGAAAGCGTTTTTCCATATTCCGTATCCAAGATAATTAAGTTTCATTTCCCTGTTTTCCGTAGTCTCTGCTCAAAAGTTATTTTCCAGTCCTGGACTCACTATTATAACCAGGCAGCCAGAGGTAAAAAGTCACTCTTTTCAATTTCCAGATCTGTATGAAGAGTATATCGTACAGACCTGTGGTGAAATTATAGTTAACTGTTTATGTAATCTATAAAGTTCACTTTGTTACTTTATATTGGAGTTTTACCTTACTCAATATATTTAAATAACAAAAAGTTAAATGTACAATGCTAACAAGTATCACGTTAACTATTGTCAGGATATTTTACAGGAAGGTGTGTAGATGTTAGGAATAGATGATCCGTATATTTGGCTTGGGTATCTGGCCAGTATATTAAGTGCACTGGGATGTCTGATTTATGGGGCTTATTACTGGAGAGAAGGGGATGAAGCAAAGACAGTAAAGAGCAGCAGTAAAAAGACAGCGACCCAAGACGGTGACCCAATACCGGTAAACTTGGAATAAAACCAGGATTGGTTTAAAAGTTCAGGTTAAATCGAACTTTTTAATAAAGC
The DNA here is from genome assembly GCF_000970305.1 of Methanosarcina barkeri 3. GTDB lineage: Archaea > Halobacteriota > Methanosarcinia > Methanosarcinales > Methanosarcinaceae > Methanosarcina > Methanosarcina barkeri_A. Next base: position 1,860,409 of record NZ_CP009517.1, read on the forward strand.
CTGAGAAAAACAGTAACGAACTATTTTGGAATGATCTATTATGGCAGTCAGTATTTCAGTTCTTATCTTATTTCTTATTGTATATCTTGGAGCCACTTTCTACGTCGCCTACCTGGGATACAAGAAGAACTCCCAAACCGAAGGGTATATGCTCGCCGGCCGAGGCGTGCATCCTGCAATTATGGCCCTCTCCTATGGAGCTGCATTTATCAGCACTTCCGCGATTATAGGGTTCGGTGGAGTAGCCGCATCTTTAGGAATGGGACTTTTGTGGCTTGTTTTTATGAATATCTTTTTTGGAATCTTCATAGCCTTTGTGGTGTTCGGGCCTCGAACAAGACGTATGGGGCTAAATTTGGGAGCTATAACTTATCCAGAGTTTATTGGAAAGCGTTTCCAGTCAAAGTTCATTCAAGCTTTTTCCGGGCTTCTGATTGGAGTTTTCATGCCTCTTTATGCTTCCAGCGTTATTATCGGAGCCGGAAGATTCCTTGAGACAACACTGGGAGTAAATTATAACATTGCACTTATAATATTCACGATCATTATTGCTTCTTACGTGATTAAAGGCGGCCTTCTCTCAGTTATGTATGTTGATGCTATGCAGGCTATTCTGATGATATTAGGAATGGGTTTTCTACTTATTTACACTTACAATATGCTTGGAGGAGTTACTGAAGCTCACCAGGCTCTTACAAACATGGCAAACCTTGTTCCTCCTGCCCTTGTAGCTCAGGGACACCAGGGTTGGACTTCTATGCCGGCATTTGGCTCCCCTATCTGGTGGACAATGGTTTCCACAATTATAATGGGAGTCGGAATCGGAGTACTTGCACAGCCGCAGCTTGCAGTCAGGTTCATGACTGTAAAGGACGACCGCTCCCTAAAAAGAGCAGTTGCCGTAGGAGGTCCTTTCCTCCTTATGATGGTAGGGGTCGCATATGCTATTGGAGCTATTTCCAACGTATATTTCTACAGGACAATGGGCAAGATAGCTATTCAGGTTGTCCCTGATGGAAATACTGACCTTATAATGCCTATGTTTCTCAATCACGCACTGCCTGAGATGTTTGTAGCAATTTTTATGCTCTGCCTGCTTGCAGCTGCAATGTCTACTGCAGCCGCTCAATTTCACACAATGGGCACAGCAATAGGATACGATGTTTACCAGCAGAGTATAATGAAAGGTAAGTCTAAGGCAACCGTCCACGTTACAAAAATAGGAATCGCCTTTACAATCCTGGTAGCAGTTATTCTGGCATATATCCTGCCTGGAAGCATTATCGCCAGAGCAACTGCGATGTTCATGGGTCTGTGTACGGCTGCTTTCCTACCTCTGTTTATTGGAGCACTTTTCTGGAAGCGCACCACAAAAGCAGGAGCAACTGCAAGCCTTGTAATAGGATCTTTAAGCAGTCTCTTCTGGCTGACTTTTGTCCATGCAAAAGAAGCAGTACCTCTCAAGATTTGTATGGCGATCTTCGGCAAGGAAACTTTACTTTCAGGTACCTGGACCCTTGTGGACCCAATCCTGATTGCAACTCCACTCTCTTTCCTTGCCCTGGTTATGGTAAGCTTTGTGACACCTCAACTTTCACCCGAGTTCCTGAAGAAAGCTTTCAGGCTCAGGTTTGAAGATGAAGAAAACTTAGAAAAAGTGTCGGGCAGTGCAGCGGATTCGACAGGCGTTTAAGCCTGCACATCCGCAGTTTATTTTTTAGCTATGGTTTTTACTTAATGTTTATTTTAGGAAGTTATCAGTTATCTTTTCTGACAGGCAGGGTCTGCCCTCCATGAGGCATAAGGTGAACTTTTGCATCAGGATTTTCCAAGAGCACTGAATATAAGGCATCTTCTACACTTTGCATGGGAGTAAAAAAGGCACTTTTTGTTTGTTCGTCCGAAAGCTTTGAAACCAAATAAAGTTTAAATTTCTTCGAAATTTTTGCAATGATTGCTGTTTTATGTCCACCGAACTCAAAATATTTTTTAAAACGCTCTATTGCTTCATCCGGGCTTCGGCACTCCCTGTTCCAGCATTCATAGACCTGGTTTCCTATACCTTCGGCGCATTCGGCTACAAGGATGATGGAGCCTCCTTCTTTCACAGCCTGGGTTGCGTTGTCAAGTGCCTTATTTGCTTGAAAAAGGTTGATATCTTTAGGAAAACCCCCACAGGAAACAATTACCGCATCTGCAGGCTCCACTGGCACCTTATACATAGAGTCCACAACCTCCACCCCTTTCCTGTGAGCCTCGATAAAATCGCCGGCGACAGCAGCAACTATCTCTTTTTTGCTGTCAAGCACCACATTCAGGATGAAATCAAGACCAAAGATTTTTGCGGCTTCTTCCATGTCCTGCCTGACAGGCCCATCAATCCTTCCGGAAACAGCTTTTTCGTCAATCATCATTTTATGGTTTGTGATAACTGTTTCTCTCGAACTTACTCCAGGAAGCACTGACTTTGCCCCACCGCTGTATCCTGCATAATAATGGAACTCAATGCTTCCGGTCCCTATAACAACGTCGGCATCCAGAATATCTTCAAAAATCTCAATCGGGGTTCCACGGGAGGTCACACCGATACGTCTGCACCTGCCGGTATCATGCTGGATGCAGCGGATTTTTTTGTAGATTTCTTCTCCAACCAGTTTTCGGGATTCCTCTTCAGTTTGATTTCTATGGAGCCCGAGGGCAAAAACAATAGTAATATTTTCGTCCTTTGTCCCTCCAAGATAGAGCTCATCAAGCAGAGGAGGAAGAAGCTTTGCAGTAGGAGTTGGTCGCGTAACATCACTAACTATGATTGCAACCTTCGAATCAGGGCTCACAATCTCAGAAAGCCGTCGGCTTTTTATGGGATTTTCAAGCGCTTTTTTAATCAAGAAAGTCGCATCTTCCTTTTTTTCAGGCTCTGAAGGCAGGATGATACTGGATATGTTTCTTTTCGGAATATCCGGCTCAAGTGCCATGCTCCCAAAAGCTAATGATATTTTTTTTGTGTTTGCAATCATATTTGGCACTTCACGTGACCTTTTTTCGAGATTAATGTTTACAATTGTTTTCTTTATTTGTTAACTATAGCTATCTTCTTTTATAGCTGCTGGTTCCGTTGTTAAAAAATTGTGAGGTAAGTGCATCGATATTCACTTCTAAACCTCAAGAATATTTAAAAATAAAAAATTTTTGAGGCTCAAAAAAGAGCGAATCATTGCTATACTATTATAAAAATAAAGTTAAGGTATTGAATTTATCGTCTACGAGAAAATAGTTTCGAACTGTACTAAGAAAACTTTTTTGTTCATTTCAAGTTCACCCTTTAATTCATCTGCGCGTTCCTTTGAAATCCCACTCATAGGACGTTCTCCAAACTTAGCGCGACACCATATGAATTTTTCCAGCTCAATATTATTTTTTTCCAGTATCTCAAGGAAATTTTTATCCTGAATAGCTTGCCCAGTTACTGTAATTATGTAGTAGTCTCCTTTGTCTATATCAGGGAATACAGGGTCAGTCCAATCCGGTCTTTTTCTCAACTCATCTCTTATATCATTCGTTTTATTTTTATCTACTATTATGTAGTATCCTGGCGTGTTAATTATATTATAATCGAATTTGTATGTGGGCAAGTTACAGTTATCAAGAATATTTTTTGCTTCCGGTTCAGTAGTTCCAGCTCCGAATTGAATTATTAAAGCAGCTACTATGTCTGATTGTTTTTCACCTGCTGACGTTGGCGTAAAAATTGATAATTTTAAAAATATTCCTGCAAATACAATAAGAACAAGAAAAACAATGAAGATTGAAATTTCTTTCTTTTTATTCATAGTTATCGCCCCAAAAAGATAAGGAAGTTCTCCTCTTATATCAGTTCCGTTGTAAAATATTATGATAAAAACATACTGAGATAAATAGAATTTTACAGTGTAATGAGATTAGTAAATCAATATTCACCTGAAATAGAAAAGAGGATAAGAAAGCAGACTGTTTTCATTACCTATGTATTTATACACTTATTCTGAAATTTATGAAACGGATCCGTTTATCTTTATTATAAATAATAAGGATAGACGACTCTGGTCCAAAATCTAGTGATTTTTTGCATTTCTTGAGTGAAACTCTTAATTCAAAAAAAGAATTCAGTCTCCAATAAGAATTCGCATTCGATATGTAAAGCCTTCAACACATAAGTATAGTTACAAGGATTGTAGCCAATTGCAAAATCTAGTGATTTTAACTTTATGTTCATCACTAGATTTTGTTACTGAGTCGGATAGACAAGTATAAAAAGAACTATAAGGCAATCTTAAAGGCCATTAAAACTTTATCTTTTATGATAGTACCTTTTTATCTCATTACAGACAGAGTCCATCCACCGTTGGGCATAACATATATTTTAGCGCCAGAGTTTTCGGAAAAAATCTTCTCAAGCGCTTCTTCTACACTTTTTACGTGAATAAAGAAAGCGGTTCTGCTTTCAGTGTCCGAAAGCTTAGAGACAAGATAAAGTTTGAAAGTTTTTGCAGCTCTCCCAACAGTGGCAGCTTTATGTCCTCCGAACTCAAAACATTCTCTGAACTTCTGTATTGCCTCATCCGGAGTTTTGCACTCTCTATTCCAGCGCTCATAAACCTTGTCCCCTATTCCTTCTGTACATTCGGCCACAAGTACTATTGAACCTCCTTTCTTTATGGCAGGAATCGCATTTTCAAGGGATTTTGTCGCCTGGAAAAGGTTAATGTCCTTTGGAAAGCCTCCACAAGAAACAATTACTGCATCCGCAGGCTCTACAGGCACTTTATACATGGAATCGACAATCTCCACGCCTTTCCTGTGAGCCTCGATGAAATCGCCTGCAACGGCAGCAACTATCTCTTTTTTGCTGTTAATCACTACATTAAGAATAAAGTCAAGGCCTGCAATCCTTGCAGCTTCTTCTATGTTTTGTCTTGCAGGACTGCCGATTCTGCCTGAGAGAGGATCACCTTCAAAGAGTTTGCTATAAAAACTATGATAAGAAAGAATAGATTTTTCAGAACTGATTCCCGGAAGAATAGATTTTCCTCCTCCACTGTATCCTGCATAATAGTGAAATTCCAGGGTTCCTGTACTTACGATAATATCGGAGTCTGCTACTTCTTGAAAAATTTCGACAGGCGTTTCAAAACTTGTTTTTCCAAGATACCTGCATTTTTTCCTGTCGTGCTGGATGCAGCGGATTTTTTTGTAGATTTCTTCTCCAACCAGTTTTCGGGATTCTTCTTCAGTCTGGTTTCTATGTAGCCCAAGAGCAAAAACAATAGTAATGTTTTCGTCCTTTACCCCTCCAAGGTAGAGCTCATCAAGCAGAGGAGGAAGAAGTTTTGCAGTAGGAGTTGGACGCGTAACATCGCTAACTATAATTGCAACCTTCGAATCAGGGCTCACAATCTCAGAAAGCCGTCGGCTTTTTATGGGATTTTCAAGCGCTTTTTTAATAAGAAAGGTCTCTTCTTCCCTTATTTCAAATTCTGAAGGTAAAATAACACTGGCAAGATTTCTTTCAGGGATTTCAAACTCAATTCTTGTACTTCCAAAAGCAAGTGATATTTTTTTTATGTTTGCAGTCATGTTTATGCCGATGTTTTATCTTGATACTATTTTCTTTTTATTGTTTACAATAATAAGGGGAAACAAGTATAAAAAGGACTAGAAGGTAATTTTAAGGAAGAAGGTTATTTTTAAAGTAATTTCAAAAGAAAAAGTAGTTTTAAAGGAAAAAGCAGTTTTAAAGAAAAAGATAATTTTAAAAAAAGTAGTTTTAGAGGGAAAGATGATTTAGAGACGGAGGTAATTTTAAAGGCAGTTCAAACCTTCGTCTTGTTATTATAGTATTTTTTTATTGTTTTACAGGTAAGGTCCATCCACCATTTGGCATAACGTGGACTTTAGCATCAGGATTCTCGGAAAGAACCTTTTCGAGTGCTTCATCTATGCTCATTGCCGGTATAAAAAAAGCACTTTTACTTTCCGTTTCTGGAAGCTTTGATACAAGGTAAAGTTTGAATTCTTTCGCAGCCCTCCCAACAATCGCAGCTTTATGCCCGCCGAACTCAAAACGGTTCTTGAAACGTTTGACCGCATCTTCGGGAGCCCCGCATTCCCTGTTCCAACACTCGTAAACCTTGTTTCCTATTCCCTCGGCACATTCGGCTACAAGAATAATTGAACCCCCTCTTTTTACAGAAGAGGTAGCGTTTTCAAGGGATTTAGTTGCCTGGTAAAGGTTAATATCCTTTGGAAAACCACCGCAAGAAACAACTACAGCATCTGCAGGCTCTACAGGCACCTTATACATAGCATCGACATACTCTGCTCCTTTCCTGTGGGCCTCGATGAAATCGCCTGCAACAGCAGCAACTATCTCTTTTTTACTGTCAAGTACAACATTTATGATGAAATCAAGACCTGCAATCCTTGCAGCTTCCTCAATATTCTGTCTTGCCGGACTGTCAGTTCTACCTGATAAAGGATCTCCCTCAAAGAGTTTGCTATAAAAGCTATGGAATGAGAGAATGGATTTCTCCGAACTTACACCTGGAAGGATGGACTTTCCTCCTCCTCCGTAACCTGCATAATAGTGAAATTCCAGGGTTCCTGTACTTATGATAACGTCGGAGTCAACTACTTCTTCGAAGACCTCGACTGGCGTTCCGAAACTTGTTTCCCCTAGAAGCCTGCACCTTTTCCTGTCGTGCTGGATGCAGCGAATTTTTTCGTGGACATGCTCTCCTACGAGCTGACGACACTCTTCTTCAGTCTGGGTTCTATGGAGCCCGAGGGCAAAAACAATAGTAATATTCTCGTTTTTTGCTCCGCCTAGATAAAGTTCCTCAAGCAAAGGCGGAAGAAGCTTTGCAGTAGGAGTTGGACGCGTAACATCGCTAACTATGATTGCAACCTTCGAATTAGGGTTTACAATCTCAGAAAGTCTCTTACTTTTTATAGGATTTTCAAGCGCTTTTTTAATAAGGGAAGCCCCTTCTTCCTTTATTTTTAATTCTGAAGGCAGGATGATACTGGAGATGTTTTTCTCGGGTATATCAAGCTCCAAAATCCCGCTTCCAAACGCGAGTGGAATCGTTTTTACATTATTAGTCATGGTTATTCCGATGTCATAGTATTAATTGTATAAAATCGTATAGGTAAACAATAGGAAATTAACATCTAATAAAGCTTTAAGTGTATAACTTAAACCGCAGTTAAAACTAGAATTGAGTTTTTACAATATAGTTATTATTTTTAATACTTCCGCTGTCAAAGTAGCACGCCTTTAAAAAAAACTGCTTGACTGCAAGCCTTTTCAAAAAAGGCTTGAGCGAAAACCCTGAGTAACGACGTGATTAACCAGTACAATGGTTGCAGCACAATCCTTTTAAAAAAGGCTTGACCGAAAACCCCAGAAACATTTGGATTTGAGAAACTTATCCCCTAACCCTATAGGCGTGATCACAAGCCTTTTCAAAAAAGGCTTGAGCGAAAACTTAAGTAACGTTTAGATTTGAAAAACGTATCCCCTAACCCTATAGGCGTGATCAACCGGCGCAACGGTTGCGGGTCAGCGGTTTCGGGTCAACGGTTGCAGCACAGCGGTTGCAAGAAATTTAGAACTAGGCAGAAAAGTACTGGAAAGTACTGGAATTTAGAGTTCAATTGACTGGCCTGGCTGCATGATGATAACTTTTGTATTAGTTTTTGATTCTACGGTCTGTTTGAATTTTAGAGGGTCCTGGATGATTACATCAAAGGTGTTATAGTGCATTGGAACCACAATTTTGGGCTGAATTAGTTCTACTGCTTTTGTAGCTTCTCTTATGCCCATTGTAAATTTGTCGCCTATAGGCAGGAGGGCCAGTTCAGGTTCATAGAGTTCACTTATGAGCTGCATATCCCCGAATACTCCGGTGTCTCCGGCATGGTAGATTGAATAGCCGTTGATTCGGATAATAAAACCTGCAGGGGAGCCTCCATCAAAACTAAAACCCGAGGCATCGATTGAAGAGGAATGGAGTGCTTCAGTCATGGTTAACTTTATACCCTCTACATTTACTGTACCGCCCTTGCCCATGCCCTCTGCAAAAACTCCTTTCGATTTTATATAGTTTGCAACCTCATGAACTGAGATTATTCGGCATCCGGTCCGTTTTCCGATCTCGATCGTATCTCCAAGGTGATCACGATGCCCGTGAGTGACAGCTATTATGTCAGGGTCCAGTTCTTCAGGGCTGCACGGAGCCAGTGGATTCCCAGAAATAAAAGGATCGATTAACAATTTCTTTTCGGCTTCGAACAAAAAAGCTGAATGTCCGAGCCAGGTAATTTTTACGCCAGCCATCTTTCTGCCTCAAAGTAGTTACTTTTTATATGAGTGTAACAATAAAGAATCCAGTTGTCCTTAATTTAACTATTAGTAAGTAATTTAGCTATCAGTAAGTAATTTAGCTATCAGTAAGTAATTTAGCTATCAGTAAGTAATTTAGCTATCAGTAAGTAATTTAGCTATCAGTAAGTAATTTAGCTATCAGTAATTTAGTTTTCTATAATTCTCGGCTAGTAGTGAAAATATTAATGGAAGAGAAATGAAAGAGAAAAGATAAAGAGTTGTACTGAGGATCATATTAATATGTTTCTTCCGTCAAACGGGCTGAAAATGAAAATTGGTCTGGTAATCCACGGGCCCGAAGTTATTGATTCGGGAGAGGCGAAAAGAGTTTTTGAAAAGCTTTCCTGTGTAGGCAAAGTCGAGGCAAGGCTTGGAGGAACTATGGGAAAAGTAGCTGTTCTGGATGCCGGGCTTGAAAACATTATAGATATAAGCCGGCATGAGAAGCCGAGTGCCTGCATTGAATCTCTTTTCGAAACCTCAGACTTTGTATGTCTCCTCAACCGGGGAAAAACAATTAAAACCGGGAAGGTTTTTGGAGAAATGGTTGCTTTTCGGCTTCGAGAGCCGGAGATAAAGCCTCTTGTCCAGATCGAAAGCCCGGCAAGTACAGCTGGAATTTTGAGATCTCTCAATAAAAAAGCCGGAGAGTACGGAGAATATCTTAAGAAGCTTTCTGAGATTTTAGGACTTCCTGTGGAAAGTCCTTTGCCCCTTCAAAGTTCAAGAGTTCAAAATTCCGTTTTTATAGATAAGTGCTCTGCAATAGGTAAAATTCGGGTAATCCGCAAGCTTTCAGGCGTTTTTCCAGGAGAAAATATTCTGGTAAACGGAATCGTGATTGGGAAAGCCTTTTCTTCCGAAGTAAGCATAATCTCCGAAAACGGCTTTATTGTCGCAATCGAAGGGGGAGAAATAAAAGAGCACGGGCTTGAAAAACTCCATAATTATGAAAAAAGAGATCCCATTGACCTTGAAAAATCCTGGGTAAAAAGCGGCGACCTGAGAAGAAGCAATTTCTCTCCCCTGCAAGGCCGGAAACCGAACGTACACGGCAAAGACTCGGTTTTTTCTTCCAGACCAACCGCATGCAGAGTCGTGATTATAGACCATGCTGCAGAAGATACTTTTGAGTTAGCTGCCAATGCTGAATTCGTAGTTACCGTGGGAGATGACACCACAATAATAGCAGGCGATATTCTCTCCAGGCTCGGGATTCCTATTATCGGGATCACGGACGGAGACTGCGATAGGATCTCCTGCAGGACTGAAATTTTCCCGGGTTCTATCGTGCTCAGGCTGGCAGCGGGAAATGATGATATTCTGGGTAAAAAACTGAAGCAGGAGCTTTTAGGGGGAGAAAATTCTGCGGTTTTAGAAGATATATATGCTTTCAAAGAAGATGTGATTAAACTTGCAGAACCCTTGATTGAAGCTGTTTTTGAATACTGATTACAAAAAGTAGAACATAATTAGAAATCCTAAATTCTGATCTGTACGACATCACTCATCACACTGTGTCATTCTTGTCACGCTTGACGCAGAAGAGCGGCCTTTCAGACAAAAAAGAAAGGAAAAAACCCAAAAAATGCAGACAGATTGTCGATCGCAGATTTCACAGTAGTTTTTCGAAAACCAATATTTTTCAGATAACATTTTTGAAACTTAATTTGATGGAAGTTAAAGTGAATTAAATGACGTATCCTCTTCAAATTCAATGGAGAATTTTCCAATTCGAAAAACGTTCGTTATTTTTATCGCACAGTTATAAAGTTGGATGTCTTACTTGAAGTTGTTTTTCAGATTTGGTTAAATTATTAAATTTGCAGTAATACATGAAATTTACTTTTACCCATACAATTTGAAAAGGAAACTAAAGATGTATCTTACCTTTTTTTGCACATTCGCCGCTCAATTTTGTGGAAATTTATTTGCAGGAATGAAACGACAGAAATAAAAGATGATAACGATGATAATAGCTATACTTTGCTAGACGGAGCCTTTAAGCAAACTATTTATTTAATGAAAGGAAAAAGGTATCCTATAGGCGATGAGGTCCGCCAAGACTTGTAGTCTAAACCGCTTATGCTGATGACTTCTACATTAATTATTGAGGTTTTAATGTGTATACTATTTTATTGGTAGGTATAGGCGGCTTCATAGGTGCTACCTTGAGATATGTGTTAGGTGGGTGGATTCAAAACAGTTTTGTCAGTTTTCCGGTGGGTACGTTAACCATAAATACAATCGGAAGTTTCTTTTTAGGTTTAATAATGTACCTTTCCGAATACCAGGGCCTGTTTAGTAACCAAACCAGAATATTTCTGACAATAGGTATTTTAGGAGCTTTTACGACATTATCAACGTTTGGTTACGAATCATTCCGGTTGCTTGATGACTCAAAATTAATGCTTATGGCGATAAATGTAGTATCAACAGTATTATTTTCCATGATGGCTGTATATTTAGGTAAGATTGTAGCTCTAAGTGTTAGCTCTTACCTATTGGGAGGAATGAAATGAAAACGGATAGAGTGGAAGGTTGTGAGGAAAATTGCATGAAGAGTGAGTCTACAGCCATATTGTTAAGGATATTTATTGGGGAGTCTGATCACTACAAAGGTAAGCCTTTGTACATGTATATTGTTGAAATGCTAAAAGCTGAAGGTATAGCCGGAGCTACTGTTTTTAGGGGTATTGCTGGCTTTGGAAAACATAGCCGCATTCATACAACTTCTATATTACGTCTATCAACTGATATGCCAATACTCATTGAAGTTTCTGATCTTGAAGAAAATATAGAGAGAATCAGACCAAAATTAGATGAGGTAATTAACCAAGGGTTGATCACAGAAGAAAAAGTTAAAATTGTATTTTATGGCAGTGATAAAAATAAGTAAAAGGTAAGTACCTGGAAGTAAGAAACAGCTGGAAGTGTTGATATGACTGAAAGACAGGTCGAAAGCGTAATAGTTGAAATTCCAAAAGGGAGCCGAAACAAGTTCGAATATGATAAAGAAAAGAGACTGATTAAGTTCGATAGAATGCTTTCTTCTTCAATGGTATATCCCTCGGACTATGGTTTTTTCCCGGACACACTTTCCCTTGATGGCGACCCTTTAGATGCTATGGTTTTAACTTGGGAACCTACATTTCCGGGCTGTGTAATCGATGTATATCTTGTAGCATTATTTGACATGGAAGATTATAAAGGAAGAGATCAGAAGATCCTGTGCGTTCCTAAGAACGATCCGATGTGGAATTATATTGAGTCGGTAGACCAGGTTCCACCGCATTTATTTAAGGAAATTACTCACTTCTTCCAAACTTATAAGAATTTAGATAAAAAACAAGTGAAAGTTATTGGTTGGAAAAATCTGGAAACAGCAATCACTGTACTTCAGGAAGCTAAAGATCGATGTGCTGCACAGAAAAAATAAAACAGACGAAAAGCCTGAAAACGATTGTTATCAATTGCAAACATCAATTTAGAGAATGTGATTCCGGATCTTCCTTGTAGAAAAGTGAAAAACTGATCGATAAAACTGTTTTGTAGAAAAGTGAAGAACTGATTGACAAAACTGTTTGTAGAAAAGTGAAAAATTAGTTGACAAAACTGCTTTGTAGAAAAGTGAAGAAAATCAGTTGACGAAACTGCTTTGTAGAAAAGTGAAGAAAACCAGTTGACAAAAATTTAGCAGATTTATAAACTGAGTATTGTATGAGAGTTCGATTATTCTATTTTTTCATTCTGTACTGATACTGTAAATCTTATACAGAACTCAGTCCCAGAATTCCTTTTTAATTCAATTTCGCCTCCTAACTGATCTACTAAGGTTTCCACTAACTGTAATCCAAGAGAATTGGAATCTTCTAAATTAAAGTCCTCAGGAATACCAATCCCATTATCTGAGATTATTAAAACAAAATCGGTACTGTTATAACTTTCTTTTGTGCTTCCCTGGTCTTTACCTGCGCATTCAGCAGAGTCTTCCCTGTGAAGTTTGATTTGAATTTTTCCGTCGTTTTCGCCTGGAAATGCATATTTTAAGGAGTTAGATACAAGTTCGTTAATGATTATTCCTAGTGGGACAGCAATATCCATATCAAAGAAAATGTTTTCTTCCAGTTCGATGTTAAGGTTCGTGTTGATATTTCCAACTTTATAAGTTTGAAAGAGATTTTCAACAAGCCTTTTAATATACGACGAGAAATTTAATGTATCATTTCCTCTGCCTTCGTGCAGTTCTTCGTGGATAAGAGCAATTGACATAACTCTGTCCTGGCTTTCAAGGAAAGCGTTAAGAACTTCGGAATCCTCGGCACATCCTCTGCTTCTGAACTTTTCAGCCTGCAGGTCAAGAAGGGAAGAAATCACTTGCAGATTATTTTTTATTCTGTGGTGGATTTCTTTTTTTCGGGCTTCTTCGGCTTTTGCCAGAAGTCTTTCCGCACTGACCTGCTCAGTAATATCTCTACCCATAGATGAGATAGCAATCAGCTTTCCGGAAGCATCAAAAACAGGAGAATAAGTTATTGAAATATTCATTGTTGTACCATCCTTTTTTAACCGTACAGTTTTGTAATGCTGGATTTCTTCCCCCTGCTTAATTTTTTCGATTAAGTTTTTTATTTCTCCTTTAAGATTATCCGGTTCAGCGATTGAAACATTTTTCCCCAGAACTTCCTCAGCCGAATAACCATAAATTTGCTCTGCTCCCTTATTCCAGCTTGTAATAGTACCTTCCAGAGATTCAGTTATAATAGCGTCGTTTGAGGATTCTACAACATTCGCTAATATCCTGATCTTTTCCTCTGCTCTCTTACGCTCTGTGATGTCCTGAACTATTCCTCTTATTCGAATTGGGCTTTTATTTTCATCATAAGAAACTTCGCCCTCTGCATGGACGATACGATCTTCTCCACCAGCTGAGATAATCCTGTGATCAATGCTAAAGGACTTTTCATTTAAAGCTTTTTTAACTGCATTATCCACATAGCTTCGATCTTCGGGATGCACATAGCCTAAAAGTTTTTTGTAACTCATGCCTTCCTGGGGTTTATGTCCAAAAATATTATACATTTCGTCAGAACAGTATAATTCATCATTTACGAGATCATACTCCCAGTTTCCAATATGAGCTATCTTTTGAGCTTCAGAGAGTCTTCTTTTTTCTTCCATCAAAGACTCATAAGCTTTTTCAAGCTCAGATGTACGTTCTTTAACTTTTATTTCCAAACTATCATGTGCTCTTCTAAGGGCTTCTTCCGCTTTTTTGCGCTCAGTAATATCTCTGGCAATTGTTGAAATGGCTACAAGCTTTCCAGAAGTGTCAAAAACTGGAGAAAGGGTTACTGAAATATCTACTATCGTCCCATCCTTTTTCAACCTTAAAGTCTCATAATTACGAATTCTTTCTCCTCGTTTAATTTTTTCAATTAACTGTTTTGTCTCCCCTCTCAGATTTTCCGGCTCGAGTGCTGATATGTTTCTTCCCAGAGCTTCTTCAACGGAATAGCCATAAATTTTCTCTGCTCCTCTATTCCAGCTTGTGATAACCCCATCAAGAGATTCGGTTATAATTGCATCGTCGGATGATTCGACAGCGTTTGCCAGTATTTGAATTTTCCCTTCTGCCTTTTTAAGTTCAGAGGTGTCACGTGCTGCAGCAAACATCCCTATAATTTCACCAGCCTCGTCTTTGTAAACTGAAGCATTATATAAAATAGGAGTTATATGTCCATCTTTATGCTTAATATCTAGTGAATAATCTCGTACAAATCCTTCCTGAAATACAAGTTGATATCCCTTTTTGGCTTTTTCAGGCTCAGTGAAATAATCAGAACAGTCTGTGCCTATGAGCTCTTCCCTTGAATAACCAGTTACTATTTCAGTGGAGTTATTAACGTCGGTTATTTTTCCGTTAGGACCAATTGTGATGAAAGGATCAATACTAGCTTCAATCAGGCTGCGGTTATATTTACTTGCCAGTTTAAGCCTTTCTTCGGCTTTTTTGCGCTCAGTTATATCCTGTGTTATGCCGAAGCTGCCGATAACTTTTCCATTTTTGTCAAATTCAAAATATGCTTTCTTACGCACCCATTTAATCCTACCGTCAACAACAATGCGATATTCAATGTCATACTGTTCACCCTTTAATCCTGCCTTCCATTTACTATTTACATATTCCCTGTCATCAGGATGAGTTTTAGAAAGGATGGTCTCATAGGTCAAATGGGTGCCTTTTGGGATGCCAAAAATACGGTGGTTTTCGTCGGACAATGTCAATTCTTTTGTACGGATATCCAGACGCCAGCTTCCGATATTTCCTGCGGTTTGAGCATGGTCAAGGTCTTCCCTGCTTTTCTCTAGTTTATACACCAGAATATCGCATTCTCTCAGTGACCTGGTAAGTTTGAAGTTACTGTGGCTTAGTTGTGAGATCATATTGGCAAGCTTCACGAAGAAAGACATACTTTTGTTCACAGCTTCCCTACTTAACCGTGGAACTTTTTCAAGCATGGCTATGTACTCGTTCTCGTTGAAGCCGTATTTTCTAGCCTGGGATCGGAAAAGTTCATAGTCCAGAGGCTCATCTTCAAAAAAGAACTGTCCTGAGAAGATATTGCCTATATGCTGACCGTCCACAATAAGCGGGGTTACTACATCCCACATATTATTCTTGCATTTGTACAGCTTAAAATCTCCAGGGAGAACACCAAGGGACAGTCTTGTGTCGCTTTCCACGCAGTGCTTGCAGGTTTCGGGATGAACCCTGTGGAATTTGGTGCAGATGTCCTGCCATCCAACACTTACCGGAATATTACCTTTTAGGTCAACCAGAGCTATGGTAATGTGAGTGAGTTCATGTAAATCATACATGAGGGATTGGACCGCTGGAACATCAAGAATGTCAGCCAGCTCAAGGTTTGCCACCTCCATAGCTTCACTACCCTGAGTTTTTTCTTCAAGGCCTTTATGGTCAGTTATATCGAGTCCAAAAATGTTTGCACATTCTTGTTCAGGTAAAGGGTGAAAAACAACCAGATATACTTTTTTTCCCACTTTAATTTCCGTTTTTTCGGAATGATTTTGGGTAATTACTTTTTGCACAATATCTACGATACTCAAAGGCAGTTTTTCTCCTACTGTCACCCCCAATTCATTCAAGAGCTCACTAACCTCATTTGAATAAAGAACCGTACCATCTTTTCCAACACAAATTACAGGACCCGGATTGTTCGAAATTGTTCGAAATTTTTCCATTCATTTTTCCCCTTCAGGCTCTTCTCTTTGGCGGCGAAGTACCTAACTTTAGGATATTATTGTTACAACCACTTACAAGTGAGTTTATTCTTCTAAAAGATGTTTGATTTATTAAGTATATAAAATCATTCTCATTATAACAATTATTACAAAATTTGAAAAATAGTAGATAAAGATGTTTATTAACATAGTATAATCTTGAAAATATATAAACTATATTAAATTATAAAACTTTGACCCTAAGCTTTAAAGCTATTGGAAAAGTAAAGAAAATTTAAAGGTGACACGAAAATCTAAGTTACTATTATATAATAAAACCGGATGAGATGTCTACGTAATTTGAACTAACCGACCAAATATCAGTGACGAATTACCAGATTTTTCCTTAAAATTTGTCTTATTTAGTGGAAGTAGATAATTTAGCTTTGTGGTGTGACCTACCTGAAAACAAAGAAATTGAATATTAGAACTACGTTTGTTGAGTTTGAAGGAATTGTTAACTTTCAGATTTACTGTTCAATAACCTGGGTATACAACCGGAAATAGTATAAAAGAAAAATTGATATGAATATAAAAAAGTAAAAACGGGCAGGAGAAACAAGTGATAACCGAAAACCTCGGGTTTTTAATTCACGTTTTCACAATTATCTTCATTGTTGTCAACCCTATCAGCGGAGTAGTGACTTTCATCTCTTTGACCAGCAAGATGACAAATGAGGAGAAAAACGAAATCGCAAAAAAGTCAGTCATGCTTGCGTGCGCAATTGCCGTATTTTTTGCAATTGCAGGAAACATCATACTTAACCTGTTCGGCATTAGCGTAGATTCGCTGCGGGTTGCAGGAGGAATCCTGCTTTTCAGCATTGCTTTTGATATGATGCATGCTAAAGTCTCAAAGGGGAGGATTACTGAAGAAGAGATTTCTCACTCTCAGGAACGAGAAGACATCTGGATCTTCCCGATAAGCCTCCCGCTTCTGACAGGACCGGGTACGATCAGTACAGTGATTGTCCTGATAGGAGGAACAGAAGCAATTGTGCAAAAAATAATAATTCTTGTATCAATCGTACTGACGTTCATTATTTGCTATTACATCTTTCAATTCTCAAGGGGAATTCACAAGCTAATAGGATATAACGGAATGCTGGTATTTACAAGGCTGATGGGACTTTTGCTTGCTGCTCTTGCAGTGGATTTAACTGTTAAAGGAATAAT
This sequence comes from Methanosarcina barkeri 3, assembly GCF_000970305.1. Taxonomy (GTDB): domain Archaea; phylum Halobacteriota; class Methanosarcinia; order Methanosarcinales; family Methanosarcinaceae; genus Methanosarcina; species Methanosarcina barkeri_A. The sequence continues at coordinate 1,877,315 of NZ_CP009517.1, forward strand.
AAATCTATACCAGTTAACAACATGAGGCAATAAGTTTTTGCATGCTGTCTCAAAACTCAACATATCTCTCTAAACCTCTTATATCCTATATTTGCCCATTTTTCGGACTTCTACGTGTCATTTTTCCAATCTCTCTCAGCCCCGTTTTTATGGAAAACTCACAAGCCGTGAAGTAGCTTGAACGATTATATAGCCTGTAAACCAGTTAAGGTTAATAGTTGTCGTAATCCTCCTACAGTAAAACGTAATTTTATCAGCAAATTAATAGCCCCATTTCCCCATCAGTCAAAAAAACTTAATACACTTGAAGATAAATTAAGAAGTTGATAGGGAAATGGGGGTTTTATTTGAATATAAAGGCAAAACTTCATGATGCTGTCAATGCCCTTAATTATGGCAGTCTTTCCGTACAGGATAAAAAGGTAGAGGAAACCTGCTCTTACCGGATAAAGCAGACAAAAAGCCGGAAAACCATTGTCATCAATTGTAGGGAATGTGATTCGGGATCTTCCCTTAACGACATGCACTGCAGAAAAAACATTTTCGGAATTCTGCAAAAAGAGGTTAAGGCCAACTGTCTGGTGCTCTCAAGGTTGTATGAGCGAGACTACGAAGGAGAAGCCCTGTCTTTACTTTATACTCTTGCAGGTTTTGAGGGAATTGTAACAGCGTATGAAAGTGCGGAAAAAGTTCCCAGAGCCTGTACTTTCTCTGAAAAGAAAAACTGCGAACTGGAAAGAAAAAAAATAATTGCTTCTTTTGCTAAAACCGTAGAGGGTGACCCTTTAAAAGCCAGGCTGGAAATAAAGAGGTTTATTCAGGAAAAAAGGCTGAATAAAAACTCAGACAGAGTTACACAGAAATTTACGGGAACAATTTTGGAAAGAATCCCTGAGAAATTTACAGGAAAAATTACAGAAAGAGTTACAGAAAAGGATTCGGAAAAGAATTCAGAAAAGAATTCGGAAACTACTTCAGTTTGTAAAGCTTGTTCCGAGCGTTTTCATCAGATGCTTTATGAAATTGAAGGAAAACTATCCGTTTTTCCTGAAATTCCTGTTATCAAAAAATCTGAAGTTCGAGTCTTATCAAAAGAATCGGTAGAAGATTCCAAAAAAGGACAGGGAAAAACGATCGAAAAAACAATAAGAAAAATGGCAGGAAACCTGATAAAGAACACGTCAGGAGAAGTAACCCTGGCAGAAATTTCCAGACACTTCCCATTTTTATCAACTGAAAACCTGAAGGAAAAACTGGAGAAAAATAAAAGTGCGGCAGAAGAACTTTATGACTATGAAAGCGGCATCAAACCCCATGTTAGACCCCCTTTTTCCAGTTCCAGGATCTATGCAGATGTGCCTGAAAATACCGAATTTCTTGAGTGCTACGACATAGACGGTAGGGAAGGCAGGAAACTTGAAGTCTCAATTTATCGCTATATTGACAGGCCGGAAAAACTTTACATGATCAGACCTCCTGAGTATAATCTCAGGGAGGAAGACCTCAGACTGCTTGAAAAAGTTCGGATGAGAATGATCAGGCACAGGCCAAAAGACCTTGCTTTTACAGATCCGATCGTAGCAAGGGAGTATTTCAAGCGCATGGCAAAAGCGCTTCTGGAGGAAGAATTGCTCACAAGCGGGAAAGCCTGCAGCCCTGACGAACTTGAAAGCTACGCCGACCTGCTTGCAAGATATACGAACGGACTAGGGATAGTTGAAGACCTGCTTTCCGATGCCAGGATTACGGATGTATATATTAATGCTCCTGCCGACAAAAACCCTGTACACGTTGTGCTGGAGGGAGAGGAATGCGTAAGTAATGTTTTTCTCTCGCAGGACGACCTTGATGCCCTTGTCTCCAGGTTCAGGATCATCAGTGGAAGGCCCTTTGGAGAAGCGATTCCTGTGCTGGAACTTAACCTTGAGGCTTTCGGGGTAAGGGTTTCGGTAATAGGAGACCCTCTCAGTGCAAGTGGGCTTGCTTATGCCTTCAGAAAGCATTCCCTCTCACCCTGGACCCTGCCTAAGCTGATCAATACAGGCTCGGTCTCCCCATATGCAGCCGGACTTTTAAGCTTTCTAATGGACGGGCAAGCTTCAGTCCTGGTAGCAGGAGAAGTCGGAGCAGGAAAAACGTCCCTGCTATCTGCCATGCTGCTTGAGATTCCGCAGAAGTACAGGATTCTTACAATCGAAGATACCCATGAACTCCCCATCGAGGAGCTTCAGAGCCTGGGCTGGAAGGTTCAGGGAATGAGCTCACAGTCCTCGGTTTTGAAATCAGGAGCTGAAATGAGCCCTGAAACTGCGCTTCGAGCAGCTCTGCGTCTTGGGAATTCCGCCCTTGTGCTTGGTGAAGTGCGGGGGGAGGAAGTAAAAGTGCTATATGAAGCCATGCAGGTCGGAAAAGCCGGAAACTCGGTTATAGGGACCATTCACGGTTCATCTACCGAAAACGTATATGAGAGAATCGTGCACACCCTTGGAGTTCCTCCAGCCTCGTTTAAAGCGACGGATGCCGTAATTATCTGCTCAAGTATAAGGCTTGAAGGCAGCATGAAAAAACTAAAACGGGTGAGCCATATTGCAGAAATCACCAGTGCAGTAATCGAAAATCCCGAACCTTCGGATATCTTTACGGATATAATGAAATATTATGCATCTCAGGACTGCTTGCTTGCAGAAAAGGCTCTGGAGCAAGGACAATCCGAACTTATAGAAAAGATTGCCAGAAAATGGGGGATTTCCATAGATAGAGCCTTAAAAAATATCGAACTTCGGGCAAGAATAAAAGAAAAAATAGCAATTGAAGGGCTAAAAAAATCATTCCTGCTGGAAGCCGAAGCCGTTAGCCAGGCAAATAACATGTTCTGGCTGCTTTCGGACTCCATGAAGAACGGAGAGTCATACGAAAATGAGTATGGAAATAATCTCATAGATAGTTCAGTGAATAGCTGTGCGGTTAATTCTGCAGATAATTTTGAATCCGACTGCAGGAATGACCTGGAAATTCTTTATAGGCAGTGGGAAACCTGGTTTGAGAATTTTGCCAGAAAAGGCTCGGATAAAGGAAAATGATTGTTAGATGGAGATGTTGTAAGAGGTAAAAAATATGAGCGAAGAGAGCAACTGGTATGTGCGAGCCTGCAAAACCACAGCAAAGCAGTGGATATGGGCTGTCCCTGACCCTGCTGCCTTCCGCAAGCGCTGTGAAAAGAGTGTAAGCCGGGAGTACAGGGACGCTCTCAGGTTTACCGGTTATGAACTTGAAGCTTTCGAAACCGTCCTCTTTTCCTATGCAGGAACCTTTGCAACTTTAATCCTGTTGGCAACAGTAGACCTTTTCCTGATGCTTTCAAGAAGTTTTGATGCCAGAGTGCTTACTATAATGGGAATCCTTACCTTTGTCGTTCCTCTGTTAACCCTCTATTACCTGAGTGAGTATGTGAAACTCAGAGCAGGGTTTATGAAAATCTCCTCACTTGGAGACATTCCTGAAATTCTGAGTTATATAGTCATGTCCATGAAACTTGTTCCTAACCTGGAACATGCCGTACTTTTTGCAGCTAGAAATTCCGAGAGGCCACTTGCAAAGGACCTGAGAAAACTAGCCTGGGACCTGAACCTCAGGATTTACAGCAGCATGGATGATGCTCTCCTTTCTTTTGCCGACCTGTGGGGAAGAAATAGCGAATATTTCAAACGTTCTCTACACCTTATAAAGAGCTCGACAGCCGAACCTGATGAGGCTCAGAGGGTTATAACCCTGAACCGAGCCCTGGACATAAGTCTCGAAGGTACGGAAAGCCTTATGGACGCCTTTGCAGCAAAACTGAAGACCCCAAGTTATATTCTCTACTCGATTTTCATTTTGATTCCGCTCGCCCTTGTAGCTCTTCTGCCTGCGGTTACGGTTGTAGGAATGAAACCTGAAATAATAGACCTTATCTTCCTCTATGACCTGATTTTTCCGGCTCTTGCTGCCCTATACTCAGAATATATTCTTATGCAAAGGCCGGTTGCTTTTATTCCCAGGCAAATTCCGGATTCTCATCCTGAGCTTGCAGATATCAAGCAGAAGAAACATTTTGCTTTAACGCTCTCGGCCCTGGTACTCTGCCTTATAGCACCTTTAGGATATCTCCTGTTGAGGTTAGGAAACCCTGGAGGAATAGTAGCAACCGCACCCCTGGAAGGATATTTTTCACCCACGCTTCCTCTGATTCTGGGTGGAACAATCGGGATTTCAGTTTACCTTTATTTCTCGGCTGTTCCTTACAAGAGGATAAGAGACCGAATAAAAAAGATGGAACAGGAATTTGCAGATTCTCTTTTTGTACTCGGCAGGAGAATTTCCGAAGGAAAAGCCCCTGAAGAAGCTTTTGCCCACACTGCCAGGACTATGGAAGGTTCAAAAATCGGGGAAGCTTTTCAGGAAATTTCAATGAACCTGCTCAGTATGAGGACAAATCTCAAAGCCGCAATTTTTGACGAAGATTTCGGAGCCTTCAGACACATATATTCGGAAAGAATTCGGAACACAATGCTCCTTTTTACGGAAAGCATCCACAAAAACCATGAAGCTGCAGGCGCTTCGATTATAAAACTTGCAGACCATTTGAAAGAGCTTGGAACAGTCGAGGAAAGAATCCGGCGTTCCCTTTACGATGTCACCTCAACTATGCGCTCTACTGCTGTGATTTTTGCCCCACTTATTGCAGGGATTACCCTTGCCCTTTCTGAGGTTATTACGAAAATTCTGAACCAGGTAGCCGAAAGGGTAAACCGAATTCCTGCCGATATGTCAGGAATGCCAGTAGAAATCGGAGAGGCAGCTTTTTCCCAGTCAATCTCTCCTGACCATTTCCTGCTTGCAATAGGAGTTTATATTGTCCTGATCAGTGCTATTCTCACCCGCTTTGCAGGTTCGGTGGAATACGGAGGAGACCGAACGCAGTTGAAATATGACCTCGCCTGCATGCTCCCGATTTCAATTGCAATATTCGCAGTTTCTACCGCAGCCTCAAGAGTTATCTTCAAGGGACTGGTGTGAAATGAGAGTTATAGTAAAACGGTGATTGCTGTTCATTCAAAAATTGATCGCAAAACGAAAATAAATGGTATTTTGTGGATTTCTGTCAAAGCGAGTTTGATTAGTTATCTTTATTTATGCTATCTTATCTACATCTTTTTCCAAGAATTAAAGCCGTACTTGCAATTGCAATGATTGTTAATATAGAGCCTTGAAATGGCAATTCTTGACCTGAACTGTTTACTGTATTGTTTTCTGGATCAACAACATGAATATTTTCTTTACCATTTGAATTTGCAATGTTACCAATTAATATGTTGTTCCTGCTGGAGTTATTGATGTTTATACCATATTCTATATTATTTGAGGCATTGTTATAATCTAACTTATTGTCACTTGATTCTACCAAAAATATTCCATTATTATTGTTAAAATTTACAGTGTTGTTGTATAGTCTGTTTTCTGTACTGTACTCAAGATCTATACCACTCCAGCCGTTAAAATTTGCAATGTTGCTAGTCAGAAAATTACGACTCGATTCTCTAAGAAAAATTCCTAAATCAGTGTTTGATATAGTATTATTAGTAATTGTGTTGTTTTCACATAAATAAACCAACTTAATCCCAAATCCGGCATAGCTGACAGTATTATTACTTATTTCATTATTACTACTAGATGTGTATATATATATGCCTTCATGATTGGTCGCGTTTATGAAATTATTATTCAGCTTATTGTTACTTGAATTCCATAAGAAAATTCCATCGATTCCAGTCATATACGCATTATTTTCAGTAAGTGTATTGTTGCACGAGTCTAACAAAAAAATGCCGTAACCGTTTGAAAAAACATTATTTTTCTTTATGACACTATTGTTGACTCCATCAAAATAAATTCCGGCTTTATCGTCTCCATACTGATCGGTTCCAGCATCACTTATACCAAAGCCATTAATAGTTACGTTATCTGCTACAACATTGAATACGTCATCTTCAGAGTTAGCAGCATAAATAATAGTATCTACTGGATTTTTCAGAGAGAGATGTAATTGTTAATTCTTTATTTACATACACATTTTCCGTATAATTTCCTGGATAAACAAGAACTATATCACCATCAGTTGCGTTGTCAACAGCATTCTGTATGCTTTTATAATTTGCTCCCTCAATATCGTCATCTACTGTAATTGTAACTGCTCCAGCACATGAAGCCATTAACACTGTAAAAAATATAATCAAAAAATAAAGTATATTCCTCATTTATACTCCTATCCGGTATGTGTATGTAATTGTGCAGTCTACTACTAGTCTCACTTTTCGTAGTAAATTCTCAGATTTCATGGTTTTTTCTGTTATCAATTTTCAATTTAACACGAGTTTACGGAACTTTTATACAGGAGGTAAAAGCAAATAAGGTGTATTTAGAGACCAAAATGATATTATTCAATTTTTATCAAATGCAATTAAGTGTGTAAATTACTTAAATCTGTTGCAAAATGGTATCAGGAAAAGTATTGATTTTCAAAAGATACTGCGGAAAATGGGATATAAGATAATTGCGCCTCTTCGCTATTTTATGTGAGTTGAAAATAATTGGCCAGTTGCAAAGTAACCCGCTAAAAGGGAAACATCAAGCTTGAATATGGTTTTCAATCATAAATGTTTCTAAACTTTACGTATGTACGTTGATATTTTAAGAGACCAATGCAAGTTACTCACTCGAAACAGCGAAGAGGCACATTTTTACGTATGGATCCAGTCTGGAAGACTAAATAGTCTTCAGCATAAGTTCAAATTTAATACTACTACTGTTACTTGGAATCACTTATTTCATGTACTCCAATATTTTTGTAGTAAAAAATGGAAGAAGCACTTTATTTAAAACTCTTATTATAATAACTGATCTTTAGATTTTAACAAAGCCAGAAACTCAATACTAAAGCCAATTTCAAAATAATTTCACCAAAAAGGAAAGGAGCTTTAATTACCCCCAAAGAAATTAAAAGTTATATTCGACAGATTTGCATTCTTAAAATCGAACCAGTACTGTTCTATCGTGCCGATAATACCTTGATTATTCACAGTATTGGCAGACCCGTTTACAATATTCTGTATTCCTGAATAATTATTCTCAACAGGCTGCGTACTTTCTGAATCTGGCGGCACGGGATCGGTTGTCTGTTCAGATGTGTTTCCAAAATAACTTTTCACAGTGTTATAACTGGTAACTCCCGTAATTCCACAATCAAACTTTCTGGAAGATCCCCAGTCTCTATACGACATGGTTTTGCTCTTGTCATAAAAGGCCGTTACTTCCTTCTTTTGGGGTCCGAACCAGCCATAGTACGCCTCATATCCTTTTTTATTACTGGCTGCCGGATAGAAGACATTGATATAAATCGGAGCATGTTTTGTGGAATTAAGTTCTCTGATATCACAATTCCAACTATACTCTTCTGAAACATATTGACCGATTTCGCAGGCCAGTTGGTAGGAATTGTTCTGGTTACTGAGGTTGTAATCGAGCATGACCTGGGTGACTTGCTCTTTTGTAGGAGTTACATAATTTCCCGTAGCCGAAGCTAACGGAATTGCGAGCATAGCAACAAAAAGCATACTGAATAGCTTAAGTTTCATAATCAGTTCTCCATAATAGCATTTACTTCACTTTCTACTTCACTTTCTACTTCATTTTCATAATCAGTATCAACGACTTTACACCATCTTGTCCCATAATATACGAAGATTTTTCCTTCAACACTAACATCCCATTTATCTTTCTCAAGAAACTCACTAAAAGCATAGTTATACTCTTTTTTTGAACAGGCCGTTGAATCTTCGTAATTTCCAATAATATCAGTTAAAGCTTTATAAATGTGTTTAGATTAATTGCTTTTGATAGTTAATTCTTCGGATTGATTACCTACCTCACATTATTTATTTAGTTCCTAACATACTTTTTTTAATTTATATCCATTAAAGCATGAAGAAGAAACTATATTTCACTCTATAATTTTGTGTGCAGTGAAAATATTCCTGGTCTTCGTGCTTCCGATCTCAATTGCAATATTGCAGTTCCCACGCAACTTCAAGGATTATCTTCAGAGGATTGGTGTGAAATGGAGTAACAGGAATTATCTGGAACTCCTCACCGGTTTTGAATGCAAAGAAAAAATCGGATAAACAGAAAAAATGTACCCAAAAACTTCTTTTCATATAGTAGACATTTCTTTTTTATTCCATGGTTTTTTTCTTTTTATAACAAACTTTTCTTATATATACTGATTTATTGTTTTATTTAATAAAAATTTGACAATTTATTAGAATAATTAGTAAATTAATTTTTATATTTTTTAATTTTTAAACTTATTAGTTGTTAATTGAAAGAGTTTTATGTTTCTAAATTGAATTTCCCTATTAATTATATTACTTGAATAGTAATGATTACACAATCCAGTTTTAACCAATATTAGTGATAAAGGAGAGTGAAGTAGTGATTGTTAGCAAAAATATTCTGATGCTGTATCCCGGGTCCGGGGGAGAGATATACATTGGACTACCGATAATAGAACCTCGACCTGTACCTCTTTACGGCATTGTCAGACCTCTATACGGCGTGCCTCTAAAATGAAATTGAACTAGAACCTGTGGGTTGAACGACAAAATCAGTAGCAAAAAACCAAAAACATAAAATGTACTGATTTTAACAAGCTTACTTGTTCTTGATTTTATTTCACAAACGCACAAACCCTGATAGGAAAAAACTTGAGGGGAATTAATATCCCCATATATTTTAAACTTTTTTCAGATTAAAGTCTGAATAATATTTTTAATATAATATTTAAATCAATAAAATACCAGAATGATCAAATAAAATGCCAGAATGCTCAGATCCATCTTACAGGCTTCGGATAAGGTTGCTCTTATGGAGTAATAGAGATGAATACAAGTGAATACAAACCTGAATTTTGTGTGTGGGAACTTACACTAAAATGTAACATGAAGTGCAAGCACTGCGGTTCCATAGCAGGAAAAGCCAGAGAAAATGAACTCACGGTTGATGAATGTCTTAATGTAGCCGAACAACTGGCAGATCTCGGATGCAAGCAGGTAACTTTTATTGGGGGTGAAGTCTTTCTGTATGAAGGATGGGAAAAAATCTCCAGGAAGTTATCTGAGAAGGGGGTAGATGTTAATCTTATTACCAACGGATTTTTACTTGAAGATGAACAAATTGCCCAGATAAAATATGCCAGATTAACTAACGTGGGAATTTCTCTTGACGGAATGGAAAGCAATCATAACAATATGAGAAATGTAAGCACTTCGTTCGAAAAAGTAATGCAAGCCCTGGAGATACTTAAGAAAGAAGGCATCCCTGTAGCTATTGTAACCAGTTTGATAGAGAGAAACTTTGAAGATTTATGGCCGATGTACAATTTACTTGTGGAAAAGGGCATAAAGCTCTGGCAGATGCAGATCGTTAACCCTATGGGAAACATGGCCGATAAAAAAAATCTTCTCCTCGACCCTGCAAAAGTACCCCTAATTACCAGATTTATTCGAGAAAAGCGTAAAGAACAGAAGATTGCTATCTATGCAGGAGACAATATCGGATATTTTGACGAGAATGAATTATACTTAAGAGGCGAGTTCGGAACAATATGCTCATGGTCAGGATGTCAGGCAGGTTTGAGAGTTGTCGGGATAGGTAGTACAGGCAATGTTAAAGGTTGCGAGTCACTCTATTCGGACGAGTTCATAGAAGGTAATTTACGTGAAGAATCCTTATCCGAAATCTGGTATAAAGAAGGCAATTTTGCTTATAACAGAAATTTCGATACGAGTATGCTGACAGGCAGTTGCAAAGATTGCAATAAAGGAGCTATTTGCAGGGGTGGATGCAGAGGGGCCTGTTATTTTACAACTGATTCTAAATTTGAAAACCCTTACTGTTGTTATCCTGGAAAAACCAACATAAGTAAGGATTACTTCAAGAGTAATCTCTTGAAATACAGTGAGAAAAACTAACTCTTTTTCGGTGGGACAGCAAGCCTTTTAAAAAAACTGCTTGACTGCAAGCCTTTTAAAAAAACTGCTTGATCGCAAGCCTTTTAAAAAAAGGCTTGAGCGAAAAACACTGATAAACATAAAAAATCATGAAGGCCTGATAACAAGCTTTTTAAAAAAACTGCTTGATCGCAAGCCTTTTAAAAAAAGGCTTGAGCGAAAAACACTGATAAACATAAAAAATCATGAAGGCCTGATAACAAGCTTTTTAAAAAAAACTGCTTGACTGCAAGCCTTTTAAAAAAAGGCTTGAGTGAAAATCCCTACTTGTTCGATAGAGCCACTTGCAAGATACAAGAAGAAATACAAATATCCGGCAAGCTTTCTGTCTTTCCCGGATGTTTCACTCCTATTTTTGTCGCTTATTTTTGTCGTTTATGGGTGAAGGAAAGAAACAACAGCCATTATTCCGTATGTCCCAAGAAGCTGTAATCCTTCAAACCAGTTGCTTTTGCCATCTTCGATTATGGATTTAACCATTAAAACGGAAGAAATTATGGCAGCGAGTTCGAAAGTGGTGAAAATAAGATTCATGGGGTTCTCGAAGAAATAACTCGTAAACACCAGAACCGGCACGACAAACATAGCGATTTGAGTTGTCGAGCCGATTGCAATCTGTAGCGCCAGATCCATCCGGTCCTTAATTGCTATTGTGATAGCTGAGACGTGTTCTGCAGCGTTTCCGATAATTGCTATGAAAATCATACCTATGAACATTTCAGTCCAGCCAAGGCTTTCAGCCAGAGGTTCTATGGAACCGACCAAAATTTCACTCATAATAGCAACCGTAACTGTCGATGCGAGAAGAACCAAAACGGATTTTTTGACGCTCCACTTGGCAACGCACTCTGTCGTGTCAACAGTGTACAGGTGTTTATGAGTATGAAGCGAGAACAGCAAGCTCGCAAGATACGACACGGCCATGATGACCGAAACTGCAATGCTCAAGGTCTCGACTATCGCATCTGAAGGGTTTTCTGAAGTCAGAACGAAAACAGCCGGCATTACAATAGCTGCAGTTGCAAGAAAGAGAGTAGAGGCGCTTGTCTTTGCGGCTGTAGTATTGAACTGCTGCTCATCTTTTCCGAGACCTCCGAAGAAAAACGCCATTCCCAGAATCAAAAGCAGATTTCCAATGATGGACCCCGTAATCGATGCCTTTACCATTTCAGTAAGTCCTGCTTGCAGGGAAAAAAAACTTATGATTAATTCTGTTGCGTTCCCGAAGGTAGCGTTTAACAACCCACCCAGGGCTGGGCCGGTATGTGCCGAAATCTCCTCTGTAGATTCACCGATGAATTTCGCAAGCGGGATGATTGCAAGCGAGGCTAAAACAAAAATTGCTATGGGAGAAGAGTGTGTATACTCTGCGAACAGACTCAGCGGTACAAAGATAAGAAATAATTTAAAAATTTTTTCCAGAATTTTTGTTTTTTCCATATTAGCGAATCTCCTCTGCAACCTGGCAAAGAGTTACTATAATGCGACTTAGAATACCATCCTTTCTAATTTTACGTGTTATAACAAAACTGAAAGATATTTTTATCCCTCAAGCCCGGCAGGAAGGAAAACTTTAGGAATTAAAAGAGAAAAGGAAGGAAATAAATGATAAATGAAGTTAAAAATAAGTTTCTTTGGTCAAATATCTAATTTTAAGACAATACATATTAAATTCTTACATTTATTTCATGTTAATTAATATAGACTTATGAAAATATTACTTTGATTTAAAAATTCATTTAAAATTTTTATCGTTTGGGGAGTATTATGAAAATTAAACTGGCACACTTAATTTCCTTTCTAGTTTTCTTAGTATTCGGGAATTTGGGGATAATAGAAGCAACAGAAACGGAAGCAACAGAAACAGAAGCAACACAAATATCACCTTATGATCAGGTTCAGGAAGTGGAGGCCGCTCCAGGAGTAGAGACTCAGATCACAACTAGCGAAAGAGTAACAGTACACTATTGTCCTGCTATTTACGGTGATAAAATAGTATGGTATAACAATAATTATGGGACAGGTTCCGATATTTGCATGTATGATCTTTCAACTTCCACTATATCCAATATCTCTACTAACGAATTTGACGGGTATGACCCGGTGATTTATAAGGATAGGATAGTCCGGCTAGATAGTCGAAACGGGCATCCGGAGATTTACATGTACAACCTTTCTACTTCTACAGAAAGCAGGATTACTAATTTCAGATCTTTTAAAGCAGGTCCTGATATCTATGAAGACAGAATCGTCTGGTTTGAGATGCGTAATGGGGACTATGATATCTACATGTATGACCTTGCTAACTCTACGGAAACTCAGATAACTTTTAATGAATCAGGTCAGACTTCTCCTTCCATCTATGGTGACAGGATTGTATGGACAGACAGCCGCAATGGGCAGGAAAACACCGATATCTATATGTACAATATTTCCACTGCCAGGGAAACTCAGATCACCAAAAATGAATCAGATCAGCTTGGTCCTGCAATATACGACGATAAGATAGTCTGGACTGATATGCGTAATGGAAATGCGGATATTTACATGTACAACCTTTCTACGTGTGAAGAGTACCAGATTACCATAAACGAATATGTCCAGGCTAATCCAGCTATTTATGAAGATAAAATTGTATGGGTAGACTACCGTGGGAAACAGTCAGGTGCTTATCCGGACAGCGACATTTACATATACGATCTTTCTACTTCAAAAGAAATGTCGGTTATAACTGAAAGATCCTCACAGTCTGATCCTGATATTTATGGTAACAGGATAGTCTGGGTAGATAATCGTGACGGAAACTGGCAACATTACAACATATACATGTTTACACTTGAAACTTCTGAGGAAACAGGGGCAACCGAGCCTGTAGAAGGACTGAAAAAACTCAAAAATCACTTAAATTCCCTGTACCTGCAACCCTCTACAGCAACTGTTCTCGGTGCAAAGCTAGATAGTGCAATCGCTTATCTGGAAAAAGGAGAGGAAGAAAAATCACTGACAGAGCTTGAAAATTTTATTGAATGCGTTTATTCCATGCAAGAAAAAGGCAAACTTGAGGATAAAGAAGTTGAATGCATAGTCAGTGAGACCCAGAGAAGTATTGATCTTATGAAAATTCCTGACAGGATTTAACGGGTTATAATTCTTGAAAAAACGAAATAATAGAAGCAAATCGCAGAAATGTGAGACGACGCTTCCATCTGAAATTTCATCTAAAGCTTCCGTTTGAAATCAAAGGTATAAAAGTAAAATGAAGAAGAGTTTTTGCTCCATTTTAAAACCTTAAAAGTTGGATTTTAGAAACACGGATTTTAGAAACATGGATTTTAGAAACACGGATTCAAGAAGCATGGATTTCAGGGAAGAGAGTCTCTCACGAAATGTCTCTTTTTTCAGCAGGCCTGAAAGTAACAAATCTGGAACTTTCCTCAACATCGGCTTTCCCGCTGTTTCCGACTACAGTTAATACTTTTTTTGTACCGGCTGGGTGCTGCCTCCTAGATTCTACTTTTACATCACGGCTGAGAAGCTTGAATTCCTTCGAAAGCATTCCCATAACTACCAGCATCATGATATATTCCGTAGCCGGAGATGCAGCCCACACTCCATCCAGGCCGAAGAAAACCGGCAGGATAAAGAGCAGAGGAAAGAGAACAACAAAAATCTTTCCAAGGTAGATAAAGAGTGCTGCTCTAACCCGGTTTATTGACTGGAAATAGATGGCAGTGAGGAGCACGGTACCTTCAACGAGCAAAGAGAATATGAAAATCTCCATTCCTCGCAGGGTAACTTCCAGAAGTTCAGAATCGCCCTGGCTGAAGATTCGTATCACTTTTTCGGGGAAGAGGGAAATTAATAGAAATCCGATAACTCCTGTCAGGATACATGAAAGAATTGTCAGTTTCAAAGTTTTCGAAACTCTTTCGTAATAGCCAGCTCCGTAATTGAAACCTATAATTGGCTGTACTCCCAGAGCTATTCCCTCGAAAAGCATAGAGAAAATTGAAAAGACATACCCTATAACACCGTAGGCTGAGACCGCAAGCTCGGAACCGTACCTGAGCAGCATATAATTGTGCGCAAAGAGCACAAGAGCCAGTGAGAACTGCATCACGAAAGACGGAAGTCCGGATCCAAGGATCTGGATCTGGGTGTTGAGTTTGAATTTCATGGCTTTAAGCCTGAGTTTCAATTTTGCCTCCTTGCCAAAAAGATAATTCGTGAGCAGTAACGCCGGGAGAGCAAAGGAAATTATTGTGGCAAAAGCGGCACCCTCCATTCCCATACCCATATGCATGATAAAAAGGTAATCAAGCACAAGATTTACAATTACTCCTGCAATCATGATATTCATACAGAGCCTGGGTTTTCCGTCATTCCTTACCAGCGGTTCAAGGGCAACTGAAAGGATTATAAAGACCGAGCCAGCGAAGATAATCCTCAGGTAATCACGGGCAAAAGCTAGAGCAGCCCCGGTGGCTCCAAGGATGCTGATTGAGGTTTCACAGAAAACCAGTCCGACTACGGTAAAAACTACTCCTGTAAAAAGACATAGAGAAAAAGCATTGTGTACTATATCCAGGGCTCGGCCAAGATTATCTTTTCCGAGCTGCAGGGCTGTCAGACTGGATGCACCGATTCCAATAATCACCCCTACGGCGATTATAACTATATAAGCTGGATAGGCAAGGGTAATTGCTGCAAGTCCCTGGCTGCCGATAGCGTTTCCTATAAAAAAGCCATCAATTATTCCCTGGATTCCGGCAATGACAACTCCGACAACGGTCGGAAATGCAAACTTCAGGAATAAACTCACTATATTCCCGGATCTCATTTCTTCATCATTTACCATACCAGGCCCTCCTTGTGCTGCAAAACCATCTTTTCAAAGGCCTGGTTTTGAAACTCTGAAACTTTCATTTCAGATACCTGGTTTTGAGATTCCGGGACTATTTTTACCGTTGTCAGGCGGAAAAACCTGTTCAAAGAGAGGTATATTATATTGTGTTTCTGTAGAGATTGGTGTTTTCTTAAAGTTTTACCTATTCTTGAAGGACCAAGGCAGTAAGAGTCGGCCCTCTCAAATAGTTTGCATGAGGTCATAACTCATCCTGGACGAAGCTTCTGAAAATACGCAGATTCAAGTATTGTTGCCTTGTTGCAGAACTAATTAGTCTGTCTATGCCGAACTGGTAACTGCGTATGATCTGGGGTTAATTTGTGCGCATTCCTGCAGCACTCATTCGTTTTACGAAGCTTCACCGTTTAAAGAGTAAAAGAGGATTCAAACGAACTAAGAATCCTGCGCAATCATGCAACAAAGCAAGTAAAACCAGATTCGGATAGTTATCTGGTCACAGCTAATTCTATATAGTAAAAAATATTTACGAATCTATATATAGATTTGCACTCGATTTTATTTTAACAGGTTATTTAATATGGAATTTTAAAAGCACCTAGGTAGAGAATTTAGAACGAGTTTAAGCAAGAGCATAACAATAGGTCTAAAACTAAAAATATATAAAATAGTTCGGATCTAAGTAAAAACTCTGGAAAAACATTAGATTTACTCATAGGCAATTAAATTTGCAAATAAGAGGAAATGAATCCGAGATCGAACAGCTACCGATCCAAAACAAATCAACTCTATAACAATAAGAAAACAAATCAACTCTATAACAATAAGAAAACGAATAAACTCTATAACAATAAGAAAACAAATCAACTCTATAACAATAAGAAAACAAATCAACTCTATAACAATAAGATTGGATTTACAACAACAATAAGACCAGATTACAACATTAACACCAAATTTACAATGACAAGATCCGATTTATGACAATAGTAAGTTAAAGTTCCAGGTTTACAAGAAGCTCTCTTTATAGTAATAGATCATGGGCTTACCCATCCATTTTTTATGCGAGAAGCACCTTTACGTCTTAAACTGAACTTATTCCTTTACTTGCCTTTACTCGCCTTTACTTATTTACCTCATGTTGTTAAGCCTTTAGTACAAATTAAGCCTCTAGTACAAGTTAAACCTCTAGTACAATCGTTTGCATAGTTTTCTCTTCATAATTACAAAACCTTCCAGTCGGAAAGAACAAACTGATCAAAAATGTCTGCTGAAAATTATACCTTCACTCATGATTATACCTGTACTCCTCCTGAAGTTCTGGCTCCCGTAGGCGACGAAGAAGCCCTGCTTGCTGCAATTCGAGGAGGAGCGGATGCAGTCTATCTCGGGGTCGGTGAATTCAATGCCCGTCAGGGTGCAAAGAATTTCACTATTGAGAATCTTGACGAGGCCGTGAAACTGGCACACTCACATGGAGTTCTGGTTTACCTGGCCCTCAATATCCCGATCAAACAAAAAGAATTGCAGCACGCGCTTGAGATAGTAGACTGCGCATATGCGGTCGGAATCGATGCAGTTATCCTTCAGGACCTTGGGCTTCTCAGGCTTTTAAGTGGAATCTATCCGGACCTCGAGCTTCATGCAAGCACTCAGATGACTATCCATAATAGAGGAGGAGTCGATTTTGTAGCAGGTCTGGGAGCAAAAAGAGTAATAGTTTCAAGGGAACTTACCACGGTTGAGGTAAAAGATATAGTAGATCATTCAAACGTAGAAATTGAGGTTTTCGTACATGGAGCTCTTTGTTACTCTTATTCGGGCAAATGCCTTTTCAGCAGTTTCCTGCACGGCAGGAGCGCAAACAGGGGAGCCTGTGCCCAGCCCTGCCGACGTCGGTACAGATTCGTGGTAAACGGCAGAGACGTTGACGAAAGACATATTGGAGGCAGTTATCCTATAAGCTGTGCCGAACTCTCCACACTAACAGGGCTTGAGGATATAATAAAAACCGGAGTTGTAAGCCTAAAAATAGAAGGGCGGATGAAAAAGCCCGAGTACGTTACTGCAAGTGCCGCTGCCTATAAAGCTGCAGTCAAAGGAATCTGCAGCCCGGGAGAGAACCCGACAAAAGAAGAACTTGAAGCAAGAGAAGCCGAGCTTGCAAAACTCTTTTACAGAGGATTTACAAGAGGCTTCGTACTCGGAGAAAAAGGTGTATCTCATCCCAAATACAGTTCAAACTACGGATCATTCCTTGGAAAAGTCATTGATATTTCTCGGTCAAAAGGAAACACAAAACTTACGGTTCGGCTGAACCAGGATATCCAGGTAAAAGACGGTATAAGTATTTTCACGCGGGAGAGAATGCTTGGTTCAGCAGTTACAGGTATAATCACAATTTCAGGTGAGCATATAAAAAGTGCGAAAAAAGGTGAAAAAGTAGGGCTTGAAATCAGTTCGAAGACCGGAAGAGCAGTCCAGAGAGGCGATGAGCTCTACCTCACAACAGACACTCAGCTCCTCGATGCCCTTCAAAAAACTAAACTGAAAACACTTCCTGTAAGCCTGAAAGTAAGAGCCAGGAAAGGAGAGCGATTTACTGTTGTAATCGGAGAAGAATGTAAAAAGCCCAGAGAGACCAGGGACAAGAGAAGAGAAAAGACTCTCGTTTTGGAATTTACGGACGATTATATCGTCCAGAAAGCTGAAAAAGCCCCAACAACGGTCGAACAGATCAGAAAAACAATGGAAAGCCTTGGGGATACTTCCTTTGAGGCCGTTTCTGTTGAGATCGAAGCTGATGAAAACATTTTCATTCCGGTTGGTGTGTTGAAAAATGCAAGGAGAAAGGCAGCAGACCTCCTGCTTGAGAAAGTCCTCAGTGGAGATAAGAGAGAGCAAAAACACCCGGATCTTGAGGACTTCAGTTACCTGTGTAACTCTCAAAACCATAGCAATGAAGTGAATGGCCAGGATAAACAGCCTCCAGCCGTAAGTGAGACTCTCGGTGAGGCTTCCAGTAAGATAACAGGCAGAAAATTAGCTTCAAAGCGACTCCTTCTTAGTGTTGAAGTAAATAAAAGTTCTTCTCTTTTTGAGGCTGCGTTCGCAGGTGCAGATATTATTTATATTCCAGTTTCGAGGTTTGAAGAACTTGCTGCGCCAGAAAATGCAGAAAAGCTTGAAGATTTGAAAGCCGAAAGGGTTGAAATTGTTTTCCGGGTTCCCCTTATAAATCATGATCATGAACTGGATAAACTCAAATCCCTACTGGAAAAAGTTAAAGAGGCAGGCTTCGGAATAACCTGTTCTGAGTTAGGGGCCGTACAGCTTGCAAAAGAGCTTGCAATACCCTTTACCGCAGGAAAAGAATTCAATATTTTCAACTCTTTTACGGCCAGTACCTTCTACCAGGCAGGAGCGTACAGAGCAACTCTTTCAAGTGAACTGAACCTGAGCGAAATAAAAAGTATCTGCGAAGCACTTCAAATATGTAAAGGTTCAGGACAGACCGAGATTTTTGTTTACGGCAGGGAACTCATGCTAATTACGGAAAATGACCTTTTAAAGCCCCTTGTTGATAGAAGAATTGTAAGAAAGGACAGCGAAGTGCTTCTTGTTGACCAGGAAGGTTCCGAATTTCCGGTAGAACGCCTGGGGACCCGGACCCTGATTTACAACTCAAAAGTGCTTGATATGCTGAAGTACGTCAAAAACCTGAAAGATTACGGTGTGGATGTGCTTCGTCTTGACCTTTCATTCAATACTCAGGCTGAGATAAAAGAGATTATAAAAGCATACAAAGAAGCTCTTACAGGAAAAGAAAACAGGTTGAAACCTGCAAAGGGAATTGAGTATACTACAGGGCATTATTTTAAGGGAGTTTGATAAGATAAAACTCCTTTAAATGAAAAACGGCTACTTCCAAATGGAAAAAGATCACTTATAAATTATTATAAAAACTTAAAAAATTATTTTTATGGAAACTTTAAAAACTAAAAGTTGCCTATTTTCCAGGCAACTGCTAAGCCCGAAGAAATATGCAGAGTCACGATCTGCAAACAGACTTTAAGTTTATTTTTCGGTTCAATTTAAAACGTATCTCGCTTACAATTGTGTAGTTATAATTGTGTAGTTAGAATTATTAGTCATAATTATTTAGTTACTACTGTTAATCCGACAATTTTCTGTCCAGAGTACCAGACCTTAACCTGGAAGATGTCAGGGTTAGCAAATGCATTTTGTACGGAGGTTTCAATATTTTCGGATGGGTTGGATAAGTACCTCCAGCCATTACCTGCATAGAGCCAAAGAGATCTTGTATTGGAAGAAGGATAGGCCTTCAGTTCAACCCAGTACTTGGTTGCTATGTTATTGGTCACAGCTGTTGTAGACATTGTTTTTCCCAATGTGACTGGGGCTGTTGATTGCTGACCGCCTGAGAGAGATATTTCCTGACTTTGAGAAGATGCAGCACTCAAGACCGCTGGCATCGCTGCCAGGACTAAACATATCACTAAACCTGCTATTATAAGCCGATTTTTCAACATTTATTACACCTCAAATTAGATTATACTATCAAATTTATTATATTACATATACTATGGTATTTTCGCACTCACTGCGCTACAATTTTTAGTTTATTCTCGAGAATCTGCATGTATCAAGAGAAAGATTCTTAAAACAAACCCCGAAAGATGTGTAAAGTACTCTCAATACTTACTAACTGTTATATTTATAGTCCCCGTATATGATACTTTTGACAGTATTTCCCAAATTAATTCAATCGTTTTCGGAATTCAGTACATAAGAGCTTAACAGGTGCTTTCGATCATTTTGAGTCTTTAGATGCTGTTTTTGTAATCAAATCTGCAAATTTTAAACGTGATAATTTTTAATAAAGTAAATGCCATACAAAGGCGATCTGTATCAACAGATGGTATTACCAGGAGACCGTTTTACTGTGCACAAATTAAAAAATTAGAGAATATAGTAGCAAGTGGAAATTTAGTAAAAAGAAATCAAAAAAGCAAAGAGTACTGCAACCAGTAAACTGAAGTTTTAAATGGAGTACGCTGTGAAATAACAGCTAAATCACGGATTCTTCAAACCTGTAACAATTCGGATACTAGCTCGAAGGCCTATCCGGACTATGCCTGCATCTGGACTCTGCATGTCTTTGGACTATGCCCGTCATCCAGACTATGCCTGTCTTTCCTGAAATATCTGACAAACAACTCAAGAAGCTATATTATAAATAGTTTTAAATAGTAAAACAGATGCAGTTAAATATATATTCCATAAAAAATAAAATATAGATGCTCATGCAAAAAAGGATTATATATGGAATTGATATTGCTCGGGGTTCTCCCAGGGCAAGGGAACTTCCCAGGTACGCACTTGCTATCCTTAAGGACGGGGAAGTTCTTCATCAAAGTATGCTCCGTCGCCAGAAAATCTTTAATATGATCCAGCGAGAAAGGCCGGAGATAATAGCTGTTGATAATATTTTCGAGCTTGCAGCCGACCGAAGTGAGCTCCTTTCTCTTATGGAAAAACTGCCTGAAGGTGTTAAACTCGTTCAGGTCACAGGTGGGCTGCATCCCGAACCGCTTGTAAGACTAGCACGGAAACATGGGCTCTCTTTTGATCCCGAAAACCCGAACGATGAAGCCGAAACATGTGCCCGCCTTGCAGATATGGGGGTTGGACATGAGGTTTCCCTTTTTGAAGATATTACAAAAATTAAAGTCAGTAGAGCCCGTTCCCTGGGAAGAGGAGGTTGGAGCCAGAACCGATACCGCAGGAAGGTACATGGAGCTGTGCTGCAAAGGAGCAGGGAAATTGAGAATACCCTGAAAGACCTTTCTCGGGAAAAAGGCATCAGATTCGAAGCCGTAAATGTAAAAGGTTTCGGAGGCTATGTCAGGTCTGAGTTCACTGTCTATGCAAAGCGTGGAGAGGTACCAATACATCCAATGGCAAGTAACGACGCTCAGGTAAGCGTAAGAAGTGTTGAACGCGATAAAATTCGATATGTTCCCCTTAAACCGAAGAACCCGAGACGTAAGTTCACAATCGTGGGAATCGATCCCGGAACAACCGTGGGAATAGCAATTCTCTCTCTTGAAGGAGAACTTCTTTACTTGAAAAGCTCCAGGGGAATGGCTCCTGACGAAGTGGTCAAACTTATTGCCGAATACGGAAAACCTGCAGTTATTGCCAGCGACGTGACTCCAATGCCTGGCTCGGTCGAGAAAATTCGAAGAAGCTTCAATGCCGTACCTGCAAGTCCAGGAATTGAGGTTTCTGCCGAGGAAAAAATAGCGCTTGGAAAGACTTTCGGTTACTCCAATGACCACGAAAGGGATGCACTAACTGCGGCTCTTCTCACTTACCGGAGTTATAAGAATATATTTACCAGGATTGAAAAGAAAGCTCCGCAGAATGCCGATCTTGAATTGATAAAGCTTCATGTAATTCGTGGAGCTTCAATAGAAGCTGCAATCGAAAAAGTTCGGGCTTCAGCTGAGCCTGAAAAATCGAGGCAAAGAGAACACGCTGAAAAGCCGGAAGACAGAGCAGTTGACGAGTCTCTCCTAAAAGTAAGAGAAACGGTTCAGAGGCAGAGCGAGCAGATCCAGAACCTTCAGGAATATCTCGAGGAACTGAAGAAAGAACTGCTTGCAAAAGACAGGAAAATCTCAAAGCTTGAGTCAAGACTGAACAGTTTCAAAAAGGAAGCTTACAGCGAAATCCGAAAATCAAAAGAAATTAAAATCAGGGACGAAACAATTGAAAGCCTGAAGAAAGAAGTCAGCCATAAAAACAAAACCGTAAAGGAGCTCCGGCGCAGAAGCAACAAGCTGCGTAAAATTCAGAAAATGGAGGTCCGTGGCGAAGGTACGGCTGTCAAAGTTATTGCTGCTTTTACGAAGGAGTCCATTGCCGAAACAAAGGAAAAATACGGACTTAAGACAGGCGATGTAGTTTTCCTTGAAAATCCAAGCGGAGGCGGAACTGCAACCGCTCAGATCCTTGTGGAAGCCGGAGTCTGTGCCGTACTCATCCCTGAGGATATTTCGCACGCAGCCGAGGAAACCTTTTTCAAAGGCGATGTACCGGTCTTAAAGAATATTCCACTTGAAAGAGCTGAAGACTTTGCAATGGCCGAACCGGAAACTCTTAAAGCTGCAATTGCAACCTGGGAAAAAGAAGCCGATGAAAAACGCCACAAAGCCAAGGAGGACGAACTGCAGAGCCTCTTTGATGAATATAGGAGTGAAAGACGCAGGGGCCTGGTTTAAAAAAGTCCTTAAAATTTCATGTCTGCCTCAGTCTTGCTTGCATATCACTTCCTCCCCCAGGGAGGTAACTCGGGAGCACCTCTTTTTTAAGCAATAAATCCTATCTGAATCAATATGCCAGATACCATAAAAGAACCTGCTAAAAAACCTGATAAAAAAACAGTCAGATCTCCGATTAAAGAACATTTCCAGCTTAAGGAAACTATAGTTACCATTGCAGCCGACAAGCAGGAACATATTGAAGCTGCAAAAGAAGCAATTCACATTCATAGGGCAGCTCTTGAGACTTACATTCTTTCGGACTCTTATTTTCAGCTCACTCTCGAACCTTACGAATGTCCGGAAAATGCTCCTGAAATTGTAAAAAGGATGGTAAAAGCAGGAAACACTATGGGCATAGGGCCAATGAGTGCGGTTGCAGGCACAATTTCGGCTCTTGCAGTGGAAGCAATGGTTAAAGCAGGAGCAAAATATGCTATTGTTGACAACGGCGGAGATATCGCACTCATCAATGACAGACCTGTTGTGGTTGGGATCTATGCAGGACAGTCTCCAATTAAAAACCTGGGACTGGTATTCGAACCCAGAGACTCGATTACAGGTGTATGCACCTCAGCAGGGACAGTTGGCCCTTCAATCAGCTTCGGAATAGCGGATGCAGCTGCAATATTTTCGGACGACGTTTCTCTGGCGGATGCAGCTGCAACGGCTCTTGGAAACGAAGTAGGTATAGGAAAGAAATCTGTAGAGGCTTCTTTTAAAACCGTGAAGGAAATTCCAGGAATAAAAGGGGCACTTGTAATCCAGGGAGAATATATTGGTATGTGGGGACAGGTACCAAAGATTACAAGGGCAGATGTCAGGTATGAGTATATAACCAAAGCGTGATTGTCAGGAATTGATATCTGGTGTTCTCTTTTTATAACTGACATTCTTCTAATATTTAACTGGTATTATATTTAGAAATTGTGTCTTTTAGAGAAATATTAATATGTATTTCGCAACATAACCACGTAACACAATTACAGATTAGACAAATGATTTTAGAGCTACTTCCGGAACTGATTTTGAACTGAGTCGGTCATCCTGGAAAAAATATAGTTAGACGACTTGCAATTGCTAAAACCACAGGGAGGAAAATAAATGTCCAAGAAAATCCTGATCTTAACAGGCGATTGTGCCGAGGACTATGAGGTGAAAGTACCCCAACAGTCACTCCAGATGCTGGGCTACCAGGTAGATATAGCGGCACCAAACAAAAAAATTGGGGATATGTTGCAACTGGTAGTGCACGACTTCACCACGCTCGATACCTATATCGAGCTCCCTGGGCATCGTATCCAGGTAGATGTTTCCGTAGCTGAAGTAAATGCGGATGATTATGCAGGTCTGGTCGTTCCGGGTGGAAGAGCCCCTGAATACATCCGTATGTATGATGAGACAATTAAACTTGTACAGGATTTCTTTGAGGCTGGCAAGCCTGTAGCAGTCATTTGCCACGGACTGCAGCTTTTGGCAGCGGCTAAAGTCCTGGAAGGCTACAAGGTAACATCATACCCGGCATGTGCTCCGGAATGCAGGTTAACCGGTGCTGATTGGGAATCGAAACCTGTAGTTACAGACAAAAACCTGGTAACAGCTCAAGCATGGCCAAATCACCCAGCCTGGTTAAGAGCTTTTGTTGAATTGCTCGGTGCAAATATAAGCATTTAAGGAAAGCATGCAGGAGTTTCTTTGCAGGACGGATTTATCCAAATTCCATCCTCAAATCCGATAAAGCAAGACTAAAAGTTCACATGAATTTTGACCCTATCTGAATATCGAGTCAAACATATTCAGGGACTTAGAAGTCAAATGCCTCCATAGACTTAGAGCCTATCATAAAATTAGAGATTAACTATACCTTGACAAGGGTAGTTTAAATAACTTGAGCAGGTATTCAATATTAAGATACTCAATATTATACTCAATATTATACTCAATATTGTACTCAATATTGTACTCAATATTATACTCAATATTATAGACTTTTACAGACTTTGTATTTTTACAGTTCTCTTTGACTTTTCGGACACTCTTAATCATTATTCTTATCGTCACCAGTTGATGCAAACCTGGCAAAGGTAGAAATTTCTTTGCTCTTTGCAATACCCTTTCTTAATGAGTCCAAAAATGTGTCTCCAGAGTTTAAGCTATTAACTATTGCTTCCGTTATCCCGCCCTTTGTACTCATATGCTCTATATAACTCATCTGGGACCTCTCAGAATCAAAAACAGGTAGAACATCTTTAGCCCAGTTATAAATCTCTCTAAAATCAGAATATTCGTTTCCAATTATTTCTATCGAATTTTCGATATTTAGCCCTTTTTTATTTGCAATAAGAAGAGCTGCTGGAAGACATACTCCCACTGTAAAAACATGTATACTTTCCTCATCTTGCAATTCATGAACCTTTAAACTCAAAAATGAAAGGATATTTATTAAAGTGTCATTTTGAGGGTAAACTGCTACAATACCTTTCTTCCTTTTTATTGTATCCGGTCCACTTGTCATTATCCTGAATACATTAATGCCTAATGCTCCTTCCATTGAAGCTAGCGAAATGCCAGCCATGCAGGAGACCACAAGGGAATTATTTGTAAAAGGAAGGTCCTTAAGCTCCTTAAGGGACTGAGGTTTAATGGCAATAAATATAATTGTTGATTTCTGGCATATGACCTTGTTATCTGTAATGTTTCCGATTAAACCTGCTTTTTTTATGCTTTCAAAAGTTGAAGGCTTTCCTCCATAAGAAATCATAAGCTTTTCTTTGGGAAATCCATGTTCGATAAATGTCTCCGCAAGGGTTCTTCCAAGAAATCCGGCTCCAATTATGCCTATTGTCTCATTGGCTAGAAGATCATTACTTTTCAGTACCATACAGATAATCTCCTTTAATACGTATCTGAGAAGTAAGAATTAACATGTCGTGTTCTGCATAGTCTGCTGGAGCTGAAAAACTAATAAGCTTGAAGCTAATTGAAAAAGATACATATCTCCTGAGAATATACATGATCCTTTATTTAAATTCTCCAGGCTTATTCAGTGACTTAAATCCATTTTTGCTCTTAAAGAGGAGTGGAGGAGTGGAGTTCGGATTTATCCTGAGTACATTTTTTAGAAACGTTTAAACTTAGAAATTTAGATTAAGTTTGATTAGTTTAGATTAAGTTTGATTAGTTTTGATACTTTACTTTTGGAGAGGGTGACTGTCGGGAAATTAAGACATATTATTAATAATCGGGGCAAAAGTCTCAAGTTACCCGGAAATAAGAGAAATAAATTAAATTCTTGGCCTTACTTTTAAAAAGTTGAAAATTCTCGTACATATATTTTTCCGGCAAAATTGGAAAAAATTCGGTTGAAATTCGCCACGGAAGAAATAATTTTACCCTAAATATATAGGAATTACGGAAGAAAATATATTCTCACCATAAACTATTTATAGAATAGCTGGAATTAGAGGGTTGCACTGGTGTGAAAGGTGCTCCCTGAGGCAGCGGGGCAGCAGGGCAGCGTAAGAGAATCACCGTGTAAAAAGTAAAGTGAAGGAAGAAAAGTAACTGGGCCCGTAGCTCAGTCAGGCAGAGCGACTGGCTTTTAACCAGTCGGCCTAGGGTTCAAATCCCTACGGGCCCGCTATGTTCTATATAATACATCCGGTGGAAAGGCCATCCACGAGAAAGATAAGTTTGATAAATTTTTTGAATACTTTGTTTTTGGAGGAAAGGATTTGACAAAATTCAGCCTGCTCGACCATGAGTCGGTCCCTAAACATGAAATCATGCCTGAAGGCGAGTTAAAGTCTGTTTTAAGCAAGTATTCCATTGAAAAGGAGCAACTTCCGAAAATCAAAGTGCAAGATCCTGTTTGTAAAGAAATCGGAGCTGTTGCCGGAGACGTAGTGAAAATCACAAGAAAAAGTCAAACTGCAGGGGAGGCAGAGTATTATAGACTTGTGATCGAGTAAGCGGAGGGGAGTAAACCGCTTTCACGACCATATTTTCTTCACGGAATGCCTTTTTGAATTCCAGCACTATCGTATGGCAAAACTCAACAGTTGCACATCGATCCAAGGATCAGAATCTCTTGATTTTCATTCTAATAAAGCAAAGAGGGTGCTATCATCGCATTAGAAACAAGTATACTGGCGCAGGCTTATTTTACACGGGACAAGATAGTGCAGCACCATATAGACTCATTTAACAAGTTTATAGATTACGGGCTGCAAAAAATCATAGATGAACAGAGAATAATAGAAACCGATATCGAGGATACCTACCTCAAACTAGGCAAGATAAGGGTAGAACATCCTGTGGTAAAGGAAGCCGACGGGGCAATCGAAAAACTTTATCCCAACGAAGCGAGGCTCAGGAACCTCTCGTACTCAGGTCCTCTATACCTCGAAATGAGCGTGGTAAAGGACGGAGTTGAGTCCGAAGTAATGGAAGCAAAAATAGGACAGCTTCCCATCATGATCAAATCCAAGATCTGTAACCTTCCAGGGCTTAGCGAGACTGAAAAAATCCGTTATGGTGAAGACCCGCTTGATCCCGGGGGATATTTCATTATAGGCGGCACCGAAAGAGTGGTTATGACCCTTGAAGACCTCGCTCCTAACAAAATTCTTGTAGAATATGGGGAAAGGTACGGTGACACTATAGAGGTTGCGAAGGTTTTCTCACAAAAACGCGGATACAGAGCCCTTGTAATCGTAGAAAGAGGAAGAAAATCCCTGCTCGAAGTTTCCTTCCCTTCGATTTCAGGCCGCGTGTTCTTTATTACCCTTATGAGAGCCCTTGGGATCGTAACTGACGAAGACATTGTAAATGCAGTTTCAAGTGATCCCGAAATTATTAAATTCATGCTGGAGAACCTTGAGGAAGCCGAAGTCGAAACCCAGGAAGAAGCAATCGAGAAAATCGGGGCCAGGGTTGCTGCAGGTCAGGCTAAAGAATACCAGATAAAAAGAGCAAACTATGTTATTGACAGGTACCTCTTCCCCCATCTTGGAAATGACATGAGAGACAGGATCTCCAAAGCTCACTTCCTGGCAAGAATGGCTGAGTCATGTTTCGAACTGGCCCTTGGCAAGCGTTCGGAAGACGACAAAGACCACTATGCAAATAAAAGGCTGAAACTTGCAGGAGACTTGATGGAAGATCTCTTCAGGGTATCATTCAACAGACTTGCAAGAGACATAAAATACCAGCTCGAACGCGCAAACATGAGAAATCGAGAACTTAACGTTGCTACAATAGTCAGGGCTGACGTACTGACTGACCGCTTGCAACACCCTCTGGCAACCGGAAACTGGGTTGGAGGAAGAACAGGTGTGTCTCAGCTCCTTGACAGAAACGACTACATCTCTACTCTTTCCCATCTGCGCCGGGTAATTTCACCCCTTTCACGAGCCCAGCCTCACTTTGAGGCCAGAGACCTGCACGCAACTCAATGGGGAAGGCTCTGTCCATCGGAAACTCCTGAAGGCCCAAACTGTGGCCTGGTGAAAAATTTTGCCGAGATGGTTGAACTTTCAACAGGTATAGAAGATACCGAAGGGATAAAGAAAATCCTCCACGACTTAAACGTCGAACGTGTGGTTGTAAAGGTACCTGAAGTCCCGGCCAAAGTGAGAGAAACCTTACTTGATGAATTCGGAGAAGAGATTATTGAAGAATATGAAGAGCCTTCGGAAACCGAAAGCAAATACAAAGATGAAGAGTTTTACGATTATTCAGACATGGACGATGCCGGATCAATGTTCGGTGATTGAGGGGTCGATGCCAGATGACTAAAGCAAAAGTATTCATAAACGGGGAGCTTGTCGGGACCCATGATAACCCTTCTGAGCTTGTAGACGAGCTAAGAAGGATGAGGCGGCAGGGGTTCATATCCAGACAGGTTAATGTCGCTCTTAACAACAACACAAGAGAAGTAATTATAAACTCCGATATGGGAAGAGCAAGAAGACCACTTTTAGTTGTGGAGAACGGACTTCCCAGGGTAACTGAAGAGCATGTCGAGAAAATTAGGAACAAAGAAATCAACTTTGATGACCTGGTAAAAGAAGGCTGTATAGAGTATCTTGATGCCGAAGAAGAGGAAAATGCCTATATCGGACTCTATGAGGCTGACCTTACTCCAGATCACACTCACATGGAGATTGATCCTGAACTTATTCTCGGAATCTCTACCGGAATGGTTCCTTATCCTGAGCATAATGCCTCTCCGCGTAATACCATGGGCGCAGCCATGATTAAGCAGTGTATCGGAGTTGCAACTGCAAACCAGAAGCTCAGACCTGATACACGAGCACATGTGCTCCACTATCCTCAGAGGGCAATGACCAAGACAAGAACCTCGCAAGCAATAGGTTTTGACGACAGACCTGCAGGCCAGAACTTCGTTGTCGCAATCCTGTCCTATGAAGGGTATAACATTGAAGACGCCCTGATTTTCAATAAAGGCTCAATTGAAAGAGGTCTTGGGAGAAGTCACTTCCTCAGAACCTTCGAAGGAGAAGAACGAAGGTATCCAGGTGGCCAGGAAGATAAGTTTGAGATTCCTGACTCCGAATTCCGTGGAGCACGCAGTGCAGAAGCCTATGCAAACCTGGATACGGACGGACTTGTAAACCCCGAAACTCCGGTTGGTCCCAACGACGTACTTATCGGAAAAACCAGTCCACCAAGGTTCCTTGAAGAACCGTCGGACTTCGGAATTGCAGTCGAGCAGAGGAGAGAAAGCTCGGTAACAATGCGGTCAAATGAAACCGGAATTGTTGACACGGTTATCCTGACCGAATCCATTAACGGTACCCGGCTTGCGAAAGTAAAGGTAAGGGACGAAAGAATTCCTGATATTGGGGACAAATTCGCTTCAAGGCACGGGCAAAAAGGAGTTATCGGCCTGAAAGTCCCGATTGCAGATATGCCGTTTACGGAAGCCGGCCTGACCCCGGATCTGATGATTAACCCACATGCAATTCCTTCCCGTATGACAGTCGGGCACGTTCTGGAAATGATTGGCGGAAAAGTAGGTTCCATGGAAGGCAGAAGAGTCAATGCAACAGCTTTCTCCGGAGAAAACGAAGAAGACCTCAGAGAAGCCCTGAAAAAGCATGGGTTTGCCCATACCGGAAAAGAAATTTTCTACGATGGAGCAACCGGCAAAATGATTCCTGCAGATGTCTTTGTTGGGGTTATTCTCTACCAGAAACTGCACCATATGGTTACTTCAAAGATGCATGCGCGGTCTCGCGGACCTGTACAGGTACTTACCCGCCAGCCAACCGAAGGCCGAGCCAGAGAAGGTGGTCTCAGATTCGGAGAAATGGAACGTGATGTGCTGGTAGGGCACGGAGCTGCCATGTCGCTAAAAGAAAGGCTGCTCGATGAGTCGGACAAGGTTGTGGAACTTGTCTGTTCTCACTGCGGAATGATTGCAACATATGACAAGCAGCGGAATGTCGCTTTTTGCTCAACCTGCGGAGCTGACACGGATATATATCCTGTTGAGATGAGCTATGCATTCAAGTTGCTGCTGGACGAAATCAAATCTCTGGGAGTTGCTCCCAGGCTTAAACTTGAAGATGCGGTATGAGGTGAGGCAGATATGGCAAATGTACCTCCTATTCCGAAAAGAATTGCTTCTATTAAATTCGGACTACTGTCTCCGAAAGAGATCCGTAAAATGAGTTCGACCCCGATCATCACAGCCGATACTTACGATGATGACGGGTTTCCAATTGACATGGGACTTATGGACACAAGACTCGGAGTCATTGACCCCGGTCTTCGCTGCAAGACCTGTTCAGGGAGAGCAGGCGAGTGTCCCGGACACTTCGGGCATATTGAGCTTGTAGCTCCGGTAGTTCATGTTGGTTTTAATAAAGTAATCCGAAAACTACTCAGGGCAACCTGCAGGAAATGCAGCAGGCTCTTGCTTGACCCTGCACAGAAACAGCACTTTCTGGACCAGCTTACAGGCATTGAGGAAATCGGACATATGCCTGATGACCTGATTAACGAGGTTTATAAAGAGGCCAGTAAAGTAAAGACCTGTCCCTACTGCAATGAGGAACAGCTGGAAATTAAATTTGAAAAACCCAGCGAATATCTCGAAAACGGGGAGAAATTAACACCTACCGAGATAAGGGATCGTTTTGAGAATGTCCCTGATGACGATATTCGGGTTATCGGAATGGACCCAAAGAACGCAAGGCCTGAATGGATGATCCTTACGGTTCTACCCGTACCTCCTGTTACGGTTCGTCCTTCGATTACCCTTGAATCCGGGCAGCGCAGTGAAGACGACCTGACCCATAAACTCGTAGATATTATCAGAATTAACCAGCGCTTCCAGGAAAACAGGGAAGCTGGCGCTCCTCAGCTTATTATTGAGGACCTCTGGGAGCTCCTTCAGTATCACGTTACAACCTTCTTTGACAATTCAGTCTCAGGAATACCTCCTGCAAGACACAGGTCAGGAAGGCCCTTAAAGACTCTATCCCAGCGTTTGAAGGGTAAAGAAGGACGTTTCAGAGGAAGTCTGTCAGGTAAGCGTGTTAACTTCTCTGCACGTACGGTAATCTCTCCGGATCCGAACCTGAGCATTAACGAGGTCGGGGTTCCAATGCCTATTGCACGGACCCTGACAATGCCCTCAGTAGTAACACCAAGGAATATAGAACAGCTTAAGGTCTACGTGCGTAACGGAGAGGATGTGCACCCCGGTGCAAATTACGTACTGCGTCCTGACGGCAGACGTATAAAAGTTACAAATGTAAACAAAGACGACCTTGCAGAAAAGCTGGAATTCGGATGGGTAGTGGAACGCCAGTTAAAGGACGGAGATATTGTACTTTTTAACAGGCAGCCATCTCTACACAAGATGAGTATTATGGCTCATTCCGTGAAAGTACTTCCGAATAAGACCTTCAGGCTGAACCCTGCCGTATGCCCTCCATATAACGCTGACTTTGATGGGGACGAGATGAACATGCATGCCCTTCAGACCGAAGAGTCCAGGGCTGAGGCAAAAGTCCTGATGCAGGTTCAGGAAAATATTCTTTCCCCGCGTTTCGGAGGTCCTATTATAGGTGGGATCCATGACCATATTTCAGGGCTTTTCCTGCTGACACGTTTTGAGAATCATATCTTAGCCAATGATGCCTACGATATGCTCCGGAAAAGTGATATTAAGGAGTTGCCTTCCCCTGCAGGGTACGATTCCGACGGAAAGCCTTACTGGACAGGAAAACAAATCTTCAGCCAGATTTTGCCTAAAAATCTTAATGCACAGTTCGCAGCCCAGGTCTGCTCGCACTGCGATACCTGTAAGAAAGAGGAATGTCCGAACGATGCCTATGTGGTAATCCGGGACGGAGAACTTATTGCAGGTACAATAGATGAGGCAGCTATCGGAGCATTCAAAGGAAAAGTTCAGGACCGTATTATCAAGGAAATAGGCCCTGAAGCCGGATCTCGTTTTATAGACAATATGACCATGCTCGCAGTTAGGGCGATCATGCGGACAGGCCTGAGTTTCGGAATAGCTGATGAAGATATTCCGAAAGAAGCAAGGATTCAGATCAATGAAGTTCTCAATAAAGCTGAAGATGCTGTGCAAAACCTCATCAAGTCTTACCAGAATAAGGAGCTTGAACCTCTTCCTGGAAGAACCCTTGATGAGACAATTGAAATGAGCATTATGCAGAAGCTCGGAAAGGCCAGAGACGAGACCGGTAACATAGCAGACAGCCATATGGGGCTTGAAAACCCGGCAGTTATCATGGCTCGTTCAGGAGCCAGAGGTTCCATCCTGAACCTTACTCAGATGGCAGCCTGTGTTGGACAGCAGGCCGTGCGTGGAGAACGTATCCGCAGAGGATATGCAGGCAGGACACTCCCCCATTTCCAGAAAGGAGATCTTGGTTCGGATGCCCACGGATTCGTAAAGGCAAGCTACAAGAGCGGACTTAACCCAACTGAATATTTCTTCCATGCAATCGGTGGTAGGGAAGGTCTTGTGGACACTGCAGTCAGGACTTCACAATCAGGGTACCTGCAGAGAAGGCTTGTTAATGCTCTACAGGATCTGGAAGTCCAGTATGACCTTACAGTCAGGGATACCAGAGGGGTGCTTGTACAGTTCAAATTTGGAGAAGACGGAATTAACCCCACAAAGAGCGACTTCAGTAAACCGGATACGATCCACAGGATTGTCGATTCCGTAGCAAAGCGGGAGGTGGCCTGATGAGTATTAGTGAAAGCACAATCGATAGCATGATAAAAGACTTGCCTCTCCCTACAAATATCCTTAACACTCTCAGGGACGATGTTATCAAAGCCGGAGTAAGTAAAAAGGAAATGGAAGAGATTATAGAAAATGTAATGGAAGAGTATCGCAGCTCGTGCATTGAGCCCTGTGATGCTGCCGGTGTGGTTGCAGCCCAGTCCATAGGGGAGCCAGGCACCCAGATGACAATGCGTACCTTCCACTACGCTGGTGTGGCTGAGATTAACGTTACTCTCGGTCTGCCCCGTCTTATCGAAATTGTGGATGCTCGAAAAATTCCGAGCACTCCTATGATGACGATTGCTCTTTCGAAAGAGAATCCTGAAGATTATGCTTACGACAGGGAAAAGACAAGAGTCCTTGCCTGGGAAATCGAAGCAACGAAAATCGACCACATTGCTGACGTGACCACTGATCTTTCCCAGATGAAGTTGATAATTGACCTGCATGAGAAGGCAATGGAAGGCAGGAATATTACTATAGATCAGGTAAAAGAAAAGTTTAACGAAGAATTGAACGTAATGGTTGTCATTTCCCAGGATATAGATAACCAGATTATTATTTCCCCTGGAGAACCTTCTTACAGAGAGCTTCTCCAGCTTGCAAAAAGCATCCACAATGTCACCCTGAAAGGAATAGAAGGGATCAAGCGTGTGGTAGTCCGTAAGGAAGGGGAAGAGTATACTCTCTATACCGAAGGTTCGGCCCTGCGTGAAGTGCTTCAGTTCGATGGCGTGGACAAGACAAGGACAAGTACAAATAATATTAACGAAATTTATGAAGTACTTGGAATCGAAGCTGCAAGGAACGCGATTATTAAGGAAGCTACAGACACCCTGCGCGAACAGGGTCTAACTGTAGACATCCGGCATATTATGCTTGTGGCCGATCTCATGACCTGTGACGGGGAAGTAAAACAGATCGGAAGACACGGAATTTCAGGTGAAAAGGCAAGTGTTTTTGCCCGTGCAGCTTTTGAAGTTACGGTAAATCACCTGCTGGATGCAGGAATGCGCGGTGATGTGGATCAGCTCCAGGGGGTCACGGAAAACATTATCGTCGGCCAACCGATCCGCATGGGTACCGGAGACGTGCACCTTATAAGCCGAAAAACAGAGAAAGTTGAAGCCGAGGAAGAGTGAAGGTTTGCAAAAAACCTGAAACTCAACCTATAATTATTTAAATCCGTAGCCTGATAAGAGACCATTTCAGATCAGGTATACGTTACCTTTACGAAACTCGGAAAATCCTGATGCAGAAACTCGAGTCTGCGAGGCTCATAACCAGAAAATAGATATAAGGCATCAGGTATTTAGAGTACCATATAACCGAGCTTGGAAAATCTTTATTAGGAAAGAGACAGAGTAGACGAGCTCATTTGAGACAGAGTTGATGAAAATGAAGATCAATGTTGATAAATCTCTTATTAAAGCTGTGAAAACAGGAAAAGTAATAATTGGAGCCAACCGGACTGTGGATGCAGCAGCAGACGGATCTGCAAAAATGGTGGTCCTGGCATCAAACTGCCCCGAAGAAATTAAAAAGAAAGTTCAGGCAACAAATGTCCCTGTTCTGGAATTCGATGGCACAAGTGTAGAACTCGGGCCAGTATGTGGTAAGCCCTTTACTATTGCAGCCATGGCAATCCTCGATGTAGGAGAATCCGATATCCTGGCAGCTACAGTTTAAAAGAAGGAGTTGGCAACGTCTTGGGTGAAATAAGACTTACTGCAGAAAGCATCCAGTACATTGCGTTATTTGAAAATATGACACGAGCTAAAATCCTCGATTGTATTCCTGAAGAGGAAAGGCTTGTATATGTCGTAAAACAGGGTGATATGGGACTTGCTATAGGCAGAAACGGGGAGAATATAAACCGTGTTAAAAAGACTCTTGACAAACCCATAGAGCTTGTGGAATATTCCGATGAACCTGTCACCTTCCTGAAGAACGCCTTCGGACCTGTGTCCGTGAGTTCGGTAAACATTATAAACAAAAATGGCAAGCGATTAGCTTATGTAGAGGTACCTAATAAAGAGAAGGGGCTTGCCATAGGCCGCAATGGAAAAAATATAGAAAAAGTAAAGATGCTTGCCCGTCGCCATCATAATATAGAAGACGTGATCCTGCAGTAATCTAACTTTTAATTTACACTGATCCATTAATCCGGCGTTGAAGGATAATCTGGCATCCAGTATGCCCTAGAAAACTGAGATCAATTTTTAATTTGGAGAAATTAACAATGGCTAAAGGAAAATATGCAGCTAATATTCTCACACAGAACAGGAAAAATGCCCGCTGGAAAGACTCATACTACGGCAGGCGAGTTCTTGGGCTGAACGTGAAAGCCGATCCGCTCGGTGGTGCACCGCAGGGTCGGGGTATTGTGTTAGAAAAGGTAGGAGTTGAAGCAAAGCAGCCAAACTCAGCTATCCGCAAATGCGTAAGAATCCAGCTCATCAAAAACGGGCGTCAGGTAACTGCTTTCTGTCCAGGAGACGGCGCAGTTAACTTCATTGACGAACACGATGAAGTGACCGTGGAAAGGATTGGAGGTCGCATGGGTGGTGCTATGGGTGATATTCCGGGCGTACGCTTCAAAGTAATTGCCGTAAACAATGTGTCCCTGAACCAGCTGGTTATCGGCAGATTGGAAAAACCCAGGAGATGATTTTCTTGAAGATATTCGGCAAATGGGACCCGACTGAAGTTGAAGTCCGAGACCTAGGAATTAAGCGCTATGTCAGTCTTACTCCTGTTATTGTTCCCCACAGCAGTGGAAAGCACGCCAGGCAGCAGTTTAACAAATCCGAAATTTCTATTGTAGAACGTCTGGCAAATAACCTGATGAGGACTGAGGTAAACACAGGAAAGAAGCAGAGGACTCTCCGCGCTGTTGAAGAAGCTTTCGACATCGTGAACAAGAAAACCAAGCAGAACCCTATCCAGGTGCTTGTGGATGCTATTGCTAACGCAGGTCCGAGGGAAGAAGTGGTAAGGCTGAAATACGGCGGAATTTCCGTGCCAAAAGCAGTAGATACCGCACCACAGAGGCGTGTGGATACAGCCCTGCGCTACATCAGTATGGGAACCAACAATGCAGCCTTCAAATCCAAGCGTTCGATTGCGGAATGTCTGGCAACCGAATTAATAGGCGCTGCAAATCGTGACACGAAGTCCTTCGCTATCAATAGGAAGGATGCAAAAGAAAGAGTAGCAAAGGCAGCACGTTAATCGATTATGCGGGTTGCCTCGATATAAAAATCATAGATCTAGATTATATTTGTTTAAAAGGTATTAGCATGGGACGAAGGAAGAAAATGGTCGAGCGCGTAACGACGCTCATGAATGAGCCGGTAAGAATAAGAAATATCGGGATCGTTGCGCACATTGACCACGGAAAAACTACATTATCGGACAACCTGTTAGCCGGTGCCGGCATGATTTCGAAGGAACTTGCAGGCAGACAGTTATTCATGGACTCCGACGAAGAGGAACAACAAAGAGGTATTACAATCGATGCCTCCAACGTTTCCATGGTTCACACTTTTGATAATGAAGACTACCTGATCAATCTGATCGACACCCCCGGACACGTTGACTTTGGTGGGGACGTAACTCGTGCCATGAGAGCTGTGGACGGGGCTGTTGTTGTCGTGGATGCAGTCGAAGGTACAATGCCCCAGACCGAAACCGTGCTGAGGCAGGCACTCAGGGAACATGTCAGACCCGTACTTTTCGTTAACAAAGTAGACAGGCTAATCAATGAGCTTCAGGTCGATTCCCAGGAAATGCAGGTCCGTCTTGGAAAAGTCATTGATCACGTGAACAAGCTCATCAAGAACATGAACCCTGAAAAATACAAGGCAGGCTGGAGAGTCGATGCTGCAGCCGGAACTGTTGCTTTCGGGTCAGCTCTTTACAACTGGGCAATCAGTGTGCCCATGATGAAGAAAACCGGGGTTTCTTTTAACGACGTATACAATTACTGTAAAGCCGGAGACATGAAGTCTCTTGCAGAAAAATGTCCCCTGCACGAAGCTGTTCTTGACATGGTTATTCACTTCTTGCCAAACCCACTTGACGCCCAAAAGGGAAGAGTACCTGTTATCTGGCATGGAGATGCGAAATCTGAAATCGGAGAGTCCATGACCCACGCAAATCCGGAAGGAGATCTTGCGTTCATGGTAACTGACATTTCAGTTGACCCCCACGCAGGTGAAGTTGCAACAGGAAGGCTGTTCAGCGGTTCTTTTTCCCGTGGTATGGAAGTCTACACCTCAGGCACTGCAAAGAAGAGCAGAGTCCAGCAGGTAGGTATCTTCATGGGCCCTGAGAGGCTTGAAGTGGAAAAGATTCCTGCAGGAAACATTGCCGCGGTTACCGGTCTGAAAGAAGCGATCGTGGGATCCACTGTAACAACTCTCGAAGGCATGACGCCTTTCGAAAGCATAAGGCACGTAAGTGAGCCTGTGGTTACTGTGGCTGTAGAAGCAAAGCACACCAAAGATCTGCCCAAACTGATTGAGGTGCTCAGACAGGTTGCAAAGGAAGACCCGACCCTTCAGATCACTCTTGACGAGGAAACCGGAGAACACCTGATGGCAGGCATGGGAGAACTTCACCTTGAAGTTATTGCCCACAGGATTCAAAGGGACAAGAACGTTGAGATCACCACGAGCAAGCCAATTGTCGTTTACAGAGAAACTATTAAGAGAAAGATCGAACCTACGGAAGGAAAGTCTCCAAACAGACACAACAGGTTCTATATCTTTGTGGAACCCCTTGACCTTGAAATTGTCAGTGCTATTAAAGCCGGCGATATCAGCATGAATCTGCCCGAGCTTGAACGCAGGCAGAAACTCATGGATCTCGGAATGGACAAAGAAGAGGCAAAAGGCATTGTCGGGATCTTCAATTCCAATATCTTCATTGATATGACCAAAGGTATCCAGTACCTCAATGAGACAATGGAACTTGTGCTTGATGGGTTTGAGGAAGTCATGCGTGCAGGCCCACTTACAAGGGAACCTGTGGCAAACGTTAAATGCGTGCTCGTAGATGCGAAGCTTCACGAAGACGCAATCCACAGAGGTCCTGCCCAGGTCATTCCTGCTTCAAGGCAGGCAATTCAGGCAGGTATGCTTATGGCAGACGACACTCTGCTCGAACCTTATCAGAAGGTTTTTGTTCAGGTACCCCAGCTTTTAATGGGTGGTGCAACAAAGGAACTGCAGGGCCGCCGTGGAATTATTCTTAACATGAGTACGGAAGGAGACCTGGCAATTATTGAGGCTAGAGTGCCTGTAGCTGAGATGTTCGGATTTGCTGGTGAGATCAGGTCTGCAACTGAAGGACGTGCCATGTGGAGCACCGAATTCGGAGGGTTTGACGTTGTGCCTACCAGCATTCAGAACGAAATTGTGGGCCAGATAAGAGAAAGGAAGGGCCTGAAGAAAGAATTGCCCAAAGCCGCTGATTACCTTTCAATGTAAGCGGAATTTTCCGCTTTTCCCTTAATATTTATATGGATATACCTATCCTCAGATAGGATAGATAAAAGCACCCGGACCGATCTGGAAGGGAGGAGTATCCCTATCGGTTCGGGTATATGGCCAATCGGAAAGCTTTAAGATAAGGTATGCCTATATTGGGGAAAGCAGTCCAGACCACTGGAAATTTAGAAAGTGGCGGTTCAAGAAGGAGTCCGGAAAGGGAAAACTGACAATATTGATCGGACGAAAGAATATAGAAAAGATGAATCAGTATTGAGATCCGCCCTAATATTAATATAGTAAATATTTGATATACGAATGAAACTCATCCAGAATTACAGGAGAATTATAATATGGCAGCTGATAAACCGCACATGAATTTAGCAGTGATTGGTCACATTGACCACGGAAAATCAACATTCGTAGGACGCTTAATGTTCGATGCAGGAGCTGTAGCTCCACATATCATCGAGAAGTTTAGAGAAGAAGCAAAGCAGAAGGGTAAGGAATCTTTCGCCTTCGCATGGGTTATGGACTCTCTTAAGGAAGAGCGTGAAAGAGGTATTACAATTGACATCGCTCACAAGAGATTCGACACAGACAAATTCTACTTCACAGTCGTAGACTGCCCAGGCCACCGTGACTTCGTAAAGAACATGATCACAGGTGCTTCCCAGGCTGACGCTGCTGTCCTTGTTGTCGCAGCTCCTGATGGTGTCATGGCCCAGACTAAGGAACACATTTTCCTTTCCAGAACCCTCGGCATTAACCAGCTGATTGTCGCAATCAACAAGATGGATGCAGTCGAATACAGCGAAGCCAGGTATAAGGAAGTCGTCGAGCAGGTCTCCGGTATCCTTAAGATGATCGGGTTCAAGCCAAGCGAAATCCCCTTCATCCCGACCTCTGCATTCTACGGTGACAACATTATAAAGAACAGTGAAAATACTCCCTGGTACAAGGGCCCATCCATTATGGACTCTCTCAATAACCTCAAAGAACCGGAAAAACCATCTAATCTCCCTCTCAGGATCCCTGTCGAAGATGCATACACAATTTCCGGTATCGGAACCGTACCTGTAGGCAGAGTTGAAACAGGTGTTATGAAGAAGGGTGACAAGGTCGTCTTCATGCCAGGCGGAGCAACCGGTGAAGTAAAATCCATTGAGATGCACCACGAAGAAATTCCACAGGCACTTCCAGGAGACAACATTGGCTGGAACATCCGTGGTATCGGCAAGGCCGATGTCCGCAGAGGAGACGTTTGTGGTCATGTTGACAACCCACCAAAAGTAGCTGACGAGTTTGTAGGACAGATTGTTGTTCTGCAGCACCCCTCCGCAATCACTGCCGGATACACCCCTGTTTTCCACGCCCACACCTCCCAGATTGCATGCCAGCTGATCGAGCTTAACAAGAAGCTGGACCCGAAGACTGGACAGGTAAAGGAAGAGAACCCAACCTTCCTTAAGGCAGGAGATGCAGCAATCGTTACCATCAAGCCAACAAAGCCAATGGTTATCGAGCCAGTAAAAGAAATTCCACAGCTCGGCAGGTTTGCTATCCGTGATATGGGTATGACAATTGCCGCAGGCATGTGCATGAGTGTTAAGCAGAAATAACACTCTCCTTTTTCATTTTTTAAGGAGAAAAAAGGTATGCAGAAAGCTAGAATTAGATTGTCAGGCATCAGTCCCAAAGATCTGGACGGAGTCTGCAATCAGGTCAAATCCATTGCGGAAAGAACAGGAGTTAACATTTCAGGACCTGTTCCGCTACCCACAAAGAAACTTGTAGTTCCTACAAGAAAAAGCCCGAGCGGAGACGGAACTGCAACCTGGGACCACTGGGAGATGCGTGTACACAAGCGTCTCATTGATATTGCAGCCGATGAAAGGGCACTTCGTCAGCTCATGAGAATTCAGGTTCCTAAAGATATCAATATCGAAATCGTACTCGAAGGATAATCGAGAAATAGAGACAGGCTACAGAAACTTTCTGTACCCGGTCTTGCAAACTTCTTTTCCATTTCTTTACTTTAGAATAGACTATTTTCCTCAGTATAAATTTATGAGGAATCTGCCGGCGGCCGTCAATTTAGACGCTCTTTCCGCCAGCGTTTCTGCAACTTTTGTCTTCTTGTAAATCTGATCTTGCTTAGATATGGGTTTGCAGATATGAGTATCCCACTTTCTGCAGGTGCGGCAAGATCTGACTTTGATTAATGATTTTTTCATCGGAACACGAGATCCTTTAGTTTCGCTCAGGAGAACAAAAAGAGAATAGATTACAACAAACTCTGACCTGATAACCTTATTAACTGTATAAACTATTCATGAAGAGCCTCCAGACAAGCTGGTAGGTGTGAAATATATATGAGTTTATAAAGCCCTTTTTGGGGATGAGTTTTCTACCTGTAAAGCCTTACGTAGTGTTGAGCTTTTCTTGTAAACCTCAATAAAGAGAGAGTTCCATCTAACTCACATAGTTATATTTAATTCTCGAAACTTAGCTTTTACATAATTGATGTCTTTGCTTCTTGCCTCATAAAACTTAAGTTCTAAGTTTTCTAGGTAAGAGTACAGAAATTTAATATCCTTGATATTTGACGAATTCTCAATGATAAAATCCTCAATGCATTCTTTAATTTCGGAGAAATTTCGTTCAGAGTCCATTGCTATTCTTGATAAAGCTTCCAAAACGTCATTATGCAAGCTGTGAAAACTGTCTTGGGAAATGTCTTCTTGATAACTCATTTTCAGTAACCTTAATAAATCTGGAACAAAAATAAAATCGTGAATGGATCGTAGAGGAGATTCACCAATAAACCAAGGATATTTTTCATTTTCTTTTATCCATTCAATTAAAAATTGAAGTCCCTTTATATTTTGAGATTTCATTAAGTAAGCAGAGGACTGTAATTTATCATTTTCGTTTCCGTTGTTATAAGTGTTTAAAAGAAAAGCTTCACAATCCTTATTATTATCAATAAGTATTTTAAGAATTTCCCATTTAAAGTCATCACTTATTTTTGTTAATATAACTTCTAATTCATATAGGTCTTCTGACATTTCAGCAGTAATGTCCAATGCTAGTTTTCGTGCACTATAAGCTCGATTTACATCAGTTATAATGTCAGGAGTAAATTGTAATATTTGTTTCATTCTGTAGCTTTTGCAGTAAATAACGTGATTTTCCAAAACGAAGTCATATTCGATTCCTTCCTTCAAATTTTCTAAAATTCTTGTTTTCATTTCTTTGGGAGATAACCGCCTTTCCAGATATTCTATTCCAACAAATTCGGTCCCTAAATCAAAACTATCAAAAGAAATCATGTCTAATAGAACATTTACTGGATAGGAAATATCAAATTTTCTTAAAAAATACCACAGAAGTATGGCTGTTCGATCAGTGGTTATCCTTTTATCCGTTTTAGAAATTGCTTTTTTAAAATCAACATTATGAACGTGTGAAAGGCACCATTCAGATACATATTGTTTTTGTTCCGGCGTAAAACTAATGCTCTCATCTCTTATCGACATCTCGTAAACTTTTCCTATGACAAAATAGTCCCACTTCAAACCATTAATATTTTCAATAGCTTCTTCAAGAGTAATTGTTTTATCACCAGCAATTTTGTATAATAAACGAATTATTAACTCAGAAATATTATCTTCAAAATTTTCTAATTTAATGTGAGAGAGCTCGGAGCGTGTAAGTTTTTCTTTCTTGCTTATTTTGAAGATCCTAGAAATTTCTCCAAGGAATAGATCTTTATTAAAAATCAACTCAATGTCTCTTTGAACTCCTTGAATCCTCATTTTTTCATAATCTTTTTTGGGAGGTAAAGCAAATCTTTCTCCAAACTTTTCGACAATAAGTCTGTTAAATTGAGGACACAACTGCTTATTTTCAAACGCAAGTGAGTTTTGTAGACTCCATATTTCGGAATCTGTAATTCTCCTGTCCTCATATTCATTAACATAAAATTCAATACAGTTCATATCAGCTAAAGCTCCGAGGATTAAAAATGCATCTTTCTCAACATTCCTTTCCAAATAAATATTTTGAAAAACCTGGAGTCTTAAATCGGCATTGTCAAAAAAACATAGAAAATTTTGAGCCTGCCTTTCATGCCCTATTAATAATGCTTTGAATAACTCCAAACAAGGTTCTAAAATTGAAGGATCTTTCTTGTAAGCTTGAACAGCATTGTCCAAAAAACCAATTTCCCGGTTAAAATAAATATTTTCTAAATTTTCAGGTTTTTTCCTAAAAAATTCTACAATTTTTTTAATTGATTCAGGAGAATTAGCTTTATTAAAACCTTCTTTTAAGTATGTAAGTTCTGAAGAAGAAAAAACCTTTCGGGAATATGCACAATCAACTCCTTCTAGAAAAATATCTACGTAATCATTAAGAAAATCACTATTACATAAAAGACGATACAATCCTGACCTGATGTTATCATCTTTTGATCTTCTCAGTGAAGGCACAATTTGATCAACGATCCCTTTTGAATCGAATTTGTGGACCGACAAACACTCAAGGGCATAATTTTGCACAATTCCTTCATAACTTGTTTCCAAAGCGCGCTTTATTAAAATATCTTTTACCTTATCTTTATACTCTGTCGGTATATCTTTTATTTTGCACAATAATTCGATTGCCGTTCCTATAGTAGTAAAATGTGCACCGCTTTCGATCTTTTTCAGCAAGTAGTGGACTATCTCATCAGATTGTCCGAATCTCGCAAGTTCATCAATCCGGAACTTACCCCATGGTATCCATATTTCTTTTTCTTCATAGCTTTCGAATATTTCCTTGAATATTTGAATCCTCTCTTTTTTACTGATTGTATTATACTCAAACTTAACAAAAAGTTCAGGTTGCACGGATAAAATCCATTTTTTTAGATCATCAGCACTATAGAGGGCAACTAGAAAAGAAAGGGTATTTAACCAAGAAAGAGAAATTTTTTCATGTTCATTTCCAGAAGATACAAGTCCCTTAATCACTTCAATGGGATAGTTTGAAAGTTTTTTAGCTGCTAGATACTCCTGGAAATTATTATGCTCAAATTGCCAAGTTACATTATCTACTTCTTGCTTAACCCATGTCGTGCAGTATTTCAATAATTCTCTTGAAGATGGTTTTGGTAATATATCTTCTAATTCTTTATTACCAATGTAGTTTCTTCCTAGACATTCCATTGCTAAGGCAATGTGTTCTAGGATTTTCATTACATTTTCCTTCTCATTCTTCAGTTCTTTTGTTGTGCGATAGTGCTTAATGTCAAGTTTAATTCTTAATTCTAATAAATTTTTGAATATTTCGGCTTTACTTTTTGGCAAGTCATTGTTTTTTGTAAACAATTCAATTAAGTATTTTAAATAAAAAGGAGATTTCAGTAAAGGATAAAGATCTTTCTCGTAGATCGAATCAAAAAAATATGTTGATTTAAAATCCAGCTTATCTTTGGCATATTTCTTAATCTCTTTATTTTCAAGGTTAAGAAGTATATAAGAAGTAAACCCATTCAACAGACCTTCATCTTCTTCAGTTTCTATTTTGTAAAAATTAGTTCTGCAAGAGACTACAATGTGCACATTTGGATATTCTCTCACAAAAAATTCTATTTCACGAATTGCATCATTGATATTTTTACTTTCAATTTCATCAAATCCATCAAGCAAAACAAGTAGCTCTTTTTCTGGTATTTGCTCCCAATTTTTAGGGAAATA
This sequence comes from Methanosarcina barkeri 3, assembly GCF_000970305.1. GTDB lineage: Archaea > Halobacteriota > Methanosarcinia > Methanosarcinales > Methanosarcinaceae > Methanosarcina > Methanosarcina barkeri_A. The sequence goes on from NZ_CP009517.1 coordinate 1,921,173, forward strand.
CTCTTTAATTCTCCTGTTTGTGTATAGGTTGAGAGGAATAAAAATAGGACAGTAAGAACGAAGCCTCGAACAATGATAAGCAAGTTGCTTTAGCTCAGTTGTTTTCCCTACTCCCGCATCACAAAGAAGTACAACGTGTTTGTTTTCATTAATTGCTTGGTACATATTTTCATAATTGTTTGTGCTTGAAAACAAAGCAATGCTGGGACTGAAGTTTTTCGCTTTGCACACATTTCTATCTAAATAATCAGAGACAACAGAACGGTTTTCTAAAGACTTGTAAAGTTCTATTATTCTATGCTCCATATTCATAGAAGAGAAGGTAAAGGTTTCAGAGGGATCAGACTCTATATATGATTTATGAGTCACTATATTTTCAAGGTCAGAAACTTCAAGTCTCGAGGCATTAACTCTGCTTTCACTGAAAGAAATTGAACCATTACTTTCTTCTTCATATTTCGCATACATCAATAGTTTTCTAAAAAATGCGTCAAAATGTCCATCTTCTCCAACTATTATTTCTCCTTTACCACGAACTGATAAAATTTTCGAACCTTCACTTTCTGCCGGAGGAGTTGTCGGATTTACAAAATAAATTTCATCTCCTTCCTTTTCAAAAAGCGTGCATACATCTCGATCTTGCATGCTGTGTCCTACAATTATGAGACTCTGATTGATAAATCTAGAAATATCCGAATTGATTTTACTTTCAAAAGCAAAGATTTCGTTCTGAGTAAAAGCATAGCTTTTTGGAGATTCTAAACTACCATGAAGTTTAATTATTTTCAAAGGAATAAACGGAGAATTAAGCTGTTCGACTATTACTTCGGGTCGATCTTTATTATTTATAATTACAACAAAATTTTCTGACTGGCACAATCCTGCATTAATTAAAGCTCTTTCTAGTAAGTTGTCTAAGTTTGTCGAAAAGACCATTTTAATGAAGCCATTTCTTATTAGTTGGACTAAATGACCATATCCTTCAGAAGGATTTTTGTTTTCCAATAAATGTTTTTTAAGAATTAAATATCGATCACTGTCTCCTAATTTTTTCCAAGTTTCAAAAAAATAAGTACGTTTTTCTTGGTTAATTTTTTCATTTAGATATTCTGCAAATTCTTTATTTTCTTGATCAGCTTCTTTAATTTTATCTTCCCAATAATCAAGATCTGACTTAGTAGCATGAGATTTCAATACATCATCAACAATTTTCATCAAATTTGAGCATCCAGAATTTATGGATGCTCCAGCTCCGAGGAACAAAATATATGGGTCAGCGCCTGCTTTTTTTCTTGAAACCATGTGATTGGCTAAAGCTCTTATATGATCAGACATATGGCGTATCATCTTCCGTGCTTAGAATTCCAAAATCAAATGAGAGATACTAATTCAAAAATTTTGTCATTTTTCACATTTCTAATAACAAATTTCTCATAATATTAACATAAAAACTGTTCTGAGTAAAAAAGTATTTATTTCAGTCGAATGCTCCGCTAGCTTGCAGGCTGTCCGACAATTACCTTCAGTAATAAAAGAATTCCTTTTTTAATTTAAAGGTCTGATTTGCTTCTTTTTAGCACTTTTTATTACTACCAATAATTGTCTGACAGCCTGCTTGCTGCTAGAATGGAAAATTTTACGGCAACTATTGAAGATAATATAATTTCTCAATTTCGTTTCCAGTTATTAACCTCTGCTTAAACTAAATTACTTAAGGTTATTATTTCCTTTAACGGAATTTGGAACGGTGGTGCAAACATACCCGTTGCTTGCAGCAGGCTACGCCAGCGCAACTTTGATTATTGTGGTTGTAATTTTTAATTTTCCGCTGGATACCGGACAAACACTGCAAGAATGGGACACAACATCGTAGGAATAATCAACAGAAACATTGCGTCCGAAAGCGATCCCATGACATCAGCAGCCCATCCGATAATTGCGGCTCCTACTCCCCCAATACCCATACAGAGCCCGAGAATAAGTCCCGATGCAAATGCGACGTTTCCGGGGAGAAGTTCCTGCGTCATCGTAACTGATGTCACATAGCAGAAACAGGCAAAAAACGAGTACATCATAATCCCAAAGTACATTAGCCAGCCGTCAGCAAGAAAAATAAGGGCAAACAATGGTACTGCGCATAAAAGACCCAGAACGAGCATCAGTTTACGCCCGTAACGATCCGAGAAATACCCGCCTGCAATCTGGCCCGCAACTCCAAAGAACAGCATAATCGTGACAATAAAAGATGTTGTCACCGTATCAAATTCTCTATGTTCTAGAGTTAGAAGTGTTGGCAGATAAGTAATCAGTCCCATGTATGCCCAGGCTCGAAGAGAGCAGATTACCACAACCAACCCTGCAGGAATCCACCAGAATTTTTTCTTCTCTGCAAGCTGACTTTTAACTGTCCTGACTGGTTTTTCAAAAACTTCTTTGTTTAGATATCGGATGTCATTTCGGTAAATCCATGCAGCACCTATAATACCCGGAATCACCATCCATATAATTGATGGAAGACCGGCAAATTCAATCAAAACTCCTGCAATAAACGGTCCAAGAGAATAGCTAATGCTGCCGCTTGTTGTGAATATTGAGGTGTACATTCCCCTTTTGACAGGAGAGCTTAATCGGTAAACAAGATCCATTGCTGAAGGATGGAACAATGCATGGCCGATTGCAGCTCCCATTACCATCATAAGAAGTACCAGATAACTTTTTGTGAAAACCGTAAGACATATGCCAGTACTACCAATTAAAACGCACAGAGGAACACTTGCACGCCATCCGGTTTTATCGCTGTAGAGACCGACAAACGGTTGGGTTACTGAGGATACAACATTAAATGCCGTGACAATAAGGCCGGCAAGAAAATAGGACAGGCCCATAGTGTCAATCAGGAGTGGGAGGATAATCGGAAGTATCGGGGTATAGAGGTCTATGAGAAAATGTCCGGTGATTACCCCTGTGAGTTTTTTGTTAACGTTTTCAGTAATTGTAATCCCTTCTTGAAAATATTGTAATTTTTGATACAGCATCTCAATAACGTGGGCAATTGCTCGGATTAATGGAATAAGCCCTGGCAATTGTCCCAATTGAACACATTCACTTAAGGTGGATTTTTGATGTCGGGACCGTCAGCTCATTTGGGTATATCTCAAACCCGGTTACATTAGAACTGAGAGCAAAAACATCTGTACCATAGAAAACGGAATTAACGGCACTTCTTTTTGAGTCAATATTGCAACCGCATATTCACAACGGTATATTCACAACCGTATATTCGCCGGTTTTGTAAACGCTGGCCACAAATAAGACCCTGATCTTCGCGTTTTCTATGTGATAATCTTCAGAATAAAATAGAGTGAATGAGGAAGTCCCCTGCAGGTATTTAAGGCCTTAAGTCAACAATTTGATTATACAAAACTATGAAGAGTCAGAAAAGATTAATCAAATCCGACTTACGAAGAGTCAAATCAAGGTTGACTTACGAAGAACCAAAAAAGATTAATCAAGTCTGACTTATTTTCTTTGCAAGAATCATATGCGGAGGCTGGATATACCCTGCTGAATGACCGGACGGATCATTCCGTTCCAAAAAGGCATCATAATCTTCCAAGAACCTCCATGAAACAGCCTCAAAACCATGGGATTGTGCAAGGGAGGTTATCCTCTCAGGTGTATTGTTTTTCGCAAGGGGCAGGTTCGGCTTAACACCAGAATACAACTCATTAAATCTGTCATTACGACTACTTTCCTTCTCTGTCCCGTCAGGGTTCTGGAACCACAAACCATCAATTATCATCATGAGGCCACCGTCTTTTAAAAGCCTGGAGCACTCATTTATAAACTTGTCCGGTTGAGGCAGGGTCCAGAGAAGATATTTGCTCAAAACGAAATCATACTCTCCATCACATAGAGGAATTTCTTCTGCATCTCCCTGTACTAAAGAAACATCTACTCCTTTTTTTCGGGCATTTTCCGCTGCTTTTTCAAGCATATTTTCTGACAAATCCACACCGGTTACATCATGCCCCATGGAGGCAAGAGAGATTGCAAGAATTCCAGGACCTGTTCCTATTTCTACTGCACGGATTTTTTTATCCGTTAGCAGTATTTCATAAAACAGAGATTTCCAAATCTCCATTTCTTCATCCATACATTTGGCATATTCCGTATGATAATCAGAACTTCTGTAGTCCCAGTATTCTAAAATTTTATCCTTCATCTCTGATATTCCATCTTTCACTTCTAATATTCCATCTGTCATTTCCAGTGTTTCACCTGTCATTTCTAGTGTTTCACCTGTCATTTCTAGTGTTTCACCTGTCATTTCTACTGTTCCACCTGTCATTTCTATTCCTCAAACAAACTTGGCACCAAACCGTTTCTATCCGGAATAACATTGTTATCCAGAGCGATATTATGTTTGTAACATGATTAATTTGGATTAACGGCACCTCATCCCGAATAAAGGCCTTAACCTCTTATATTTGCATAATGATGAGCGAATTCGAAAGCCTGTATAGTAATCTGTGATTTGGGTATCTTTTTATAGAATTATATTTTATTGTGTATGAATAAAACAATATGTAGTATTACTATTTATAATAATAATTTGCTTAACTCATCATAATTAACAATATATTAATAGTTATGCATTTTATTTCCTAATTTAACTGAGATAAATAACGATTAAGTCATACATCTATTCTGCATAATATTATTCTGAATGGTAAAAATAAATAAAGTGATCTAAATGGAGGACGCTGCATCCTGAAAAAGCTCTCTTAGATTAAAAACGAGTTATCAAACCCAGGAATGGTGTAGTTCGGTTAGACCTGCAACATAACATCTGCCAGGTCACATATACGACTTACTGAACAGTTTTTGTTTCAAATAAAATTTGTACTTAATCACACTTACTGGATAGGTATGGAATAAAATCACGCACTTTAAATATACAGATATAAAATAAAATCACACACTTTAAATATACTCCTCATATTCTAGTTAAAAATAATGTTAATAAACTAAATATTTATGTATTGGTGTTAATAATGAAATTTAATGCACAAAAAACAAAAGTTTCCATCCCTACTGTTGCTGTAATTCTAATTGTAGCATTGCTCTGTGCAGGATGTGTTGATACTGGGGAGGCGTCTAAAGAAAAAGTTCTCCGCGTAGTTTTTAATGAAGGTCCTGATACCGGGGGCAGTCTTGATCCTGCCAACGGCTGGACAGGGTGGTATGTCCATCAGGCAGGCATCTATGAAACATTGTTTTACTACGATGCAGACATGAACCTTATGCCTAAACTCGCATCCGGATACAAACAATTAAACGATACCGAGTGGGAAATTCAGCTCCGTAAGGATGTAACCTTCCACGACGGAACAAAAATGGATGCAGATGCGGTGCTCTTTTCGCTAAAAAGAGTGCTTGATCCGTCAAACAGCAGGTCATCAGAGTACTCTTTCATTAAAGATGTACGAAAGACTGGTGAGTACACTATTGTCATTGAAACTAATGATGTCTATGCTCCATTAATTTCATCTCTTGTAGACCCTGTCATGTCTATAGTCAGTCCTAAAATCGTTGATGCGGACAAACAGCCGGATGGGACCGGTCCTTTCAAGTTTGTTTCCTTCGAACCGGGTGCAAGCCTTGAAGTCGAAAAGAACCCTAGTTACTGGGACGGCGAGGCCAAAGTTGACCGTATACTCATTCAGTACAACAAAGACAGTACGGCAAGAACAATGCTGATAAAATCAGGAGATGTCGACATTTCCAGAGATCCTCTCCAGAGCGAGTATTCGGCACTTAAGAGTAACCCTGATATAAACGTCACTTCCAAAGAAACACTGCGGACTTATTTCCTGTATATAAATGGCGGCAAAGCCCCATTCAATGACACCAGAGTCCGCCAGGCCCTCTTTTATGCGATCAACCGCCAGGAAATCGTTGATACAGCACTCGAAGGAGTTTCCGGTATACCGGCAAAGGGAATATTCACAAATACCATGCCCTGGAACGCAAACAATCAGATTGAATCCTACGACTATAACCCTGAAAAGGCTCTGGAACTCTTCGAAGAAGCAGGAATCACGAAAGGCACGGATGGTAAGCTGTACTACAACGGAAAACCATTCATGATTGACATCCAGACCTATACAAAACGTGCAGCTCTTCAGCCGAGTGCGGAAATCCTCGCTTCACAGCTAGAAAAAATTGGCATTACCTCAACTGTGACAATTCTGGACAATGCTGCACTTACGGAAAACGCTGTTGCAGGAACTTATGACCTCTCACTTGCCGCGTGGAGCACTGCACCTACCGGGGACCCGGACTACTTCCTCTCAAGCCATTACCTCTCAACAGGCAACTACGCGTCCAAATGGCTCCGCTATTCCAATCCTCAGGTAGATAAGTGGATTCTTGAAGCAAGAACCGAAACTGACGAAAAGAAACGTGCTGAGCTGTATGATAAAATCCAGATACAGATTCAGAAAGATGCAGTATTACTGCCCGTTTTCTATGCCAACGAAATTTATGCACTGTCATCAAATGTGACAGGCTTTGAGATGTATCCAAACGAGTATACAATCATCACCAAGGACATCGGATTTGCATAAATTTGCAGGAGGAAATGAGGAAAACTGCCGTTTGCAGACAGCAGATTTGATGTTATTTGTAGAAAGGTGTGCTTCCGAGGGGAGATCAGTGAAGGATAGATCAGTGAAGGATAAAGCTTACGTGGCGAAGTCCTAAACCATCTCTCCTTTTTACGATAACATGCCGTGAACAATATCTGAAATCAGATGGTGTCTGAAAACGGATACTTTCAAGGGTTTTTCATTCCGGAAAAGATCAGTGAAGTGAATAATGAATATTGATGTTTTTTTATCCGGGCTGGAAATTACGATATGCCGTATTACCCAGCCGGATAATTACAATTTTTCTACTGGAAGAGGTATTGACATGGTGTTAAGGACAAAGTTATCATTTGCCTGCACGACAGTTTTTTTTATTGCAGTCGTCATCTGTTCGGGTTGTGTTCAGACAGAGGGTTCTGAAGAAAAAGTTCTTCGCGTGGCTCTCACAACTGGCCCTGATACAGGAGGAAGCCTTGATCCTTCTATTTCATGGGAAGGTTGGCCGATGAGAAGAACCGGAATATATGAGACTCTCTTCTCTTACGACGAAAATATGAATCTCCAGCCTGAACTTGCAACAGGTTATAAACAGTTAAATGATACAAAATGGGAAATTCAGCTCCGCAGGAACGTAACCTTCCATGACGGAACTATAATGGACGCCGATGCCGTGATTTATTCCATCAACAGAGTTCTTGACTCCTCAAACAGCAGGTCATCAGAATACTCTTTTATCAAAAACGTCTACAAAACCGATGACTACACAGTCGTCGTTGAAACAAACGAATCATATGCACCAATTATTCTCATGTTCACAGACACCATCATGTCAATTGTAAGTCCTGATGCAGAAAACCTTGATACCGAACCTGTCGGAACTGGACCATACAAATTTGTCTCGTTCGAACCGGGTGCCAGTATAGAACTGGTAAAGAATCCTGATTACTGGGGTGAAGCGCCAAAAATTGGCAGAATAATTATCCAGTACAGCAAAGATGCTGCTGCAAGAACTCTTCTGCTCAAATCAGGCGATGTTGACATTGCAAGGGATGTCCTGCAAAGCGAGTACGCAGCCCTTGAAGCTGACCCTGACACTAATATCGTATCCAAAGAAACGCTTAGAACCTACTTCATGTACATTAACGAAGGAAAAGCACCGTTCAACGATGTAAAGGTTCGCCAGGCACTTAATTATGCAATTGATCGGCAGGAAATCGTTGATACTGCCCTCGAAGGTGTTGCCGGCTCTCCGGCAGTTGGAATATTCCCGGACATCATGCCCTGGAGTGCGAACGACAGGATTGAAGCTTACGAATATAACCCTGAAAAAGCCCTTGAACTCTTTGCCGAAGCGGGAATCAAGCAAGGAAATGATGGTAAACTCTATTACAACGGTAAACCGTTCACAATTGAAATCCAGACATATACAAAACAGGCAGCGCACCAGCCAATGGCAGAAGTAATTGCCGCCCAGTTTGAAAAAATCGGCATCACCACTACAATAAAAATTGCCGAAACAAACTCAATTAATGCCGATGCAGTATCAGGAAATTATGACCTTGCACTTTATTCATGGGGTGTCGCACCTGTAGGAGACCCTGACTATTTCGTATCAAGTCACTTCCTTTCAACCGGAACTTATGCATCCACATGGCTCCGCTATTCCAATCCTCAGGTTGATGAGTGGATTCTTGAAGCAAGGGCTGAGACAGACAAAGAAAAACGTACAAAACTCTACGACATGATTCAGGAACAGGTCCAGAATGATGCGGTACTGATCTCTATCGCATACAAGAAGGAAATTGACGGACTTTCCCCCAATCTCAAAGGTTTTGAAATTTATCCAAACGAATACACATTCATTACAAAGGAAATGGAACTTGCCTGAGGGATTAAAAAATGAAAGACAAAATTACAGAACACTGGAACAAGATTAGTCCGAATTATCGGAAAATGTATCGTGACCACCTTGATGAAGAGATTCTCCTGATGCAAAAACTCTTTTCAGAGAAGCTGCCAGCTGGTAAGAAACTCAATGTCCTTGATATTGGAACAGGGCCTGGCATCCAGGCATTTGTTTTTGCCGAAATGGGACACAATGTTACTGCTCTTGACATCTCGGAAGAGATGCTTGCACGTGCAAAAGAAGGGGCAAAGGACCGCAATTTGTCAATCAGGTTTGTTGCAGGTGACGGAGAAAACCTGCCTTTTGAAGATTGTATGTTCGATATTATCGTAAACATGCACCTTCTCTGGACGCTAACGGACCATGACAAGTTCTTCAGTGAATGCCTGAGAGTCCTGGTGCCAGGGGGCAGAATTCTTGCAATCGATGGCCAATGGTTCCAGCCAGGATACGTCCCAAACAGAAATTACAACCCGGAAGAAAGAAATCATGATGAGTTAATTGAATATCTTCCGCTTTATGACAGTAACTCACCTGAAATGGTTACAGCCATCATGGAAAATAACGGGTTTTTCGAGGTCTCCTGTAAATCTCTTCCCGAGTATGCAGAGTATATGAAAAGATGCGATCCGGAAGGTTATGACTATTTATCTGTCCCGTATCTTGCCACCGGAATAAAACATTGAGGAATAAAAAATGGAAGACAAAATTGCAGACGACGAATATAACGCATTTTTGCTGGAACATGGTCGGATATGTAGCCCCATACCTCGTTTCTACAAGGAAGCGTTAAGCTTGTCGAGGGTACTGCAATGCTAAATGATTATTTCATCCGTCGGGTTTTATATCTGGTCCCTGTCCTCATATTTATCTCATTCATGAGTTTTTCACTCATCTATATCGCACCTGGCGACCCTGCAGAGATTATGATGACGAGCCCCTCAGGTGGATATGATGAAGCAGCTGTTGAAGCTTTCCGCATAGCCCACGGTCTTGACCAGCCGTTTTACATCCAGTACTTGAACTGGCTTAAAAATGCGGCTGTCGGAGACTTTGGCTACTCGTACATGAGCGAACAGTCGGTATTTGAAACTGTTCTGAATGCATTCGAGAATACGCTGAAACTTTCCGTTCTTGCCCTTGCAATTGCTCTTGTTATTGCTATCCCTCTCGGCGTAGTTTCAGCTCTGAAACATAATACCATTGTTGACGACACCTGTCGTTTTGGCGCTCTTCTCGGAGTATCCATTCCTAACTTCTGGCAGGCCTATCTGATGATAATTTTCTTCTCGGTAATCGTTCACTGGCTCCCAGCATCCGGATTTGGCCACGGGACAGACATCAGCTACATGATTCTGCCGGCGGCTGTTCTCGGGACAGGGTCAGCAGCCGTAATGATGAGGATGATCCGTTCAAGCATGCTGGATGTCATGGGAAAGGAGTACATCCAGACTGCCCGTGGAAAAGGACTATCTGAAAAAATCGTCATTGTCAGGCACGCATTGAAAAACGCACTTGTTCCGGTTATCACGGTGATCGGTCTGTCGATTGGTTTTCTATTAAACGGCTCGGTTGTTGTTGAGACAATTTTCGGATGGTCAGGCATTGGAAATCTTGTGGTGGACTCAATTCTTTCCCACGACTATATGATGGTACAGGGCTCGGTGCTCTTTGTTGCCGTCATTTTCCTTCTGATCAACTTCTTTGTAGACCTGGTCTACGTTTGGGCTAATCCGGAGATACGCTATGATAAAACTTCTTAAAAACCGACAGATTGCTCTTTCCCTGATAATTCTCGGCGGGCTTATCTTCATGGCCATATTTGCCGGTTTTTTAGCCCCATATGATTACACGGAAAAAGACCTGCAGAACCGTCTGCAGCCTCCGTCTTTCGATCACCTTTTCGGGACCGATAACCTTGGCCGCGATATCCTTACAATGGTAATATACGGTGCACGAGCATCACTTTTAGTCGGGTTTGCGGTTGTTAGCATTTCACTTGTAATAGGAATGACGCTTGGCGTTCTGGCAGGGTATTACGGAGGGTGTCTGGATGAGATTATCATGCGGCTAACGGACAGTTTCCTTGCTTTTCCGTCAATGTTTCTGGCACTTGCAATTACAGCGTTTTTGGGACAGGGGATGGAAAACATGATGCTTGCTTTAATTGCTGTCGAGTGGACAGTGTTTGCAAGGGTTGCACGAGGTTCAACACTTGACGTCAAGACAAAAGGCTATGTTCGGGCATCCAGGTGGATTGGTGCTTCAAATGCTTATGTAATGATAAAGCATGTTCTTCCCAACATTATATCTCCTGTTTTGATCATGGCATCGCTTGGGATCGGTAATGTGATTCTGGCAGCGGCCGGTTTAAGCTTCCTCGGACTTGGGGTGCAGCCGTCAACACCGGAATGGGGTGCAATGTTGAATGCAGGCCGTACATATTTCACAACCGCTCCCTGGCTGATGCTTTTCCCGGGTCTTTTTATAATGATAACTGTTCTTGCATTCAACTATTTCGGCGATGGGTTGAGGGATGCACTTGACCAGAAGATGAAAAATATTGAACTTGAAGGGAGGTTCTGACATGTCTGATGTATTGCTAAAAGTATCCGACGTTTCTGTAACAATCCCGACTGAGCAGGGAACGGTTCACGCGGTTGATGATGCAACATTTTCGATTAACAAACACGAGGTTTTTTCACTGATTGGGGAGTCAGGCAGCGGTAAGTCAATTCTTGGCCAGGCAATAATGCGGCTGCTTCCTCCGAATGCGATGTTTTCCGGCAAAGTGGAACTTGAAGGTATGGAAATTTCAGCTCTTTCCGAGAAGGAAATGCAGAAAGTCCGCGGCAAAATGGTTTCATCAATTGCTCAGAACCCATATCTTGCAATGAACCCCGGAATAAGGGTTGGCACTCAAGTTGCAGAGCCAATGCAGGCACATCTTGGAATGAGTAAAGAAGATGCAAAGTCAAGAACATGTCAGGCTCTGAAGTATTTCGATATCATCCCTCCTGAAGTGCGGGAAAGGGAATACCCGTTCCAGTACAGTGGCGGAATGTTACAAAGAGCAATGGTTGCAATGGGAACGGCTGCAGATCCTGAACTCATTATCGCTGATGAACCGACAAAAGGCGTTGATGTGCTTAAGAAGCGCAATATTGCAGCAATTTTTCAAAAGGTTGCCTCTAAAGGCTGTGCGTTTCTTTTAATTACGCATGATGTAGGTTTTGCCCGAGCGATGTCAGACAGAATCGCGGTAAACTATTGCGGACAGATTATAGAGATCGCAGAGAAGGAACCGTTTTTCAAAGAACCTTTGCATCCGTATTCACAGGCACTTTTAGACGCGGTGCCGGAGCGTGGCATGCACCCGATTCCAGGCCCGTCACCTTCGATGATTGAGGTGCCGGAAGGTTGCAGGTTTCATCCTCGATGTCCGCATAAAACGGACAGGTGCCTGAAAAATCCGCCGGTTGTGGAAATAAACGGAAGATGTGTGAGGTGCTGGATGTATGCTTAAGGCAGATAATCTGCATTATGTTTACACCTCAGGATTGATTAAAACAGTCAAAAAGACAGCTGTCTGCGGCGTTGAGCTTGAGATCTTTCCGGGTGAAACGGTGGCTGTTGTCGGTGAGTCGGGGTGTGGTAAATCAACGCTTGCAAAGATGCTTGTCCAGCAACTTGAGCCGGTTTCCGGGGAAGTGTTTTTTAACGGGACGAAATTGACCGGAATGAGCTGGAAGAATCTTCGAAAGTTTATGGGGAAAATCCAGCTGATTCCCCAGAATCCGGATGATGTGGTTGATCCTAGATGGACGGTTGAAAAATCGGTTGCCGAGCCATTTATCATTTGCGGAGGTTTTTCCAGAGAGGAGATTTCAACAAATGTAGATGCCCTGTTTGCAGAAGTAGGGCTTTCTGCGGAACACAAGACCCGATATCCTCACGAGCTTTCAGGAGGGGAACTGCAGAGGGTTGTAATTGCCAGAGCACTTGCTCTGAAGCCTGAGTTACTGGTCTGTGACGAAGCGACCTCGATGCTTGATGTGTCGGTGCAGGCTTTTATTGTGACGATGCTCAAAGAGATTCAGATGAAACGCGGTCTCAGCCTGGTGTTTATTACACACGACCTGGAGGCGGCGAAGGCTGTTTCCGATCGGGTACTGGTGATGTATGCAGGTGAGATTGTTGAGGAAGGGGCGGATGTGTTTGATCGACCATTGCATCCTTATACGCGTGCTCTCCTGGATGCAGCACGGTATATGTCACTTGAGGTTGTGGTGCCTGAGGAGATCGGAGAACTTCCTTATGGTTTTTCAGGTTGTTCCTACTACAGATTATGCCGTGAGAGAATGGATGCGTGTAAAAAGCCACAGAAATTACAGGATGTCTCAGGTAGATTGGTGAGGTGCTGGAAATCAAAATGCGGCAGTCCAAAAAACTAATCTAATGAACAACTAAACTGATAAACAACTAAACTGATAAACAACTAAACTGATAAACAACTAAACTGATAAACAATTAATCTAACGCACAACTGATCTGATAAGCAACTGATTTGATAAGCAACTGATCTGATAAGCAACTGATCTAATAAACAACTGATTGATAAACAACTAATATCATAAATACTACGGAATTCTGCGCAACCGTAGTAGCTGTAGATACCTGACACTCCTTCCTGAAGGGCATAAAAGTCTAGTATATAGTTTAAAGGTATTGTTAGAGAATTCTACAGCTTTTCTGTATTATTAACACTTAATTGTTAGACTCAGGCTTACAGGCATATAAAAAAGACTTTACAAGAGTAAAATATAACTCTTTGTAAAATTAAACGATTTTACTTTAACAGTTTTAACGCATCCCTGCAAGCTGCTACTGCAGGTGCCCCTGAAGTTATGAATATAACGTCCATAAGTTCCATAATTTCTTCTTTGGTAGCCCCATTCTTTAGTGCACTCTGCATCTGCACAACCGTGCACCTTTCACACTGCTTGGCTGCAACGACTGCAAGTGCTACCAGGATTTTTGTTTTTGCAGGTAGGGCACCGTCAGAAAGTAATTTCTTATTGCATCTATTATATTTTTTAAGAGATTCGCTGTCAAGTTCTCCAAGGATCTCAAGGATATGAGGAGTAAAACCCAGCTTCTCGCTCATGCTTTCCAGTAACTCTTCATGTTCGAGGTCTCCGTGTTCTTCCTGACGTCCTCCACAACATCCTTCCCCATGTTCTTCCATATTTGCTAACCCCCACTGTAATTAACCGGTCATAATTCAACTGGTTATTAGTATAATAGTAGTATTGTATCTGTATATATGTTATTTATCTATTCCTGATAATTCGTAGCTCTTAACTTAAGCACTTGCTTTATAAACGGCAGAAGACACGGAAGAATCCTGCCCCTTATTTCCTTCATTTTCGCGCTTTCCATATTTGATCTTTCACTTCGGATTGGTGAAGAGATTTTTATCCCTACTACGAAAAACTTACCTTTCAGCAGCCTTTTGAGAATCTAATTCTTCTCCCCCATTCCAGAGGAGTTCGAATTCCTTACTCAGGTTTTTGGCAAGCCCTGCATCCCAAATTTTTACAACCGAAAGAACGCGGTCACTGTCCTGGGGATGGAGCTGGAACAGCACTACAATACTGTCATCAATTATACCGAAGCAGGAATTAAAGTTATGGACAAGCCTTACTTCTATGCCTTTTTTGAATTTACAGAAATTCTCTTCTCCCAGCAGCAGTGAAATCATAGGAGAAAGATCTACAAAGCGATAAGGCCCCAGCAGCCTGATTTTTACCCCACGGTCAACAGCTTTTAAGATTTCAGGCAGCAGACTGGAAATTAAGGGTATTCCGAAAGCAGGAGGAATTATCCATATGGATTTTTTTACCTCTCCATAGATGGAAATGGCAAACTTCTTGAACTCGGACTCGGTTATGGTAGTCGTCCAGAAAATCTCGTCTTTTCGCTTCTGAACCGGTATGGTTTTCAAAACCTGTTTTGCCTCTTCAACAAAACCCTTTAAGGCCGTTATTTCTTTTTCAAACTCGGATTTCCGCCTTTCATAAAAGAAGTCTAAAGCCGTTTCAGGATCAACCGCCCTGAATTTTTTAGGCCTTGAAACCTGGACTTCTACAAAACCTTTTCCTGCCAGCGACTCAAGAACGGTATATATTTTTCCATAAGGTACATCGGCATCTCTGCAGACAAGATTTGCCTCGGAAATCCCGAGTTTTAAGAGAGAAATATACGCAGATGCTTCATAAGCCGTCAGGCCGATATCCTGCAGAAGCCTTTTCTTTTGCATAGGTAATTCAACAATTGGGAACTTAAAAATATTTCTAAAAAAACTTCAATCCAGAAACTCCATTCATTTTCAATAATATCATATATTTTTGAGTATGCTTTTTCCCCAAACTCACTTGTTTAATAATGATAATATAATTCTTACACTCTATAATTCTTACACTCTATAATTCTTACATTCTATAATTCTTACATTCTATAATTCTTACATTCTATAATTCTTACACTCAATTTTGAACTGAGTCGATAAAGAGAATGTAACGTTACTGTTTGTATTTTCTAGAGTTATATAAGCTTATTATTGATGGATCACTTTATTATTGTTGGGTATTGGAATTGAATATTAAATAGAGTTCTAAAAATATTATATAGAATTCTAAGGTTTTGTTCTTTAAACAAGATTGCTATGTTTATAAAATAAAAAAGATTGAAGTTACTTTCAAGAGGCAATGGGGAGTAGTATGACACCGACAGATGGTTTAAGAGAGGAGCACAGGATTATCAAACAAGTAATACTGCCAGTTCTTGAAGAAATATGTGCAGAAATAGAATCTGGTAGAAGTGTTGAACAGAATAACCTTGAAGGATTCATAGTATTCGTGAAAGAATTTATTGAAAAATCTCACTATATAAAAGAAGAAACTTATCTTTTCCCGGAGATGGAAAAAGCAGAAATTTCAGGGGCAAAAGAACTGATAACTTCCCTTAAAAAAGAGCACGAAGAGGAAAGGCAATATATTAATGAGATTGATAAAGTCATTTTCGAGAAAGAAGAAAATAGGGAACTCTCTGCTATGGTTGAGTACTCAAGAGCCTATATGCGGCTTTTGGTTCTGCATATTGACAAGGAGGAGAATGAACTTTTCCCAATGGCTGATGCCTATCTCTCACCGACTGTCCAGAAAGATTTGCTTAAGTCTTTTGAAGATGTAGATACAGGAATAATAGGCCCTGAAAGACAGGAGGAACTCAAAATGTGGCTGGAAGGAAAAACTTATGTAAAGCCAGAGTAGGCACTTGAGTTCCACATCCCGAGTCCCGTCACCCGAGTTCCGCTTCGGGAGCACGGGGCCCTTTTCGCTCACTTCGTTCGCTCAAGAGGGCTGAATTACCCGAGTTCCGTCTCGGGAGCACGGGGCCCTTTTCGCTCACTTCGTTCGCTCAAGAGGGCTGAGTTATAACGAAGATACTAAATTGAGCTAGAACTGCGAATTTAAGGGCAAGAAAGGTCAGATTCTCAATGCGCTAAGAAAAACTGATCTACTTACGTTTCTTTTTGCATTACTCGGCAAACATGGTTATACCTTTTTTCGAAAACTGCTTGCCTGCAAGCCTTTTTCAAACAAGGCTTGACCGAAAACCCAGTAACATTTGGATTTGAGAACCTTATCCCCAAACCCTATCGGCGTGATAAACCGGCGCAACGGTTTCGGGTCAACGGTTTCGGGTCAACGGTTTCGGGTCAACGGTTTCGGGTCAACGGTTTCAGCCCAATGGATTTTTAAAAGAATTAGCCGTGAATCAGTTTAGGGAGGCAGCGTGTACATACCCACATACTTTGCATGTTGTGCCTGAGGGGGAGGAGATAGCTGGTGTCTTCGCCTGCCCCGCAGGTGAAACAGTGGATGGAAGTGTCTTTTTGTTTGGGCTGTGATTCTGCTTTTTCCCGGTTAAATTCGACAGTGTACCTTTCTTCCACCGATAGCGCACCTTCGGGACATATACCGACACAAAAACCCATCCCGTCGCAGAGTTCCTCGGATACTACCTTTGCTTTCCCGTTGATAATTTTAATAGCACCTTCGGCACAGGGCGCAATACATTTTCCGCAGCCTGTACATTTCTTTTCATCAATTTTTACTATCATTCGTTTTACCATTAAACTAACCCCCATAACGAGATATAATAAAAAATATATTTTAATTGTAAAGCTCAGTGAAATTCCAGAACAAAAATGCCACCGAGCGAGAATTTCGTTCAAATATCCTGTAAATACCCTTCTCTGTGTAGCATTTTCTTATAGTCACTGATTAATCTACACATTTTACGGGTATAATTTATAAAGTCCGTGTCTTTTTCTCCTCGGAATAACAGCTTCTCAGCTTTTTCCAGAAGGTCGGGATAAATGAACACTAGCTCTTCTTTGGTATGCAAGAACAGAGCTAAAAAATCCCGATGGATACTCATGCTTCTCTGGAGAAGTTCCATATCCAGGGTTTTTTCGGAGATATAGTCTTTAAACTTCGTGTAAGCATAAAAGTTTGCAATATTATGGTTTAAAGAGTTTAAAATCGAGTAGATGATATTGCCTGTTTTTGGAAGGGGAATGTCACGAAGCTCAAGGTCTGCACCATCGTAATTTTCATCTTCTTCGATATTCCGGTCCCGAGTTATATCATGGCTCATTTTATTACCCTATTTCATTTATACGTTATTTTTATTATAAAATTTTAAATTCAAGAAATATAAATTAAATTCAAGAAATATAAAACGATACCCTGCACTCTATAAAGTTTAACCTTCGTTTCCAGGTTAAGGAGCGATCCCCAGCTGTTGCATCAGGCCAAGAAGATTGACTTCGCCCCAAAGCTCAACGATCTTACCGTCCTTAATGCGGAAAATCTCTATACCGGTCATGGTTATTGGCTTGCCTGTAGCCGGCAAATCCATGAAGTTACCCTTGTGTACCCCGCGAGCTGTAAAACGTGCAGCTACGGTATTACCCTCGGCAATCATATCCTCGACTGTAACATTGAGGTGCTCGAAAGCTGCCCTGCATGCAGTAATTACTTCATTTATTCCCTCAACTCCCGGAGAAGCAGGAAGAGGTACATGCATAGCAAAATCGGGTGACAGCAAATCGCCAGCAGCACTTATATTGCCTTTAGAAGGACCTTCTTCAAAAAATCGGCTAACTATTGCCTTATTCTCTTCCGTAGACATATTTTCCTCGTTTGCGTATTTATTTATTCGGCTTTTGAGATATTTCTTGCCTATAAACCTTTTTATCAACAGCTGTATTCGGTGATGAGTTATTTTCAAGAGTGAGTTATCTTCAGTGGTTAATCATCTTCAAGAGTAGGTTCTCTTCACTGGTTAATCATCTTCAAGAGTGTATTTTCTTCAATGATGAGTACCTTCCACAACCTGTACTCCTGCATCCTGAATTGTCTTTTTTATACTGTCCATGTTAGGACATTTAGGGTAAGTGCCATCCATAAGCATACAGGAACTGAGATGTACGGCATCAAGGCCATGCTTTTTGAGGGCGTTCACCAGACGGTACACTCTCCTACCGGAACAGCCTCCGCATGTGAAAAACGCGATCATCTGAGTATTTTCACCGTAGACCTCAAAGTGTGACTTTCTTTCGTTAAAAGCCTTAAAGCAGCCTACACCCGGACAGGTTTCCGAGACGATATCGCAGCGCACGATCGCTATTTTTGTAGGTTTTGTATTTTCTTCCATTCATACCTCGTTTTGAACAACCAGATAACCGTTCTTACACTTGCTTTACACTTTACAGCATACGTGTAGCTTCGGTTTGTCTTGGGGCCTTTACGACCAGCGCCCTGAAAATTCCATCTCCCTGATTCAGAAGGCGGTGAGGGATCTTTGCAGGACTCTCAATCAGCATATCTCGACTGACTTCCTGTTGTTCGTCGCCAATCTCAACAATGCCTTTTCCTTCAAGAATGTAGAAAAAGACATCTGTTGGAGTAGTATGCTTTTTTAAAGCTTCCCCTGGCTTAAGTTCTATATGTACTGCCTGAGCGTGATCGGTATTATAGAGTATCCGGACACTCACATTATGAGGGTTCGGTTTTTCAGGTGAAGATTTCATCTCAGTAATTTTCATTAATTCTCCCCCTTTGACAATATAGTTTTTTGTTTTTCAGCATCATGCCTTAGCTTAGCATTATGCCTTAACACCGTGCCTTAGTATTAATACCGACCAGGCTTATGCGAAAACTCTAACGTTTTTGATTATGTTAATATTCAATTCTGAGATCCATTTAGCAGTTAGATTCTTTTGATATCCACTTATCAGTTAGATTCTTTTGATATCCACTTATCAGTTAGATTCTTTTGATATCCACTTATCAGTTAGATTCTATTATAATATTCATCTATCAATTAGATTATATTATATCATCGCTATCAGTTAGATCTCGTACTAGCGTCTGTCATATATATGCCTGGTCGGTATAATTTTTCGCTACTTGGAAAGTATTATGAATTTCAAAACCTGAAATTCTGGGTTTATCCTTGGCTTAAGAGTTGGTAAAGAATACCACACAAAAGCTACCTGGTTTTACAGGCCTACCTGGGATTTGAAACTCTCAAGGCCTGTGTCCTCAATGAACCTTCCAAGCCTCTTTTTCGTACCGGAACTTTTATAGAAATTAACAATTCTCTCGATTGCATCAAGAACTTCCTCTTCTGACAGTTCTTTTGCGACAACCTCAGCAAGTCTTGGACTTGCAGCTGCAGCACCTCCTACCATAAGGGTATATCCTTTAGCAGTGCCCATTACCCCTATGTCCTTAATAGCAGGTTCAGAGCAAGAGTTAGGACAACCGGAAACTGCCATCTTGAACTTGGAAGGCATCGACATTCCGTGGTATTTTTCATCCAGTTTAAGACCCAGACCTACTGCATCCTGTTTTCCTTGCTTGCAGAAAGTGGTCCCAGGACAGAACTTTACACTTCTTACGCAAAGCCCTACAGCTGCACCTGGTTTCATGTCCAGATCAGCCCATGCATTATCAAGGTCTTCTTCCTTCAGGCCCACGATTGCAATCCTCTGTGCAGAAGTCATCTTAAGAGCAGCAGCACCATATTTTTCCGCAACATCGGCTATCTTCCTGAGGGTTTTTGGGTCAGCAATTCCTCCTGGGATATGAGGGGCGATTGCATAGGTTTCACGGTCTCTCTGAACAATTGCACCTTTTTCCGGTAAGTTGTCCTTCATGATTATCATTCACTCCAAACTGTCTGAATTTACTGCATATTTAAATTCCCAGAATTCTGACGTTATTTTTGCCAGATCTGGGGAACTTATACAAAAAATTACATGCACATATTTATAAAATATGTGATATATTAGTATTTTTTTGATATTAGTATATTAGAGATACTAATTTATATATTGGACAGTTTCTATGTTTATACCATGAAAGACTGTACAGTCTACAAGACCATGAATATCATCGGGAAAAGATGGACAATCCATATCCTTCTGGAGCTGCACAAAGGGGAAAAGAAGGAAAAGCGCTTTAATGAGCTTAAAAGGAAACTTGGATACATAACTCCCAAAATTCTCTCCGAGAGGCTGACAGAGCTGGAAACTGAAGGCCTGATTGAAAAGAAGATTGATAATTCAACAAACCCTCCAAAATCCGAATATTACCTGACCGAAAGCGGAGTGGACTTCGTAAAAATAATACAGGCAATCAAACGCTGGGGGCTGAAGTGGAAATTCCAGAATGAGGAATGCGAAAAGGCTATTTGCATGTACTGTGAACGTTAGATCGTAACTAAGGAATGATGAAGATAGCTTCAAGTCTTATGCGTTACATTGTCATTAACAACACTTGAAAAATGTAACTGTAAAGAAGCCATGACCGAAAAACTTGAAGTTATATCTCAACCATTCCTGAGTAAGAAAGGTGTGCTGGGAAGGCACTCAAAGGTGCTGGGAAGGCACTCAAAGGTGCTGACAAGGGCACCGAAACTTTTATTCGTTCAGGTTTTCCAGGATTGTAGTAATTAAAGGTTCTGAAAAGCTCTTCAAATTTATTTAAAGGCCTTATAATTAGCTTTTATTATCCATTCAAATTTTATTAGATTTTACTTGTTTCTATATTAGAAATTAGAAGTTTGTTAAGTGCAAATATTTAAACTCAAAACTGTAATCTCAATATTAACCTTAATATAATCTCAATATAATCTCGATATAATCTCAATATAATCTCGATATAATCTCAATATAATCTCGATATAATCTCAAGTAATCTCAATATAATCTCAATATAACTCAGATTATTCGGAAGGCCATAATGACCACTGAAGGACAGATCGACTTTTTCTTCAAGCCTGAAAGCATAGCCCTGATAGGAGCCTCACCAAACCCGAAAAAGCTCTCCTTTACAATCCTGGAAAACCTGCTGAAAATGGGATTTCAGGGAAAGATATATCCCATAAATCCGGGTTACCAGGAAATCAGGGGGCTTAAATGCTATCCGGCTCCTGACGAGATAAAAGACAGGATCGATATTGCAATTTTTGCAGTTCCGGCTTCTACTGTTCTTGAAATCCTCAACGGCCATGTTGAGAATATAAAGGGAGCAATAATTGTCAGCTCCGGTTTTCGGGAAACCGGGCCTGAAGGAAAGGAAATGGAAATCCGCCTGAAAGAAATTTTAGAAAAGAAAGGCATCCGGGCTATGGGACCGAACTGCCTTGGAATCTACGATACAGTCTCAAAAGTGGATACTTTTTTTATAAGCAGCGATAAGGTCGAAAGGCCTGTAAGAGATGGAGTTTCGGTGCTTACTCAAAGCGGCTCTTTTGCCGCTATGATCATGGACGAAATGGCAAACGAAGGAGCAGGGATTTCACGGGTAGTAAGTTACGGAAATAAGGTGGATGTTGATGAGAGTGACTGCCTTGAATTCCTGGCAGGAGACGAAGCAACAAAAGCCGTTGCTCTCTACATCGAGTCTGTGGGAAACGGACGCAGGTTCCTTGCCACTGCATCGGAATGCGTGCAAAAAAAGCCTGTAGTGGCTCTTAAAGTCGGAAAAAGGGAACCAGGCGCAAAGGCTGCAAGTTCTCATACAGGAGCTATTAGTGGAAGATATGAAGCTTATGAAGCCGCTTTCAGGAAAGCAGGTGTAATAGAAGTTGAAAGTTATGAAGAATTAAAAGACGCCTGCAAAGTCCTTAACAGGTATCCGCTGGTAAGAGGAAATAGAATTCTCATAATAACTGATGGAGGAGGGATTGGAATTTCCATTGCTGATGCCTGTGAGGAGGCTGGACTCAAGGTTCCCGATCTCTCTAAAGAAGTTATGGAAAAACTGGAAAAAAAACTTCCTGCCTTTGCTTCCGTAAGAAATCCTGTTGATCTGACAGGCAACGTTAAGGACGAACACTACATTGATGCTCTACAGGAAGCTTTTGGGGAAGAATACGATCTTGCGATAGTGAGCCTGTTATGGGGCCCGCCTCTTCTTTCCAAAGAGGTAGCTGAAAAAATCAAAGCCTTTGCCATTCACTGTGAAAAACCGGTTCTAATCTGTTCTCCGGGCGGAAGATTCAGCAGGGAAGTGGCTTCGGCTTTTACAGCCATCGGAATGCCGGTCTTTTTTACTCCTGACAGTGCAGTAAGGGCGGCACTGGTACTGTGCGGAGGAAAGAAGTAAACTGAAACTCGATCTAAAGCAAAAGTTCTGAAAAGCCAGGACTTAAAATAAAATTATGATTAAGGCTTATAGAAGACTTAAATGCTTAAATACTCTTTATCAGGCTGTCCAAAAACTAGATCTTTTTTCTACAATTGGAGAATTAGCATTCTTGACTTTAAATAATATATCAAAAATTTTTTTAAATTTGTATATATAATTGCTTTGAAGTAAATATATTGTTCCAATTATAGAATCAACTATAGTTTTAAAATAACTTTTATGCAAATTTTGGTTATTTATCTCAAAAACCTGTTTTATTCTAAAAATCTGCTTATAAAGGTCAGAAAAATATAAATAGATCCTGGCCTATTTAGTTAGGAATCTAACAATTCAATTAAATAACAAGTAATGTAAGCACCAAATTCCCGTTCTTGAGATTAGATATGGGGAGTATCACTTAAGTACGGTTTTGCAACCTGAAACGTACTGCACATGTTTTACTGGTTCTGAAATAAAAGTACCTGGAAAATAGAAAAAACCGGAAGACCTGCAGGAACGTTTGGATAGTAGATAACTGTGCCTGTATGTGAGAAAGAAAGTATACCTTAATTCTCAATACAGAAGATATAATACAGAAGAGCCAATTACTACAGAAAGTGACTTAAAAACTTTTGAATCCCTGTTTTAAAAACGATTTGTTAAGGAAGATGCAATAGATGAAAATTAATGAAGATGAAAGTGAAGTTTCTGCCGGCTATTCCGGAAAAAAAGAGACGGATGGCGTAAAAATCCTGCAAGGAGATCCGAAAAAAGCCATAATAAAGCTGTCAATCCCAATGATAGTTGCTATGTCCGTGCAGACAATTTACAGCCTTATTGATACTTACTGGGTTTCCGGACTTGGAGCCGACGCCCTTGCAGCAATGGGTTTTGTGTTCCCGTTTTTCTTTATAAGCATGGCTCTGTCAAACGGAATAGGCATAGGAGGAGGATCTGCAATCTCCCGTATGATCGGAGCCAGGGATAAAGCCGGTGCAGACAACGTAGCCGTACATACAATAATCGTAATTATCTTGCTCTCTATTGCATTTACAGTACCGTTTTATCTCTTTGCCCCTCAGCTCTTTGCCCTTGCAGGAGCCGGAAAAGCTACAGGACTTGCAGTAGCGTATGCCAGAGCTATTTTTCTTGGAAGCATTATAATTTTCTTTTCCAATGTAGCCAATGCGATTCTTCGAAGCGAAGGAGATTCGAAACGAGCCATGAAGGCTATGATTTTAGGCGGGGTACTGAACGTTATCCTTGACCCCATATTCATATATACGCTTAATATGGGAATTGCAGGTGCAGCCTGGGCTACTGTACTTTCCATAGGGGTATCCTGTGTTATGATGGCAAACTGGCTGTTCTTCAAGAAAGATACCTATGTAGCCTTTAACTTCAAGGATTTCCGCTTTGAGAAAAGCATTGTAAAAGAGATCTTCAGTGTTGCACTTCCGGCTTCAGCCCAGCAGCTTTCCATGTCCCTGTCAATGATATTCATGAACTACATTATTGTGCTTGTAAGTAGCACCGACGGAGTTGCGGTCTATGCAACGGGATGGAGAATAGCTACAATTGCAACTTCTCCTTTATTGGGAATGGCGACTGCCGTAATTTCCGTATGTGGGGCTGCAATCGGAGCCCATGATTATATAAAGGCAAAGGCTGCCCTTTCCTATTCAACCAGAGTCGGATTCCTGATAGAGTGTGTAGCCGGGGCTTTTATTTTTGCTTTTGCCATGCCGATAGCATCTATATTTACACAGTCAGAAGGTGGAGCCCACATAACTGACGATCTTGCGCACTTCCTGCGTGTGATGTGTACTTTCTACCCCATGCTTGCACTTGGCCTCTTTTCGTCCTCCTTTTTCCAGGGTGCAGGAAAAGGTCTTAACTCCCTGATTGCTACCCTCCTCAGAACTATTGTCTTTACCCCTCTCTTTGCAGCTCTCCTGGCTTTTACCTTTAATATGGGACAAGTAGGAGCCTGGTGGGGTTTAGTCATAGGCAATGGAATAGGTTCTCTGTTGATGTACATATGGGCAGAATATTTCTTGAAAGCACTTTTAAAAACAAAACATATTACAAAAACTGATGGAGCCTCAGCCTGAAACAGGCAAGAGCTCTTTTCCCGAATTTCTTATTAATCCCTATTTAAGTTTGAGTCGATAAGCCATCAAGATACTGATATCGTTTCAACTGTAAGATATTAAATATTTTTCAGATTTTAGGATATAGAATACTTTTTGGCTATTAAGTATCGAATATTTTTAGATGTTCGATATAGAATGTTTATAGATATTCGATATAGAACGTTTTTCCAGATTTTTCCCTTTACGGTTCTTGTTTTTCAGAACTAGTTGCTCATTATCCAGTTATGTATAATTGCCCATAGCTCATGAGAGTTATAATCAAGGGCTATGCTACCATGACCCTGGTTCTTCCAGCCTATATAAGTAACTTTATTATTTATTTTTCCTACCTCGTTTTTATACCACCAGGAACCGTAGTCGCTGAAACCTCCCCCAAGCCCTATATAAAGAAGAGGGGAGCTTATTCTTGAAAAGTCAATCTCATAGCCTTCCACATTTCCCATCAATCCGGCCATATAAAGATCCAGGTATTTAGGTGCATAAGGAACAGCCCCTCCGGTTAAGGTCAAGTTAAGTAGCCTGTTTTCATCAACATAATAAAGGCCATCCAGATCTCCGCTCCAGTAATGATAATTCGGAGTATAGGGGTATGCATTGAATGCATAAGTTTGGGTAGCCATAAGCCGGAAAAGTTGTCTGTTTGTAAGGTCAGGTTGAAAAATGGATTCTCGGTCAGGATCGGTTAAAGCCAGATTGGCTAGCTGAATCATGGTAGCCATATTGCTGCTGTTATATGTCCTGTTTTCCAAACATCTGGAAATAGTGTCAAATTCCTGTGCCTGAGAGCTTATTAACTCCGAATATTTAGGCTCGTACTTAATAACGATATCAACAGGAACCATTCTGTTAACCGAGCCTAAAACAAAGTCGTTGTACTTGCTAGCTCCGTAAGCAGTAAGAATCAAGGCCCCATGACTGTGGCCAATTGCCATAACCTCTATGTCCTCTACAGCTTTATCACTCAGGAAAGCTGTATGAAATCTTGATACTGCTATGCCGTTGTATGTATCACTCAGGTAACTGTCAATGGTCCAGTTTTCCATGTAACTGAAATCGGTCTCATTTATAGGAACATTTGTCTCTCTTCTATCCAGAATGTATGTGCTGTATCCTTGCTGAGCGTAGTATATAGCCATATCGGAATAGAAACTTTCAGTCAAAGCTTGACCGGGCAGGATTATTAAGTTTTTACTTTGAGCTATACTCCAGGGACTCTTTTCTTTTACATAATTGGTGAGTATAATGTAATCATACTCTCCGGATCCGACATTTATCTTAAGTTTATACTCAGCCACGTCACCTCGGATAAGGCCGATTCTATTGCTTTTCGTTAAGGGAGAGTACATACCTGGTACTCCGAACGAAGCAGATTTATGGAAAAAAGTCTTCATATGCTCGGGTTGATTAAGTATGGTCTCTGTTTTATTCTCAGGGTTGACAGCTAATGGTACTACTCGGTTCTTCATCTTCTCGCCTTTGTGAGACTCTCTAATTAGATTTTAGACTTGAAAATTCATATTTTGTGAAATTTTTTGTTAAGCAAAGCAGGCTAATTTTCAGCTCTGACTTCAAATTGCATAGAGTGAAATAGCAAAAAGCAAGCGAATAATGCTAAAAACCAAATCCTGAAAACATGATAACATAGGGATCGTTTATTACCAGGAGCAGGCATGTAAACCAGGATGAAGTTGTTCGATTTTTGATTCGCATTTTTCAGTTATAAAATATTACTTAATTCACCACATAATTTAATACAGATAAGAATTGTGGTTTAAGATTTCGGCTAATTTTTGTTTGAATGTCTAGATTCGTGTATTAAAAGTAATGATGGCATAAATAACCTGGAGCCAGGCGTACAATTACTGTTACTGACACAGCCGATAAGCAAGTAGTAAACGAAATAACATCAAAAATTTTAAAGACTAACTGATTCACAAACTAACTGATTCACAAACTAACTGATTCACAAACTAACTAGTTCACAAACTAACTAATCCATCAACTAACTAATCCATCAACTAACTAATCCATCAACTAACTAATCCATCAACTAACTAATCCATCAACTAACTAATCCATCAACTAACTAATCCATCAACTAACTAATCCATCACTTTAAAGTCAAGAAACTTCCGTAATTTCCGAGCAGGCTCTAGCTCTGTTGAGAACAGAGGAGCCGAAACAGAGATAGGAAGAGTAAAAAAAGCCAAAGAAGAGAGCTCATTTAGGGTTCCCAGACTCGGAATATTACCTGCAGCTATAGGCCTGTTAGGAGTTTATGCCGTTAAGAAGATAAATCAGGCTAAAAGAATTAAAGTGTAACTGAAGGAAAAATAGATCCATTTTTTCATGTTTAGTTTAATGGTTAAAAAGGAAAAATAGAAATCAAAGAAATCATAAAAGGAAAAACTCAAATTCTTATTACAAAAAGCTATAGAAAGTAACATAGAATCATGAAACTAAGACTTCTTGTTACTTCCACAATTTCAGACTGCCGAGTTTTTGCCCTAAACCCAGGTTGAAAGCTTGAAATGTGTATTTCCGTTTTTATCAGTTTACATTTCAAACCTCGTCATAACCCCATGGAGTTCGTCAGTAGGAAGCCTGTAAAACTGGACAAAGGAAGGCGATATCTTTTTGATTATAGAAAAGACTCTCCAGATTAAGTTATTAGTAAAAATATCCTCTACTCCGTAGAAAATGGTTTTTTCGTGAACGCCCTGGTCTTCAAGAATCTGTTCAACATTAACAATTTCCATGTATCCTGCTCGTATTTCCAAAATTTTTAATCCTTTTGCCGGTTCTTTTGTGAATGAGCTTTCTATTCCGAACGGGCTGTCAGACTTGATAATGGAAATAAAAATATTATTTTCATAAATGATGTTGTTTTTAAACATCACATGGGAAATGTACTGGGGAATTCTTTCGATGTCACGTGTAAAGAAGAGGGCGGTCCCCATAATTTTATTTTGGGTAGCATATAAATAATTATATTTTTCAAGAAAGTCTTTAGCACTCATGAGTTTCATCAGTTCATACAGTTTCTTTTGTCCGGATGTATATATAAGTATAAGAGAGAGAATAAAAGCCGCTATGATGATTGACCAGTAGCCCCCATGGGGGATTTTATAGCTATTTGAGAGAAGGAATACTATGTCAATAAGTGTTATAAATAAAGAAATAATAGCTTTAGTTATATCTTTTCTATGGTAAAATATCGAAGTCATCATTATGCCCGTAATAGACATGGTTCCTGTAACTGCTAACCCATATGCAGCTGCAAGTCTGGCCGACTCTCTAAATACAAGCATCATAAATAATACAGAAACCAGGAGAAGCCAGTTTATGGTACTTATGTAGATTTGGGACTTTAATATCCCGGAGGTATAATCAATCTTCAGCATTGGAATTATCCGAGTTGTTATTCCCTGATATACTATAGAGAACATACCGCTGATCATAGCCTGAGAAGCGATAATTGTAGCTATGATACTGAGGAGAAGGAATGGGATATAAAGTATGTTTGCCTGCTGATTTATCATTTCGAATAAAAAGTTTGTCGAACCAGGATTTCTGAGAAGGAACGCACCCTGTCCCAGATAATTTAAAACCAGTGCTACAAACACGAATCTCCAGGCTTTTAAGATAGGCTCTCTTCCCAGGTGTCCCATATCAGCATATAATGCTTCACCTCCCGTAGCGCACAGGATGACTTCGGATAGTACAAAAAATCCTATAATCCCGTTATCCAGAAGAAACCTGATAGCATAATAAGGATTGATAGCGTTAAGTACTTCTGGAGTATGGAAAATAGAGGCGATACCTGAAAAACCAATGGCTGCAAACCATAGAACCATTATAGGCCCAAAAACCCACGTAATCTTTTCTATTCCCTTACTCTGGACTGAAAAAAGTGCTACTGCAATTGCGGCAGAAATAAGTATAATAGTTCCCTGGCTTATGTTTTCGAACTGAGGAATAATTCGCAAGCCCTCGACTGCACTCAGAATACTTATTGCAGGAGTAATTACTCCATCTCCCATGAGGAAAGATGTTCCTATATAAGCTAACAATGTGACCAGAGCTACGTTTCTACTCGACTTGAGCAGAGGAACGAGTATTTCTTTTAAAACTATCGTACCTCCTTCCCCTTTTTTACCCAGACTCATGGCAAGCCAGGCGTATTCCAGAGTCACAAGTATGATGAGTGTCCAGATAATTAAAGATAAAACTCCTATTATGTGAGCGGGTGTAGGTCTTGTTAGAAGGAAAATAACGGTCAAAGTATAAATAGGACTTGTCCCGATATCTCCAAAAACAAGACCCATAGACTTTACTACTTCTCTAAATTCTGACTTGGAAAACATAATATTCACCTTTTTGCTCCAGAAATTATCACAAAGATACAATTTGAAATAAAAATTCCACTCTTTGAGCACTAAAACGATAAATCATGCTTTTTCTGCCCTATAAGAAAAAGTAAACGGATTATTTTTAAAATTGTGACTTTTAAATATTACTGTTTTCATATTGTTATCATCTCTATATATGGTCAATAAGCCTAACAGTAAATAGCGATTCAATAAAGGATGGTTTTGAGTATTACTTTTTTATATATAAAACTCATGACCCTTTCTCCATAAAATGAAGATTTCACATCTCAAATCTCATCATAACTGCAGGTAGTTCTGGAAACGGCGGGAGAAAATGAACAGCGGATCATTAACCGGAAGCAAAGACGCTGACGAGTACTCATGGGACAGGATGAAAGAGAAAGAAGGAGTTCCTCCAAAGAGTACAGAAGGAGTGAATATTCTTCTCGGTGATCCCAGGAAAGCCGTTGTCAAACTTTCAATTCCTATTATAGTTGCCATGTCTGTCCAGACTATATACAGTCTTACTGATACCTTCTGGGTTTCCGGGCTTGGAGCTGATGCCCTGGCTGCTATTGGATTTGCTTTTCCATTTTATGTAATCCAGATGGCGCTTACTGGCGGACTAGGAGTCGGCGGAGGGGCTGCAATTTCTCGACGCATAGGAGCCAGGGATAAAGCAGGTGCGGATAATGTTGCAGTTCATACCCTCGTGATAATGCTCATCTTCACAGTTGCCCTTACAGTTCTTGGACTTGCGATTATAAAGGATCTTTTTATTTACAGTGGGGCTGGAAGAACGACAGGATTGGGAGTAGAATATGCCAGAGTGATTTTTGCAGGCAGTTTTGCTTTCTTTTTTACAAATATTGCGAATTCCATCCTGAGAAGTGAAGGAGATTCAAAAAGAGCTATGAGGTCCATGATTCTGGGTTCGGGTCTTAATATAGTGCTTGACCCCATTTTTATATATACCCTGGGGCTTGGGGTCGCAGGAGCAGCACTGGCTACAGTTATCTCTTTTGCCATCTCAGGACTGCTGATGTTCTACTGGTTTTTTATTAAAAAAGACACCTATATTTCTTTCAGGTTTCACTCTTTCAAATTCAACAAATTAATTGTCAGGGATATTTTCCGAGTAGGAATTCCCTCATCAATAGAACAGCTTGCTCTGGCACTGACCGCCCTTATAATGAACTTTGTTATTGCAGCCGTTGGTGGTACGGATGGAGTTGCAGTTTACGCAACAGCCTGGAGAGTAACAAGTATTGCAGTTTCTCCTCTTATAGGAGTTTCAATCGCTGTAGTCTCAATCAGTGGAGCTGCCTTTGGAGAGAAGGACTTTAAAAAAGCACAGAACACCCTTATATACGCAATTGAAGTCGGTTTTCTCGTAGAAATGATAATTGCCGCCATAGTGTATTTTTTTGCCCCAGACATTGCTGCTGTCTTTACACATACCGAAAATGCAGCCCATATAGCTCCTGAACTGACAAGACTCCTTAAAATTATGACGATTTTCTATCCAGTTGTAGCCTTCGGAATGCTCGCAGGTTCTCTCTTCCAGGGTGCAGGAAAGGGCACAAGCGCCCTTGCTGCTACTCTTCTGCGAAGTCTTGTGATGACTCTATTTTTTTCCTTACTTTTTGTGTTCGTACTCGACTGGGGGTTACTCGGAGTCTGGTGGGGACTGGTTGTGGGTACAGTAATCGGTTCAATTATTTCTTTTGTGTGGGTGCAGGTGTATTTGAGGTGTGTGATAAAAGAGGGGGCAGTAGGAGGAAAATGCTGAATGGATAATTATCTACAGATTTTTATGTGGAAGTAATTCATCAGGTGTTTTTGCGACTTTTTATTATAAGTTATATAAATAGATCCGTAGGTTTTGCCGCCTGATTTCATTCAGTATCTATTCAGTATCTATTCAGTACCCATTCAGTATCTATTCAGTATCCATTCAGTATCCATTCAGTATCCATTCAGTATCCATTCAGCACCCATTCAGTACCCATTCAGTACCCATTCAGTATCGTTTTTCAGAGTTCCAGGTTCGAAAGATATATTCTATTTTAAGTTTATCTTTACAATGAAGCTCACCTAACCGTAAGAAGCTATTGATTTTTAAACATAAATCCCTTTTTCTAGCAGCTTGGAATTTTCCTATCGGTTTGGGAAATCTGGTATGATGGTTAATATGGGAAACAGAACTTTCCACTAAGTAAGGATTCGTAAAAAGAGCTACTTTTAGAGAGAAACTATCCTGTAGCATATCCTGTAGTCCATAACTTATAGGCTCATGTTTTGTATAGGTTCATATCTTGTAGCATATCCTGTAGATCCATATCCTGTAGGTCCATACCCTGTAAGTTCATACCTTGTAGGTTTGGGTTTTTATGTTGAGGATTATCTCCTCACGAGAAGTACAAGGAGCTTTGACTGTGCCCACTTTTATAAGAAAGGCCAAAGATAGCAAATGTGAAACCGAGAAAATCTTTGATTATACACCGATGCCTAACGCTTAAATAGGCCTTAATTACAAATCATAAAATATAAATAAAACCGGTTCATTTTTAGTTTGAAATCTAACAGTAAGAAACTGAATAGTAAGTAAAAACGGTCACAATTCGGATGATAAGGTACAATTAAAGCTCAGTCAAACTCAAGAAAATTCGTAAAATCCATTAGGACAGCAGATTCAATTAAGAAACACCTCGCAAATAAGTCTACTGGATAAGGAACTTCAAGGAAAAAGACCTCTAATGGCTACTATCCTGCCTTTATCATCCGAATATTGACTGCAAATAAAACTGCAAAAAACCCTGACTGTGATATCAATGAAGGAAGAGAAGATAAAAGAAACAGTAAAACTCCAGTTTGAGATAATCAATCTGTTTCAAAAAAATTTTGCTAAAATTTTTCACAAACCAGGGGAGAGTCCTTATAACCTCAATAAAAATCAGAATAGAGCAATTATGATTATTGGGTCAATAGACAACATTATGCCTACAACCCTGGGAAAATGTCTTGATCTTCAGAAGGGAAGCTTGACAAGTATGATCGATGCTCTGGAAAGAGAAGGGCTTGTTTGCAGGAAAAAAGACCCCCAGGATAGGAGAAAAACCCTTATTTCTCTCACCGAAAATGGAATAGCTTACAGAGACTGGTTCATGGGAGAACTTGAAGAAAATGCTTCAGAGATTCTCAGAAAGCTGGACGAAGAGGACATCCTTGCATACAAGGAGAGCCTGCAAATAATGCTTGCAACGCTGAAGAAGCTTGATGACACAATTCGAACAAAAACAGTATCGTAAGGCTGCACTGGACATCGAACTTGCAAATATTTGTGCCGTTGCTTTTAACTTTATACTGCGATGTTGTGAAATCAATTAATGCAGCCACATGACTTAAAAGGACTGTCCGATAAAAAGGACTGCCCGATAATAATCAGTAATAAACGGACTTTTTTTCGATTTAAAGGTTTTAAACTCCTTTTTTTTGCCACTTTTTTCATTGTCTCATAACTCAAAGTTAAACTGTTGGACATATATTACGCATCAGAACAATTACATTTCTACATTTTAAGGCGAAAGTTGCTGACACTTTATTAGGAAAGCCAGTTCCATAAAGGAAAATCTAGATATTTAATAAAGAGAATACTGCATAAATCTAACTGTATGATTATAAATGTGAAAGGTTAATGTGTTCAACTTCACGTCCATAAACGAGTACTGTCAATGTATTCACCTTCACGTTCATAAACGAGTACTGTCAATGTATTCACCTTCACGTTCATAAACGAGTACTGTCAATGTATTCACCTTCACGTTCATAAACGAGTACTGGTATTAAGCTTATGTTCAAGCTGAGTTATGTTTTTAAAAGTCAGTTGAGTCATTGCGTTACTCTAATGATAATAAATGCAGATAGTATAACTAAGTTAGTAAAACACAGGCACTGAGCAAAAATGAAGATTAAAAAATATCAACTAATAGCCATACTCCTTGTAGCTATCTTAATAGCATTCATACCCCTCGTATCAGCAGCTCCTGCAGGAACATCCGAGTCCGCGGTAGTAGCAGCCACAAAAGGCTGGATTGGAGTTAAATCCGTGCATGGAGGTAACAGCAGATCGGGCATTGATTGCTCTCATTTAGTATATCAAGTATACAAGCAAACCGGAGCCAAAGACATAGTTTTCCAAACTGTGCCTAACATGAAAAAAAATGCATATTATGTTACTACAGCTTCTCCGAAGCCCGGTGATATAATTTTTTGGAAAAAAGACATTACTAAAAACAACAGGAACTACTGGCTTACCAGTCACGTGGGAATATACATAGGGAGTGGGCAGTTCATAGATACATCTTTTGAGACAAAGACAGTTAACACAGAAAGTGTTAGTGGCGTGTATCAGGAAGGAATGCCGTATTATGCGAGATGGAACCCTGGTGGAAGCGATGACACGGATAGCGATGAAACTCCTGATAATAATGATGTAAACGTGCCGGTTGCTGCATTCTCTATGTCTCCTACCTCTGGAAAAGCTCCGTTGAATGTAGCATTTACTGATAAAAGTACGGATGCAACTTCCTGGGCATGGAGTTTTGGAGACGGAAGTACTTCGATAGAGAAAAACCCAAAGCATACCTACTCTGAAGCAGGAAACTATAACGTTGTCCTGACTGTAAATAATGAAAAGGGCTCAAATTCAAAAACTCAAGAAGTAACTGTTCAGAGCGAACCAGTTCCGGAAAAAGTGGATCCTGTAGCGAACTTTAGTGCAGATACCACGAGTGGCCCTGCTCCTCTTTCTGTGCAATTTACAGATCTATCGCAAAATGCGAACGAATGGAACTGGGATTTTGGAGACGGAGAAACTTCAACCGAGCAGAGCCCGGACTATACTTATTTCTCAGCAGGAAACTATACTGTTATCCTGACCGTAAATAATGAAAATGGCTCGAGCTCGAAAACCCTGAATATAAATGTTGAGGGAGAGCCGGATCAAGAAGAAACCCTTCCTGTAGCGGATTTTGATGCAGATACCACGAGCGGCAATGCACCTCTATATGTGCAATTTACAGATCTGTCGCAAAACGCAAACGAATGGCACTGGAATTTTGGAGACGGAAATACTTCAACCGAGCAGGAGCCGTTGTACATATATTCTTCAGCCGGAAACTATGATGTTAACCTGACAGTAGTTAATGAAAACAAAACGTCCTCGAAAATCACTACAATAAACGTACTGGAAGAAAGCAATTCAAGCGACAGCAACAGTAATAGTGACACTATCGGCAACAGTGACAGTAACAGCGAAAGTGATAGCAACAGCGACAGCGATAGTAATAGCGAAAGCGACAGTAGCAGTGATAGTGATAGTGGCCGTGACAGCAATAGTGGAGGACACAGCCACAAGAGCGGAGGTAGCAGTGGTGGCATTGGTGGGTCCCCCGAACCAGCCAGTAATGTCCAGGTAAAAGAAAATTTACAGAACTTTATTGCCAGTGGAAAGGATGTGAATTTTAATTTTACTAATAACGTAACCTGTGTTGAATCGATAACATTCAGATCAACAAAAACCGTAGGAAAGACCACTACAATAGTAGAGGAACTGAAAAATAAGTCAAGCCTGGTTTCCAAGCTTCCTGAAGGTATTGTCTACAAATCATTCAATATATGGGTTGGAAACGGCGGTTATGGCAACTCAAAGAATATTGAGAGTTCATCGGTCAATTTTAAAGTTAATACATCATGGGTAAACGAGAATAACATAAACAAGTCCTCAATTCTACTTGATTGGTACGATGACGAGAAAAAAGAATGGATACAACTGCCAGTAAATCTAACAGGTGAAGATGACCAGTTCTTGCATTTCACAGCAAATGTGCCTGGCTACTCTTCCTTCGCAATAACAGGCACAAAGGACGAAGGCAACACAATAAATGCAGAGCCTGCTCAAACAGCCGTAAATAGCACTACAGGCAGTAATGCAGGCAATACTGCAAGCATTAGTGAAGGTAGTAACGCAAGCAATAACTCAAGCAGCAGTACAAACACTATTGAAAATAATGTCACTGAAGAAAGTACAAAATCTCCGGGATTTAGTATAATCAGCGGCGTTGTATGTTTATTCTGTGTTTTCTTGTATAGAAGTAAGAAAAGATAAAACAGAGTAAATTGTAGTAAGACAGTGAGGGTTACTGATCTGATCTGACAAGCGAGTAAATTTACTTATCGCAGTTAGGTTGGAAAAACTACCCTCTGGCCACTATTTTTAGATTACTATAATTTTCTGAATTTTATTTTTCTAAAGTATTATTTTCCGATTATTATTTTCTGAATTATGATTTTCTGAATTATTATTTTCTGAATTATGATTTTCCGAGTATTATTTTTTAGAGTAATACTTTTCCAGATCAGATCCAGCTTTTTGAAAATATTACACTGAATCAATACATTTTTTGTAAGAAAAGACTGAAATGGAATTTGGAAAACTTTAGAGGAGAGACTTTGAAACTTAAAATTGATACGTCCAAACGCATTGAACTGGTTGATATCACTTCACAAGTTCAGGAAGAAATAAGGAAAAGCGAAATATCTGAAGGCATATGCCTTATCAGCACACGACATACCACTGCAGGCATCATAATAAATGAGAATGAAAACGGACTGAAAGACGACATTCTCAATCTTTTAAACAAACTGGTCCCTGCCGATGCAGGGTACAGGCACGACCGCATAGATAACAATGCAGACTCCCATCTTAAAGCAGTACTGCTTGGAGCAAGCGAGGCCCTGCCTGTTTCGGAAGGAAAACTTGAGCTTGGGACCTGGCAGAGAATCTTTTTTGCCGAAATGGATGGGCCAAGAAGCAGGATAATTAATGTTACACTTTTAAGAGCTTAAAGCGAGAACAAGCAAACATAGAATAGATAAAATTGAGAATAAATCAAAAATACAATGATAGAAATCAAAAGAGTAGTGGAGAATCAAATAGATGATGAAAGAACTCAAAAAGATAGTAAGAATTCAAAAAGAATAGTGAAGAAAGTCCCTTAAAAAAGACTGGAAAGAGTAGTTCAGGGACTTTCCGGTTTATTGTCGAAGTCGTCCAGACGTGTCTGTTTTCGTATGCAGTTTTCTCCAGGGATTTCTACAGGATACTCGCCTGTGAGGCAGCCAAGGCACATGTCACTCCTATCGCATTCAAGAGCCCTCATAAGTCCGTCAATACTCAGATATCCGAGGGAATCCGCGTTAATAAGGCTTTCAACCTCTTTTACGGTTTTATAAGAAGCAATAAGTTCCTGCCGAGTAGCCATATCTATACCCAGATAGCAGGGAGCAATAATTGCAGGGCTCCCTACTCTTGAATGAATTTCTGACGCACCTGCCCTGCGGACCATATCTATAATCCGCCTTGAGGTTGTACCCCTGACAATACTGTCGTCAACCAGAACCACACGTTTGCCTTTGACATTATCCTGGATAGCATTCATTTTAAGTCGGACTGCGGTTTCACGCAGCTCCTGGCCAGGCAGGATAAATGTACGCCCTATATAACGGTTCTTCATCAGGCCTTCGAGGTATTTAGTGCCTGATTCCCTGGCATAGCCAATTGCCGAAGTAATCCCGGAGTCCGGAACAGGAGAAACAACATCAGCCTCTACCGGATGCTCTCTTGCAAGCTCCCTCCCGATATTTTCCCGCACTTTGTAGACCAGTTTTCCGTCAATAATAGAATCGGGTCTTGCAAAATAAATGAACTCAAACACACAGTGCGCAGGATGAGGCTCGTTTCCTATCTGATGACTCTCAAAGCCGTCGCCCGTAAAAACTATTACCTCACCTGGCCGTACATCCCTGATAAGGGTGCCATTAAGGGTATCAAGGGCTACGCTTTCCGAGAAGACTGCATATCCACAATCGACTTTCCCGAAACATAGCGGTTTAAGCCCAAGAGGGTCCCGCACAGCGTATATAGCGCCGTCGATATGGATAACAAGAGAATAGGAACCAACAAGTTTGCGCATGACATTCCGGATTGATTCTATAGGATCGTGTCTTATCAATTCTTTTACAAGAAGGTGGCCGATAACTTCGGTATCGGAATCACTGATAAAGATACGGCCTTCGCACTCCAGTTCGTCCTTGAGCGTTCTGGCATTAACCAGGTTCCCGTTATGGGCAATTGCAACTGCTCCTCCTTTGAAATTCAGGATAAAGGGCTGGCAGTTCTCGATTTTTGATCCTCCGGTAGTTGAGTAACGGACATGCCCTACTCCTACATTTCCGATCAGGTGCCCCAGAGAATCTTTGTTATACACATCAGGGACAAGACCCATGCCTTTAATGGAATGAGAGGATGTACCATCATATACCATTATGCCAGTGGATTCCTGTCCTCTGTGCTGGAGGGCATACAAGGCGTAATATAGCTTGAATGCGACAGTATTGGATTGTGGCCTGTCGCCTGGTAGAATTATGCCTGCTACGCCACATTCTTCTTTCAATTTTGACCTCCGATAAAGGTAAAAAATAGAGGAAGTGGATCAGACAGGTTTAATACTTGCACTTTGCCTGCCACTTGTAAGCTCTTATACGAGATGTTTTTCCAAAACCACATGAAGTACACTGTTTTGTATGCACGTTAAAAGAAACACTTCCACAGCGCCTGCATTTAGCATGTGTGCGTTTCTGCCTTTTTCCCATTGATGCCGTACCTTTACTCATTCTAAATCTCCTGATAAAATTAATTTGTTAGAGCAGTATTCGATAATCTGAAGCGATTCTGTTCATCTGAATTTAGTCTCTGTAGCCAGTAACAATAAGTCCTGGAGCTCACCGAGATTTAACGATAATAGATGAAGTGCTTGATATAGATTACGGAGATACGTATACCACGTTGTCACCGCGAATAACGACACTGCTAAACTTACTTACAACTTCTCCTTCTCTTAGTTCTTCAGCATTGTCAAGCACGAGGTTCATGTGAATATCGTATCCTTTCAGTTCGCCTCTAAACTCGCGTGCGCCTTTCAATCTAACGATTACAGGTGTATCCAGTGCGTTGTTCAAAATATCCAGAGGTCGGTTTGCCATCCTTACAGTCCCCTTAAAACATTATAAATCAAGTCATTATCTATATCAATATAAATAGTTAATCCAGATTTAAATTGATCGCCGCGTCTTAAATTCGATTATTTGAATCAA
Organism: Methanosarcina barkeri 3; assembly: GCF_000970305.1. Classification (GTDB taxonomy): domain Archaea; phylum Halobacteriota; class Methanosarcinia; order Methanosarcinales; family Methanosarcinaceae; genus Methanosarcina; species Methanosarcina barkeri_A. Next base: position 1,959,249 of record NZ_CP009517.1, read on the forward strand.
AGTCGCAAATACACTATATAAATGTATCGAAGAAATATGTCCATTTTTAAGTTACCGTATAAAAAAACCTGGTATAGAGCAGAAAAAATCTGATATCAAGCAAAAAAAATCTGGTATCAAGCAAAAAAAATCTGATATTAAGCGGAAAAAGCCTGATATTAAATGGAATAAATCTGATACCAACGAAATTTCCTTCAAGTACTCCCTGATAAAAGCGCAATACGAACGAGAACTTCTTAAGATAGGAAAAACCCTCCATGAGAAATAAAATATAGTTTAAAATTGTCGAACTTAAGCCATCTGTAAGATTTATATAAAGAATCTCCTCAGGACATTGCAAAATCTTCCTGGAAGGCACAATATTAAAATAACTAAACTTATTGCCTAAACTCATTGCCAGAAGAAAAAGTTCCTGGAATAACAGGGAAACCAATGAGAAAAGAGAGAAATCCATGACCGAAAAACCCTTAAAAGTGAAAACTCCAATCGTTCTGACTATTGCAGGCTCGGACTCAGGAGGAGGAGCCGGGATTGCTGCGGATCTGAAGACTTTTGCCGCTCTTGGAGTGCACGGGACCTGCGCTATTACATCGGTTACCGCACAGAATACTACCGGAGTGTTGAAAGCCTTTGACCTCACTCCTGAAACCGTAGCCAGTCAGATTGAAGCGGTCTGCACAGATATGGAGGTCAGGTGGGCAAAAAGCGGTATGCTTGCCTCATCGGAGATCGTAAGGGAAGTTGCAAAAGAAGTCAGGAAACATGAGCTTTCTCTTGTGCTGGACCCCGTTATAGCTGCTGAAGCAGGAGGGAACCTGCTGCGAAAAGAAGCTCTCTCTGTCCTTGCTGAAGAACTGCTGCCCTTCTGTAAGGTTACGACACCCAACGCGTCCGAAGCAGGTGCACTTGCTGGCATGACTGTCAAAACACCTGAAGACGCAAAAGTTGCAGCCAGGAAAATTGCAGACCTGGGTGTTGAAGCTGTCATTGTTACAGGAGGACATCTGGACGCCACGGACCTGATTTATGAGGCTGACTCTGAGACTTTTACCCGTGTTCCAGGCACTTTTGTTAAAGGAGGAACACACGGTACTGGCTGCACTTACTCTGCGGCAGTGACTGCCTTCTTAGCCTCAGGAGAGGACCTGGAAGGAGCTGCAAGGAAAGCAAAGAAATTCGTTGAACAGGCAATTCTCAGGAGTCGCCCTGCAGGCAGGGGAGTAAGTCCTGTAAACCAGCTTGGAGCAGTTCTGGAGGAAAAAGAACGCTATCTGGTTTTAAGAGAATTAAAAGACGCAGTCTCGATTCTTGAAGGCAGCCCTGATTTTTCAAAACTCATTCCCGAAGTAGGCTGTAACATCGGAATGGCTATTCCCGAGGCTGACAGCTACGAAGACATTGCAGCCGTTGAAGGCAGGATAGTAAGGCACAGAGGACGGGCAGTTTCTGTAGGCTGTGTGGATTTTGGGGCAAGTCGACATGTAGCAAGGATCATTCTCTCGTCACTTCGATATAATCCTGAAATAAGGGCAGCAATTAACGTAAAGTACTCCATGGAATTACTTGCAGCCTGTAAAGAAATGAAACTTGGAATTTCTTCTTTTGACAGGGCTGAAGAACCGGAAAACACCAGTACTATGGACTGGGGTACAGCCGAAGCAATCAAAAAGTACGGAAGTGTGCCGAAAGTCATCTATGATAAAGGTGGCTCAGGAAAAGAACCAATGATACGCCTGCTAGGGGGATGTGCCACTGAAGTGGCAAAACTTGCTGTGGAGCTTGCAGAAAAGATACAGTAAATCCGGTAAGAGAAAACTTGCTGCGGAGCTTGAAGAAAGATACTGTAAAAATCGGTTAGGAGTCAAGAATTTCAGGCATCGGCAAGTCATTCCAAATCATCGAAATTCTTAAAATCAAACTTTTATCAGAATTAAGTTATTTTATGGGAATCAAGTTTTAGTTCTGATGTTTTTACTTTTTGATTTCTGTCCGTAAAAGTATTTTTTTATTTTTGTAACTGGTAATTTTCTCTACTTAAGTCTATTTCGAATACTTTTCCTTTTTTTCAGTTTTTATTTTTGGTGTTTATCCTTTTTCATGCCTTATTTTTGCTTAGCAGCTTTCCTTTAAACACTTCACTCTATAAGGAAGTACATAAATGGAATGTAAATACCTTAACTGTAAAATAAATAACACTTATATACGTCGAAGTACGAATCTGTGCATAAACGAATGACGGAGAAAACCTATGGAACAGACCAAGATTATCCTTGATGAAAACGAAATGCCTAAGCAGTGGTATAATGTCCTTTCAGACTTCTCTTCTCCTATCGAGCCACCTCTCGATCCCAGAACCTGGGAACCTATAGGTCCTGAAGCTCTTGAACCGATTTTCCCCAAAAGTCTCATTAAACAGGAAATGAGCAGTGAGAGGTTTATTGATATTCCCGATGAGATACTTGAGATTTACAGGCTATGGAGACCCAGCCCACTTTACAGGGCTCACAGGCTGGAAAAGCTTCTCAAAACTCCTGCAAAAATATACTATAAAAACGAAGGGGTAAGCCCTGCAGGCAGCCATAAGACAAATACCTCAATTGCCCAGGCCTATTATAACATGAAAGAAGGAACCGAAAGGATCACAACCGAAACCGGTGCAGGGCAGTGGGGAAGTGCATTGTCTCTTGCCTGCAACTACTTTGATCTCGAATGTAAAGTCTATATGGTCCGTTCCAGTTATTACCAGAAACCTTATCGTAAATCCATGATGACAATCTGGGGAGGAAATGTTGTGCCCTCTCCGAGTGAAGACACCGAATTCGGGAGACAGACCCTGAAGGAGCAGCCAGAAACACCGGGAAGTCTGGGAATAGCAATCAGTGAAGCCGTAGAAGATGCAATCGAACACGATAGCACGAAATACTCTCTGGGAAGTGTCCTCAACCATGTTATGCTCCATCAGACAGTAATCGGGGCTGAATGCAAGAAACAACTTGAGAAGGTTGACACCTATCCTGACATAGTTATAGGCTGCTGCGGAGGAGGAAGTAACCTTGCAGGAGTATCCCTTGAGTTTATTAAAGACAGGCTTGAAGGAAAGCGTAATCCGAGAGTAATCGCAGTCGAACCCTCGGCCTGTCCGTCCCTGACTGAAGGAGAATACAGATACGACTTTGGGGACACAGCCGAAATGACCCCGCTTCTAAAAATGTATACTCTGGACCACAAGTATGTGCCTCCTGCCATCCATGCAGGCGGGCTACGCTATCACGGAGCCTCTCCAATTATAAGTAAACTCTGTGCTGAAGGGCTTATTGAAGCTGTTTCATATGATCAGTACCCGGTGTTTGATGCTGCGGTTCAATTCGCACGGACCGAGGGTATAGTCCCTGCTCCGGAGTCTTCCCATGCTATCCGCTGCGCAATCGATGAAGCTCTCAAATGCAAACAAACCGGAGAAGAAAAAACAATACTTTTCAACCTCAGTGGACACGGGCATTTCGATATGAGTTCTTATGACAAGTATTTCAACAAGGAACTTGTCTGAAACAACTGAAAAAATATAAGTAAGGGTAGGATTCAGCAGGGTGCCTTAAAGGCATCCTGACAATTATTAAACTACACCGCTAAAGCACTGCTACATAGAAAGACATTATGAAAACTGCATCTGTGCAGACTAGTCAGTAGAGTAAAGATGCTCTATGAAACATTAAGTTACCCAAAATACTCCAGAATGGCTGGGCCTCAAGAATAGTTAACAATAATCAGTAATCAGTAATCAATAATCAGTAATCAGTAATCAACAATCAGTAATCAGTAATCAACAATCAGTAATCAACAATCAGTAATCAACAATCAATAAATTAATAGCCAGGCTAGATGTCAGATTTGCCTACATAAGTATAAATAGTAAAAGCTTTTCTTAATAATCTCCACTTTCAAGAGATAAAGAGATATTGTTTTAAATTATTTGTCTTTGTCCATATATAGTCAAATTTGAGAACAGTCCAGTAGATCCTGAATTTGAACTAGTCCTTTTGAGCACAACTGTTGTGCCGCAACCGTTGCGCCGGTTGATCACGCCGATAGGGTTAGGGGATAAGGTTGTCAAATCTAAACGTTATCAGGGGTTTTCGGTCAAGCCTTTTTTGAAAAGGCTTGCGTTCAAACCTTTTTGAAAAGGCTTGCAAGCGATTTTTTGAAAAGGCTTGCAAGCAAGTGTCTTTTTGAAAAAAAGTATAGTTGAACTTATATATAAAAGACCTGCAGAAGACGGACAGAGATAAGTTCTTATTCCAAATTTTTTTTGTTTAGAACGTAAGAAATCATTTCAGGACTAAGTTTGCTTTCATATGCTATTTTCTCTGCGATTTTTTCATCGGAAATACCCTCAGCTTTCATGTTTCTTATTTTTGAAATTATTGAATCAGGAACAGTATAGTACTCATGAATGTCTTTTCTATGTCCCCATACATCTCCTTCCACAAGTTGAACCTTTTGCATTTCCAGAAACATCTCTATGGCTCTTGAAACTGTTTTTCTGTATGATTTTGGAAGCTGAATTATCTCCAGTTTCGGACAGGTCTCAACAAGCAGGAAAATGTCTTTATTTGATGGCCTGAATGCAAAGTGAACGATTTTTTCATTTGGATTCAGTGACAGAATTTCATTTCTTGAACTGATGACTCTTATTTTCATTATAGATCCCCCGACCCAAAACTTAATTAAAGAATCAATAAAATAAGTTACACTACTTTATTTAAATAATCTTCTGTGTATACTCAGATATTTTTTCCTGTTTAATTGAGAGTACTAAAAAACGGGTATGTATGGGAAGCAGGAAAAAAGAGCCAAGAAAACAAAGAATTTTTCATATCTTGACATATGTAAATTAACTACAATGTTCTTACTAAATATAATAATTATGTTTTTATGGATATAATAAGAATGGAAAATAATACAGAAGAGATTGGAATAAAAACCAAGTTAAGATGTTGTTAATATTGTGTACAGAGTACAGAGAGCTTTAGAAAAAACTGGAATGAGTAAAGAACAAAAAGTCCCATAATAGCTGAGATGGAAACAAGGCATGAGAAATTAAGTAATAGGTAAGATGCAGTATAGATGCAGTATAGATTCATAATATGCAGTATAGATGCAGTATAGGTTCATAAGATGCAGTATAGGTTCTTGATTTGCCTTCAAACAAAAATGAAAGTATATATTTTCCAAACTGCAAAATATAAGAACAATTTGAGAAAAGTATAGATTAGATGGAAGTTCCAGTCCGGAATTCCATCCTGAAAAGAGAGTTCAAACTCTAAAAGCTTTAGAAAACGAAAGAATTAACCGATTAATCCATAATTCTTTTGCTCAGAATATAAAGGATCATATCCGAATTTAATTTACTTTCTCTCGAAAGCTTTTCAGCGATAACCTCATTGGTAAACCGGTCGGCTTTTAATTCCTGAATTTTCTCAAGAACGTTCTGAGATACATTATAATATTCGTTTATGTCTTTTCTGTGTCCCCATACATCTCCTTCCAGAAGATTTATCTTCTGCATCTCCAGGAACATTTCAATTGACTTGGAAACTGTCCTTCTGTAAGATTTAGGAAGCTGTATAGCTTCAATTTTAGGGCATGTTTCTGCAAGCATGAATACGTCCTTGTTAGATGGTCTGAAAGCAAGGTGGATAACCTTTTCATTCGGGTTCAGGGTAGGAATTTCCTCCCGTGAACTAACTACTCTTATCTTCATACTATCCCCACTCCTTATTTAACAATTAGATTTTCATTTATTTAAAAATCAAATTTTGTTTACGCATTTACATTTTAAATACATATCGATTAGCTAATATATTATTTAGAGGGTTTATACCCAAAACGAGTTCTTATAGCATCAGCATGTGCCTGTAGACCCTCTTCCTCGGCTAATGCGATTACAGTTTCTTTCAGACTTTCAAGCCCACTCTTGCTGATTCTCTGAATACTTGAGTATTTAATAAAATGATTTATATTCAGACCTGAGTAAACTCTGGCGTATCCGGATGTAGGAAGCACGTGATTTGTCCCTGAGGCATAATCCCCAACAGGAACAGGAGAATAGTTTCCTATAAAAATCGATCCTGCATTTTTAATCCTGTCAAGTACGAAGTCAGGGTCCGATACCATTATCTCAAGGTGTTCGGGAGCAAACTTATTGCTAAAGCCAATACATTGTTCCAGGGAATCTGCAATAAGAATTGCGGCATTCTTAAGAGAAGCCTTTACAATGCTGCTTCTTGCAGTCTGTTCTGCCTGAACCAGAACCTCTTTGTTTACAGCTTCCGCCAGCGTATCCGAACTTGTGATGAGTATCGAGAGTGAATTCGGATCATGTTCGGCCTGTGCAATAATGTCCGAAGCTGCCATAACGGCATCTGCCGATTCATCTGCAATAATAAGTACCTCGCTTGGGCCTGCCGGAAAATCGATTTCCGCAACGTCCCTGATCTGCATTTTAGCAGACGTGACAAAAACATTTCCAGGCCCTACGATTTTATCCACTTTTGGAACCGTTTCTGTCCCATAAGCCATTGCCCCTATAGCCTGCGCGCCTCCGAGTTTGAAAACTTTATCCGCTCCAGCAACCTTTGCGGCAGCAAGTGTAAGCGGGTGCACGGAGCCATCCGGCCTTGGAGGCGTACAGACTATAACCTGCTCCACTCCTGCAACCCTGGCAGGGATTACAGTCATGAGCACAGTTGAAGGATAAGAAGCACGGCCTCCTGGAGCATACGCACCTACACTTTCCAGAGGCGTTGCCTTTTGACCCAGTACGATCCCTGGTTTGAGTTCCATAAACCAGATAGCTTCCGGAAGCTGAGCTTCATGGAAAGCCCTAATGTTTGCAGCTGCGGATTTGAGGTGATCCAGAAGCTCGGGACTTATGCTGGAGAGAGCCTGTTGAAGTTCCTCTTCACTCACCTCAAAGTTTGCAAGTTCAACTTTATCGAATTTAGCCGTATATTCCCTGAGCGCGGCGTCTCCTTTAGTACGCACATCCGAAAGCACAGCTGAAACAGTTTTCGCTACATCCTCTAGCCCGGACCCCCGGGAGAGCAATTTCTGCATTTCAACTTCCGAAACATCAGACAACTTTTTGAATAACATCATGACCATCTCTAAATGAACCTGACAGGACCTTATACAGGTTGAAACTGAACTGATATAAGTGCTGATCAAACCCGATATAAAACGACTCTACTACAAATTAATAGTCGGTAATCTGATACCTGAATAAATGGATAATTGGTTAATCTGACAACTGAATAACCAGAACCGATTGATCTGAGAAAGAATAACCAGATAATTGGTTAATCTGAGAACCAGTAACCAGGTAACTGATTAATTGATAGTTCAATCCCGTTATTTAACACTCGATAACCAGGTAATTGGTTAATCTGATAATTCAATCCCGTTATTTAACACCGGATAACCAGATAATCGGTTAACCTGATAATCCAATCCCATTAAATCTCTACCCTCATTTAATATTTTATCCCTTATTGGATCGGCCAACATAGAATAAAATTGTTAAGCAGACCAAAACTATCAAAAATATATAAGAGATGAAAATGGCAAATTCAATAATCGTTAATTGTCTTTTGCCCTGAAGAAGAACTTTTCTCAGGATGTTCAGACTCAACAATTTGAGGGACTGCATCCCTGCCCTCAATCTGCCTAAAAATCCGGTCTGCAATTTTCGGCCCGAGAAGAGCTGCTACTTTCTCAAGGTCAGCTCCTGCAAGCTCTGCTGAGGAACTGAAACCTGCCTCATAAAGTCTTCTTGCTCTCACGCGCCCTATACCTCTGATATCGAGCAGGTCCATAAGTTCGGGGGCTGCTCCGTAATGAATCCTTTTTTCAAGTTCTGTGGCTTCTTTTGCACCTTTCAGGTCAAGGAGCCCTGCAAGCTGAGCGGTAACATGCATTATCCATTCCGCAATATCCGCAATTGCATGAATGTCACCTTCCCCGGTACCGAACTTCAAGCAAATCTCATTTTCAGACTTTTCATGGACCCAGTCAAGCAGAAGGAGAGAAGTTTTGACTTCTCCCAGGAACCATTCATATTCTGTAGCGTCGAAAGAACTTGGCACCTTTACAAACTCGCTTGCATGAGCCATTACATAATCATTGATATCCTGATAATCATGGTTCCGCATGTATAGAAGGCGCATGTCAGGTGTGCTGCACACCAGATGAAGTAGGGTAAGCTCACTCAGGCTCTTTGCTTCTTTCAGGCCCTTTGCAATGCGAGCAGCTGAAAGAGGGTCGATATAGAGCCTTGAAACAAGTCTTCCGAAGCTTGTAGGAATAAGGGCATCGGTTTTTTCAAGCATTCCTTCCTGACGCAAAAAGTTAAGGCATTCGTTCACAACCGTGGAAAGCCCGAAGTTCGAGTATTGGAAAGCGAAAAACGTTGCCTCCAGAAAGTCAATTAGTTCATCATATGTCCTCGCAAAACCGTTGGAAATTGTAGAGAGCACATGAGTCCTGAGAGCATTTTCGGTTCCGAGTTTGGACCAGATATCTTCGGCTTCGGCCTTTATGTAGTTCTCAAAAAGGAAAACAAATTCATTATATGATTTTGCAACAAGTACCGCCTCTCCGTATGGATCAAGCCTTGGTCTGCCTGCCCTGCCTGCCATCTGTTTATACTCGAGCACAGGAATAGGCTGCATTCCGTCTTCAGAAGAATAACGCCGATAACTTCGTATAATTACACGTCGTGCAGGCAGGTTGAGTCCGGCTGCTAGAGTAGGCGTGCTTGAAATTAACTTGATCTTTCCAGCCCTGAAACCATCCTCTACAATTTCCCTTAAAGGCGTGGTAAGACCCGCATGATGAAAAGCTGTCCCCGAACGGACACAGGCTGCAAGGTTCGTTGAAGTATCAGTGTCACTGATTTCCAGGATTTCATCTGCGATTTCTGCAAGGATTTTCCTGTTTTCTGTAGAAAGTGTCTTTTTAACAGTTGAAGTCGCCTTTTTTGCAAAAGCCATACAATTTTTTCTACTGCTTTCGAAAACCAGGCACTGACCATCTTTTTTGAGAGTATCCAGCACAAGGTTCACGGCTTCATCTTTTGTGGACTGCTCAATACTTTTTTCCCTGTCTTCGCAGTAGAAAGTCCCATTAAAGAATACCCCTTCGAGGAGCTCGGTAGGTCTCCATTCACTTACTACAAGCTCGGCTTCCAGCCAGGCTGCAAGTTCATCGGCATTCCCGACAGTTGCAGACAGCGCCAGAATCTGGCAGGAAGGATTCATTTTCCGAAGCTTTGCAAGAGTGACCTCAAGCGTTGGACCCCTATCCGGTGAATCTATGAGGTGCACCTCATCTGCCACAACAACCGAAATTTCCTGCATCCAGATGGTTTCGTTTCTTAGCAGTGAATCGGTTTTCTCGGAGGTTGCCACAATAATGTCGTTTACTCCGAGTCCTTCATCCCGCAAGTCATAGTCACCTGTAGATATCCCGACCCGAATTCCAAGTTCCGAAAACTCCCTAAACCGCTTGAATTTTTCGGAAGCAAGAGCTCTGAGAGGTACGATATAGAGTGCCTTTCCTCCTGCTAAGATGGACTTCAACATTGCAAGTTCGGCAAGGAGTGTTTTCCCTGAAGCCGTTGGGATTGCAGCAAGCAGGTTTCTTCCTTCAAGCAACCCTTTTTCCACTGCTTCGGCCTGAGGAGGATAAAGTTCCAGAATTCCGGAATCGAGATAAAACCGTTTTACTTCATCGGGCAGATCGAGACTTTCTATCTTCATTGAAAATCAGAAACTCACACATTAGATAAAAAACTATTTTGGAATTGAATGCCAGTATCGAAAAAGGTAGTATATGCAGAAACCTCTTCAAAAGGTTCTGCAAAAAACCTGATTCCCTTATTAAGGGAACCTGATTTTTGACATTTTTCCGATTTTTAAGGTCTTTGAATATACCTTGTTCAGTATCATTTATTAAAGTAACCAATGAGAGTTTAATCACCTGCTGAGTAATAGTAATTTCCACTGTCTTTTTGTTCCCTGTCAAGCCGTGAGCCCAAGTTATTCACACGTGGACGCCTTGTTTCCTCATCTCTTCGGAAGGTTATGCCCAGGTTTTTCAGGAATCTGTTCATACCGTTTTCCATGCTAAACGGACCATGCGCCTCACCGTATACTGAAGGTTTGCCTTCAAAAACCATAAGTCGTTGACTCAACATGTCTATCATGTAGATATCGTGGTCTACGACAAGCGCTGTCTTCCCGTTGTTTTCGGCAAAGCGGTTGAGGACTTTCGTGACCATAGAACGCTGTTCCACGTCCAGATGGGCGCTGGGCTCGTCCAAAATATAAAGGTCGGCTTCATGAGTGAGGCAAGCTGCAATCGCAACTCTTTGCAGTTCTCCACCGCTAAGGTCTGTAAGAAGACTGTCATAGATCTTATCAAGCTGGAGTGGATTCGAAATTTCTACCTCGTAGTAGCTGGTACCAAAGTGTTTAGAGATCCCACGCAGGAAGTCCTGTACGCGCACAGGAATGTCGGCTTTAATATACTGAGGCTTGTAAGAGATTTTGACATCTATGCCTGGATCGCCCTCATCAGGTTTGATTTCCCCTGCAAGCACTTTTACGAAGGTTGACTTTCCTATCCCGTTAGGGCCCACTACTCCGAGCACCTCGCCTTCACGAAGACTCCCACCTGTAGCTTTGAGGGAGAAGCCGTCTCCAAACTTCTTTGAAAAACCATTAAAGGCAACCATAGACCTTAACTGGTAGTCTTCCCTTGGAGGATGGACTTCAAACTTGATGGCTTCAGGCCGTATCCTTATATTTTCTTCAGGGAGATAGCCTTTGAGATACTGGTTGATCCCAACACGTACGCTCTTTGGAAGAGTAACCACACCGAAAGCAGCAGGCTCTCCGTAGGCAATGTGAATGACATCAGTGAGCATATCCAGGATCGCAAGGTCATGCTCTACTACGAGCACAGCCCTATCCTTTGAGATATTCTGGATCAGGCGGGCGACGTTAATCCTCTGGTAGATGTCAAGGTAGGGACTAATTTCATCAAAGAAGTAGAACTGAGCATCCTTTGCCGCACATGCTGCTATTGCCACACGCTGCAGCTCTCCGCCGCTCAATTCCGAAATTTTCCTGTCGATTACGCTTTTTAAATCGAGATAGTCGATAAGCTCATCAAGGACTCCTCTCTCATCGGTTTTTTCTAGCAGTTCGGAGGTTTTTCCTTTGAAAGCTTTAGGGATAAGGTCCACGTACTGGGGTTTCTGGGAAACCCGAACTTTCCCGTCCACAACAGCTTTGAAGTAGTCATAAAGTGCAGTTCCGGAATAGTGTTCAAGCACAGTATCCCAATCACCTTTTTCCTGTCCGAAGTTAGGGATTAAAGCTCCTGAAAGAATCTGGACTGACGTACTTTTTCCTATCCCGTTAGGGCCGAGAATCCCTGTTACTTTTCCTATCCTTGGCACAGGTAGCCCGAAGAGGGCAAAACCGTTTGCTCCATACCTGTGAGTGGGTTCTGTCAGAGCTTCAGGAAGCCCTATGATCATTATGGCTTTAAAAGGACATTTGTTTACGCAAATTCCACAGCCTACACATAGTTCCTCGGAAATGACGGGCTTTCCGTCTTCCTCAAAAACAATAGTTTCGTCCCCTGTCCGGACCCTCGGGCAATATTTCTCGCACTCCTTACTGCACCGTCTGGGCTGACACCTATCTTTATTAAGTATAGCTATTCTCATGATAGTCCCCGAAAATTACGTTTTTCGTTAATTTGTTAAATAATATTAGATGAAGCACTTGCTATGATTTCAAACGTAACCGAAGTATAGCAATGTAATGTTTGCTATAGTAAAGAACGGTTATCCACGGCAAGGCAGTTGATAGTGTAATGTCAAGTATGTTAAGAGGATATTTCCATATATACAGCAGTCATTTGCCTAAAATACTTTACATTATATACAGCAGTTCATTTACGATATTTTGCATATACAGCAGTTTATTTACCTCAGATATTTTGCATATACAGCAGTTCATTTACATTAGATATTTTACAGATAGTGGTCACCGGTTATGAGATGCCTGCTCTAATATATGAACCGTTGGACTATTGCAGGCATAAAATACCAGTCATAAGGAGTTTAATGAAATAAAGGCCAGGTAGTACAGGAGTTGAGTAAATCAAAAAGGTGAAAATCTTGATAAAGACTGTATAAAAGGCCCTTAACTTTAAGAGCCTTTTTGTAGTTCAGGAAAGAAGAGTTTAGTTCAGGAGGAGAGTCCAGACGATAAGGAAGAAATCAATAACTATAAACTCTACATAGAACCAGTCCTTGAATTTGAACTCCTTTGTACTGATATTGAGTTGGGGATAAAAAATTTTCTGTATGTAGTATGTAATTCCAATGACAATAGTAAGTACAGCATACCAGATCCTGTCTTCTCCAGTCCCATACAGATAAAAACATAAAACTCCTGCGATTGTGCCAAGTAATGAGGCTACTATCGTCTTTATAATTCCATCCCTGTGCTCCTTTTGTTTTTCCTCAGGCGTCCTCTCCTTGATAAAACTTTTCTTCTCTGGAGTCTCAATCTTTGCTGCAGGAACTTCTGAAGTAGCCTCTGCTATTTTTGCAGGTTCCTTTCTGGACTTTGACTTCGGATTTTGCTTACTCAACCTTATACTCTCCTGAACGGTAATTAACATTCCCGAGATGTAATCGTAGTCAGGATCTAATCTCAGTTAAAAAATTAGACCTGAGTTATAAAATTTTGATTTGCAGATTTGAGATATCAGATTAAAACCATTATATTTAAATTAATAGAATGAAATTATTTATTAAGCTATGATAATTTGTGCTGAAATAAGATTCCTGGAACTATAATATGAAATTAAATCAATATGAAATTAAATCAATATGGAATTGAATCAATATGGAATTGAATCTATATGGAATTGAATCAATATGGAATTGAATCAATATGGAACTAAATCCTTGGAGTTGGTTTCTGATACAAGGCCCTCTAAATTGAATTCGGGATCAGTATTAAGACCTGATCTCACAGCTTTAAATAAATTCATTGCTTAAAACATTACCGATCTGATCTATAGATATCGAATCAATTCCTATCGAATTTAAATGTTTTGAAAATTTTGAAGGTCTATTCCCTCCTGGGTGATAGACAAGAGTAACTTCAGGGGAAAGTCTCCTGACCATATCTTCAAGTCCGCAAGCGTCAAGATGATCGCTTATCCTGATTGTTGGGTAAGGATAATCCATGCGGCAACTTAAAACATATTTTTTCATGTTCCAGGGCAACTTGTCAAGATTCCAGGGAGCAACTATGAAAACCCCGTCATCTTCTCCGGAATCAAGCCCTGCAAGTTCTCCGGCATCTTCAAGCATACTGCGGGTAAGAGCCCTTGTCCTTGCCTCCATACGGATGGCACCGTCATATCCGAAGCCTCTTATGAGTTCAACTGCGCGCTGAGCCTTTCCGAATTCATATGCCCCAAAGGCTACAGGCCCTTTTTCGAAAAGCGCAGATTTCATGCCTTCAAGGTCATCTGCAAAATGGCAGGAGGGATCTGCAGGGTCTCCGTAGTTAGCTTCAGTGATAAGGACGTCACACGGAGGAAGGCTGCTTGCATCTTTGACATCGCCTGTAACCAGAATCCTTGTCCCTACATCGTTTTCCCAGTAAAAAGCACTCGCGCCTGCGGTGTGTTCCGTAGGAAATGTCTTTACCTTTGTTCCTTCTATATCGATTTCATCCCCAAGCTTACACATGCTGCCTGCATATTTTCTGTCGTGCCTGATTTCAAGAGCCATTGCTGTCTTTTCAGAACAAAAGGCATTAGGAGAGAGCATAGCCGATTTTCCGTAATGGTCAGAGTGAGCATGAGTTATAAGATAAGCATCAGGCTGGATATGTTTTCCAACCGTCCTGGTGGTATCAATAGAAAAAGTACGCAAGTCCCCGGCATTGTCCCTGAACCGAAGTGAGATATGCGGTTTAAATGTCCCGCGGGAATTACGCTGCCTGAGCGCCAGCACACCAAGATCAATCAGTTTTTTAGAAATCACGCAAATCCTTGAGGAAATAATACTTAAGGTATTTAAGGTTAGGGAAATAGTGGAGATTCAAAATGTACGATCGTCCGGTATTACAGTGTGAATATTACCATAATTAATATTCGGTATGACATGATTGTGTTTTTGTACAAGGGATTTAAGTCAGCTCCGTTTGCACTGAGGTTCAGAACAGAAAAAGAACTCTTTTTACGAGCATTTGAGAATAATGTCAACCAGAGAATAATGTCAACCAGGGAATAGAGAACAACCAGAGAATAGAGAACAACCAGAGAATAGAGAACAACCAAAGTCAAGTATTTCATAAAATCATTTGGAAGTTAAGCATTCCATAAAATCATTTGGAAAAGATATCACAAACGAAATTATTGTGAGTTACGCCGCTGAAGAAATCGCAAAACTTGTTTTCCAGTTAGTGTTGACAGCAACTTCGACAGCAACCCTGGGAATTCCAATTCCTCTCCAGAGTATAAATCTTTGAAAAAATATAGGAAAATAATTAATAAATAAGAAAATCCTCTTAAAAAGCGGATCTCAATTATATTTTCAGGGTTTCTTACTTTTTCCGGACATAAGTCTTCTCTAGTAGAAGATTTAAGCCGGAGATCAGATCGCGAAAACGCGAAAAGTTCAACGCCTTTGCGGTTTAATCTCCAGTGAAACACATCTTGTAGCGTATTTTTCCGGTTGAAACTCAGGCAGTGGATTCCTTAGTTATGATATAAGCGACCATTTCAGGGTTAAGCATATTTTCCCTTGAAACTTTTGCTTCAATATCCTCAGTGGATATACCTTCGGATTTCATTTCCTTTATTTTTTCAGTCACTGAGGAAGGAATGGTATAGTACTCGTTTATATCTTTTCTGTGGCCCCAGACGTCCCCTTCAATGAGCTGGATTCTCTGCATCTCAAGGAACATCTCTATGGACTTTGAAACTGTAGCCATATAGGATTTTGGCAACTGAATTACTTCGATTTTTGGGCAGGTCTCAACCAGGCCCAAAACATCCTTGTTCGATGGCCTGAAGGCCAGGTGAACAACGCGCTCGTTCGGGTTAAGTGTAAAGATTTCTTCTCTGGAACTAACCACTCGGATCTTCATGTTTTTCTCATCTCACTTTGAATTTTTTTACGTTTTTACATTGATATAACTAAGATATACTGACTATAAATATTTATCCCATTGAACTAACATTATTTAGATAGTATTATGAGTTTTCAGTTTAAGAAACATTTTTTTAATTGAAATTTCTCAGATAACTCATATAATTAATTTATACAAACTTATTCAATTATTATTACTTTTATGGAGTTTTAGAATTTTTCAGCCAGGAGTTTCAGGGACTTACTTTTCACAGAAAGAGAATAGACATGTATAGTTCATCTGCTACTGTTTCTTTATTCAATACGAATTTACTGAACCTCTATAAAGAAGTTAAGAATAGCTATGCGGTTTAATATGAAAACCAGAAAACGAAGGTATTAAATTCCATCATTTTTCCATTTAGATCCTATATTATAAAAATAAGTTTTATATACAGTATTAATAAATATGTTCAGTTCGGAAAAGTACTGAGAAAAAAGTACTGAGTAATACGGGCAGTAAAACTTTTTCCGTTTTAGGAATTATAGAAAAAGTCCAAAAAATAGACGACCAGGGATACGAAAAAGGACACTTCCGGACTTGTGGAACATACAAAAACAGATACGGAAAAAGATAGCCCCAGGTTTATGGAACCCTGGGCGATCTTTGTCAGAAAAGCTGAGGGTTAGAGGATCTTATCGAGTTCCGACGCCAGTACACTACCCTGGGTAACTCCCATGAAGCGTTTCACCTCAGTCCCGTCTCCTTTCTGAATAATCAGAGTTGGAACCGCATGTATGCCGTATTTGGAGGCCATATCCTGGTTTTCATCCACATCGACAACCTTAAAATCAACCTTATCCCCGTACTTTTTCTCAAGCTCTTCAAGAATCGGTTTTTGCATCCTGCAAGGTCCACACCATGTTGCGGAAAAGTCCAATAACATTGGTTTCATAAAATCACCTTTATATTTTTGAAATGTCTGAGACTTTCTTTATTTTTGTTTAATCCACTCCGGAAAGCATACCGAAGAGTCGTACATATACTAGCCTCAATGGTCTGTGCGACAAAGCTACCGGAAGCCCAATCCTGATGGCAGGCGACATGAAAGCTGGGTTTACCAAATACAGGGTCGGGATTCAATAATTATATATTATCTTCGATAATGTGAAATAGTTTTCCGTATATCCAGTTGTTTCTTCCAGCTTCATACTTCCCTCTACTGAGAATAAGTCCGCAGGTTGTACCCTGGAACCTTAAGGTGAACTATTTCCATATCGAAGTGCAATAATAGTCTTATATTGATCGCTGCATTTATATTTCTATCGTGTATGATCTCGCAAAAGATAAGACTGATACCGTCCATTGATACCAGGTTAGAACTGAGATAGTCGCAATATACACGATCTGGATAACGATTTTAAGCCGCCGATTTACAAGTGTGTTTTCTCATATTATAAAGTTCCTGGTTCCAGCCCGGTGATGAATCTTCTCAGAAGCATCACTTACTGCTTGGCAAGATTGTAGTTTTTTAGATCCCAATTATATACTTCATTTTTATAGCTGGTCCGATTGGACATAAATTAAAATTTATAGTTTTCGAAACATAAGTCAATTTGTTTTACCATCAAATGTTTATTAATTTTTCAAAACTATTGATAATAAGAAAGAATTATTCCATTATTATTATATAAAATATAATTATATTTGTGTTTGTATTCATGTAAGCTAAATTTGAACATTTTAGCTTAAGTAAATAAGGGAAACACCAATAATTTCGAAAAATAACTGCTAAATAAAAGAACATCGCAAAATCATGGGGGTAAATATAATGGGAGGATATCCATTCTTTAAAAACAGGTTCGATGGTCATGGTGGCTGCGGATGGGGCGGCTATGGAGGCTATGGTGGATTTGATGGCTTCGGTTTTGGCCATCATGGTGGCCGCTTTGACTGTGACCATAGATTTAGAGGTCGTCATTGCGACCGTCGAAGATTCTGGAACCGGGGACGGGACTGTTAAGGGACTGAAGCTGTCAACAGTAACTGACGAGCCTGAATAATTATTTGGTGTGAAGGAAAAAGCATAATAGCTATCTTTTCACAGCCCGACTGACAAATCATTAAAAATCGCATTTTCTGAACCGACGAGTTATATATTTTTCTTAAATATTAAAGAAAATGTTTAAGAAAAATATTTTTCATAAAATCTTTTTTTAAGAGATTGGAAAATTGGAAAGTTATTGCAGACTCTCCAATAAGAGTTCCTGAAAGAGTGAGATCCGGACCTGAAACTTTACTTATAAAGTTTATTAGTATTATAATTCTTGCCAGAAGATTTGTTAATTTAAAAATGTTCAGTTTGTTGAAGAATATTTAAAACATTGTTTTTATCAGGATCCTGTTAAAGAGTCATATGTTTTTCTTGCAGTTTTTATCCTCAGGCCGACCTTTTATTATATTGCCGAAATACATACAGCCTTCCATTGGGATCGTTGGCATATCATAGGGCTCATTTATCATGCATACAGGAGCACCACGGATAAGTACACACGGTATCCTTTCCCCGGCCTCTCCCATAAGGAGTTCGGCAGCCGAGACAAGATTGTCTGCTACAGCCTTGTATGTAATACGTAGAGGTTTTCCATAGATATCGTTAGTTCCCCGCGCATCTTCCACAGGTATAAAACCTGAAACTCCAAGAGCAATTCCCGAACAGCCAAGCCTGAGAGGCTGAGTCCTGCTGTCTCCTATAATTACCCCTAGCCTGCATGAGTAACGCTGCTCAAGCCGGGATCTGATAATCCCGGAACTTTTTTGGGGGTCTTCAGGGAGCAGGATTACATAACCTTCAGGGGCATTTGAAGCGTCGATTCCTGCATTTGGAGCCAGAACACCTTTTGTGATTGTAAGAGCAGCTCCTGGAACACCTCCAAAAATCTCATCGCATTCATGAAGCACGAGTTCCATTTCCCTGGGGTCAATCCCGTACTTTTCCCCAAGCACCTTTGCCCTTTCGCCTGGAGTTACGCTTGCAAGCTTGACGACTCTTCTTTCCGACGTGCCAACTGCAGATTCTGCAAGTACGAAAATATCCCCGTCAATAGGGACAAGCCCTGCTTCCTCCAGAGCCTCATATAGAATCTGTACAATATCATCCCCTTCCCTGATAATAGGGGTCTTAATTCCAAACATCTGGATGGAAGTATTTTCTGAACTCATATTCTCTGCTGCCTTAGAAGCTAATGATTAATTACTTTGCCTAATCAAAAATAGGTACAAAATCAAACCGTAAAATACAAGAAGATATTGATAAATGTATCCAAAGGCTCCGATAAAATGCCATGAGAATAAAGGTCTCAGGCAGAGTATACAGGAAGTAAAAGATTTTACCACTGAAAAAGAGAAAAAATAGTCTTCCGGAATAGAGATTGATTTAAACTTCTACGAAAATTATTTTCCGGAAAGTCCAGCCATAGAAAGCAGTCTTGAGGTATTGTTGTGAGAGCCTACGGGCATAATATGAACCCCTCTTGAGAGTTTCATAAGCTCTTTTATAGTCTCTGAAGCTATTAAAAGACCTTCTTCAACAGGATCAGGTGAGTCTTTTATGCGAAACATGATTTCTTCAGGCACATTAACTCCTGAAATGTTTCTGTTCATGAATTCGGCCATACCCAGAGATTTCAGAGGAATAAGACCTGCAATTACAGGCACTTCAAGGTAGCTTATAGCCTCCATAAACTCCTCAAACATGCCTACATCATAAACCGCTTGAGTTTGAATAAAGTCAGCTCCGGACCTTACTTTTTTCTCAAGCTTTATGAGTTGCAGAGGTTTGTCAGGGTCTATGCCAGAAACTGCACCTGCACAGAAAGAAGTTCCCCCATCCAGCCTGTCTCCTGCAAAATTAATGCCCGAGTCAAGCTTCCGGACAAGTTGCAGGAGATGTACGGAATCGAGGTCATATACGGGCTTTGAACCTGGATGATCTCCACAAGAAGGAAAATCTCCTGTCATCACACAGATGTTCCGGATACCCAGAGCATACGCTCCAAGAAGATCGGACTGAAGTCCTATCCTGTTCCTGTCCCGACAGGTGAGCTGCATAATAGGCTCGTGTCCCTCATCAAGCAGAAACTTGCTAAAAGCCAGGGAACTCATGTGCATAATTGAGCACTGATTGTCCGTAACGTTTATAGCATCTACAATTCCTTTGAGCTGACGAGCATCTTCGAGGGGAACTGAGAATCTTGTGCCCTTAGGAGGGGAGACTTCAGCAGTAACCAGAAATTTGCTGGAATTCAGTTTTTCACGAAAATTAAAGAGCATTGAGTAAGAATATTAGGAATGAAATTATTTAAAACCATGCTCCTGAATCGTGCTCTATCAGTCGGTTAATATCATTTTTATTATTTCCAAAAACCTGATGTTATACATCATCCCTTTTTTGTAGATCAGAGAAATTACAGCAGACTTACACTGATGCGTGAAAGATGTGCATTTAACACTGATGCATAAAAGACATGCATTTATTAACACTGGAAAAATTAATTAAAAAATTAAATAAAAACCGTGATGAATTTTAATCAATTATATGCTCCTGAGGGGCATGAATTGTGTAAAGGAGATCAAGTCTATTTATTTTTTTCAACCGATTATAAATCAAAGTCCATACACAATCGTTTTCTCTGTTGACTTCACACATCCCGTCAACAGCTCCTCCACAGGGCCCGTTTAGGAGTCCTTTTGGGCACCGTGATTTAGGACAGATTCCTCCGAATTCACCAATTGTGCATTTTCCACACATTATGCACTGTCCTGAAAGCAGCTTACCCTCGCTTGAACCTCCCAGAGAAAGCGTATCGTTTGAGCCCAATACCGGTACCTCTGTTACACTGGAAACCGTTGAAACTCCACTACCGCAGCCCATAACCAGAATACAGCGTGCCTCTTTTATTTTTTCGTTTTTCTGGACAAGGGAATCAAAAGACCTGACACTGCAGGCTGCTGTGGGAAGAGCCCAGCCTACTACATGCTTTCCGTTTTTCTCAAGTTGTCGGATCATCTCAAGGATTTCGGGTTCTCCACCGGTCTTCAATTTTGCAGCGCAGACATTGCATCCGATAATAAATATATCATCTTCGTCCTTCAATAAGGCCAGGATTTCTTCAAGGGGTTTTGCTGAAGTTATAATCATAACTACCTCAAGTATCGATATTCCAGATCGTTCCGATTTGCAATACATTCTCGGATCATTTCGGCAATAAGTGGAAGGGAGCGCGCTTGTCCTTCAAGCTTCCTGGCAAGACGTTCAAACTGAAGTAGAGTACCCATTATAAGCACATCAGTCATCTCCGTTTCGTGGGAAACTGCGTTCCTTGTCAGGGCTGCATCCCCTCCCCGAGCAAGTATCTCCTGTTTTATTATCAAAGCCTCTGTGGTCGTAAGATTACGAATTTTTAGCATAAGATGGATGCTTTTATTCTGCATTACCTTTGAGCCTGTCACGGTAACCCCAAGTTTCCGCATTGCCATGGCTGCATCCTGTGGTGTCTTTACCTCAACCACAGAGACCTCATACCTACCCTCTTTTACTACACTTGGCCTACTTCTGATAGCTCCTGAAAGTTTTACAACGTCTGCGGTCTCAGGTACATCATGCGTACGGACGATATGAGCACCTTTGTAAACTGCAATAGCTGCTGCAGCCAGGCTGCCATAGAGCCTTTCAGTTGCAGGTTTTCCAAGCAAATCTCCTATGAAAGATTTTCTTGAGAGAGCTGCTAACAAAGGCTTTTCAAGGATTTTAAGGCGTTCAAAATCGTCAAGAGTCTCAAAATCATGAACAGGAAGTTTTTCTTCGATCCACCTGCCGGATGCAGGGTCAAGTATGAGCTTTTCCGGACTTATGCCGCCTGCCTCAGCAGCCTGTATTATGGATTCGAGGGATTCGATAATCGCATCCATTCCAAGGGGGTCACCAGGTAATTTATTTGAGGCCATAACAACAGCAGGACATCCGTAATCTGCCACTACTTCAATCATTCTGGGATCTGCTGTAAAACCGGAAACATCATTTATAATGTCAGCTCCTCTTTTGAGAACTTCTTCTGCGATTTCAGAAAACATTGTATCTACGGAAATTACAGCATCCACATTGCCTTCCAGTGCTTCAAGCACTGGCAAAATACGTTCAAGTTCCTGTTTCCTGCTAATAGGTTCGGCATGTATCCAGGTTGAACGAGCTCCAAGATCAAGGAATGTTGCTCCTTCCTCAACCATTTTCAGGGCAGTCTCAAGCGCAGAGTCCGGGCTTATGACCGAATTTCCGTAAAAGGACTCAGGACTAAAGTTAATAATACCCATAACGTGTGCAGGGTATCGATCTCCTATTTTAATACCACATATTTCAGTATCAACAACCATTTTTGACAACCAGACTCTATAGATTTTAATTTAATTACGCCAGCCCACGTTTAATAGCCATTAGTAAACAGGTATTGAGGGAAGCCGGCTTTACAGAGCGTTCTCACTATCGGAGATTTCAACGATATGCCTTTAAATCGTGAAAATATAGTTTATTCCACTTTTACTACATTCCGTGAAAAATCTTTTATTTCATCCGCAGAGGCTTCCAGAGAGGGGAGATTGTTTATTGATTATTATCAGGACTGGATAAGTAATCACTATAATCATATGTTGATTAATATATATAAACTGACTTTATCAGGTGTACTTGTTTAAGGTATTTTGAAGACACATTAAAGCAGGTTTCAAGCCTTACTATAGACCTCATTCCGCTGACACATTATATAGTAGGGGGATTATATATTAAACTAAGCAGCTATTTTGAATATTGTTGGCGGTAAACGTTACTATAAACACTACTGTAAACACTATTGTAAACTTATTGTGAACTTATTGTAAACTTATTGTAAACTTATTGTAATATTATAAGCTCCAATAATACATAAAAATATTGATGTGTAGAATTGATCTGGCACAATTAGGAAAGCAGCATTGTATGTTAATTTAGAAATCGTTTATAAATAATTATTAATATTGTAAACTGACAAGACAAAGAGGACAAACATGATTTTTCTGATCCGGTACAATTAGGAAAAACAACTTTTCTTGCTTTAGTACGAAACGAGTAAAATAAAGGGTATACACATTAAATTGAGTACCTGACTTAACTCAATAACTCATAATTGATGTTTCACTCAAGAACTCAATGCCTTTACTTGATTTTCGGTGCTATCAAAGATATAGGTCGTCTCTATTACCTGGTTAATATTGTTCTCAAACGTTAGTAAAGCAGTTTTTAGGTTCTTATTGTTCTGAAGTAAAGCAGTTTTCAAGTTCTTATTGTTCTGAATTTCAGTACAACAGGAGATCTAAGTGCAACTGGAAATCTCAGTGCAATTGGAGATCCAAGTGCAACTGAAGCTAACCTGCAGTCCTTGCGCAAAAACACCATCATTCTTCATACTTAATATTAAATCATAGTGATATCAGTCATATAACACAGGACGACCAAGAGATAAAAAGTAAACAGGTATCACTAAAACAATACCAGAAAACAAAATATTATCAAAAAAGTCTCAAAAAAGATTAAAAGGCCTGGTAAAGACCTTACTAAAGAAATTTCAAAAATTCGTTTCTGCACAGTTAAGTACGTGCTTCATAAGTATGGCAATTGTCAGAGGGCCAACCCCTCCAGGAACAGGGGTGATTAGGGCTGCTTTTTTGATCACGTTTTCGAAGTCTACATCTCCGTATACGCCGTCTTTTTCCTGGGTAATACCCACATCAAAAATTACTGCACCTTCCTTTACCATATCGGCTTTTATGAGGTGTTTGACCCCAGCAGCAACCACCAGGATGTCTGCACCTAGAGTATATTTTTTAAGGTCATCCGTGAATACGTGACAAACCGAAACGGTTGCGTTCCGGTTAAGGAACATTGCTGCCATGGGTTTTCCGACAACATTGCTGTGCCCGACAATAACCACATTTTTGCCTTTAATAGGCACATTATATTCTTCAAGCGCCCGGATAACCCCATGCGGAGTGCAGGGTACAAGCCCTTCATCTCCAATCATTAGCTTTCCCATATTGTAGGGATGAAAACCATCCGCATCTTTTTCAGGAGCTATGGCTTCCATTGCTTCCTGAGGGAAGAGGTGTTTAGGAAGTGGGAGTTGAAGCAGAATTCCATGCACATTCCTGTCTTTGTTAAGGGTATTGATCAGGGAGATAAGTTCCTCCTGACTGGTTTCTGCCGGAAGAAAGTGGTCTTCTGCCCGAATGCCCACACGTTCACAGGCCTTATGCTTCAGGCGGACGTACATCTTGGAAGCTGGGTCATCGCCAACAAGAACGGTAGCAAGTCCGGGCGTAACTCCCCTGTCACTTACAAGAGCCTTAATTCCAGACTCCACTTCACCTTCAATTTTCTTTGCAAGAACTTTCCCATCTATAATTCGTGATTCATACCCTTCGTCTGACATTGGTAAAACATCCCACTTTTTAATTAACAATAAACCGGGAACCTTGAACAGAGTTCTCTGACCTTGTCACTAGTTTCAGACAGGATCCTATCATTTTCTGAATTCGTGATTGCAGTCTCAATATAGTCGGCAATTAATTCCATTTCCGTTTCCTTCATACCCCTTGTGGTGCAGGCAGGAGTTCCGAGCCTTACACCGCTAGTGATAAAGGGACTGCGGGTTTCGAAGGGTACCGTGTTTTTGTTTGCAATAATCCCGGATTTGCTTAGGGCAGCTTCTGCATCTTTGCCTGTTATGTTCATATTATTGAGATTGACAAGCATAAGATGATTGTCCGTGCCACCGGAAACCATATCAAAACCTTTCTCTTTCAGGCATTTGCAGAGGGTTTTTGCATTCCTTACGGTCTGGATCTGGTCCTGTTTGAACTTCACACTCATGGCCTCTTTGAAGGCTACTGCCTTTGCGGCTATAATATGCATGAGAGGCCCACCCTGAAGACCCGGGAAAACAGCTTTATTAATTCCGGTTGCAAGTTCTTCTGTCTTGGAAATAATAATTCCGCCTCTTGGGCCCCTGAGAGTTTTATGAGTCGTGCTGGTAACAAAGTCCGCATAAGGTACAGGACTCTGATGCACACCTGCAACTACAAGCCCTGCAATGTGGGCAATATCTGCAAGCAGATAAGCTCCAACTTCGTCAGCAATTTCTCTGAATTGTTTGAAATCAATTTCGCGAGGGTAAGCTGAAGCCCCGCAAACAATCATTTGCGGTTTATTTTCCTTTGCTTTTTTTAGAAGTTCGGAGTAGTCCAGCATCTCGGTCTTTTCGCTGACCCCGTAAGGCACAATATTAAAGAGCTTTCCGGAAAAACTCACAGGGCTGCCATGAGAAAGATGCCCTCCGTGAGAGAGATCCATGGACATGATGGTGTCTCCGGGATGCAAAACCGAGAAATAGACAGCCATATTAGATCCAGAACCCGAGTGAGGCTGGACGTTTACATAATTTGCGTTAAAGACTTTCTTTGCCCTGGTAATCGCGAGATCCTCGGCAATGTCCACGAAATCACAGCCGCCATAGTACCGCTTTCCGGAATATCCTTCAGCATACTTATTCGTCAGAATCGATCCCTGAGCTTCCATAACAGCTTTGCTCGCATAATTTTCAGATGCGATGAGGTTTAGTTTATATTCCTGGCGATCGGCTTCCTTTTTTATAGCCTCGAACAATTCCGGATCAATTTTTTCAATATAAGACATTACTGTCACCTGTAACCTGTTCCTTTAAAATTCTTCAAAATCAAGAGTTTTTGTAGCTTGGATTAATGGATTGATTAACGCTAACATGTGCACGTATACAGGAGTTGCCTTCCAGATTGGAAAGTTACTCAAGAGGTCGGCGTTCAGCAATAAAATCGCCGAATAATGGGGAGTATAATTAAACAGACTCTATAACCTTCCTGATGGGGTTTTTCATTCTGAAGTTTCAAAAATTCCGGCAAAAAGCTCCTGAACTTGAAGATAGGAGATTTCGAAACCCGAAAAGCCCTTATGGTCTATATGGTTTCGCGGAATACCTATAAGTTTGGAATATTTATAACTATCAGGGATTAAAGAAGTTATTAATCAGTAAAATCTGTTCCGGTTTTATATGATATTAAGCGTTTGCTCAATTTCCGGTTACTACATTTCTACCCTCAATTTTAAGTTTACCCTCGGTAAAAAGCCTGACTGCTTCAGGATAAATAACATGTTCTTGCTCCAGAATTCTGGCAGTAAGGGTTTCTTCGGTATCCCCTGTAAGCACAGGTACGCACTTCTGGATGATTATCGGTCCCGAGTCCAATCCTTCGTCAACAAAATGCACTGTACAACCTGCAACTTTTACCCCGTATTCGAAAGCCTGCTTCTGGGCGTGAAGTCCTTTGAAGGCAGGAAGAAGAGAAGGATGAATGTTCATAATTCTGTTCCTGTAAGCTATAATTATTTCATTTCCTAAAAGCCTGAAGTAACCTGCAAGCAAAAGAAGGTCGATATCATATTGGCTCAAAACATTCAGAATAGCCCTATCATATTCATCCCGGTCATACTCGCCCGGATCAAGAAAAACCGCGTCTATCCCGTGATTTCTTGCACGTTCGAGCGCGTACGCATTTGCCTTATTGGAAATAACCACATTAACTGTAGCATTCTTTATGTAACCCTTCTGAATGCTGTCCATAATTGCCTGGAGATTCGAACCCCTTCCAGAAACCAGCACTGCAATTTTTACAGTCATCAAAGCTTTTAGATTGAAACAGTGCTATATTAGGGTTTTGGAACAACCGTTGCGCCGGTTGATCACGCCTATAGGGTTAAGGGGATAAGGTTGTCAAATTCAAATGCTGAATCGCTTTTGGTAAAGCCTTTTTGAAAAGGGTATTTGAACAATTATTGCACTGGTTGATCAAAACCGTTGCGCCGGTTGATCACGCCGTTACTCGAGGTTTTCGCTCAAGCCTTTTTTGAAAAGGCTTGCGGGAAAGCAGTTTCTTGAAAAGGCTTGTGAGCAAGCAGTATTTTGAAGAGGCTTATTGGACTAGGACAGTGGAAACTCGATTTTACTTCTCGTCGTGAGTTTCTCTACGTTCTTCTATAAAGTTAAGGAGTTCTTGAGAATCACTTATTCTGTCAAGTTCCTTTTTCTCTATCATAACAGTATTTTCTACGGATTTTATTTTTGAGTGTCCATTGATGATAAATACGGATTGGGTCTCAGTGACGCAGGAGATACTGCTCATTAAATGAGCTCTTTTGACCACGGTCGTATTGAATTCGCTGACTCCTGTAAGGATAACTGAGGATTTATCCCGTGAAATGGCCTTGAAAGGAGCCTGGGCAGTAGGAAGGACGTCATAGCCAAGCATGGAAATTGTGTTAAGTATCAAGTCTTCCGGTAAAAGCGTAGAGGGTTTATCCTGGATTTCGGTAATGGACTCTGCTTTCTTCCTGGGCTTTCTGCTCCCACAGGATTTCAGGATGTCTATGGGCTTTGCAAGCTCAACCCCAAAGATGTCCTCTAGCTGGAGTACGACATCTATCGACGCATCCATGCCTTCTTCTTCGTACTTACTAATCGTTCTCCTTGAAACCCCTACCATGGCAGCAAGAGTCCCAAGAGACATTGACTGACCCATCCTGGCTTTTTTAAGGATATCTCCTTCTATGGAGACATATAACCCACCCGGAGCTGCTGAGACTAGAGGAGGAACATTTTCAATAAAGTAATCGAAAAGAGTCTGTACATTTAAGGCGAGAATATCATAACGCATATACACAACGCTATCTTCAAGCATCTGATCTCTGGTCTTTGCCCCCACGACAATAGCAGAGCCTCCAAGGTATTCGGCCAGGTACTTCATCTCCCTGGCAGTTTCTTCATTCAGGCCGTCAATGTTAAATAAAACCTTGCAAAGTAATAGTGTTTCGTCTTTCCGTGCGGCAACGTCAAAGCTCCTCGGACGAATATTGCAGCGATCGGAGAGTGCAAAACCTGCACGTGCCAATACATCGATAATTTGATGTATGAGAACCTCTTTTGTCATTCCAGTATCAATCTCTGTTTGAACATCTATATATATTTTTCTTTACTTTTGACAATCTTCACAGTAGAAAAAAACGTCGGAGAGTAGCGAAAACTGTAATTGTCCGAAACGCATCTGGGAAATTAAAAGGTAAAAACTGGAACTAAAAAAAATGATTATCGGAATTGACGATACCGACTCAAACGAAGGAATGTGCACAACATATCTGGGAGCTCTGCTGCTGGAAGAACTTCAGGTCTACGGAGCTATTGAGACTCTTCCACTTCTTATACGCCTGAATCCGACTATTCCCTATAAAACAAGAGGAAATGCTGCAGTAGCGCTGAGACTCAAGACTGACTGCCCTGAAAAAGTAATTGCTCACGTTGTTTCCAGAATAGAAGAATTTGCACGTATGGAATGCGAAAAAACTAATCCCGGCGTGGTTTTTATCCCGGAAAAAGCTTACGGAAAGCTCAAACCCATCCTCAGAAACTTTCTGGAGAAAGCCGTAAAGGACGTGATCGAAATAGAGGAAGCAAAAAGTCTTATCTCGGAATCCAAGGTTCCTTCGAAGGGCTTTAAAAACGGAAGAGGATTGATAGGTGCCCTTGCAGCATGTGGGGCTATGCTTAACCTCGAGGATTGGGACCACACTTTTGAGTATCTGGCATACAGGAAAAAAGAAAAATGGGGAACCCCACGCGAGATCGAAAAGGAAAGTTTCTTTGAGGCTGATAGGAAGACTTATCCTGATACCTGGGACACCGTGGACCTTAAAAACAGACTTATTGTCTGTGTACCCCACTCGGCCGATCCCGTGCTTTTCGGGATTAGGGGGAAAAGCCCAGCCATAGTTACAAAAGCTGCGTCCCTTATCATGGCTGAACCTGTTGAACGTTTTGCCATATATAGAACAAATCAGGGTACTGACATGCACCTGCTTTCCGCAGAAAGTCTTGCAGAAATAAGAGATATGCATTCTTACAGGCTCGAAGGCACAGTTTCCGCAGTTCCGAGAACTATTCATGGAGGACATGTTATTTTTCCAGTCCAGGATAAAGAAGGAAACGGAATTGACTGCGCAGCCTTCGAACCCACAAAAAACTTCCGCCTGCTCATAAGGAAGCTCAGGCCTGGAGATAGAATTGTAGTATCTGGAAGTGTAAACTCTGGAACCCTCAACATCGAAAAAATAGAGATAAAAAAACTAGCTCCCCTTTACAGGGAAGAAAACCCTATATGTCCAACCTGCGGAAAACATATGAAATCATCAGGTAAAACCCAGGGCTTCCGCTGTAAAAAATGCGGAACCCAGGCTGCCTCAAAAGTCCTGTGTGAAGTAAAAAGAAACCTCACAGCAGGATTATATGAAGTACCACCCTGCGCCCGCCGACATCTTGCAAAACCCCTGGTAAGGGAACAGAGGTATGACATAGAGATTAACCCTGCCCGCTAAAGAAAAAAAGACTAAAAAAGCCCTCTTAAAAACTCAAAAACATAGAAAGTTTTCTTATTCCTAAATCAGTCGTCAGTCCGCTTGACCGCAACCGTTGACCCGAAACCGTTGCGCCGGTTTGTCACGCCTATAGGGTTTGGGGATAAGTTCCTCAAATCCAAATGTTACTGGGGTTTTCGCTCAAGCCTTTTTGAAAAGGCTTGCGGTAAAGCAATTTTTGAAAAGGCTTGCGGGTAGCTCAGCTGAGTGGTACCTGGGGAGCACTTCTTTTATGCTCACTTTTCTCTATACGGTTTATGACTGAATTCAACTGTTCTACAGAAATCTCTAGAGTGTTCAGAATAGTTTCAGGGTCTTCGTACTGTTCAAGCTTTTTGAGTACCTCGTCTACTTTTAAGTAGGAGATTCCAAGTTCGGCTTCATCTGTTTGACCTGCCCAGAGGCCTGCTGAGGGTTTTTTCGTGATAATAGATTCAGGAACTCCTAGTCTGCGAGAAAGCTCCCATACATCGGTTTTGTAAAGTCCGCCTATGGGTTCGAGATCAACGCCTCCATCTCCATATTTCGTGAAGTAGCCAAGTAAGATCTCGGTTTTATTACCGGTTCCTATGACCATACGGTTCATCCGGTTTGCATGGAAGTAGAGGAGAGACATCCTGATTCGTGCTTTCAGGTTGCCCATGGAGAGACGGTCTGCAGATTCACTTTCAGGGATTGCAGCCATGAAAGCTGAGATAATTCCTGAAATGTCAATAGTCTGAAACTCAATTCCCAACCAGTCTGCAAGAGTTTTTGCGTCTTTGCTGTCTTCAGAAGGGGTAAGGCTGGATTCGGGCATGTGGATTCCAAACACTTTATCTTTCCCCAGAGCTTTTACGGTGAGCGTTGCGGCAAGGGCTGAGTCTATTCCTCCACTAATGCCTATAACAGCTCCGTCTACACCTGCTTTACGGATTTCGTTCCGGATAAAGTCAATAATTTTGTTCTGCTCAATTTCAAGATTCATGCTGTCAATTCCTTGGTGCTTGTCAGGCATACTGTCAATTCCTTGGTACTCGTCAGGCATACAATTTAAGATGCCTCAAGATCCTGAAAATTAAAGATCCTGGAGTGTAGTAGAATCGAAAGACGTCAGATTTAAATCACTATTCAAGTTTAAGTGACTATTTTGAGAATTAAACAGCTTTATACACAGAAGTTCCAGATATATAAAACCTCAGAGAAAAAAAATAGAGCTATGATAAACTTATTTAATAAATGGAAGTTATAGAGAGTAATATATGCCTGGTAATATAATATAAATAACTGATTATCGGATGTACTTATAACCAACCAGTAACTGATTATCAAAAGTACCTCTAAACAATAACTAATTATCATGTACCTATAACCGACAAATTATTATCCGGATAAGGTTACAGGCTATAAAGGGGTTTCTCTGGATAGGAAGGCTGGACAGAAAACTCAAGACATAAAAATTCCATTACAGACCCTCTGGGGTTAAAATCTACCTGATCAAAGGCATTGAAATAAAAAGACGGCTAATATACAAACAGGTAGTTCCATAATGTACAATCCGAAGAAATCGGAAAAAATCTGGTACCCATATATTTTATGCGATTCTTAAAATAAAAGTTATAATCAAAAAGACAACTATTTTCGGGATGATCTATGGAAGAAATACAGTTGAAGGTTGAAAAAGCATATCCTATCGACCTTGGAAGAGGAATTATCCGACTTGACCCTACAACTTTGCTGAAGCTTCAGCTCTCGCCAGGCGACATCGTGGAAATAAGAGGTAAGAAAAAGACCACGGCAAAGGTGTGGAGAGCTGACAGGCAGGACTGGGACCAGGGACTCGTGAGAATTGATAACTTCATCCGGCAAAATGCAGGAGTTTCCATAGGAGAGAAGGTAACCATCAAAAAGGTTGAAGCCCCGGAAGCAAAAAAGCTTGTTCTGGCGCTTCCTGAAAGCATGACACAGGGGGGACCTGAACTTCAGTTCGGGGAACATGCAAATGAAATCATAAAAAGGCATATTCTCAAAAGACCAGTTTTCAGGGGAGACATAATTCCTATAATAAATTCAATGTCTCAACCAATGACAGAATCCCTTACTACAAGCCAGGTAATTCCTCTGGTTGCTGTTGAGACTGATCCTGCAAATACAATTGTCCTTGTTACGGAAGCAACACTTATCGAACTGCGTAAAAAGCCGGTGCAGGGATACGAAAAAGCAACCCGAGGCGTAACTACCTATGAAGACATAGGAGGCCTCGGGGATGAAATTATGCGTGTCCGGGAAATGATAGAGCTGCCCATGAAGCATCCAGAACTTTTCGGCCACCTGAATATCGAACCTCCGAAAGGAGTCATTCTCTATGGCCCACCCGGAACCGGGAAAACCCTGATTGCAAAAGCCGTAGCCAATGAATCAGGAGCAAGTTTCCATTATATTGCAGGCCCTGAAATCGTAGGGAAATTCTATGGAGAAAGTGAAGAAAGGCTCAGGAAGATCTTCGAAGAAGCAACTCAGGATGCTCCATCGGTCATTTTCATTGATGAAATCGACTCTATTGCTCCAAAAAGAGAGAATGTAACAGGAGAAGTGGAAAGACGTGTGGTTGCCCAGCTCCTGACCCTGCTTGATGGAATGGTAGAAAGAGGGCAGGTTGTGGTTATAGGAGCCACAAACCGTGTGGATGCGATTGATCCGGCACTCAGAAGACCAGGCCGTTTTGACAGGGAAATACATATCGGTGTGCCTGATACCAAGGACAGGTATGAAATCCTGCAGATCCATACCAGGGGCATGCCTATAGAAAGAGATGAGGAAACTGAGGAGATCGGAAAAGCCGAAACCGAAGTAGATGAGGCTACCCTGGAGAGGGAGAGAAAAGAAAAAGCAGACAAATACCTGATGTATCTGGCTGAAAGAACCCAGGGATTTGTAGGTGCAGATCTGCTGGCTCTCGTGCAGGAGGCTGCCATGCGGTGCCTCAGGGAAAATCTGCCTGACCTTGACCTTGAAAAGGAAGCAATTCCACCTGAGAGGCTGGAAAAAATCGTTGTAACCAAGAAAAACTTTGAAGATGCACTGACTGAGGCAGAACCTTCGGCTCTTAGAGAAATTTATGTAGAAATGCCCACAGTTGGATGGAATGATGTGGGAGGGCTCGATGAAGCAAAGCAGTCCATTATTGAGGCTGTGGAATGGCCCATCAGAAATCCGGAAAAGTTCATTCACATGGGCATAAAAGCTCCAAGAGGAATCCTGCTTTACGGTCCTCCAGGAACCGGAAAGACCCTGATAGCCAAGGCTGTTTCCAAGGAGTCAAATGCAAACTTCATAAGCGTCAAAGGGCCTGAGATTTTCTCAAAGTGGCTTGGAGAATCGGAAAAAGCTATACGTGAAACCTTCAGGAAAGCCAGGCAGGTCGCTCCCTGTGTGATTTTCTTTGACGAAATTGATTCGATTGCTTCTATGCCAGGAATGGAATCCACGGACAGCCGCACTTCAGAGAGAGTGCTTAACCAGCTCCTGACCGAGATGGATGGGCTTGAATCCCTAAGAGATGTGGTAGTTATTGCCGCAACCAATCGTCCTAATCTGCTGGACCCTGCAATTCTGCGTCCAGGACGCTTTGACAGGCTGGTTTTCATTGGTTCTCCTGACTGGAAAGGCAGGCTCAAGATCTTCAGGATCCATACAAAAGACACACCCCTTGCTGAAGATGTGAACCTTGAAACCCTTGCAAATGAAACTGAGGGTTACGTAGGTGCCGATATCGAATCCGTGTGTAGGGAAGCCGTAATGATTGCCCTGAGGGAGAACTTCGATATAGAATCTGTAGAAATGAGACACTTCAGGGAAGCTCTGAAGAAGGTAAAACCCACTATTACGGAAAATATTGCTCAGTTCTACGAAAAAATCGAGGCACAGTTCAAAGGAGGCCAGAGGCTCACAGATACATCTGGATACATCGGTTACAGGTAAAATTACAGGTATAATCATGTAAGGGTTACTGGTAAATTACAGATAAACTACAGGTAAGAATTTAATCCAGTAACTCTTTAGAAGAGTAGTTTTAAAAGGAAAAAGTTTTAAAGATCCTGGTTTCAAATGGAATAAAATATCCAAAGTGGAAAGCCAGCTTTACCCAAACCGATAACATACTGCGAACGGAGATACGATAAAATGTCGAAGGAATTTGCAAAGAACCTCTTTAACAAGCAGGTAATGGCTACCGACGGAACAGAAATAGGAACATTGAGTAACGTTGTAGTCGAGATTAAAGGGGGAAATATTATTGACATGGTGGTTGCCCCTAATGTCAATTTAGACACTTCCAGGTACAGGAAAGCGGATAACTTTATCCTCATTCCTTTCGATTCCGTAAGTGCCATTAAAGACTATATAATAATAGATAAGATGAAAGCAAAGACAAGCTAAAATCTAAAGAGGAAGGGAACGAAAAATTCCTTTCCTTTCTGACATTACATTTGTTTTCTTATTACATTTGTTTTCTTATTTTTCATTAAACAGAGGAACTCTCCTTTTAGTTCCTCCTGCTTTCGTTAAAACTTGCTTTCGTTAAAACTCCTTTCGTTAAAATTTGCCTTTGTTAAAAGAATTTTTTATTTTAGTGTAATTTTTTCGACCCAAAAGGGCTTTTCTAATTACAGTTTTAACCACAATTTTCCTTTTAGCAAGGAAGTAAATGGAAAAATAAGTTATTCAATTGTTTTTCGCAGTAAAATTACTGGGTTTGATATTTTTAAAATTATGCACTTAATTTTCAGTGTTAGAAATGCCTTATTTTTGTGTATAAAGTGTGCTATTAACTATAACAAATTAAAAAGAGATCTGCAACACTAAAAATTGTTTTTGGGATAAATGTCAACTAGCTATAATATCAACTAACTATAATATCAACCAACTAATAGTGCACGACCCAAATGTAGCTCTAATTGGAAAACAACAACTGAATAAAGAAAGATACTTGTTAAAAAATTAAACCCGGAAATAGTAGTAATACCTATAATTTAATGCAAACTAATAAATTTGGGTTGACCAGGAGAAATGGATACTTCTAAAATACGACACATATGATAAGAATGGCAATCTTACAATGACTTACAGGTTCAGGATCTAAAGTAAATACTGGAATTCCTGGTTTTGAATTTGTTTTTGAAATCCCGTTTGAGGCAAAAATAATTGATCATGTTAAGTGCATTCTTTAATATTGCATAATTTATAATGGGAAGTGATGATCATTGAACAAAATTGATAAATGCCTAAATAAAAATAAAAATTTATATTATATTTCACGACTGATTATTTTTTTTCTTGCATCAAGTATTATTACGGGATATATGCATAGTGACATAATATATGGAATAAAAAATGGGATTATTACTGTAGTCGGACTAACAATTTTTATAATTTTTTATGAAAGGCACAGAAACAAAAAAAGAAATGTTTGACGCATGATTGGACTTGAATGTGCATTCAAAAAAATATTCAAGAACTGAATATATCCTATTTTCCAGAGTAAAATTTCCGCATTTTCCGTAGATGAGAAAACAATCAAAGTACTGAGATTGATGGGGAAAAATACAAAGAAAATTATGTGTGAAAAATAGTGTGAAAGTAGGATTCAAAAAAGATTTATAAGATTTACTATAAAATAATTTTATCAAGATTTAGTTTCCTGAATTACTGTTTACGTTTCAAAAAGGACTTCGAGAGCTGTTCTCTTTGTTTTGCTTCCCAAATTTTCTGTTCAATAACTTTATTTTCTCTATAAATTTTTTCAATTGATTTAATATAATTTTTTCCATTTTCACTTATTTCATAAGTGCCGTGGTGTGTTTTTTCCACCAGATTGCTATCTTTTAATTCGGCTAAATGATTGGCCAGCGCCGATTTTTTAATATCCATCCGTTCAAGAAGCATTTGGAATGTCGAAGGTCCGTTTAAAAGAAGGACTAGAATCGTAAACCGGTTAATATGGGCGATTGTTTTTAAAATAGAAACGATATCACCGGAAGAACTAATTAGAAATTCTTGTGATGGATCCAAGTCGCTTTTTTTATCCATGACTAAGTTGTTTTTTTAATTAAATAAATATTTTTTCTAAACTAATACCTTGAGATATTTTATTCTTGACATGTTGTTCATAAAAACATGGAATATTATTCCATTAAAGAGTGAATTTTTAATATCATGAATTCCAACCTCTATATACAATTATTTTGCTTACGCATTTGAAACCCAAACCAAGCACAAACTAAAAGCAAATCAAACAAAATAAAAAATAATAAACAACAACCACATAATGAAAAACGATCAAAAGTAATGATAAAAGATCAAACATAATGGGAAGCAATTAAAAATAATGATAAATGGTCAAACATACGAGCAACGATCAAACACAAGATAACAAACGGATACATATTTTAAACATTTTCCAACACAATAAATAACGAATTAATACATATTTATGCAGCTTTCAGTTTTTATCTACTGGTTTTTCAGTTCATTGCGTAAGTAAAAAGTTAGAGGAGAACTTAACGTGGAAATCAAACTGAAAATCGTGGAAGAACATCAAGTAGCTAGTATTTCTCATGAAGGTTCGGTAGAGGACATGGGAGAAATAATCGGAGAATTAGCAGGATGGATCAAACAAAAAGGACTCCTAATTACTCAACCCCCTTTTTCGGTATATTACACTAGCCCAACTGAAGTACCGCCAGAAAAAATGAAATATGAGGTTGGAGTACCCTTTCAGGGAGATGCATACGGCGATGAGAGAGTAAAAGTAAAAATTATGCCAAAACACAAAATTGTATCAGCTATCCACAAAGGTCCCTATGAAGAAATAGGTTCAGTGTACGCTGAGGTGATGCAGTACATTATTGAAAGTGGTCATGAGATGATTGGAGCTCCGCGAGAAGTTTACATTAACACTCCGGGGGAAGTTCCTGATGAAGAGCTCCTGACAGAAGTTATATTTCCTGTTATAAGTTTAGAAAATTGTGCAGATTCAAGCAACTATTCAAGTTTAAGAGGACAACCTGAAGAGCCCGCAAAACAGGAAAATGCCATTAAGATTTCGCCAATCGGATATGTAAGGAAAGATGGCATGAAGACATCCCTGGAAATTATTGACAAATACATTCCCGGCTTAAAAGAACTAAATAATTTCAGTCATGTAATCGTGCTCTGGTGGGCAAGTATGATTGACAACAGTGAACATCGGAATGTGCTTCAGGTCTATCCTCCATACTCACTGGACAGACTAACCGGAATATTTGCAACTCGTGCGGAATATCGTCCAAATCCCATATCAATAACAACATGCAAAATAGAAGACATTAACGAAAAAGAAGGGATCGTACATGTGTCCAATCTTGATGCTTGCGATGGAACCCCTATTATAGATTTAAAAGCTTATTTCCCCTCGTTTGACAGGGTGGAAAAGCCAGAAATCCCCAGATGGCTTTCTTTCCTCTGGCCAGATTGGGCTTATGGCCAGTAAGGATAAAAACAAGTAGTTAATAGGGGTTAACTTAAAGTGTACTATCGAGAAGTACATTTTTTGTTTCTTTTTTCGGAAGAATGCATATGGCTACCAATAACTTTCCAAAACCCTTGAAAATAAAAATCATTGATGAAGGACCCTTGAGATTAATAGGTTGCGTCTATTACGGCAACCCGTTTCATTTAAAAGAAGAATGGAACGTAGAAAATGAAATTGGACTACTCTGGAAGCGCTTTTATGGCCTGTATGAGAAATCTGGTGAAAAACTTGAAAATACAGTGAATGACGTTACTTATGAGGCACATGTCCAACCAGATGACTATGATGAAACTGGAAAATTTTACGTATATGTAGGCCTTGAAGTCAAGAAAATCGATGAAATGCCCCTTGAGATGTTTTGCAAGATTTTTCCCTCCACTGGTTACGCAGTGTTCACCTTCAAAGGAAGAGAAATGTTCAGAGGAGGAGAATTCATCTGGAAAGAGTGGCTGCCTGATTCTGAATACGAAGAAGCCTATCCCTATTTGATATTAGCTTATCATAAAAACCGTTACTTTGGACTGGATAACGAAAACTCAGAAGTTGAGTATTATATTCCTATAAAATCAAAAAAGGGCTAATTTTTCGGTATTCTTAGGTCTCTTAGTTTTCTTTTTTTATATTTAACTAAAGTCTGCCGTCCCTTTTTTGAAGACCAAAAAAGGTGTAATTTAATATTTGAAAAACATAAGAAACCTTCAAATCAAAATTGTACTGACTTACCTTCTGCAAACAATAGAATATATCTCAAAAACCACTCAAAAATCCGGTAAAGGAAATAATAACCCGATAGTTTAATTTGGTCAGAAATTAATCACTGAAAAACGAAACTGATAAATTATATTATCGTCAACGGTTACTGGGAAGTTTTCCATTCCCACAGCAAGCTAGCAAGGTATTTGAGTGAAATAAAAAGTAAGATTAAAAACTTAGACGATATTATCAAGTTGTGGAATCCAAAATGATTCTGAGACAGCTTTGTTGATATATTTTTAGACATTCTTTTCTACATTAAAGTTTACTTTGTCTATATCTTTTTATTAACCAGTATAAAGTCAAAATAACTATAACTACCATTCCTATAATTTCAGGAATGAAAGCACGCGAGAACTCAAGCTCAAAAGACTTTTCTAACATATTGGATAAATATTCTATTCCTGTGTAGTCAGAGTGATCTTTAGGAAAACTTAATCCGAGGAATGGCCAAAATAAAGTTGCAGGTTTTGCCCACATCTGGTCTT
Source organism: Methanosarcina barkeri 3 (assembly GCF_000970305.1). Taxonomy (GTDB): domain Archaea; phylum Halobacteriota; class Methanosarcinia; order Methanosarcinales; family Methanosarcinaceae; genus Methanosarcina; species Methanosarcina barkeri_A. The sequence continues at coordinate 1,996,851 of NZ_CP009517.1, forward strand.
CCATAAGGTGAAAAAATGACCCTGAAGCAAGGGAGAGAACTTTGATATCTCTTTTTTTATTATACAAGTACAAACCTATCAGGAAAAGAACAAAGAATAACAATAAGGTATGCCCTATAATACGTCCATTTTCAAACGTAGAAGCAAAGATAACTCTGCCTAGAGGTTTATCTATTAAGTCAGGAAGAAGAGCTCCAATAGCCAGATATCTTGGATCTATGATAGTTCTTATCCGTGGTACAAAAATTCCAAGTCCAAAAAATATCCCTAATGTAACCCCAATATGTCCAAAAAGAAGCATCAAATATTAAACATTTCTTCTTTTATATAGAAACAACGCCTGTTTTGTAAGGTTGAAAATGAAAATAATTGCTCAATTAGAAAGTAGCTATGCCAGCAAAAGAAACATCAAGCCCGTGTGATGTCAAGCTTATGTGATGTCAAGCTTATGTGATGTCAAGCTTATGTGATGTCAAGCTTATGTGATGTCAAGCTTATGTGATGTCAAGCTTATGTGATGTCAAGCTTATGTGATGTCAAGCTTATGTGATTTGAACAAATGTTCCTAAATTTTGGCTATATTGTGCCGGATGAGTGAATGCAAACTACCCACTCAAAAAGTGAAGAGCCGCTTTTTCTATTGAATTGTTCCTGGGAATACTCAATGCGCTTTTTTTCAAAAGTCAAACTTGGATAAATTGAAAATAAATGTTTACGCCCGAATGACACTCCCATAACAATTATAAAGGAGACTGTATAGAATAATTAAAAATTAATAAATGAGAGGTGTCAAAAAATACTTAAAAAGAACTGCAAATACGATAATTGAACAGTCTATTCTTATAACTGGTGGTATGATCTCTGAAAAAATATAATTCAGCAAGTATCCATGAACGTAAAGAGTTGAAATGTTTTGAAGAGGCGTGGCAAAACTGGCTTGCGTGCGACAATGAATACGCTCGAAGGGATGTTGAAATGATGGAGACTGAGGGCGAAAATTATTTTAATCTGGTTTCAATTGTGGCTACTAAGTTGTAAGTTTAAAATCTTTTGAAAAACTCTCTCCTGATCTTTTGGCTCAGTTATATAACATAATTTTTGCCTGCCTTGCAGCTAATAAATACACACGATTAAGGGAATGAGAACCGTATGCGAGTTTTTGAAAGACCTGGACCAGTTAACACAGATGAGGTTGTTAACTTTGTTAGAGAAAAATCAAATCTTGTAGAATATATTGTTGTTGCTTCCATAACTGGAGAAAGTGCTGTAAAAATTGCCCGAAATATTACCAATAAGACCATAATTTGTGTTACCTGTCCTCAGGGTATGTATTGGGAAATAGATCAAATGGAAAAAGATGTTTTTAGTGATATTCCTGAGCTGGAGGATATAAAAAATAACTGGGTACAGGAGGGATTACACCGTGTTCCGATGAACATTACCGAAAAAAACAGAGTTGTACTGGATCAACTTGATGTAAAAATAGTTAAGGGAACAATTCCTTTTTTCGGACCTAGTTTTTCTATGAGATTGCATCTCCACCAGGTCACATCCCTCGATATTATAGCAAAAACACTTGAACTAATTTCTCCGGGGACTCTAGTGTGCTTAGAAAGTGTATTGATGTCAACTGACGCTGGAGTTATTCCTGAAGGAGAGCTTGTGCTAGCATGTGCAGGTACCGAGAGAGGGCTCGATACTGCATGGATAATGAGAAGTTGTGCCTCGGCAAATATGTTTCACCCCTCAAAAGGGTTCAGGTTTGTTGAGTTACTGGCAAAGCCTGGAATTGCTTTGCAACCTGATATAAATATTGAATATTTGAGATAAAGGATCAATCGTACACAGATAACTCGAAATCATCTGACAGCCAACATAAGTACATTTCTCGCTATGTAGATAGTGTTATCAATAGTAGGAAATAGCCGTTACAGATCAGTAGTAGGAAATATCATTCCAGATCAGTAGTAGAACATAGCATTCCAGAAACCATCATTTCAGGAGAGAATTCACTATGAGGATCTACCAGGTAGACGCATTCACAGAAAAACCGTTTTCGGGAAATCCAGCAGGAATATGTGTTCTAAATGAGAAGCCGGAAGAGAAACTAATGCAGAACATAGCTCGTGAGATGAACCTGTCTGAGACTGCGTTTCTTGTTAAAGAAGGTGAGAAGTACAATCTGAGATGGTTTACCCCAAACGCAGAAGTCGATCTGTGCGGACATGCAACATTAGCAAGTGCTCACATTCTATGGGAAAAAGGATACTTAAGAAAGGACATAGAGGCAAAGTTCAGCACAAAAAGCGGTTTATTGACAGCAAAAATGAGTGATGGATGGATTGAACTAAATTTTCCGGCACTACCTGAAGAAAAAACAGAACCTTCAGTAGAGTTATTGGAAGCGCTTGGAACTCAAGCAACCTACGTTGGGAAGAATAAGTTTGATTATCTGGTAGAAGTTGAGTCGGAAGAGATAGTCACAACGATGAAGCCAGATTTCATGAAACTTTTGAAATTGCCGACAAGAGGAGTAATTGTTACAAGCAGAGCCAAGGAGTATGACTTTGTGTCAAGATTTTTTGCGCCGCAAATAGGTGTATTGGAAGATCCAGTTACAGGATCGGCTCACTGCTGTTTGGGACCCTACTGGCAAAAAAAGCTGAACAAAGATGAGTTTATTGCATCCCAAGCTTCGAAACGCGGAGGTATCCTGAGAGTAAAACTTGCCGGTGACAGGGTTTTAATTGTAGGAAAAGCAGTAACAGTGCTGGAAGGAGAACTATTGATATAAAAATAAGAGACTTCAGGCGTAACAATAAATGACGGAGCACCAGAATCTGAGCTATCGTACAAAATAGACCTGGAATATGAATATTTTTGATTTAGCAAAATAATTTTATTTGACAGGAGTCTGCTAATTAATGAGAGTAGATAGTATAAACCACTGGGATATTGCTGCTGAAACTTATAGTGAAGAAAACAATCAGGGAAGAAATTTTCATTCTCAAATATACCTGGCTGCTGTCAATGAGTTATTAGGAAATGTAAAAGGAAAACGTGTTCTCGATGCAGGATGCGGTGACGGCTTCTTTTCGTTAGAACTTGCACGAAAAGGAGCGTTAGTTAAAGCTGTTGACGGTTCAGATGCTATGTTAAACATAGCAAAACGCAAGCATGTCCACCATAATCTTCAATATTACAATATGAACTTGACCAGGAAGTTAACTTTTGAAGATAGGTTCTTTGACATTGTTGTGGCCAATATGTTACTGATGGATATTCCTGAGATTAACTCATTTGTTTCTGAAGTAGCCAGAGTATTAAAAAAGCCTGGAACTTTTATTTTCTCAGTAACACATCCATGCTTCTTTTTAAGTGATTGGGAGGAAAACAAAAATAACATTAAAGTGTATAAAAAAATTGGGAACTATCTGGATGAAAGAGTAGAAGAACTAAACTTTTGGGGCAAAACACTACATTATCATAGACCTTTATCAAGGTACATAGAAGCAGTTGAAAAAGCAGGAATGTACGTAAGTTCACTTAGAGAACCAGTCCCTTCAAGAGAGTCAATAGAACTGTACCCTGAACAGGAGTATCATTATAGAATTCCCTCATTTTTAGTGATGAGGGCAAAATCGATAGAAGCTTCTGACTTTACCTAAGGGTTCAGAAGGGCCTGGAATGTAGAGAAGGGATAGCAAACACGACAAACCGAACTACTGGCGCGTTTAGTGTGATTTTCAAAGAATCAAGCACTGCGATGATAATCGATATTAATGAAAAAAATGTGAGTTTTATTTACTTACAGGAAGGGGAATTGAATGGAAGTATATGGTGGTCTTCAGTTTGAAAGGTTTACGGAAGAGGATGTTGATATCCTTACACCCGTAATGAAAAGTGCGTTTGATGAGGATACTCAAAGGCATTTGAATAAGCCAACCGGGGGTCCTGATGGCTATGATAACGGAGATTTTCTACGCAAATATGCTCTAAATCCTGCTTCTCAAGCATATAAAATTTCTAAAGACGATAAACCTATCGGTGCTGTAATAGTCTGGATAAGAGAAAATAATGTAAACTTCTTAGGGAATATTTTTATTGATCCGAAGTTACAGGATAAAGGACTGGGGTTGATAATTTGGAAATTCATAGAATCAAAATATCCCGATGCTGTAAAATGGTACACAGATACGCCAGGTTTTTCCAGAAGAAACCATAATTTTTACGTAAATAAATGTGGATTTAAGATTGTAAAAATCAAAAATCCCAGAGACAAATACAATGGAACTTATATTCTGGAAAAGCAGATGAAATAATTATTATTTGTTGTGTTTTCCAATATTTCAAGTATTTTTCAGGAGAATAAGTATGGATGTAAAAATGAAAGGCATCGTAAGAGTTGTACCATACGATCACGAGTGGAAAAACGAATTTTTGAAAATAAAAGCAATGATCGTTGATTGCGCCGGTGACCTTATAGTTGGTGTTGAGCATGTCGGAAGCACAGCAGTTGAAGGTCTTGCTTCAAAACCTATTATTGACATTGACGTAGTCATTGATTCATATGATGTTTTTCCGGCTGTAAAAGACAGACTTTCAAAGACAGGATTTGAACACGAAGGAAATCTGGGTGTTGAAGGCAGAGAGGCTTTTAAAAGAACCTTTATGGACGATTTCATGCCTTACCACATGTACGTATGTCCAAAAGACGGTAAAGGTTATCTTGAGCATATAGCTTTTCGCGATTACTTAAGGGATCATCCGGAAGCTGTGAAAGCTTATGGGGAACTCAAAGTGAGATTAGCTGAACAGTTCAGAACTGACATTACATCTTATGTAAATGCTAAGCACGAATTTGTACAAAGCATCCTTAGGAATGTAAATAAAAAATAACAATATCATTTATCAGTTTATTAAAATTGTAAATAGAATTGTAAATAGAAATTGGTATATTCCCACATTGATTTGTATTTGATGCTTTTTACAAAGTTGGTTCTAAAATCCTCCCGCTCGAATTATTAAGAATATCTCAGAATTGTTTTTGTGATTTGTTTTGTGGTTAGAATCTTAATTGACTATTCTTAATTGACTATCCAAAATGCAAGATCAAAAGAAAATAGTTTTGAGTTTTTAGGTCGTATTTACTATTAGAAAGGATGATTTGTGGGAGAAGGGATGATTTGTGGAAACTGATTATAACGAACTGGCAAAAAAGTATGATTTAACAAGAAAAGAGAACATAGACACAATAAATCGATTTTTCGAAAATATTTCTTTTTATGAAGGAACAAACATACTTGATTTTGGTTGTGGAACTGGGAATTTCACCTGTGCTCTGAAGCGGATAACAAACGCTAATGTGTATGGGGTTGAACCGGCTGATGAGATGAGACAAAGAGCCATTGACAAAAGTGAGGATATCGTTTTCAAAAAAGGCAACCATGAAAAAATACCATTTAGGGACAACTTTTTCGACTTTATATATATGACTGATGTAATACATCATATACCGGACATTGGTGTAATGTTTAAAGAGCTGAATAGAGTACTTAAACAGGGCGGCTCTCTCTGTATTGTTACCGAATCCCATAAACAAATAGAATCGAGGTTCTGGGTAAAATATTTTCCAACAATTGTAGAAGTGGAAAAGAAAAGATATCCAGATATTCCTGAAATTATAGAATGTGCAAGTAATAACGGTTTTATGATCTCTATGAAAGACGTTACAGATATAGATTATAAGCACGTAATCTCTCAAAAATTTTTAATATTAGTAGAAAATAAAGGATATTCTATGTTTCATTTAATCAGTGAAAACGACTATGAATGTGGTCTTGCCGATTTAAGAAATGATTATAATAAACAAATTGAAATTGAGTACAACCACGGAGAGACACTTCTGTGGTTAAAAAAATCGTTTAAGGATTTTGAAATTCTGTCAGTTCCTGACTTATTGGATTCGATCAGCTAATAGCGGCTTCACATAAAGGTGAGGGTTAAGACAAAAAGTAGGTAGAGTATAAAGTGTTATTTGAGTATGTGTAAAGAAAGGCTCGCTATAGTCCTTAACAAGGTACTGGCACCGCCAGGAAGTAGGGCACATGTTTGTCAAAAAATTGATGCATAATAAGGAGAGCTACATAAGTGATGTGCTTGATTATTATAGCAGCTACGATGAAGAAGCAAGATTATGCAAAAGTAATGTACATAAGACTGAATACTTAACGACAATTCATTATTTTGATAAAATTATCTCACCTGGCTCGAAAATATTGGATTTAAGTGCTGGTACAGGAAAATATTCATTTTATTTAGCGAATAAGGGTCATATTGTAACGGCAGGAGACGTAGTTCCCAGGTTTATTGATATAATTGAAGAAAAAAATAAAAATTCAGCAGTGAAAGTTAATACTTATTTAGGAGATGCTAGGAACTTAGTTCATTTCAATTCGAATATTTTCGATGTAGTTCTGTGTATGGGGCCATTATACCACCTGAAGGAAAAGGCAGATAGGAAGGAGACTATCAAAGAATGCCTTCGGGTGTTAAAAAAGGGAGGAATCTGTGCTTTTGCGTATATTAACAGATTTGCCTCATATGTGCTCGAACTTAACAGGAAGGACAGATCAGCAGAATGGAAAACATTAGATGATATAATAAACAATGGTTGTAGCCCAGATGAAAAAATGCGCAGTTTTTATTTTTCATACCCTCAGGAAATTGAAAGTTTAATGTCCGAGCATAACATAGAGAAAGTTTTTCATATTGGAGTTGATGGAATAGGATATCAAGTGGCTGCAAAAATATGTGACATGAAGAAAGAAGAATATGATCTATGGTGGGCCCATCACCTGACAACATGTGAAAATGAGTCTTTGTTAGGTTATAGCCTTCATGGGCTTTTCATCGGGAGAAAAAAAACGAATTCGTGAGTTAGTTTATAAGGATGAACTGTCTTTTTCTGCGAAACGCTGTTAACAAATAGTCTCATTAGAAAAACATTTATCCCTTTGTGTCTTTTTCATTCTTTGTTTAGCTACCCTTTGTTTAGCTATCCTTTATTTAGCTATCCTTTGTTTAGTTATCCTTTGTTTAGCTATCCTTTATTTAGCTATCCTTTGTTTACTTAAACTTATTACTGTTATTATTGGATAGTTGATAGGCAACATGTCAGGCAGATTGTAATGCCGACCATAACAAAAAATTTTGGAAAAAACTGCAGCAAACTTGGATCTCAATCTTGGTAAGAAAATGATTAGCCGAATACATATTCTGGGAGCGTCAGGTTCGGGTACTACTACTCTGGCTAAAGCACTAGCAAAAGAGCTAAGGTATAAGCATTTTGATACGGATGATTATTATTGGATTCCATCAGAAATACCGTTTACCAGGCCCAGGCCTATTGAAGCGCGGCAGTCCCTTTTAAAGAAAGATCTGAAGAAACATGACAGCTGGATTTTATCAGGATCACTATGCGGATGGGGAGATATATTTATCCCGCATTTCGAGCTGGTTATTTACCTATGGATACCTCAAGATATTCGAATTAGCAGGCTGGTAAAAAGAGAAAAGGAGAGATACGGCTCAGCTATTGAACCTGGAGGAAACAGGCATGAGTTATCTAGTGAATTTATAAAGTGGGCTGAAAAGTATGATGAAGCCGATGTAGAAATAAGAAGCAAAAGACTTCACGAAATCTGGCTTTCCAGATTGGAGTGCCCGATACTAAGAATTGAGAAAGATATGACCGTAAAAGAACGTGTGAATATTGTCATGAGTATAATTTGATGAACACATGGCTTGTGTTAGCGACCAGTATATAGCAAACTAGAAAAGGTTTATTCCTCGTTCATTCCCCGTTATTTTTATTTAAAAAGAGATATAAATGTAAGTGATTTAGCTTAATAAAAGGATCAGATCAAATCCTTTGTTTGTAACATACCGTTTATTTGGGTCTTTTACTTTCATCGGGTTCCTCTTCTATATTTATTTGTTCTGCCGTATCTTCTCTTTTTTCATCTATTGATTCTAGTTTTTCCAGTAATTCTTTTTCTTTATTATCATTCTTAACTTTTTTTGCTGGCATTGTTTCACCTCAATAGTTTTATGTCTGCTAAAGTAATAAATATACTGAAATGCTTACTGATACTGAATTGCTTTTGTTAGTACAAACCTGCATATGTTAAGTAGAAAATATGTTAAATAGAAAATTAATAGCATAAAATATTATGATATTTTTTTGCAATTACTGTTTTTATATTGTCTCAACTTGAGAATAAGGAGTACAAGTTCTCTATAAGTTGTTTATTGATTTAACATGGCAGTGTGCCGAAAGTTCTGTAAATTCAAAGTCGAATTTTTGTATACTGAACAAAATTCAGCTCTCTTGCTAGGGGATTTTCAAACCACAAACTTTATAAGATTTATAATTTTACAGAAAAAGTGGCACACTGCCCACAAGATTTGTGTTGGATTAAAAATCGATAGCAGAAAAAATTATGAAATATGAACTTTTAATGAGGAAACTGGGATTGATAATACCTTGAATTAAAAAAGGGCACCGAAGAAGAAATCAGTCGTTATATCGAATAATCTTACGTAAATTAGGAGAGGTACTTGCGAGAGTTGTGTATTAGCAACAATACTATCAAAACAAATCCAGTTGTAAGCACAACAGCTACAACACGATGCTGCGAAAAATGATTAAATAGAGATGTGAGTGCAAGTCCAATAAGAGTAACTGCAATTACATAATAATTTTTTTGCCTTGAGATATCGAGATATAATCTCAAATTATTATTTACCAATTCATTATATTCCCTATATACTATCATGCCCCCTCTTCTTACTAGCTTTCTATGGTGAAATATTGCCAGCACATTAATAATTGAGATTAAAAAAGCCATAAATAAGCAAAGAAAAGAAAAAAAACATGATAAGAACGAAGAGCTTCACTGATATTAGGGGTTAATCTGCCATTAGGGGATAGTTTGCTTAAAAAAAAGGTAAGAGCTGTGATAGTGAAACCAAATGTTGTAATTATCAGGGTTATCAGCGAATAATATCTATCCAAAATTTTGGATTGCTCGTAGAATAAATCTTTCTCAACATTTCTTTGCATAATTTGGATTTGATCCTCTACCTTTTTATCAACTAAGGTTTCGTCCTCTACCATATCGTTGCCCCCACTCTAAATTTTCGGATCTTCTTTAGCTTGACTTGGTTAATACATCCTGAAAAAAGAATCCCGAAAGAGCGTTTATCAAACAATATACCCTTCAATGCTGCTTATTTTCAGCTCGGCAAATCCTGTTGAAATGATATTCATGAGTATTTATATATTTGTAATAATAAAAGAGTATTTTCATGTAAGATTCAAAGTCACAGAGAAGAACTTTAGAAGTAGTTATTGACAGGTAAGTAAGAAGATGCACACTGAAAGCAATAATATTGAGGATCGCCTCAAAATATTGCTTACATCATTTAGAATTGAAAAAAGAAAACAGCACAACCGGCTAACGTAAACATTTAAACATCAGCAAGTTAGGATATTTCTATTTATAAGCCAGTTAAAATATAAGTATATATAAATAGAAAAATGCAAAAGCGGATCGATTAATTAGATAAAAAATTTAGAATGTTTAATTAAGAAAAAAGTTATAAGAGATATAATTAGGATAATGGTAATTGAAATTAGGCAATTATTAAAAACAAAGATTTTGAAACTTTTATTTTATTTATGTCTCTGAGTAAGGTATTAAATTCCCATATTACTCTTTTAAAGCTGCATATTTTAAAAAAAGCTCATTCTAAATCAATTCTGTTCCTGAATTCATAAAGTTTCACAACTGTTCTTATGTTCAGAAACTCGATTGACTATTCGAAATACAAAATCCAGAAGAGCAGTCTGAGTTTCGGAATCAATTCACAGGCAATTTTAGAAAAGTAGTTTTCCTTATCATACTTAAATTTCATATAGAAAGGCCTTTTAGTACTTATTGATAGGCGAGTAAAAATGTACACTGAAAGCGATAATCTTCAGAATTACCTCAAAAAGAGTGAGGTTATAGACTTTGATAACAAGCTGATCGTTGATAAGTGCCTTGAGTTGCAGAAAGGCATAGATGATGAAATCACCTTAATTAAAAAAGTTTATGAATTTGTCCGGGATGAGATTCATCATTCAGGTGATATTGGAGAAATGAGCGTTACCTGTAAGGCATCAGAGGTTCTGGAAGCCGGCCACGGAATATGTTGTGCCAAAGCTCATCTGTTTGCAGCCATGTTAAGATATTTCGGGGTGCCTGCTGGGTTCTGTTATCAGAAACTTTCTTCAAGTCGTGATGCTAACGTAAAATTCTTGCACGGCTTAAATGCTGTATATTTAAAAGATCCGGATAAATGGATAAGATTAGATGCGAGAGGCAATAAGCCAGGCCGTGATGCTCAGTTTTCCAGATACGAGGAAAAGATTTCCAAGAAAGTAAATAAAGAACTCGGGGAAGAAGATAGTCCCGTGATCTTCGCAGAGCCCAATCAGACTGTTATTGAAATATTAAAGACAAGTAAAGATATGAAAGAATTATGGGACCAATGGGATCTTGGGCTGAGGGATTTATTTCGCACTTAAGAATTAACTCAAAGTTGGAAAACCGCTTTCCATTCACCCGTTAGAAAATGGCTCTGGACTTCGATTCTTAGTAGAGAAACGATAGAGGTGAAGCATGAAACTTGAAATTCAATTCGATCAGTTAAATAAAAAATATGTGAATGCAGCAGCGGATTTAATTATATCTGCATATATAGAAGAAAAAACAGCGATTCCTTTTTTGCCATACAAAGATGAACACTTATATTTTCTCAGAAAGTTAATTAAGAACTTATTTAACAATGGAACAGGCATTGTTGCTGTCAGAAATGAGGAACTAATCGGGTTTATCGCCGGATTTGAAGTTGAAGAACTGTTCGGGAAATGTAAAGGAATTTATAGTCCTCTATATGGGCATGGCGGGAAAAAAGAATGTAGAAGCATGATTTATCAGGAGTTATATATGCATGTAGCTGAAAAATGGGTAAAACAAGCATTTTTTACCCACGCATTAACATTTTTTGCACATGACAGAGAAACTATTGATTTATGGTTTTGGCAGGGATTTGGCCTGCGCTGTGTAGACTCTATTTGTGAATCAAAAAACATTCCTGGAAAAAATCTTTCTCCTGAAAATAACTCTTCCCCTGAAAATAATCCCTCTAAAATTGTAATTAAAAAAGCCAATGAGCTTGATGTACCAGCTTTAGCAAATATTCATAGACAGCATAACATGTATTACAGAAACTCACCTATTTTCATGCCCAGAATAAATGAGGACCCGGTTCAAGATTTAACTGATTGGCTTAAAAAAGCTAACCATCATTTATGGGCAGCTTATCAAGATGAAAAACCTTTGGGGTATATAAGAATTCAACCAGATGCTGAAACTTTTGTTTCGGAACATATAGACATTATGAACATAACCGGTGCATACGTTCTGGAGAGTGAAAGAAAAGCAGGTATAGGAACTATGCTATTGGGAGCAGTACAGGAGTGGCTTTTAAAAAACGGATATAATCTTTGCGGAGTAGATTTCGAATCCATAAATATTACGGGAAGCAGGTTTTGGAATAAGCATTTTATTCCTTATGCATATAGCATGGTTAGACGGATTGATGAGAGAATTTCAATAAGTTAATTCCAAAATAAAGATGGAAATAAAATCATCCTGTTTTAGCGTGTTTGCACCAATAGCAGTGGAGCCGGAATACCAGAACAGAGGGATCGAACTAATATTAATTTTTTCGAAACTTTTTAAATCCAGCCATTAGATTCAAGAAATTCAATAGCTTCTACGGTTCCATCACCAAATGAGGCATCTGTCACGTAATTGGCAGCCTCTTTTATCTTTTCGTCTCCGTTTGCGACAGCAATTCCAAAGCCTGAAGCTTCAAACATCTCTACGTCGTTTTCCGAATCTCCTATAGCTACGAAATCTTCAGCTTCAAGCCCCATCATGCCTGCAAGTTTCTGGAGGCCGACCCCTTTGTTAATTTTCGTGCTCTTGAGATGGATGGCATATTTCGTATCAACCATTTCGATGTCCAGACTCTGGGTTTTGAGAAGAGCTCTGGCTTTTTCGAGATCAAAGTCCCTTCTGAGGGCAATCTCGGTTTTTCGGTATAAAGGGTCAAGTTTGGTGAGCTTGAAATATTCGGAAAGAAAAGAATAGGCTTTCTCACATTCCTCAAGGCTTTCTTCAAAAGTGCCCTGCAAATCGAAGCGAACAGTAACAGCCCCTCCGTTTTCTGCGATTACAGCTCCTTCCAGGCCGATAAGCCTTGAGGCTGTCCTTGCATAACACAGAGTATTTCCTGTAGCAAGCACGACAGGAATTTTAAGAGAACGAATCTTTTTCATGGCCCCCAGATGAAGTTCCCTTTTCTCGCAGGTGATTGTACCGTCAATGTCGGCAACGATAGCTTTGAATTTCATAAAAAAGATTGGGTAAGGGTAGATAAAATGTTTCCCTACCCGCTTTGAATATGCCTATCATTTACGTATTGTTTACTTCAATGACACTTTCTTCTTTATACGCTTACTTCTTGATACGCTTGCTTCTTACTTTTACTGTATTTCACAGCTATTTCACAGCTACATTTCACTGGTCTGTGAGTCCGGCTGTAGTGACTGCGATAACAGCTTCTCCTTCTGGCAGGTTGGGAGAGTCCACCAGACGTATAATTCTTTTGTCTCCTTTGGATTTCCTCAGGTATAGCCTGAAAGTTGCTGTGTGTCCGACTACGTGGCCTCCGACAGGTCTTGTGGGATCACCGAAGAAAGCATCGGGTTTTGCCATTACCTGATTTGTTACAACCACGCAGGCATTGAATAAGTCCCCGAAGCGGAGCAGGCCGTGCATGTGCTTGTTGAGTTTTTGCTGCCGGTCAGCAAGGGTTCCCCTTCCCACATATTCAGCCCTGAAGTGAGCCATAAGCGAGTCAACAATCAGCAGACGAACGGGCTTTCCCATATCCCGAAGCTCGTTTGCAAGATCTGTTGCAGATTCGACAAGAAGGATCTGGTGATTGGAATTGTATGCTCTGGCGACATGGATATTCTGGAGGAACTCTTCTGGATCAAGTTCCATGCCGTATTTCTCGGAAAGCCCTTTTACCATCTGGGCAATCCTTTCAGGTCTGAAAGTGTTTTCAGTGTCTATAATGATAACCGAACCGTTAAGCCCTCCATGTTCCCTGTCCATCTGGACATTAACTGCAAGCTGGTGGGCCAGTTGGGTCTTTCCTGAGCCGAATTCTCCGTACAGTTCGGTAATTGCCTGGGTTTCTATGCCCCCACCCATCATTTCATCAAATTCGGTACAACCGGTCGTCAGCTTGCCTACCATTTTCCGCCTTTCAAGCACGATGTCGCCGGTCTCAAAACCTCCTATATCAGCAGCTTGCCTTGCGGCATTGATGATTTTTGCAGCCGTTGATTCCCCGATTTCGGCTGTAGTTGCAAGTTCAGAAGGAGAGGCAACAGCCACTGCTTCAATAGTATTAAATCCAGCTTCTTTGAGTTTTTCTGCGGTTGCAGGGCCAACTCCGGGCAGCTCTTCGAGTGCTATTTCGCTCATTACAAATTCTCCTAAGATGCACATGTTTGTATAAGGTGCATAACAGTTGCTCCACAATGGTTTTGAAGGTATAAATAACTAGAGGAAGCGAGGTGAAAGTGTTTTACACCGCCTCTGAAACACGGTTATATTGCCGGGAAACCTGGCAAATAGAGGAGAAAAAGAAGAAGGTTTTTCTAGCACTTACATTTAAAAAACTAGCGCAAAACAGAGGAAAAAGAAGAGAAAAGAAAAAAGAAGAAATTAGGTTTTGTCAAAATTGATGAAAAGGCATTAAAAGCGAAAAAATAGTTTAAAATGGCTTATTTAATCAAAAAATTGCACTTAGTACCTTTAAGTAACAACGCAAAATATAGATGAACATATAATTTAGTGATAAAAGGTTAATTAATGCTATATACTATTGATAAATTAGTACTTTATGTGATCTTTTTTTACAAATTGAATAAATATATAAATATTAATTATGTGTTGAAAATTTGAATAGGGCATTTTTCCTTATTACATAACTAAAAAGTACCATAGTTAAAATTATTGGCATTCCATTAAATCAAATTTAAACTGAGTTAAACAGATTTTTTACAAAATAGATATTTTTTACCTAATGTTGTTGAAAAATAAGGAAACCTGCAAAAATGGTGGAGCCTTAAATGAGAAGAAAATGAGAAGAGAAAAGAGAGGAAAAAAAGAAGAAAAGAAAAAAGAAGACAAAAGAAGGAAAGTAGAAAAAAGAAGAAAAGAAAGAGAGTGAGCAAAAATTCCCAAAATACCGGAAAAAAACCAAAAATTCTTTTTACTTGGTGGATTATCACCAATCATGCCAAAGGTCGCAGTCGGCGGTACGTTTCAGTATTTTCATGACGGTCACGCCAAACTGATTGAAAAAGCATTTGAAATAGCAAAGGATGGAAAAGTCCACATAGGACTTACCTCGGACGAGATGCTAAGCAAAAGTCACAGCGTCGATAATTATGAGAAAAGGAGAACCTTGCTGCTGCAGTACATAAAAGAAATGGGAATTCCGGATGACAGATATGAAATCACAAAGCTGAATGATCCTTACGGCCCTGCTCTCGAAGAGGACTTCGATTACATAATTGTCTCTCCTGAGACTTATCCGGTCGCTCTCAAGATGAACCGTATCAGGGAAGAAAAAGGAAAGAAGCCCCTTAAAATTGAATACGTTGAATATGTAATGGCTGAAGATGGAAGCCCGATCTCCTCGACAAGGATTGCAAACGGAGAGATTGACAGGCATGGTAAACTGAAAAAGAACATTAAGCATTGTAACACTAAGAACTGAGCACCAAGAACTGAGCATTAAGTATTTACTACTATTAAACAGTTAGACTCTCCATTACGATTATATTAAATTAGCTATAAGTCAGGACAGAACTAAGTCAGGACAGAACTAAGTCAGGACAGAACTAAGTCAGGACAGAACTATGAAGTGATAATATGCCCAGAGAATTTACACAGAAGGACATTGAGATTTTTAACAAGCTTGCTCCTGAAGCCAGAGGAAGTATAACTTCCAGGGAAGCAGGACACCAGTTTCCCTTTATCCTGCGACCGGTCTCACATAAGTTTGCAGAATCTTCTGAAGATTTTAGAAAAAGACTGGAGAGGCTAAACCCCGAAGAACTTGATTATCTTGTAGGGCTTGCCCTTGAAGGAAAGGAGGATGTTCAGTCCCTGGACGAAGATTTTGAAGAGCTAGTTACAGTTGTTACCGAAAAGCTGTCCCCTGAGAGGGCAAAGCAGCTAAAGGACTTTGTGGGAATTTTCTGATAGGATAGTTAAAAATGACCTCGAAAGATCTGCTTTTCGGAACCGGAGGAGTTCCGAGAAGCACAAAAGGAACAAGCAGCATATCAGGAATCAAACGGATCAGGGAGCTTGGCCTTGATTGTATGGAGCTTGAGTTTGTCCAGGGAGTGCGCATGGGCGAAAAAGGGGCGAAAAACGTTCTGGAAACTGCAAATAAAGAAGAAGTAGCCCTGAGTGTCCATGCCCCCTATTACATCAACCTGAATTCTTATGAAGAAGAAAAATTAAAAGCTAGCCTGGAAAGGATTTACGAGGCAGCAAAAGTAGGCAGCCTCTGCGGAGCCGAATCGATTGTACTGCATGCCGGATTTTACCAGAAAAGTACCAAAAAGCACACCTTTGAGAATATATCAAAAGCCCTGAAAGAGCTTACCGGACAACTCAGGGACGAAGGAATCCAGGCAGTCCTGCGTCCTGAAACTATGGGTAAGCGTACGCAGTTCGGAACGCTTGAAGAAGTGCTTGCATTGAGTGCCGAAATTGAAGGCGTTATGCCTTGCCTTGATTTTTGCCATCTGCACGCAAGAGAAGGTAAAGAAAACTCTTACTCCGAGTTTACGGAAATTCTATCAAGAGTGGAAGAAAGCCTTGGAAAACAAGGGCTTTCGAATATGCACATGCATATCTCAGGAGTCGAATACGGCACGAACGGAGAAAAGAGACACCTAACTTTAAAAGAATCTGACTTAAATTATCCCGAACTTATGAAAGTCTTAAAAGAATTCAAAGCTCAAGGAAGAGTAATACTTGAGAGCCCTATTCTTGAAGAAGACGCGCTTATGCTGAGAAAGCTTTATAACGAGATATAATTTTGATTTTATATCTTTTTAAAATTTCCTGGGCGCTCATAAACCAAAAAGATATATCAAAATTCCGGATAAAATTAACACAAAATTTTTATTTTTTGCTTAAAGCCTTTAGATAAAAACTTACAGGTAAAAAGAGATTAATATGTACTTGGCGTTGCAAGCACATATAGTTAAGTAATGTTTAAAGACGCATTCTTAACAAATACAAAGCAACGGCAATTCCCATATTTTATTGAATTCCGCTCCAACTGTATTGTTTACCACTATACTCGTGCTCGCCCTTTGACTTCCTGTGCTTTGCTAAATACTTTTCTTTGTGTTTAATCACCAGGTAGACACCAGCCAGGCCCACAAGAGTGTAGATCAACCGTGAGATTAAGGATCTCTTCCCAAATATAGCTGCTACCAGATTAAAGTTCAGTAGCCCTACAAGACCCCAGTTAAGAGCTCCTACAATCGTTAACAGCTTAGACGGAACATACAGATTATCCGGTATATTATGCATTTTATGCATCTTTCCAAACCTCCCCATTGAAATAGAGCATTCACAAAAAACAGATCATTTTTTCTGACTGGAAGATTCCAGACTTTCAGATGATCCAGTTACTTGCTCTAGTAAACACAATGTTGGAGCTAAAATGTTATGAATCTATTCCTTAACCCGGATATCTGGTGTAAAAAGAATGAATTTCTATATACCCATTGATTGAAGCGTACTCAAAATAAGCTGGTTAATTAACTTCTTCTCATCGGAGGATAACTGTTTACATAGCCTATAAGGAGTATTGCCAATATGAGGAAGTTAGCAAATACCCACTAGAAAGCAAAGAGCCTTTGTTTACTCACACTTTAAGCGTTTCATGGCTGTCACCTGTCTCTTCGAGCCATTCACAGCCTTCGTCTCGGTTAACAACTCCAACGGTAAACTCTATTCCGCTTGTTTCCACATATTCCTTTATTCTCTTAAAGGCATGGTCTACCATCCCGCCAGCTGTAAGGATAAGGCAACGTTTTCCACAAAGTGCTGTCAGGATAGTTTTGTCTATAACACCTGAGGAAATATCCAACCTGATTCCGTCCTGTTCAGCAAGAATTTTACTTTTCTTACCCATTGCTCCAACAAAAATAATTTCTCCTTCCTTAAGGATTTGTTTTAATTCTGACAGGGAATAGTTGTCAGTATCATAAATCAGGATTCCACCGGCTTTGATTCCCTTACGTTTTAACTCAACAATAGCCCTTCCGTCTGGATGAATATGCAGTACGGTAGCGTTAACAGCCTCATAAGGAGAGTGAGTCGCATATTGCCCGTACATAATCCCTAAGTTCAGATTGTCTCCTTCTTTGACTCCTGGAGGGACATCAACCCATATAAGATCAATAGGTTTTAAAGTATTGACAAGTTCGGGTATGGTTTTTGGGGAATTATCACCAGATGCAAGCCCCCTCCTTTCGATTTCATGGTAGATCTCAAGGGTGGTAGGCTGACGGAGTCCCGCTTTTTTGAGGAGTTCGGGTTCTTTGAAAACCTCCGCCGGTGTGCCCTGTCCTATGATTTTGCTGTTTGACAGGAGGAACACATAGTCGGACCAGCGATATGCAAGGTCCACATCATGCGTAGAGATAATAATAGTGCTCCCAAACTGGTTAAATTCGTTAAGCAAATCCATTATTTCATCGGCGCCAACAGGATCCAGGTTTGAGAGAGGTTCGTCAAGGATAATCACTTCAGGCTCCATCGCCATAATTCCGGCAATTGCAACTCGCTTTTTCTGCCCTCCGCTGAGGTGATGGGGAGGTTTGTCCTTCAAGCGAGAGAGTCCTACCTGCTCAAGAGCTTTCTGCACGCATGAGTCTACCCTTTCTTTTGAATAACCCAGGTTCGCTGGCCCGAAAGCTACATCCTGGTATACCGTGGGGGCAAATATCTGGTCATCGGAGTTTTGAAAAACTATTCCTATGGATTTCCTGATGTCCCTTAATGACTTTGAATCATACTTGAATGGAACGCCGTGAAAAAGAACATCTCCCTGAGCTGGTTTAAGCGTCCCGTTTAAAAGCAGGAAAAGTGTAGACTTACCTGAACCATTCTGTCCTACAAAAGCAACCTTTTTTCCTTTTTTAATTTCAAGATTCAGATCCTGAACAGCCACTGTTCCGTCAGGGTAAATATATTTAAGATCCCTGGCTTCAAGAATAATCATAATCTTTTACCTCAGACAATAGATACGTTTTTTGTTAGATAAAGAAGTGCAAAAGTAAGGAAAAAATAGGCTGAAGTAAGAAGCAGTTCAAGGGCTCCTACAGGCCTGTGCACTTCGAAAAGAGCCATTTTTCCATCATAACATCTTGAATTCATGGCAAGAAAGAGTTTGTCTCCCTGTTCCCAGGAGCGGACGAAAAGAGTACTCGCAAGCATACCCAGTGAATGAATAGACCGTCTGAAACTCGAGTACCCTAGCCTTACACTCTGGGCATACCTGATAGCAAGTGCCATGTCAAGAAAGACGAAGATATAACGGTAAATCAACATGGAGAGTTCTATAAAAACCTCAGGAAGCCTGGAAGCTTTAAGCACTGCAAAAAGCTCGATCATCGGTGTTGTCAGCGCCAGGAAATAGAGGCAGCACATACCGCTGATCGATCTTGCAAGTACGAGAAGGGCAAGTTCAAGCCCGTCTTTCCTTACCGTTAGGGGATACCCCATAAGTTTGAAGGACATTAATTCCTGCCCCGAACCTGAGAAAAAGGCAATTATAAGGATACCAACTACTGCAAAACCTACCGGTGCAAGCAAAAGTTTCAGGTACAATTTTAAAGGAGCTCGGCCGAGAGCAACTGATGTAAAGCTCATACATAGGGCTATGAAAAGAGGAGGAAACGGAGATGTGGAAGAAACTCCGACAAGTAGCCCGAAAAGGACTATTGTCAGTTTTAACCAGTTGTTTCTATGCCTTAAAGGGCTCATAAGGGCGTAGTCATCAAGAATATTGGTCATAGGGAACCCACAGATTGGTGAATGAGACTAAAAATGGATATTAAAAATAAAAAGCAAAAGATAAAAACTTTCCTCCCATTGAGGGAGGAAACAAACATGGTGGAAGAAAAGATTATAGAGAGTGTCTGTCACCCTCGGATTTACTTTTTCCTTTGTATCCTAGCTTATTTTCATAGTTTTTTTTGGCCCTGTAATAGCCAAAGAAGTATCCGATAACTCCTGCACCTATGGCTGCCTGCAGAGCAAAAAGCAAGCTTTCAATTTCGCCGCTTGGAGGTTCCCAGATAGGCTCTGCTATAGGTTTGTAAGTCCCGCCTGTAATTTCCTCAATAACACCCTCAGGTTTGTCGTCAGCTCCGCCATATTCGGCATTTGTGGTCGAAGATATGTAAATAAACTGAGCTACAAATATAAGGAGGATAGCAAGTACAATAAGCTCCAGTTTTCTACTCATGCAGAAAGCCCCCTGATCTTTCGGACAACGGAATCTTCAAGTACCTTCATTTCAACAAGGATATCACTTTTTACCTCAATTACATATTTGAAGAGCAAAGCACTGACAGCACCTTCTATTATTGCCAGGGGCACCTGGGTAATTGCGAAGATTGCAACAAACTTGCTGAACGAACTGAGGAAACCTGCAACGGAAAGTACGTCTCCTGCAGGAAATGCAAGAGCAAGCTCGGTAGAAGTTACAATATAAGTAGCCCAGTCTCCAAAGGTCGCAGCCAGAAATACAACTAAATAGAAGTTAAGTTTGGCCTTCATTCCAGCCTTATAGATAAGGTACGACACTACCGGACCCACAATGCCCATAGAGAAGACATTTGCCCCCAGGGTTGTCAAGCCACCATGTGCAAGGAAGAGAGCTTGATAGATAAGTACAATTGTTGAGAGAACCGCAGTAATAGCAGGCCCAAACATAATTGCACCAATGCCTGTTCCTGTAGGGTGAGAACAGCTTCCGGTAACCGAAGGCATTTTCAGTGAAGAAAGTACGAAAATAAATGCACCTGCAACGGCAAGTAAAGGTAAAATTTCTCGTTTTTCTTTCACTAACTTGTTCAGTTTGTAAATACCTAATGCAATAACTGGTATTGATATTGCAAACCACACTATACACCAAATAGCAGGTAAAAACCCTTCCATTATATGCATTGGATCACCATAAATAATGAAGATATATAAGAGCAAATACAGTAAATAAAGTAAATGGGTAATATCAAGTAAATATTATTGAGATAAAGACAAGTTAAATTGCGTTGATTTATATATATAAGTTGCGGTGACAGAAAAAGAGGGGCGTGAGCACTTATAAGCTAAATTTAAATGTAATAATATTTGGAAGGTAATAAGAGATTTAAAGCAGAACAAGCTAACTTGAAGCAGTGATATGCAAAGATTCAAGAATATATTTATTTCTTTCGATTTATGCAATTCAGTACTGCGACTCCGATATAAGTTTATAAAACTTGACTTTTTAATAAGCCCAAAGATCATATATTTCTCCAGGATAAGGAGTTAATTTTAGAATCGAAGCACAACACCTGCATCTCTGGTGCTGATGTTTTCAGGGTTATTGTCGTGGTGGCATCATCGGGCTGAACTCATCCGGAATTCAAAAAAAGAAGTTTTTACTTAAATAGCTAATAATCATGAGCCAAAAACCGTATTTTATTTATTTAATTCTCTATTCTCCAAGTGTTTAAGATATTCTGCAGAATCATTGGTCTATTAGTTTTAGAAGTTTCTGATTTTGAAATTAAGAATCAGAATCAAGAGTATTTAATCTCATTTTAAAACTCGATAACTGCTTCTATGTGAATTCCTAAGAATAAATATTTCAAAACAAATTGGTAAATCAGACATATGGGTTATTTTTCACTCAGAGTGCGTCTTGATTCATGATATACTGTACAGGATAGAGGTACGTAACGGCACAAAACAGGTTATTGGAGTTATCTGCAGGATATTTTACTGCTAGCACATAACGTATCGACTATAAAAACAGTAGAAGTAACTATATTTATTCATATGTAAAGTTCTAGGATTTGCGGCATATTAGATGAGGGATGACATGCATAAAACGATTTACTTCTTATTCTTAAGCACGTTGCTTTTTCTGGTATTTTCACCAGGCGTACTGGCAGAAGAAAATAAGATAAACGTAACTTATATTTCATTTTCGCCAAGTGATGCCCTGGAGTTAGCCAGCCAAAAAAATTTGTACAACGAATTTATAGAATACACATATATCCCTGCATATAATTTCACCACATATGATGCAAGTGATGAGCTGCTTGCAGCAGGAAAGAATGGATTCTTGGAGACGCAGGATGTAATCCTCTGCCAAATGCTTGATAAATCCGTATATGCTTCAATGGATAAAAGTTTCAAAGCAGCTTCTGATAATGGAACCTCACTTATGGCAATTCAATCCTCAGATACGCCTTCTTATTTTGCTTATGATTCTAACGGTTCTTTTGATGACCCGATCTGCAACTACTACAATAACATGAGCACTGAAGGAGACGGACTCGATAATGCAGAAGATCTATTGATATACCTTGTAACAGAAGGTCGTGTCCTTGGGTTATTTACTTCTTTTAATGAAAGCGTTGTAAAAGTTGAAAACTATTGAACTTATAATAAAAAATTATTTACTTTATTTCAGCCAGATAATCCGTAACTTACTTCAGTAAACACCAGTGTAATTCTGGCTATAATAGAAACTTACTGGGAAAGATAACATTTATTACCCAAATAATCAGACTTAAATAATAATATCTAAATTCTTTTTTAAATCCGCTAAGAACCTATTGAAACTCACCTTTTTGGAATAGCTGGGCGCAGATTTTGATGAATTCCTCTGCAAATAGACTTTTAATAACTTATCCCTGGAATTCATTCAAACCTCAGACTTTTCGAGTAGAAGACTCTCCCGGCATCCTTCTAGAACTCATGAGCGGAAACTAACATGAATTTATATAGGAAGATGATAACTTTTGAAAGAGAAGAGAATATTCATATTAACTGCTGTTTTTGTACTGTTAATCCTTATATCAAACTCTGCGTCTGCAGCTACTCTCTGTGTGAAGGAAGGAGGAGGTACGGGAGAATACGGAAGCCTGCAGGAAGCCATAAATGCCGCTGCTGAAGGGGATGTTATCCTCGTCGGTGAAGGAAGATACTGTGAAAATGTACTTGTAAATAAATCTCTAGATATAATTGCCAATAATCCATGCCCTAATAAAACAGTCATTACTGCTCTGGACTCTGAACACCCTGTGTTTCATGTGGTTTCCGATTCCGTGAATATCAGTGGATTTACTTTAAAAGGAACGAATTTAACATATGGAGTGTACCTAGACTGCGTTTCGGAAAACAAAATCAGCAATAACTATATTTCAGGAAACTGGAGAAGTATTGTACTGAGAGATTCATGTAAGAACTCTCTGGAAAACAATTACTTGTCTAACAGTGACAATGGAATCTGGCTTGAAAGCTCAGGACAAAACTCTATAAAAAACAACAAAGTAGATTCTAATCGTCATTACGGTTTCTATTTGAACGCGTCCGAAAATAATACCCTTCAAAATGACTGCGCGTTTAACGGAGCAATGGGAATTTATATGGAAAACTCTTCCGGATGTCAAGTTATTGACTCGGAAACTTCAAACAACTTTTACGGGATCTACCTTACAGGCTCTGGAGAAAGCCTGCTCGAAAACAACACTGCAGACTCAAATGAGATGTACGGCATATACCTCGGAAACTCGAATGAAAGCACTCTGGAAGGAAATCGTGTAAATTCAAATATGTGGGGGATTTATCTCGACTCAAGCTTCAATGTGCTTAAAAACAACACAATGTCTGGAAATAACAGGAATTTTGGTGCTTATACCTATCACTACACTGGAGATATGAATAATACAATTGACACCAGCAACACTGTTGATGGAAAATTCATATACTATCTTGTAGGGGTTTCTAACCGGACTCTTGATTCGGATTCAAATGCAGGAGTTGTCTATTGCATTAACTGCGAAAATATTACCCTGAAAGACCTGACCCTTGAAAACAACAGTTTCGGAATTTACCTGTACAATACTCAAAACTCAAAGCTTGAAGGAAATAATATTTCAAACAACGAACATGGAGTTTACCTCGGGAAATGTTCGGTAGTAACTCTTAGGGGCAATGAAGTCAATTCGAATGAAGGTGATGCCTTCATCTTAAGCAACTGCAGGAACTGCCTTGCAGAAAAGAACAATGCCTCGAACAATATGGCAGGTATCTGGCTCTGTGATATCAGCAGAGACAATATCCTCAAAGAAAACACAGTTACTTCGAGCAGCTGGTGTTGCATTGACCTTGGGGACACAAGCTGCAACAACACTCTGGAAGGAAATACTCTTTCCGGAGCCTATGAAGGAATTTACCTGTACGGAGCCAGTGAGAAAAATACTTTGAACAATAATACTATTACAGCCAGCTCCTATGGATTATTTACGGAAGGCTGTAGTAACAATACGATTTCAGGAAACAGTATTTCGGGGAATGACGTCGGATTATCTCTTAACCTGAACTGGACCGATGGGACAAACTCGGATTACAATACCGTCTATAACAACTATTTTAATAACAGCAAAAATGCCGAAGATTACGGAACAAATACCTGGAACATTTCAAAAACCGAAGGTGAAAATATCGTCGGAGGACCTTACCTGGGCGGAAATTTCTGGGCTTCTCCGAAAGGAGATGGCTTTTCAGAAACAGCCTCGGATAAGGATGGAGACATGATTGCGGACCTGCCGTACAATATAACGGAAACGAACTATGATTATCTCCCTCTTGTATTCGAAAAACCTCTAGAAAAAACTGAAAATAAGGATGAAAAAAAGTGAGAGAAAAAATGAGAGAAAAAGTGAGAAAAAGTGAGATAAGAAGCGAGAAAAAGTGAGAGAAAAAGCGAGAAAAAGTGAGAGAAAAAGCGAGAAAAAGCGAGAAAAAGTGAGAGAAAAAGCGAGAAAAAGTGAGAGAAGAACAGGTAAGTCTGGATAAAAAAAGAGAAAAAAGCCTATATAAAGAAAGGAGATAAAAACATGTACGGGAAAAATTTCAATTTATTGGTTCTGTTAATCCTGGGTATAATTGTTTCACAACTAGTCTTTCCGGTGTCAGGTGAAGCTTCTTGCAAACAGGAGAATGAGAGTAACGGAACTGTCATAATCGGCACTGTTGAAGGGGATTCACATACTTTTGTGAAAGATAGCGTTGCTACTGCGCTTGAGAATGAAGGTTTTGAAGTAATTGATCTTGGAAACGGCGTATCAGCTGAAAGTTTTGCTGCAAGCGCAAAAGAAGAGAAAGCTGATTTTGTGTTCAGTTTTGCCTCTATGAGCACTACAATGATCCACCAGATCCAGATTGAAGAGCAGCTCAAGGCTGCAGGTATCCGTGATAAAGTTATAACAGGTGTAGGAGGATCGCTTGTAACTCAGGCCTGGGCTGACCAGATAGGAACCGACATATATGTTTCTGGCCCGGAAGATGTCGTTTCCAAAGCAAAATTGGCTTTACTGAAAAGTAACAATAACGCTCTGAAAGCCAGTGTTCCAGCCAATGAAAATGCCAGTTGCAAAAATCCTTAAAGGATAAATTTCCAGTTATAAAATCTTTGTAGGGATGATTTTGAGAGGAAGGAGTTTTCCTTCCTTCCAGTCTTTGGTTATGTCAATAAGTTATTGAAAATTGTAATCAAAAGACTCTTTTTATATGTTTTCAAAAATGAAGGTGTACTTGTTTTTCATATTTGATCAATAAATCATGGACAAGAATTCATGGACAAGAATTCATGGACAAGAATTCATGGACAAGAATTCATGGACAAGAATTCATGGACAAGAATTCATGGACAAGAATTCATAGACAAGAATTCATGGACAAGAATTCATAGACAAGAATTCATAGACACGATTAGATAACCGCTAATGGCGTAATTCCTGAAGTAAACATATTAAAAAGAAGTTACTGACTTGTTTGAGATATATTACTGACTTTAATACACTCAGTGTTGAAGTTGAAAGAAGCTCTTAATTTGTTATAAATCAAATTGTTTCACAAACTCACAATGTAAGTTTACAATATAAGGTTTCTACAAAACCAAAAGTTGTGCGGAAAACTATTGAAATTTCAAAACGGAATTGGTTTTCAACCTGGTAAAAAAGGCTAAAGGATTGTTTTGCCAGGTTTTATTTATGGTTTCTCAACCCTTTAACCTTGATTTTTTATCGTTTTTCAATCTAAGGCTTATTCACTTTCAGAATATGTCCCAGATTTGTATTTGCAGTTACTTTTGTGTAATTTATTGTTGTCGTACTGCTGCTTACAGCATTGGTAACTGTAAATGTGACCTTATATTTTCCTCCCTTGAAATGCAGATGCTCTGAATTCGTTTCTTTTGAACTCGTTCTGCCTCCAAAACTCCATTTCATACGGTAGAAAACTCTGTTATAGTCAGTAAATCCTACTGTTAACTGAGCTTTTTCAGAGATTGGAGCTGCAGAAAACTTAAGCAACTGTTTTTGTTACAACTTTTATATAGTCGGTTTTTGTTACCGTGTTACGTCCTGCAGCATTCTTTACTGTCAAGTTAACAGTATATGTTCCTGCTTTACTATACTTATGAGTCGGATTCTCGACAAATGACTTTGATCCGTCTCCAAAGTCCCAGATCCAGCCAGAAGCTGTACCTGTGCTTGTATCAGTAAATTTAACGTTCAATGGTGCTTTTCCAGACGTAATACTGCTGGTGAAGTTTGCAGCAGGTTTTGATATGATTTTTATATATTCCGTTTTTGTTACTGTGTCACGTCCTGCAGCATTCTTTACTGTTAAGCTAACAGTATATGTTCCTGCCTTGGAATACTTATGAACTGGATTTTCGACGAATGACCTTGACCCATCTCCAAAGTCCCAGATCCATCCAGAAGCTGTACCTGTACTTGTGTCAGTAAATTTAACGTTCAATGGCGCTTTTCCGGACGTAACACTGCCGGTAAAGTTTGCAGCAGGTTTTGATATCACTTTTATATAATCGGTTTCTGTTGCAGTGTTGCTGCCTTTAGCATTGGTAACTGTAAGTGTCACCGTATACTTTCCGGCTTTGGAATACTTATGCTTTGGATTCTGCTGAGTTGAAGTTGTCCCGTCTCCAAAACTCCATTTCCATTTAGTCGGTGTTCCTGTACTTGTGTCAGTAAAGGCAACTGTTAATGGCGTTTTTCCTGAAGCAGGAGAGGCTGAAAAAGCAGCTACTGGCTTTGCTGGAGATGAACCAGTAACTTTAATGTATCCGGTTTTTACTTCAGAATCACTCCCACCAGATCCGGTTACCGTAAGGTTTACAGTGTACGTGCCTGCAGTACCGTAAGTATACGAAGGGTTCCGCTTGGAGCTGTCTACATTACCATCATTATTGAAGTCCCATGCATACGAAGATACGGTGCCAGTTGAAGCGTCTGTAAACTGAACGTCAAGAGGAGCAGTGCCACTGGTCACATTGACTGTGAAATTTGCAACCGGTGAGATAGAAGAGTCCTTGAAGGCATAGACTTTCTGGTCGCCTCCTATACTGAAAAGCATCCCGTCTGAAAGTGCAGGAGAAGAACCGGCATAGGGAGCATGCCAGACAATATCACCAGTGAAAGCGTCCAGAGCATAAAGGTTTTCATAACCGAAGTACCCAGATCCTTCGCTTCCCACGTAAACGAGCCCATCTGCAACAGCTACCGAGCAAGTCCAACCTCCGATCCCTCCGTTATCTGTTGTCTTTGAAGGTGTTGACCAGACAGGTGAACCTGTAGTCGCATTGAAGCAGTAAGTTTGCAAATTGCTATAGCCACTTGCTCCTCCGCAAACATAGACATTTCCATAGGCAAAAGCAGGAGTTGAATCTGATCTTTCAATGGTCTGTCTCCAGATTATCTTACCGTCAACTGCGTTTAAGGCAAGAAGATCTCCATTTCCATAGAAACTGTAAGTTGTCAGGTAAAGGATGCCGTCCTTGTAAGCCGGAGAACCGCATAAACTCTCAACGATATTATTAGTGTGCCATAGCTGTTTTCCGGTTGTTGCATCCACACAGTAAGCATGCCCTTGGTAGGAAGAGCCGTATTCCCAGCTTGTCAGGTAAAATTTCCCATCCGCATAGGCAGGTACTGACTGAGCGTCTCCTCTTACTTTAAAACTCCAGAGCAGATCTCCGGTGTACTCATCAAGACAGTAATAACGGCTTCCGTCCCAATCGTTGAAGATCACCTTACCGTCAGCAATAGCAGGCCCACTACCGACCACACCTTGAGATCCATGCGTATCGTCAAAGCTCCAGAGTTTTTCTCCTGTTTTTGCATTGTAACAGCCAAGTTCAGGCCCAGTGGCCGTAAATACCATGCCGTTATCGTAAGCAGGAGAGGCCCAGGAACCGTATACGGTTGCAGGAATGCTGACTTTCCAGGTTATGTCTCCTGAAGACTCGTCAAGGGCAACTAACTGGGGAATATCGTCTGTGCTATCGCTCATTGATCCAGGACCGCATATAACAAAGACTTTTCCTCCGGCAATTACCGGGGAAGAACTGCTAATAGCATCAATGTCTTTACTTACCCATTCAGTCCGGTTTGTTTTGGGCCCGCTTTCAGAATAGCCAAGATGGTCTACTTTCCCGTGGAACTGGAACCAGGAGTCCTCAGGGATAGTTTCATTTTCCTGTTCTTTAACATAATTGGAGAAAGGAAGCACTAGCGGATACTTGTCGGCTCCTGCATCAGCAGTATAAGCCGTATTCCCTATTCCATCTCCATTTGAATCTTTTCCGGTATAGTCATCGTAGTAATTACCCATATACCCTGTCAGTTTTGCTCCATTCCATACATATTCAACGGGTTCGGAACTCTGGAAGAATGAACCTGACCCTCCGGATATATGATCGCTTGAACCTCCCATTTTCCTGCCGTTGTTGTTAATGAAGGTATTCTGGTAGATCCTGTTGCCTCCTGTGCTATCAAGAACGGCTGCAAAGTCCCAGCAATTGGAGATGTTATTTTTCAGAAGAGTATTTCCAATCTCCTTTAACCATACACCTTCAGCGCAGTCATCGATCAGGTTATCCTCTATCAGAGTACCTTCTGCCGAAATACTGATCGCAAAGCACATCTCTTCGGTCCCTGTGATTTTAAAACCGCTGAACTCCACATTGTCAGCGCTGATAGTTACGCCGGAAACGTCTTTGAAACCCGAGGCTTTCAGGACAGGGGCCCCGATACCTTTAAGGGTCAGAGTCTTGTTAACGGTCAAAACTTCCGGATATTCTCCAGAATAAACCTGTATTATATCCCCTGAATTTGCTGCATTAATAGCTGCCTGTATGGACTCCCCATCTTTGACCTGCCAGGTAGTTGGTGCTTTGTTTCCATAGATATAGTCTTTGGCAACTTTCGTATCTTCACCGTTCTCGTTTTTAGCGGTGAGGGTTACGGTATAGTTTCCGGCTGTGATATAGGTATGAACCGGATTTACTTCGGTTGAAGTGTTTCCGTCTCCGAAATCCCAGAAGAATTTATTGGCGTTGAAGGACGTATCCCTGAAGGAAACAATCAATGGGAAGGAACCTGTCTGTTTGTCCGAACTGAAGTTTGCCACCGGAGAAAGGGCTTCGCCCTGTCCTATGCAGTACAGGTACCCGTTATCAGTTCCGTAGTAGACCTTGTCTTCGGAAAGAGCTGCACCCTGTAAGGTATATGCAGAATCTGCAGGTGGGTTGTAGTGCCAGGCAAGAGTTCCATCAGGATTCAGGCAGTAAATAGAACCGTCGACGATGGCTTCAGTGAAATAAATATAAGGTTTTCCATTTTTGACTGAAACAACAGGAGAAGACTTTATACCTCCGCTGACTGGTGTTTCCCAGATTACCGCTCCATCGGAATCATTCAGGCAGAACATGGACCCGGATTCCCCGTGTTCACCGTGCCCCACGTAAACCCTGCCTTTATATACGACCGGAGTTGAGGTTGAAAATCCTATTGAGGCTGCCCAACCGCTGTTAAGGAACTGGCCTGTGTCAGGGTTAAAACCTACTTTGAAACAGTAGCCTTTTTCCTGCCCTCTTTCGGAGGATGTGTACAGGGCCCCGTCAGCATAGGTTACAGAACTTCTGAACATTCCAGGATCTGTTAGTGCAAAGGATACGTCTGAACTCTTACTGAAATCAACCTCATCTACAAAGGTACCGGTGTCTTTTTCGAGACAAACCAGTTTACCTTCGAATACAGGGTAGACCAGGTAGTTCCCAACAACTACTGCCCCACTCCAGATAAAGCCGGAAGTTTTTGTATTTTCGTGCTTCCAGATTAAATTCCCGCTGTCATCGTAACAGTAGTAGTATTTAGTCCCGTTTCCTCCTTCAAGACCGTCTCCGATGTATAGCTTATGGTCATAATAGGTAATGGGACACTCAAAGCTGCTGTCTGTTACATGTGTTTTCCATAGTTTATTTCCAGTTTCTGGATCAAGAGCATAGAGATCTCCTTCAAGGGTAGGGACAAAGAGTTTTCCATCTCCCAGAGCAGGAGTCGCTGTCTGTACCAGACCACCACCAAGTTCCTTTGACCAGATAAGAGATCCGGTATCTTTGTTAAAAGCCCAGACAGAGGCATTGCCTGAAGTTACGAAAATTTTGTTTCCTGAAATCAGTGGCGGGACATTGACACCCCCGCTCCCACAGGGTTCCTGTTTTGAAGAAGTCAGGCTCTGCCAGATGATTTTTGGATCCCTGGTTGGAGCAGAGCTAAAAGTGTACCCGCTATTGGAGCTGTCCTTCTGGAACTCCAACCATTCGGATTCAGAGCTTGCTTCTTTTACCGTGGTATAGTCAGTGTTTACTTCGGAATCGTTCCCTGTTGAATTGGCAACTGTAAGATTGACGGTGTAATTATCGGCTGTACCAGCTGGATCTATTCTGATCTCTGCTGCAAAACAAGGTACAACCTCAAACAAGCTGAAAAATGTTATAACTAATAACGTTATGGATATAATCCTGTTAATTTTCAATTCTTTGTACTTTATCAATTTTATACCTCATTAAGAATCGGTTTTAAATATTGTCTTTGTAAATTTTCGGTGATTATACAGAAGAAACGGCATTTATAAATCCGGAAAAAAGCTGAATACAAAAAATACGGCTCTATTTTTGAAAAAATGTAGCCTTTCAGGTAAAAATTTTTATAACTCATCAAAATTTTTGCTGAAGGACTTGCCTGACTTTCCAATTTTTGGGGAAAATTTCAGGCATAGAGCTGTATAAAAAATAAGTGATTGTAGTTTTTTTGAAGACCTCCTATGTTTTTATGGGGTTAGCGATTGTCTGGGCGGAAGAGTCGGGCCGCATTTCATATTTTGTGATGCGGTCGGATCAGGCTTCGGACCTTTTGAAGTGCTCAGAGCAACCGATTTTATAGGTTATTTGATATATGCTGACGAAAATTACTATTTCCTGAACTTTCATTTTGGTTGTGACACTTATACTCAGTTACAGACATCAATATACAAATTTAAACGCTACAGGGATCAGTTCTAACTTCCCTGGCACCATTTGAACTTTTTTGAGTATAAATCTAATAAATATTGACATAAAGGTGATGTTGTATGAATTTTTATGTCTTTACTGACTACAAGTTGCAACTCCATGTTGGAGTAATTTTTTCTTCTGAAAGTCCACGTTTATCTGAACTACCTGATTAAATTAATTATATACAATTTAACTAAGTTTGTTTACTATTTCTACAAATAAAAATCTTCGGCTAATAATTATTACCTTCTTGGATAATGACTTCCATATTTGTTTCAAAAAGAATAAAAGCCTGAATCAAAAGATCTTACTTTATGAAATGATTACGTTCAGATTATTTTTCAAAAAAGTTAAGAAGGGGCTCCCCTTCAGGAGGATTGTATCAGTTCAATAACGTTGTCTGCTTCATTAATAATGTATTCTGCTTCTTCGGAAGAAAGATTGCCCCTATTTTCCTGCCTTTGGACAATATTCTTAAAGCACTGGAGTTTAATGATGGCTATCTGATCCCGGCCATTTTCCAGTGAATAAACTACACTTTCAAGGCTTGCTGTAAGAATACATTTTGTTAGAGGGGGAGTGTTAAGATTATCAATGTATCCCTGGAGATCTTCAATAGATGCTAATGCATCTTCAACTTCTACTTTTATATCAACAATATATGACGCATTTGCTGTATCCACAATGGCCTCATTAGCTGTATATTCGTAAGGAGCATACAGGAATGTAACCTGATCACCGTCTTTAATTACGTTCTGACTGAGTCCCAGTGGAGCAAGCTCACCGTTTATGTAAACAAACCATGATGTACTTGCTCCATAATTATCTTGTACTCCGTTAATATCAGTAAGGTAAAAAGAACCATAGTCCTCATAGTACTCGTCAGATGCATTATATGTGAATCCGCTTGTCTCATCACTTGAAGCCGCATCAAGTACACCATGGTCTGTCAGGGTCTCCACCTGATAACTGGCAGAAAGATTGTTTGATGGAACGAAAGTAAATGTACCGTCTTCCAACTCGACAGTTCCATTAAAGATTTCAGCAGGTTGTGCTGCCGCCGTACCAATCATTATTGCACTGAGAAGTGCAATTAAGAATATACATGTTATTTTATTTTTCATATTTATTCCTCTTCCAAAATATATGCATGGCAAAAGAAAAAACTCATTAAGTGTTTTATCCTTATACTTCAACCCACACATGTTTACTTATTTACTATTTTTTATATATAACTCCATTAATTTAGATCATAAGTGTTAGCAATAAGAGTAAAACTATTTTGATTGCAGTTTTCAAAGAGTATACATCAATATTTTTTTGGCAATACCCCTAATTTCTTGTAAATTTAATGTCAAATTTTCGTGTACGATCAGGCAGTATTGCAAATTTGCTGTAAATTTGAAGTCAAGTTTTTGTGTGTTCGATGGAGAATTGATCCACTTATATGAAATTTTTTATCCAATAACATTTTGAAAGGTATGACTTTACAGAGAAATCGGTGCATTATGATCAATTAGCAAATTTTTCTGTAAAATTGTAAATTTTTCAAATGTAAGCAGTTAGATAATCTAACATCAAAAGAACTGAGATATGAAACGAGACAGTTAATTTAAATGAACTTAAAAAAGTTAAGAAACCTGATCATAATGCCAGTCGTTGAAAAACAAGAACTGAAGACTGGCTTTCAACCCTAGCAAAACAAGGCTAAAGAGGTTGTTTTGCCAGATTTATCAATGATCTCTCAACCTTTTAGCCTTGGATCTCTTTTATCGTTTTTTAATTAAATGTTTATTCGTTTTCAGAATACGTCCCAGATTTCGTATTTGTTGTCACTTTTATGTAGTCGGTTTTTGCTACCGTGTTCCTGCCTACAACGTTCTTTACTGTCAAGTTAACAGTATATGTTCCTGCCTTGGAATACTTATGAGTCGGATTCTCGATAAATGACTTTGATCCGTCTCCAAACTCCCAGATCCAGCCAGAAGCCGTACCTGTACTTGTATCAGTAAATTTAACATTTAATGGTGCTTTTCCTGACGTTACACTGCTGGTGAAATTTGCAACAGGTTTTGATATTACGCTTATAAGTTCTGTTTTGGTTACTGTGTTACGTCCTGCAGCGTTCTTTACTGTCAAGTTAACAGTATATGTTCCAGCCTTAGAATATTTATGAATCGGATTCTCGACAAATGATCTTGATCCGTCTCCAAAATCCCAGATCCAGCCAGTAGGAATTCCTGTGCTTGCATCAGTAAATTTAACGTTCAATGGAGCTTTTCCTGACGTTACACTGCTGGTAAAGTTTGCAGCAGGTTTTGAGATCACTTTTACATAATCGGTTTCTGTAATCGTATTACTACCCTTAGCATTGGTAACAGTGAGTGTTACCGTATACTTTCCTGCTTTAGAATACTTATGCTTTGGATTCTGGATTGTGGACGATGTTCCGTCTCCAAAACTCCATTTCCATTTAGTAGGCATGTTACTACTCTTGTCAGTAAAAGCAACTGTTAATGGTGTTTTTCCTGAAGCAGAAGATGCTGAAAAAGCAGCTACTGGCTTTCCGGGAGATGAAACAATGACTTTAATGTACCCGGTTTTTACTTCAGAATCGCTTCCACCAGGTCCGGTTACAGTGAGGTTGACAGTGTACGTGCCGGCAGTACCGTAAGTATAGGAAGGGCTTTGTTCGGTGCTATCTACAATGCCATCGTTATTAAAATCCCATGAATACGATGAGATATTGCCAGTTGACTGGTCTGTAAACTTGACAGTAAGAGGAGCAGTACCGTTCGTCACATCAGCTAGAAATGCAGAAATTGGCGGTTCAGAAGGTGTTGAGTTTTCAGAAACAGTGATATAGTCAGTCTTTACAGTGCTGTTGCTGTCAATGGAATTTGTGACTGTAAGGCTAACAGTGTAGTTGCCTGCGTCAATATAGGTATATACAGGGTTTTGTTCCGTACTGTCAACAGTACCGTCGTTATCAAAATCCCATGAATAAGAAGAGACATTACCGGTTGAAGTATCAGTGAAGTTGACAGTAAGAGGAGCGTCTCCAGAAGTCGGTGTTGCTGTAAAATCAGCAATTGGAGCGGAAGTAATCGGTAGTGCTTCAATTATTATATCATTTCCGTCAACTGTGATTTTACCCATAAGGGGTGCAGTGTCACTTCCGGAACCAATTGCATAAGGAGTATCACAGATTCCGTTGTTATCAGCATCTGCGCCTGTGTAGTCGTTATAGTAGTTGCCTAGAGAGGAGGTGTAGGACTCGTTTTTGTAGCTGTACTTTACAGTGCTACTGATATACTGGACGGAGCCGGCCGGTGAACCGTCATTGATGTTGACGGTGTTGTTAATGAAGTTGTTGTGGTAAACCTTATTGCCAGTGCCAGTTTTTCCGCTTTTCAAGTTAAAAGTAATCCCTACAGAATTGGAGTCAAAGGTGTTTCCAGTAATAATATTGCCATTACTTTTAGGATCTATAAGTAAACCTCCATAACCATCAGCACTGGTACAGTGTGAAATGACATTATCACTGAATGTTATGTCGTTTCCTCCCTTGCCAATACTAACTGCATAGTTAGAAGTAACGTTTGTAAAGGTGTTACCTGTAATCACACCGCCGTTATTTACCCTGCCCGCATAACAATAACAATTATCAAACTGGTTTTCGGTAAGGATCAGTTTCCCTTGGACATTATCAACACCGCATGAAGAGGATCCGTTAACGAAAACATTATTTGAATATTCAACATTATTCAGGATAATTGAACTTAAATACACACCTTTGAATATACAGTTTCTGATTATAACATTGGTAGAGTCATAATCTGATCCACGGATTTCAACCCATCTCGTAGTGGACGATGAAAAGCTTATGTTCTCAATCAGGATATCATGGGCAGTTTCAATATTAGATAAGTCAAAATTTAGCGCATTGTAATCAATAAAATTAAAGGTTACTTTATCTGCACCTGCACCTATAAAAGATAGAGGTTTGTCGGATATAAATAAAACCTGATTTATGTCATACGTTCCAGGGTTGAAGTATAAGACATCTCCAGCCTGTGCTTCATTAATTTTTGAGAGAATATTATCTCCAGGATTGACATCAATAGTTTGTGCCGAAGCAGAACCAACAAAGGCAAACAACAGGATAAGGAATATACTTAAAACAAGGCCATGTTTGGCAATATTTTGTATTCTGTTTTGTGCTTTATTTTGGGCTCTATTTTTTGTCATACTTTTTATAATTGTTTTCATATTGTTACTCCATTATTTTTCATGTTGTCAAATAAGAAGGTAGGGATATGTTTGCTGTCTCCAGATTTTTAGGTTCAATCTATTAAGTTGGTGAATCTCCAGACATTTACATGGCAGATGAAT
This sequence comes from Methanosarcina barkeri 3, assembly GCF_000970305.1. GTDB lineage: Archaea > Halobacteriota > Methanosarcinia > Methanosarcinales > Methanosarcinaceae > Methanosarcina > Methanosarcina barkeri_A. The sequence goes on from NZ_CP009517.1 coordinate 2,032,185, forward strand.
TAGCTATAGAAACAGGTCTATCCGTATCCAGTGTTGTTAATAAGTACTCCAGCAATTACAGACAGCTATGACCTTATTTATGACAATAACACCTGCTAATACCTGCAATTTATGGAGCTAACACCATTCCAGAGATTCCTGTCGTTTCCAATACGGCTCAAACAAAAAACAAAAATTAAAAATATGTCCTCAAGTAAAAATACTTCAATACTCATCAAAATTTTATTGAAGATGAAACTGACTTACAAGTTATTTGAAAAACGTTTCACGTAAGAGCCACATAACCCACATTCTGCAGAACATGTACACGTAGAAGTTACTTACCCATTTACCCAAAATTATCCATTAAAGAATGGGCAGTTTTTTAAATAACTGATATTTTGGGAAAATAGATAGTATTTTTGTGTGCATCTGCGGAAAATAGGATTAAAGAAAAATAAGTTATTTCAGTTTTTTTGAAGACCTCCTATGTTTTTATGGGGTTAACGGTTGTCTGGGCGGGAGAATCAGACCACATTTCATATTTTGTGATGTGGTCGGATCAGGCTTCGGACCTTTTGAAGTGCTCAGAGCAACCGATTTTATAGGTTATTTGAAATATATACTGAACAAAGTTACTATTTTCTGAACTTTCATTTTGGTTGTAATACTTATATTCAGTTACAGACATTAATATTACAAATTTAAACACTGTAGGAACCAGTTGTAACTTCCCTGGCACCATTTGAACTTTTTGAGTTTAAATCTAAAAAATATTGACATAAAGGTGATATTGTATGAATTTTTACGTCTTTACTGAATACAAGTTGCAACTCCATGTTGGAGTAATTTTTTCTTCTGAAAGTCCAAGTTTATCTGAACTATCTAATTAAATTAATTATATACAATTTAACTAAGTTTGTTTACTATTTCTACAAATAAAAATCTTCGGCTAATAATTATTATCTTCTTGGATAATGACTTCCATATTTGCTTCAAAAAGAATAAAAGCCTGAATCAAAGTACTTTACTTTTATAAAATGATTACTTTTCAGATTAGTTTTCAAACAAGTTAAGAAGAGTCTCCTCCTTCCTAGTAAAACAAGACTAAAGAGGTTGTTTTGCCAGATTTATCGATAATCTCTCAACCTTTTAGCCTTGATTTTTTATCGTTTTTCAATCTAAAGTTTAGTCATTTTCAGATTATATCTCTTATTTTGTATTTGTTGTCACTTTTATGTAATCGGTTTTTGTTGTCGTACTGATGCCTGCAGCATTTGTTGATGTCAGTGTCACTGTATAACTTCCGGTTTTAGAATACTTATGTTTTGGATTCTGGATTGTCGACGATGTTCCGTCTCCAAAACTCCACTTCCATTTAGTTGGTGAACCTGTGCTTGCGTCAGTAAAGGCAACCGTTAATGGCGTTTTTCCTGACGTTGGAGTTGCAGAGAATTCAGCAACCGGTTTTGCTGTCACTTTTATATATTCTGTTTTTGTTACCGTGTTACGTCCTGCAGCATTCTTTACTGTCAAATTAACAGTATATGTTCCTGCTTTAGAATACTTATGAACCGGATTCTCAACAAATGACCTTGATCCGTCTCCAAATTCCCAGATCCAGCCAGAAGGTGTACCTGTGCTTGTGTCAGTAAACTTAACGTTCAATGGAGCTTTTCCTGAAGTAACACTGCTGGTGAAGTTTGCAACCGGTTTTGCTATCACTTTTATATAGTCTGTCTCTGTTACCGTGTTACTGCCTTTAGCATTGGTAACTGTAAGTGTTACCGTATACTTTCCTGCTTTAGAATACTTATGCTTTGGATTCTGGATTGTGGAAGACGCTCCGTCTCCAAAATTCCATTTCCATTTAGTAGGCATGTTACTACTCTTGTCAGTAAAAGCAACTGTTAATGGTATTTTTCCTGAAGAAGGAGATACTGAAAAAGCAGCTACTGGCTTTGCTGGAGATGAACCAGTGACTTTAATATACCCGGTTTTTACTTCAGAATCGCTTCCACCAGGTCCGGTTACCGTGAGGTTTACAGTGTACGTGCCGGCAGTACTGTAGGTATAGGAAGGATTCTGTTCGGTGCTATCTATAATGCCATCGTTATTAAAGTCCCACGAATAAGATGAGATATCGCCAGTTGACTGGTCTGTAAACTTGGCAGTAAGAGGAGCAGTACCAGAAGTCGGAGTAGCTGTGAAATTTGCAACAGGTGCTCCAGGCAGCGGTTCGCTTACAACAATGTAATCCGTCTTTACTTCAAAATCGTTTCCGTCTGCGTTAGAAACTGTAAGGTTGACAGTATAGTTACCAGCAGCAGTGTAAGTGTAAATTGGGTTCTGTTCAGTGCTGTCTACATTCCCATCGTTATCAAAATCCCATGAATAAGAAGAGACATTACCGGTTGAAGTATCAGTGAAGTTGACAGTAAGAGGAGCGTCTCCAGAAATCGGTGTTGCTGTAAAATCAGCAATTGGAGCGGAAGTACTTGGTGGTGCTTCAATTATTATATCATTTCCGTCAACTGTGATTTTACCCATAAGGGGTGCAGTGTCACTTCCGGAACCAATTGTGTAAGGAGTATCACCTATTCCGTTATTATCAGCATCTGCGCCTGTGTAGTCGTTATAGTAGTTGCCTAGAGAGGAGGTGTAGGACTCGTTTTTGTAGCTGTACTTTACAGCGCTACTGATATACTGGACGGTACCAGCCGGCGAACCGTCATTGATGTTGACGGCATTGTTAATAAAATTGTTGAGGTAGATCTTGTTGCCGGCACCAGGTATTCCATTTCCCTCCGTTCCGACATTTATTCCTTCAGAATTTGAATCAAAAGTGTTTTCAGTAATGATATTGTTTTTACTGTTTTTACTATCGCCAGATATTAGTATAGCTCCAAGGGTACAGTTTGAAAAAACATTGTCTTTTAATGTTAAGTAGTTGTTGCATTCCATTATTCTACATGCAGGAATTTCAGAAGTATTCGTAAAGGTGTTACCTGTAATATTACCACTAACGCGCATCATATTCCAACTGACCTTATCCATCCGGTTTTCGGTAAAGGACAGCTTCTCAGCGGAAATACTGTTAGATATGTCATAGGCATATGGAGATATGAAAACATTATTCGAAACATCAGCATTCTTCAGGTTACCTAGAGTTACACTACTCATTACACAGTTTTCAATTACAACATTGCTGTCACCGTAATCCGACCCGTAGACATTAAAACCATTAGAGAAACTAATATTTTCAACCCGAATGTCGGAAGCACTTTCATAATCGCCGTAATTAATAGATGTGGTTTTTCCAAGTACAGTTACCTTATCTGCTCCTGAGCCTATTAGTGATACAGGTTTATCATTTATAGCCCAATTTCGGGTCATCTGATAAGTTCCAGGGTTGAAGTAGATGACATCTCCAGCCTGTGCTTCATTAAGGAGGATGGAGCGGACGTCATCACTAGGGTTGACCTCAATAGTTTGTGCCGATGCAGAGCCGATAAAGGCAAACAGCAGGATAAGGAATATACTTAAAACAAGGCCATGTTTGGCAATATTTTGTATTCTGTTTTGTGCTTTATTTTGGGCTCTATTTTTTGTCATACTTTTTATAATTGTTTTCATATTGTTACTCCATTATTTTTCATGTTGTCAAATAAGAAGGTAGGAATATGTTTGCTGTCTCCAGATTTTTAGGTTCAATCTATTAAGTTGGTGAATCTCCAGACATTTACATGGCAGATGCATTAGCTATAGAAACAGGTCTATCCGTATCCAGTGTTGTTAATAAGTACTTCAGCAATTACAGGCAGCTATGACCTTATTTGTGACAATAATACCTGCTAATACCTGCAATTTATGGAGCTAACACCATTCCAGAGAGTCCTGTCGTTTCCAATACGGCTCAAACAAAAAACAAAAATTAAACATGTTCTTAAGAAAAAATACTTCAATACTCATCAAAATTTTTACTGAAAGACAAAACTGACTTACAAGTTATTTGAAAAACGTTTCACGTAAGAGCCACATAACCCACATTCGGCAGAACATGTACACAGAAATAGAGATTACTTACCCATTTGCCCAAAATTATCCATTGAAGAATGGATAACTTTTGAAATGACTGATATTTTGAGAAATGGATAGTATTTTTGTGTGTATCTGCGGGAGGTGGGATATAAAGAAAAGTAAGTAGTTCCAGTTTTTTGAAGACCTCCTATGTTTTTATGGGGTTATCGATTGTCTGAGCGAAAGAGTCAAGCCGCATTTTTGGTTTCATGACTGCGGCAAAATCAGGTTTCAGACTTTTTGAAGTGCCAGGTCAACTTGACTTTTAAGAGATTATTGGAACATATACGCAGGAAATTTATTGTTTCCTGAAATTTTACCCCGCAGATAACGTATTTGTAATCAGTTAATAGATTTGCACACAGCATAAATGGTATGGCGATTTTTTTAGCACGATCCAAACGTAATAACTATTGCAGTTTATAAATTTGTACATTAGCTGAATACAAATAACGATTGTCAGATTGGGATAAACTTTCCTTCCTGAAGTCTAGGTTTTATCATGAATATCTGATGAAACTAATTATACGTGATAATCTAACTAATCGTTAAATATTTATATAAATATTAACTTATGACTAATTATTATTAGCTTTTCAGATAACAACTTGTTTTTACATTTATATAATTAAGACTGATTTTAAAATTGAGAAATTTTTAAATTTTTTCGTGTTTTTTGTTTCATTTGCTTCCTAGAATCCTCAGATTTGAGATTATTTTTTAATAAGGTATCGCCATTATCAAAAAAATCAACTTTAAATTACACGAAAAAAGGCTCTTCGCTATTTCGAGTGGGTAACTTACAATGATTTCCTAAATGTCGAAGTAGTATATCCAAAATTAAAAATATTTCTGGTTGAAAATACATTTAAGCTTGATATTCTCTTATAGCTTAGCTACATTATAATTCAGCAATTAGTTTCAACCCACACAAAATAGCGAAAAACCCGAAAAAAGATAAATTTTCCCATTTTGTCATATAATGCCTCCTCATTAGTCATCGGTTAAGGAATTTTCTTGCCTGAAAACTATCGATTTTGCACTTAATCCTGATCAAACTTTAACCTTCTTCTATGAGATCGATGCCCTGTTCCATTTCAAAATCGGTTAAAATTTATACTGTTGCGGAAATGGAGGCAGTTTGCCACGAGTCCTCACTTAACCGAAGATATAGAAATCATTTCATGAAACTCTACAATATAACCCAAATTTGACAGAATTCATTAATTGACAAAGTATTTTTCTACAAAAAACGTATACTATTGACGCAGAATTTTTCGGAAAATGAAAATAGCAAAAAATCGAGAACAATGTATAGAAACATTAAATGTAGGGCAAAAACAGGAGCATGAAGCTCCTTTTTTCATTTTAATTTTTATTTTTCTGTCAAATTAGGGATATAAGAGTTCTATAAAGCCAAAAGTTTTGTAGTAAGCTATTGAAAACCGTAAAACGAACGCTGGCTTTTTACTCTATTAAAATAAGGAAAAAGGGTTGTTTTGTCAGATTTGATAAATAATTTCCCCCACTGCCCATTCACTTTGATTTCTTTTATCGTTTTTCAATTAAGGATTTAATCGTTTTAGATTATATATTCAGTTTTTAGACTGCTGTCACTTTCATATAATTTGTTTTTGTTGTCGTACTGCTGCCTGCAGCATTTGTTGCCGTCAACGTGACAGTATAGTTTCCAGCTTTGGAATACTTATGCTTTGGATTCTGGAGTGTGGACGATGCACCGTCTCCAAAGTTCCATTTCCATTTACTTGGTGAACCTGTACTAGTGTCAGTAAAAGCAACCGTCAACGGGGACTTTCCTGAAGTAACACTGCTCGTGAAGTTTGCAACAGGTTTTGCTGTCACTTTTATATAATCGGTTTTTGTTACCGTGTTGCTGCCTACGGCGTTCTTTACTGTCAACTTAACAGTGTATGTTCCTGCTTTACTGTACTTATGAGTCGGATGCTCGACAAATGACTTCGATCCGTCTCCAAACTCCCAGATCCATGCAGCAGGTGTTCCTGTGCTTGTATCAGTAAATTTAACGTTCAATGGTGCTTTTCCTGAAGTAACACTGCTGGTAAAGTTTGAAACAGGCTTTGCTGTCACTTTTATATATTCCGTTTTTGTTACCTTGTTACTGCCTGCAGCATTCTTTACTGTTAAGTTAACAGTATATGTTCCTGCTTTACTGTACTTATGAGTTGGATTCTCGACAAATGACTTTGATCCGTCTCCAAACTCCCAGATCCAGCCAGAAGCCATACCTGTGCTTGTGTCAGTAAATTTAACGTTTAATGGCGCTTTTCCTGACGTAACACTGCTGGTGAAGTTTGCATCAGGTTTTGATATAACTTTTATATAATCGGTTTCTGTTATCGTATTACTACCCTTAGCATTGGCAACGGTGAGTGTTACCGTATACTTTCCTGCTTTGGAATACTTATGCTTTGGATTCTGGATTGTGGAAGACGCTCCGTCTCCAAAACTCCATTTCCATTTAGTAGGCATGTTACTACTCTTGTCGGTAAAAGCAACTGTTAATGGTGTTTTTCCTGAAGCAGAAGATGCTGAAAAAGCAGCTACTGGCTTTCCGGGAGATGAAACAGTGACTTTAATGTATCCGGTTTTTACTTCAGAATCGCTTCCATCAGCGTTGGAAACAGTAAGGTTGACAGTGTACGTGCCTGCCGTACCGTAAGTATACGAAGGACTCTGTTCGGTGCTATCTATAATGCCATCATTATCAAAGTCCCATGAATACGATGAGATATTGCCAGTTGACTGGTCTGTAAACTTGACAGTAAGAGGAGCAGTACCGTTCGTCACATCAGCTAGAAATGCAGAAATTGGCGGTTCAGAAGGTGTTGAGTTTTCAGAAACAGTGATATAGTCAGTCTTTACAGTGCTGTTGATGCCAATGGCATTTGTGACTGTAAGGTTAACAGTGTAGTTGCCTGCGTCAATATAGGTATATACAGGGTTCTGTTCGGTGCTATCTATAATGCCATCGTTATTAAAGTCCCATGAATAAGAAGAGACATTACCAGTTGAAGTATCAGTGAAGTTGACAGTAAGAGGAGCGTCTCCAGAAGTCGGTGTTGCTGTAAAATCGGCAATTGGAGAGGAAGTACTCGGTAGTGCTTCAATTATTATATCATTTCCGTCAACTGTGATTTTACCCATAAGGGGTGCAGTGTCACTTCCGGAACCAATTGCATAAGGAGTATCACCTATTCCGTTATTATCAGCATCTGCACCTGTGTAGTCGTTATAGTAGTTGCCTAGAGAGGAGGTGTAGGACTCGTTTTTGTAGCTGTACTTTACAGCGTTACTGATATACTGGACGGAGCCGGCCGGCGAACCGTCATTGATGTTGACGGTGTTGTTAATGAAGTTGTTGAGGTAGATCTTGTTGCCGGCACCAGGTATTCCATTTCCCTCCGTTCCGACATTTATTCCTTCAGAATTTGAATCAAAAGTATTTTCAGTAATGATATTGTTTTTACTGTTTTTACTATCGCCAGATATTAGTATAGCTCCAAGGGTACAGTTTGAAAAAACATTGTCTTTTAATGTTAAGTAATTGTTGCATTCACCTATCCAACATGTAGGAATTGAAGAAGTATTCGCAAAGGTGTTACCTGTAATATTACCACTAACGCGCATCATATTCCAACCGACCTTATCCATCCGGTTTCCGATAAAGGTCAGCCTCTCAGCGGAAATACTGTTTTGTACATCATAGGCATATGGAGATATGAAAACATTATTCGAAACTTCAACATTCTTCAGGTTACCTAGCGATACACTACTCATGACACAATTTTCAATTACAACATTGCTGTCACCGTAATCCGACCCGTAGATAGAAAAACCATTAGAGAAGCTAATATTTTCAACCCGAATGTCGGAAGCACTTTCATAATCGCCGTAATTAATAGATGTGGTTTTTCCAAGTACAGTTACCTTATCTGCTCCTGAGCCTATTAGTGATACAGGTTTATCATTTATAGCCCAATTTCGGGTCATCTGATAAGTTCCAGGGTTGAAGTAGATGACATCTCCAGCCTGTGCTTCATTAAGGAGGATGGAGCGGACGTCATCACTAGGGTTGACCTCAATAGTTTGTGCCGATGCAGAGCCAACAAAGGCAAACAGCAGGATAAGGAATATACTTAAAACAAGGCCATGTTTGGCAATATCTTGTACTCTGTTTTGTGCCTTATTTTGGGCCCTATTTTTTGTCATACTTTTTATAATTGTTGTCATATTTTGTTACTCCATAATTTTTCATGTTGTCAAATAAGAAGGTAGGGATATGTTTGCTGTCTCCAGATTTTTAGGTTCAATCTATTAAGTTGGTGAATCTCCAGACATTTACATGGCAGATGAATTAGCTATAGAAACAGGTCTATCCGTATCCAGTGTTGTTAATAAGTACTCCAGCAATTACAGACAGCTACGACCTAATTTATGACAATAACACCTGCTAATACCTGCAATTTATGGAACTAACACCATTCCAGAGATTCCTGTAATTTCCAACACGGCTCAAACAAAAACAAAAATTAAAAATATGTCCTCAAGCAAAAATACTTCAATACTCATCAAAATTTTATTGAAGATAAAACTGACTTACAAGTTATTTGAAAAACGTTTCACGTAAGAGCCACATAACCCACATTCTGCCAGAACATATGCACAGAAGTAGAAACTACTTACCCATTTGCCCAAAATTATCCATTAAAGAATGGGCAGTTTTTTAAATAACTGATATTTTGAGAAAACGGATAGTATTTTTTGTGCATCTGCAGAAAGTAGAATTAAAGAAAAATAAGTTATTTCAGTTTTTTGAAGACCTCCTATGTTTTTATGGGGTTAACGGTTGTCTGGGCGGGAGAATCAGGCCGCATTTCATATTTTGTGATGTGGTCAGATAGGCTTCGGACCTTTTGAAGTGCTCAGAGCAACCGATTTTATAGGTTATTTGAAATATATACTGAACAAAGTTACTATTTTCTGAACTTTCATTTGGTTGTGACACTTATACTCAGTTACAGACGTTAATATTAAGTTTAAACGCTACAGGGATCGGTTATAACTTCCCTGGCAGCGTTCGAACTTTTCAGGATTTAATTTAAATTTAAATATTGACATGAAGGTGATATTGTATGAATTTTTACGTCTTTACTGACTACAAGTGCAACTCCTTATTGGAGTAATTTTTTTATTCTGAAAGTCCACGTTTATCTGAACTATCTGATTAAATTAATTATATACAATTTAACTAAGTTTGTTTACTATTTCTACAAATAAAAATCTTCGGCTAATAATTATTATCTTCTTGGATAATGACTTTCATATTTGTTTCAAAAAGAATGAAAGCCTGAATCAAAAGATCTTACTATATAAAATGATTATTTTTCTGATTATTTTTAAAAAAGTTAAGAAGGGTTTCCCCTTCAGGAGGATTGTATCAGTTCAATAATGTGATCTGCTTCATTAATAATGTATTCCGCTTCTTCGGAAGAAAGATTGCACCTATTTTCCTGCCTTTAGACAATATTCTTAAAGCACTGGAGTTTAATGATGGCTATCTGGTCCCGATCATTTTCCAGTGAATAAACTACACTTTCAAGGCTTGCTGTAAGAATACATTTTGTTAGAGGAGGAGTGTCAAGGTTATCAATGTATCCCTGGAGATCCTCAATAGATGCTAATGCATCCTCAACTTCTACTCTTATATCAGCAACATATGACGCATTTGATGTATCTACAATGACTTCGTTAGCTGTATATTTTTCAGATTTTATTCATCTTCCAAACTACATTTGTGAAGAAAGGAAAAATATATCAAAAATTTTATTTTTATACTCTTGTTTTCGTATATTTGTATATTCTAGTTTTATATCCATAAATTTTTGATTTATATAACAAATATGATTAAATATACGATAATGTTACTTTCAATATCGATTATAGATTATTTACGAACCTAAATTCCGTTTAAACTAAATGATGAAATAAGAAACTGGAGACCTAATCTTATTCTTTTGAGTTACAGTTATCATCCAAAAAAAGCGGACTATATACTTTTGAAGATTATAGATAATAGCCTTCTTTAAATTTTATCTCCTCAAATTCCCTCATAAATAACATTTACTTGCTATCGTTTTTGGAATAGCTCAAAATTATACAATTATTATTTTTGTTCGATAGTCAAAAAACAGAAGTGGGAGACCTTCAATAAAATCACGAAGTTGGAAAGTTTAGGACATTTCAACATCATAGATTTGAAACAGTAGACTTTCCAGGGGAGGAGAAGGTATAGCTGGAATAGTTATTCTACGGATCATTAAAGAAAAAAGAGGAATAGGATAATGAAAAATAAACATTTTTCAATGTTAGCATGCGTAATGGTAATGCTTGTGGCATTTTCATCGGTAGCAGCCGCAAGTAACTGGTCACAGTTCCAGAAAAATGAAAAACATACAGGTATAACAACCGATGACGGACCTGATGATGCCACTATTTCCATAAATGGGAACATCCCTGCCGGTAGTGGAATTGAGACTGTTCCTGTTATACTGGGTGACTATGTATATGTGGAAGGAGCAAGCAATCTCTACAAATATGAAAAATCTACACTTAATTATGTAGCTGAGTGTAGCCCCGCTATAGTGACAGCAGGAGGAATCCAGAATGCTAACCCCGCTTCAGATGGCAACAATATCATTTATGTCGTGGACAGTGGCTTTGGTTCTAATCAACAAAAAATTACAGCTGTCTATGCCAACAACATGACTACGAAGTGGAGTACAAACTTTGCTCCGGCAGCACAGCAGTGTTCCTGTCCCGTCACATATTACAATGACAACGGCGTAGGAAAGCTTTTCGTAGGAACCGTCAACATGAGCGCGACCGACCCGGTTAACCTGAGCGATGATGGTACATATTTTGCTTTCTATGCAGATAATGGTACTGAGATTTGGAGTCGAGATAGCACAACGGGTGGTGGCTACTACTGGGCAGGCGCCGTAGTTGTGGGAGACTTTTTAGTATATCCTGACGATGCTGGGACATTGACATCTGTCTATATCTCCGATGGAACAAAAGTTGATGAGAAAGATCTGTCAAATAAACAGATACGATCATCTGCTGCTTATAATACGGATGATCAGCTTATATATGTCGCTGGGAAAGACAAATATGCGCATGCCGTTGCAATTAATCCCAACACCGGTATGTTAGGCACACACACAACAAGCTCCCAGATGGCATATAGTAGCACTTCAACGCCAGCATACAACGCGGCTGATGACAGGATTTATGTGGGGTGTGGCTCTATGGTTAATGGTGGTTGTTTGTACTGTTTGAATGCTACCACTCTGACTACCATCTGGAGAGCGCCTCAGAATTCACTTATTGGTAATATCCAGTCCTCACCAGCAGTCGCCGATGACGGTATAAACAACCCGCTGATATTTGTTACAGGTAATGATGAAGATGGGCTTATATATCGCATAACAGATTCAGGTAGCAGCTATAGCATCACATCCGTTGGACCACCAAATGCTACATATAGCCTTGCAGGCGTAGCAATATCCGACAATTATGCATACTTCGGAAATGACGATGGCTATCTTTACAAGGTTAATTAAAAAGATATTGCAAAGGTGAAAACCTTTGCGTATTATTTTTTATTGAGATCAGTTCACAAAGAACTGTTCATTGTTTTAATAGAAGTTCAGTATTTTAAGTTGAATATCCCGTAACAAGCTATAGAGATATTAGACTGAATAAAAGCTTATAGCTAACGATTCTTAGCTTGTTAGTTAATATCCTGCTTATTAATTACAAAAAAGGAAAAGGCTTCCAAGTTTTATTTCATATTTTTCGCTCTATCAGCTAGAATCTTCAGGCTTGAGATTGTTTTTTAAATCAAGTAACGCCTTTATCAAAAATGAACGTTAAATCATGCGAAAAAGATATATTTCCCCATTTCGTTATAGACTTCCTCCTATGTTTTCATAGGGGTTAGGTTAGCCTGTGCGGAACCTGTATACTCCTTATAAGTGGCGTATTCAGGAAAGGAATTCGGACTCCTTGAAGTGGCAGGCTAACCGTCATCCGAGAAAAACGTGAAATTAAAGAGTATTTGAGACCCCAGAAAAGGGGCCTTTAATTGTCTTTCAGGTCTTTTTTGCGTTTTTTGAATTTTAAGGAAAATGTACGGAACTATTTTTCAGTGAGGTTCATAGATTATGCAGCTGATACCTGCTTTCAGTATCTTCTACATAAACTTGGCTGTGCTGGCTGTATCTGGTCTTTTTCATTTGGGTTGAACGAAGAGTTCTTAAGGAGGTATTATGGAAGGTATACTGCTTAACTCTTGTATTATCAGTTAGCAGGTGGTCATAATGAGTTAAACTGGTTTAACACCATTACTTCCATTTTTCAGCACATCGGTTCCAAAGTACATCCACAAATCTGAAATTTTTGAATCTATCTATGAATCAATGGACTTCACATTAAAATGGATTTATTTTTGGAACCTATACACTGTAATCTTAGTAACAGGATATAAGTCTAACAAAAACGATAATAAGTTTGATCTTTAAAGGCAACATTGAAAAATGATCTATGAAATTGTCTCTGATCCACGAAATTGTTTCTATTAATATTGTTCATATAAACTTGTCATAAGGAAAGAGGAACACAGTCAAAAAAACGTTTTTTGTAATTACTTTCTATTAATTTGAATTATTCATAAATTATAATTATTTTCATTTTAAATAATACCTTAACGTAAGATATATTTATCTTGAATATCTGTCCCTTTTATTTTATACAAACTTTTGACTTTGCTAATTTTCAACTTTGTAATTTTTATATTTTATTAACTTTTATATTTTGTTAATTTTTATATTTTGTTTTTTATAAGTATGAATTTTCAAAATATTTTATTTGTACTGCAAGTCCGCCTATTAAACCAATTATAATTCAATAAATAGCACTTTAGGAAATTCTTTGGCCTATTTCCTATTTATTGTTACCTTATTGGCTAAAGATTATTACCCAAAATCTTAGTCTTTTATACAAGTAAACTAAAATTGAGCTGAAGTTACGTAATTGTTTACATATTGAGGTGAGGAATCGAGAACTTGTGAGGCTATTTTTCTTTAAAATGTTTTTTAATAACAGGTGTTAAATGATGTTTTTCTTTGCATTGAGAAGTAAAGTTTACTTTAGTTACTTATATACAATGCTATTTCTCTTTCTTACTAATCTAATTTTTCATGTCTACTGATGAAGAATTGAAAAGTGAAAGAGTAAAGGATTTCTTGCAAAAAGCGTGCAGTCTCATAGTAATAATATCCTCACAACAACACATTTTAAATTATTTTTTAAATAATAGAAAGTCAATTATTTTGCGAAGTACTGAACGGTAAATTATTTTCTGGAGTAGAGGTTATGAATGAAAAGTCGAATAAAGAAATAAGTCTTTTGAACAAGAAAATTAAGGCTTCGATAATGGCATTCTTAATGTTTTTAATGCTATTTTCGATATCTTCGGCAGCTGGAAGCGTGGATCTTCAATATGAGCTTGTTGCCAGTACAACAAGTGATGCTGAAGGTAATTACCTGTTTTCCGACATTCCCGACGGAGATTATACGCTTATAGCTCTTTACAACGAGGACAAATGGCGCCGTGCCGATGAACAAATTCGGATTCAGAACGGAGCGGATCTTTCAGTGAACCTCGATACCTCAAGCAGGGATATCGATGAAAACGAATCGCAGGCTCTTTTTGAAATGTCTGGCAGTGAGGCTAACCCGTCTGGCAGTGCCAAAATTAGCGGATTCACTCGTCAGAAACAGATGAATGCTGACCCTATACCTCTAGGTTCAACAAAAGTTCTTTTGTTAAAGGAAACTGGAACGGAAGCTCAGGATAATTCCGGTGAGACTCAGAGTAACTCCAGTAAAACTCAGGATAATTCCGGTGAGACTCAGAGTAACTCCAGTGAAACTCAGGATAATTCCGGTGAGACTCAAAGTAACTCCAGTAAAACTCAGGAGAACTCCAGCCAGATTCAGAGTAATTCCAGCCAGATTCAGAGTAATTCCAGCCAGATTCAGAGTAATTCCAGCAACAACCAGAATCTGAACATTGCAATAGTAACCGGATACAGGAGCCATGAGCTCCCTCTCAAAAACCTGATGGAAAAACTCAACAATGACAGCAGCTTAAACCTTACTCTTAACTGCTTTATGGCTGACTATGTGATGGAAAACGATGTTGACCTGAGCACGATGGACATAATATACATCAATATGCTCAGTCCTTCAACAGCCCAGAAGCTTACACCAACAGTGGACAGTGCAATTACTAACGGGTGTGTGGTTATTGATGATGATACCCTTTTGAATGAGAGTATCCCGCTTCCTGAAGACCAGATTGAGAGCTACAGGGAAAAACTGAACAACTACTGGCTTAACGGGGCTTATGAACAGGATAATTTGAAAAATCTCGTATTCTGTATCGCCAGTGACTGCTGCGGCAGGTCTGACCTGCAGTACGAGGAGCCGCATACGCTTCCTGAAAGAGCGATCTATCACACGAACATGACAGGCTACTTTACCGATTCTCTGGATACCTACCTTGCATGGTATTCAAACCGAAGTGATGGAGGGCATGTATACGATCCTGCAAAGCCCACAGTTGCAATTACCATGTACCAGAGCTATTTCCCATTCCAGATTGAGCCAATTGATGCCTTGATCTCAAAACTGGAAGCAAAAGGCTACAATGTTATTGCCACATATGGATCCGATAACCTATCCTCAGGTGATTTTTTCAAGCAGGGGGATGAGGTTCTTGTAGATGCGATTATTTCATTTACGTACTTTGGCAACAAGTTTGATGCCGAAGATCTCGATGTACCTGTAATTAACGGCATTATTGACAATTACATGAACAAAACCGAGTATGAAACCAACAGCAGACCGCTTCCTGCGGACAAGATGATGAAGCTCGACTTGCAGGAACTCTGGGGAGCTATTGACCCTATAATAATGGCTGCAACGGAAGTAGATCCCGAAACAGAGACCGAGACTTCGGTTTCCATAGATTACCAGGTAGACTGGCTTGTTGACCGCGTGGAAAGCTGGGTAAACCTTAGTGAAATTCCGGGGTCGGACAAAAAAGTTGCTATAATCTATTATAATCATGGAGGAGGTAAGGATAATATAGGGGCTTCTTATCTCGATGTTATTCCAAGTTTGTCCAACCTTCTTGATGCTATGGCTAAAGACGGTTACGACCTGAATGAAAGCCAGTCCCTTAACGAGACCGAGCTCCTGAATTTGATGCTTACTCAGGGTATCAACATAGGAACCTGGGCTCCAGGGGAACTCCAGAAATTGGTTGATACCGGAAAAGTAGTTCTCCTTCCCGAAAGTACCTATGAGCAATGGTTCTCGGAATTACCTGAAGAGAGACAGCAGGAGGTCATTGACCAGTGGGGTCCGGCTCCTGGAAAGATCATGGTCTGGGAAAACGAGAGTGGAAAATACCTCGTAATTCCCAGAATCGAGGTAGGGGAAAATATTATTCTGGCTCCGCAGCCTTCAAGAGGCTGGCTTGATGATAACGAAGCTCTTTATCATGACAAGGATTTACCTCCTCACCACCAGTACATTGCTTTCTACCTCTGGCTCCAGCATTCCAAGGAAGAAGGGGGATTCGGCAGTGATGCCCTTGTCCACTTCGGCAGGCATGGGACCCAGGAATGGCTGCCTGGAAAAGAGTTTGGGCTCTCTCGGTATGACTGGCCTTCCCTGATGATAGGTGATAAGCCCGTGGTTTATCCTTATGTCATGGACGGGCTTGGTGAAGGCAATGAGGCAAAGCGCAGAGGAGGAGCAGTCATAATTGACCATCTTGTCCCGCCGATTCTTTCAGCAGGAAGCTATGGGGATTATGCAAACCTGAGCGAAGCTATCCAGAACTATGAACAGGCAGATACAAACGCTTCCCTTAAAGCGGCTCACAGGTCTGAGGTTTTAAACCTGACTCAGTCTCTTTCCCTGGATGAAGATTTCAACATGACAGAGGCAGAAAACAACGAGACTTACTTTAATACCACTTTCCTGGAAGGGCTTGAAGATCTTCTGGACGAGTATAAGAGCCAGTCCATGCCTTACGGGCTGCATGTCCTGGGCACAGGCCCGAAAGGAGAGCAGCTTGTGGGCATGGTAAATTCCATGCTAGGTACTGAGTTTGCTGATTCGGTTAATGAATTCAATAAAACCGAAGGAGCCCAGCTTTATCTGCTTGACCTGGTCCTGAACCAGGGAGTCAACTCCACAAATGCCCAGAAGAAGGTACTTGGGAAAGGAAACGAAACCGTCAATACCTTCCTTTCCAGTGCGAAAGAATATGCTGAAAATCTGTCTCTTGGGGAAGAGGAAATCAATCAGGTTCTTAAAGCCCTGAACGGCAGTTTTATACCCGGGAACCTCGGAGGCGACCCTGTAAGAAATCCTGAAACTCTACCGTCAGGAAGAAATTTCTACGCTTTTGACCAGCGGATAGTGCCGACAGAAGCTGCCTGGACTCTCGGGCAGGAAATGGCTGACCAGATGCTTGAAGCCTACGTTGCCGAGCACGGAGCCTACCCGAAAAAGGTGGCTTACGTCCTCTGGGCAGGAGAAACCACAAGGCACGAAGGGGTTATGGAAGCAGAGATCCTCTACTTGCTAGGGGTCAAGCCTGTGTGGAACAGCGGCAGGGTAGTTGATGTGGAAGCTATTCCTATGGAAACACTGGGAAGACCGAGAATTGATGTGGTAATGCAAATTTCAGGCCTTTACAGAGACATGTACCCTGACAAGGTTCGCTTGCTGGACAAGGCCGTAAAACTGGCTTATGCCCAGGAAGACTCTCCCAATTATGTCAGGGAAAATGCAGATGCTCTGAAATCTTCTTTGGCGAGTGAAAGTTCCTTTAATGAAAGTGAAGCTCTGGACCTTGCCCTGCTCAGGATTTTCGGGTCTTCGGATGGCGCCTACGGCACAGGCCTTCCCAATGCAGTTTCTGCAAGTGATACCTGGGAAACCAATGGCGCACTTGCAGAGCTTTACATTAGCAAGATGTGCAATGCCTACGGAGAAGATGTATGGGGCGAAAACCTGAAGGAACTTTTTGAAAAGAACCTTGAAGGAACTGAAGCTACAGTACACAGCCGGAGTACAAACCTCTATGGAACCCTGGACAACGATGACTTTTTCCAGTACATGGGAGGGCTGAATCTTGCGGTCAGTTATGTTTCGGGAGGAGAGTATCCTGATTCATATATCACGAACATGCTGACAAACGGAGACGAGAAAACCGAAACCCTGGAAAAGTTTCTCACGAGAGAAACATACTCCAGATATTTCAATTCAAAATGGATCGAAGGTATGCAGGGTAACGGTTATGCAGGAGCCAGGGAAATGTCGGATTTCGTTGAGAACCTCTGGGGCTGGGAAGCTACGAACCCGGACTTGATCAGTGATGACGTATGGAACCAGGTATATAAGACGTACATGGCAGATCAGGAACTAAGAGACTGGGTTAAGCAGAATAATCCTTATGCTTACCAGGCCATGACAGCCCGGATGCTGGAGACTGCCCGCAAAGGGAACTGGGATGCTTCGGATGAGGTACTCGAAAGCCTGGCCACGGAATATGAAGAATCCGTAGTTGAAGATGGGGTTACTTGCTGCCACCATACCTGCGGAAACCCCCTTCTCAACAGCTACGTATCAGGCATGGTCTCAGTCCCGGGTTTTAGCGAAGCAATAGAAAATGCTACGCAGGAATCTCTTGAACAGGAAGAGACTGAAAAACAAAGCAGCAGTGGTGAGAAACACAGCAGTAGCGGGAATAAAGGAAGTTCGACGCCTGTAATTAGGAGTACAGGGAGCAGCAATCAGACTGTTGTAGAGAGCGATGCAGGATACGGAGTCGATTCTCCCGAACCTGCTCCCGAGGTCTCAAAATCAGCTGCTGACCAGGATTATGTTGAAGGCTATGAAATGCAAAAAGACTCTACAGACGAGCCAGATAATAGCGGTTTCTCATTTTCGGGTTCCGATATTTTTGGGATTCTCTTCGTAGTAGCAGCCATTGGTGGAATCTATCTCGGATTCTATAAAAAGAAGGTGTAAAAGTAATAAAAAGAAGGTGTAAAAGTACATTGAAAGAAGAGAGCTTTCATTTGATGCTCTTTTCTTTTCCGTTTTCTTTTTCCATTTTCTTTTTTCGTTTTCTTTTTCCATTTTCTTTTTTGATTTTTTATATGGTTATTTTTCCTTAGAGCATGTTTTAAAATTTAAACCATTTCTACAATTGGATGTTCTACAATTGGATAATGGTCAACGGAACTTTAAATTCATATAACAAATTTTTCTGAAATTTGCTTGTTTTCCTTTGTTCATATTGAAGACTAATTATAATGACTCTATAGGAATTCTCTCTAAACTTGTTTTCACTAAGCTCGATTTAAACCTTGAAACTTGACGCTACAAGCCCATTTCAAAATACCCATTATATTACAGTACTCAAAAATTTGACTTTAAATTTATAGAAATATTGGCAGCTATTCAGTCATCAAATTCAAAATCAAGGGATGCTCATTTTGTAGTCATAATCGGCATCATATTTTCTGTAGTCAGAAGTAAGCTCTTCGCCTTGTTGTATATCTCTTGCAGCGAAAGTTATTCCTTCGTTCTCTTCTTCGGGAGTTTCGTCTATGCAATTAGGATCATCGGAGTGATTAAAAAAACGAGCATCATCAAGACATAGAATATATTTATTTGTATCCGGATTAAGATATGCGTATTTCAAAAAACATTCTTTAGTTGTCTCCGGTAGTTTAGCAAGTTCATTTTTATCAATTTTGATATCAAATCCAGAGTGAAATTTCCATATTACAGTTCCTTTTGGAATAAATTGATTAGCGAAAAGACCAATACCATTTATCTTACTTGGCCCTATTTTTGTGTTTGTTAACAGCATAAGGAAAAAGTGTGAGTTAAAATATTTGAGTATTTCGATGATAATGGTAGCATTATAAAAACCAAACCATATTTCATAATACATAATTTATCTAGTTCAATGTTTAACAATGCTCTTTTCTTTTCCATTTCTGAAATTCAGGTATATGTTGACATTAAAGATAGTACTTTATCTCGTTTTATTTGAAAATGGCAGTGTTATGAATTTGCTGCAAATTATAAGTCAAGTTTTTGTACGTTGTGGATAATTTTGACCTTTTGATATATGTTTGCAATAAATACTCAAATAATGCTAATTATGTTTATTTTGTCATAATATTTGGCAAGTGTTATATAAAATAATGAATATTTGAATATTTATGTGGAAAAGGGTAATGTTGTTTACGACGCTAATTTTTGTTAGCAGTTTAATGATCACCACTGCTGGGGCAGCACCGGTAATCATAAGCTTTAAAGATAAAACTGATCCAGAAATTGTACAGCTTCATGGAAAAGTAACGCACAGCTACAAGTACATACCTGCAGTGGCTGCTGACCTTCCGGAACAGGCAATTGAGGATCTGAAAAAAAATAACAAAATCGCATGCATAGAACCGGACTATGAAGTAAGTGTACTGGAAGAGGTCGTACCGTGGGGAATAACTAGAATTGGGGCTCCAGTGGTACATACAAATGGTAACAAAGGGACTGGAATAAACGTTGCAATAATTGATACCGGAATTAATTATAATAATCCTGACCTGCGTGACAATTATAAAGGAGGATATGATTTCGTAAATGATGATGCCAATCCTCTTGATGATAACGGGCATGGGACACATTGTGCCGGTATCATTGCTGCCGCACATAATAATATAGGAGTTATCGGCGTTGCTCCTGAAGCAAATCTCTATTCACTTAAAACTGTTAATGGTACAGGAAGCGGTAATGTCAGCGACTTGATATCTGCAATTGAATGGGCAATTGATACCTGTAAGGATGCGGATACTTCAAACGATATTCAGATTATATCCATGAGTCTGGGTTCAAACGATAGAGTGACAGCACTGGAAACAGCATGCTCACGAGCATACGATTCCGGAATTCTGCTGGTTGCAGCTGCTGGAAACGATGGAAATGAAAGAGGAACAGGAGATTCTGTAGATTATCCCGGAGCCTACGGTTCAGTAATAGCAGTTGCTGCAACCGATTCCATGAATAAAAGGGCCTCATTTTCAAGTACAGGACCAGCTGTTGAGCTTGCTGCGCCAGGCGTTAATATCCTCTCAACCTATCAGGATGGCTGGGCTTCGTTAAGCGGAACATCCATGGCATGTCCTCATGTTGCAGGAACTGCAGCACTGGTTCTGGCAGCAAGCCCATCTTTTACCAATGACAATATAAGAAGCAGGCTTGCACAAACAGCTACAGATCTCGGTACTTCAGGAAGAGATAATCTGTACGGATATGGACTTGTGAATGCAGAAGCTTCAGCAGCCGACAGTACCTGTGAAACAACGATGAAAAATCGGAAAGTATCCTAAAAAACACTGGAGATAGTTTTATCTTAAGCTGACTAGTTTGGATAAAAAAGAAATACTTTTAAAAACATTACAAATTCGGCTATCAGTAAGATAATCAGTAAGATGACCAGTAAGGTAATCAGTAAGGTAATCAGTAAGGTAATCAGTAAGGTAATCAGTAAGGTAATCAGTAAGGTAATCAGTAAGGTAATCAGTAAGGTAATCAGTAAGGTAATCAGTAAGGTAATCAGTAAGGTAATCAGTAAGGTAATCAGTAAGGTAATCAGTAAGATATTTACTGACTATAATTATCAGAAGATTTTTATACATACGACTGTATTGTTATCCTGGCAGGTCGATGGTTCTATTTCAGACGTAAAAGCTACCTCCTAAATCAGATTGTTTTCACAAAGACCCCTACTAAAACTCCCATTTATCGGCCTGCTGTATCCTCCCTTTTTAGAAAAAGGTTTTAAAAACCTATTCTCTTTACTTATTTTCCTACACACAATGAAAAGAATTACATGAACTCTTACCGGAATTTATTAATTGGAAAGCATGATCACCTTAGAAGCTTCCTGCTTTTTTGATTACAGAATCTCTATTGCGGTCAATTTTCAGCCCTAGTTTTTCCTATCGATGACCGTAACCTATGGAATGATCGAGTTCAGAAAAGCTTCAGTAAAAATTTGTTAAAAATAGAAAGATAAATTAGGAAGACGTGCCTACTGTTAATCGTTATGTTTTGGGAAAGGTGATTGATTGGGTACTGAAAGTCTTCGGACTTATAATAAAATCGAACCATCTTCATTTTCTATGAATGATAGAATAATACAAATTATCGGGTTCTCTACGTTACTACTATGGCTCGTAGTATATGTGATCAAAGAAATCAATTTTAACCAATACGAAAACGGTGCACTGATTGACGACGGTTCATTAATAAAAGTAATATTATCTCTAGCCGCATTATGCTTTATGGTGTCTATTCTTCTAGGAGTATGGGCATACTATAAAACAAAACGCACTTATTCTAATGATCCATCAACAGGAATATTGAACGCAATTAAGTGGCTTGCATTAGGACTTTTTGTTCTCATGACATCAATTCCACAGATATTTTTCCCAGAATCCGACCGATTCTTTGGTGTATACTTAATTGCATTGACGTATGCAGGAAAACACGTAATGGGAAAGATTTCAAAAAATACGGAGTAAATCCTGGATTAACTTGAGAGTAAAGGACAGCTTATTCTGAGCCCTGTATTTGATTATAAGAAATTATCCCATAACCCCTTTTCCAGTTCAGGCACCACTACTTCAACTGAAGTGGACATCGATGTAAAGATTCCTAATGGAATCTTCAGCCAACTAAACAGCTTTTTTTGATCTGAACAGCCTTTAACTGTTCTCTTTTTGTACAAAATCGGGACAGATGTGCTCAACTTCCAAGATCTACAGAGAGCAGGACTGAGAAATACCGTAAAACAGATAATATGAGGCAGACAGTGTTGTAGGCTTCACTATGCAAGATATAAATTGCCAGAACTTCCACCAGGGTTTTTTGCTTTCCATAATCTCTGGAAGCAACTTGGTATCAAAATTCCTGTTTTATGGAATTAAGCTCTGGATATGAACAACTTGTTTTTGTGTAACTTGACTAGAAGCGACTGTATTAAAATAAATTACGCAGATTATTTGCAAAGTGATTTTCAATTGATGAAATGATCTTGAAAATCAAGACATTCAATTATCGAAACTTGTGCATAGTATATTCTGTGACGACTCCTAAGCTGCGTGATCTAGTCACCACGCAGCCATAAAGGATCTATATATATCATATTCAGCTGTTTTCGTAAAGCCACATAATTTTTGCCTGAATAAAGTTGTAATTGAAGATTATTTATTGGGATAAAAAGAAAAAATACAATAAGTTTAGGCAAAGACTACTGCATTTAAATGATCTACTGCCCAATATACTGATATTTAAAATCATTAAATTACTGTAATTAACATTAATCAGATGCTTATACCGAATAAAACAAAAAAGGAATTAATCATGGATTTTACAATTCGCAATGAAAAAGCAGAGGACTTCAATCAAGTCGAAAACTTGACAAGAGAAGCATTTTGGAACCTCTATGTACCTGGCTGTAACGAACATTATTTAGTACATATTATGAGAAATCATCCTGATTTTATTAAGAAACTTGATTTTGTTGCAGAATACAACGGTGAAATAATTGGTAACATTATGTACACCAAAGCCTGGTTGTATTCGGAAGATGGAATTAAGATAGAAATTGCGAGTTTTGGCCCAATAAGTGTATTACCGAAATATCAGCGGAAAGGTGTAGGCAGTGCATTAATTCACCACACAATTGATATTGCTAAAAACAATGGAATAGGTGTGATTGTTATATTCGGCGACCCCCATAACTATTGCAAGCACGGTTTTAAAAGCAGTAAAGATTTCAATATTAGCGACATGAATGGTGAATATCCTTACGGAATGCTTGCTTTAGAATTAAAGGAAGGAACTGTTAAAGGGCATAATTGGAAGTATAAATATAGTCCGGTATTAGAAATTAATGAAGCTGATGCAGAAAAGTATGACAAAAAATTTGAACATAAAGAAAAAAGATACATGCCCTCTCAGGAGATATTCTCAATTGCAGTAAGATCATACCTGAAGTAACACTCATATAAAAGTAACATTTATCTAACAGTATAATTCATCTAACAATCGCTTCCCCATCAAACGCAAAAAAATAAAAAACATAGAGATGAGACGGTCTATCGGATTAAGAGAAGCAATTTTGAGTTTGGGATCAGCTCCATATTTACATACTTCATATTGTGTTCAGTTAAAAAATTTACAATACAATATGCTGTATATTATTGCCATTAGTCGTAACCTGATGGTTGTAGTAAGTGGAATAGAGCCCAATTCCGTTGGTTTTACAAACTTACATGTCCATGTTGAGCCTGTCCAGGTCCAACCTGAAGAAGTCCGATGAGTTTCAGGATCTTTAAAATCGGCATTAGAAATACCTGTTTGACATGCATTCCCGTTTTCATTATTGTAAAAAGAATTGTTAGTTACAGAAAGATTTGCTCCTACCAGATCAGCAATCGCATAGCCTGTTCCCGTTTGAGAAATTGAAGTGTGTTGAACTGTACTTGTAAAAACATTATCTTTTATTACTGTGCCTTGTCCTCCGACTTGATTTCTAAAGGCGTTGTTTTTCACCCCGTCAAAAACGTTGTTATAAATCAGGGTGCCCTGGAATCCATCGTTAACTATGCCTCCTGTAGATGGAATATTATAACTCTGTCCGATTTCATAGAATAAATTGTGATGAATCAGAACCTTTTGGATGTTTGAGACTCCCGAATCATAGGCAACTAACCAGATACCTTTTCCCCATGTTCTATTAAGGACATTATTATAGATCTCTACATTACCTACAGTGCCTTTGGAATCTTCGATCTGGATTCCAGGATCACCTCCACCGGCATCCAATTGCGCATCTATAACGTTGTCATGGAACCTGACGTTTGCAGAGTTCCAGATCCTGAGGCCACTGTTTGTTCTTGTAGTTATTCGATTATTGAAACATTCAATATACTGACTCTCAATGCCAAAGAAGCCTTCATGTCCGAGTCTGTAAACAAGATTATTATAAAATTTAATGTTTTCACATCTTTTGGTTCTCAGGCCATCTCCCAGACTATCGTGAAAAGTACAGTTATAAACCTGTAAATTATCGCAATCGACTACATGGATGCAGTTATAATAACCTGCACCATGCGGGGTTTCTGAATTTCCGTTGCTATTTGCATTAATTTCCAAACTTCGGATTGTGACGTTTTGGACACCATTTCCTGAGATTAATGGTTTCCATGCAGGCCAGCCAGCGTGATCCGGAATTTTAATCACAGTTCCGGATTCACCTTCTAAAATAGTGTTAGATTGAAGAATTATTGAATCTGTCAAAATATAAGTTCCGGCAGGAATGTGAATTATACCTCCCTGCTGAAGCTCCTGGTTAATGTCATTTTGGTTTACTGCTCCAGCTATTCCAGGTGACAGTAACATAAATAAAATGATAGAGAAAATGATAGCGGAAAATGTTTTCATTTTTTAGGTCCCTAAGATATGTTATGAGATGAGTAGACAAAACAACGACATAATCAAACAAAGAATTCTAATAACTATAAAATCTTATAGTAATTATTTAAATAATTCCATTATGTTGATAACAAATTAAGAAAGTAAATCATTCTCATTAACTCAGGTTATAAAATCAAATTGTTGACGGTAACTCCACCTTAAACAGGCTGTCCGATAATTACTGTTAGTAATGAAATAAAATCATCTACTGGTAGGTTGGAATTTTTTTTCGTTACGCGAAGACCTTACTGTCAAACTTTTACAATATCTTTATATACATTGTAAGGATTTTAGAATAGTGGTTATTATGACAGACAAAGTCGGACATGTTTCCCTCCATAACGGAGGTGGGTTCGTTGTCAAGATGGAGTTTAAATACACATCAGACGGCGTTAATTGGAAGAAATCAGAACAAACAGACGGTATCACACTCGGCAAAACAAAAAAAGTTGACCCAGGGGATTTAGGTGTTCCAAATGGTTCAACCATTATATTGAAAGCCATTGTTGTTGCGGGCAAAGACAACGAAGCTAAGCAGCAATTCATATATGAGAAAGGCAACCCGGCAACCGCAGAATACACCATTACGGGAACCACGTTGAATAATACACTTGGTTTAATTGGAATCCAACAAATAGCTGTCCACTAATTCCAAAGGAATTCGGATTCTCAAACCTGTCATAAGAGGGTACTGGATCTATTCGCCGGCTGCTCTCGATAAAAGGCAGTTTGTGTTTATCCTGAAATGATTTCGCAGATCCAAAGCCGTTTGAAAGTCCAATATAACGCAATAGAAGAAAAATTAAAAAAGTGAAATAATTTTGGGATAAAACAACTTTTCTGAATTTATGATTTTACAGAATTCTCGCTACAATATCCAATCGATTGAGATAAAGGGCAAAATAAATATTTTGAAGAAATTAACGTGTTTTTTACTTAAAAAATAACCTGAAGGTTCAGGCAAGTTCACCAGAACCTAATGACGAAATTAATGCAGTCCCTTAGAAGGATAAGACTTTTACAATAAAGTGCCACCAATAACTAAAATTTCATAGAATCTTATTGGGAACAGGCACTTGAAACCTGCTTCTGTTTTCCATGCGGGATTTCCGAATTATCAGACCCGTAGTGGCAGCACTCTCCTGAGGCCGTGAGAGGATCAACATGGATAGTGGTGCCGGAAAGGTAAGAGAAGTTTTCAAGAAGTTTTTCTCTTATAGCATTAGCGATTTCATGTCCTTCCTCAACTGAAAGAGAAGGCGAAACTGAAGCATTGATCTCTGCATGTAGCCGGTGTCCTATCCAGCGTACTCTAAGGTCGGTTACTTCACAGACACCTTCTACACTTTCAGTAATGTTCTTTACATTATCAATAACTTCAGGCTCAACGCCATCAAGAAGGCGAGTAAATACGAGCTTGCTCGAGTCAACGACTATTTTGAGAATACTGATTGTGATTAACATTCCAATTAGAGGGTCAATGATAGGATATCCAAGCCAGATACCGATGGCTCCGACAAGGACTGCAAGGCTGGTAAAACCGTCTATTCTGGCATGATATCCATCTGCAATAAGGGCTGCACTTCCTATTTCCTTTCCGACTTTCATCCTGAACTGGGCCACAACCTCGTTTCCGACACAGCCTATAATTGCGGCAATAACTACAGCCTGCAAATGTTCTACAGGCTGAGGGTTCAAGAAGCGGTTTACGGACTCATAACCTGCAACAGCCGCACTGAAAAGGATAAGGAAAACGATGATTATACCTGCAAGATCCTCTACCCTTCCGTATCCGTAGGAAAATCGTTTGCTTGGTTTTCTTCTGGCAAGGGAAAAAGCTATTGCAAGAGGAATTGCAGTTGACGCGTCCCCGAAGTTATGGATGGTATCGGCAAGAAGGGCAACACTCCCTGAAATAAAAACTATGAAAATCTGCAAAATGGCTGTGATCATCAGCCCTATAAACGACCATTTTACTGCCCAGAGACCTTTATTAGTAGCAAGTATGGAAGGGTCCACGGTCCCATGAGTGTGGCTGTGCCCATGAGAGTGTTTATGAGAGTGTACCTGGGAATGAGTACAGGAGTGGTCATGAGAATGAACATGAAAACGACGGAGGAAACTGAGAAGTCCACTCTTTCGAGTATTCTCATACGGCTGTTCGGAACTGCTTTCCTTTTCCTGAGGATGAGAATTGAAATTCTTTTCGGACATAATGGCACCTTGATTAGTATTCTGTTTCGAACCTATCCTAAACCCCACTTCAATCCTGATTATTAAAAAATTCAGGCTTGGACTCTAAAGATGAGAAGCTCAATTAACTACTGAAATGCTAGACAACTAAGAGACTAGGCAACTAAAAGACTAGGCAACTAAAAGACTAGACAACTAAGAGACTAGGCAACTAAGAGACTAGGTTACTGAAAGATTAAACTTGAAGATCAAACTTTGATTTACGGGATAAGCTCTCAAACAAACTTGGAGACGCTTTTATAAATAGGTATTTATCTTTAGAAAATATTTTTTTATGCAGGGATTCATACGTTTTCCTGCATAAATGCCATAGAAAGGGACTTTTAGTCCAGAGCAGTTTATACGTTATTTTTCTATAAAAACAAAAAACTGGAGATTTATTACTAAAAATTAGGGTTAAAACTGTCTTCTGGATTGATAACTAACTGCGATATGGGTTTTTATCAGGACTAATGAGTTTATAAAATATTTTAGTTTTTAATATGTGGACTAAATTAGAATTATTTAATAAGTTCCGAAATTTTATTATTACAAATCATTACAATGTGATATGAAACTATGAGACATTTAGAAAACTAATTCCGAAAATGAAAATAAAAAAGGATGAATTTACCCTGGTATATGAGTAAATATGAAAAACAGATTCCTGAAAATATGAAAAATAGAAAGGAAAACTGAGAATACAACTCAAGTCATGTCTATACATCAGTTTAGTGAAATTCGACTTTTTTCTCCCTGAGACAGGAACCTTTATATCTACCTATTTCTACAAAAACCGGCAGACTTCAACAGATCTCTGGAAAGTTTTCTAATGAATTTTATATGGAAGTAATACTTCTATTTTTATATTTATGTTATCTCTGAAGCTAAGATATGTTACCCAAATCCATATCCTTACTTAGTTTTCGAGTTTAGTTAGAGATGGGAAAATTAAATCCTCTATAGCAAACAGACATGCAATAAGCTGGTGTTCGTCCCGGGATTGAACACTCCCGGGAGACGTGCACCAGGATTAAAAAGATCAAATTCTAAAGAGCAGATTATAAAATGAAATTAAGTTCGGAGGAATTAGACGATTCAAGGAAAATCAATAGCAAGAACACCTGAGATAATATGGACTCTTGATATTAATCAAGATGGGAAATCTTATCAGGAAAACTATATGCTCCTGTTTCCCAGGTACGTTAGTGCAATTGACGAAGAATGAAAATTGGCAGCCTTAAAAATAAAATTAAAAAAACACAACCCGGTTCCAAATATCTATCAAATACGACTTGAGGGTAAATACTCTTGAGTAAACCTCCAAAAACATGTAATTGATAAAAAAACTCTAAAAATCACGTAAAAAACCATGTAATACCTTACCAAATGTCGCTCGAGGGTACAAACTCTCGAGCAAACCTCCAAAACCGTTGACCCGAAACCGTTGACCCGAAACCGTTGCGCCGGTTTATCACGCCTATAGGGTTAGGGGATAAGTTTTTCAAATCTAAACGTTATCAGTGGTTTTCGGTCAAGCCTTTTTGAAAAGGGTTGCGGTCAAGCAGTTTTTTGAAAAGGGTTTGCGGTCAAGCAGTTTTTTGAAAAGGGTTTGCGGTCAAGCAGTTTTTAAAAAGGGTTGTGATCATGTTGACCACGTAGTTTTTGATTAAATCGGTTCTGAAAATATTTGTGGGCAATTTTTAAAAATTGTGATTAGTACTGCTGAGTGATCCGAAACAAATTTTGGAAAATAGATCCCGAATGAATTGAAAATCAGTTTCTCCACATAATTTGGTCCTCTTGAACGAGCAAAATGAGCAAAAGGGCTCTGTTCCAAAAACGAAACTCAGGTGGCTGAACTCTAGTGGACAATAGTTACGAAATTTACGGCAAAGTAACTTATAAAATCCATGAAAAAAGGAGTCAGGCAGAAGAAAGTGCCACAATGGCTTCTGCCAGATCTCCATTCGAACTCTGCAGGGCTTTCCGGGCTTCATCTTCAGAAACACCGGTCTGTTCCATTACGAGTTTTATATCTTCAGCAGGAATCTCCAGTTCTTTCGGGACTTCTTTTACGTCACCTACAATCTGGTATGTTTCCGAACCCTGGACTTTCATGATAGTGACATTTGCGTTCTCTATAATGATATTAGAGTCCGCAGTCTTTATGACTACTTCCTGAACATCCTTGAGTTCTTTAACGTCAATTCCCATCTGTTTCATCATCTGCTTCATTTTAGCCGGGTTCATTCCCCGGCCCCCTACCCCTCCCATTCCTGGGAACATAGACTTGCTTCTCCTTTGTTTTATTTTATTTTTCAGGTTTGGGTTCGATAACTCAGCGCAATTTTACTTTATTTAATGGCATCCGCCACAGGTACCGCATCCACCGCCGGCACTTGGATTACGGATAAGGAATCCTTTTCCGTTTTCGTCCTCAACAAAGTCAATACTGCCCTCAGAGAAGCTTCTTTCGATATCTTTTGCCATAACGAGTTTAATCCCGTTACTTTCCATAGTCACATCATCTTCACCAAGTTCATCGTCAAAGGCTAAGCCATACTGAACTCCACTGCAGGCAACCCCGGCAACAAAAATTCTGAGAGCAAGCTCAGGTTTCTCTTCCTGCTCAATCAGTGTTTTCAATTCTTCAGCAGCTCTGTCTGTTACTTCTATCATTTACGCACCTCTTTTTATGTTTCATATTTATGAAATATTTATGGTTTTATTTCCTATAAGATGCCATCCGTTACAGCTGAAAGATAATTTCCAAACGTTATATACTCTTTCATCGAACAAATATAAAGCTTATAGTAAAATTGCGCTTTTTCCTGAAAAGACTTTTTCACAGGAATCTGGAAGGATAGGATCCGGATTCTTTTTCAAGAAATCCTGTTCTGCCAGTATATAAAAATATATTTTCTATATTATATATTTTTCTTCCAATACTTTTTCAGGTTTTCGATTCATAGAAATTCGGCATCTTCATCAACAGGCTCCTCAAGAACCTTTGCATTATAAGCATTGATCTCCAGAGAGTTACGTTTCCCTTTAACTTCCCAGACAGGGATATACACAAGCTCGATATCGAGTTGTATCTCATCAGACCTGGGACCGATACTCCTGTGCTCATATATAACGGCCTGTCCTTCCGTATTGTTAAAACGTATCTCGCGTGTATTCTCCTCTTTAATAAAGTCCAGAAGAATCTTTTCTGCCTGTTTTTTATCTACAATTGGTCTTTTTAACTCATACTGCACGGCAGGAACCTTCGTAGGTGTACTAAGCCCTTCAATTTCCATCTCTTCCTTTGACTTATTTAGAGCGTTAAGAAGGCCATTTCCCTTTCCGACAATACTTAGAACTTTTGACCTGAAGCGTTTTTCCGCTTCAACATTGTATTTATACTTCCAGAAAGGTACAAACTTTAAAATTGCATCCTTAGGATTGATTAGATAGGGTTTTGCGATAATAATAGCCTGATTTTTAGAAATCCTTGGCTCTACCGACCGTATATTCACCATTTCGTATGATTCGGTTTCTGAGACCTCAGCCTGTTCTTGCTTCCTTAAGTTTTTTCTCTCTTCAAATCTCTCTGTCAGAGATTGATTTTCGATAGAATTTTTTGTGGCCTCTGACTGCTGTTCCTGAATAGGCAAGAGATCTCCGTCAAAATAGGACTCCCCTCTGGACCCTTCTTTTAATTTCCAGTTTTCGACAGGTGATTCGAAAATTGTTTGCTTGTACTGATCTCGTACTTCACTTGATATTTGGTTCCCGTGTTCAGAATACGAAGTATTTGCTTCCTGTTCAAGATTTACAAGAACCGCTCTTCCGATTTGAAGGGCCAGCTCATCCCTGTCCCAAATATAGATCCCAAATTCAGTTGCATAACTGATTAATTCTTCAGGCCCTTTCCGGGTCATTACATAGATTCCTGTACAGTCCCCTATCTTTTCTGAAAAGGCTTTTATGTCCTCGCAATCTGGCTGCAGGGCATATCTAACATAAGCCTTATGCCTGTTTTTTTCCACAAAAATGTCAAACTGGCTGGATATTGTGGTATTATATCCAGAAGATTTGAAAATATCAACAAGGATTTCTAAAAGGTCTTGCTTCATGATTCTCACTTTCTTATATCCTGCACAGCTAAAATAGTTTATGATTACATTTGAAACTTAATAACTTGATATTTTTATTATAATCTGGCTTTTTTTCACTTCTTGGATTTCCTCAACTCTTACTTCCAGGGATACAAATATTTAATAAATTAAGTCCTAACCAGATATATTATGAGTGGAATCAAGTTTGGAGCGGATTCCTTTTCCACATACGAGGAAGGGATAAAGAAAGAGTGGATTGTAGGAAACGGACTCGGGGGTTATGCCTCATCTACGGTAATAGGGGCAAATACAAGAACCTATCATGGACTGCTTGTGGCATCTCCGGAAAAATCTCCTGGAAGATTTGTGTTGCTTTCTTCCCTTGATGAAGAAATTTCGATTAACGAAGAAGTTTATAGGCTTGCAACCCATAAGTATCCTGACACTGTTTTCCCTTCAGGCTTCAATTACATCTCCAAATTCATCCTTGTTCCTTTTCCTCTCTGGGTCTACCAGTCCGGCGATTTTACCATAAAGAAAAAGATTTTCATGGTTCACGACAGCAATACAACCTGCATTCTCTATGACATCAGATCTAGAAGAGAAGGAGCTCTGCTAAGAATCTTTCCGCTGGTAAATTCTAGAAATTTCCATTACACTGTTCGCTCAGGAGAACTTTCCTTTTCCCAGAAATCCACTCCTGCAGGAGTAAAATTGGAAAGCTCCAACGGCTGTAACTTCTCGCTTTCATCAAATCTCAATTATCACTCTGATCCTAAATGGTACTATAATTTTGAGTATGATATTGAGAAGAAGAGAAGACTCAACTTCCAGGAAGATAATTTCAATCCGGGTTACTTTGAAATCAAACTCAAACTGGGCACATCTCACTTTTTCATTGCAGCTTCAACCGAAGATATTTCTTCTCTAACGCTCGAACAGGTTGAGGAATTCTATACAAGAGAAACATATCGACAAAACCTTCTCACCTTTAATTCGAGACTTACCGAACCCTTTGCTCTTAAACTTCTCAGAGCAACGGACCCTTTTATAGTGAAGAATCCTTCTTCAGGTGAAAACACGGTGATTGCAGGATATCATTGGTTTTCGGACTGGGGGCGAGACACCATGATCTCTATGCCTGGCCTGCTTTTAATTCCCCGTCGTTTTGAGGAGGCAAAATCCATTCTTAAAAACTTTTCCAGACATTGTAAAAGAGGCCTGATCCCTAACGCTTTCCTGGCACTCGGAGGAGAACCAATTTATAACACTGTAGACGCTTCTCTCTGGTTTATTCACACTGTGGGCCGATATTTCGCATATACGAAAGATTTTCTTTTTATCTCTGACGTCTGGGATACCCTGGAGGAGATCATAGAGAATTACCGTAAGGGTACGGACTTTGGGATAGGCATGGACTCGGATTATCTTATCCAGCAGGGGCCTCAGCTAACCTGGATGGATGCCAAAATCGGGGAACAAGCAGTGACACCCAGGGCAGGTAAAGCTTGCGAAATCAATGCTCTCTGGTATAATGCCCTGAAAACGACTTCCAATCTGGGCACTCACTTAGGAAAAAATATTTCTTCATATGAAACTCTTGCAGCCGGTGTAGCTTCAAATTTTGAGAATGTCTTCTGGAATTCGGAAACTAATTGCCTCTTTGACCTGGTATATAACGATGAAACAGGTAACGAGATTAAAGACCCTGCAATCCGACCTAATCAGATCTTTGCCGTGTCCCTACCTTATACTGTTCTTTCCCCTGAAAAAGAAAAAGCAATCGTAGACAGAGTTGAAAAAGATCTCCTGATTCCTTTTGGACTTAGAACACTTTCGACTGATAACCCGTTATATAAAGGACATTGTCACGGAGATGCAGTAACCAGGGATGCGGCCTATCACAACGGGACAGCCTGGCCCTGGCTCCTTGGAGCGTATGTGAAAGCTTACCGGAAAGTCCACAATTATTCAAAAGAAAGTCTTGAAGATATGCGTGCTCTCCTGCAAGGTTTTGATACTCACCTTAAAGCTGCAGGTGTAGGCACAATTTCCGAAATATTTGATGGCGATTACCCTTACACTCCAGGGGGCTGCATTGCTCAGGCCTGGAGCGTTGCTGAAATTCTCAGAGCGTACGTTGAAGACGTACTTGGAATCAAACCCTGAAGAAGAGAGCCAGGTTTAGTTTCTTCTCTTCTGGATCACTTAAGATCTAATGCACGCTCAAGATCTAATGCCCTCTCTTTTTTATACTTGTGTTGCAATCTATCCCCCATGATTGATTTTGATGCTTTGAAATCTGAAAAGGGTCTTATCCTTGCTGTGGTTCAGGACCAGCTTAGCAGGGAGGTACTAATGTGCGCCTATATGAATCGAGAAGCTCTTGAAAAGACTGTCGAGACAGGAATCGCCCACTTCTGGAGCAGGAGCAGACAGCAGTTATGGAAAAAAGGAGAGACTTCAGGGCATGTACAGAAAGTAAAAGAAATTAGAGTTGACTGTGACATGGATTCTCTCCTTCTGCTCGTGGAACAGGTTGGGGGAGCCTGCCATATGGGGTACAGATCCTGTTTTTATCGGAATCTTGATGGAGAGATTGTGGGAGAAAAAGTCTTTGAGCCTGATGATGTGTATAAACCTTAAAATTTGAAAAATTAAAATTTAAGAAATATAATATACCTGCTTCTCTTTCCATTTTTATATTTTTATGTATAGGACTTACGTAGTTAAACCCAAAAAAGTGGCATGGAACCTTAAAATGTACTTCACACAATGCTTAATACAGAGCTGCTTTGTACTTTAGTTCATTTACTGCGTAAGTCCTATCAATCTGCATAAGTCCTATCAATCTGCATAAGTCCTATCAATCTGCATAAGTCCTATCAATCTGCATAAGTCCTATCAAGAGAGACTCCAATGTTTTTAGAGTCTCACTGTTTCTGCAGTCCGATGTGCAGTATACAAATGGATCGTTACTGGTATAAATTTGTCTACAGCAAAGTCCATGGTTAGACTTGTAAACAATTAACAGTCTCAACAGTCACCCCAATTGTTACCGAAGCAGCAATTTCCACAATTGCCTCCCCGGGCGGTGCAGAACCAGTAACTCTCTGTGAATTCTAACAGATTTTTGTCTAGCTTTTCATAACATACCTTTCGATCAAATACCCTTTCTCTAACTGCTTGTTTAACCACCTTTTCTTTTACTACTTTTTCAACAGCTTTTTCTTTTACTACTTTTTTAGCAGCCTCTTCTTTTACTACTTTTTTAGCAGCCTTTTCTTTTACTACCTCTTTAACAGGCTTTTCTTTAGCTTTTTTAACCTCCTCTTTAGCTACCACTTTACATTTTCCGTCACTAGTCTTTGAGTACCATGCACTTGCTGATGCAGCTGTCAATGATACTACCAAAAAGACAGCCAACAAAATAAAGATTGTCTTCTTTATTTTGTTAAATTTTTGTTCTCTCATCTATATCATCTCCATCGTTCTGCTGAGTCAGATACAATACCAATTTCACTGGTTGTTAAATTCACTATTTACGGGCAAATTTGATTGGTTTAAAAATCAATAATCTGCGTGCGTTTCTGAAAGACTACCTGATTAGTAAACTATATTCCTTCATTATTTGCCGATAAAAGTGATTTTTTATTGTATCGTTAGTTTATTATTATCCAGCAGATATAATAATTAGAGAAATATAAATTAGAAACCAATATTAATTGAATATGGTCTTTTTGTACTCCAAATCGAATTAAATCTTTGATAAACTATTATATTTATCAAAGAAACAATTTTAAAATTTAAATCTTTATATTATTGTAAATATTTATCGTAAAATTTATCTTTTTTATAATTTAAGATAATTTATTATTATTTAATTTTAGACTTATATATTTATAGTATAAAATATTATTATTTAGGCTTTGTATTTAATATAAATTTTAACTGGTTAATTTAAGTTTATACCGGAATAGATTACTAGTCCTGAGTATAGTAATGACAACATAAGAATCAGCTTCAGATTTACAAAAGTTTCTTTATGCAGAAAGAATACCAATTATAAACACCATTTTCTGGCTTCGTTCTTCTAAATAAAATTGCCAGAAGTTTTATTATATACTTCTCGGCTCTATATCCATTTATATGGCTGATGAGAAGCGGATATGGAGAATCGTTCCGGACACAAGCGTGATTATTGACGGAAGACTTTCGTCCCGCATTAGAAGCGGGGATTTCAGGGGTGCTGAGATCATTATTCCCGAAGCTGTGGTCTCGGAACTTGAAGCCCAGGCAAATAAGGGCAGGGAAATAGGATTTAAAGGGCTTGAAGAGCTTCTGGAACTTCGCAAGCTGGCAGAGAGAGACGAAATTTTTCTTCAATTCAGTGGGGTTCAGCCCACTCTTGAGGAGATCAAGCTCTCTAAAGAGGGCAGAGTAGATGCTCTTATCCGAAGCACAGCTACTGAGGTCGGAGGGCTATTTTTAAGTGAGGACAGGGTACAGTCCC
Source organism: Methanosarcina barkeri 3 (assembly GCF_000970305.1). Taxonomy (GTDB): domain Archaea; phylum Halobacteriota; class Methanosarcinia; order Methanosarcinales; family Methanosarcinaceae; genus Methanosarcina; species Methanosarcina barkeri_A. Next base: position 2,067,843 of record NZ_CP009517.1, read on the forward strand.
TTATAGCTGAAGCCAAGGGACTTAATGTCGAGTACATGCATCCTAAAGTCCCGGATCCATCCGAACTTTCGCCTCTCAAAGTAGAGCGTTTTTTCACGGAAGATACAATGTCCGTACATCTTAAAAACGGAGTTTCCCCTATGGCCAAGAAAGGACCTGTAGGGGATATACATTACATAAAAATCCGTGATGAGCCTGCTACTTCTGCAGAGCTTTCAAGTATCTCGAGGGAACTTATTGAAAGGGCAAGATTGGACCCCGAATCTTTTATCGAGATGTCTTCAAGCGGAGCTACAGTCCTGCAAATCAGGAATATGAGAATTGCGATTGCTCACCCGCCTTTTTCCGATGACATGGAAATTACGATTGTAAGGCCGACCGTAATTGTGGATCTTGAGCACTACCGGCTGAGTGACAAGCTCAAAGAACGAATTGTAAGCCAGCGTGGTATTCTTATTGCCGGCCCTCCTGGAGCTGGAAAGTCTACTTTTGCTGCAGGAGTTGCCCGATACCTTAATGACCGCGGACAGGTAGTTAAAACAATGGAGTCTCCAAGAGACCTCCAGGTGCCTCCTGAAATCACCCAGTATTCACCTTTGAATGGCAGGATGGAAGATACTGCGGACCTTTTGCTCCTGGTCAGACCGGATTATACGATTTATGATGAAGTCCGGAAGACCGGTGATTTCCTGATTTTTGCGGATATGCGGCTTGCAGGCGTGGGAATGATCGGAGTAGTACATGCAACCAGGGCAGTTGACGCAATTCAACGCCTGATCGGAAGGGTTGAACTGGGTGTAATCCCCCAGGTAGTGGATACTGTCATTTTCATTGATAAAGGAGAAGTGGCAAAGGTTCTGGTACTTGAGTTTACTGTCAAAGTTCCTCATGGAATGACCGAACAGGATCTGGCAAGACCGGTAATCGTTATTGCCGATTTTGAGACCCGAAGAGTAGAATATGAGATCTATACCTATGGGGAACAGGTTGTTGTTATGCCAGTAGGGCCTCCTACAGAACTTAGGAAACCTGCCTGGAAGCTTGCGGAAGAAGAGATAAGAAATGTTATTAGCAGGTACGCCTCCGGCCCGGTTGAAGTTGAAGTGACTTCAGACGACAGTGCAATTGTAAAGGTTCGGGAAGATGAGGTGCGAAAAGTCATTGGCAAAGGTGGGAATGTTATTGACCGGATCGAAAATGTCCTTGGTCTACATATTGACGTAAGAGAAATGGAATTAGAAACCCAAAGAGCTGCAAAAGGTAGGAAATACGGAACTGAAAGCAGAACTCTCCGAGAGAAACGGAGGACAACGAGCTTTGAGGAGGAGCCCGGTGTTTCTTCTGTTCATCCTTTCATAGAAAGAGATAAGAAACACCTTATTCTTGGGGCGCCGGAACTTGCAGGAAAGGATGTGGAAATTTATCTTGAAGACCAGTATCTGTTCAGTGCAACAGTAAGCCGGCATGGAGATGTGAAACTCAGGGCAAACTCGGATCTTGCATCTGAGATTCTGGAAGCTCAGGACAGGGGAGGGTCGATTGAAATCAGGCTGATCTAAACTTTATTTATTTATTTATTTATTTATTTATTTTTTGCGTTTTAGAACGTCTCAAAATAATTGGTAGAATAACTGCACTTTTGTGAAAAAAGAAGGAAAGGAGCACATGAGAGGTATTCTCACGTATTTTCATGCTAAATGAACATAAAATTCATTGAATAACACACAAAATTATGAAAGTTATTTCAAGCGCCTTCACGCCAAATTACAGGCTTGATAGAGCATTTGAGATGTCAGTTAGATTTACTTTGATTTATTCAGTAAAACCTTTCTTCTGCATCATTTCTGGATATCGAAACAAAGACATTCCTGTTTTCATTTTTCGAAAGTTCAATTTCTCATAAAACGGTTCTTTTCCAGGTGAAGCATATAATATAAAATTACATTGCGGAATTGAGTTCAAAATGTGTTCAACAATTAAACTGCCTATCTTTTTACCCTGATACTCAGGCAGTACCGCTACATCATAAATTGCAGCTTGATATATTCCATCTGAAATTGCACGCCCAAAACCAATTAGTTTCTCGTTATCAAAAACAAATATAACAGTATGGCTATTTTCAAAGCACCTCTTATGCACATCTCCTTCAAAAGATGCCATATTAACTTTTTTTAATATTTCAGATACACGATTCCAGTCAATATTTAAGCAGTCATATTGAGTTTTCAGGTCCATTCTACCCCTCAAATAATAGGTTATAGTATAAGAAAATATAAATTATAAATTTCGGGTATATTTCAAATCCTGGTCGTGAATTAATAGATAGTTGATATTTTGTGTTTGAGTATTTTTGCTCATTCACATCTGTTTTTTACGCTTACATGCTTACAGAAAACTGAGCATACACAAAGCAGAAAATGAGAGCGAAAAGCGAATGTGTGGGTACTCTGGAAAATATCAACTGATTATTGAGGGATTACAGTACTTTTTAATCTCTCTGTTTTATTCCTTTCGAGATACTTTTCCCTTTTTTACGTTATATTTCTAGATTCACTTTCAATTTTTTATAATTATGTTTTATTTTCCTTTTTTTGTTATTTTTCTTTTTCCACATTAAGTTTGATTTTTCCTCCTTTCTGTTATTCTTCTATTTTCGTTCCTTTTTCATTCTCCTTTTCTGGTTCTGACTTTTTGTTTTATTAATCTTAACAACATATGAACCTCAAAAATTTTATATAGTCTGGTGCCTGATTCTGTAGTGCAAAATTATAGGGGGTAATGGTCCAATTGAATAAGTTACATCAGGCAGATCCGGAAGTTAGGGATGATTTGCAGGGAAGAATTGAGGTTTTTGATCAGAGCATAAGAAGCTTTGAAAAACGACTCCGAGCAGTTGAGAGACGTCTTTCTATGGAGGCTTCTTCCGAGCTGCAAGCTGGTAGAGTTTTTTCAGGAAATTTCTCAGGGCTTTTCCCTGGAGAAATTGCAGGAAGTACTGCTGCGAGCTCCTCAATTTTTTCACAGATACCGTCGGTTTCTCCTGAGGCTTCTATTAGTGGAAATTCTTCTTTTTCGGATTTTGTTCCTCCAATTTCGGAAGGAAATGTTTCAAGTTTTGAGTCCAGTGCAGTACTTCCTTCGGGCAGGCCTTCTAATCTTTCTACGTTTTCTGAGGAAAATTCCTCAGGTGTGTCCGGAGCTGATTATAAAACCAGGAGCATAAATGAGGCTTTTTCAAACCTCTCAGAAAGCCTCCATTCCCTTCAAGCTGCTCTATCCGAGCTTTCAAATTTAACTCATAATAACCTCAAACCAGAAATCGAAAAGCTGGGTATGGAATTTCGTACTCTTAAGGTTCAGCAAGATGCAAAAAGTGAATATATAAAAGAACTTGAGCCCCGTATCGAAGTCATCGAAAACCAGAACAGGCTCACCCTTGGCTCTATGAAAATTCCTTTTGAAGTCTCAGGAATTGCAGGATCTTCAGCGCTTTTCCTTACCGGATTTCTTGTCTGGTCCGGTAGATGGGATGTCATAAAATCTCCTTATTTCTCTACCGGGCTTGCTATACTGCTCGCAGGAGCCGTTTTAATGAAGTTTTACATGGCCAATCGCAGGAAGAAAGTACTGACAGACAGGTTATGAAATCGAAAGAAAAGTCTTTAACATTTAAACTATGTTCAAAAATGCTGTTTTATTGTTTTATCCCAATGTTCGCTCTTACAATCTCGCTTATTATGCTATATATCGTTTGCAGGTGGCCCAATAAATCCAACTTCGAATTTGTTTCTTTACATGATCATTCCAAATACCAGAATGGGACTGCAGTTTACTCAGTCTGCAATTTACTCAGTCTGTAATCTAATAATGAAGCTTTCACTCTAATTGATGTTTAGAAAATTTGGGGGAATTTAGAAGATGAATGACGACCTGGCTGATATAATAAAATCATGCCCTTTACAACAACAGATTCTCTGTTATATAGAAAGTGCAGGATTTGCAACAAGTACTGATTTATCTAAAACTTTCGGGAAGGGAGAATATACTTTATCCGACCCTGAGCAACGAAATGTTTTACATGCTTTTGGACTTTCAGAACCAGTATCCATGGCATTGAATGCATTAATTGAAAAGAGAGAACTTATTCCGGTACCTTGCATGAGTATTCTTTTCGAACATTTCTCAGGCAATATTCCAGATTTGCCACTCGCCTGGGATATTTCTGAAAGTAACACTCAAATTAAGTGCTGGCTTCCTGTGATCTTTGTAACTGTTGATGAGTTCAGGAAGTTTGCAGACAAAGTATTTCCGGATAAAACCGAAGCTGAAACTATAATAACTGAAATAATATCGAAACAAAAAAACTGCAACCTTAACAAAGCGTACAGTGAATGTATATTAAAAGTGAATTCTTCCGACATCACAGTTTTGCAAGTCCCTTACAAACACTTTGATGAAGCAAGGAATAGGTTAAAATCAGGAGGAGTGAACTACAGTATACACAAAGGCTGTGTACGTTTTGGTAAAAGCGAATTGTTTGTCGTGAAGAATACCGATTTGCCAATAATAACCAAGTTATTTACATCAAAACGTTTAAACGACGATTGCATGTATGCATAATTGATACATGTGCTTGAATTTGTCATACTTGTCTTCATTAAGGTTAAGTGGATCAGAGACGATTAAAAGGGGCATAAAATCACTTGTAAATGCTAGGACTTTAGTCACTACTCAGTCCGGGTAAAACTGCACTAATAATTTCCTTTTTATTATCTTAGTTAGTAATAAATGATCATATTTTTTCTTTTTTTCATTATCAGTTACCTCGTATGTTTATCACTTCAAAACCATTATAATCCGACTATTTTTATGTGACCTGGCAGTTACCAAAAAGATATATACTATGTCGCCTACCGATATATCGTTTACCAATATATCGGAGTGCGAGTTATGGAAGAAAGCACCGACAATAATAAAATGTGTACGGAAATCAGGCGAGCTTTTCTCAAGTATGTCGTGCTGAAAATTATTAAAGAGAACCCTACTCATGGTTATGACATCATCAAGACGGTCGAGCTCCGCTCAAACGGGCGATGGACTCCGAGTGCAGGCTCTATCTACCCAATTCTGGAGAAACTTGAGTCAAAAGGTTTCATCCGGAGCGAGGGGATTGAACGCAGGAAAGTCTACACGATCACCCCAAAAGGGATGGCAGGACTGGACCGTATGACACAGGAAAAACTTGAACTCCTGAACGAAATGTCCCGAATCGTCAACAATGTGATTGAAGGTGACGATAACAGTGATGCCGAGATGAAAGACGACGATACCTGGAATGGTAACCAGAAATCTGAGGCGGCGCATGACTGTGACTTCCGGAATCAAGGAGAAGAAGAAGAAGAAGAAAAAGAAGAAGAAAAAGAAAATGATAAAAACGGAAGGTAATAATTTGAGTGAAAATCATAATGAAAAGGGCATTGCATACAAATGGGTTGCACTGTTCAATGTGACTTTAGCATCATTAATGGGTTCTATCAACGGTAGCATCATCCTGATATCGCTGCCTGCGATATTCAAGGGCATCCAGATGAACCCTATGTCTCCAGGTGCATTTCAATACTTACTGTGGCTCCTTATGGGTTTTGGCCTGATAACTGCTACATTGCTTCTGACTATTGGTCGGCTGGCTGACATGTATGGTCGGGTAAAACTTTTCAGGCTGGGATTCCTGATATTCGCCATCGGTTCAATATTACTCTATCTGACACCTGGCACAGGTAATACCGGTGCACTTGAGCTAATAATTTTCAGGCTTATACAGGCTGTAGGCAGTGCATTTACTATAGCAAACGGCTCAGCCATAATTACGGACTCGTTTCCGGTCAGCGAAAGAGGAAAAGCCCTGGGCATAAATATGGTTGCTTTTATGTCCGGCCAGTTCATTGGTCTGCTGCTCGGTGGCGTACTGGCAACATACAACTGGCGCTATGTTTTCCTGGTTAACATTCCCTTCGCTATTCTCGGTACAGTGTGGTCTTACTGGAAGATGAAAGATATTTCATTCAAGGCAGCCAGGACCAGCCTCGATATTGTGGGAAACTTACTTTTTGTAGGCGGATTAACCTCGCTTCTGATAGGTGTCACTTATGCCCTGATGCCGTACGAGCATAATGGTATAACCGATGCAATGGGCTGGAGCAACCCCTGGGTAATGGCAGCATTAGGCATCGGAATCGTACTGCTGGTCGCATTCCCATTCGTAGAGAGCAAGGTGAAGAACCCTATGTTCAGGCTGGAGTTCTTCAAAATCAGAGCTTTTGCATATGGATGTCTTGCCAGTTTCACTTCAGCTATTGCACGAGGCGGTGCTATGTTTATGCTAATCCTTCTGCTGCAAGGAATCTGGCTGCCACTTCATGGTTACAACTTTGAGGACACACCGTTATGGGCAGGTATCTATATGTTACCTATGACTATCGGCTTTATGGTCATGGGGCCGATCTCCGGAATGCTTTCGGACAAATACGGACCTAGATGGATTGCAACTGCAGGAATGACTATAGTTACGCTTGTTTTCTTAGGGCTTGCTCTGCTGCCATATAACTTTGACTACTGGGAGCTGGGAATATTGATTTTCTTCATGGGTATTGGCAACGGTATGTTTGCTTCGCCTAACAGCTCATCAATAATGAATTCCGTGCCACCTCAGAACAGAGGTGTGGCATCGGGTATGTTATCAACACTGGGAAACTCGGCAAGTACATTGAGTATGTCAGTATTCTTTACTATCGTGATTGTGGGAATTCAACAGGCTTTTCCAGGTGCGGTTCAAAGCTCGTTTGCAAGTCTCGGATCTGGACAGATTGACCCGGCTTTGCAGCAACTCGCCAGTTATCTAGCCGGCATGTCACCGACAAATGCGTTGTTTTCTGCCTTCTTAGGCTACAACCCTATGGATTCAATCCTCAGCTCCATGAGCTCGAGTGTCGTCAGTGGAATACCGCAACAAATAGTGACAACACTGACAAGCAACTACTGGTTCCCACAGACATTGCAACAGGCATTCATGCCAGCGCTGCGGATTTCGTTCATAATCGGGGCTGTACTCTGTGGTATAGCTGCAGTGCTGTCGGCAATGAGAGGACAAAAGTATGTGTACGAGGCTCAAAACTCGGTTAGCGGTATTAACAAAAGTGATCTTGCAATAGTAGAGGAAACACGGACCTAATGTTTGCATATCGAGTAAGATCGAGTAAGAAATTAAAGTAACAACATGAAAAATAGAAAATTCGGAGAACAGGAAGCACGGAGAAATGATGCAGAAACAAGACCCGGTGGAACAAGATCCGGTATTTTTGCCTCAGACTCTTCCAGTATAAATCTATCCAGAGCAATTCAGCTCTGAATCACTTTCAGAAAATAATCGCTGGTGAAATCTCTGTATCCTTCTCTCATTACTTTTATCCTGATATATCCTTCAGCTTTTCCCGGAGGCAGTTCGGGATTAGAAATTTTCAATATTACATTTCCTTCGAGGTCGGTAACGCCTGAATACGCTTTTTTCCGATCCGGGCTCCAGGCAATCACATTTGCATCTGATATTCCACGATTTTCGCTGTCAAACACTTTTACAGACAAGCTCAGGTTTGTTTCCTTATTGCTGCCTCCTTCAGTGGAAGGTAAGGAAAGTACACTCATATTTGCTGTAGCATACATAGGTTTTGGAGGAGCAGGGGCATTGCTCAGGGCTGTAAGAATCGTGCAAAACCCTATAAGACCCACAACTGTAAGCACGACAATCCTTATTGGAAGCCCCAGAGTTCCTGCTTCGTCGTGTTTGAATTTTTCACGCAGCATGTAGGGCTCCTCCATTCAGCTTTACTTTTGGGAGATACACAATTACCTGGTCTTAATGATCATAACTGCATCTTTTTTCTCGTAGTCATAAAAGCCATCGGCAACGATTTTCAGGTCCATTGTTCCTTCATTCTGGTTAGGGTCAAGCCTTACCCTTGCATTTTCCGGTGTTGTCAGGAAAGTGACCCCGTTAGCATCCGTAGTGTTTGATGCTGCTCCGCCAAGCCCTCTCAAAATAACGTTTGCATTTCTTACAGGGTTTCCATCGCTGTCAGTTATCTTTACAACTGCAGTTACGGCAAACGGGTTTTCTGCAGTACTGGCACTCACTATTATTGAGTTTCCTTTTACAGAATTACCTCCGTTAAGAGCAGTGCTTTCCACAAATACCGACATATCCTTTGTCGGGGTCGGCATGATCGAAATTAGCGTTGCAAGCGCAACCATCCCGACAACCAACATCACGACTATATTAATCGGTAGTTCCATGGCTTTTTCATCATGTCTGATAAATCTGAATTTCTTCATGTTTTACCACTCTCAAAAACTTTAGTAAGTATTAATACATGAGGTTATTAATATTTTACTACAGTCGTGTTTGCCCTATCTTGAAGCTTTAAAATAAGTGAAGAATGGAAGTTAGTAGAGATTAGTATTATAACTTGAGTTAGGAGAAATTGACAATTCCAGTAGTTCTCACTGGAATGTTAAACGAGGCACTCGAAGGCCTTGATAAGTTTCTTAAAAACTTGCAGAACGATACGTATTAGTATGGAATTAATCTTTCATTAATATGGTATATATGGTTCAAGCAATCATAAACATTGATGATAACACCAACCGGATTCTGAATATTATAAAAGCAAAGTATGGTTTAAAGGACAAAAGTGCTGCTATTAATAAAATGGCTGAAGAGTATGAAGAAGTGATTCTGGAGCCAGAGTTAAAACCTGAGTACATTGAAAAACTGAGAAGAATACAGAAACAGGAAGTATTAGAAGTTGGGACAGTTGAAAACTTAAGAAAACGTTATGGTCTTTGATTCCTATGTATACATTAAGGATCAAAGCGGAGCTTGATAACAAGTTTGAAAAATTAGCAAAAAGAATAAAAAACAACTTGAAATTATCTTAAATAAAGCTGACGAAATTGTCCAGGACCCTCACAGATATAAAAATTTGAGATTTCCAATGAATCATTTAAAAAGAGTTCATATCGATAAGCATTTTGTCCTAGTTTTTTCTGTTGACGAGGAATCAATGACAGTGACGTTAGGAGACTACGACCATCACGATAATATTTTCTAATATTTTTGTTATTTCTTCAGATTTCGACGCGAACAGGATGAGTGCGTATAACGGCGAACGCGCAGTAAATACCTAAAAATTTGATTCTTTTCTTTATTTTGCTACCGTTGGAAAGTCCACACTCGAAAATAGCTCTTTAATATCCTTACAAACCTGTTATTAATTGCAACACAAACTAGCTAACATATTTTACTATCTTCCATATTTTCTATTATTTTTAGCCATATATATTTTTCAATAGCAGAACTTCTTGATATTTTCCATAAAAACTATATATTTATATAGTTCTTTTGACCATATTTTCCTTACCGTTATGGAATAAACTAAACAACCATAAACAAGGGGAAACAGTTTTTTGGCTCAAGAATGCTCTGATGATTCAGACGAATCGGATCGTAACCGTAGTTTCTTGTGTTTTTTAGGACTGCATAAATGGAAGCGGAAAAGCGGTGCATTGTGCTTTTTGCCAACAGTGCTCGAAAAACGCTACGAATGTATACATTGTGGCAAATACAAAGTGACTTTTGAAAGGGAGAACAGTTCTTACAGCCTTCCTGCTGGGAGGTCTTAACTGCAAAGGATCTTATAGTCCTTCATTTATCGCCTATTTTTTATTTTCATTTTTATCTTTCTTTTAATTAGTTTCTTTCTATCCTTAAATTATCTTCTTGATACCCTTTTCGTTACTCGTAAAGTTAATCTATCTTAACTTTGTTTGTTAGAAATATGAAAAGAATTGTGATTCTCGATTACGGGCTTGGAAACCTCCGCAGCGTCCAAAAGGGGCTTGAGCAAGTCGGATCAAGTCCCGCAATCTCAGGGGATCCTGAGGAAATTCTTGCCGCAGACGGTTTAATTCTCCCGGGTGTTGGTGCTTTTGTGGATGCGATGAAGTGCCTTGCCCCTATCAAAGGGACTATAGAAGAATACGCACGGTCAGGCAAGCCCATGCTCGGGATCTGTCTTGGGCAACAGGTTCTCATGAGTTCTTCGGAGGAAGGAAAGCTTACTGACGGGCTTGATCTTATTTCCGGTAAGGTACTGCGCTTTCCGAAATCCGAACTAAAGGTACCTCACATTGGTTGGAATAATATTGAAATCAAGCAGGACCACCCTCTATTTGAAGGGATCCCTGATAACTCGTTTGTGTACTTCGTCCACTCCTACTACGTGGACACGGCATCTGAAAACACCCTTGCAGCCTGCAGTTATGGGCTGGACTTTTCAGCATCCGTCGTAAACTCCAAAGGCAATGTTATGGGTACCCAGTTCCACCCTGAAAAAAGTGGAACTATCGGGCTGAAGATTCTGAAAAACTTTGTAGATATGTGCTGAAAGGGCTTCTCTAAGAATTTATCCCTTTGTACTTAAATCATTTTTTCACTTTTTCCTGATTATTAGTTCTGAGTCCTACACACTTTGCGATGAGGTATCCGAAACCAACAGGCTATCTCAAATCAATAACTACCTCAAATCAATAACTACCTCAAATCAATAACTACCTCAAATCAACAGATTAATAAAAATAGACTGATACTTGAATGCCAAACTATCCTGCCCTGCTACCTTTCAGGGCAGAAAGATCTGCAAGAGATGGTTACTATGGATATAGAAGGCTACGCAAAACGGGCTCTCAGGGAGGACCCCTCAAATGAAGCAGGGCTTGAAGCAAAACTGGCTTCAAGAATTCTTGAAATTAAGCATATAAGCGTGGAAAAAGCTCATGAGATCGCTGCTGCGGTTGTTTGTGAGGCAAAAGCGACACTTGATGTAAAAGGAGACGTGTTAAGCCCCACTTTCTCAGGAGTTTCAATGGGTGAATTCGGGGTAGGTTCCAGAGGGATAGGCGACTTTTACGTTCACTCCAAGCTAGGAGAAGTTATAGGCAAGACAGGTGCTGTTGTGGATAGCTCCCAGCTTGATGACTCAGGGGTTGTCAAAATCGGTGAAGACTATCTCGTGGTTACAATTGACGGAATTCACTCTCGTCTGAGCGACTTTCCTTTTCTCTCGGGTTTTCATGTAGCCCGAGCAGCTTTGCGTGATATATATGCTATGGGAGCTCGACCCCTGGCAATGCTTTCCGACATTCATGTAGCAGACGACGGAGATGTAGCAAAGATCTTTGACCATATTGCAGGAATAACTACGGTCTCGGAACTTACCGGAATACCTCTTATTACAGGGAGCACGCTTCGAATCGGCGGGGACATGGTCATAGGCGAACGTATGACGGGTGGAGTTGGAGCTGTTGGCATAACCTCTTCTCTTACCTCGCGGAACCGGACCGAAGCAGGAGACCTTATCCTTATGACTGAAGGCGCAGGTGGAGGTACGGTTTCCACAACTGCACTTTACTATGGGATGCATGAAGTTGTGGAAGAAACCATTAATATTCGTTTTCTGGAAGCCTGTGAAGTCCTGTTGCAGTCCGGGCTGCATAAGAAAGTCCATTCGATGACTGATGTTACTAATGGCGGGATTAGAGGAGATGCCAAGGAAATATCAAAAACTGCAGGAGTAAAACTTGTCTTTGAAGAGGAAAAGATAAGAGCTCTTGTAAACACAAAAGTACTTTCAATGCTTGAAAACCTGAAAATCGACTATCTCGGAGTCTCTCTCGATGCCCTTCTTATAATTGTTCCCCCTGCATATGCTGACGAAATCCTCGATACTGTCAGAGCTGCAGGCATTAAAATTGACGTAATAGGGCATGTTGATAAAGGAAACGGAGCTGAAATTTTCTTAAATGGCGAATGCAGAGACTTTACACCCAGGTTTAGAGAGTCTGCCTACACACCAGTCAAAAAAGTCCATGGAGAAGAGAATCCCAGAGACTTTGAAGAAATGAGAGCAGCAATTGATAAGGCTGCGCTTGAAGCCATTGAAAAGAAACAAAAAGTCCTTGAAAAAATAAGAAGTAAATAAAGCCTTTCAAAAAAAGCCTTTCAAAAAAAAGCCTTTCAAAAAAAGCCTTTCAAAAAAAGGCTTTAGCGAAAATTTAGTAAATACATAATTTAAGGTAAGATCAAAAGCACTTCAAAAACATTTCAAAAAAGCCTTTTAAAAAAGCTTTAGCTAAAATTTAGTAAAATGCGTAATTTAAGATAACCAAAAGGTTTTTGAAAAGCTTTAGTAAAGATAGCTAAACAGGTTAAATCCTGAAATTAGTAACTTTGCAGTTAAGGTAAAAGAAAAAAGAAATCGAGCTGGGAAGAGGGGAATAATACATTTTTCGTTTTACTGACATGGAACAATTACATTTTTCTTTTTACTAAAAGGGTTTCCCTTACCTTTCCAGTGATTTCAACCTCTACATTCGGTTCGATTTCCTCTTCTGAACTGGCTTTCCAGTATTCTCCATTATAGCGGACGTAGCCTGTCTTTTGAGGCCCTAAAGGATCTATGGTTTCGGCGGTTTCCCCAATAAACACTCCAATAACCGGTTTTTTCTTTCTGATTTCTGTTACTTTATAAATTGCAAAAACCAGAAACAATCCGAAAACAACCGTAGGGGCAACAACCGTCAGGGTAAGGACTTTTCGAAACTCAGGGGTGTAAATGTTTTCGCTTCCCATCGGTACAAGAAGTATACTTCCTATTATAAGGCTGATGAGACCTGCAAGCCCGAATATCCCAAACCCGGGGACTTTAATTTCAACAATCAAAAGTCCTATTCCCAAAAGAATGAGGAAGATTGCCCCTAAATTGATATCAAAGCCTGTACCCATTAGCCCAAGTGCAATTGACATGATTCCGAAAATCTCTGCTCCGGCCCCAGGACTTGAGATTCCGAAAATTAGCCCGTAAATTCCCAGGGTCAAAAGAAGGGAGGAAATAATCGGGTTTGAGATGAGTCCTAAAAGGGATAGTGAAAGAGGAGGTTCATAGATTTCTATTCCTGCATTTTCGGTTTGCAGGACTTTTTGTTTTACCTGCTGCCCGTTTATCTGTACTAGCAGGTTTGGGATAGAAGGAGCTATATACTCTATTACACCGCTTTTCAGAGCTTCCTGTGCGTCAAGATTTTTATTTTTCGTTATAACCTCTTCTGCAAAAGTCTCGTTTCTACCGTGTTTACTAGCTGTTGCAACCGAGAATTTGACAAGGGCATTTATTATTTTCTCATCGGTAATGGGTTTTGTTCCTTCTGCCGACATCTGAACCGGTTGAGCTGATCCTATAACCGTGAATGGTGCCATTGCAGCAATATCTGTTCCCATAAGGATGAGTGTGCCGGCTGACCAGGCTTTCCCACCCTCTGGCACATATCCGATAACAGGCACGCTTGCATTCTCAATTGTACTTATAATTTTTTGAGTTTCGTCCAGTCCTCCGCCTGGGGTATCCAGGACAATTATAAGAGCTTCAAAGTTTTCATTTTCAGCTTTTTCTATTGCATCAGCTACAACATCATCTGAAGCTGGTGTTATAGCCTCGGATATTTCAAGCACAAGTACTTTCTGTTCAGGTCCTGCATCCACAGAGGGTATAGAAACGGCTATGAGGATTAAACACAGGAAGAAAATAAAGAAGAGATGTGAACCCCTTTCCACGTACATGGTTATCGATCTTTTCTTGCTCATCCATTTCCTTCAGTTCTTTTTGCTGCTATAATTTTTGTTTACGCTTATTTTTGCCTTTACTGTTCTTTTCTTTCCGCAATAGCCGTAGATAAAGCTGCTATATTTCCGGTTTCAATAGACTGGGACTGGGTAACTACTATGAGGTTCTTTTCCCTGGCAATTTCGGCTAAAGTTTGTAACTCCCTCAACTTGATAGCTGCGGGCATACCTTCATAGGAAGCTGCAGCTTCCTTCATTTTCTGCGCAGCCTGGGATTCTCCTTCCGCAAGGATAATTCTGGCACGCTTTTCTCTTTCGGCTTCAGCCTGTTTGGCAATTGCTCTCTTCATCGTATCAGGCAGGGAAACATCTCGAATTGTAACACCTGTAACCTTGATCCCCCATGGATCAGTATACTTGTCCAGAAGCTCCTGAATTTGCTTATTGATGTTCTCCCTTTCCGAAAGCAGCTCGTCTAATTCCATCTGGCCCATAACATCCCTCAGGGTAGTCTGTGAAAGGGTAGAAGTTGCGAACATATAATTTTCAACCTGAGTTATGGCAGCTCCAGGCTCTATGACCTTGTAATAAACAACCGCATCCACTTCAACCGTGACGTTATCCCTTGTGATTACTGCTTGCTTGGGTACATCGATTGCAACAACTCTAAGATCGATTTTTATAGCTCTGTCAACAATCGGGATAATAAAGAAAATCCCTGGCCCTTTTACACCACTTAGGCGGCCCAACCTAAAAATGACTACTCTCTCGTATTCGTTAACCATTTTTATTGATTGTGAGAGTATTAATATTAAAACTAATAATACAGGAAGATAGATTTGACTGGCAAAGATACTCATAATTTTTATAACCTCTTATTCCATTAATGTTTAAATTAGATTTAATAATAATTAAGTACTCTTTGTTCAGATAAACAATAATAAAAGTTTCTATAAAGTAAGTCTTCATAGTTCAAAAATTTTACACCCCGCATTATACAAATATCTGAAAAGCTATATTATTATTTAGTGTATTATTATTTATATTGTTTCCTTCTCCAGATTTCCAATTGACTTCAGTTTTTCAGATTTCGAACGACATCGGAGGAGGAATAAATGTCAAAAATGCAGATGCCTGATTGTGTAAAATTATAAAGGACTGCGAGAGACTCATTCTGAGAAATAGTTGCCTCCGAAAACACTTATATTTGAAACGTAGAAGATATAAAACAGGGAAAAGTAAGTTGACAGGGAAAAGAGGTCAGAATGCTATTGATTTTCAGCCCTTAAGGCCTTAGAGTTAGATCAGCTTACTTAAAGCTGACAATAGAAAAGAGAAATACTGTCAGGCTCAAGAAGGTATTCTGAGCTTCAAACAGTAGGTCAAGAAAACGCAGGTTCGAAAGAACCATTGGTGTTGATATTAATGAGTAAGGAATGTCCAGACTGCCACGGACGTGGCTATAAAGTTGTTTCAACTGAAATCTGCCCTCAATGTAAGGGTAAAGGTAAATCAAAATCAATTGATTTCATGAAAATGTCAGAAAAAAATCTTGATAGCTTTTTAAAAAATGGTGCTGCCTGTGAAAAATGTAAAGGCACTGGAAGTATTGAAGTAACTACTCCTTGTAAAACCTGTAAGGGGCTGGGAAAGATATACACATGCAAGATTTGTGGAGAACGTATTGAGAACCCACAGGATCCCGATGAAGAGATATGCGAGTCCTGTGCCCATTCTCAGTATGTTTATGCCCTTGATGAGTCCTGCGACCTTAAAGATGTGGAAGCAGGAAAACTTTATCATGGGATAGTGAGCAGTAAAGCGTCTTTTGGGGTCTTTGTGGATCTTAACCCTCACGTAAGAGGACTTATGCATTCTAGCAATGTAGGAATTCCTCCTGAAGTAGGCGAGGCCGTGATTGTACTGGTAAAAAGCATCAAGGCCGGAGGAAAGCTGGATCTCATCCCTAAAACCCTTAAAAAATACGAAACTATCGAGCTTGAAAAGGAGCTTCCGCTCAAAAGTTCAGCTGAAATCGACTCCAGTATGAAGGGCAAACTTCTCAGAATCGAAGGGGAAGTGATTCAGGTAAAGCAGACCAGCGGGCCCACGATTTTTACTATTAGCGACGAGGGAGGCTTTGTGCCCTGTGCAGCCTTTGAGAGTGCTGGGAAAAGATCCTATCCGCATATTGATGCAGGAATGATTGTTTCCATTACCGGAGAAGTGACCCTGCGAGATGACCAGGTTCAGATCGAGGTCATGAGCATGAAACTGCTGACAGGAGAGAAGGAAGCAGTTGTCAAGAGCAGAGTTGAGAGGGTAATTGACGAAAAGGCAGCTCCTGCAGATATTCCTTTTCTTATCAAAAGCGAGATTATGGAGAAACTTAAACCCAGGATGCTCCATGTCGCTAAAGAAATCAAAAAAGCTATTCTCCATTCAACTCCGATTATTCTAAGGCATCATGCTGACGCTGATGGCATTACCTCGGCAATTGCAATTGAGAGAGCGATTCTGCCCCTTATTACGGAAATCGGGGGAACGGATGCGGAATATTACTTCTACAAACGCGCTCCTTCGAAAGCTCCTTTTTATGAACTTGCCGATGTTACAAGGGATATTTCATTTGCACTTGAAGATCTTTCCAGA
This sequence comes from Methanosarcina barkeri 3, assembly GCF_000970305.1. Taxonomy (GTDB): domain Archaea; phylum Halobacteriota; class Methanosarcinia; order Methanosarcinales; family Methanosarcinaceae; genus Methanosarcina; species Methanosarcina barkeri_A. The sequence continues at coordinate 2,084,224 of NZ_CP009517.1, forward strand.
CACGGGCAGAAGATGCCGCTTGTAATCCTTGTGGACAACGGGTCAACGGAAGAAGACGTACCTTCAATGCGGCAGGCCGGCGTTTATGGAATCGATATGCTTGTCATTGACCATCACCACCCGGATGAGATTGTTGACCAGTACCTTATAGGGCACGTAAATCCCGCACATGTGGGAGGGGATTTCGGGGTTACTGCCGGAATGCTCTGTGCTGAAGTTGCTCGTATGATTAATCCCGACATCAGCGATACAATAAAACATCTCCCAGCGGTTTCGGCAGTTGGAGACCGTTCAGAAGCTCCGGAGGCTGAAAGGTATATTTCTCTTGTCTCGGACCGTTATACCATTGAAGAGCTGAAAGAAATGGCTCTGGCTCTGGACTATGAGCAGTTCTGGCTGAAATTCAGTAGTGGAAAAGGTCTTATCGACGATATTCTGGATCTGGGGGATCACGACACCCATAAAAAACTGGTTTCCCTGCTCTGCGAACAGGCAAATACCATGATACAGGAACAGCTTGAAACCTGCCTCTTTAATGTCAAGTCTCAAAAACTGTCAAATGGGACTATTATGAATGTGATAGACGTTGAAAACTACGCCCAGAAATTCACCTTCCCGCCACCAGGAAAGACCTCAGGCGAAGTTCATGACGTGCTTACCAAAAGGTATCCGGATAAACCCGTGGTAACTATCGGATACGGTCCTGACTTTGCAGTCATCCGTTCCAAGGGCGTGCTTATGAATATTCCAAAAATCGTCAGGGAGCTCAGGGAAGAAATGAAAGGCGCAGGTGTCAGTGGAGGAGGACATCTGGTTGTAGGTAGTATCAAATTTGTGGAAGGAATGAGAACTGAGGTGTTATCGAAACTTGCCGAAAAGATAGCATCCACCGATGTTGAGTATTAAACGGTTTTAATACTCTTTTCTTCCTTTGCTTCTATTCTGAATAGAGAAATTTCATTCTTAAGTAGTCTATTTTAAAAAATTGGATTCTTAAATCTACACACTGTTTGTTCTTAAAACCAAGCAGGCAGTTTTAAACAGCTGCAAAACTTCAAAAAAGAATGGAAAAATTTAGGAAACCTTTCACTTGGAAAGGCTTTCAATTCAAAAAGATATTACGATTTATCTTGTTTTGTTTTAGTCCAGGCGTACAATCCTTACAAGGGATTGGATCGGGACATTAGCAATCATATCTGCGCCTTTTTTATCTACAAGAACTGCTACAGCTCTTGGTTTGGCACCCATTTCCCGAAGCTGCTCAATGACCTCCATAGTTGTGGAACCTGTAGTAATAACATCATCCACGATTACGCAGTTCTTGCCTGCAACGCTTCCGAAGTTTCTGCTTATTGTCCCTTTATGGCCTGGCTGGACTACATCCTGCCCTTTACGGGAATGATAGAGGGCAAAGTCAGCTCCCAGTTCATTTGCCATCATGCTTGCTAGGGGAATGCCGCTGGCAGCAACACCGACAACAACGTCGACTTCGGTGTTTGTTTTTTCCAGAGTCTCAAGTACCATGTCACAGAGCGCAAGTGAGATGTAGTGGAGCCGTGTAGCACTTTTTCCTATGCTGCTCCAGTTTACGGAAATATCCTTTGGAGCGGGGGCTGTTACTTCTTTTTTTGAACGGGTTAAAAGCCAGGTCACAGTTTCCCTTGAAACATTGAGTTCGTCGGCAATCTGGCCGGTTACAAGCCCGTTACTCTGCAATTCCACAGCTTTCTGGATTAAATCTTCTATGTTCTTCATGCCTCCATTCCCACCTGAGTTTTTATCCGGCTGTATTTTTCGGCACTTTTCTCTGCATTTTTTCACGATTTTACAACTTATTCACAATACTTGCCTTGAATACTGCCTGGTAAACTATGTTCAAATGTAAATTCTCTCAACTAAAGACACTATTACATTATCAAGCATTATATCTTTTTCTTTAGCTCAAAAGTAACTCTTTTCTTTTCTACTTTTTTTCCTCTTTTTCTTAAGAGGGGAACCGCAGATCGGGCAAACATCCCCTTTGTCAAAAGTTTTTTTGCAGCCTATACACTGTTTTTGCCAGATAATAATATCCTTTATTTTTTTCTGGGCAATAGGCTTAACCTGAATCCCAAGCTGCACGGCAACGTTCTGGACTGCATAATCGTCCGTAAGCAGTAAGCCCTTATCTCTATATTCAAGAGCCTTTGCAAGAATTTCCAGGTCAGTCTTTGAGAGTTCTTCGGAGTCTCGCGTGAGCTCAGCCATTTTCCGGACCTCTTTTACCATTTCGGGATCTGGCCATTCTACACGTAACCCCCCTTCTTTTGCAAGATCAAAACGAAGGGAAGCATCCCCGCTTTTTAACTCTTCCGCAACCGAAGGAACGGTAATTATGAGAGAACTGTCCAGGTCACAGTTTCCCATTATAAAAACTGCTGAATCTGCTATGTAATAGGTCATTTTTCTTCTCTTTTCTCTTTTAGTATATTAGTATATAATTGATTCCCGCGAGTCCCATCCTGATAGAGTTGCGGCCCTACATCCAGAGTTTCGTCTCGGGAAGACGGCGCTCTTTTTAGCAGTGTGTGGCTCTTTTAGTTTATCTCGAATTATGCATAGAATCAAGAACTTGTTTTGCTCATTTGCGTTTCGCTTACTAAAAAAGACTGATTTCATACGAAGTTTCAAAATTCTGTTTTCCCAAATTTGTTTCAGTGTAAAAATCGTCCGCTATTTATAGTCACTGTTTCGTAATTATATAAAAGGTCTACTCCAAAATTTGTACATCAAAAGACAATGTGAGATCCATAGGGGACAATTGCTTCCTACTAAAATCAGAAAGCTTAAAGTGTTATTGTCATATTGAAATATATAAGGAATTTAAAATGAAAGAAAAAGAAAAAATGCTAGCAGGCAAACCTTATAGAGCTTTTGGGGAAGAACTGGTCGCAGAACGTCAGGCTGCAAAGGAATTGATTTTTGAATTTAATTCTCTTCATCCAGGTAAAACTGAGCAGCGAAACAAAATTATTCAAAGACTCTTTGGCAAAACAGGTAAAAACTTCATTATTGAACCGCCCTTTCGCTGCGATTATGGATATAATATCTCTGTAGGGGAGAACTTTTACGCCAATTATAATTGCACAATTATCGACTGCGCTAAAGTTAGTATCGGTGACAACGCTTTTATTGCACCTAATGTTAGTCTTTTTACTGCAGGACATCCCGTACATCCTGATATACGGAATGAACAGTTAGAATATGCCCTCCCTATTTGTATAGGCAACAGTGTTTGGCTTGGTGGTGGCGTTATTGTGAATCCTGGTGTTACCATTGGCGATAACGCCGTCATCGGTTCTGGAAGTGTAGTAACAAAGGATATTCCGGCCAATGTAGTAGCTGTTGGCAGTCCGTGTAGGGTCAAACGTAAAATTACAGAACAAGATAAAATTAATTTTTTAGAGATGGTACCCGATGAATAAAAATATACTGATACTTACCGGTAGTCCACGGAAGAATGGTAATAGCGATATGCTGGCAGATGCCTTTATGAAAGGAGCAAAGGAAAAGGGGCATACAGTAAATAAAATAGAAGTGGCAAAACTCAATATTAATGGATGTAAAGCCTGTATTATGTGCTGGACAAAGGACAGAGCCTGTGTTCAATGTGACGATATGAAAGAAATTGAACCACTACTCGAAAGCGCAGATATGCTTGTACTGGTTTCCCCTTTGTATTTTTTTGGGATTTCTGCACAGTTAAAGGCTGTAATTGACAGGTTTTGTGCCTACTGTGTGGATAGCCGCAAAAAATCTCTTAATGTAAAAGAATCCGCTTTAATTATGTGTGGAGAGTGCGATGCAGAACGATTTTTCAGCGGCGCCGTAGATACTTACAAGCATACGGCAGATTATATGAAATGGAAAGACAGGGGTATCTTAATAGCTACCAGCGTATCAGCAAAAGGAGATATTTTACAAGGGGATTGGCTAAATAAAGCGCAAGCTTTTGGCACTAGCATTTAAATAATTGACATTTTCATAACCTGAGTTTTGCTATCCAAACTGTATCTAAGGGGCCCGTTATCCTTTTCACTATGCTTCACTTAAAAGGACTAATTTATGGTTTTGAATCTTGCTCCTCTTAAATGATTAATTATGGTCCGGGATTATATTTTCATGAATTATACCTTAGAATGACAAGAAAAGAATTAATGTTTGCTCAAAAAGGATAAAACTAAGAGGTTTTTAAGTTATATAGCAAAAGTGTTTTGCTATGTATTGACAAATGTTCTGCTTATGTATTGACAAATGTTTTGCTTATGTATTGACAAGCCCTTTTCACGATTGTTTTGAAAATCTTGTCAAAGGGCTTGAACATGAAGGAATTCACTTTTGAAGAGAAAATATTATTTTTAATTTTACTTCGGGCAAATTTCCTTGAGGCCATCTGCTACATCAGCTAGAAGTTCAGTGGGAATTCCCATAATCATTTCTTCGTCTGAGATCTTTGTATACGTCCTGCTGCCACTGCAACCGACTGTGACTCCGATTTTACCTTCTTTGTATACATTTACGACTCCGTCGGAGCATAAGCTCTGCTTTCCTGCAAAACTTGCTTCGACTCTGCCGCCTGTTTTATACATTGCAGCCTGTGTAAGTAACATTATTTGTTTAGGATTACCGATGACTATAACAACATCCGGCATAAACGTGGCTTTTTCCAGGGGAGAATACAGAATAGCTTCTGTTGAGTTTGGAGGAAGCTTGGGAACCCTTTCAAGGGTACGCCTTGCAGCACCCTGGGTACTGAACTGTTTAAGTTTATTAAAATAAAATTCTCCACTTGCGACTTTTGGAGGCATTTCTCCAAGACCCATTGCGCCAGCTCCGCCTTTGCACATCTGGTCTTCACCCAGAGTATAGAACTCCTCACCTGTTCTTCGGACTCTATCAACCAGCTGGCAGTGTCTCATAGTCTCATCTACTTTCTTTATTCCCTCCGGAACTTCTCCTCCTTTTGGGATCAATTTCACGGCAACAGGAGAGGTCTTCAGTTTCAGGCAGTCTACAATCTCTTGTCCATATTTATTTATCTCTTTTACATCCATATTCTCAACTCGGGTTTTGAAACTTTTGTCACTTCTAAGATAACAATACCGTTTTATAATTTCCAAAATATTTCCAGAAGTTCATTATTTAGTCCTGGACAAACAAGACATACAATTTTTATCAAATTTTGCTGGAAACTTAGAATTATCTTATCAGTTACAAACAAACTCTTATCGGTTAAGGTCAATTCTTATCAGTTACAGGCAAATAATACACGATAAGATTCAATATAAGCATTCCCAAGTTTATATGTATACAGGCAGTTTCTCACAGTACTACTGTTTTCGGCCGTTTTTTTCAGTACTGTAGATCTCTGAGGATCTTTCCAAAGGAAATAAGGGGATTTATGGAAAAATTCACTCTAATTTATCGAAAATGATCTCCATCTTTCCCATTTCGCGAGCAAGATTCTTCGAAATCATGCCATTTTCGAGCCAGCAAGCGTTCATTACTGCTGCCGGAACAAGACAGGTAGGCGTAAGAGGCATTTCAGCTGATTTCCTGCCAAGTATGGTTTCTGGACCCCCCATAAGGTCTTTCATTTCCATATCAAAGTGTGTGCCCCATTTTCGGAGTTTTTCGCATGTAGACTTAATATGTATATGAGTACTCTTTCCTTCTTTAGTAGCAATTATCTTTGTCGTATGTCCACATATTGTGTTCAGTGAAATCTCTGTAACCATTATCTCTCCTCGTTATTGTTATTTTTTCCCGTGATATCGGACCTTTTTTAGTATGGAGTTTAAATTGGAAATTAATATCTCAACTTTAACCTGCAAAAGATTCGTTTACCTTATATTTATATAATTTTTAGCATATGCCTTTTTTCTTCACTTGCGCCTGTGAACGTACTATAGGATTTCTGTTTAGGGCTTTACAACATTTTAAATCGCAACTCTGTAATCATACTTGCAACATTTTTTCGCAACTCTGTAATCCATACTTACATCTTCGTATCCGCATTTACACCTCCGTATCCACATTTACAGCTCTGTATCTGTATTCACAGCTCTCTAATTTTATCTCACTTTACAGATGCAGGCAGGATGTAAAATTGAATTTTTTCCTGGTTTTCTGATCGTAAAGTTCTTATACGATCCTATTTGTATTGATTAGTCCATAGCAAATATGCTAGTTAAGTACTCCTGCTAATATAATTAATATATAATCAGAGCGATAAGTATGCTTATGCCCTGACACGATCACCAGATCAGGATTACAGTATATTTACAATAGGAAAATATAGAATTACAATAGGAAAATACATAAATAATCATTAAAGATAAGCATTGATTATAATTTCAATACATGATGAGGTTTTAAAATGAGATGGCAAGGTAGCTCCAGAAGAAAAGTGACTGGTGGGAAAGTTATTGCTGCCCGTGGGAAGCGCAAGTTCGAAATGGGCCGTGAGTCTGCAGAAACCCGTATAAGTGAAATAAAGAGGAAAAACATTCACACTATGGGAGGCAACAGGAAAGTAAGACTTCTTCAGTGCAATACTGCAAACGTAACCAATCCCAAAGACGGAAAAACCACTTCAACTCCCATTGAGACAGTTCTCGACAACGTTGCAAACAAGCACTACATCAGGCGTAACATTCTGACAAAAGGCTCAGTAATAAGGACTTCTCTCGGAACTGCTAAAGTTACAAGCAGACCGGGGCAGGACGGAGTTGTAAATGCTGTATTAATTGAATAATTAAAATTTAACTTACCCCAAAACGGGGATTCTTTATCAAATTCCCTTACCTTGTGCCGGTGACTAATATGGATGAAAAGATTCGACATATACTGGAAATTCTTGAGAATGACGCACGAACGAGTCCAGAGGAAATAGCATCCTTTACGGATATGTCTGCACAGGAAGTTTCCCAGGCAATTGCAAAACTTGAAGAGACGGGAGTTATCCGGCACTACAAAACCATAGTTGATTGGGATCTGGTTGGGGAAAACTATGTTTATGCAGTTATTGAGTTGAAGGTTACTCTCGAGCGTAATCAGGGCTATCAGGCAATTGCAGAAAGAATCTACAAGTTTCCGGAAGTCAGGTCAGTAAGGCTCCTATCTGGAAATTATGACATATCCCTGACTGTCAGAGGAAAATCAATGAAGGACGTGGCTTTTTTCGTAGCAGAGAAAATTGCAACCCTCGATCAGGTACAGAGCACATCAACCCACTTCGTGCTGAAAACCTATAAAGAAGATGGGGTTATCCTCCATGAACCTGAAACGATTCAAAGGCTACCAGTCTCATTTTGATATGAAATGATTCAGAGCCTGATTTTCCGATCAGATTTTACATTTCAGAATACTCATATAATTTTTATGGAGTGTTTTGCTTGAGACCTTCATGTGATCCTTCAAAGTTTGTTGCCGACGTTATGAAAGAAATTCCTCCTTCAGGAATACGCCGTTTTTTTGATCTGGTTTCCGGACTTGAGGATGTAATTTCCCTTGGTGTAGGAGAGCCTGACTTTATTACTCCATGGCATATCCGTGAGATGTGTATTCACTCTCTGGAAAAAGGGCAAACCTCATATACTTCAAATTACGGGCTTCCGGAACTCAGAGACGAACTTACCAGAACCTACTACAGGCGTTACGGTCTGGACTATAACCCTTCATCCGAGATCCTCATTACAACAGGTGTGAGTGAAGCTCTGGACATAGCAGTAAGGACCGTAGTCAACCCTGGTGATGAGGTTATTATTGTCCAGCCTTCTTATGTGGCATATATGCCTTCGGTTATTCTTGCAGGAGGTAAACCGGTTATCGTTTCCACCCACAGGGACGATGAGTTTAGCCTGACTGCAGAATCCCTTAAACCTGCAATCACGGACAAGACAAAAGCAATAATTCTCAATTTTCCTAATAATCCCACAGGAGCAATTATGTCAAAGGAAGAACTCGAGGATATTGCTGACCTGGTTGTGGAGAATGACCTGTTTGTTATCTCGGACGAAGTTTACGAGTGCCTTACCTATGAAGGCAAGCACGTCCCATTATCTTCACTTGAAGGCATGAAAGAGCGGACTGTTATGCTTAACGGCTTTTCCAAAGCCTATGCAATGACAGGACTGAGGCTCGGCTTTGCAATGGGCTCTCCGGAGATCATCCATTCAATGATGATGATCCATCAGTACTGCATGATGTGTGCTCCCGTAACTGCTCAGGTAGGCGCAATCGAAGCACTCCGTCATGGCAAAGATGAAATGGAGAGGATGGTTCGGGAATATGACCGACGCAGGCACTTTATTGTCAGGGGCTTTAACAGAATAGGGCTTGAGTGCTGCAACCCTAAAGGTGCATTTTACGCCTTCCCCTATATAGGAAATACCGGCCTTTCTTCCTCTGAATTTGCAGAACGCCTTCTGGATGAAAAGAAAGTCGTTGCAATCCCCGGAGATGCTTTTGGAGAGGCAGGTGAAGGCTTCCTGCGCTGCGCCTACGCGGCATCTACAAATGATATTAGAAAAGCGTTAGATAGAATGGAAGACTTTGTGGACGGTTTAAAGCAGTAAACTCGACTCTCCGTCCCTTTTGTCTTTTGTCTATATTTCTATTTTACTTCTTTGCTTTTTTATTGTCTACTTTCTTATTGCTCTACTTTCTTGTTGCTTTACTTTCTTGTTGCTTTACTTTTTACTGCTCTACTTTTTACTGCTCCACTTTTTACTGCTTTACTTCTTTACTGCTTTACTGCTTTATTTTCTTACTGTTTTGTTTTTTTATTGCTTTGCTTACTTTGCTCATGTTCAGTTCAACTTAAGACATTTCTCAAAGTTATAACCCCTGCTGCTGCCAAAGTTAGTTAATTATATATACAATTTCCAGGCTCAATTAGCTTGACGTTTATGAAACCCATTATTCCTGAAGATGAGCGTTCTAAAGAACCTCTTGACACTGATAGGGTAATTTATCACCCGGATATGATAAGGGCTAATGAATGGGTCCTGAACGAATATGAAGCTCCGTACAGGGAACTCTGTGTTTTTGTTCCCTGTGCCAAAAGGAAACCCTATCATGAAAGTCCCTCTCACAAAAAATTCGACAGAATAATTTTCGAAATTGCAAAACCTGAAGATGTACATATAGTAACCTTCGGAACCTGTGGAATTACTCCCAGGGAACTTGATACTCAATATCCGTTCATGCATTACAGCTTTATGATGGGTAAATGTAACGTGGCAAAAGTTAAACGAGATTTTATAAAAATGGAAAGCGAAAGACTTGCCGCTTACCTCGAAAAGACAAGGGACAATTACAAACACAGAATAGCTTATTGTATAGGGGATTTCCGAACTGCAATGGAAAAAGCCGTGGAAATGGTTGACATAGAAGTTGATATCGTGCCGAAAGAATCAACCATTCAGAAAATGATCCAGCCAGATAAACCTTTTATCTATAACAGCCTCTCCTCAAGAGAGTACCTTCAGGACTTTTCAGACGCAATTACGAATGCTCTTAAACTCCCAGGGAGAAAAGTAGGACTTAAAGAAGATATTTCGGTTGATGACACTGATTGGTACCTTCTTTAAAAGTTAACACTTTTTTTCTCTTTTTGAATTCAGAAGAATTTCGATAAATACTGTTTTTTACTGCATATCCAGTTGAAATATTTTTTTGGCTCTATAGAAACTCTAAGAAATAATATATCTTTGATAGTTTAAACTGATATCGTCATGTTTCATTATCTCATTGCCTCTTGCAACTGGTAGATAGGTTTCTGCAAAGCTCTTTTTTTCAATTTAAGGTATTCAATTAACTATAATATATCTGGGCCTGGTTTCAGTACTGATGCTTTCCGAATTATTTACGGTTAAACTAACAGTGTATCGTCCTGTTTTATTATACACATATACAGGATTCTTTTCAGTTGAATTATTTCCATCTCCAAAATCCCATTTCCATGTATTTGGCAATCCTGTGCTGTTGTCAGTAAAACTAACATTAAGCGGTGCAGGCCCTGAACCAGGAGATGCTGAAAAAGCAGCAGCAAGAGAGTTTGAAACTGCAATATAACCGGTTTTTGTCAACGCATTACTGCCATTTACATTACTTGCTGTTAATGTAACAGAATATAGTCCTGACTTATTGTATGTGTGCACAGGGTTCTTTTCTGTTGAAGTATTCCCATCTCCGAAAACCCACCTCCATGAGGTTGGTGAGCCTGTGCTCTGGTCAGTAAAACTAACAGTAAGAGGTGTTTTTCCTGAAGTAGGGGACGCAGAGAAACTGGTAACAGGAGCATTTAAAATACCTGAAACGGCAATGTAGTCGGTTTTTGTCAAGGCATTGCTACCGTTCGAATTGCTTACTGCCAATTTAATAGAGTATAGTCCTGATTCATTGTATGTATGTACAGGATTCTTTTCTGTCGAATTACTTCCGTCTCCAAAATCCCATTTCCATGAAGCTGGCGAACCTGTGCTCTGATCAGTGAAACCAACGGCTAGTGGAGCCTTTCCAGAAACAGGAGATGCAGAGAAGCTGGCAGCAGGAGCAGCTAAAACACTAGAGACAGCAATATAGCTGGATTTTGTCAAGGCACTGCTACCGTTTGCATTAATCGCTGTCAATGTAACAGTGTATCGTCCGGATTTATTGTATGTGTATACAGGATTTTTATCTGTTGAAGTGTTTCCGTCTCCAAAAGCCCATCTCCATGCAGTTGGTGCTCCTGTGCTCTGGTCAGTAAAACGAACAACAAGAGGCATGTTTCCGGAAGTAGGGGATGCAAAATAGCTGGTAACAGGAGCAGCTAAAACATTTGACACATAAATATAACCTGTCTTTGTCAAGGCATTGCTGCCGTTTGCACTACTCGCTGTCAATGTAACAGTGTATCGTCCGGATTTATTGTATGTGTGTACAGGATTTTTATCTGCTGAGGTGGTTCCGTCTCCAAAAGTCCATCTCCATGAAGCTGGCGAACCTGTACTCTGGTCAGTAAAACTAACAGTAAGAGGCATACTTCCTGCAGTTGGAGTTGCTGAAAAGGCGGTGACAGGAACAGTATGGTCCGGACCCGATACCACACTACCGTTCACAGAAACTACACTTATGTAGTTTGATTTTTGCACCTTATCACTACCTCCCTCACTGGTCGTCGTCAAAGCAACAGTATAATTCCCTGATTTATTGTATGTGTGTACAGGGTTCATTTCTGTTGAATTATCTCCATCTCCAAAGGTCCATTTCCATGAACTTGGCTTTCCCGTACTTTTGTCAGTAAAATTAACAGTAAGAGGCACTTTTCCTGAAGTCGGGGATGCAGAGAAACTGGTAACAGAAGTGTTTGAAACGTTTGAAACGACAGCAATATAACCAGTTTTTGTCAAGGCATTGCTGCCGTTTGAGTTACTCGCTGTCAATTTAACGGAGTATAGCCCTGATTCGTTGTATGTATGTACAGGATTCTTTTCTGTTGAATTACTTCCATCTCCAAAATTCCATTTCCATGCAGTCGGTGACCCTGTACTCTGGCCATTAAAACTAACAGTAAGAGGCGATTTTCCTGAAGTTGGGGACGCAGAGAAACTGGTAACAGGTATACTTAAATCGCTTGAGACAGCAATATAACCGGTTTTTGTCAAGGCATTACTGCCTATTTCATCACTTGCTGTCAATGTTACAGAATAAAGTCCTGATTTGTTGAACGTGTGCACAGGATTTTTTTCTGTTGAAGTATTCCCGTCTCCAAAACTCCATTTCCGTTCAGTTTGCAGGCCTGTACTCTGGCCAATAAAGTCAACCGTAAGAGGCGATTTTCCTGAAGTAAGAGATGCAGAGAAACCTGGGACAGGCGGATTTAAAACGTTTGAAACAAGAATATAGCCGGTTTTTGTTAATGTACTACTGCCATCGGCATTACTTACTGCTAATGTAATAGAATATAATCCTGCTTTGCTGTACGTATGTACAGGGTTCTTCCCGGTTGAATACGTTCCGTCTCCAAAAGTCCACTTCGTTGAGGTTGGTGATCCTGTACTCTGGTCAGTAAAACTAACACTAAGAGGTGTTTTTCCTGAAGTTGGGGACGCAGAAAAAGCAGCGATAGGAGCTTCATATCCATTTGAGATAGTTATATAGCTAGATTTCGTTACTTCAGTTTTGTTTCCAGTTTCGTTCAATGTCAATGTAACAGAATATTTACCTGCTTTTCGATATATGTGCACAGGATTCTTTTCTGTTGAATTCGTCCCGTCTCCAAAATCCCATTTCCATGAGGCTGGTGATCCTGTACTCTGATCGGTAAAACTAACACTAAGTGGCGATTTTCCTGAAGTTGGGGATACAGAAAATCCCGGTTGTGCTAGAACGGTTATTGTAGCAATTTTCGAATCAGTACCGTTTTTATTGTTTACTGTAAGTGTTACATTGTAATTCCCTGCTCTGAGGAAAGTGTGTGCTGGATTCTGCTGTGTCGAAGTGGATTTGTCTCCAAAATTCCAGTTCCAACCATCCGCATTCTTCGAGAAATCCGTAAACTGGACTGAAAGAGGAGCATAACCTGATGTGAGATTGCTGCTGAAGTTTGCAGCGGGATAATCTGGTTGTGCCGGAAGAGGACCGATAAATTGACCGAAAGCAGTAGGACTGAAACCTGTGTTTACTGTAGATATAACCCTATCCGTAACTGTGTCAATTACAGAGGCAGTACTTCCGAGATTATCACTATCGCCGGAGTTTGCTACATATATCTTTGTTCCATCCGGAGTGACTGCAATTCCGTAAGGGTTTTTTCCGACTTTCACAGTTGCTATAACATTTTTTGTTGCGGTATCGATTACCGAGACATTATTACTGCCTTCATCTACCACATACACTTTTGTCCCATCAGGAGTTACTGTAACTCCCATAGGCCATTTTCCCACAGGCACTGTGGCTGTAACAGTGTTTGTAGATATATCAACTATAGAAATAGTATTACTTTCACAATTAGTCACATACAGTACTGTTCCCATCTGGTTAACTGTAACTCCACAGGGGCCAGATCCAACTTCCACAGTTGCTATAACAGCGTTTGTGCTGGTATCAATTACAGAGACAGTGTTGCTATAACGGTTTGCCACATATACTTTTTTCCCATCCGGTGTAATTGCAACCCCTAGCGGATTAACTCCTACAGGCACCGTGGCTATAACAGTGTTTGTAAATGTATCAATTACAGAGACACCTTTGATATCACGATCTGCTACGTACAGTTTTTTCCCGTCCGGGGTGACTGCAATTCCACAGGGACTGTATTTATAGCCTACATCCACTATAGCTGTAACCTTATTTATTGCCGTGTCAATTACAGAAACCGTACCCCTGTTGCCGTATTTAGTATTTGTCACATATACTTTTGTTCCATCCGGACTCACTGCAGCCCCAAAAGGCTCGGTCCCTACGGGCACTGTAGCTGTAAGCGTGTTATTTCCTGTGTTAATTACAGAAACAGTGTTGCTGTTGAGATTTGTAATAAATGCATACGAAGGCGCAGGATAACCATTTGGTACAACATTTACCGTAGCAAGCTTTGAGTCTGTGCCGTTTGGATTGCTTACTGTCAGGCTTACAGTATAGATTCCTGTTGCAGAATAAGTATGCGCAGGGTTCTGCTTTGTTGAACCAGACCCGTCTCCAAAATCCCAGACCCATTTAGTTGCATCTTTTGAGAGATCCGTAAACTGTACAGGTACAGAAGGGAAAACATATTCCGATGTGATATTGCTGCTGAAGTTCGCTAAAGGATAAACTGGTTCTATTGGGATGGAACCTATAAACTGGCCCGAAGCATAAGGACTGTTTTCTACAAGCACCGTGGCTGTAATAGCGTTGGTTGCAGTGTCAATTACAGAAACAGTGTTATAGAAACTGATAGCTACATATACTTTTTTTCCATCCGGAGTGACTGCAATTCCCACAGGACCGGAACCTACGGGTATCGCAGCTGTAATTTTATTTGTTACAGTGTCAATTACAGAGACAGTGCTGAAATACTCATCATTATTGGTCACATACACCTTTTTTCCATCTGGAGTAACTGCAACTCCAGAAGGAATTCTCCCTACCGTCAATGTATTCGTAACGCTGTTTGTCGCCGTGTCAATCACAGAAATGCTTTTACTATCTGAGTTCGCAACATATACTCTAGTTCCGTCCGGTGTGACCGAAATTTCTTTAGGGCCTCTTCCTACGGATATCGTGGTTATAACGGTTTTTGTGGTAGTGTCAAATATAGAAACTGTGTTATCCTCATAATTTGTAACATATAACTTTTTTCCATCCGGACTTACCGCTACTCCAGCAGGAGATTTTCCAGTATTCAATGTACTTACAACGGTGTTTGCACCGGCGTCAATTACAGAAACATTATTACTATAACGGTTTGTCACATAAACTTTTTTTCCGTTGGGACTGACTACAATTCCCTGTGGAAAATTTCCTGCACGCACAGTAGCTACAACACTATTTGTTGCCGTATCGATTACAGATACATCACTGCTACGAGCATTTACTGCGTAAACCTTTGTCCCATTCGGGTTAATTGCAACTCCAGTAGGGTTGGATCCTACGGGTATTGTAGTTGTAACTTTGTTTGTAGTCGCATCAATTACAGAGACACTGTTACTCTCTGAATTTGTAATGTATGCAAATGGCGAGGCTCCTGCAATGCTCACCAACATTAAAAAAGTAAGTACCGTTATCCCCAAAACTTTATTTAAGGTCTGTCCCCTAAACCTTCTAACACACTTCTTTCCTTTCATTTTAGACCGCCAGTATATGGATCATTTTGAATTTACCGGAATTTTGAACAACCCTGAAATTTGACTGGTGTTTATAAAAGATAGTATAGCAATTTATCGAAGTCAGAGTTTTTTGGGCAAGCTGGTTATCGCAACTAAGTGCTGCTATAAAAACGACTGCATGAACAAGACTTCACGGAATTATGGAAAATAATTGTATGTAAACAGATAATAATTTTTCCCAGATTAACTAACAGGTTTGGTAAAAGTAAATTCTCCGTTTACGATAAATAATTATCTTTACATAATATTCCAAATTAAAATACAATGAAAATTTTAAAAAAATATATCTCTAAGCTCAAAACTTAGTAGCTATTCAGATTGAGTAAAATGACACTTGTAATATGACAAATAACGTAACTATTCAGATTGAGTAAAATAACACTTGTAATATGACAAATAACGTAACTATTCAGATTGAATAAAGTAATATTTATAATTAGAAAAAAGTCTGCTTTAAGAAGGCAAATAAAGAATTAGTCATTTTCAATACCTGAGTTTTCTCCTACAGACAGCATAAGCTCTCCGTAAAGCAGCTTTTCGAGAGTTTCGGCTACATACTTCCTTTGCTGGTATTTTTGAATATCCTCGTGCATCCTGAGGTCAGAATCTACCTGGACTCGTACGAGAGCAAAATGAAAGGCTTTTTCATTCTTAATCGGCGCAGTATAGAAAGCTTCAAGGAGGTAAGGGAGTTTGAGGGGATCTTCTATAACTTCACTTAAAAGCAGCATCTCTTCAGGAATATCCTGGTAGTGTGAGGATATATCTTTTTTTCCGGTAATAAGTTGCAGGTTTTTTTCGGAATACTTTTTCTCAAAGATAATGATTTCGCCAATTATACTTCCCACCTCTTACTCAATTTAAGTTTCAAGCTCCCTGAGTAGTTCCTGAGTAACTTCCAATATTTCCGGTTGAAATGAAATGATGGCCTGTAAAAGGGAATAAAAAGGCTTCAGGCCAGCATTCCCTTTACGATAATATCAATAGCGTCGTCTTCTTCAAGGCCGCGGGCCATGAGGGTTTCGACCTCTTTTTTATCTACACATCCTATTGCAGCCTCGTGGGTTACCTTAGCCAGAGGGTTATCGACGCGTACAATGGGAACAGCTTCGGCTTTTGCATTACCCTGGATAACCTCCAGGCAGTCTACGTGTCCTCTGGATCTTGGTGCATGACCTTCAGTAATTCCCCTGAACTCCGATTCCGCATTTTCGGTAATGGCCAGTCGACTTTTGATCACACTTCTGGCATTTTCTCCATTAAGGGACACTTTTTCCATAATTCTTATTTTGTCATCTTTTTTCCCATAAACCTTGGTAACCATTTCACAGATAGAATCTTTCTCGGCATCCACATCGTAGTCGAATTCGAGATATCCTACTCTTCCCGAGACCAGGGAGAAATTATTGTAATAATTACCGCCTTCCTCTATCTTTACACGTGCCTTCGGAATCACCTGAGCTCCTCCATGCGGTCCGTGAAAGTGAGTTTCTGTGTACTTTAATGAAGCATTTTTCCCTACATGCATTTGAGCTTCCATTCTATGAATAATCTTTACGGCATTAGGGAACGTGCAATGAGCGACGAGTTCAACAGCCGAGTCTTCTTCGGCTACAAAATTCATCTTTATCTCCTGGAGTCCATCTTGAGGAATAAGCCCGAAGCAAAGGTGAACAGGAAGTGGAATTTTGTATCCTTTCTTAATGGTCATTTTAACGTCCACTCCATGTTCGGTTTCCTTGGTTTCAAGCACAATTCCTTTTATCCCGTTTGCATTAAGTACTTTGTTTCCGCTTATCACAAGGCTTGCAAGTTCATGGTCATGTAAAACTGCAGCATCTCCCCCGGCTACCGAATAAGCTGAGTCCATATCTTTGATTTCGCTGGAAAGTGTATTAAGAGTTATTTGAGTCATTTTTCAGGCCGCCTTTGGTGGGGATACTCTGCTGTCGCATGGTATGCACCTGTTTTTGAAAAATTCACTGATTTCAAGGGGGTCTCCGCTCCTGAGAATAACCCCTTCGCACATAAGGGATGCTTTATCGGAAGCAGCTGCAATTTCCTTCCTGTGAGTTATTACAAGTACCGAGGAACCGTTTTCTTTGAAAGTCTGGATAAGATTTACGATTTCCTTTAAGGAAACAACATCAATTCCTGAATCCGGCTCGTCGAGAATTGCAAGTTTCGGCTTCATTGTAATTATGGAAGCAAGTTCTATTCGTTTTCTTTCGCCTCCACTTAGCGTCTCTCCAACTTCCCTGTCCAGATATTTTTCAGGTTTAAGGTCGACTTTCCTCAGAGCTTCTTTTAGCTCTTCTTCAGTAACGCCTCCACTACCTTTTGCTCCAATTGCCAGGTAATCTCTGACTCTCAGCCCTTCAAAACGGGCAGGTTCCTGCCAGGCAAGGGTAATGCCTTTTCTTGCACGTTCGGTTATCGAAAGTTTTGAAATATCTTCCCCATTAAAGATGAGGCTGCCTTCCTCGTGTTCGTAACCCTGGAGTCCCATCAGGGTATAGGCAAGAGTACTTTTTCCTGCACCATTCGCGCCGATAATACTGTGAATTTCCCTGTCGCCTATCTCGAGATTGACCCCTCGGAGGATTTTCTTCCCATCACGGCTCAACACCAGGTTTTTTAAAGATAGAATCTACGACACCTCTATAAGTTTTTTACTTAGCCCTGCAGCAAATCCTTGCAGTGCTGCAAATCCTGAACCGTATTTACGTTTATTGCTAGTTTGGGATTATCAAGTATTAGATTAAAGTCTTCCTGTTCTTTTCGAATTTGAGAACTGTCCAGAATATTAATTCCGACAGGTACTATCAGCTTCCCATCCTTGTTAAAGACCGTATCCGGCCTGATTCCTGCTCCTTTGCAGATATTGATAGGGACATATACCGAAAGCGCCGGCTTTCCTTCTTCTTTATATTTTTCGATTACCAAATCGATAATTTCAGGGTTTATCAGGGGAAGGTCTGACATAATAATCATTACAGGCCCAACCGTTTCTGCGGTTTCTACTGCATGAATCATATCCCCTACATAATTTCCGCCAAAAGTCCTGATTACACGAACTTCGCCTTTATAGCGTTCCTGAATCATAATCTCGGTCCTGGGAGTAACAGGTGAGACCGCTACAAAAACCCTGTCTATGTTCTCTGAGGCCCTGAGGGTATCTATCACATAAGCTATAAGTGGTTTTCCAAGCAATTCAACACAGGGCTTTTCCCCCATTCCAAGCCTCTGTCCGAATCCTCCTGCCATTACAATAGCGTCCATTTTAAACCTCCCATGTATCCGTTCAATGAAAAGTTCAGGAGAACTGCAAGAACAATGAGCGCAGTTACTCTACCAATTTCGTTAGCAGTACCGATTCCATCGCCATTTAAGCCTCCAAAATGGGCATAGCTTCGGTTAAGAATCACCAGAGCCGAGATGCAGGCTCCCAGATAAGGCAGCAATCCTATCCACCCGAAAGGCAGAAAGCAAACGATGGCCCCGAATATGAATCCAATCAGAAAATTCTTTCTGGTTGCTCCATTTATAGTCATAGCTCCCAGGCCAGGATAAGCCTGTTTTTCCTGAGGAGGTATTGGCTTCCCAAAAGCAGCAATAGTTAGCATGGACTGCTTTGCGCTGACCTCTGCAATAAACATTGATGCAAACATTAAAGCCGGAAGGTTAACTCCGAAAGTAGCGGAACCTATTTGCTGGACTGCCCTTATCGAACTGTACAGAGTAAGTAGTAAGAGAATACAGAAGGACACGCCTCCTGTCCCTATGGTCGTATCTTTCAGGGCCTTAATTTTCTTCTCATGTGACCCATGGGCCATAAAACCATCCCCCATGTCCGTGACTCCATCGAGATGGTTAAAGCCTGTAATGTAATATATGAATCCCATGAGGAGGGCTGCAAGCACAGGTCCTGGAAATATTACCTGCCCTATGAATGCAACTGCCCCTATGAGAAGCCCGAGTACTGCTCCCACAATGGGATAAAAGTAGATTTTCTTCATGAGTTCATCGATTCCTTCCATGCTGATTCCCACAGGGATCGTTGACAGGAATCCAAACCCAGATTTAAAAGCAAGAAAATATGAATTCATTGCGAACCGCCTGTTTTTTAATCCTTTCCTTCATCAGTCCTTTTCTACAAATTCTGCCATACCTCTTGAGTACATATTGGAAGACACGCCTCCTATAAGGCCCCCGATCACGTCATCCATAAAAGGCCCGAGATTTGCAAGGATTCCAGGTTTCTGTTTGTCAAACCTAACAAACTCAAATGCGCCCTTGGAGCCGCTGATATATGTTGCAATACTTGTGCCGAGCACTTCATCCGCAATTATAAAAGTAAGGTCTTTTTCATAGGAACTTTTACTCAGGTTCGGAAGGTTTCCTGCCCTGCCTTCTCGCTCCAGCAGGACCCCGGAATAGATTAGAAGGCAGAGGTTTGGATCCGAAAGTGCGTACTTGAGTTCCCTTTTAAATAAAACGTCTGCTTTCTCCCGGGTCTCTAAACCTGGATGCGGGACATACATTTCCAGAGCCGTATCAGCAAGGTCCTGAACACTGATGCCTTCTTCAGCAAGGACATCGAGGATGTTGACTGTAGCTTTTTCTTCTATTTTCTCGGGCTGCCCTTTTTTCAGGTCTCTTTCCTCAATATCGGATAACTTCATATGATCACTTCGGGGTTGTTAAAACGGTTCTATTAGTTTTTCGAAAATCTTTAACGCTATACACTGGCTTTTCTCAAAACCCTATTTCCTCATAGAACTTATTTCCGTATAGAACCCATTTCCGCATAGAATTCGCATTATATAAGGAATCGGGCTCTGGCAAGCAAGGGAGGGTCACAGATGCAGGTATACTCCTGCTAACTGAATTACTGCCGCACAGGCAGCAAGCGAGAAGCCTGAAGCAACTGCTATTAATTGGGATACCCGTTTTATATCTTTTACTTCGGTTGGAGGATATAAGGCCCCAAGTATATAAGTCTCGGGTTTTTCGAGTTTGACTCCGAGTGCTCCTGCAGTAGCTGCCATGGGATAGCCGGAGTTAGGAGACGGAGTTTTCGTTCCGTCTTCAAAGGCACTTTTTATGCTATTTAGAGGAGAAACATTTCCCAGTTTTTTCGGAAGCAGACTCACTATAAGGGCTGCTCCAAGAATGAATATGATTGAGATGCGAGCAGGAATCCAGTTCAATACATCATCGGATTTCGCCGAGAAATATCCAAGTTCCTTGTAAGGTTCGGTTTTGTACCCAACCATAGAATCCAGAGTACTTATGGCTTTAAACGCATATGCCGCCACAAGCCCGAATTCTCCGAAAAGGGCATAATAAAAAATGGGACTCAGGATGCCGTCAACATAGTTTTCGGACACAGACTCGATAACTGCAGAGGACATCTGGGTTCTGGTAAGTTTTGAAGTGTTCCGGCTTACATATATAGGGAGCAGTTCCCTGACTTTGTCAAGCCTATTTGCTTCGAGATGTCCGTAAATCTCTTTTGCAGGGCTGAGCAGGCAGTTAATAGCAAAGGTGGCTTTCAGGAAATAAGCCTCTATAAGAAGGGCAAGCACTCTGGGAATTTCCGGAAGGGCTGTAATGTACAGCACGGAGTAACCCAGTAAAGCTGCGAAAAAAACACAGCAGAGAGCCATTACAACTCCGTAGGCTTTCCTGTGGGTCTGAGGAGCTGCATTTTTTAAAACATTGATTAGTTTTCCTATCCATACTACAGGGTGTACGGCAGCAGGCGGCTCTCCGAAAACTATGTCTATAACGGCTGCAAGCAAAAGCACCAGGGCGAGATGCCCGCTGTCTGGCACAATCATAGGATAGGCTCCATCACTTTCTTCCAGGCAACTTTCACGAGTTCATCAGTATCTCCTTCCTGCATAAGGCAGTCAAGGATTTTCTGCGCAGTTTCGGTTTTGTGAACCAGATGACAGTCAACACAACTCCAGACTTTTCCACCTCTTGAGCTCTGGATCCACCTTCCTCCTGTACGTTCGTCTTCACAGGGATAGAATGGACAGAAGCAGAAGGTACAGTTCTGGCCTTCAAAATGGCAGGGATAATATTCGCAGGTTTTCCTGCCTCCAATACCTTCTTCAGAAGCCTTCTCTATTACATTCTTCAGTTCTTGCTTTGCCTGTTCTTTACCCCACTGGGTAATTACATCCCCGATTGCGGCAATTAGCCTGTCGTTTTCCTCTGCGGTCCGGACTGCAAGCCTTATGTAATCCTTTCCAAGACCGCGGAGGGAAGAGCAGTCCCTTATGAGGACTCCGCGAGCTGCCAGACGTGCAGTCAATTCCGTTGAATCAAGCATGAACTTGCTGATATTAACCAGGATAAAGTTTACATTCACTTCTCCGGCTTGAAAACCCCTTATCCTGTCGAGTTTAGCTTTAAAAATCTTTCCTTCTTCCCTGATCATAGTTCTTGCGTTTTTCAGATATGGATGTTCAATCCCGCCTTCAATATTAAGAAGGGAGGTCGCTACAGCATTTGCTACGGTTCCGAGGTTCCAGGAAAGCCTGGCAGTATCCAGAATTTCAGCTACTTCAGGAGAAGCTATTCCGAAGCCCATTCTGATTCCCGGGATTGCAAAGTCCTTTGTGAGAGAACGCATGACAAAAACGTAATTGTTGCTCGCTGCAAGGTCTGCTACACTCTGTACAGGATCAGATAGCTCTATAAAAGCTTCATCCACGAAAAGAAGGGTTTTATGTTTAGTACAGCGTTCTGCGAGAGCTTTAATTTCTTCTCGGGTACGGAGTTTACCTGTCGGGTTATTGGGGTTGCAAATAAAGAGAATTTTTGCTTTTTCCAGAAGCTCGTCAGGAAGTGTTTCGACTTCATCCTGGCTTGGGTACTGCAGTTCTGCTCCCATAATCCGGCACTGCATCTCGTATTCTCCGAAAGTGGGCCAGGGCAGAAGGACAATATCTCCTTTTTCAATCACGCATTCCACTACAAGTCTGATAATTTCCGTTGAACCGTTACCCGGAATAATATTCTTCGGGCTTACTCCAAGCCCTACGAACTTTGCAGCAGCCTCCCGAAACTCAGGATACCTGTTGTCAGGATATTCGGTAAGTCTCTTAAAGCCAGTATTAAGAATCTCATCAAAGTTCAATCCGCTTTCCGGATGCTCAAAAGGATTTCCCAGAGGATTAAAGTTTGCACTGAAGTCAAGAATTTCACTTTCAGGAATCCCGTAAGTTTCAGATGTTTCCTGAACTAACCCTCCATGCCTGCAGGGCTTCAGGTCCAGTAGATGTTTCCTTAAAGGTACACTTCTTTGCTCGGACACGGTAATCGCAAATATTTAGTGTGAATCATGTATATTAATCTGCTTATTATATTATTCAACGTAAACTTGCCTTTATTTGCTTTACAATTGTTTGATTGCGAAAACTTAGGCTTTCGGAATCCATTATACTTTATTTTACAGATGAAAGATATTAATTAATTTTATTAAGCTCTTTAAAATCCAAACGTAAATCTCCAGTGTTATAGATTTGTAGTAAGAATTAAGCATATAAATAACGGATAAAAACGAATTAAAACTGGATCAATTTAGAATTAAGGGTTAAATATCGTACTAAATATTAACCTCACATTCTGCAAAGATATTATATGAAGATTTATTTGCTAAATTACCTAAAAAACTTGATTGGCTGATTAACTGATTTTTAATCTACCTGCAATTAAGAAGCTGATAGTAGTTTTTGTGTGATAGTAGTTTTTGTGTGATAGTAGTTTTTGTGTGATAATAGTTTTTGTGTGATAGTAGTTTTTGTGTGATAGTAGTTTTTGTGTATTACTACGGAAAATGAGTTTAATCACAAAAATAGGAAAATTTAAAGCTACTAAAAGGTAAAAATTATTTTTAATACGTACTTTTATTAAAGAGCTGCCTACTATACTTAATCTGGTAAATAATTTAATCTGGTAAATAATTTAATCTAGTAAGTAAGGCTCAAAATTCTTGAAAAACCTTTTTTAGAAAACTCTAAAATGTTAGGGCAATTGTTTATATGTTAACCCCAAATTATTATACAATTTTTTGGATCAGTAAGAGGCTCCTCTTTTAATATTATGGAGCCAGGAATTATTTTAATTAGTTCATTTGCTTTATACGAATTAAATTCTTCTGGAGTGATTTCGTTATATGTTATGTAACCTCTTTTTGAGTTTAAAATTACTTTGTTTAAGTAAACGTCTTGAATAACACGAGGAAGCTCTGTAAAGGCATAGTTACTTATGACCAAATCATAGTTTTTTTTATCCAATTCGTTCATTGTTTTATAAGACAAAGTAGAGGGGATAATATAATTATCTAAAAATCTTTGAGCGAGATCAAGAGCTGGCTTTATATCTACTAAACAATATGTTGCTGGTTTATAAAAAGCATTGATAATCCTACACTGTCCTCCATATCCAACGCCGATTTCACAAATATTGAAGTTGTTCAGTGTTTGAAAATGCATCTTAAGGTCGGAAAGAACCTTAATATATCGAAGGGTAGTGGGTGAGATCATGCCAATTTTGTGGTATTCGTACATTCTTGGATTTCCGTAGAGGTCATTCTTCTTGAATGAGCTTATTGAATATAATATCTCAGCATCGTTACGGTCATATAGTAGTTTAAGGTATTCACTTCCCTGACCGTAAGAAACGTGCTCTAAAACCCGATTATAAATTGGATCTCTCCTAAAATTAACGAAAAATTTATAGTCATTACTTGCTTTGAGACATGATTGTGGATAGACCTGGTCATCTGATAAACTTGTAATAACTTTACGTGGAACTTTTTTAACTAAATTTAAGGGAATATTTGTTTTAACACGCAAATTTTCCATTAGATGTTTCATGTTATTATATTGGACCATACGTTTTTATATTTTTTGTAATGTGGGAGAGTTTTATTTGGGAGAGTTTTATTTGGAAGAGTTTTATTTTGTTGTGTTTCCGAGATCAATTTTCATTTGTTTGAAATTTTCCTTTAATAGTTCACAAGAAATGTCCTTATTTCTTTGATTCTCATTGGCAGTGTCTATTATTTGCTGTAAATTTGAATTCAAATTTTTACGTACTATGGAGAAAATTGATATCTTAATATGAAATTTTTACCCAACAGTTCCTGAAATTCATGATATGCAGAAAATCAGCACACTGCCAGCATCTTTGCTACGGCTACACAACTATCTCTTTCCAGGGAAATTTGGATATAAAGCGAGTCACTTTTCTCCTTGATGAAACGTGAAGAGACTCTTGCCCTGTGTACCTCAAACCTTGAAGTTATTGCTTGCATTACTTGAATCTCAAATTACAAAACTCATTGAACTATTTTTTACTTATTTTTCCAACTTTAATCTTTGTTACTTAAGACTCTTTCTTCACTACTCAAAAATTTCATTTCTTTCAGCCTTTTTCGGTTCATTCAAACCTCTTCCTTAAGCTGCCATTTTTTTGCCGACTTCAAGTTACTATTTTTGCCGAATTTATATAGTATCGAAAAAGTAAAATAGCTTGCTTTTAACTACTACCTTTCAGAATCGCTAAAAAGCATATCATCAATTAAGCTAAACAGCGTAAAATTCGGATAAGTAATAAGGCCCTTTAGAATATCAGTAAATCAGAAATATGTGCGTCAGTAAACCAGAGATTACCTAAATTATCTTATGGATCGGCAATTTATGCCTAATCTCATGACCTATGCCTTAATACTGCTCCTTTAATACTATGCCCTAAAGTTATGCCTTACAATATTATGCTTTAAAATAATTGTTTTAATTTGATTACCAGGTGCATTTAAAAATGACAGTTAATAGACCAAGAGGTACCCGGGACTTTTTACCTGCCGATACTGCCCGGAGAAGATACGTGGAAAGTGTTATGCGAGACGTTGCCCGCAAATGGGGCTACAGTGAAATCATTACGCCCACGTTTGAACATCTGGATCTTTTCACCCTGAAGTCAGGGGAAGGGATTATAGGGGAACTCTACAACTTTACGGACAAAGGCGGCAGAGAAATGACTCTCAGGCCTGAGCTTACCGCTCCTGTCATGCGCCTGTATATAAACGAACTTCAGCCATTTCCAAAACCTTTAAAATTGTTTTATTTTGAGAATTGTTTCCGCTATGAGCGTCCCCAGAAAGGTCGTTTCAGGGAGTTCTGGCAGTTCGGGGTTGAACTTATTGGAAGCGGAAAACCCGACTCAGATGCCGAGGTTATTGCCCTTGCTGATGCCATGTTAAAAGCCGTTGGAGTGAAAGGTGACATGAAGCTCGGAAACCTTGCAGTCATACGTACGCTCTTGAGCGGGCTTGAATCAGAAATCGTGAGCAAGGTCATGCGGCTTGTGGACAAGAAAGAATATGCAGGTCTAGAAGCCCTGCTCGAAGAAATAGGGGCTGAAGAACAGCTCAAATCCGACCTTTTCCACCTGATAAAGCTTGAAGGCAGGCATATTCTTCCTGAAGTAATAAAAATAGTAGGAAATATTCCTGAGCTTGTGAGCTTTGAAAGGACCCTCAAGCTTCTCGACGCATACGGAGTGGATTATTCTCTTGATTTCGGGATTGCACGCGGGCTTGACTACTACACGGGCATGGTTTTTGAGGTCTATGCCGAGGGGCTCGGTGCCCAGAAACAGGTCTGCGGAGGAGGCTCTTACCAGCTTATTCAGCTTTTCGGAGGCGGAGACGTGCCATCAACAGGTTTCGGGATAGGTTTTGACCGGATTATGGAAATCTGTCCTCTTATCCCTCCTGCCCCTAAAACCATTATGTTGATCTCGAAACCCGATGTCCATCTGGAAGCGATAGATTTTGTAAATGAATTGAGAAAGTACGTGACAGTCCATGTAGACCTAATGGAACGTAACTTCAAAGCCCAGCTCTCCTATGCAAATACCATCAATGCCGACTACGTGGTTATAGTCGGGGAAAAAGAATTAGAAGCAGGGAAGCTTACGCTGAGGGATATGGTTTCAGGAGAACAGGAACTTCTAACGCTGGAAGAGATTATTGAAAAAGTTTGTTAAGAACCAAACTAACAAATTTTTTTCAGGCTGTATCAAAATTCGACGAGTTTTACAAAGCATTGATTTAGCATGAAAATGCTGCCATCAACATGCATTTTCATGTTGTTGTGCGTGTTATTAAAGAATATCATGTTCATTTCCCCTTAATTCGTTATACATTTATCATGAACTCATCCCACAACGGATGCATTGATAAAATTAACACACTGATTTGTTTCAATCCCTAATTTTTATAAAGTTGACTAAAGTGTTAATTGTTAGAGACTTTGGTAATACAGATTATATAGGTGTTTAAAAATTATAATGTTTGGAATTCAATCAGAGGTGGCATCAAAGATTGGAATCCAAAATCCAGAAGCTCGAACAGTTACTTACAAAAAGACCACTTCCCGCAGATGTACACAAAAATGCAATCAACTTTCCCAGTATGGCAGTAGATTAAGATTGGCCTATCCTTAAACTAATTATTTTGGGCAATTAGGCAAATAAATTCTACATTTGTGTTCAAGTGCGGAAAGTGGGATACAAGATCTAGAAAAGTAATTTTGAGCTGATCTTACAACTCCAAAAAATTAAATTAAATTAAATTGAAAGCATAAAGAATTACGAATACCCTGACCTCCACAGGCGGTTTCACAGCCGTAGTTAGTGATAAAAATTCCTCCTTTTTTATTTAAAGGCTTCAAGAGACTTATTTTTACGGATCTTTGCCCTGAATTTGAATCGTCGGACAACTCCTGAAGGACAGGTATTCGTGACTCTCTGCATTCCCGTAGTAATAAACATTATTTTCTTTTTTAAACGTTTTTAAGTTTTAGAATTATCCTTTTATTGATATTAGCTGGAATTGGACTCTCATTAAAATCTATAAAGCCTTAAAGTTTAGGATTCCTTCAAAACTTATTTTTTAAAGGGCAATTTCTCTTATTGTGTAATATTCGACTCTCTGAATTGAAGACTAAACTATTAAATATTTTTGAATGTATTTCAGTTATAATCTTCGTTTACTTAGTAACTGAAGGTTTCAAAAACATTTATCGGAAAATGTTACTTGTCCCCTGGTGGATTTTGTATTTTTAAAATGAACCTATCCCAAAACCAATATAATGTCAGAATAGGATTATAATATTGGCGGTAATAGTAGATTAGATAATGTTTTGGGATAGGCTCAATAATATTTTATTTAAAATAAAAACATTTTTAAGGGAGAGCTAGGTTTGGCGGTGTTTTAAGAAGTAAAACGTCATATAACGCGCTATTTCAAAGTACTTCTAAGGCTCTGTGTTCTCCCTGAAGTTTAAAGAAGGTAAAATGTATTACTGGAGGAGTAGAGTTGAATAAACAATATATATCATATTTTATTGCAATTCTGATTGCACTTCTCATAATTGCTCCGAGCATTGCAGGAGCAGCACCTAAGACTGATTGTGTTGTTCCAGATTATAAGAATATCACAGCTTGTCAAGCTAAAGATATACTGGAAAATAAAAACACATTCCTTTTGGACGTCCGTACGCCTGCAGAATATAACTATTCTCACATTGAAGGAGCGACATTAATACCATTAAAAAACGTGCCTGCACATGATCCTGTTAATTTGTCCGACGACCAGTTACTGCCCAATCGAATTAATGAACTACCAAAAAACAAAAACACAAAAATCGTTGTTTATTGCTATACCGGGAAACGAGGCAGCATTGCAAGTCAAATGATAGTTGATGCCGGTTATAAGAGAGTATATAATATTCAAGACGGCCTTACAGCATGGGTAAATGAAGGATATCCAGTTGTAATTGATTCTGAAAAATGGTTAACTAATTATCCTCATTACCTGTAAGGAGATTCATATGACATATCCGGCTTTTGTAGAAACCTTCTGGCTTATGAATTTCCAAATAGATAACTAAAGGTACAAAGTTAGATTTTAGTGATTGATTAGAGGATTTTACAGAGCCTGAATTCTATACTCGTGACTTATACAGTTGAAATCAAATTGCGTGCAGCCACCCCATCCTAAGAAATGATGGGGTATGCCTCGGGCCACCCACCCTGTAGTCTGGCAGTTAGAAATCATCAAGTTTTCTTTGCTCTGATCTCACGAACCTATGTAATTGAGCCTCTTCACCCGGTTTTCCCTGCGATTTTTAATGTAATGCTTGATTGTATCAGCAGTATTTTTTCCAACGAAGCGATAGAATTTGTCATTTAACCATAGACTTCTATTCCAATATTGTTTTAGACCAGGATGGAGCTTGAATAGCTGTAAGAACTGCCTCCCTTCAAATATTGAATTACCTCTGAGAGAGAATTACTTGGATGGAATTCATGCGTCTTCGGTTAAGTGAGAAATCGTGACAAATTCATCAATTTCCTCAATATTTGCCAAATATTTTAAAAATTACGAGATGGAACAAACTATAGATTTCATGCAAATAGACCAAAATTTAAAGCCTACCTCTAATGCAAAATCGATAGCTTTCAGACACGAAAATTCTTTAACCGATGACCAATGGAAGAGTTTTATAAGTATATAATATGCTCTTAAAAAGAAAAGTAAATAGTTTTGTAGAAATGTAGTTCTGAAATATAATTCTGTAAAGCCTTAGATATCTTACAATCTTTTTTCAGATAGCTTCGAGCCTATATGAGTTCAGTTTCCTAAGACTTTACAGATTTATGTTAATATGTAATCTTTATGTTATCTTGTGTTAATATGTCACCCGATAAATATAACCATCTTCGTCTGTATATACAGTTACATAATCATGAAATTGTCTGGATAATAGCAACGTTGAATACACTTCTATTTCTTGGGTATCGTGCGGACACTTAATCCAGAACCAACCTAGTGGATTACCGGAACTATCCTGAAGCATAACACTTGTAAGCCCTGTATCGTCTACTGTGTCTATGGTTTGTACCTGTACATCATAATACACGTCTTGTGTATAACCATAACTGGCGACTGTGGCATTAACAGGTGCTTCCGTGACATTTTCAGGCGATGATGATAATTTATCCTCTGTCGTTTCCAAAGGTGTAGATACCGATACATTTTCTGACAAGGATTCTCTTGTTTCTAAAGATGTATTATTTGATGTGTTTTTTGGTGAAGCTCCTTTCTCAGCAATTTGACCAAACACGAGTGGAATTGCCCCCACTATCAAAGAAAGCACTAAAATTGCATATACAAGTTTACTTTTTGACATTTCATTTCCCTCCAAGTTTAACAGTTAAAGATTCAACGCGGTTTGATGCTATTGATTTTTCAGATAAATCACATGGATTTCATTAGATCCGAATTATAAATATAATAATATAAAAAATGTGTCGAATAAAATTTAAGGAAATAAGTACCATAACAGTTTATATATATTTTAAATAATATGTAATAAAACACGTGTTTTAGAATTTGTATTTTAAAACGGAGATCTCAAAATTCAACTTTACTTTGTTCACAATCGAGTTAAAACAAGCTTCGATGTTTTATGTAGATTAAAAAAAAATTATTTAGTATACATAACAATATATTTAAATGTAAGTAAGTAATTGCTTACTTACATGGATGATACAGAACAAAGAATCTTAGACGCAGCTTTGAGAGTATTCGCTAGTGAAGGATTTACGGGTGCGACTACCCGAAGGATTGCGGAAGAGGCAAAAGTTGCCGAGGTAACTTTGTTCCGAAAATTCAAGTCAAAAAAAAACCTGCTGAAAGAGGTGTTAATTAACAATCGAACTGTTTTTTCATCACTGGAGGACTTATTCCAATTGTTTCAAAACGAAAAAGATGTAGACCTTGAGACAGAACTTCGTATTTTGGGAAAAAATATTGCAAAAGCTATGAGAGATAAAAAGAAGGATAGCAAACGCCGGATGTTTATGTTCATGTTGTTTGAAGAAGGAAGACGGAGGCCTGAAGTCTCTGAGGCTCTATCATCTTTTCTTCAAATGAATATCAAGCCTTTGAGCGAATACTTCGATTTGCAAATTAAAAACGGAAAAATGCGTACTACAAACTCCAGGTCTGCAGCAATAACTTTTGTCAGTTATTTTGTTTATACATCTTTACTAAGAGAAGTATTTGGTGATAGTTTTTTTGGTGAATATGATGAGGAAATTGAACGGTTTATTGACATATTCGCTAAAGGTATCCTGAAGGTTGAAGAGAAATGAAAAACAGGTGAGTAAATGGAACCAATTATAGAGGTTAAAAATCTTGTTAAAGTTTTTCATTCACGAGGAAGGAAAATAACCGCAGTGAACGATGTCAGCTTCGATGTATTCAAAGGAGAAATTTTTGGCATGATAGGACCAAACGGAGCTGGCAAATCAACTACATTTTCCATGCTTACCACGTTAATAAAGCCTACAAGTGGCATTATAAAAGTTTCAGGCTTTAACGTTGACAAACAGGACGATAAAATAAGACCACTAATAGGTATAGTCCCTCAGAAGCTCAGCCTTTACCCTCTCCTTACGGCCAGGGAAAACCTGGAACTTATGGGCAACTTATATAATGTTCCAAAAAATGTCATGGAAGAAAAAATCGACTACTATCTTAAACTTGTAGGGCTCGAAGCGAGTGCCGATCGTTTTACTGGAGGCTTTTCTGGAGGCATGAAGCAGCGGCTATCAGTAATCGCTGCAGTACTACATGATCCTGAAATTTTATTCTGGGACGAACCTTCAACCGGGCTTGATCCCCAGACCAGAAATGTTATTTGGAAACTTGCCAGAAAATTCAACGGCGAGGGAAAAACTCTGGTTTTTACGACTCACTACATGGAGGAGGCAGATAATCTCTGTGACAGGGTTGCTGTAATGGACTCAGGCAAATTGGTAGCTCTCGATAACCCGGAGATTTTAAAGGAAAAAACTGGGAGTACAAATCTTGAAGAAGTTTTTGTACACTTTACAGGAGAAGAGGTACGTGATTAAATGACAATAAAAACTGAGCTAATGGATTCCTTAATTGTAGCAAAAAAAGAATTCAAAATACTTTTTAGAAAAAAAGCGCTCATAATCCCTCTTGTTTTATTCCCCATAATCATGATAGTTTTTTTTGGCTACGGCATGGGTGGGACAGTCAAAGAAGCTCCTATTCTCATAGTCAATGATGATACCGGCAGAGCCTCAAGTTCTCTTGTTCAGGAAATTGGAAGCTTTACTGAGAAATACAACGGAGACCCGATGTTCTCTGTAACCTACACAAAGGACATGTCACAGTCGGAGGCTGAGAGTAAAATAAATGATGGAATGTATAAAGGCGTTCTAATCATTCCGCCGGAATATAGTGAGAGCGCAACGAAAAACGAAAGTACGACTTTGACACTCCTTACTGATTCCTCAGACACTACCACAAGTAATATAATTGTAAATTATATGAGACAATTGTTGTCGAAAACAGGGTCAGTGTCTTTAAACATTCCCAACATTTACGGTAATCTGGAATATCTGGACTTCCTTATACCAGGTGTTATAGCTCTCACCGTTTTTATGGGTTCTGTAGCAACCACAGGTTCTGCTATTGCAGGAGAAAAAGAAGATGGTACACTTGTTCGTATGTTAATGACGCCTATCAGCAAGAGATCTGTAATTCTCGGGAAAACAATATATCAGCTAATACTGCAATTGGGCAGAGCTGTTATCCTGATACTTGCAGCATATCTTCTGTTGGGATTCAATATGAATGGTAGCTGGCTTCTTATTTCTCTGGTGCTTATTGTTTTCACTCTTGGTGGCGTAGGGATGGGGATAGTCATGTCTTCAAGGGTAGAAGATATGGAATCTTTCTTTCAGTTAAACATGCTGGTTACTATGCCATCAATGTTTGTTACAGGTGTGTTTTTTCCCTTGAGTTCGGTTCCTGACTGGATGCGCTATATAGCTTACTGTTTGCCTCTGACATATGCAATAGATGCTATGCGTATTATTATGATCAAGGGTCAGGGTTTGAATGCCATATCTACGGATTTGATAATACTCTCTCTGTTTGCAGTCATTACCTTTACTTTAGGTGTCCATCTATTCAGGAGGGAAGCATAAAATGAAAAAAATGATAACATTCTCTTTAATCTCTCTTCTATTGCTTGCTATGATATCATGCGCAGAAGGCGCTTCCAATTCCCCGGATAATTATAATGTTCCTCAAAGCTTTGATCTTGGAAAAAGTTACTATACTGTAGAGGGCAGTCCTGATCTTAATGCCAATATTATTGGAAGTAATGAATTTGATAGAGATCAAACGACTACTTTGAATATTAACGTGATGAACAAAGGTAAATTACTAGGTTTCAAGAATGACAAAACTCCTTATGATGCGGACGAAATCTATGCTGCTGGGACAGAAATGAAGCTGGAAAGCAGTATAGTGGACGCTACAAACGTAGTAGCTTCTCTTTCAACAGATCCGAACAGTCCGATTGAAGTCAAATCGGTAAGTCAGGAAATCGGTTCCGTAAAAAGTGGAGAAAACTCAATAGCACCAGCAAAATTCGATATAAAAATAGATAAGAAAGCAAAGGCTGGGGAATACAACCTTTACCTGAACCTTTCCTATGATTACCAGAAAAATGTGCAAATAATGGATCCGGATGCAGTTGCTCAGACATATGATGCAAACCGCTGGTATGGAATGATGAACCAGAATCTGACCTTAAAGGTTAAGGTGAATGATCAGGCTGATTTTGAGATCGTAAACACTACAGGCAGTCTTTCCCCAGGTGGGGAGAATATGATCGATATAACGGTTAAAAACACAGGCGAGGAAGAAGCAAGAAACGTTAAAGCGATAATTAATCCGGCTGATCCTTTAAGCACAACCGATAGTGCAGCATTCCTATCTACTATAGCACCTGGCAGTACGGCCGTTGCAAAAATTAAAATTAAGGCAGATAGCGAAGCTGTGCCCAAAATATATGGAATTGACACGGTTTTAAAATATGAAACTCCGGAAGGTGACATTAAGTATACCGACATCCTTCAGGCTCCGGTAGAAATAAGGGAAGCAGGATTTTTCGAGAAAATCTTTGGATGGATTTAATAATGAATAGTCCTCTCAGGACTATTCTTTCAATTTGAGTGAACTGATTTAACCTCTAGTTGAGAGTTTTTGTTTAGTTCTTCATTGACTGAAAATACAAGAACTCCAACTTTCATACGTTTTAGTTTAATTTTTCATTTTTGTACAATAGATAAAAAAGGATATAAAAATCTAATTTTATATATCTTCCTTACATAAAAAGTAGAATTTACCTTTTTTACTGGTGCACACCTTTTGTCAAAACTTATGTATTTCTCTAAGCATTCCCTGCAATTTGCCACTGGAATTAGTGCAAAATAAGCCAGGAACAAAACGTTCCAGGATTCCAGAAAAGCAGCTGCAAAACTGAGATAGAAAGAACTTATAAACTTCTCAAAATGCAGTACTTTTCTTTATAAATAACCTAGTCAAGACAATAATTTGAAATTTTTGGTTGATTGTATGCAGAAAAACTTGAGATTTAATAGACCTGTTTCCCAATTCACAATCGTTAATAAGAAATAAAATTAAAATATATGACTCGAATTTAAATTTCAGGCGTATAAAGCCTTGTTAACCGAAGGATTTTTAAACTGGACTAACCAAGATAATTTGTTTATCACAGATTTGGGCTTCAACCATTGTTTCTGTTCGTTTCATCACCCATTTCTGTGATAAATATCCAGACAGAACAGAATTCTTCTTATTATATTTTACTTCTTTGGTTCAGTTATCAATTTCCAGGTCAGAAAATCAAGTTGTTATCATTTAAAAATACTGAACATAGTATGTATTATTTAGGTGATAAAATAAGTATAAAATCTTTTTCTCTTCATTTTCATCAATCATGGTAATGATAATGCCTAATAAAACTGTAGCTCAAAAACTAATTAAAATTGTAGCTCAAAATGGAGTTGGTGACGTTCAGCTGGTTCAGATTTCATTAATGGGTTTTTATCCTGGGGTTTATAGTTAATTGGGTCAATAAGTTTATTGAGTGAAATTAATATATCGGCTTTATAGTTAATTGGATTAATAAGTTTTTAGAGTGACCTCAGTAAGTAAGTTGATTTTTTAGTGATTAATTAATGATTTTTTAGTGATTTTTTAGTGATTTTTTGTGATTTCTTAGTGGTTTCTTAGTGACTTCTTAGTTACTTCTTAGTGACTTCTTAGTTACTTCTTAGTGACTTCTTAGTGACTTCTTAGTGACTTCTTAGTGACTTCTTAGTGATTTCTTAGTGATTAGCATTAAACAGTGTTTAAACCCCAATAATTTTGACTAGGTTCTTCTTAATTCCAAATAAATATTTTTTTATTAAAGAAAGTTCAAAGTCGTTGAACCCTCCCAACAGAAGCATTCCAAATAGATAGACTAACACACCTATTCCCGTCACCTCAAAAATCATATCGATATTTGAAATATCGAAGTAAGAAATAAAGAGGTACATAGTCAACGAAGACAAAATGCTTTTTGCAATATCATAGAAATAAAACTCATGTTTAAAATATTTTAAAGACATATGAATGCAGAGAACTGCCATAAAGAAATATGAGAGTAGAGTTGAAAGAGCAGCTCCGACAATACCTATTGAAGGTATGAGTAGAAGATTGATCAACACATTCGAAACTGCCGCAGCAATATTGATATAAGTTTGTGCTTTCGTTTTTTTGACAATTAATAGCGTATTGATAAAAATTTGAACAACTCCTGCCATAAGGCCAGAAAAAGCAATAACAGGAATCACTAACCAACCCGATATAAAATCTTCAGTTGTAAATATTCCGAGCAAAGGCTTTGCGAGAGCTGAAAGTCCAAAGACTGCAGGAATGGAAATGAGAAGGAAATATCGCAAAGAATAGGACATATAAATTATTACTTTGTCAATTTTATTTTCATCAAACAATTTTGCAAGTTCTGGAAGAAGAATAAGCTGAAGAGGACTTACAAGAAATTGTGTAAGGCTACCAATAGAACAGGCTGCCGAATATACGCCTACGCTTTTTAAACCGAGAAAAAAAGTAACCAAATATCTATCACTTGATTCTGTAACCCATCTGATAAGAGCATTAGGGGTCAGTGGTAAAGAAAATTGCAGGTATTCCCTTATATAAATAAATTTAGGGATAACAAATCCAATCTGTGATACAATGGTCAGAAAAGCAATTAAAACAATCGCGCTCTGTACAAGTAATGTGGCTGCTATCAAACCAAGAAGCCCGTATCCCATTTTAAGAAGAACAATAGTAAAAAGCAGTTTTCCGAATACCTCAAAAAGGGTAAGGTACGAGAATTTCCGGATCTGTTTAAATACTCTAAAATAATAAAGAGACACAGGCTCGAGCACGTTCAAGAGAATCAAAAGTGAGCCTGCTTGAATGAAATAAGCTGCCCCAGAGTCCTTGAAACCAAATGCAGCAAGAGGTTCCGCAAACATATATAGCAAAAAAGAGACTAAAAGACCAGACATAGTCACGAAAAAAAGAATGGAGTAGACAGCTTCCCTTATTTTGTTTATCTCTGTTTCAGAAGACAAGAATCTGACAAGAGCCATTGAAAGACCCATAAGTGCAAATGGAGTAATAAGGGACGCAGTAATATTGATCTGAGCCCAAATACCATAATAATATGCTCCAAGACTTTTTGTGATTATCGGAAGTAGGAAAAAATTACCCAAGCTTGTAAGCACTTGAACCGTGCCTATAAAGCCAACATCTCTTGCAAATTTTTGATATGACATTAATTAACCTTGAAAAGAGTTCTGTTTTTAAGATAGATAATGAGTAAACTCACAAAAATAATATTTCAAAAATGCTCCGGACATTTAACCCGGTTTATAGTTAATATGGTATTTAAACTCTTTTGAACGGCATTCACACATAAGAAAATTTTTTATACTCTGCTAGACTAAGTTCATTATTTCCGGAATTCCGAATTTCCAGAATTTCGAAGTGGGATATAATTTACAGCTAACAAAAGTGGCACAAAATTCATTGATCAACCTTTCTGTCTAAGAAAGGTTGGCTTACAGCTAACAAAAGTAGCACAAACTTCTTTGATCAACCTTTCTTTCTAAGAAAGGTTGGCTTACAGCTAACAAAAGTAGCACAAACTTCTTTGATCAACCTTTCTGTCTAAGAAAGGTTGGCTTACAACTAACAAAAGTGGCACAAACTTCTTTGATCAACCTTTCTGTCTAAGAAAGGTTGGCTTACAGCTAACAAAAGTAGCACAAAATTCTTTGATCAACCTTTCTTTCTAAGAAAGGTTGGGGGGTAGTTTACGGCAATTAAATCTATAATGGACTTAGTTGATCAAGCTTTCTTTTTAAGAAAAGTTGAAGCTAACAAAGCCCAACACGTAGTCAATTCTCTTGAAATCGACGAATCCGCAGTTATTTCGCTTCCCTTCAGGCTTACGGTCTCAAGTATCCTTTTTGCTGTGATTTTACTCCTCTCCTTCGTTTACCTTTATGATTTTCTGGAAGAAGCAAAGGAAAAAGCAGCTATGGATGAGATTTCAAGGCTTACGGCTGCTGCCGAACAACTTTCCATGCGTGGAGAAGGAAGTGAAGTTTCCCTAGAGCTCAGGCTGTCTGAAGGCGTAAGTGCGGATTTCGGGACTCTTCCTGGTAGGCAAGACAAATGGCCTGAGGATGCGAACGATTACTGTGTCCATACAGGAGAGAAAATCACTTTCTATTATTCTGATGCCTCTTTCTCAAATCCTGAAATTAATGGGCCTGTGTTCCTTGGTTCAGGAAGACACAGGCTCCTACTCTCAACAAAGCTCGAACCAAAGTCAGGAAGGCTATTCGTGCTTATTTCCGAGAACAAAACTCTAGATAAAATCTAACTCTAAATAAAATCCGATACTCAGGAGAAGACTGCCGTGAGGGATTTTGCTCGCGATGACCTTGCATGGGCCGATTTTCTAATATCAAAATCGGCACTTATTCTTGCAAGTGTTATCTTTTTTGCAGCACTCTGTAATCTCATTGCTGGATTTAAGGAACTCGAAACCAGAGAAAAACTTGATTTTCTGGTTCTGGACTTTAAAACCGCAGTAGATGAAGTAGCTTCAGGCAGTTCAGGATCAAGAAGTTACGTATCAGGCACTTCAGAATCAGATAGTTATGTTTCAGATGACTCAGGACTAAGAGGTTTAGAATCAGACAATTATCAGGCCAGAGATCAACAGGGATTTCAGGGGGAACTCCAGAGTGGACGTATGGGTGCTCTGAATGAATCTCACGAGTCTTTCTATTGTTTCAGTGAACAGGAAATTTTCAGGGATTTACCTTTTACGGAAGATATAAAGGTACGAGTTTCTGGAGAATATGTCTGTCTGGAAGCCGACTTAGGGGAACGTAATTTCAGAGCTGTAAAACCCTTTGCCTTCAGGGTTCTGCCTCTTAACGAATCTATCCTGCATGAAAAACTCAGTGCAGAATTTGGAGCCCCAGGTAACGAGGAAACTCCTCTTACAGCCAATCATTCTGAAATTAAGGTTTTCCTTCAGGCATTGGGGACCGAAGAAGCAGTCCTGGACCCAAGTGAAAATATCTCATTAAAGAAAGAATTAATTTATGTGAAAGATGAGGAGGGGATCTCTACTTTTGGATGCGTCCTTGTTTATCAGTAATTCTTTGTTCATCAGTAATTCTTTGTTTATCAGTAATTCTTTGTTTATCAGTAATTCTATGTTTATTAGTAATCTACTCAAAGTTCTGCTTAAAAAGAGACTCACAGCCACAATTCGGCTCAAAGATGCCTTAAAATCCGTAAAGAAAACTTGTATGTTAATGTTCAGGGACGATCGCGGAGTACTTGAACCTCATACCGACCTACTCTCCGTAGCCCTTGCAGTGACAGGTTTTATGGTTTTCGCAGTCCTGATGTCACAAACTTATCTTGGATACGAAGACCGTTCTTTTGCTCTTGAAAATTACGAAACCGCATCTCTTCTTGCCGAAAACCTGGCAGATGCTCTTGCTCTGGAAACGGAAAGTTCAGGCTTGATTTCGGCAGCTTCACTTGACACACTTTCGGGACCGGACGGAGTCAGTAAAAGAGCGAGGCTTTTTGCAGCTTACTCCGGGAATTATCGGTTCCTGGTTGAAGTCCGGACAGGAGACGATCAGTGGCAATGGAGAATCACACCGGACAACATCGATCCTGAAGCCTTTGCTGACGACCTGGAAAAAGTTGCAGCTTCCGTACCCGTTATAATAGAACTGAATCCTGCAGAATCTATCTCTGGTATGCTTACTGTCGTGATATATAAAACAGAATGGAACTGAAAAAGGGAATCAGTAAATGGAAAAAGCTGAATGAAAGTTGGAAAACCAGAACGGAAATTAGAAAAAGTAAATGGAAGCTAGAAAGCCCTAGAGGAAGTCAAAAAATGTTAAAAGAGATTAGGAGTGCTTGAAAGAAGTTAGAAGAGCTTAAAGGAAATTAGAATGAGTCTGAAAATGAGAAATATGTGCACGAAAATGAGAGATTGTATGAAATGAGAGGTTATATGAAAAGTAAGAAAACTGGAGAGCCCATAAAAAGGAGCAGAAAACCAAGACCAGAAGGACAGGAGAACGTCAGAAATCCAATAATTTCTGAAACTCTCTGGAAATCCCAAAGGGAAAAAGGTAAGTTGATTGCAGAATGCTCAAGTTATTTCACAGTTTTTGATGCCCTTTTCTTACTTGTTCTGATTTCACTTGCAGGCATCCTGCTAATGCCTTCCATGCAAACAGAAAAACAATACTATGCGGCCGGATATGTCACTTCTTCAGAACTTGATGTTTATCTGCTTGAGTCATTGGTTTCCTGTAAACTTGAAGATTTCGAATATGAGATTTCTCCTCTTGAAGCTCTTAATATATCAATACCTGAAAAGTCGGTTGTGGAAAATTCTTCTCATACCCTCTTCGGAAAAGAACAGAAACACAGGACTTTTGCTGACCTGGTTGCGGAATATCTTGCCATTTCTCTTGCTATCACAAGTAATGATTCTTCGGTTTTCCTTAACCCTTTTACTACAAATTATTCTTCCCGGAATGCAGAAACTATCTCAGCATATCTGGACCAAAAAGTTGCAGGAAGGTTCTCCTACAGGTTTGAGGCTTACTGGCATCCAGTGGAAGTTTTTCCTGCACAAAGCGAGCTTATTATTGGGGAAAAGCCTCCTGCAAATGCAATCCGGCAAAGTACAAAGCTTTCCATGCCTCTTTACGACAGTGCTCCTTCAAAAGCTGCACTGCTTGATTCTGTTAATGACTCTGTGCTTGAAACTTCCCTAAACTCCTCAGATGAAGAAGCCAGCAAGATACTCTTCCAGGCTTTTAATGCTTCGCTTGACGCAGCAGCTCTGGAAGGTGCAGAGGTAGTTACCGGGCTGCTCTTCCCATCGGATTATTTCGGATCAGGTTTCGGGGAGGAAAATGAGGAATCTTTTCAGACTCTTCTATATGGAATCTCTGAAAATCCTTTAAAGGAAAACTCCGGCGAAGAGATTTTTACGGCATATCTTTCAGATTTAATAAGAACCGGACTTCTAGACAATTCAAGTGTTTTTCCTGAAAATGCATCAACAACTAACCTCTCTTTACTTGAAGACCTGATGACAGAATACATAAAAAGTGAAATTCAGTCCGGACTTGAAGCTGAATTTTCAGGTGAGATCAACCAAACGGTTTACTCCATTCTTGAAGCTGAAAATCTTACGGAAGCCCGAGCTCTTCGTGATGCACATATCGAGTCCGTTAACAGGCAGATAAATCCCGGAGGGGCGAGAATAGTTTTGATCTTCTGGAACTCTGCCTCATAAACTTGAATATATGCTTATGGAAAACATGCTTATCACTGAAACATATGATTATGGAAAAGTGCATCACTGAAACGTTTCAATCTGGAAGAAACCAGATGCCTTCCTGTCCCGACACAAACTATATATGTTATGGTGCGTTCTCTAGTGATGTTTTTACCGAAAAACTCATGCTTTTCCAGGGATTCCTGAAAAGTCACACAGCAGTTTGCTGTGACGGATTAGAATCTCCCGATCGATGTGTTGGTCCGTTATAGTCGGTAAAGATATAACTTCAGCCCGGAAGAGCTCTCTTCAGGGCATCGATCAATTGATATCAGGAGAAATATTATGGCAAAAATGCATACTAAAAGAAAAGGCAAGTCCGCTTCATCCAGGCCCAACAGAACCGAATCGCCTGAGTGGTGCAAGATCAGCGCAGAAGAAGTTACTTCAATTACCCTTGACCTCTGGAAACAGGGTGTATCTACTTCTGAAATAGGAATGACCTTAAGGGACCGTTATGGGGTTCCTGATGCAAAGCTCATCACAGGCAAGAAGATCACAACTATTCTTAAGGAAAACAACGTTGCTATGAACGTTCCCGAAGACCTTACAAATCTGATTGTAAAGGCCCTGAGGCTCAGAAAGCACCTTTCTATTAACAAGAAAGATGTCCACAACAAGCGTGCTCTTAACCTTACTGAATCCAAGATCAGAAGGCTTGTTAAATACTACAAGCAGGAAAAAGTACTCCCAAGAGACTGGTTCTACAAGCCTGAAACTGCAGAAATGATGATTACCAGGTAAAACTTGGAAATCCCTTCAGGTCGGTTTTGCCTATTCTGCAAAACCACCGAAACTTACTTTTTAAAAATCACCGTACTTCTTCTTTTACTCTAACGGATCATCCACTATTTCATGATTTTTTATCGCCAAGATTTCACTTCTATGGGTGTATTTGCTTCTACGAGTACATTTTTATTGCGTTTAATGGCGGAGAAACGGTTATATTATTCCGGAAATGTTATTTTGAGTGGCTTTGTTAGTTTTAAGCGAAATGTTATTTTGAGTAGTTTCGTTAATTTTAAGCGAAATGTTATTTTGAGTAGTTTTGTTAATTTTAAGCTACTTTATGATCTGGAGAATTAGATCTTTTTTGTAAGCGCTAGTCTGGGATCAATCTGACTCTGTTAATCCTTTGAAGTTATCTGTTATTCTTCTGCTAATAAACCAAAATCCAAATCTAAATCCACAAGAATGTTGTCTATGTTTATAAAATTCCAGATGGTAGTATAAGCAAGATAGGCTGTGTGTTCCTGAATTTCACAGTTCTTCAATTCAATAGCGAATTTTTTCCATTCAGCTTCATGCTGATCCCGAAGTTCTCGATAGTAATGGGTGGATAATCCGACCGCAGCGCAGACTTTTGATTGAGACATTCCCATTTCTGTTATGTAATAATAGCAGAATGCTCCTTTTAATTCTACGTCTTCATTTTCAAGATAGTGATGTAAATCCTTTAAGATGTTTTCGTCAATGGCCTTGTACATTCTCAGAACACTGGACTTGAAATCTGGATTTTCGACAAGCTCATCAATCTCATTATCAAGCTTAAAATCAAACTCGGCTTTAACTTTAGTAAGTGTATTAATCTCCTCATTAAAAGGTTTTAGATTTAAAATGTCAAAACTCATATTTTCAGTTCCTTAGTTCTCTCTCGGAAATTTTTTTCTGAAATATTTCATGTTCTTATTATTCTTTAGAGATTGTACAAGATTGAGTATTTTTCTCATGTGTTGTTGTTCTCTATCATGGAGATCCGTTAGGCTGATTTTTTATTTAATCATTGCTATTGATTATGTTTTTTGTTTTTCGTCGTTAGCCCCCAGATATCTATTATTGTCAAAATCAGTATCAATAAGCTAGTTTTTGTAGGCTAAACTATATTTGATCATTAATTTTTCCCCTACGATCTTATTTTTAATCTAATATATAATCATTTGTGTTATTATCAAATTTTTAATGTAATTTTTGCATTATACACCAACTTTACTGACTGCGAGCTATTGATTACCATTATTGACGTAATTATTTACATTTGTCTTTACATTTGTCTTTACCTTGTCTTTAGATCTTTAAAAAAAGTACTGGTAGAAAAAGGAGAATTAACTTAAAACTCGTAACAACAGAGGGCAAAAATATGAAAAAATATATCCATAAACAAGTTCTCTTGAGCGAAGCAAAAAGAACTGCTTACTGTTGCAATTACACTGCAACCTTTAGAAAATCTCCGATTTCCTGTGATTTCTAGACACAATTCGGGGAAAATTTTTGTGGACTGTTACACTTTCAGTGGTTCGTTTCTCTATTTGGATTAGTGAACAGAATTAAGGGAATTATTATGTCATATCGTAATCAAGAGGTAAGTTTTAAAGTCTGGATTTATAAACATGCTTGAAATAGGGGTACTTGTTTTAAAATTTGGTAGTACTCCAAATTATTTGGTGTCACCACAAATTTATAAAACTGCACTATCTGTTCTCTTTAAATTATACATTTATATTGGTCTAGCTTTTTGTGACTGGTTGCGTGTACAGTCCCATTCCGGGCTACCAGGGACAACACACCTCATGCCTGCAACTTCTCCAATAATTACTGGTAGGCCGTAAACCTCTTCGATTACTCTGGAAGTGATTACCTCAACTCCTCCATGGGCATGAATTCTTCCTCCCTTAAGCAGAATGAACCGGTCTGCATACCTGAGAGCCTGGTTGAGGTCGTGCATGGTCATTACAGCCACAATTCTATGCTCTAAAACAATCTGTCGGATAATGGCAAGGATCTCAACCTGATTTTTCATATCAAGGCTGCTTGTAGGTTCGTCAAGGAGAAGGACTTTAGGTTCCTGTACGAGTGAACGTGCAATTGCGACCTTCTGGAGTTCCCCTCCGCTCATTTCATCGATATATGCAAGGCGGAGTTTTTCCATGGAAAGTAACTTGAAGATCGAATCGACTATTTGAAGGTCTTTTTCGGTAACATCCCATTTGATATGGGGTCTTCTTCCGAGTAAGACTGCATCAAAAGCTGTCAGTCTCCCGGTTTCTACCCGCTGGGGAACATACCCGACAAGGCGTGCGATCTCCATTGTTCCAAGGTTAAAAAGGTTATTTCCATCAAGATGAACTGCTCCTCCTTTAGGGCGAAGAATTTTGTTAAGACACTTTAAGAGCGTAGTCTTGCCAACCCCATTGGGTCCAAGGATTGCTACAATTTCTCCTTCCTCGATAGAAAAAGCTACTTTATGGAGAATTTTACGGTTGCGATACAAGAATTCAAGTTCTTCTACTGAGAGAATCATCGTTTATACCCCTTAAGAAGTAAGTATATGAAAACAGGCGCTCCCATGAAAGCAGTAAGGATAGATACGGGAAGCACATACGGTGATATTATGAGCCTTGCAGCAGTGTCTGATGCCAGAAGCAGAATTCCCCCAAACAGGGCAGAACCGGGTATCAGGTACCGCTGGTCGTCCCCTATCACTCTTCTGACCATATGAGGACAGACCAGCCCTACAAACCCTATAACCCCAAGAAATGCAACAAGTACTGCAGAAACAAAGGCTGCGATTACCATGCCTGTTAACCTTATCCTTTCAACATTGACACCGAGTCCCTTTGCAGTTTCATCTCCGGCATCTATAGCATTGTAGTTCCAGCAATTGGCAATGAAGTATATAATTGAAAGCAGAACAACGCCTGACATTATCTTAAGTTCCAGCCAGTTCACTCTTCCTACATCGCCAAAAGTCCAGAAGACTACTGCTGCAAGCTGGGTATCGTCAGCAAAGTACTGGAGGAATGCCGTACCTGCGGTAAAGATGGAAGAAAGCGCAACTCCTGCAAGTACCATTACCTCGGGGGAAGCACCCCGTATACTCGAGATTAGCAGGATCACTCCTGTTGCAAGGAGACAAAAGAAAAGGGCTACTATTGTTGTCAGATAAGGGTTATTGATTATCACGGCATTTGCAACTGTGGACTGTACTTTCCCTGTGCCAAGAACTACAACGGACACTGCAGCTCCAAAAGCCCCTGCATTTGAGATCCCAAGCGTGAAAGGAGATGCAATAGGATTACGCAGGATAGACTGCATCGCGACTCCTGCAACTGAGAGTCCGGCTCCTGCGACTATTGCAGCCAGGGATTGAGGGAGACGGATGTTCCAGATTATTGAGTCCCATTTTGTAGAAACACTGTGCCCTGTTATGGTTTGAAGCACTTCGTAAGGCGGTATTGTTACCGCTCCTACCGAAATTGAGTAAATAAGCATAATGAAGAGGAATAGAATCCCCCCCATTATCCAGAAGTATTTTCTGCGTATGTATGCAAGATAATCTTCCGGAACTGCTCCTTTGGCGAAATGCACCTGTTAGTACCCTCCATCTTATTACAGAATTTGCTTAAAGCCCGTATTATTGTATTGTCCGTTCAGGTCTGAGAACACAGGTTTACCAACAAAGAAAGTGTATATCTCGTTGGCTTTTGCTTCCGGATCGATATCTTTAAACCTGTCAGGATAGAGCACTTTTCCAATAAAGTAAGCATTTGCAAGTACGGACTCATAGTTGGTGCTGTAGAAATTATAAGGGATTACTCCATAGACTTTTTTGTTTTTTACAGCCGAGAGCCCTGCGAGGGACGTATCATTCTTTAGCTCGCCAACTGCACCTTCATTACCAAGCTGGAGGGTTCCAACATCAACAAATATATATTCTGGATCCCAGTCTACGAGTGCCTCCTTGGCAATATCCGCATGATCTGTGCCCATTCCGGCTGCGACATTCTTTGCATTCACCCAGAGGAATGGCGCATAAGCAGGTTCTGTAGAGATTATTCCATGAGCCCCAGATAATCCAACCCCACCGATATAGACAGTTTTTCTTTCGGATTCAGGAATGT
Source organism: Methanosarcina barkeri 3 (assembly GCF_000970305.1). Taxonomy (GTDB): domain Archaea; phylum Halobacteriota; class Methanosarcinia; order Methanosarcinales; family Methanosarcinaceae; genus Methanosarcina; species Methanosarcina barkeri_A. The sequence continues at coordinate 2,128,984 of NZ_CP009517.1, forward strand.
CCGCAGTCCTGTTTTCAAGGTCTTTCATCGTAGCATTGATGTAATCGATTACTTCCTCTGCTCTTTCCTGTTTGCCTACTACCTTGCCCATTACCCGGAGTGAATTGTACATTTCAGCTTTCTGTGTCTCATTATTCAAAGAACCGTAAGGGAATGAGACCACAGGGATATCGGTTTTGTCCTGAAGAGCGTCGGCTTCAGTAGCAGTAGGTGCTGCTAACTGTCCAATCATACTGGCTTTCAGGATAACCTGGGGGTTAATCTCGATGATTTTCTCAGGATCATCTTTACCCCTGGCCTCTCCAATCAGGGGATAATTTTTGAGCTGGGGATTCGCATATACATAAGGGCGTCCATCGAGTTCGTTTTTCTTTTGATCCATGCTATCAACCCCTACTACATGGTCCTGGGCCTGCAAGTATACGAGATAGCGCAGGCACCCGGCTCCTGAGCAAACAACCCGTTCTACACTTTCAGGTATAGTGACTTCTCTACCAAACCCGTCCGCGATTGTAAGCTCTCCGGATTCTACTGCCTTATCAGCACCCGAAACTTCTGAGGCTTCTGATGGAGACGATCCTTCCTGATTCTTGTCAGATGCGGACTTGTCCGCACATCCTGAAACTACTACCAGGGCAGCAATGAGAACTCCTATAAAAATAATTTTATATAATTTGTTATTATAATTAACTTTCATGTTACATCCCTCTATGATCAAAGAGTAAAAGTATTACATAAAATTAACTAAATTACCTTAGTTAATATCCAATCTAATGAATTTTTTAAAATTGATGAACTATTGTGATTTTTAAAACCAGATAAGAATAAACTTATGGTGTAACCTTAACCGACTTGTTTTTAATTGTTGAAAATGAAAACCCAGGGTAGTGACTGTTCTTTGGAAGATTAATGCTTTTAAAAGTTAACTCCGTGAAAAATTAATCCTGTGAAAATGAAACAAAAAAGGAAGTAAAATTAAAAAAACGAGATAAAAACATAACTAAACCAGAGTAAAAATAATAAAAAGCAGATAAAAACTACGCGAAGCAATTGAGTTCTGGACCTGAAGTAATTTTAACTTATGGAGTTCACTCAAAATTACTTCACGTAATCTTTGGAAATACTAAACTGAGGAACTACTAAATTGGCATAATATACTTTTTATACGCTGATCATATAGGAATCGCTTTGAACCCAAGGTTGCCATACTGTCCGTTTATCTCGGAGTATAAAGGTTTACCCAGGAAGAAGGTATAGATTTCGTCGGCTTTTGCTTCCGGATCGATATCTTTAAACCTGTCCGGATAGAGCACTTTTCCGATAAAATAAGCATTTGCAAGCACGGATTCATAGTTGGTGCTGTAGTAGTTGTAAGGAATCACTCCATAGACCTTTTTATTCTTTACAGCCGAGAGTCCTGCGAGAGACGTATCATTCTTTAGCTCGCCAATTGCTCCTTCATTACCAAGTTGGAGGGTTCCAACATCAATGAATATATACTCCGGATCCCAGTCTACGAGTGCCTCCTTGGCAATATCGGCATGATCTGTGCCCATTCCGGCTGCGACATTCTTTGCGTTCACCCAGAGGAATGGCGCATAAGCAGGTTCTGTAGAAATTATTCCATGAGCTCCTGCACTGCTCACTCCTCCAACATAAACAGTTTTTCTTTCGGATTCAGGAATGTCCGCAGTCCTGTTTTCAAGGTCTTTCATCGTAGCATTGATATAATTGACTATCTCTTCTGCTCTTTCCTGTTTGTCTACTACCTTACCCATTATCCGAAGTGAATTATACATTTGAGCTTTCTGCTCTTCATTCTTTAAAGACCCGTAAGGGAACATGACAACAGGAATGCCTGTTTTATTCTGAAGCGCATCGGCATCAGCACTATTGGTTGCTGTCGGCTGGCCGTTTGTGCCTGTTTTCAGGATGACCTGAGGGTTGATGGCAATTATTTTTTCAGGATCATCCTTGCCTCTGAATTCTCCAATCAAGGGATAGTTTTTGAGCTGCGGATTTGCAAGGGCATAAGGGCGTCCTTCGAATTCGCTTTTCTCTTTCTCTATACTATCAACCCCTACCACATAGTCCTGAGCCTGCAGGTATATAAGATAGCGTAGACATCCGGCTCCTGAGCAGACTACCTTTTCTGTATTCTCAGGTACGGTAACTTCTCTTCCGAAACCATCAGTTATTGCAATTCCGGCGGACTCTTCCAATCCACCACTCACTGTTGCCTCGGAAGATTCTGCCGGAGCCGCATCTTTTACCTCACCTGAAGATTCGGAATTGTCCGTGCACCCGGAGCTAGCAAGCAGGACAGCAACGAGCAGTCCTATGAGTATAACTTTATTAAGTTTAATACTAGAGAATATTTTCATGTTACTTTCCTCTAACTTGATACTGGAAAAGTATTACATAAAAGTAACTAAATTTTCCCATTGATTCATATATTTTCAATAATTTTTTGTAAACGGTGTTATCTATTATGATTTATTGATTAAATTATGGATAAAATTAGCCGAAGGTGGAGTTTAAATTGCTGGCATGAATTTATTGTCCTTGTTATCGTGACTGCAATATGTCCAGCTGCTGAACTCTTTTGATTGATACAGTTTTAGTCTATACCTTCCACTAGAAGAAGAAAAATGAGAGCTGACCAGAGTAAACACCAAAAATCTGTGGATACTCTCCTTCGTATCCAACTATGCTTTTGGAGATGTACCCTTGCCCTACGGAACCTGTAATTATGTGTAAAATAAAAGAAGTATTTGTAAAATAAAATAAGCCTTTATGAAATAAAAACAACTTTTCTACTTGTCCGCACCGTTCCTTTTTATATGCAAAGTATAAAATGCTCAACCTTTAGCTCAACGGCAGTTTACTTTATTCTATACCAATATCGATATGCTTCCTTAAATCCTAAGTTCTCATATAACCGCACTGCAGGTATGTTTGCTGCAACCACCTGAAGATAAGCCTTCCTGGCACCTCTCTCATATGCGTATTTCAGCATGTTCAGCATAAGTTGTCTACCATAGCCTTTTCTTCTTAACTCCGGATCTATAGTTATCTCATATATACCTGCAAAACCGTCTTCAATGACGCCCATCCCACAGCCGATAACTTTTCCGTTCTGTCTTAAAAGCAACAGGTACTTTTCAGGGATTATGATGTTGATCATATCCTGTAGAATCAACCTGTTCTTTTCGCTGACCTTTAAGAGTTGGCAGAAGGCATCAAGCCACTGCTTCGTCAGAATGTTTCTGATTTCTACGTCCTTCATTACAGGCTCCTGGAAATCCAGTAATTCTATTACCTTGACAATTGTTTCATCCTTTCTTTCATAGCCTTTTTCTTCCAGAAGTCTATCCAGATTTTCCGGTCGGGTATAGGCGGTCAGCTTGTACACCACATCAATACTCAATGAACGAAATTGTGCTTCACATTTCTCAATTTTTTTGTTTATACTAAGGGTGGATGGATAGATTGGATTGATACTGTTGGCTCGCTTTGTATATCCCTTTGAATAGCGCAGTACCCATCCGTCATACAACATGGTTTGCAAGGCAGGCCACGCATTCATGGATAACTCTTCGATTACTTGAGGAGTGATGACTTCCCCTCCTCCGTGAGTATGATCCCTTCCTCCCTTCAAGGGAATTAATCTATCTGCATGCCCGAGAGCTTGGTTGAGATTATGTATTCTCATCACATCCTAACACTTTGTTCGAGGACAAGCTAGTGCATCCAGTTCCAATGGGTTTAGAGATTATGGAGCCCAATATTCATCTTATTGTATAGGCGAGTTCATGAGTATAGGCGAATTTGTGGGAATCTTACGATTAAAATTGAGAACTGAAATTCTTTTACAGAAAAAATTATGCTGTACCTGCTGAGGATTCACTTATATGTTCTGATGCTGCGATCAGGACAAAGGCAAGCACTCATACAAAATAATTTATATTTAATTTAACACTTGGGGTGTTTTCTTATGTTACTTCTCTCTATTTACTAAGAATAAAATATTACATATAGTTAACTAATTTTTCGATTACTTCTTAAATACCAATAATTTTCTGGAAAATAGTATGGCTAATTGTGATTTCTAAAACACTAAATATAAATAAAATTTTAAAAATTAAAAAAGGAGTAGCTTTTATATGTCGAGATTGACAATTTCCAGACTCATATCTATCCATCTTGATCTATGAATAAGGGAGCCCATAGATATGACATCTACCCCTGCTTTTGCATAATTTTCAAGGTTTTCCCGGGAAATTCCTCCAGACGCTTCCACAATAACTGAGTCTCTAAGCCCTTTTCCTTCAAGTATTTTGAGGGTTTCTTGGATAGTATTGGGCTGCATATTATCAAGCATTATAATATCGGCTCCCAGTTTTGCAGCAAGCACTGCGTTTTCTGAAGATTCGACCTCGACTTCAATTTTCCTGGTGAAGCTGGTTTTTTTTGCAGCCTCAATTGCGGCTTCTATTCCCATCAGTTTAATGTGATTATCTTTAATCATAACAGAGTCCGAGAGATTGAACCTGTGAGTATCTCCTCCACCTGAAGCTACAGCCAGCTTTTCGAACTTCCTTATTCCTGGAGTGGTTTTTCTGGTGCAGGCAACTCTTGTAGTTTCGGAATATTTTCTTACCGTATCCACGCAGGCACGTGTAAGGGTAGCAATCCCGCTCAGGTGTCCGAGGAAGTTCAGAGCCAGTCGCTCTGCCCTGAGAATAGATACTGCTCCTCCGTTTAGCCTGAAAATTATTTCCCCTTCTTTGAGGCGATCCCCGTCTTTAAGAGTGGTTTCAGCCTGAATCCCAAGATAGCAAAAAATTGATCCGGCTTCTTTAATCCCTGCAACAGTACAGTCTTCTTTTGTGAAGATAACAGCTTCTGCAGGTCTGTCAGGCACAATAGTGCACGAGACATCATCGTATCCCAGATCTTCTTCTATAAAGCTTTCAACCTCTTTTATAAGCATAATTTTTACCATGCTATTTTATGTTGCCACAATTTATAAGAGATACGGACATTTTGGGGTTTCCCCATTAAGAAAAAATCTCAATAGTCTCAACAGAAGGCTTTAAAAGAGGGAAAGAAATACAGTACCTGGTCCTCAGGCTTTTAAAGCCGGGTGCTAAAATCTAAAGATCAAGGTTTATTGGTTAGATCAAGATTTACTGATTAGACCAAGGTTTATTGGTTAGATCAAGATTTACTGATTAGACCAAGGTTTATTGGTTAGATCAAGATTTACTGATTAGACCAAGGTTTATTGGTTAGATCAAGGTTTATTGATTATTTACAGGAGCCTGAAATGCTGAAAATAGGAGTTATTGGTTGCGGATTTATTGGCGGACAGATTTGCAAGGCTATTGATAAAGGAATTATTGATGCAGAGTTGTATGCCCTCTGTGACTCTTCTGAGAGTAGAGTCCAGGAACTTACAGCCTCCCTGAAAAAGTATAGTCCGACCTCAATGACAATTGAAGAACTATTGCAAAATGTAGATCTTGTTATAGAATGTGCCTCTCAAAAAGCTGTCAGGTTAATAGTACCGCAAGCTCTTGAAGCTGGACGTAATGTGATGGTTATGAGTGTAGGCGCTCTTGCGGACGAAGAACTCAGAGAAAGGCTCTTCACACTTGCAAAGCAGAATAACTGCAAGCTCTATTTCCCTTCAGGTGCAGTTGCTGGCATTGATGGAATAAACTCCGCCTCAGCAGCGGAAATCTCATCAGTTACCCTTACTACCAGAAAACCACCTATGGGCCTCGCTGGAGCTCCCCATGTTAAAGCTCTGGGAATTAAGCTCGAAACAATAGAAAAAGAAACCCTGCTTTTTGAAGGACCTGCCGCGGAAGCAGTCAAAGCCTTCCCTGCAAATGTCAATGTTGCAGCTACAATAAGCCTGGCAGGCATAGGTTTTGAACGGACGAAAGTAAGAGTAATCGCTGACCCTGCCTTGTCCAGAAACGTACATGAGATAACTGTAGAAGGCGAATTTGGCAAACTTTCTACAAGAGTTGAAAACCTCCCCTCCCCGGAAAACCCGAAAACCAGTTATCTTGCCGCCCTTTCTGCAATTTCCACCCTGAAAAAGATCCTGAGTCCGGTCCAGATCGGCACCTGAATAGACAAAGCTTTTTTCAAAAAGTTTGTGGGCAAGCCTTTTTGAAAAAGCTTGAAGGTAAGCCACTTTTTGAAATGGAGTGTGGGACTCGGACGGCGATTAGGAAAGTTCACAAAAAATATTATTCACAAATGATATTCACAAATGATATTCACAAATGATATTCACAAATGATATTCACAAATGATATTCACAAATGATATTCACAAATGATATTCACAAATATTATATAGTGCGGGAGAGTTAAGACGTAAGCTCTCAGAAGTAAATGGCATCGTGCAAAAAGAGCGCGCTGGATGGAGTTCCATTACATTGCACTCCTTTTTACGTTTATTCGCCTGTTAAAACCTATTATATAAACTGATTATTTTAAGCTTGATCTTCAGTATCAGACCGGATCCTTGTTTCCGGATTCTACTTTAAAAACATACGGTGGTCCCATGCAGCAAGCAGAGCTAATAGAAAGGATCAAAGAACTCAAAATAAAACGAAATGCAGTTATTCTTGCTCATTACTATTCCCGTCCTGAGGTTCAGGATATTGCAGATTTTGTAGGAGACTCTCTTGGGCTTAGCCAGGAGGCTGTCCGTCAGACTGCTGATATAATCGTCTTTTGTGGCGTTCATTTCATGGGAGAAAGCGCTGCAATTCTCTGTCCTGAAAAAACAGTAATCTTGCCCGAAATCGATGCTACTTGCCCCATGGCAGACATGGTGAACATTGAAGGTCTTAAAAGAGAAAAAGAAAAGCACCCCGATGCTCTGGTGGTCTGTTATGTTAATAGTTCGGCTGCCATCAAGGCTGAGTCTTACATCTGCTGTACGTCTGCAAATGCCGTAGAGGTAGTAAATTCTCTGGAAGCTGATGAGATAATTTTTGTGCCTGATAAAAACCTGGCTGCCTATGTTGAAGCCCGGACTGACAAAAAAATAATTCCCTGGGAGGGGCACTGCCCAACGCACCATCAGATCCTGAGAGAGGATGTCCTGAAAATGAAGGAAAAGCATCCTGAAGCAAAGTTTATTGCACACCCCGAATGCCGCCCCGAGGTTCTGGAGCTTGCAGACCATATAGCAAGCACGCGAGGGATGATAATATATGCAAAAAACTCTCCTGCAAAAGAGTTCATCATAGGTACGGAATGCGGACTCCTCCACGGGCTACATAAGGCAGCTCCCGAAAAGAAATACTACTGCATTTCGGAATTTGCCTGTTGCCCGAGCATGAAAATGGTAAATCTTGAGAAAATCCTGATATCGCTTGAAAAACTCCAGCATATAGTCACTGTCCCATATGATGTGAGAATCAGGGCAAAAGAAGCACTTGACCGGATGCTCGCGGTAAAAATTCGATGAGCATCTGGCGTTTAAAATCTTGTATGTGAGATCCACTTAATTTCAATGATGGGAAAAGTAGTAAGAAGCAGGTGAGAAATCTCACATACTTCATCTAACGTACGTTTTTCTCAGATCTGTACGTTTTTCTTAGATCTTTTTCTATCTGTACGTTTTTCTCAGATCTGTACGTTTTTCTCATATCTTTTTCTTAAATATGCCATATCCAACAAGAATCATGAAGAGCGGTAAGGAAATTGCCATAAATATCCTGGCTGTTCCCATTGGATTCTTTATTTTACTATTTCCATTTCCTGCATTTCCATAAAGAGCTGCTTTTCCTTCGCTTCCAAGATTTCTCAGGGTTTCCTGTATTTTTCCTGCCCCACTAACTTTCATTATATTTTGCCCTGTGTATTCCGTTATTGCGAAGAAGGAATAGCCAGGAGTTTCCGATTTAAAGTAAATGTAATTTTCGTCTTCTCTAACTTTTTCCGTGTAAAGAGGCTGCCAATTGCTATCATACCTTTGCAGGACTACCTGAGCCTTACTGATATTATTATCTTTGATCCATTCCTTTTCAACCTTGAACTCTACAAATCCGCTTTTAATAGAAGTAGGAAGCCCTGCTCCACTATCTCCTACCCAGATATTCACATATTTATATACTGTACCTTCAGGAGAAGTCGGGACAAGAGTGGATCTGTTTTTAAGTTCTTCTACAACTGTTGTTGTTTTTCGGAATGTTTTCTTCGGATTAAATTCAATATTTACAATGCACGTGGCATTTTTTGTAAAATCGAACTGGATAGGATAATCACTCACGATACTCCTGGTTGAAAGTTCCTTAACAGCAATATTGGTTGCAGGCTCGCTGGAAACAAGATTCATACCTGAATCATCAGAAGAATTCGAATCCTCATTTCCAGTATCGGAACTGCTATTATCTGCACTTTCGGTATCCGAACTTGTGTTACCTGAACTTTTGGTGTCTGAACTTGTGTTATCTGAACTATGAGTATCAGAGTTTCCACTGTTCAAGCTTACGATATCCGAGCTTTTAGTGCCTGAGTTTCCAGTATCCGTACTTGTACCTGAACTTACGGTGTCTGAGTTTCCAGTATCCGATTTTTTGTTATCTGAACTTCCGCTGCCTGAGTCTGAATCTCCTTTACCAGAATCTCCGTCATCCGAATCAGTAGAGGAACTTTTATCATCCGGGTTAGTATCTGAACTACCACCGTCTAAACCGGAGTCCGAATTCCCATCATCCGGATTAGTGCCTGAATTGCCATCGTCTAAACCGGAATCCGAATTCCCATTATCCGGGTTAGTGCCAGTGCCTGAGTTATCATCGCTCGAACCGGGATCTGTATTTTTATCATTTGAGCCGGAATCCGAACTACCATCATTTGAGCCGGAATCTGAGCTTCCGTCACTTGAGCCGGAATCCGAGTTTTTATCACTTGAGCCAGAATCCGAACTACCATCATTTGAGCCGGAATCTGAGCTTCCGTCACTTGAGCCGGAATCCGAGTTTTTATCACTTGAGCCAGAATCCGAACTGCCATCACTTGAGCCAGAATCCGAACTACCATCATTTGAGCCGGAGTCTGAGTTTTTATCATTTGAGCCGGAATCTGAGCTTCCGTCACTTGAGCCAGAATCTGAACTACCATCACTTGAACCAGAATCCGAACTACCATCATTTGAGCCGGAATCCGAGTTTTTATCACTTGAGCCGGAATCCGAACTACCATCGTTTGAGCCTGAATCTAAGCTACCGTCACTTGAGCCGGAACCTGAATTTTTGTCATTTGAACCAGAGTCTGAACTTCCGTCACTTGAGCCAGAATCCGAACTACCATCACTTGAGCCTGAATCCACTTTGTTTGTGTCTGAATCTTCAGTATTCGTGTCTAAATTTCCACTGTTTGAAACTGAATCTCTTGCATCTGAACTTCCGCTATCTGAGACTGAATCTCCTGTATCTGAACTCCCACTATCTGAGACTGAATCTCCTGTATCTGAACTTCCACTATCTGAGACTGAGCTTCCGTTATTTCCTAGAGCATGGACCATACCGGGAGCCATTCCAAGGATTACTAGCGTTATCAATAGTATATAAAATAATGAATTACAAAAACCGGCTTTCATTTTTTATTTGCCTCCTCCCACAGTCTGTAAACAGAAACATCTGTACACCAGTAAATTATTGATAAATGATCATCTAATTTACAGAAACAATATCCAGTGGTTTAATTCAGTAGGTTTTCTCCAATAAGCTGTTAGTCTAAGACATACTCTTTGTTCCAAGCCAATTTTTCTAGTCTGGTAGTGACAGAAGCAGAACCTGATTAAAGGGTCAAGGATCACTAACTATATCTGCCTGCCTCTTTGAAACTGGTCAACCTTTAACAGATATCAAAGGGAAGAACGGCAAGACATAAAACTTTGTTTTACTTAATATTATCCTTTCAGTAAATATACTCTTTAAATTATATAGTATATAATATATAAATTGAGTAATCTTTCCAAAAAAGAATGGATCAGATCACATCAACTCATATTAAATCACACCAACTCACATTAAATCACACCAATATTAAATCACATCAACTCATATCAAATTATATCAGATCAAATCATATCAAATCAAATCAAATCATATCAAATCATATCAAATCATATCAGCAATCTTGAGTGAACGAAGTGAACGAAAAGTACACCAGAGTCTACCGAAGCAGAACCCGGGAAAGAAAATCCGATACCTTTAATACTTTATAACACTGCTTTGTTGTGATGTCCGCAGGCATACGCACATATATGGAGATTATAAGATACGGAAACTGCCTCATGGCAGGTTTTGCAGCCGTAATCGGAACATTGATAGCTTTTAATATCCTGGCTTCCAATGACCCCGGTTTTTATAGCCCTGAAAAATTTCCTTTCTTTTTTTCAGGTCTTGTGTTTATGGTCGTATTTTTGGTTGCAGGCGCAGGAAATGCCATTAATGACTATTTTGATGTCAGGATAGACTCAATCAATCGTCCAGATAGGCCTATTCCATCAGGCAGGATGAAGTTAAAAGAAGCACTTTATTTTTCTTATATCCTGTTTACCCTCGGGACTCTTCTGGCTTTCTCAATCAACCCAATTTGCGGGTTAATTGCACTATTTAATTCCCTTCTACTCATCTTCTACGCAAAAACTCTCAAAGGCACTCCTCTATTAGGAAACCTGAGCATAGGCTACCTTACCGGCTCAAGCTTTTTATTCGGAGCCTCGGTTTTTGGGCTTGAAGGACTCAAAGACCTTTTTATACTCTTCCTGCTTGCAGCCCTTGCGATTACTGCCAGGGAAATTGTAAAGGATATTGAGGACATGGAAGGGGATAAAATTGAAGGAGCAGATACTCTGCCTCTTCGAGTAGGAGCAAAAAAAGCAAGCTACCTTGCAGTGCTTATAGGGTTTCTGGCAGTATTTTTGAGCCCTCTCCCTTATGTTCTGTCAGTACTTGGCCTGCGTTATCTTTACCTTATCCTTCTGGCAGATCTGGGGTTTCTTGCAGCAATCTACCAGCTTCTTGCTCGCAACAATCCTACCAGATCTTCAAAAATGTTCAAGATTGCAATGTTCTTTGCGCTTATTGCTTTTATCGCCGGGGTATAAATTTCTCCGGAAAAACCTCTTTTCAACATACAGGACATTTTCCTGCAACAAGTTCCATGGAGAAGGCCTGTATATTCTCAAGCTCTTTTTCCATTACCTCAGCCACTTCTTTTTCAACCTCACTCGCAGACCCTTTCTTCATTATAAGCTGGGCAGTTGCAATCTGAGGCTGGTCGATTGGAGTTCCTATTTCACTCAAAAGCCAGACATAAACTTCGGAAATGTCAGGCACCTCGCTGTAGATATGCGCTGCGATCCTGTGGGAAAGAAGGTTGTAAACTTTTCCTGTATGGCTTACAGGGTTTTTACCTGCGGCAGCTTCACTGCTAACAGGACGGTTTAATGGAATTATTCCGTTTACCCGGTTTCCACGCCCTACCTGTCCACCATCTGCATCCTCAGCAGAAGTGCCGGTTACAGTGGTATAAATCCCTTGCAGCCCCCTACCCGGAACGTCAAGAGTGTTCAAGGAGACTGTAGGTTTAAGACACATACAGGACTCAAGTTCAGCCCTTGCTTTTTCTGCAAATCCGGCAGTAAACTCTTCAATACGGTTATGCAGCTCGATTTTCTTCTTAAAGTATGCTTCTTCTGATTCAACAAACCTATCCACAAGCGGCATTGCAACAGTCAGATGTATGTCTTCCCTGTGCCTGAGCCCCATAACTTTTACATCTTCTCCGGATTCAGGATATTCCTTTTTGAACTTTCTCGAGTTCAGGTATCGCTCGCATTCGAAAACAAGCTTCTCGGTAGGACTGAGAGGAGCATATCCAACTGCTGCAGAAGTGTCATTTGCACCGAGAATTTCTTCTCCTCTGCTAAAGATATCCGTAAGTTCTGCAGAGCCTCTTTTTAGTTCAATCTGATAGATGAGATTTTCAGGGTCCACAAAGCGGAGGTTATCCTGGATCCATTGCTGTGAAGTACCGACTGCAAGCTCGGGAACGTCGATTTCTATCCCCTGAGCTTCAAAAGTGGCCCTATCCCCTATAATAAGTTTCATAGGGCTTACAACTCTACCTCCTCCCAATTTTCCTTCCACTTCCCCTGCAACGAGCATGCCTTTATCTATATTATAGTGCAGGATACTCCCGAAAGTCTCAAGGTACTTCCGGCTCAGATTTACTGAAATTTGTTCCATTATGGCATCACAAATATAGTCCGGATGTCCTAGACCTTTTCGTTCTACAACCTCAACCCTCTGGCGGTAAACTTCGGGTGCTTTTAATTCTTCTATAACTATATTTCTCAAACTCTTACCCCCAATTCTTTAAAAGGCACAGTCCCCTTAAATGGCGTCTCCTAAAGTACAGTTACCCTTAAGGTATATTCTCCTTAAAAGCACGTTTAAAGGTACATTTTCTCTAAAAAGTACTATTAAAAGGCATGTTTTTTTAAAGGACACTATTAAAAGCACGATTCCTTAAAGGCATAAGTACTTTAAGGCTTGATAATAACCGATGTCTTATACTCCTCACTGAGACTTATAGTTCAATAGCACATCCTGAAGCTAATTCCCCTGATTTAACCTCAAGCCTTTTGCCTGACTAATCTCAAGCCTTTTGCCTGACTAATCTCAGCCTTTTGCCTGACTAATCTCAAGCCTCTGATCTGACTAATCTCAACCTTCTTGTCCGGTTAAGTGTCCAGAATTTACTATTGCTCAGGTTTTAATTTTGATTGTAATTTTTGATTGTAATAAAGGATTGAAAATTGAAGTTGTTAAATGAATTCAATTTCTCCCGATGGTCCTTCTTTACTTTTGTCTTTGTTTCCTGACTCTGGCTCATTTTCGTTTTCCGGAAGATGTTTCAGGTACTCCTGTATCATCATGGGAAAAACGTTTGCAGGTACAAAACGGACTCCAAGCTGTTCGGCCCACTTTTCAATCCCGTAATCACTTGCGATTACTGCAGCATCAAGCTCCTTGGCAAGAATGAGAACATCAATATCAGGAGCGCTATCAAGAATTCCATATCTAAGGGCAGCTCGATATTTATTTCGGAATTTGCCAATGATCCCCCCGATTACTTCCCTCTCAACCTCTTCCTTATACTCTTTTTTCTTATTTTGAGGATTTTCCATAAAGAGACATTCAGTAGCTGCCTCCCATATCGCATCCTCTGCTACTCCCATTCCCCGGTTAATTCTCTCCCGCATGTAAGCAACATACTCATGAAAGATCTGAGAAGTTACGCTAACTCTATACCTGTCAGGAGATTTTTTTACAAGCCAGGTATCTATTTTAGCCACAACCTCCCTGTCACAGCCGTTGCGGCTTGCAAATTCGTACATCTCTTTGTATACTGACGGATAAGGTACGTAACAGCTTATCCCGAAATGCAGACGAGCATCGGCTATCAGGTCAAGAATCGCTTTCATTCCCTCGCAAAGGGAAGCATAGCCCATAACCTCACGCGTCTGCAGGTCCGTTAATGCAGTAGTATCCAGCACAAATCTCTGCTTAAGCATTTTTTCGAACCCTTTTGAGTAATCTTCTTTATCGTCTTATGTATTGATCAAAGATGAATAAAGTTCTTTGTTTTATTCTCTTTATTTACCTGTATCTTAGTTTATTAGGAGAGCGACTTTTATTCTATTTGTTTAAACGACCTGCATTCTATTTACGTGACAATTTAGTTTTGATCACTTCTAACTTTCTTAGGATAATTAGTTATTTTCTTTCAGAGTATTTACTGTTTCTTTATTTCTCTACTGTTTTTGTGATCTACTTATTACACTTAGAAGAACATGTATTTTTTGATCAAAATCAATAACTGTATATAGTTTCAAGACCTATATTTCCATAGGGAAGTTTAAAACCAGAGACTAGAAAGCGGTTTAAAACGTATTTTGTAAAGTGTCTTCTAATGTTGTTTCGACTCAAATGCGAAAAGTATTTTCGGAACCACGTTGTAAAAAATATTTGCGTGTAATTTATATTATTTGCTTTTCCAGCTCTGGACCAATCTTCTCAGGTTGATATGCTGGTAAGCCAACGCCAGCAGGCAAAACGCAACTTAACAGTGTGAAGGACTGTGCCGAATTGGACATCTAAAAATAAAACGATTCGGTATGAGAATGGGTAATAAGCTGAAACTGGGGAATATGATTTGAGTGCAAACACGGAGACAGTGAAGCCTTGTGTATGCTCAGCACAAGGTTTGGTGAGAAACCCTCTGGACATAGGAGGCAGCACAATGAAAGAGTATTGTAACATTTGTGGCCGGGAACTTCTGGAAGATGTACTGGTTGTAGACACCAGCCTGGATATGAAACCAATAAAGTTCAAAGATGTTCAAGGGGATAAGTCCGATCTGATATGCATTGAGTGTGCAATTGACTCGGTTGAGAACCCACCTTTCGTATGTTCGAGATGCGGCCAGCCAATCGAATTTAACGAAAAGTTCTATGTGTTCAGGGAGGCAACTGCAAAACCGGGAGGCCCAAAAGTTGACTTTAAAGAAACATGTCTCGAGGATAAATACGTCTGCAGCACATGTTTTTGTGAGGTCATGAACCCTGAGGGTGAAGGCAAAAAAGTCTAAACGGAAAAACCCTATAAACTTCATTCCTCTTTAGAAACTTTTGAATCCTTGAACAAGGACGGGGTTCGGTTCCTGGAAAAATCTCGCCAAGATAACACAGAACTGAAGAACCAGTTCTGTCACCCACTTTTTAATTTTTCTTTACTTTATTGTCTTTCCTCTTTACTTCTATCGTCTTTCCTCTCTACTTCTATTGTCTTTCCTCTCTACTTCCATTGCCTTTCCCCTTTATTCCTTTTGTATTTCTTCTTTACTTGTTTAGAACTTCCCGCTTAGAACTTCTGGATAAAGAAGCGATTTAAGAGGCTTTTTAAGGGATTTTCTAAAGCAGCGTAAACTTTAATTTTACAAAGCATAAATATTAATCTTATAAAAATAGATAATATTGACATAATAAAAGCAATCTCATATACAAAATGCAATGAACTGAATAACTGATTTCGATAGGCCTTAAACTTGATTAATTTATTCTGTTAACTTGTTCATAACTTTGGGGGTAATTAATTGAACGGAAGCAATGTTATGGAAATTGGAGATATGACATGGGGAGAAGTAGTAGAAAGCTCTAAAAAGCCGGTTATTATAATGTTCTACAGCCCTACCTGCCCTTACTGCAAAGCTATGGAACCTTATTTTATGAACTATGCAAACGAATTCAAGAGTTCAGCCGTTTTTGCCCGCATGAACATTGAAACGAATCCCTGGACTGTTGAAAGGTTTGGAGTTCAGGGCACGCCTACTTTTAAGTTTTTCTGCCATGGAAGACCTGTATGGGAGCAAGTAGGCCAGGTTTATCCTTCCATATTGAAAACTGCGGTTGAAGATATGATTAACTCCGGGGAAGAGTGCATAAGAAAAAGCACTCCAATTGGCCAGGATATCACAGGATATGCTTAAATCAACCTGATTGAAAAATGAGATATTATTCACCCTTTTGCATTCTAGCAGATATTTTTTAACCTTTTGAACCCTCAAGTGAGGGTTCTCAAGCTTTTGAATTTTCCAGTCATAACTTTTCAGGATTTTTACTCATATAGCTTTTTATTTACAGGTCCATATTCATCAAAGGCTGTCCTGACTGGATTCTAGCTTGATGCTTTCAGTTACTAGTCCGATATCAAACGAGTAATGGTTTTCAAGAGTGTGTAATAATTTTCAGGCAAGATTGTGCTCTAAGTCAATACTCTAAGTATTTTACGTGCACTTAAAGAAAGAACATGTAAAGAGAAAGTTTATCATATACTATGTATTTTCAGGTAACTCAATATCAGCTCAAAATAATCTAGAATTGATAATTTTCAAAGAGATAGTTCCCAAAGAGATAGTTTTCAAAGAGATAATTCTCAAAAGTAGGTCCTATCATACCTTTTCATGAGGGAAATCGAATGGATTGTAATACTCCAAACAAAAAACTTTCGACCCCAATCAAAGCTGCAAAGATCAGTCCCGACATGAGTGTTGACGAGCTTGTCAGGGAATACAAAGGCTGCGCCTTTGGAGCAGGCAGGCTGGCTGAGGCCGTAGATATTTATTATGAAATGCTGGCTTCCGAAAAAACCACTAAATTCTTCGGACTTGCAGGTGCCATGACTCCTGCAGGCATGAGAAACATTGTTGCAGATTTAATACGCGACGGCTACATCGACGTGCTTGTCACGACAGGAGCTAATATGGTGCACGACACTGTCGAGGCTCTGGGCCTTCACCATTATAAGGGCACGGACTGTACAAACGATATTCAGCTACGGAATGAATGTATTGACAGGATTTATGATGTTTATCTTCCGGACCAGCACTTTACAGATCTTGAGGAATTTTTACAGGGCGTTTACTCAGGTCTTCCTCAGGAAAAACTCTCTATCAGGCAGGTGCTTACCGAGATTGGAAAAAATCTTGATGATGATTCCTCTATCCTGAAAACCGCAGCAGAAGTAGGAGTGCCTGTATATTGCCCTGCCCTCCAGGACTCGGTAATAGGGCTTCAGGCCTGGCTGTACAAAGAAGGAAACCCTCTGCATGTGGATGCATTTGCTGATATGCATGAGTTTATGGAAATCTGCTATGCGGCTGAGAGTGCAGGTGCCCTGCTGCTTGGAGGAGGAGTTCCTAAAAATTATATTCTCCAGTCCATGCTTGTGACTCCTAAGTCCTTTGACTATGCAATTCAATTAACAATGGATCACCCTGAGACCGGAGGCCTGAGCGGGGCGACTCTTGACGAAGCCCAGTCCTGGGGAAAGGTAGGAGAAAACGCAAAATCAGTAACCGTGTATGCAGATGCTACTATTACTCTCCCGCTCATGGTTGCAGCTGTGCGTACACGCCTTCCAAAGAGGTGATTTTATGGAAAAGAAAAGCTGTATGATCCTTGCACTTGATGTTTCCGATAGGGAAGAAGCGCTCAAAATTGCAGAAGATGTCTCGGAATTCGTGGACGCTGTAAAGGTAGGCTACCCTCTAGTACTTGCTACCGGACTTGGAATTATCAGGGAACTTTCCGAGTTTGCTCCCATAATAGCCGATTTCAAGGTTGCCGATATTCCAAATACCAACCGCCTTATCTGCGAGCAGGTCTTTGAGGCAGGAGCCGATGCAGTTATTGTCCAGGGCTTTACAGGTCGGGACAGCCTTGATGCCTGTATTGAGGTCGCTTCCGAGTACGGGAAAGATGTGTTCGTGGTAAGCGAAATGAGCCACCCAGGAGGAGCCGAATTCCTCCAGCCCGTCGGAGAAACGATTGCAAGGATGGCAGCCCAAGCAGGAGCTTTCGGCCTTGTTGCCCCTGCAACCAGACCGGAAAGA
The DNA here is from genome assembly GCF_000970305.1 of Methanosarcina barkeri 3. Lineage (GTDB taxonomy): Archaea > Halobacteriota > Methanosarcinia > Methanosarcinales > Methanosarcinaceae > Methanosarcina > Methanosarcina barkeri_A. The sequence continues at coordinate 2,146,491 of NZ_CP009517.1, forward strand.
GTGAAGGCGATAAGAGAAATTATAGGTGACAAACTCACCATCATCTCGCCTGGAGTCGGCGCCCAGGGAGGAAAAGCGTCTGATGTTATTGCCGCAGGCGCAGACTGGGTAATTGTAGGAAGAAGCATTTATAGAGCAGACTCCCCAAGAGAAGCTGCCAGGGAAATTGCTGCTGAGATCGAGGCCGGACCCAACGGAGAAAACTGAAAAACGTTTTTAAGGATATTTCAGGACATGTTTTATATTTAAAATGTTTTCTTTTTTCTGAAAGATATTTCTTATACTAACCGCATATATTATATGAATATCAATTGAGTGCCTGTGATGAAAAATTTCGCTGATTTCATGATGAGCCCTATGAGTTCTGAGGCACTAAAACTTAAGTTCAGTCCACACACTCGTGAGAGGTGTGATTCAAATGCACGGGTTCCGATCTGCGCTCATCTATGTTTATCCATGGCTTATTTATGATATATGGAATCGATACACACTTTTTGTACTATCCAATTTTTCGTAATCAAGATCTCTTTAATTTGGAGTTCAGATACTCCTTTAAAACTACGGCGTTATTAAAATCTTCATTTTTTGCGGCGTAGAGCAGGGTCAGGTCAGTTTCTTTCGCTTTATCTATGAGTTTCTGTACATACTCTTCTTTTAGCTCCAGTTCTTCAAGATAGCATTTCCTGAACTCTTCCCATTTCTCAGGATTATGTGAAAACAGTTTTCTAAGCTCGTCCCTAGGAGCTATCTCCTTTAACCACAGATCAATCCTGACTTCATTTTTTCGAAGCCCTCTGGGCCAAAGCCTGTCAACAAGTACCCTGAATCCGTCCTGGTCTGATGACTGTTCGTAAATCCTTTTCAGTCGAATCAACTACTTCCCCCCTTTTAATTATTAAAACATTTTATGAGTTCATTTATTCCTTTACTCATTTTTGACTTTCTGGATGGGCTCTAAGAGAAACATCAGCTTCTTGAGTTTCAAAAACTGGATTTGTGCTTTTCAACCAATTTCTCATATACTTCCAACGTTTTTTCCGCTATGGTTTTCCAGTTGTATTTCTGTTTAAGAAGATCGTTCCCTTTTTCTCCCATCCTGTTACGACCAAGCCCTTCAAGAATATAATTTAGACCCCAGGCAATAGAAGAGGGTTCTTTATAAGCAATAATGCCTGTTTTGAAGTTTTCCACAAGGGTAACTGCATCACTTGCGACTATCGGTTTACTTGCGTCCCAGGCTTCAAGTACGACAATTCCGAAAGGCTCGTTCCTACTAGGAATGCAAACAAGGTCACAGGCATTAAACCAGTCTATCACAGTATTATCCGGGGCATACCCAAGAAAGTTACAGGAATTACCGATCCCAAGTTTATGAGCTTGATATTCACAATGGGCGCGCATTTCCCCTTCTCCTATGAGTACAAACTGTGCATTCTTTTTTTTCAGAACCCTTGCCGCAGCTTCTATTAGCAGGTCAGGCCCTTTCTGATATGCCATCCTCCCAGTAAAAAGCACAACTGGAAGACACGGATGAATGCCATAATGCTTTTTTATATTCCCTGGATCGACTTCTCTTTTGATCTTTCCCACATTTATGCCGTTAGGAATTTTCCAGAGTTTGTAATCGGGAATTTTGTAAATTTGCTGAATTTCTTTTTTCAACATTGTCGAAGTAGTGATCACATCGGAGCATTCGTACCCTCCGAGCCATTCCCTACGCGAGATTTCCTTTGCCTCCCACCAGTCTCCATAACGATTTCCATTACGTCCCCATTCAGTGCTGTGAAAAGTCAGAACAAAGGGCAGCCCGAACTCGGCTTTTATTCTACAGAGAACATTTACAGGATGCCAGTCGTGCCCATGCAAGACGTCAAATTCACCTGCTTTCTCTCTTACATTCAGGAACCGATTGTACATATTTTCGCACATCATGTTCATCTGTTCCACTATCCCCCCAATTTGATCACAGGTAACTCTGTGATAGTGGACGCCAGTAATTATCTCATCATTATTTTCGTGGCCCCGTGTAAAAAGGTGAACTTCGTGTCCCTCAGCTGCAAGAGCTTCTGAAAGTTCGGATACATGGGGGGCAATTCCCCCAACACGTATGGAATACAAACTTTCCCAGGAAAACATTCCTATTCTAATTTTTTTCATAGGCTCACTTATCCCTTTTTGTCAAGGTGAGAGTCGAGGAACTAAATACCAAGCAGGATACTGTGTGCCTGGTGGAGTTTAACCCTGGCTCCCAGGTGAAGAAAAATTCCTTAACTGTTGCATCAGGCCGAGAAGGTTAGCCTCACCCCACAACTCGACAATCTTACCATCCTTAATACGGAAGACCTCTATACCAGTCATAGTTATTGGTTTTCCTGTGATTGGCAGACCCATAAAATCGCCTTTATGTATACCATGGGCTGTGAAGCGAGCAGCCACATTATCTCCTTCGGCAATCATATCTTCTATTGTAACATTAAGATGCTCGAAGGCTGCTCTGCATGAGGTGATTACTTCTTTTATTCCATTGATTCCTGAAGATACAGGAAGAGGAACATGAAGAGTGAAATCAGATGATAGCAGTTCATCAGCAATATTTAGATTTCCTTTAGAGGGCCCTTCCTCAAAGAATCGACGGACTATTGCTTTATTCTCTTCTGTAGACATATTTCTCCTCTATTGTTTTATTTATCCTGTTAGTGTGATTAAATCTTACAGCAAACGTGTGGATTCAGTTTGCCTCGGGACTTTAACAACAAGTACTCTAAAGACTCCATCTCCGGGATTCAAAAGGCGGTGGGGAACTTTTGCAGGACTTTCAATTAACGTATCCCTAATGACCTCCTGTTGTTCATCCCCAATCTCAACAATACCTTTTCCCTCAAGAATATAGAAAAAGACATCTGTTGGAGTGATATGCTTTTTTAAGGTTTCTCCTGGCTTGAGTTCTATGTGTACTGCTTGGGCATGTTCTGTATCATAAAGAGTCCGAACGCTTACATTGTGAGGATTTGGTTTTTCAGGTGAAGATTTCATCTCAACGACTTTCACTTTATTCCCTCTTTTTAACCATAATTTTTATGTTTTTCAGCATATTTTGATAATTTATGCTAGTGTTGCATCAATGTTTGTTGACGCAACACCAGGTTTTTTCTGAAGCTCACGCTTGATTCAGAAGCACTTTCATATCTGCTTCAACGGTTGTGTTTGCTCTGATATTGAAATTATCAACCAGCACTTTAAGAACGTTTGGAGATACACAAGCCGGAAGTGTTGGGCCTAGGGTGATGTTCTTTACTCCAAGACTCAGAAGGGCAAGCAGAACAAGCACGGCTTTTTGCTCATACCATGCTATATTGTAGGAAACAGGGAGATCATTTATGTCCTTGAGACCGAAAGCTTCTGCAAGTTTCTGGGCTATTACTACAAGAGAGTATGAGTCATTACACTGACCTGCATCGATTACTCTTGGGATTCCTCCTATATCTCCAAGATCCAGTTTGTTGTAGCGGTATTTTGCACAGCCGGCTGTCAGGATTACTGTGTCTTTTGGCAGGGCTTTTGCAAAATCTGTATAGTAAGCTCTTTCCTTATGTCTGCCGTCACAGCCTGCCATAACTATAAACCTGCTGATTGCTCCACTTTTTACGGCATCTATTATCTTATCTGCAACAGAAAGGGCTGCTTCATGTGCGAAACCTCCAACTATTGTTCCACTTTCCAGTTGCTCGGGAGGATTGCTCATTTTTGCCTGTTCTATAAGAGGAGTAAAGTCCTTTGTGCCATCTTCTTTTTCGTATATATGGGTAAGCCCTTCAAAGCCAACTACTCCTGTAGTATAGATCCTGTTTCTGTATGACTCTCTTGGAGGGATTATGCAGTTTGTTGTTAGCAGGATGGGGCCGTTGAACTTTTCGAACTCTTCATTTTGCCTCCACCAGGCATTTCCGTAATTACCTACAAAATTGTCATATTTCTTAAAGGCAGGATAAGAGTTTGCAGGCAGCATCTCGCCGTGGGTATAAATATCAATTCCTGTGCCTTTCGTTTGTTCAAGGAGCTGTTCGAGATCTCGCAGGTCGTGCCCACTGATAAGGATTCCTGGCCGGTCTCTTACGCCTATGTTAACTACTGTTGGTTCAGGGTTTCCATATGTTTCTGTATTTGCTTTGTCAAGTAGAGCAAGAGTTAAGACACCTTTCTGGCCACACTCCAGGACAAGGCCTGTGAGAGCTTCTACTCCTAAGCTATCGTCTGTTGTTGCAACCAGTCCTTTTTCTATAAACTCAAAGATTGCTTCATCTTTATATCCCAGAATATAGGCATGGTGTGCATAAGCGGCCATTCCCTTCATTCCATAGGTCAGAAGTTCTCTAAGGGATCGGATATCTTCATCTGCAGTTGAGTGAACAGCAACATCCAAACTTCCTATGTTTTCAGGGGTAACTGTAGCCACTGCAGGCAGGTCTTTTTCGGCATCTGTTATTCCTGAAGGAAGCTTTGTCTTAATGCTGTCTCTGAGCTCAAATCCTTTCTTTATATAGGATTCTATTTCCTTCTTGTCAAAATTAGTGTTAGTGAGAGTGGCAAAGAAGCCGTCAAGAATAAAACGATCTGTTGCTTCTTCATTTAGACCTGCATCCCTTGCTTTAAGATTATAAAAAGAGATGCTTTTGAGAACATAGATTAATCTGTCCTGAAGATCTGCAACTTCCCCTTTCTTGCCGCATACTCCATTTTTCGTGCAACCTATTGACTTAAAAGTTTCTTGACATTGATTACAAAACATATTTTATCACCTTTAAAACTGTTATTCAGTTTACTCCCAGTTTTTTCATCCTGTCATATATGACGATTCAGTTTCTTAATCATTGAGGTGTAGTGTAATATAGTTGTAGAATGTATCTGTAAAAAATACAATAGGGAACTATTTTCTATACGATAGTGGCTCATATATAGGAGACAGTTTCGATATGGGTACCTTAATAATAAAAATTCAATTTCACAAGGTAGAGCTGGGATTTTGTTTTCTAGGCTGCAAACAGTAGAGATTTTTCTTTTTGTTGACACTTCATTCCGTCTTCAACAGTTTCCCTTATGACATTCGATCTTGTGCAGGATAGTAGCCCCGGGTAAAGGATATTTCCCCGAGCAGTCGGTACAGGGATAGAAATTCCACGTTTCGGGTTCGGATTACAAATAACAATCTATAAGGAAAACCGAATCATTAACAATTTTTATATACATCAATAATAATGCCTTTTCAACAAGTGACCTTATATGAGTGAGAAAAAAATAGATGAGTCTTTACTCAAAAGTAAAGGATTTCTGCCTCAGAGGCAGGAAAACATGGTTTCAATGCGGGTTAGAGCTACTGGTGGCAGGATTGACGCAGAAAAGCTGCGTGCAATTGCTGATGCTGCCGAGAAATACGGACATGGATATATCCACATAACTTCAAGGCAGGGAATTGAGATTCCTTTTGTCAAACTCGAAGAGGCTGAAGAAGCAAGTTCTGAACTTGAGAAGAAGGGAGTTTTGAGAGGCTCGTCTGGAAAGCGAGTAAGAGCAGTAGTTGCCTGCCAGGGAAATGAGGTTTGCAGGTTTGGGTTGATCGACTGCCAGCAAATAGCAAACAGGATAACTGAAAAATATGTAGGAGAAACTGTTCCCAAAAAACTCAAGATTGCAGTAACTGGCTGTCCATCGGCTTGCGTAAAACCCCAGGATACCGATTTTGGAGTAATGGGTACGACAAAACCACAACTTATCTCAGAAAACTGTGTTGGCTGCAAGCGCTGTGAAAAAGCATGTAAAATGGAAGCAATAAAGGTTCTCGATGATAAAGCCAGCATAGATAGGGAAAAGTGCATCCTTTGCGGGTTATGTATAGCAGCCTGCAGGAAAGATGCGCTGAGGGCGGAAAAAACCGGATGCACAATCTTTGTCGGAGGTAAGCTGGGAAGGAAGCCTGGGCATGGGACAAAGCTTCTTGAACTTGCTGACGAGGGGCAGCTATTTTCGATTCTAGAAAAAACCTTTGAGTATTACAGGAGAGAAGGCCTTGACGGAGAAAGGTTAGGAGATCTCTTTGACAGGCTGGGATTTGAAAAATACAGGAAAGAAGTTCTTCCCTGAAATTTCTGAGGTTTTTCCGGTAGCACTGATGAACTTATAATACTCCACCAGAGTATTGACTTTGATTCTGTAAATATTAAATTATTTTCAATGTATGTCGAGAATTTCAGTCATTATTTGACTTTTTGGGTATACTCTGAACCATAAATTAACCTACATCTGTATTAAAATAATTAGATGTTTGAGGCACTCAATTTCCGTTTCTTATGAGTTCTGAGGCACGAAAATTATCCCACTTATGATTGAGGGTAAAAACTAAGAGATGTTTAGAAGAAGTAGTGCCTGAATTCCTGAGCTATCAAAGAAAAGATCAAAACATGTGCAATTATATACTAAAACTTTATAGCTATTTATGGGGATTCGCTCACCCCCATAACACCCCACATACAAGCTCAAAGAGAGTCTTTCCAGACCGTTACTCTCCCATGAGTAACTTTTAATTTCCATTTAAAAAACGGAAATTTTTTAACGTTGGATCCATTTTTGATTTTTATATCATCCCTTTCTGGACGCAGTTAGGTCTCTATCATTACTCTATATAATCTTCTTAATCTTCTGGATTCCATTCTGTCTCTTTTTTCTACTTTTGTAATTTCTACTTTTCTTGTTTCCATTTTTTGTATTTTATATTTTTTGTTTTCACCTCTATTTCTTTTTTCTAATTTTTCTTTTTTCCCTCCGTTCTCTCTCCTTTCACTACTATTGAGGCAAGAAAATGTTTAAAGGAAGTGTTTTTAATTCAGCATGATAAATTACTGAGACAGGTGAACTGGATATGAAAATAGCAGTGTGCGGAAAAGGAGGAAGCGGAAAGAGTACGATTTCGGCGCTCCTGGCAAAGGAAATGGCAAAAAATAAAAACGTGCTTGTGCTCGATACTGATGAGTCCAATTACGGGCTGCACAGCCAGCTAGGAATGGCAGCTCCCAAGGACCTTATGGAGTACTTCGGAGGAAAAACAGGCTTTAAGGAAAAACAAAGGGCTGCTCCTAAAAAAACTCAGTTCTGGGGGCTTGCAGCTAATGGGAGTACTTCAGGTCAGCCAGCGCAGCAGTCACGCTTTTTTAATAAGAGATGGAGTTTTTCCGACCTTCCACCGGAGTTTGTGGAGGAAAAAGCCGGAGTCAAGCTGATGGCAGTTGGTAAAATTCATAATTTCGGAGAGGGCTGCGCCTGTCCAATGGGAATTTTGACAAGGGAATTTCTTGAAAACCTTGACCTGGGTAAAAATGATATCGTAATCGTGGATACGGAAGCGGGTACCGAGCATTTTGGGCGTGGAGTTGATAAAGACTTCGACCTGATTCTCGTTGTTATTGATCCTTCCTATGAGTCACTCAGGCTTTCAAAAAAATTTGATGAATTTGGTTCTCAGTGCGGATGCAGGGTTTACTTTGTGCTTAATAAGGTTGAACCGGATATAAAGGAAGAGATGCTGGCGTCGGTAAATTGCGTGAATGTCGTAGCTGAAATTCCGGAAAGAAGAGAAATATTTAAAGCGTCCCTTAAAGGCGAAGAACTTGATTTCGAGCTGGACGAAATCAAAAAGCTTGCGGACTTTCTTGAAAAAAGTTAAATTGTTTTTCATGAGCTGGGTAGTACCGGGCAGTGAGCGAACTTTTACCAGCTTTTAAATCTAGTTTTTGTTCTATCAAAAACTGTAAACTTTCATCGTTTCTCTTTTTTCTGCAGGTTAACTGATCGTACAAGAGGAGAACTTCAGGTCACTTATCCGAAAGTATATTATTGATCGTGTTATTTGATAATGTAAAAGTCCTGGTTTCGGACAGCAGATAAGGTTTGCCTGGTTGTCTTTATGAAACCTCAGATTTACTGTCATCAATCGATTAGATTGTCTAAGTTTGCTTATACGAATCAATAAGAATATATTTAATCTGTTATCGTAACGTTATTTTTCCTGTTTAAATACTGGAGACAATAATTATGACAATGCGTGAGTACATGCTTGGAAACGTAGCAATTGCCCGCGGGCTTCTTGAAGGCGGCGTGCAGGTTGTTGCAGGCTATCCCGGAACTCCGTCTTCGGAAATTATAGATACGCTTGCAGCCCGAAAGGACCTGGATTACCATATTGAATGGTCGGTTAATGAAAAGGTTGCAATGGAGGTTGCAGTCGGAGCTGCCTGGACAGGCGTTCGTTCTGTGGTGACAATGAAACATGTCGGGCTAAACGTTGCAGCCGATCCTTTTATGACTCTTGCGTATGCAGGAACAAAGGGCGGATTGATTGCAATTGTTGCTGATGACCCATCATGCCACTCCTCCCAGAATGAGCAGGATACAAGGCGTTATGCCCAGTTTGCCCTTGTGCCCTGTTTTGATCCCTCAACCCCACAGGAAGCAAAGGACATGCTTCCCTATGCTTTTGAGTTTTCCGAAAAGTTTGAAGTTCCTGTGATCTTCAGGCCTACAACCCGGATTTCACATGGAAAGTCAGATATTGAGCTTGGAGAGATGCCCGTAGAAAAAACGGCTCCTAATTTTGAAAAACTTCTGGACCGCTGGGTCATGCTTCCAAAAAATGCACGTCTGCGCCATACTCATCTCCTTTCTATCCAGCAGCCAATTGAGGACGCACTCGCCGAATCTCCCTGGAATTCACTTGAGCTGAAACCCGATGCAAAATTCGGAGTAATAGGTGCAGGTATCGCTTCAGTGTATGCAAAAGAAGCACTTGTAGAGCTCGGACTTGAAGTTTCTTACCTTAAAATCGGAACGTATCCGGTACCGAGAAAACTGATTCTGGAGCTACTTGAAACCGTAGATACCGTACTTGTTTTCGAGGAACTTGAGCCTATTGTGGAAGAACAGGTAAAGATGATTGCACAGGAAGCCGGGCTTGAAGTTTCGGTGCTTGGGAAAACTAACGGTTTTGTGCCAAGGGAAGGTGAACTGGATGTGAGTGCCTTCCTTGAGGCTCTTAAGAAAACCTTCGACCTTGAGACCGAAACTGAAACATCAGGCACAGCTCTTGAGCTTGCTCCTCGCCCGCCTGCTCTCTGTGCAGGTTGTTCTCACAGGGCAACTTTCTATTCAATGAAAAAGGTCTTTGGAAAGGATGCAATTTACCCCAGCGACATTGGTTGTTACACCCTCGGAATCCAGAACGGGACTGTTGAGACCACACTCTGCATGGGTTCAAGCATCAGTGTTGCCTCAGGGCTTTACCATGCAGGGGAAAAAAGACCGATCTGCTGTTCCATAGGGGATTCAACCTTTTTCCACTCAGGCATGAACTCACTCCTGAATGCAATTGTCAATAAAGCAAATATCACGGTCACTATTCTTGACAACCGCATTACAGCCATGACCGGACACCAGCCAAATCCCGGCGTTGGGTATACGGCAACAGGAGAGCCAACCGTACAGGTATCACTTGAAGAGCTCTGCAAAGCAATGGGTGCAGAATTCGTATCGGTTGTCGATCCTTACCGGCTTGAAGAAACCCAGGAAGCTTTTAAGGCAGCAAAGGAATTCGAAGGCGTAGCTGTGGTCATTACCAGACAGCCCTGCGTAATTTCAGGAAAAAGAGTTGGTATACGTCGGACTCCATATCTTGTTGACCCTGAAAAGTGTGAAGGCTGCAAGCAGTGTGTTAAGTTCGGCTGTCCTGCAATTGAGTTCAATGAGAAAAACAAATGTGCCGTAATTACGTCCCTTTGCAGCGGGTGCGGGGTCTGTGCCCAGATCTGCAAGTTTGATGCTATTTTGGAGGTGAAGCGATGAGCCAGGCTGAGCAAAAGAAATTAGACCTCCTTATTACAGGAGTCGGAGGGCAGGGTGCAATTCTTGCTTCGGATATTATAGGAAAAGCCGCAGTTACTACCGGGATACCTATCCGGGCTGCGGAAACCCACGGAATGGCCCAGCGAGGAGGTTCGGTTGTAAACCATATTCGGATTGGAAATGACTACGGTTCCATGATCCCGAAAAAAGGTGCAGACCTTCTGCTTGCCCTTGAGCCGATGGAAGCGGTCAGGTACCTGGATTTCCTGAAGGATGGTGGAGTTGTTATAGTGAATACGCAACCTATAATTCCTGTAACTGTTACTTCAGGCCTTACGAAATATCCGGAAGTCCCGGACATTCTTGAATTTCTTTCCGAAAAGTATATTGTTAAAGCCTTCAATGCTGATGAACTGGCATACGAAGCCGGAAGCAGGCTTGCAATGAATGTCGTGATGGTTGGAGCAGTTTCAGGCTATCTGCCGATTCCGAAAGAAATTATGCTTGAGAGTGTTAAAGCCCTTGTGCCGCAGAAAACAATTGAAGTGAATCTCAGGGCTTTTGAAGCGGGAAGGCAAAAAGTAGAGGAAAGCTAAATCTTTCCTTTTACTCTTTGCAGCGAAGGGCTTTTACTTATATAAAGTGAAAAAATCGCTTATATCGTATTTTATGTCACCAGGCAGGTATGTTAATTGAACAGACATTCCTTTCTAAAGGTCCCTTATACCAAAATATGTGTATAGTGAAAAACAATAATATGCCAGTGTAAAACCAAATAATACGCCAATATAGCAATTTTTGGAAAATTCTGACAACTGATATTGTAAAGGAGAAAAATGATTGTCTGACCTTAATAGATATATTTTAAGACAAAACTTTTTTATACTATTATAGTATTGTATTTTTGAACATAATATTATTTTTATGATTTCATAGCGTTTGTAATCAGATATCTTTACATTTCGAAACAGATATCTTTACATTTCGAAAAAGGACTTAATCAGTAGAGGGTGTTAGTATGTTACTTAGTAGTATTTCATCCAGTATGGTTTCTAGTATGGTTTCCTCAAGTGCTGCTTCAAGTGCAATTTCTATGGTGACAACTCCCGGACTTCCACATTATGGGGCTGTAGTAATTATTGGGCTTATATCTCTCCTTTCTCTAAAAGAAATTACTTCAGCATCTGAAAAATGGAATAAGAATCTTAACATTTCTTTTAATCAAGCAATTATTCCTTTGTTTCTATGCTTTATGGGAATTGTCTATTTCAAGATTAATGCGATTGTCTGACTGCACGTTTTACAGAACATATTCTGAGTGTTCTGTTCATGCACTAATTTTAAAAAAGTTTCTACTTTTTTGTTTTTACTTTTCCTGAGAACTTGATTCAACTTAAGTTTAAAATACAATTTTTGTTTTTCCAGATGACCTAATGCTTCAAATTTGCGTGAAAAAAGTTATAAATTTAAAATCTTAACTCAGAAATTTTAACCCAATTTCTACAGTAAAATTTCAAATTTCATAATAATCGTTATCAGGAAAAATACTGACTTCACATATACGGAAAATCATATATGCTCCTAAAAAGTGGAAGCCAGGTTAAAGTAAGTGATAATTTAAAAGTAATACGCTTAATCCGGCTCCTGGAAGTTGTGATAGTACTAAAAAATATGACACGTAGAAGGGTGCCTGAAAATTGATTTTTAATCAACTTTAATAATTTCAGAACCCTTTCCAACCACTCAGGTAATAGGGCAGAAATCCGAAAAGGAAGATATTAATAAAGCCGTGCATAACTGCGACAAATGGCAGACTCCTTGTTTTATAGAACATAAAACCTATGACAAGTCCTACAAAACTTGTGTATAAAATTTCATAGAAGGTACCGTATCCCGAGTGCATGGAACCGAAAAGAAAAGCTGTAATTACAAGTGCCACTCTGATATCGAACGCCTCTTCAAGTCTTGTTTGGAGGAATGACCTGAAAATAAGTTCTTCGGTTAAGCCCACAAAAAAGACCATTATAATGGTGAGTTTAAGCAGGTTTTCGGTAGAAAGGTCAGGGATCAGGTAGCCTGGTTTGATGACCAGGTATTCTGCGAGCCCAAACAAAAAACCAAGTGGGATAGAAAGAGTAACATAAGCTAGCAGGTTATTTGAAGTAAGTCCGATCTTATCAAGGGACTGCCGTTGATGCATTACTATAATTGCAAGAGGGACTAGAAGAGGACCATAGACAAAAACGAAGGCATAAAGGGTAGTTGAAAAAAACACAGGCATAGAAAGATTTACCAACCTCAGAATCGGAAGAAGCATTAATGCCTCATAAATTCGGTATACTTTGAGATCCTTTATAACTAAATTGGAAAGAGAAAATGCGATCAAAATTACGACATGCATCCCTATTCCAAGCTCTACTCGGCCCAAAAAGATAAGAAGTTCGGCAACGACTATGCACACGACAGGTATTGCAGTAAAAAGCCTGATTCTTGTGGCCTCGTACTCATCCTGGTATAATTTTCCAAGCCCCAATTTTTTCCAGACATTATGAGAATAGGGAGCTTGCGGAGGCCTTTCCATCATTTCTTGCTCTTTTGAAGCCATACGGCGGTACATCAAAAGAATCAGAAGTGCAGCCCCGAACCCTCCTAAAATATAACCAAGATCGACATATTGTTCGATTCTCTGGAAAGGACCTGAACTCTCATTAGATAAAACAAATTTAAAAAATCCCGGTTCTCCAGTGTTGCTAGGTACCAGTTTCAAAACAGGCTCTGTCTGTGATGAGGAGGAATTATTCAAGTCACTACAATATGCAGGAGAAACTGCCAGTAAAGCCAGACTCAGCAATGAAATAATTATTATAAAATTCAGCTTTTTTTGTTTTGTATGAATAATTGTGTTTTTCATTGAAACTCCTTCTTTCATTCAGGGCCACTTCACATCTGTTTGCAGATCTGTCTAATCTTCCACAATATCTTATTGTGAATAATATATAAAGTTTCGTATATAGTTTATTACTTTAGATGAAGACACTAATTTTTTGAAATAAATTTTAAACGCTTAAACAGGCTTAGATTATTTAAAACAAGCATTATATACTTAAATCAAAAAACTGAAAAAATTAAACTTAAAGACCCCATCCACATTGAGAAAGCTGTCCAATTATTACTACAAATAAGAAACAAGTTATTTCTTTTTCAATATAAAGGTGTTAAATGATTCCTTTTCGTACTTTTTTGACCCTCAATATAAAAATGTTAAATGATTCCTTTTCTTAATCTTTTGACCCTCAATATAAAGATGTTAAATGATTCCTTTTCTTAATCTTTTGACCCTGAAACTGATAACCGAACATCCTTAAAGGATTGAGTATGCATTAGGCGTTACGTAGTTTAGTTTTTTCAATAGAGATTCTATGGGATCGGCAGATAGGTTACATTTCTCGAGTTAATTTTTCCAGGAGTATTTTTTCATCCTTTCCTGTAAGAGATATAGAGAGCTAAAAAGGAAATCACGATACAAGTCTAATTACTCAGGTCTACTAAGAAACTCAGGATAAAATATAGATGCCTGCAGACTGAATACAGAATCAATTAGTTCTAATGATCTTGTTTTCATAATTATGATCTTGTTTTCTGAAATTCTCATATTACTTATCCTGGATGCAGGGTACTTTTAAAATATACAATTAAATAATAAAATTATATTTAACTCAATGCCATTTTATTATCAGTTTATTTCTTTTTATTAACACATATTTATATTAACTCACTAACTTTATATATAATCAACTAGTTTAGTATATTTATTAAATAAGATTAAATAACTTATATAATTATTCCCCATAGTTTACGAGTAAAGTAGTTAAGTTTAGACTTATCTGCCGACCTAAACGAAGAAATACCTTACTGATTAGATATTTTTGTTCCACTTCAGGCAATAGGGGGCTAAATATCGTTTAATTATAAAAATAATTAATATATTTGGTTTATAATTAGCATATTTAAATTATAGTTGAATCGTAAGTATTTGCCAGTGTGGATTGGAAATTCCATAGTGCTTAAGATAAACTTACGAAGTCCTCCATCTAAAAGATATAAAAAAATATAAAAGTGGTTTTAAGAAAGGGGTAATAATAAATGAGTAATGAGCTGCAGATGGGCAACAGTTTGCAGGACGTAACCCAAAACAAAAATCTGCGCGCTAAAGACACGGAACCCCCAAACGTAACCGTGATTCTTCCTGCATACAATGAAGAAATTTCTATAGGAAGCGTTGTCCTACGGACAAAAAAGTATTCTCATAGAGTTATTGTTGTAGACGATGCAAGTTCTGACCACACGGTTGATGTTGCCGAAATGGCAGGGGCACAGGTAATCCGCAACCCCACTGCCAAAAGGAATGAACTTTCCTTGAAGAAAGGAATTGAAGCAGCATCAGACTCTGATATTATAGTAATGATGAACCTTGGAGTTTGTCATGACCCAGGTCTTATACCAAGGATGATTGCCCCTATAAAAGATGGAGATTTTGAGCTCTCAGTAGGAGTTTGTTTTTCCAAACTACAGAGTTCGGAAAATGTACTTAAACTCAATAACAAAAACACAGAATCCAGACCCATTGGTTTTGTTGCTTTTTCAAAAAACTGCCTCTCAAAAATAGACATTTCTCAGATTTCCCTTTTCTCTATGCGTTCTCTCATAAATAGCGCTCAAAGATGCGACGTAAAAGTACTGCATATCGATATTCAGGAAGAACACGAAGCTTCCCTCTTCAGAGCTTATAAAATCGGAGTTGTAGTACCTGCCTATAATGAAGAACGCCTTATCCAGGAAACAATTGACAACATTCCTGCCTACGTGGATAAAATCTACGTCATTAACGACGGAAGCACTGACCGTACAGCCGAGATCATTAATAGCATGACTGACCCTCGCGTAGTCCCAATTCATCACGAAGTAAACAAAGGCGTAGGAGCAGCCATCATAAACGGCTACAAACAAGCCCTTGCCGATGAAATGGACCTGGTCGCAGTCATGGCAGGGGACAACCAGATGGACCCTTACCAGCTCCCCAAACTCATAATGCCCATCATTGAAGGCAAAGCCGACTATGCAAAAGGCAACCGCCTCCTTTCCAGAGAAATGCGACAAGGAATGTCCCCCTGGCGAGCCTTCGGAAACGGAATGCTGTCCATGCTAACCAAGATCGGCAGCGGCTACTGGAACATAGCCGACCCCCAGAACGGATATACCGTAATCTCAAAGTATGCCCTGGAAACCATAGACCTCGATTCAATTTATACCTATTACGGCTACTGCAACGATATACTGCTCAAAATGAACGCCTTTGGCATGAGAGTAGTCGATGTAACAATGCCAGCCCGCTACGGAAGCGAAAAATCAAAAATAAGGTACGGCAAGTACATCCGAAAAGTAGCCCCCATGCTCTTCAAAGGCTTCTTATGGCGCCTGAGGATGAAGTATATGGTACTCGACTTCCATCCTCTCGTGCTCTTTTACTTTGCAAGCATGATACTTGTCCCTCTGGGTTTGATTTTTGGATTATGGATCGTCCTGGAAAAGCTAATTTTCCACGGGCCAGTTTCCCAGAACTATCCCCTGCTATTCGTGTTTACTTTCCTGGTAGGTATGCAGCTTCTATTCTTTGCAATGATCTTTGACATGCAGGCAAATAAGTCAAATTATTCAAAAATGGCATGAAAGTTAATTTTTAGGCGGAGAGCTGTGAGAATTTGTGACGAAAAATAGATGACAGTCAAGTAGATTTTAGAACCTTAAACTCATCAATTACTCTAAATCTCTTCCCCCGGTGATTTACATGTTTAATTTTAAGGAATTAGACTTCACAATTCCCGAATTCTGGGATTTATCCAGTTCGCTGGCAAGGAACTATAAATCAATTACAATGGCAGAATATTTTAGCTCAGAACACCTGCCGAAAAGATTTGCCATAATCCGTCATGATGTGGATAGGATGCCTGGCAACTCCCTTGAAACTGCCAGAATAGAGTCAGAACTCGGAATAAAGGCTACCTATTACTTCCGAGCCACAAAAAAGGTCTTCATCCCCAAAATAATAAAAGAAATTGCAGATTTGGGCCATGAAATCGGCTACCATTACGAAGTCCTTAGCGATACTGGAGGTGATTACTCAAAAGCTATAAAACTCTTTGAACATCACCTCTCAGAATTCCGCAAGATCTGCGACATCAAGACGATTTCCATGCATGGCCGTCCTCTCTCTAAATTTGATAACCGGGACCTCTGGAAAGTCCACGATTTCCGCAAATTTGGCATCCTTGGCGAAGCCTACCTCTCTACAGGTCATGAACTTAACTACCTCTCAGATACAGGCAGGAGCTGGAGCACAAAAAACTGTGTAAGAGACTTCATCCCAGGAAAAACCGAAAATTTCTCGGTTGATACCACTTCCGAACTTATTAATCTGGTTGAGAGCAGAGAGTTAGACAATTTATACCTCCTGAGCCATCCCGAAAGATGGTCAAGTTCAATGATCGACTGGGGACTTTATTTTGGCATGGATTTTGCAGTTAATTTTGTAAAAAAAGGGTTAATGGCGGTCAGGAAATGAAATTAAGTACTCGCGACGAAATAACATGCGTGTCTTCCCCAATTGGACATAATGTTTTTGGCATCATCCAGACTAATCGAAATTTATTATAAATTACAAATTACACAGGTTCGCTGCGAGCCTAAAAAAATCGTATGATCATAATTGAAAGTTAGTAGTACAGTTAGAAATTATTTACAACTAAAACTTCAGTTCAAATGTATTTTTGTAGTATGAAAAAAGTAAAGGACCAACAGTATGAAGATATTGATCAATATCGGGCACCCAGCACACGTTCATTTGTTTAAAAACCTCATATGGAAACTTCAAAATAAAGGTCATATTATAAAAATAGTTGCAAGAAACAAAGAGGTTAGTTGCAAGCTTTTAGATAAATATGGTTTTGAATACGTATTTATAAGTGATGCCCAAAGTGGATTATTTGGTTTATCTATGGAAATGGTTCAAAGAGTGCTAAAATTCTTTCCAATTTTGAAACAATTTGATCCTGATATAGTGCTTTCTTTGATGGACCCTTCCTTAGCAATTACTGCAAAAGTATTGAGGAAAAAATCTATATATTTAGAAGATGCAGAAAACGCAAAAATTACTTCAAAACTAACTTTACCACTTACTGACTATATTCTGACTTCAACCAGTTACAAAAAAGATTATGGGAGTAATCATATAAAGCATATGAGTTATCATCAATTAGCATATCTACATCCCAATTATTTTACCCCGGACCCTCAAATACTAAGAAATATTGGATTAAATGAAAACGAAACTTTTATAGTTTTAAGGTTTGTCTCATGGGGTTCAAATCATGATATCGGACACAAAGGTTTGACTTTGAATGATAAAATAATGATAGTAGAATCTTTCAAAAAATATGGAAAAGTATTTATATCTTCTGAAAATATGCTACCGCTAGAGCTGGAGAGTTATAAAATATCACTTTCTCCTGAGAAAATTCATCACTTGTTGTACTACGCAACTTTACTTTATAGTGAGAGTGGAACGATGGCTTCTGAAGCTGCAGTTCTTGGTACTCATGCAATATTTTGTGATTACGCAGGACGTGGATATACCGACGAACAGGAGGAAAAATATAATCTTGTTTTTAATTTCCATGATGAAAAGACAATGGGTCAGAAATCCTTAGAAAAAGCATTAAAATTACTTGAAAATCAAAATTTAAAGTTAGAAGGTAAGGAAAAAAGGATAAAACTATTAAATGAAAAAATTGATTTAACTCAATTTATGGTTGATTTTATAGAGCAAATAGACAAGCAGCAAATTCGATAATATCACAAATTCATATTTTCAGCTTT
Source organism: Methanosarcina barkeri 3 (assembly GCF_000970305.1). Taxonomy (GTDB): domain Archaea; phylum Halobacteriota; class Methanosarcinia; order Methanosarcinales; family Methanosarcinaceae; genus Methanosarcina; species Methanosarcina barkeri_A. Next base: position 2,164,305 of record NZ_CP009517.1, read on the forward strand.
GATACAACTAGTAGGATTAATATTGCACAGAGTATACGATTGTTTAAGAGACTATCGCTTCTTTGTGTGCGTTCTCAAAAAGTATGGTTTTAATTGAAACCATCTTCATGTATCATCGGTTAAGTAATATGTTAATGTTAAAATGACTACAATAATGTCTGTACATCTTGACTTACATTTAGAGGTTTACACAAACAGCAACAAAAATAACACATTTCGTATAGACTGCATCTTAAACGAAAACGCTGAAAACATCTTAGAATCTATCCGAAAAAGTCGATAATGGATGCTATAAAAGTTACAGTATAGTAAGAGCAAAGAGGCTAAATAATGAAACAATTAAGTGAGATACAAAGCGGTTTTTCGTGCAGCAGTTATGGACGTGACGATAGGTTACAACACTTTTCGGATAGACTTTTAATGCTATCGTATATCCTAATTATGGCATTCTCAAGAGGCTAAAAATGATTCACAGGAGACAATTAACTAAAATATTCTCTGTTCTAAAGATTTTTTTTGAAAATCGTGACATATTAATTTGTTTCATTTTTCTATTTGGTGGATTTTCTATAATTTATCTTTCCTACTTTTCAGGGATTGGCCAATATGGAATGGGATTTGCGTTTTTTCTTGGTGCTGTTATCTATTTGTGCCTCAAAAAGTTTAAAATAAACTTCATTGAGTTTAAAGAGGGTCTTTATAGTTATAGAAAAAGAAAGCTACTTCTCTTAAACATTTTATTTTTTACCTGTATTTCATTGTCAAATATCATCTTATATAATTCACTTTACTTTAGGCCTGCAGCTTATTTTGTTTTAATAACCATCGGATTCTCTACAATATTTATTGAAATATTTCTTATTAAAGGTAGCTATTTTAATTGGTTAATCATTGGTAAGATTTTATTGCTTTCACTTATGTTTAGAGCTAGCAGATTTTTTACATTTCCCATAATACCGGGGTATGACACACAATTCCATATTAGTGTTGCAAAATATATAATAAATACGGGATATGTTCCTGGATATGATATTGCACTTAAGTACACAAGCACTCCTTTATGGCACATATTCGAAGCGCAAAGTGGCATTATTTTAGCCACTAATTTTCAAACTTTGCTCTTCTACACAGTAGCGGCTCCATTTATCATAATATTAAGTTTATTCTTATTTATTTTGGTAAAGGAAACCTATCATGAAAAAGTAGGACTTATTTCAGTAATATTGTTAAACCTTGCAAACATGATTTTTGTTCGAGGAGTCACAAGTATTTATACATGTTCACTTGTGCATTGTTTTTTCATTATAATGTTATATAGTTTGATCAAAGAAAAAAAAGAGCCTTTTCCATTTATAACCTTAGTTGTAATATATGCTATGATATTGACACATCAATTGACTACTTTCTTTGTTTTTTTGATTTTTATTGGTTTGTTATTGGGCAGATACTTTTTTGCTCTCTATAATGTTAATCCCTTGAAATATTCAACTGTAAAAAGTGGGGCTACAAATATAAGTTTAAATACAATACTCTTATTCTTTGTATCACTTATAACTCAATGGTCATTTACCGGTCTGAGTGGAGACAATCTTAGTTTTTTTGACAAAGTAACTTATCGTCTAGTACATACCTTGACCCGAATGTATATAGAGTATACATCTCAAAGTGATGTATTGGCAACATCATATGGAAACTATTTTTCCCAATATAGTATCTTGTCAAATCTGCTTTATAGTGCTGGTAACTCTATTCTTACGGCTTTTGCGGTCATTGGACTTCTTCTTATTATTTCTAATAAAAATAAGTTTACAGTTTCATTTTCATACATCTGTGCAACAGCAATATTGTTTACATTTATATATATTTTTACTTATTTTGGACTTGATCAAGTTTTCATCCCTCATCGTGTTCTCTCATTTTACGAATTATTTTTAGTAATTTTTGCTTCCTATTCAATATATGTAATATACACGGCCCTAAATAAAGCAAAATGGCAGCAGATTATGTTTATTTTGGTGTTCACATCTTTTATATTCCTAATGCTCACAACTCCTTTCATTAATAGAAATGATCCTTTGTACTGTTCAGACAGAGATTATCGAACAGAACTAACTTTATCAGAGCTATCTGCAATAGGATGGAGTTCAACATTTCAAAATAATGAAGTATTATATGTAGATCCATTAATAAATCGTTTGCAGGTTTCCAACGTAGAAATCTTAAATGTTTCAGATGCTAACCTGCAGAGTTTTCAATATAATCTCAATACAGAAAATCCCAATTCTAATATCTTGGTCAGGAATTATTTCCTTGATAACCAAAACTTTATTTTATGTAGTACGTTTGGTATTTCTGAAGAATATTCCTTTAATAAATACGTTGATTCAGTTATTAATTATGATAATTTAATTTATTCAGTGAACTCTGCAAGAATATACGTAAAGACGTAGTATTCATGTATTTGTTTACTTTATTTGAGGATATCTCTTTTATTATTTAGAGGTTTTTAAAATGTCAAAAGAATCAAAGGCAATTGTAACTGGTGGTGCAGGATTTATCGGATCGCATCTCATAGAAAAGTTGTTGAGTAAAGGGTATGAGGTAATATGTCTTGATAATTTTGATCCGTATTATTCTACGCAAACTAAAAAAAGAAACGTTGAACTTTATTTGAAAAATGACAATTTTACATTAGTGAAAGGTGATATTAGAGACATCGTTTTATTGAAGGATCTTTTTTGTGGAGTTGATTATATTTTTCATCAAGCTGCACAAGCGGGAGTTAGAACTTCCGTGGATAATCCTATGAAACCACATGAAGTTAATGCTACAGGAACTTTAAATTTATTAAAAACTGCACTTGATTTTGATATTAAGAAATTCATATTTGCTTCTTCTTCTTCAGTTTATGGACAAATAAGCTATTTGCCGTTTGATGAACAGCATCCAACTTTTCCAGTATCCCCTTATGGTGTATCTAAACTAATGGCCGAACATTACTGTAGAGTTTTTTCTGAATTATATGGTTTGAAAACTATATCTTTAAGATATTTCACAGTTTATGGGCCAAGGATGAGACCTGATCTTGCTATTAGTATTTTTACGAAGGCTGCTCTGCAAAACAGTTCTATTACAATATTTGGGGATGGAAGTAAAACTAGAGATTTTACATATGTTGATGATATTGTTGACGCAAACATGATTGCTATGCATAAAGGTAAAGGTGAATATAATATCGGAGGAGGACACTCAATTTCCATAATGGATCTTGCTGACACGATAATTTCTGTCACTGGTAGTACTTCAGACATAGTTTTCAAGGAATGTATTAAAGGAGACGCTGAACACACATTGGCTAACAATGAAAAAGCTAAAAGAGAATTAGATTGGAAACCTATGGTAACAATTAATGACGGAATAAGAAAGTATGTCGATTGGATGATCTCACAGAATAAATGATATATCCAACTTTCCGCAGCAAATTTTCGTAAATCAACAATTTTCCCGCTATCGGTTTTCAACTAGACGTGGATTTATTGGACTTTCACGCAGTAGGCAAAAGCACCTAAGTAGTTTATTTAGAGGCTAGAAAATGATATCAATCAATTTTCACAACTTTCTGCAAATAGTTGAAATTAATCAAGTCTGTTGCGAAAACGCTATCAAGAAAAGTATTGATTTTCGAAAAAATACTGCAGAATGTGGGGTATATCAAATATTTTATCTCAATTGTAGAATTAAATATATGTCATGAGGCGAAATAATGCAACTACTCAAACGAGATACAAGATTTGTTGCAACAATTACAGGCATAACTGTTGAAGCTAAATCCACGCGTCTTCGGCTAAGTGAGGGCTCTTAACAAATGCCTCCATTTACACAAAAATCGTTATAAATTTTAATATATTGAAGACTGGAACGAGATATCGATTTCATGTAAAAAGGCCAAAGGTTAAATCAGACTGAAGGTGCAAAATCGATAGTTTACAGCCAAGAAAACTCCTAAACCAATGACTAATGAAGCTAAATCTTGGAAATCAATTTATAAAAGTGTATGAAAATTCATAAGTAGTGAGTTAAAGAGAAGTGCTTATAGGCGATTGTATTATACTTATCTAAGGAGCTGGTGTGTTGACTGCGGAAAAATTACTTGTTTTTGTAGAATATACTTATTATAACGGACGCGGTAACTGGGATAGGGAGTTGATGAAGAGACTTGCAGAAAAAGGTTGGAAAATTGAAGCAATTTGTTGTCCTTTTTCAGAACAATATAAGAATGAAGAAAAAGCGCTGAGAAGTTTAGGTGTTAATTTTAATTATGTTCCTTTCAACAAAATAGGTTTTGTGACATATAGTGTAATTAAGCTTTTTAACATATTGAATAAAAATAATGCGATATTATATACTCCTTCAAGAAGGTTAATTCCATTTTATTATCCAGTAACTAAAATTTATGGTGCGCCAATAGTTTTTTCTGTGCAAGGAGGCGCTCTCAAAGAATTGGACATAATGCCTGAATTCAAAAGTGTGAGGGATAATAAAATCCATTACCATATGAAAAAAAATATTATAAAGATTCAATCAAAGATTTGCTCTAAAATATCTGATAGAATTATTGTGATTTCAAAAACTATTGAAAATGAACTTTTAGATTTAAATGTCTCAAATGATAAAATAGAGTTAATCTACTATTCAGTAGATGTAAATTCATTTAGTAATGATTCTGCTTGCCGTAGAACTATTCGCTCAAAATATGGCATTTCTGATAATGATGTACTCATTTGTTTCGTTGGGAGGTTATCTAAAAAAGTTCCAACAAGATTATGGTCAGTTGAAAAACTCCTTGAAGTGGTATCCAAAATTAACAATAATAACGTAAAAGTAATGATTGTAGGTGATGGAGATTATATATATAATATGGAAAGTAAATGTAAAAAACTTGGGTTAAGTAACAAAACTGTTTTTACAGGATTTATTTCTCATGATCAGATTCCATTTTTCCTTTCAGCAGCTGATTTTTTTTGGTTTGTAATGAAAGATCCACTTCCAACTTATGGAATGGCACTACAAGAAGCTATGAGTTGTGAAAATATAGTAATAACGAACAACTCCGGTTCAATGAAAGAAATTGTTTCCAATGGTGTAAATGGTTTTCTCTTGGATCCTGAGTCTGAAAATTTGGATGAACAATTGATTGAAATATTCAATACTGATGTGAAAAAACTTAATATGATTAAAAAACATGCAAGAAAAGATATGGTTGATAAGTGCAGTTGGGATACCATTATTCATGAAATTGAATCTGTATTGCGCAGTTTATAATGTATGCTTATTTCCATGTATTTCAGAGAGCTTATATCAGTTTTCAAATTGGACCTGATTCTTTAGATATCAATTGATAAATCGAAAATCGCTATGAATTACAAATTACACAGGTTGTCTCGCTACGGGCCCTTATTGATCGACGCGACACTAGTTGATTTTTGAAAGTGAAGTGGTTCGTGCATTCTTTGCGTCTATAGTTAAATTATGATACTCTATAACGCAAATGAAGTCATCTATAACAGAAGTCTCGATTAGGGTGATTGTATGAAAAAAGCTTTGATAGTTGCTTGCTACTTCCCTCCTGAAGGTGGGCCAGGAGTTCAAAGGACTGCAAAATTTGTGAAATATTTGGATCATTTTGGTTGGGATCCTATAGTGCTTACTTCAAAGAAAAAACTACTTCCTACACACGATCCTTCACTTTTAGAAGATCTCCCTTCTAGTATAAAGATAACTCGAACATTCACTTTGCAACCTAGAATGAAATCAAAAAAAAGCATTATTAGATATCTAATATTTGTATTAGTATATTCTATTTCGATACCTGATTTAAGCGTTTGGTGGATTCCTTTTGCCTTATATGAGGGTTTTCTTTTGATTAAAAAAGAGAAAATTGATATTATTTATGTGACTGGAGACCCTTTCTCAAGTTACATTATTGGAATATTTTTAAAACTATTAACAGGAAAACCGTTAATTCTTGATTTTAGAGATGCATGGATATTGGATCCACGGAGACCAATTAAAAAGGTATTAAAATGGAAGCTCCCTATTGAGAATTTCATGTTCAATATTTGCGTGAAGTATGCAGATAAAGTTGTACTCGCTACAAACTCCATGAAAAGTGATTTTATTACACAATTCCACAAATACAAATCTCCCGATGATTTTATAGCTATTACCAATGGTTTTGATGTTCAAGATCTAAAGAATATATCTCTTGTGGAAAAAGATTCAAAAACATTTAATTTAGTATATTGTGGCTCGTTAAATGATATTTCTAGAGATCCTATTTACTTATTTAAAGCATTAAGTATAATGAAACGTGAGCAGCCAGATATATATTACCAAATAAAACTATATTTAGTTGGAAATATACATAATAATTATGTGGAAAATATATATAAATATTGCATCAATGATTGTGTCATTTTAAAAGGGTATCAGCCTCACAGTAAAAGTCTTGGATATCTTGAAATGGCGGATGTTCTTGTATTTATTATGGAGACAGGAAAAAATGTCCGCCAAATTACAAGTGGAAAAGTGTTTGAATACATTGCTTTTGGAAAACCAATACTTGCTTTGGCACCAAAAGACTCAGATGCTGCAGACATAATTAAAGAATCAAAATTAGGTATATTTGCAAACCCAACAGATGAGTATAGTATTTATAACACTCTATTATATTTATTTGATTCATGGAAAAACAATAAGGAAATAATTGATTGTTCATCTAGTCTTATATCTAAATACAGTAGAGAAAATTTAACTAAAGAACTAGCATTTGTATTTAATGTATGTAGTTGATCAATATGAAGATTCTATCAATTGTAGGCGCTCGTCCCCAATTTATTAAATGCGCCCCTCTCTCCCGCGCAATCCGTAAAGAGCATACAGAAATCCTTGTGCACACTGGCCAGCACTATGACCCCGAAATGTCCGACATATTCTTCAAAGAATTACAGATCCCTGAACCTGACTACAATCTTGGTGTAGGCTCAACTAGCCACGGTGAACAAACAGGAAAAATGCTTATTGAAATCGAAAAGATTCTTCTCAAAGAGAAACCGGATCTTGTCATAGTATATGGAGACACCAACTCCACAGTTGCGGGGGCTCTGGCCGCCTCCAAACTTTACATCAAAGTTGCCCATGTAGAAGCCGGCCTTCGTTCTTTTGACAGAAGTATGCCAGAAGAGATCAATAGAATACTCACAGATCATATCTCTGATTTACTCTTCTGCCCCACTGAGACAGCCGTTTTAAACCTCAAAAATGAGGGAATCACAACTGGAGTGTACAATGTAGGAGATGTGATGCTTGATGCTCTTGAACACAATATTAAAATCGCAGAAGGAAAATCCACGGTTTTGGAAAATATGGGACTCAGTTCAAAAGAATATCTGATTGCAACTGTGCACAGGGCTTCTAATACCGACAGCTTTAGCAACCTTTCATCTATAGTTAATGCATTCTGTGACGTTGATATTCCTATTGTGTTTCCGGTACACCCAAGAACTGAGAAATACCTGAAGCATTATGGATTATGGGACAAATTATGTGAAAAAGTAAGGGTCATTCCTCCTCTTGGATATCTAGAGATGTTAAAACTCATGGCTCATTCAAGAAAGATCCTTACAGACTCTGGAGGGGTTCAGAAGGAAGCATACATGCTTGGGGTGCCCTGCATAACTATGAGGGAGAACACTGAGTGGATTGAAACTGTAGAAGATGGAGGAAATGTACTTGTAGGGACGGATTATAAAAACATTGTAGATGCAATCAAATGTTCCAAAGGGTCTACAAGCAAAAAGGATGTTTTTGGAATAGGAAATTCAAGTGAAAAGATTTGTAAAATATTAAATAATGGAAATATTTCATAAATTTTCCATTAACAACGAGCCTACCCCAAAAGCCATTTAGTTCTTAATCATCAAAAATTTTCAAGATTGTTTTCATGATCAGAAACTTGATTGATTATTCAGAATACAGAATTCAGAGAAGCAATTTTGGGTTTTGGGATCAGCTCAATTATAATATGAGCTTATCCCAAAACATTATCTAATCTACTATTACCGCCAATATTATAACTCCTATTCTGGCATTATATTGGTTTTGAGATAGGCTCAACATGTAGAATTTCTCCTCCGAGTATCAATTTTACCTATTTTTGACCCACTTATTAATTCCAAACGAAGTCATAATCTTATTTGCTTGTACATCTGTTTTCAAAATATATATATAATAAATACAAATAGCCATGAAGGAACAGAAGACAAATAGACTCTGATTTATTCCAGTCACTTTAAAAACGATAAGAACAATTCCTGCAGGAATAAAAAGAAGAGCGTTAGTAAATACTATTTCTAGTGTTCTAGAAATAGCTATCCCTGAGTAGTACATCATCTTCAAGCATAAATAGCCGTATACTATAATCCCTGATATTGAAAAGAGAACCAGTGCAATTCGAGCGCTTCCAAGCAGGCCACCGATAGTAAGAGATAGAAGACGGGTGGCTAAATTAAGAAAATTGTAGAGGAAACCAAATTGTTGCTTTTCCATTACTACATATATAGTGCTTAAAGGAGATGAAATGAACCAAATAAATGCCCAGAGACTCAATATCTGAGCATAGACACCTGCCTCTGCCCATGCTTTCCCAAAAATTACAATAAAAACATCACTACCTACAATTGTTAGAGTCAGCATAGGAAACATCCCTATGATCACAAGCATTCTGAACGTGCTTTCAACAAGGGAATCAAGATTACCCTCAAGTCTGGCTTTTGCTGCCCTCTGGAAAAATACCTGCGAAATTGAACTACCAATGAAGCTCATAGGCAATTGTAGAAGGCGAAATCCAAGAGAATAAAAGCCTACTACTGTAGGTGCAAAGAAAGCTGCAAGAAGAAAAGTCGGAAGCTGCCACGAGATTGTGTTCATGAGGGCAGACCAACTATCTATAAGTGGAAACTTGCGATATCGTCCAAGAACTTCATAGATCTTTTTCCAGCTCAAATTTTTTCTAATTAGAATTTTGTCATCTCTCCATATCTGCCCTCCAAGTACAAGTGTAGCTATAAACAATCCAACAATACTGCCTATTATTTGGCCACTTTTGCTGTAGTTTCTTTCAAGCCCCAAACCTATCTGCGTTGCTATAGTCGAAATTGAACTGGAAATTCTAGAGAAAGACAACCTCTTAAATTTTTTTGTCCGTGAGTTCCATTGATTCAGTGCAAGAAACATGCCATTTATAAACACAAAAGGAGATGTAAGCCAGAGATAATTCCCTATCTGCGGAGAATTCAAAATGCTAACTATCGGTTGTTTGAAACACCATATGATCGGTAATGTTAAACTGCTTATAATCAGCACTGCTAGAAAACTCAATCCTAACAGGTTCACAGCATCTTCGTCCGATTCAGGCAATACTATACAATAATCATATCTCATGCATGCGATGACACTGATAATGCTCGTTATAGAAATAAAAAGAGACCATACCCCGAAATCTTCGGGTCCGTAAAGACGAGTTAAAATAGGAGCTGATAGAATCGTAAGGATTTGGGCAAAAGTGGTTCCACCTACTAATGTTAACACATCGGATAAAAAACTCGTACTTTTTCTTTTTTGGTGCGATCTCTTGTCTATATTTTTTTCAATTTCATTCATATTAAGTACCAAACATTATTTACTTTTTAGAACGTGGAATATTATACTTTTCAAAATTTACGCTTTTGAGGGAGAAGAGCAATAAAATGAGAATTTATGAGATATAAAATATTTAATATATTCCTAGCTTCATTAATAAAATAAAACAGCACCATTTTTTCACCCTCAAAATAACTTCATTGGTCATCGGTTGAGGAAAAATCGTTATCAATTGCATTGATTTTCATAAAATTTGTTAAATTATTCATCAAATGCAAAACTGGAATCTGATATCGATTTCAATTTAAACACTAAACATTTGGGTTTGAGTTTTTCCGTCGAAATCGAGATCAGCAGCTCAAAATCCTTAACCGAATACAAATGAAAATAACTTAAATGTTATTGTTTCTCTGACTTTGAGAAACTATCAGAAGCTCTAAACCTGACACAAATTCTCCCATTAGGTTTCTGATCTATATCCAGATTAAGAAGATAAGCAATTATTACACCAGCCATCATAGCAAATGCAATAGAATAATAGTAAATATCACGCAGACCCATTTTTGCTTAACTCCTTACAAAGACCCTGATCAGTTTTTTCCATTTATATCATAATTTTTGCTACTTTGATGATATATCTTAAATTTTTTACTTAGTTATTTAACTCAATTTATTAAATTATAACGGGCACAGTTGGTAATCTTTTTTACAGATCTTTGTAGCAAATTTAAAGATCCCAGTAGCAAACTTAATTATTTTTTTACTTTATATATATGTCGATCCAGTTTAAATTTTCGATTTAAAAAGACAAATGCGTTGAAAGATTTCTCAGTAAAAGTGGTTAAAACCGTTAGAAAATAGCAGAGTAAAATCAAAAGAGAATTAAGAGATAAACAAGTCAATCATCGCTCTTCCAGAATTTTAGTACATTTGATACTACACCTGACTAAACATACCATAAAGAGATTGGAATTTGGAAAAAATTGCCTCACCAACCCTCTTGTTTTCCACCAACTTTTCTTCCTATATTCATAAATTGCCTCAAGTTGCATCAAATCTTGTATATTTTAATAACAATCTTCCAAATATGAATTTCATCTACAAATTATAATAAAAGATGCCCTGAGGTTCAAAGAATAGCTTTTTTGAAGTCTTAATTTATATTTCGCGAGATGCCGTTCGTGGGAATTATATTTACAGAGCTATATTTCCAGGCCTTTAGCTAAATCACTCAACTATATTTTTATTTTTTACCAATACGTTGAACAATAACATTACTCCCCAATTATTTGTATCCCCTAGAATAATTACAGTAAATTTATATGATAGTCATTCATATTAGTCTCCAAAAAGTTAATATTGCAGTATATATTACACACTTATAATATTATAAGAATTAAATGGACTTTCAGGCTAGTACGCAAATTCACTTTCGTTTGCTAATATCAGGGGTTATCCAAATTGAGCGAAGAAAAAATAGTGGATAAGAGTGCCCAGTGCACAGTTCAAAAACAAAGTGAGTGTGTAAAGAGTACAACCCCGCAGAATGTTACGGTGATTCTTCCTGCATATAATGAAGAAGTTTACATCGGAAGTATAGTCCTGCTTACAAAATACTATGCCGACAGCGTAATCGTGGTCGATGACGGCAGCTCGGACAGGACAGCCGAGATTGCCAGGAAAGCAGGAGCTGAGGTAATTGTTCATGAGGTAAACAAAGGGAAAGGCGCAGCTCTCAAGACCGGCTTTGCAGCCGCAGCCAACTTTGGCGCAGATATAATAGTTACCATGGATTCCGATGGCCAGCACAATCCTGCCGAGATCCAGAAAATTGTTGACCCTATTATCAGAGGTAAAGCCGATATGGTTAACGGCAGCCGATACTTAAACGGCCTGGGAAAGAATACTCCTTCCTACCGCCGCGTCGGCCAGACTATTCTTGATGGAGCTACCAAGCTAAGTTCAGGGCTTCAGATCACCGATTCCCAGAGCGGCTTTCGAGCCTTCTCAGCCTCAACAAAAGACATTTTTCGTTTTAAAGCTAATGGCATGGCTATAGAAAGCGAAATGCTTGCAGATGCAGGCAAATTCGGCCTTCATAACATGAAATTTGTTTTTACCCATACAATTTGAAGAGGATACAATTTTTCTTTTTTGTGGATTTTATTCTGTTAGATTCCTCATTTATATGCAATCAAAACCTTTCACTTGATTTGATTTTGATACAACTCATGAGTTTCTTTAATTCCATCTTCAAGTGAAATTTTGACTTTCTATCCCAATCCATCAACCTCGAAACATCCATCAACTTTCTTGGAATTCCATCAGGCTTTAAAGTATCATAATTAGTCTTCCCTTCAAACCCTACAACCTTCTTCATTAATTCCACAAGTTCACTGATTGTAACATTCTCTCCAATCCCTATATTTACAAACTCTCCTATCTTAGAAAAAGTATAATAATTTTCCATCAAAAAACACATGCTTCAGTCATATTATCCACATTCATGAACTCCCTGAGAGGCTTGCCTGTGACCCAAACAACAACTTCAGGTTTGTTATTCACCTTCGCTTCATGGAACTTCCTTACCAATGCAGGCATCACATGGAAGGTTTCAAGATAAAAACTATCATTAGGTCCGTATAGGTTGGTAGGCATCACGGAAATGAAATTAGTTTCATACTGCTGGTTGTAATGTTTACAGAGTCTAATGCCTGCAATCTTAGCTATTGCATAGGCTTCATTTGTCTCTTCAAGAAAGCCGGTCAATAGATATTCTTCTTTAAGAGGCTGAGGAGCGAGTTTTGGGTAAATACAGGAAGAGCCAAGGAAAAGCAGCTTTTTTACTTCATATTTGTAATCGCAATGAGTAGGAGATATTATAGAAAATAGAAAATGAAAGCGATTTTCAACCAATAATTTCGGTAAAGGAATTAATATGTTGCCTTCAAATACCGTTTTTACCATTAACTTATTGATTGATTTGTTTCCTCTTATCACAACAAAGAGTTTATTTCAATATAATTAAAATTTTATTGTTTTGCACGATTCAAAGTGGAAATTGAAAGAGACCAGAAAATAATAAAAAGTCTCGAAAATTTTTACCGATATTTCAAAAATCTGGCTGGCACGCCAGCTGCTATTGTATACGGTTCTACGTCTTTAGTTACAACACTTCCTGCTCCAACAATAGCTCCTTCTCCTACAGTGACCCCAGGAAGAATTATAGAACCAATGCCAATATCACAACCATCTTCTAATACAACTTCTTTTGTACTTAGTTCGGTAAATAATACAGGTATTTTTATGTTATCACCTTTATGTTGAGAAGTCAATATTTTTACCATTGGGCCTATACCTACACATTTCCCAATTGTGATCCTCCCAGCAGAATGGATAAAACAATTTTGTCCAATCCAGGTATGGTCACCAATGGACATATTATTATTATAATAGCCTTTAAGGATCGTATTGTGCCCAATATATACATTGTTTCCGATCTCTATGTTTTCAGGGTGAAAAACAAGCACATTATCTTCAAAGATTACATTTTCACCTAATTTTTTGAAATCTTCTTCTTTGAACAAACCATTTCCATGGCTTTTATATGGTCTCTCATTCTCAAAAATCATATAACTCCTGCTTAACTTTATTATTCGTTTTTTGGTTCTCCTCTGGTGAAGCTACTTTTATACCAGTCAATCGTCTTTTTGAGCCCTTCTTCAAAAGTAACTTCAGGTTTAAACTGAATCAAATCTTCTGCAAGATAAACATTTGCTATGTGCCTTTTTACATCTCCAATTCTTGGAGGTTCATAAATAATTTTATTTTCGCAGTCTAAATACTCGGCAATAAGAGTAACTAAATACTTTATGGATACTTCTTTTCCGCTTGCAATGTTCAATACTCTATTTCTTGTTTTGTTATTTTTGTATACATTTATTGCTGCATTTACTGTATCAGTTACATACAAGTAATCTCTTGTTTGCTCTCCATTTCCAAATATTACAGGAACGCCGCCCTGCAAAATCCGCTCTATTGTTATTGGGATCACTCCGGCATAACTCTGATCATTTTGTCTGGGTCCATAGTTATTAAAGGGTCTGATTATTGAGGTATCTATACCAAATGTTTCACAGTATGAGGATACTAGAAGATCAGATGATGCTTTGCTGGCTGCATAAGGTGTAGTTCCATTCAAAGGATGATTTTCGTCCATAGGAGCGTATACAGAAGTCCCGTAAGCTTCAGACGAAGAAAAATGGATTAAGGTATCAAAAAGATCATTTCGAGCCAATTCGCATAATGAAGCAGCAATATCTACATTATGCTTGAACGTCCATGCCGGTTTTTCAAGGCTTGCTGGTAAGGGAATCACTGCAAGATTGAAAACGACGTCAATTCCTTCGTTTTCCATAATGACTTTCATTTGTTCATACTCTGTACAGTCCTGGTTTAATATTTTTAAATCTGGATAATTTTCCATTGCATCATTCAAATTTTCTTTTTTGCCTAAGAAAAAAGAATCCGCAACAACAAGATTGTCTGGATTTTCAAGGATCAATTTATCAACAAGATGACTTCCGATAAATCCAGCACCTCCAGTAACAAGTACAGACTTATTATTCAATCTCATTTCAGCTCACTCACCGATATTTTAATACTTTTTGTTACAAAATCGATATCTTCTTCTTTTAACTCATAATATAGAGGCAATGCTATTGATCTATTAAATATGTCCAATGAGTTTGGACATTTATCTTGAGAAGCATAAACAGGTTGAATATGAGATGCATATGTTCCAATTTGAGTTTGAATTCCATGTTTCATCAGTTTTGAAATTAGTTTGTTCCTGTTTATATTTTTGTCAATGAGAGCTACATAGCTTTGATAGATATGTCTCACATCCTTTTGAACATAAGGCTTACTAATGAAATCGATGTCTTCTAACCTTTCGTCCCAATATTTTGCTAACTTCTTTTTTCTTTCAATAATCATGTCTATTTTTTTTAGCTGGGCGACTCCTATAGCAGCCGTTATATCACTCATTTTGTAATTATAACCTATATCCGAAAATTCTGGAATACTGAGAATCTGATCTTTTTCTCTATCCCAAGCAGACTTCATCCCAAAAACGGACAAATATCTAATTTTCTCAGCAAGAGTTTTATCACTGGTAACTACCATACCTCCTTCCCCTGTGGTAATCCCTTTTCTTGCATGAAACGAATAACACCCTATATTTCCAATGGTTCCAGCATACTCTGTTTTGTATTTTGCACCTAAGGCACAGGCTGCATCCTCAACAATTTTTAGATTATAATCATGAGCGATTTTCATAATTTTATCCATTTCTGCAGGTTGGCCAAATGTATGAACAGGGATAATCGCCTTTGTTCTTTCTGTTATTTTTTCCTCAATTTTGTCAGAATCTATATTGTAGGTATCTAAATTTACATCTACGAAGATCGGCTTTGCTCCACAATATAACACTGAATGACCTGTAGCTGGAAAAGTATAATCGGCTACTAAAACCTCATCTCCCATACTAATACCAAGGCTCAAAAGTGCCAAATGGAGTGATGCTGTGCAGTTTGTGACAGCAATGGCATACTTAGCACCAACATAATCTGCAACCTTATTTTCGAATTCTCTTACTTTAGGTCCTTGAGATACCCATCCAGAATCCAATACTTCTTTTATCTCATACAATTCTTCGGAATCAAAATATGGTCTACACAACGGAATCATTAAACCATACCTCTTTCTCTAGTACATTTTACTACATTTTTCCTAATTGCGTTTTTTGTTCTCAACTTAAAAACTCATGCAATTTTCGAACATTATTTGTGAAAAATACATATCATAATTCATAAAGGTTGTATAAAAATAACAATTTTCATTATTTTAGACCTTAATTAAATCTAAACAATATTTAGTTACTTTCTTATACAAATAGCTGGAATTTTGAAGAAAATTCAAAATTAAAGGAGGCAGAGTTAATTCTATTCTAATTGGTTTTTATGAGAATATTATGACGATATCCACATAAAACAACGAAAAACCAATTATTTCTTTAACTTAGAAAAACCATCAGTGGTTCTAAACTTAACACAAATTCTCCCATTTGATTTCTGGTCTATATCCAGATTAAGCAGATAAGCAACTATTACACCAGCCATCATAGCAAATGCAATAGAGTAATAGTAAATAATCACGCAGACCCATTTTTGCTTAACTCCTTACAAAGGTCCCTGATCAGTTTTTCCCTTTTATCATAATTTTTGCTACTTTGATGACAATAACTTAAATTTTTTACTTTGTATTTAACTCAATTTATTAAATTATAACAGACACAATCAGCAATCTTTTTTGCAGATCTTTGTGGCAAATTTAAAGATCCCATTAGCAAACTTAATTATTTTTTTACTTTATAAATATATCGATCCAGTTTAAACTCTAGATTTAGAGAGACAAACACGTTGAAAGATTTCTCAATAAAAATGGTTAAACTTGTTGGAAAATAGCAGAGTGAAATCAAAAGAGAATTAAAAGATAAACAAGTCAATCATTATTCTTCCGGAATTTTTAGTACATTTGATACCACACCTGACTAAAATACCATAAAGAGATTGGAATTCGGAAAAATTGCCTCACTAACGCTCTTGTTTTCCACCAATTTCTCTTCCTATATTCATAAATTGCCTCAAGTTGCATCAAATCCTGTATATTTAAATAACAACCTTCCAAATATGAATTTCATTTACAAATTATAATAAAAAATGCCCTGAGATTCAAAGAATAGCTTTTTTGAAGCCTTAATTTATACTTTGCGAGATACTGTTCGTGGAAATTATATTTACAGAGCTATATTTCCATGTATTTAGCTAAATCACTCAACTATATTTTTATTTTTTACCAATACGTTAAACAATAACATTATTCCCCAATTATTTTCATCCTTTAGAATAATTACAGTAAATTTATATGATAGTCATTCATATTAGTCTCCAAAAAGTTAATATTGCAGTATATATTACACACTTATAATATTATAAGAATTAAATGGACTTTCAGGCCAGTACGCAAATTCACTTTAGTTTGCTAATATCCAGGGGTTATCCGAATTGAGCGAAGAAAAAATAATGGATAAGAGTGTCCAGTGCACAGTTCAAAAACAAAGTGAGTGTGTAAAGAGCACAGCCCCGCAGAATGTCACGGTAATTCTTCCTGCATATAATGAAGAAGTTTACATCGGAAGTATAGTCCTGCTTACAAAATACTATGCCGACAACGTAATCGTGGTCGATGACGGCAGCTCGGACAGGACAGCCGAGATTGCCAGGAAAGCAGGAGCTGAGGTAATTGTTCACGAGGTAAACAAAGGGAAAGGTGCAGCTCTCAAGACCGGCTTTGCAGCCGCAGCCAACTTTGGTGCGGATATAATAGTTACCATGGATTCCGATGGTCAGCACAATCCTGCCGAGATCCAGAAACTTGTTAATCCTATTATAAGAGGCAAAGCCGATATGGTCAACGGCAGCCGATACTTAAACGGCCTGGGAAAAAATACTCCTTCCTACCGCCGCGTCGGCCAGACTATTCTTGATGGAGCTACCAAGCTAAGTTCAGGGCTTCAGATCACCGATTCCCAGAGCGGCTTTCGAGCCTTCTCAGCCTCAACAAAAGATACTTTTCGCTTCAAAGCTAAGGGCATGGCTATAGAAAGCGAAATGCTTGCAGATGCAGGCAAATGCGGCCTTCGTATAGCCGAAGTTGAAATCGGAGTCAGATACGACGTTGGCTGTTCAACCGAACATCCTATAAAACACGGTTTTGGGGTTCTTCTTATGGTTTTAAAAGATATCGAGTTCAACAAACCTCTTTACTACCTTACAGTCCCTGGACTGGCTCTTGGAATAATCGGGCTTGTTATGGGCACCATTTTCATACAGGATTTCACGATGGGAAAAAGTTTGTATTTTGGGCCTACAATGCTCATGATTCTGCTTATTATTGTAGGGAGTTTCATGGCTTTGACAGGTATCATGCTGCATTCGATATCTGCTATTCTGGAGGATGCGAAGACAGTTTAAGCTATGAGGAATTGTTTTTTAAAACCGTCTGGACTAGTTCCCAATTATTAGATCAACTTCCGCTTATTAGACTAACTCCCATTATTAGACTAATTCCCGCTTATTAGACTAACTCCCGTTAAACTAACTCCCGTTATTAGACTAACTCCCAATTATTAGACTAACTTCCATTAGACCAACTCCCATTATTAGACAAATTCCCAAATATTAGACAAATTCCCAATTATTAGACAAATTCCCAATTATTAGAAACTCCCCATTATTTATTATTATCTTTATAGCAGGTAATTCAATGAAAATATTAGCGTTTGTTTCTACTATCGACTTAAAATACAAACTTGGGTGTACACCCTCATGGTGGCAGTTACTGAAGGCTCTCCATGAGACAGGAAACGAGGTTATAGTAGTCCCTTATCTTGGAGGGGCAGTGGAAAGTCTCTGGTGGAGAACATATGAGAACTCGTGTAAACTTGAGAGTGTTCTTTACAACAACTTTCTGAAATCCAATAAAAAAACTGCTAATCCTTCAAAACCCAATGAGTTTCTTTCTGCCATAACTAAAAACCTGATCAATCTCGATATCAAACCCAAGATAAAAAAGCAGCTCACAGACATTATAAACAGAGAAAAAGATCTTGATTTTATTCTTTTTATGAATATTCCCCTTAACCATATCACAGGAATTCCTTCTGAGTTAAAAACAGAGTTTGGAATTCCATGCCTTTATTATGATGGGGATATGCCTACTATTCTTCCCAAGTATGCGGTATCACGTGGATTTAAGTTTGACTACTATGTGAACTCGGATGTTTCAGAGTATGATGCTTTTTTTGTTAATTCAAAAGGAGTTATAGAGGATCTACAGGAAGCCGGTGCAAAAAACGTTACTCCTTTGTATTATGCAGCAGACGCAGATCTTTTTGCTCCTGTAAATGTTGAGCAGACCATTGATGTCTCATTCTATGGCCACGGAAGCGAATTAAGGGAAGAATGGATGACAAATATGATTGCAAATCCCAGTAAAAGGCTGCCTGGTGTAAATTTCTCAGTAGGGGGCAGCAATTTTGGAATTGATATGGGAAATGCAAAGCTTATTGGCCCGGTTTCCTACAGCGCATTCCGCGAATTCTGCTGCAAAAGTAAGATCAACCTGAATATTACCAGATGGTCTCATACAAATATATATGCCTCTGCTACAGCCAGGCCCTTTGAACTTGCAGCTTACGGAGCCTGCATAGTTTCTCAGCCTTACAAAGGGATTGAAAATTGGTTTGAAATTGGAAAAGAGATTATTGTTGTCAATAGTGAAGATGAGGCTGTAGAAGCCTATGAATGGTTATTGTCCTCTGAGGAAGAAAGGCTGAAGATCGGTGAAAGGGCAAGGCAGAGGGTTCTAAAGGAACATACATACCGGCATAGGGCAAAAACGATTATTGAAGTATGCAAATTGTGTAACTGATGTGATTTATATGACTGAGAGGCAAAACGAAAGAGATGACCGGCAAACGCTAAAAAACATTAGCTTTGTTAAGAAAATCTTGCTAGGTCTCTCAATGTACATTCCCTCATCTACATTTAAAAAAACAGTGCTGAAATTGCTGGGTGCACACGTTGGCAAAAATGTGTATTTTGGTCCAGGGTCTCTTGTTCTTTCCAACGATTACACTGGTGTTCATATCGAAGACAATGTCTTTGTGGCTCCGGGTGCGTTAATAAACGTAAATAAAATAACAATCGGAAAAAATTCGCATCTTGGATATCAGTGTTTGATGGTAGGAGAGTCCCTCAAGATTGGGTCCAGATGTAATATCAGCAACCGGACGTTTATAGAATGTTCCTATTCTCCGATAACTCTTGAAGATGATGTTACGATTGGAGCAAGTGCTATGATTTCATCTCATGATGGAGCATATAAGCAGGTATATGGTTTTGAAATGAAAGCAGCTCCCATTTCTATTCGAAAAAAGGCTTTTATTGGAAATAATGCTATTGTTTTGCCAGGGGTTGTGATTAACGAAAATGCTATTATAGGCGCAGGAGCCGTTGTAACCAAAGATGTATTCCCAAACTCAGTAGCAGTGGGAGTTCCTGCAAGAGAACTCAAAAGAAGTTTCAGGGAAAATTCTTAATGTCAGTTTCACAAAACGTTTACAAGACGTTTATATTTAACACTTGCCTCTATTACTGCATTTACTCACACTTTCATTGATTTTTATTATGGATTTGATATCTAATGGCTACAATAAATGATTCTATAGTATACATAAGTGATGTAACCGAAAGAAACCTTTTACAAGAGATTAAAAATGGGTTAGAATTCATAAAAGTAGATGAAATTATAAACAGTGATTCTATAATATTCATAAAACCAAATTTTACAGATTCCGTTCATAGACCGGGAATAACTACAACTCCCTTGATGGTAAAAACAGTAGCTGAGGTGTTTTCACCGTTAGTCAAAAAAATATATATCGGCGAATCTGATGGTGGAAATTATTCTTTTTCTGCGGATTTGTCTTTAGAGAATCACGGAGTTTTTGATATAGCCAAAAAATTCAAAAATGTTGAAGTTGTGAATCTTTCAAAATTACCTCGTACAAGAATTACTGAAAATGTATGTGGGAAAAACGTATGGGTTGATCTTCCGGATTTATTGGTCCGGGATATAGATCTTCTGGTTTCAGTTCCTGTTCTAAAATCTCATGCTATGACGCATGGTACATTTAGTATCAAAAATTTATGGGGTTGTTACCCGGACCCTATGAGAGTTTTATACCACAAAAATCTTGACCATAAGTTAGCTTTAATTAATAAAATTGTAAAGAATAGAATTCAAATTATTGATGGGTTCTGGGCTTTAGATGGACATGGTCCAATGGAAGGGACTCCACTAAAAACAAATAAACTTTTAGTCTCAAATGATCCTGTTGCGATAGATTCCTCAGCAGCGTTCTTAATGAACTTAGACAAAAGTAAAATTCATCACTTACATGTAGCTGAATGTTTTGGCTTAGGGATTTCAAATATTGATAATATTCATTTCAATAAAGATATAACAAAAGAAAGACTATCAAAATTCACACCATATAAGATAAAAATTGATTATCTTTCCTCACTTTTGTTTAAAAGCGAAATACTTTCCAAAATAGTCTTGTCTTCCCCTCTTACTCCTTACATATATCAATCATTAAACTTGCTTAGAGCCGATGATAAAAAAACATATTGGGCTGAATACAATAAGAAACGAAATAAGCTCTAATGTTTGTTTTTGCTATTTCGAGGATTTATTATGAAAATTTTACAAGTAATTCAGTTTTTTTCTCCTAAGCACGGTGGTTCAGCAACGGTTGCTTATGAGTTGACAAAACAACTGGCGAAAAACGGTCATGAGGTTACAGTACTAACTACTGATTTTGAACTGGATTCATGTTTCATTGATCCTTTAAACGGTGTAGAGGTTATTCCTTTTCATTGCGACTTGAATATCGGAGGTCTTTTAATCTCTTTTTCAATGAATAAGTATCTAAAAGAAAACATCTCTAAATTTGACATAATCCATATGCATAATTTCCGAACTTATCAAAATATAATTGTTAGTATATACGCGAAGAAATACAAAATTCCATATCTTTTGCAAGCACATGGGACCATGCTTCGAATTATTAACAAAAAAGGTTTTAAATATCTTTTCGATTTTGTTTTTGGATATCCTGTGTTGAAAAATGTGTCAAAAGTAATTGCAGTATCTAATGAGGAGATTGATCAATATCTCGGGATTGGGGTGCCTAAAGAAAAGATAGTTGTAATCCCGAATGGAATTGATATTGATTCTTTTTACCGATTGCCTGAAAAAGGTTCTTTTAGGGACAAAATGGGAGTCAGGGACAAATATATTGTTTTATACTTAGAACGGTTGCATGAAAGAAAAGGCATTTCTTTTTTAATTGAAGCTTACTCAGAATTATTAAAACAAAAAGAAGATGTCGCTTTAGTTTTGGCAGGACCTGACGATGGTTATCGGGATAAAGCAGAGTTACTAATTCATAAATTTGGTCTAAAAAATAATGTAAAATTTACTGGTTATATTGATACATTTGATAAACTTGCAGCTTATGTAGATTGTGATGTCTTGATATATCCTTCTATTCTTGAAATATTTGGGCTTGTGCCATTCGAAGCTATAATGTGTGGAAATCCTGTAATTGTGACCGATGACTGTGGGTGTGGAGAGTTTATAAAAAAAGCTAATTGTGGATGCTTAGTAAAATATGGAGACGTAGTTGATTTAAAAAACAAAATGAAGTTAATTCTTGAAAATCCCGACATTGGAAGCAAACTTGTTGAAAATGGACAAAAATATATTGTAAATAATTTAACCTGGCCACTAATTTGCAAAAACATAGAGACCCTTTATGAGAGTTGTATTTCAAAAGTTTGAGTCTGCTATAATGTTTGAGTCTGTTATAATTTCTCTCGGGATACGGGATTAAATTAAAAATACCTACATTTTCAAACATTATACACCTTGGAAAAAATAAGCATCCAATAACCTTGATTTTTCCCACAATTTCTTATTTAATCGCACGGAATTTTCTCATTTTGAGATTGAGTGCATAAGTAAGGCCTGAAACCGGCAAGGCTGAGATCTCTATCTTCCAACTGATGTTAAATAAAAGAAGGAATATACATGGCAACTAAAAGAAAAAGCATTTGTGTGATCACTTTTCCACCCATGAAAGCAGGGCTCACTCCATTATCAAATCTTATTGATATTTTATCATCTTCTTCTGACGAGATATATCTAATCACTGGAAATGATGGTTATTATCATTTCATTGATAACAATAATATTCATCTGTACGGTATATTCCATTCGACAGGTGATGGTTCAGTAAACAGAATTAAAAACTATATTTTTACCCAATTTAAAATTGCTCATCTACTTTTAAAAATAATCGACAAGATCGATGTATGTATTTTTTTCTTGGGAGGGGAAATGTTAGTTTTATCGTTAATACCTGCAAAAGTATTTAAAAAGAAAACAATTACTATGCTTTCCGGATATTCGATAAAATACGAGAAAGGCATTTTATCAAAAGTAATTACAAAATTTTGTACTATGAATTTTAATCTGGTAGACAAGATAATATTATACTCTCCACGTCTCATAAGTGAATGGAACTTTGAGAAATATTCCCATAAAATTTTAATAGCTCCCAGGCATTTTCTGGATTTTTCTAATTTTAAGTTAAATATTGAGCTCAGTCAAAGAAATGATTTCATAGGATATGTAGGTCGTTTATCTGAAGAAAAAGGCATCATAAATTTCATAGAGTCTATTCCCCTTATTTTAAAGCAAAAGCCGGATCTGAATATTTTGGTAATAGGTGATGGAGATTTAAGAAATAATATTGATAAGTATCTTTCCAATAATGGACTTGAAAACAATGTAAAACTTGTTGGATGGAGCTCTCGTGAGGATCTTCCCAAATACTTAAATTCATTAAAATTGCTAATCATTCCTTCTTATACAGAAGGTCTGCCTAATATTATGTTAGAAGCAATGGCTTGCGGTACACCTGTACTAGCTAAAGGAGTAGGGGCAATTCCTGACATAATAAGTGATGGAGAAACTGGTTTTATTATGGAAAATAATTCTCCTGAATGCATTGCAAAAAACATTTTTCGTGCTATGGAACATCCAGATCTTGAAAACATTGTGAAGAATTCTATTATTCTTGTAAAAAATAACTTTACCTACAAAAAAGCTGTAGAAAGATATTCAGAAATACTTGATAACGCTAAATAAATTCGCAAATTGATGATTTATAAAATTATTATTGCCTGAATGGGTTGTTACAGTAGTTCCCGTTTAGAATAATCCTGCAGTAAATTAACAAAAGCTTATGAATATATACTTAATATATCTCTAAAGATTTATATTCAGGACTATTTAAGCGGCACAAATGAGACATAGATATTTTAATGGGCGGATAAAAGTGTTCTCCAAAGACAAGTACATTAATACTACCAGATATATAAAAATAGTATCAATATTTGGATTTATAATAATACTATTAGCATTAAATATTATAATTAACAGTCATTCTCCTAATGTATACGGTTTTTCAATATACAAAATGTATCCGTGGTATTTCTGGGTCCTTATTACTATGGCAATTTTCATCGGCCAGATAATATTAATGTATAATGCAATTTCTAAGTATGAGACTAATACCTGGCACATTGGTTTTTTAATGATAATTATTTCAAACCTAGTTTTATTATTTATGCCAATTATCAAAGGTTATTTCATACATGGCAGGGAAGATGTTTTAACTCATGTTGGCTATATGATTGATATTGAAAATAACCATAACATTGGTTCTAACGCTTATCCCATGCTTCACATAATAGGTTTTACGCTAAAGTGCTTTTCTGGTATAAGTTATAATGATATTACTATGTTTCTACCCATATTTTATTCGTTATTATATATATTTTCGTGGTATATTCTTGGGAAATATGTGTTTAAAAATAAACGTGAAATATTTATAATGCTAGCATTTTCTTCAATACTATTACTTGGCAGTAAAAATATTATGCTTAGTCCTAACGGGCAAGCAATTCTTTTTGTCCCTTTCTTTCTTTATATCTTTTTTAAATCGAGATTACCAAAGAAAGCTGTGCCATATTCAATACTATTAATTATACTTAGTTTTTTTATAATATTTTCTCATCCTTTAGTCACAATTTTGCTTACAATAACGATTTTATTATCTGATTTCACCATGTATCTTAATAATAAGAGCCCTGAAATTAAAATTAAAAAATCAACTAATTTATTATCAATTATGATATGTTCCTTTCTCGTATGGTCTTCATATTTACATATTCTTGCATACAGTCTAGAAAACATAATGTATACGTTAATGTCCACTGACGGAGGAAGCTCTGAATTTGGAAGATATCAAACCTCTCTTAGTTCTGTTCACATATCTCTTTTGGAAATTGTCGGAATGGTACTAAGTATATATGGACCTTACCTCTTATTATCCGTACTCTCTGCAATTTGCATACTATACATAATCGTTTTTAGAAAAAAAGATAACATAAAGGTGAATTATTACCATAAACTTTCAATTTTAGGGTGGATATTACTAGTATTTTTCTCAATGTTACTATTTATCCTCAATGATCAGTTTGGTTTCGTAAGAGTATACAGTTATTCAATATTTTTCTCTATTATTTTGATAGCTTATTCAATAAGTATCTTCTTAAGAAGATCTTCGGACAAAAGAAATAGTAATTTGAAATTCTTAATGGCAATATCTTCAGTTTTGATACTTATTACGGGTTTATCCACATATAGTTTATTTTTATCACCTGCAATTCTAAAAATAGATCAACAGACTCCAGAGAGCGAGTTTTCTGCAATGAAAACATTTTATAAAGTAAAAGAGAATTCATACCCGGTACTGGAACGTGGAACAGTAAACTATAGGGTTCATAATTCAATTTATGGAGTTTCAGGAAGTAAGAAGAAAGGTATTACTCGTGAGAATCAAGTTATCGATCATTTTGGATACGATAACAATTCTTCGTTAAGTAATTCTTATAAAAAATCATATCTACTGATTAGTTATATTGGTAGAAACCAGGATCAAAATTTATTGCCAAAATTTCAAGACCGATGGAGTTTTAATTATAGTGATTTTATGCACCTAGATAATGATGTTGGAGTTACTAAAATTTACTCAGATAAATTTTCGGATGTTTACATTATCAGTCCTTAATTTTATTAAATAGTGCGATATAAAAATATACAATAGTAATTTTGAAAGTGATATTTAAACATATCTAAGCATATTATCTAATTAAAAGGGATCTTTATGAAAGTGTTGTACTTAATCTCAACAATGGAACCACACTCGGGTAGGGGAGGACATTATTATAGTTTAAGAACTACTGCTGAAGAAATGAGCAAAAAGTTGGATTGTGCTATAGTTGTTATCGGAAAAAGAGAATCACCGGTTATAAATCAGTCGAAAGTAAAAATATATAATTTGACCTATAAAAAGATAAATACTATTAAAGTAATTAAAGATCTGAAAAACATTATTGATATTGAGCGCCCTCAAGTTATTCACAGTTTTGATGAAGATACTTTCTTTTTTGGAAGTTTAATCAGTAATATTTTAAAAAAACCATATATTCATACGAAATGTGGAGGCCCAAATTCAAGGATAGCTTTTCCAAAAGTGAATAACTTAATATTGTTTTCTCAAGAAGATGTTAGGTTTTACCAGTCTTCAAGAAGATTTAAAAAAACAAATCTATTTTTTATTCCAAATCGAATCAGAGAAATTCCTTCAGATATTTTAAGAATAAAAAACATAAAGTTATCAGTAGATTGCAATGAATCAAAAACATTTTTAATAATTTCCAGGCTTGAAGAATACAAAAAGAACGACATACTACAAGCAATAAATCTTGTAAAAAAATTAAATTCTGATGGGATAAAAACTAAATTAATTATTATTGGAGCTCTCCAAGATGTAAATGTTGGTAAAGAAATAAAAGAGAATGTGGATAATAATATCTACCTGTTCACAGATGATAAGTACGCAATTAACGCGAGTCAGCTAATTGATGTTGCAGATTTTGTTATTGGTGGCGGAAGAAGCTTTATGGAGGCTGCATTGAAGGGAAAGATTATGCTGTGCCCCTTAAAGAATTCAAATTATCCTTTATTAATTACAGAAGAAAATTTTCAAAATGCTTTTGATCAAAACTTTTCAAGTAGATTAACTATTGATAATTTTGATCCAGAAGATAATTATAAACAAATTATTCAAGCGTTAATTGATGAAGAATACGCAGATAATATAATTAGTTTTATAAAATCAGTTTCAAGTGAACATTTTGAAATCAGCAGTCAACTCAATAGATATTGTAAGATTTATAACGAAGCAAAATATAAAATGCATTTTAGTATATTCGACATGTTAACTCAATATTTCAGAATGGTTTATTGCAATGAATTAATCCCAAAACTTAAAACTACTTGATTAAAGCATGTTCAAGAATCGATCTTCAACCAAAGCAGACCTACTGAGCTTTTTCCAGAAGACAAAAGCAAATATATAAGGCGGTCTCAAAACTGTATTTGACTTTACAATTGGAATAATATACTGTAGTTCAAGGCAAATACCTTGATTTCAGGATAATTTCCAATTTAGATTTAAAGCCAATAATTCCAATTACCCAATTGCAGAAATGGGTCGAGTTTTTAGACAGCCTGATATGTATACTTGTAGACAAAATTATGGATCTGTTCCAAAACGCTGACTTGGATGGTTTTTTAGCGCTTAATCGGTAACGTATGAATCAATCCTAAAATTAAATCGATATCACTTTTCTTACAAATAAAGATATCACTTAGACTCAATTGAGTAATTTTCATATAGTAATACAAAATAGACACTGATGCAAGCGTATAACTAATTGTCGAAGCAAAAGCAGCACCACAACCTCCAAAATCAGGCACTAAAATTATATTAAGCATTATATTGACCAAAACTGCTGGTAAAAATGCTGTTATAGTAACACCGGGTTTCCCTCTACCGGCCAGATCCATATTAATAATTTTGAAGAAACTCATCATAACTATTCCAGGTAGTAAAATTTTTAGCATTTTGACACTTGGAGTGTACTCACTTCCATACAAAAAAGGAATTATATATTCACTTGAAGAATATAAAAATATTGACCCAATGAGTATAACAGGGAAGACAATCCTGATCATTTTTGCAATATCTTGTGAAAATTTATCGGAATTTTTTGCGTTTGCACTATATGAAAAGATAACTAGTCCAAAAGCAGTCGGTAGCTGCCATAACAATTCAGCAAAACCTACTCCTATAGTGTATTGACCTATTTCTGTAACATTACTTAAATGTTCAAGTATGATTACATCCACTCTATAATTAAGATTTAAAATGAACAGTGAAAGTGCATAAATAGATCCTAAAGAAATCATTTTTTTAATTAGTTCAGGCACGTAACATATTTTTAAA
This sequence comes from Methanosarcina barkeri 3, assembly GCF_000970305.1. Classification (GTDB taxonomy): domain Archaea; phylum Halobacteriota; class Methanosarcinia; order Methanosarcinales; family Methanosarcinaceae; genus Methanosarcina; species Methanosarcina barkeri_A. Next base: position 2,192,179 of record NZ_CP009517.1, read on the forward strand.
GAATATTCTCTATTAATCGATAACAACGCATATAGAGCAAGCACAATATTGGAAATCAGAGTAGCCAAAACTGCACCTACTATGTATAATTTGATAAAAAATACTAAGAAGATTATGAGTACGAAATTAATGATAGGTACTAGATACATAAATTTGTTGAATTTATTTATTCGTTGTTTCCCAATTAAAATCCCGGTAAAATAGTTAATAGTCAAATTTGCGGGAATTGTAAATGACGTAAGTAATATTAAAATTAGGCTATAATCTGAATTTTGAGTATATGAGATTATTGCAACTGAAGTTAGAACTCCAATTATGCTTGACAAAATAAGTAATAATAATATTACACCTACAACCTCCGATTCTGAATACTTTTTCTTACCAAGATAATAAACAGTTGCTTGGCGCGTTCCCATACTTAAAAGGCTAATCATGATTGTAGGATAAACCAAAAGAGCCGTAAAGGCTCCTCTTCCAGCAGGTCCAAGCCATCTCGCAAGTAGTACTCCTGATACGAAACCTATAACTAATGTCAATATCTGAGTGCCAAAAACAGATATACCATCTTTTACAAAACTGTAGTTCTTTAACATTTTATACCCTACATCACTTAGTAGTTATTTTGCAGGAATTCCTACTGCGTTTGAGTTTTTAGGTACATCGGTCAGTACAACTGAATTTGCACCAATTACAGCATTTTCATGAACAGTTAGTCCACCTATAATTTTTGCCCCGGAATAAATTATTGCTCCTTGTTTTATTATGGGGTAGGATTTTGGTTCGTCTTTATGCCCATGGCTTCCAAATGTAGTTTGTTGAAAAATCGTAACTTCATCTTCAATAATAACTCCCGCTCCAATTATTACGCCTGAAGGATGAGCAAACTTTACTCTATTACCTAACTTAGCTCTATAATCGATTTCATTGCCACCAAGAATATATTGTCGATATTTAATAAGCGGAAGAGCTCTTCTAGTCATTTTTGATTTTAGATAACAATATCTAGAGAGACGATACCAAAATATCAGTTTAAAAGAAACACTCAAAGAAAAGATCACAATCTTACTCAATAAGTTTTTGCCACCGTAGAAAAGTAAGTCTTGAGATATATCTTTTAAGCAGCTACTAAAACTGTATTCAGGATCATCTTTATTCAATTATTCCAACCTCATGCAACGATTTAAGATCTCCCATCTCCCCTACATACTTTATTTCGCTTTCTAGATAAAGTCCGTAACGTTGATATACAATTTTTCGGACGTACTGGACAATAGAAATCACGTCTTTAGCTGTAGCATTTCCCAAATTTACTATAAAATTGGCATGTTTTTCCGAAATTTGAGCACCACCTACTTGATAACCTTTTAAACCTGCTTCTTCAATTAACTTTCCTGGAGGTGCAAAAGTGTCATTTACAACCGGATTACTTAAAAAAACAGATCCACAATTGGGATAATTAAGTGGAAACTTGTTTTTACGATTATCCAGTATGTTTCTCATTTCGAACTTTATGTTTTCTTCTTCCCTAGTTTCACATTCTAGCTCAATTTTACAAATTATATAATTTGAATCCTGAAACACTGATTTTCTATAAGAAAAGTCACATTCACTTTTGGAGAAAGATATTAAATTATAATTTTTGTCAATAACCCATATTTTTTTGACAATATCTCCTATGCATTTTCCACCGCTCCCTCCATTCATGAAAACAAGTCCACCAAGGGTGCCTGGTATTCCAATGGCGTGTTCAAGACCTGATAAACCATTATCGGACAATATTTTTGCAAATTTTGGAGTCCAGATACCTGCCTCCGCGCAAGCTCTTTTACCCTTAATAGTATATTTAGAAAAGTTTTTACCCATTTTTATTATAATTCCACGAAAACCTTCATCAGAAAAAAGTAAATTTGTTCCATTCCCTATAACCACTGTAGGAATTTTCATTAAGTCAGCATATTGTAATGTTTCGAGTATCTGTTCGACAGTATATGGTTCAACTAGAACATCTACAGGACCACCTATACGCCAGCTACTGTGTTTTGAAAGAGGTTCTTTTAAATAAATATCTCCTACATTTTTATTGATAAAACTGCTTACTTTATCCATATCTCACATTTCCCCCCAGTGAAATTAATTTTTCCATAAAATTGTCATAGCCTCTTTCAATCTGCCAGGCATCTGAGATCCGAGTTTCACCGTTTGCCACTAATCCGGCTAACGCTAATGCGATACCAGCTCGGAGATCAAGAGCTCTTACTTGAGCACCATTAAGTTGATTTCCACCGATGATTTCCAGTATGTTACCGTTGATATTATATTTCAAACCCATTTTAGCCAGTTCACTTGCATACCCATATCTACCAGGGAAACGTAAGTCAACAATTTTTGAACTTCCTTTTGCACAAGCACCATAAACTGCAAAAAGAGGCTGAACATCAGATTTGATTTCTGGATATGGACCAGTACTAATCTCCACGGGATAAGGTGTCCCACCTCTTACAATAAGACTATTATCTCCAATATAGTACTTCGCTCCGCTTTGACGAAGATGTATTAGCGTAACTTCAATATCTTTGAAGGGAAAACCAATAATCTCAATATCTCCACCTGTAATCACTGAAGCAATTAGCCATGTGACCGCTTCAATATTATCAGCAATTACAGAATGTCTAGCTCCAAGTAATTTTTTTACTCCAGTAATTTTTATATGCTCCTGGCCAAAAACCTCAATCTTCGCGCCCATCTCATTAAGAAAATGTGCCAAATCAAGAATTTCGGGTTGAATATGAGGATTCCAAACTCTAGTTACACCTTCAGCTAAAGATCCACAGATCATTGCATTTTCAGTTGCTCCTGTTGAACGGATAGGTAAAAAAATGTCAGCTCCTTTTAGCCCGTTTTCTGCTTTAGCACAAAGCATATTATCTTCAATCCAAACTTTTGCTCCCATGTTTCTGAGGAGCATCTCGTGTAGATCAAATTTTCTTTCTCCAAGATTACAACCTCCTGGAAGAGGAACCTTTGCTTCACCTATACGACTTACCAGTGCACCTAATATAAGTAAAGTATTACGAATTGAACGCTTGTTCCAATTAAGAATTTTCAAAGGATCTTTTTCCTCATAAATGGTTATTTTTTCATCCTCTACAATGCATTTTTTTCCAAGAGCTTCCAACATACCGACATGAATTTGAGCATCAAGTAACTTAGAGGGATAATTTGTCAGCTCTATTTTTTCATCTGTTAGCAGTGAAGCTGCAAGAAGCCTTAAAGCACTATTTTTTGCACCACTTACTTTTACTTTCCCTTGAAGCCTGGATGGTCTGACTATATATTCACAGCTTTCTTGATTCATTTTTGTTTCCCTTCATTGGTTTTTCAAACTAAAATTTAACTTTAAGCTTGAATGTACTCAGTAACACTGATTAAAACAATTACACACATAAACCCAAGATTAATCTTTTTTATCAGCTGCTAACGGACTTTGACTCTTTTACAGATCATTGTCATCAAAATCATGAAGTTAACTATTACAAGCCACAGACCAATAAACAATTCCCAAATTTAAACATAATATGTCAATTGATTGGATTATGTTTCTCTAAAAATAGCTCATCAACTTAGTCCATGAACCATTCTGCTACTGTCTTGAGTTCATCCTTAAAATTACCAATAGGACTATACCCGAATTCTGTAGCTTTTGATATATCTGCTAACGAATGCTTAATATCTCCTGGTCTTAAGTTTGTGTGTTTTGCTTTGATATCTTTCCCAATAATTTCATTAATGTAATCGGCTAATTGATTAATTGTAATTCTTCTACCGCACGCGATATTGAAAACTCCGGTTTTCTCAGACTCGCAGGAAAGAATATTTGCGTCAACAACGTTTTTGACAAAAGTAAAATCCCTGCTTTGTTCTCCATCGCCATATATCACAGGGCTTTCATCATTCAAAATTGCAGTTATAAATTTTGGAATCACGGCAGCGTACTGAGAATTCGGATCCTGCCTTGGACCAAAAACGTTGAAGTATCTTAAGCTGACTGTCGGAAGGTTATAAAGATCCTGAAAAACCTTACAGTACATTTCTCCGGTTGCTTTTGTAATTGCATATGGAGACATCGGGTTTATGGGCATATCTTCTCTTTTTGGGAGAGTTGGCGTATCGCCGTACACTGAAGAGGAAGATGAAAATACTACTTTTTTAACTCCAGCATCTCTTGCAGCTATAAGAACATTCAACGTTCCTGTGACATTAGAGTTATTTGAGTTAAAAGGATCTTTCACACTTCTTGGAACACTGGGAATTGCTGCAAGGTGGAAGACATAATCCTTGTCTTTGAAAATTTCTGTCAAGTTAAGGTCTACTATACTGTCTTTTATTACAGTTAGATTTTTGTGATTCAGTAGATGCCTTATATTCTCAATCTTACCTGTAGATTCATTATCAATAATTGTTACTTCATTATCCTCAAGTAGCCTCTCAGCAAGATGGGAACCTATGAAACCCATACCACCTGTGACCACTACATTTTTAGTTTTCAAATAATCCCTCTGTGAAACAATAATTGTAAAGTTAGGAATTCTGTTGCAATTTTCTTTTCTGAACTTCTTTTTTAATTTGCTGAATATGGCCTCTTCCAAGGGCTTTAACTTCACAGCCAAGTTCAAAATATTTTCTGATGTTTTCATCCGATAATATTCCAAAACAGTCAATAACTGCAATAGGCCCGCCTGCCATCTTTACGATAGTTTCCGGCTCAAAGTTGAGATACTCCTTATGCGGAACTGCAAGGATCAGGGCTTCTATATCGTTAATTGCCGTTGAAAAATCACTTTCGATTTTTAACTCTGCCAGACCGTCCTGGTTTCTAAAGAAACGTTTCCAGGACTGGCCAGACGCCGGATATGTATCCTGATTTTCCATCTCGTACCAGTGATCAACGTACGGATCATGAACACGCATTTCAGCGCCCATTTCAGTCAGTTTCCTGACTACAATTTCACTTCCACTGTATCTAGTGTCGCCTACATCCTGCCTGTAACTGGCTCCGCAAACGAGAACATCTGCTCCGGCTATATAGTGGCCCATATTCCGAAGAGCATCTCGCGTAAGTTCGGCTACGTGAAGAGCTCTTGTGTCGTTTACATCAATTGCTGTGGGAGTGATCTTGAATACCTCATCTCCATCTTCAAAGCCCAGAATATGCTTATAAGACCAGTAACCCAGACCACCGTCTTTTGGAAGGCAATAACCTCCAATCCCTGGTCCCGGGAAGATTATATTACTGTGAGTCGGACGCATTTTGATTGCATTAATAACTTTTATGAGATCGATACCGTTTCTTTCCGAAAAAAGACTCCATTCATTAAGGAAAGCGAGTATCGTTGCACGGTAGGAATTCTCAACAATTTTTGCAGTTTCAGACTCAATAGGCCTATCCATTATAGTCAGAGGGTAATCTTTAGTGTTTATTACCTCAGAAAGGAATTTTTCGACCTTTACTCTTGCTTCGTCAGTACAACCTGCACAGACTCTCCAGAAATCGCGTACACTTGCCACATAATCTCTTCCAGGCATAACACGTTCAAAACTATGTGCAAGTAAAGGAGTTGAATTAATTCCACGCTTCTGGAAGGCTTTTTTCAGGAGAGGAAGAGCAACAAACTCGGTCGTCCCTGGAGCAACAGTAGTTTCTATTAGCACAAGGCAATCGGGGCAGATATTTTCTCCGATTATTTTCATGGAAGCTTCAAGTGCTGCCATATCAGCTTCACCGGTTCTGACATTTCCAAGTTCGCACTTTACATAATCGCACTGGATATCTACCACAACAACATCAGCAAGTTTCAGGCATTCGTTTGTGTAAGTAGCTACAAGTGTTTTTGTTTCAAGAACACAGCGTTTTATAATCTCATCTACTTCTTTATCTTCGGATTTCACAGGAGACTGTCCTCTGTTGAGCAGAGGTATTTTCCAGTAACTACGAGTACTTGGTCTTTGACAACCGATTACAAATTTACTATAATTACCGTTTTCGTCTTTCGTATCTGCAATAATCGCAGCCATTACAGCTCCAACAAACCCGACACCCATCACAACAACAATCTCTTTTCCTTCTTCACGGGCTTTGTCCACAAGATCTTTAATTCTTTTAAATTCTTCTGCATATTCATCAGATTCAGGTAAAGGAAATTCTTCTCCTTCAGGACTAACCGAGAAATTTATGCTATTAGGAGTAAGTTCAATGGACTTATTTTTTTCACCCTGAAGGCTTTCCTGAGAAGAAAAACAATTTTTTATTTGGGAAGACATCACTAATCTCTCCTAAAACTTTCAATCTAACTGATTATTTTCTAGTAAATACCATATTTGATATTGTTTTATGCCGAGAATAATTAAAAGCCCATAATTTTACTTTATCTACACCAGAAAATCTTATTATTTCAACTAATTTTTATCGAAGAACACACTATAGTTATTTAATTTATTTAATTAACATTTATACCTTATTCTTTGAGTATTTAGGATTCTTTTAGCTTATTTAGATTCTGCTTTGCTTTTATAGTAATTATTTTTATTAACTCTTTTGCAATATAAATTTTAAATAAATCACGTTATACATAAAAAATCTTTCCTAAATTATACTAATATTATTGTTTTAAAGGCTCAGTAAGAATTATTAATATTGAGATGCCCAGCTTTGAACTTGAATCTTCTAACAAACTTGTTATGTTTGGGAAATTTTTATAATTATGGAAGACTTGGAATCTATTATATTGACCAGAAACCTTTCTTGAAAATTACTTGCCCACGGGGAGACTGAAAAACAAAAAAATAATACAGAAGTTATACTTTGTCCAAAGAAGGTACAATTGGCAAATATTCACTTTACTATATAAAGTATATAGAAAAAGACTCTTTAAATAGAGATCTATTAAAAACATCTCAATAAAAATCAGAGTGTTATCAAACTATATTACCGGAGAGTAAAGACAAAAGCAGATTTCATATTTTAAAAATCTATTCTAATTTCATAACGACTCATACAATTGTACTGGAAAATTCGATTCTTACAGGAAACTTAATGAAATAAATAATCGCTAGACATAAATAAAACTATTAATAAAATTAGTTTATGATCTTTCAGTTATATTCAGAAATAAAAGACAAAATTACTTTAATTGATGGTATTAGTATTATTTTTATTGTGCTCTTTCACGAGTTAGGTGGGATAAATCGGTCAGATTCTATATTTTTGATAAGATATCTCGCCACATTTGGTTTAGTTTTGTTTACATTCTCATCTGGACTTAAGATGGGAATAAATCATTCTGCAGAAATCAACGACAAATCATTTATAAGTAAGTATTTTGTGAAGAGATTCACGCGACTATATAAAGCATACATTGGGTATACACTGCTGGCTTTTGTTCCTCTATATTGCATTAGTTATATATCAATCAATTATCTTAACCTAAACTTTGAAAATATTATAAATTTTTGGAATAATTTAAATATAGACGGTTTACTTAAAACTCTAATTGGTCATAATATTGTTTCTTATCAATTGGGGTATCTAATTGTATTAATTTTAATAACAACTGTTTGTTTTGCAATTATATATTACTTTCAGATTAATACTTTATTTTATTTCATAATACCATTACTGGCATTTGATGTTATTTATAAGGACACTTTAAAACAGTACCCTAGTATTTTGTTTAATGTCATGATGTATATGCCAGCTTATATTTTTGGGATAGCTTATGGCTACAAACAATTAGAACAAAATAAACTGTCAGTTTCGTATATCTGTTCAATAACTTTTGTTGCAATATTTGTTATTTCCATAGTTTACCCACAATCGTTTGCACATAAATATGCTATCTTATTATATGGAATAACATTTCCACCATTTATGATGTTATTTTCTAGAATACTACTAAATTTCAAATATTTAAAAGAATTATTACTACTATGTGGGAAGTATTCATTCCAAATTTATTTATTTCATTGGCCAATAATTTTACCTTTGATAAGCAAATTAACTATTAATATTTTCAAAATTAATAATTTTTTCACTCCATATGGTGTAACAGTCCTTGCAATAATTATCTGTGTTTACGTATACAAAGTAAGTAAAAAATTAAAGTTAAATCAGATATTTGAGTAATATAATCTACTTTCGCCAGGCTGGTATTAAGAGTTAAAACATTTTCTCTGATGTCGTTTTAGATAATAACTAATAATTTATGAAATTTTAAGATATTTTACTTGTGGCTTGACTTTCACGAGATATATAAGCACCAAGTTATTTTTTTCATTTTTCTATTTCCGTGGTTATTGACTAGAAAAGAATTCCTCTTTTGTGAGCACCAGATGCAATAGTTATGATAAGAAAAGTTCTCATCAAAACCATAAAAGTAAGTAACACAGAACCTGAATCTTGATTAGAGAGTTTATATATTGCAGACAGCACATTTATACTGAAGATGATGTCAAAGAGACAGGAATCAACGCTTTTTTAATATCAAAAGTTTCTGCAACCATCAATGAAACAAGCAACTCTTGAGGCAGATAAAATTATGGAAACATACTCTTATGAATATTACTCTTGTTATGCTGTAAAATCCTGTTGTTTATTCTTCGAGCCTATCCCAAAACCTTGAATTTTGAATAATTGCTCTAATTTCTAAACATGAAAACAGTAGATTTGGGAATAAAATTGGTTTTGGGATGAGCTCTTCTTTTAATCGTGATGCTTTCACTCATTTCATGCTGCTATGCTCAGGTTAATTGAATCTTTTGAACTGCTATTGCTCAAGTTAATTGAATCTTTTGAACTGCTATACTCAGTTCCCTGTTGTCATCTTTACTATTTAACTCTGGAATTTCACTTGGGCTTTCAGACCCTTCTGGCACATGCAGAAGGATGAGATTATCGCCTTTCTTCAAGCTAATTGGGATAGACATACTGGAAAAATCTGTAGTTATAGCTTGTCTGCCTTGAAGATCTTCGTTATTGTAAACCTCCAGTGTTCTCGGACTGTAGAAACTGAACGCCTGAATATTTAATGTAGCGTTTCTGACGCTATCTGAGTGAATTAATATTGTAGCGTTGTCTGATATCCATCTGGTAGGTTTTCCACTTATATTTTCCAGCTGATTCCATCCGTCTTTTAAAATCATAAAAGACTTCAAAGGCTCTTTTTTGACATGGTACACGATTAGAGAATCTTTTTCATATATTTTTCTTTCTGCGTTTAATGTTTTCTGTATCAGTTTCTCAATAAAGTCAATATCTCCATCATTCATATAGTTTGTATGCAAAATAATATATGATATGTTATAATAATTTAAAATGGATGTTCCGACTTCATTTATATCCTGGTCCAGAATATCATCAGTAAAAGGCTGCAAATAGGTTAATTCCCTTACTACAGGTGTCTTTAGTTCAAAATCTCTCGCAGTAGACGGATATCTAGCAGCCCAATTACCTACAACAGGTTTTCCATGTATTGTCTGGTAATAAATGATGGTTGAACCTGCCAAATAATCTTTGGTTGCAGGAATTTCAAGCAGTGCGTAGTTATCTTTATCCTGTGAAATCTCTTTGTAAAATGAGGGTTCATCAACAGGTGATAAAGATACAGGAACTGCCAGATATTCGAAGATTATCAAACCGGTTATTACAATTGCAGACACCTTTTTATTAATCCGGTTAGATTTTAGCAGTTCTGTGGTTCCATAACCCATCAAAACTGCGAATGAGAGAGAAGCAATTACAAAAAATCTACCGGTTGTCCGGCAGTTGTCCAGAAATGGGATCACATAATACAAAACTAAATACGGAAGAGGAACAGTAGTATTAAACTCTGTAAATGAGGTCTTACCATTTACGTGAAGAAGTGGACCAAGACTGATTAGCGAAAAAGACAGGGCAGCTATTAGCCAGAACTTTACGTTTTTGTTTCCCTTCAATCTATGAGCTGCAAATAAAGAGAGAAAAATCACAGTGTATCCGATAAACATCGTGTTTTCACTGATATTTCCTGAAAAATTGCTGTAAATGTTTGTAGTAATATTTCCAAAAACAGGATGCAAAACCGAAGGAAGAAAAAAGCTCAGTAAATCAGCTGAATACATAACCGCTTCAGAGGAGCCTAATTTTAAAAAGTTGTTACCGGACGTTGCTGTTAGAATGTTTTCCAGCGTGAGAGGTATTATACCTATAAAAGAAACAAACCCAAATAAGCTATATTTGCAGAAAGTTTGTTTCAGGATCTCCTTAGAACTTGTTATCTCTTTAGAATTTGTTATTTTTTTAGAATTTGTTATCACTTTAGAATTTACTTTTTTTTCCTTTAAGGAAATATAAATTTCATATGTGAATAGTAGCATCACGAAAATTCCCATAAATACCATATATTGAAGGTCGCTCATGGCTACTAGAATAAAGAATATCCCCGCAAAAAAACTGTTTCGAACTCCGCCTTCTTTAAACATTTTCATTAAATAAAGAGCGCAGAAAGGTATCCATTCAATACTGGTTGCCCCAAAATGGCCAAGTGCATGTACAAAATGATAAGGTGAGAAAGCAAACACAATTCCTGCAATGAAAGAAGAAATTCTGTCATTAGTCAGATACCTTACAAGCAAATATGCACCGTATGCCCCAAAAATAAATGAGAATAACCATAGTATGGTGTATACGACGTGAATTTCCATTATACTTGATAAAATGTATGAGAGGATTTGATTAAATGCCGATTGAAAGGGTGAAGCTGGGATTCCATCCGGATAAAATATTAAATAATCGTGTGTTAATTTTGTTAGTCCAGGGTTAAATATCGCTACTGGCATATACCAGAGTATTCTTATCCATTGAAATGCGTCACCGCCTCCCGGAATATGATTGCGTATATTGAAAACCACAGGATAAGTGAGTATAAAAGTTAATAAAGTATACAGTGTTAAGACACTGGCATGCTCTTTCAAACTTTTTTTGGAAAAATTCAATATTTGGCTATTAATTAAGTGTTTTTTTAGCCATTTCGGTGTACCCGATATCATTGTTCCTCTCATGGGTAAAACTCGATTATGATTTTACTCGATTATTTTAAGTTTATGTAAGATCAACCTCTAGTTAGCCGCTTGGCAAATTAATTATGTATATGTTTTTAATTTTTAAATATTTTTTAATTCATTGAATCTTTTAGTTCTTTGAATTTTTTAATTTTTAGAACTTTTTAGTTTTTTGAATCTTTTTTAATTTTTCAATCTCTTTTAAATATTTTTAACTTTTATTTTTAAGTTATTCTTTTTTAATCTTCTTCTTAAATTCTTTTTATTAAATCTTCTTTTTAATCCCCTTTTTAATTTCTATTCTTTAATTGTTGCTTTGTATAGAATTTCAGAGATATTATTAAGTTAATGGTCGGATTCCGCTGAAAAGTTATAATTAACTTTTTATCATTTTATGGAAAATTCACTATTTTTACGGGTAATTTCTCAGGCTATGTAGAAAACTTTGTGAAATAATTTCTCCATAAGTTTGAATTGAAGAAGCCAGCATATTCGATATATATTTACTCATAAACTTCAACCTTTTGGAACTGATCTGGATAAGTTTTCTAAGGAGCTGTAAAACGTTAAAACTGAAGTAACTATAATTTTACCTGCCATTTTCCAGTTCATAGCTATCGTATTTTATGACATAATCATCGTTATTTCTCGAATTTGTGATCAGTTCTCCTATCAGGCCAAGGGAAATAAACTGAGCCCCAGTGACTGTAAGTAAGATCCCGAGCATGAGAAGAGGCCTATCTCCTATTTTTAGTCCTGCAGCCCACAAAACTATTAAATATATGGATATAATCACCCCGGATAACCCAAAAAGGATTCCTATACCTCCGAAAACGTGTAGAGGCCTCTTTTTGTACATCATCAGAAACGTAACTGTAATAAGGTCAAGAAATCCTTTCAATAGCCTTTCAATCCCATACTTTGATTCTCCGTGTACTCTCGGGTGATGTTCAACTTCAATCTCTCCTACGGTGTAACCTTTCCAGTAAACAAGAGCCGGGATGTAACGATGAAGTTCTCCATACAAATTTATGTTTTTTACGACATAGTTATTGTATGCTTTATATCCACAATTGAAGTCGTGGACCTCGACTCCGGTTATGAACCGAGTTAACCTGTTAAAGACTTTTGAAGGCAATGTTTTTGAAATAGGGTCCTGTCTTTTGTTTTTCCAGCCAGAAACCATATCATACCTTTTTAATTCTTCTATAAACCTGGGAATTTCTTTAGGATCATCCTGCAGATCTCCGTCCATGGTGATGACAAAATCTCCTTTTGACCGTTTGAATCCGCAAGACAGAGCTGCAGCCTTTCCATAATTTCTCTGAAATCTTACAACCTTAACCTTAGAATTTTTTATTTTTTTTATTTCTTCAAAGGTACCATCTGTAGACCCATCGTCAATAAAAATAATTTCATATGTTGTTTCAATTAGGGACGGTAGTGAAAGAGTACTGTACAGTCTTTCGTATAGTTCCAGTATATTTTCCTCTTCATTATGGACTGGGATTATAATTGATAGATTGGGTTTACTAGACATGCATATCCTCTAGAATGTGGCGACGCACTCTGGAAAACATGCCGGAGTACGTGCTGTATAAACTGTTTCTGCCATATAGTTTTTCGATTTTTTGGTTGGTTTTTGAGATGTATATATTTAAGATGTATATAAATATCCGTTTAAATGTTTAATGCTTATGAAAAACACAACTATGCGTACTACTGCATTATTTGCTTGGGAACACGAGCCAGTCTTTCTAACCAGGTGTCAAAGTAATCCAAACCTCGGTACTCAAGTTACAGAGAAAGAGGAGACAACTTAACTCACTCTTACCTATCCATACTAAATAATGTGAACAGGAATTTAACTATAAAGCAGTCCACACTGTCAGTGCTCAGACTACTGAGATATGAACCATAAATATAACCCATTTTGACCTAACCCCACTAAATAGTGTAAATAGGAATTTAACTACTTTTCGAACTCTTCGTGATTTTTCTTAATTGTTTTATTTTAATTGAAAATAATTACCCAGTTAAACAATGTGACCCTAAACAGATAAACATTTGTCTTACATATTTTTTCCAGAAAAAACATATTCAAATATTATATACTTAGTAACTGCCAAGACGACCTCTTCGAGATTTTGAGTAGCTATCTTAGAAGACTCTCGGTTTAATATATAAATTCTAGTGTCCATTACATCATTTCTTTGAATTGATGCCAAAACCAATTTGACTCTCACTCAGTAAGATTTTAAGAGTTATATTAGTAAGATTAAGAGTTATATTAGTAAGTTAATAAGGACCATGTCAGAATCATTTTTCAGGATCAGCAACTTTACTGGTTGTTTATAACGCCAAATTCAAAGAAACAACTTTTTTGGTCAGCTCAACTTTAATTTGCTGATTCGTAGACTGAGCAGGCACTTTCATGGATGCAGCTGAGGATATAGATCCACATTTTCTGCAGTAGTAAAACTCATTTGAGCCAAGTATCTGCTTTTTGAGAAGTGTACAACAACGGGTACACTCAAAAGAGAATTCAAACATATTATTGTCACTCCAAAAAGAATTCAAACATATTATTTTTACTCCAGGATTATTAATGGTTCAAGCCGTGCAGTATCTTTCCTTGTCCAGTAACCACATACAGAGCAATACTGAAAATCCCTGAATGTATCATTTTCAAGCCTGGAACTACACTTTGGACATTTTTTTAATAACATTTAATAATCTCCTGTTCTCCAAAGATACAGATAAAATCGACTCGCGACTTATTTTAAAATTTTCGTTGATTAGGCAGTTCAACATCATGAAGTTTCAATAGTCTACAGAGAAATTGTCCATGTATTAAGCTGAACATGTAACGGAGATAATTTGACATTCAGCAAATGCTACACAATATAAGTGTCCGCTTTTTGAAAGATGGATTTTGGTTAGTATCCATTTTGGTTTGAGGGTGGATTTTGGTTAGTGTTCGTTTTGGTTTGAGGGTGGATTTTGGTTTAGATTCGTTTTTCCAGATATCAGGAAAAAAGATGGAAAGATAAATTTAGTATAATTTGTTTTCAACTTTCCGTCTTTTTTCCTTGTTAATTTCCCATCTCACTTTAATCAAACTTTAAATCTGCCAAAACTTAAGCTTCGGTGCTATTATTGGCGCTGTTTTCAGGCATTCTTCCGGGGCACATTGGGAAATTACCTCCATGCTGCATCGGATCTTGTTCAGGACACATTCCAGGACCCATCCCAGGACACATTCCAGGCATTGCCTGTGAAGAGGATATAATTTCTTCCAGATCCACAAGGGACTCAGCTGCGTTGATATTATCCATTAGAGTGGTAAGTTCCGTGATTTTGTTGTTTAGTTCTGTGACATTCTCATTGCTATCATTGGTTGTGTTTTCACTCTTGCTCACTTTAGCTTGAATGTGTTCGATTTCTTTTTCAATTGAGTCAACAGCCTGTGTCTTCATATGAGTTAATACAACTTCTTGCAATTCTGCTGCACTGGAGACTGCACTTACGTTAGTAGATAAATCTTCAAGCTCAGTTATCTGTTTACTTATCATCTCAGTTCTGTTTTCATCAGTAGTATTTTCCAGCTGCTTGTTAAGCGTTTCAGTCATATTTCCGATTGAATTAACTATGTTGGTCTGGACATCAGTATAATTGTCATCGGTTACGTTTTCTACCTGATCAAGATTAAATAGTCCAGGCATTCCACAAGGTCCCCTATTCATTCTATCAGGTCCTCTGTGCTTCCCATCCGGTCCGCATCCGTCCACACATGTCTGACTGCGCAGAACTTGCTGAAGCTCGGAGGCACTGGATGTTTCACTTACATTAGTATAGAAACTTTGAAGCTCAGTAATTTGTTCACTGATAGAATTAAGTATATTGGCCCTAATGTCGGTGAAGTTGTCTTCAGTTATGTTTTGCACAGGAGCAAACTTTGTACTGTTTTCTGCAGCATAGACTCCTGAAGGAAGAATACATAACACCATTAGTACCGTTGCAAAACGGGAAATTGATTTTAATGAGTTTGTTATCTTCATATTCTCATCCAATCTTGACTTATTCATTGTTCCGTTTTTTGCAGGCTATCAACCTGCTGACAGCTTTGAAATTAGCTGGCTTAAATATAAGCTTACTTCTCATGATAAAGAGATTAAAGAGAATCATTTTAAGAAAAAAGCTTTATTGAACCTTTAAACTCAGATTAAACCTTAAAAAGCGAAACTAAAACTTATCGGAATCCTTAAAAACCGTACATAAAATGCAGATGATTATTGATTTATTTCAAATATTCTTCAGGGAACAAATATGTTCCAAAACAGAAATATTCTAAAATACAAATATTTTAAGATAGAAACGTTTTAAAATAGAAAGGTACTAAGCTTCTTTGAGTAACTCGCCCGTATTTGAAGTAACTGAATAGAGAAATACTTATGCTCACACTTTAAACAGCGAGCCTCAATCTTTTTATACAGACGTACTCAGATACTCAACATTAATCTTACTTTATACATGCTTCAAACATTAACTGAACATTTGTAATTATTTCTTCCCAGTCATAGTTGTCAGCTTTCCGCAATGCGGCTTCCGAAGCTTTTTTACTTCTTGAAGTATTCCCAATTACTTTTATCACGGCTTTTGCAATCTCCCTCTCATCAAGTTCTACAACAAACCCGTCAACTCCATTTTCAACAAGTCCCTGTGCGGCATTATACTTTGCTCTGACCGTCACCACAGGTATTCCGCAGGCAAACGCCTCGATAACTACCATTCCGAACCCTTCACGGCTTGAAGGCAGTACAAGCATCTTTGAAGCCTTGATCTTTCCGATTAATGTCCCATACTCCTGAAAGCCTGCAAACTCGATATTTTCGTAAACTCCGGTTTTCTTTGCTAGTTCCACCAGTGCTAACTTTTCAGGTCCGTCCCCAACAATACAGCACCTGAGATATGGAAAATCGGCTTTAAGAAAAGCTACAGCTTTAATCAGCAGGTCAACATTTTTTTCCCTTATAAGACGGCCTGCAAAAATGAGATCATAAGCTTTACATTCAAGACTCATAGGGTTCTTTCCCCAGTTGGGCTCAATCCCGGAGATATTTTTAAGATCGATACCGTTAGAGATAACCGTGATTCTTTCTTCAGGCACACCGAGTCCCTCAAGTCTATCCTTTGTCCACTTCGAGACCGCAATATTATTCCTTGATAGCTTGGAGACTGCCTTCTCAACTAGCAGTCCAAAAATCCCTGCCCTCCCTAAATATTCATACCAGTAGTCATCCCATACCTCGTGCCAGGTAAATACTGAAGGTACTTTTTCGAAGATTGAGACAGCTTTTACGGTAAAACAGGAAAAATAGGGAAAGACACTCACATCTATAAGGTCAAAGTTTTCTTTCCTTAGCGCAGGGAACAACTTCATAGCGAAGATTATTGCCTCGGAAATCGAGCGTCTACCATTGACATACAGGTTTCGAGCTTTACAGACACCGTGAAGGGTCATACCTTCATATTCAAAGGTATCTTCTCCTTCCCACCACTTGACCCCAAAAATGTGTACTTCATGTCCCCTGGCTGAGAGACGCTTTCCCAGTTCATGGATGCGCATTTCCGCACCGCCCTTGACCCATGGATAAACAGCATCGTACACAAAAGCGATTTTCATTGCACCACTTACCAGTCAGTATCCACCTCAAGGAGCATTACACTCAGGATAATTGCCGAAAAAATCATCTGAAGGCCAATAAAGGCAAACACCATTGAAATAACTGCACTTTTCACTTCCGAAAGAGAGCCGTATCCTGAGCTGATCCAGGTGTACACTACTTTCAGCCCAAGCAGGAGGCCTGCAACAAGTATGATTGAACCTGCAAACAGCTCTTTTTCAAGAGAATGGTAATTCAACCATTTTGTAGTGTTTCCCTTATTATTAGGGTACATCCCGCGGATAAGACCATACGTTTTCAAATAACCGCCAGTAGAGAGAGCCTGTCCTCCGAGAATCAAAAGCATACACCCTAAAATGAAGGAATGAAACCTGTTTTCTGCCACATCTCCGGTAAGAAGGAGAGAGCCAGTTATCAGAACTCCAAGGACGAAAACCACAGCTCCAGGTAGAAAAAGAAAAGGTAAAGGGCGATATAGCATCATAAACCTTATATGCCGCCAGCCGTCCTGAAAAGAACGAAGTTTGGAGGGAGCCCGGCGTGAGTAGTAAGTTATGGGGACTTCTTTTATTCTCAACCCGCATTTTGCGGCTTCAATTACCATCTCGGATGCAAGTTCCATGCCGTGAGTTTTAAGGTTCATTTTCTCAAGGGCTTCTTTTGTAAAAGCCCTCATCCCACAGTGAGCGTCTGAAATTCTCGTTCCGAAAAGAAGATTGAGTATTGCCGTCAGGAAAGGATTGCCTATATACTGATGCAGCCAGGGCATAGCTCCTTTTTTGATATCACCTTTAAGCCTGGTACCCATTATAAAATCCGCTTCTCCTGCCATAAGAGGATCCAGGAACTTATCAAGCTCAAGCAGGTCATAGGTATTATCGGCATCGGCAATAGCAATATAGTCTCCTTTTGCTTCGGCCAGCCCTTTTAGATAAGCGTTTCCATAACCTTTTATCGGGCCTATTACCTTTGCACCCATTGAAGCTGCAATTTCTGCGGTCCTGTCTGACGAGTTGTCAGCAACTATTATCTCTCCTTCTATACCATATTTTTTGAATATAGACTGAGCTTTCTCTATGCAAATTCGGATGGTTTCTTCTTCATTCATGGAAGGCATTACGATAGAAAGAGAAGGCATGTCCAGCTTATAAAGCACTATAGCCTAATAACTATTTTGATACGTTTTATTCTCAGGAATTTGTACTCCTCTTTAGTTCTCAAAACACCCTCAACAGGTTAAAGAACAAAACAGGGAATAAACCAGGAAATAAACTAAGAAATCGGATCAGGAAATCACGAGTACGGAGCCAGGGAAAAAATTTAACTCCTGCTAATAAGCTATATAAGGTATCAGAAAATTATTTTTAAGAAGGGACCCGGATTTTTCCGGAATTGTCAATTCACTTCATGTATAGTTAAGGCGTTTTACTTACTTTTAATTGGCTTTAACGGGGGATTTTAATGGTTAAGGTAAACGTGATATTTCACAGTATTCATGGTCACATATATAAAATGGCAGAAGCTATAGCTGATGGAGCCAGAGAAGTCAAAGGAGCTGAAGTAGAGATTTATCAGGTACCTGAAACCCTGCCTTACGAAGTCCTGGAAAAAATGGGAGCAATCGAAACAAAAAATCTTTTTGCTCATATTCCCGTGGTTACCAGGAGTATGTATGAAGATGTATTTGCAGGAGCAGATGCCCTTATATTCGGGACACCTACGCGCTATGGAAATATGACTGCTCAGATGCGTACAGTTTTTGACGGCCTTGGAGGGCTCTGGAGCAGAGATGCTCTTGTTGGAAAAGTAGGAAGTGTCTTTACATCAAGTGGGACACAGCATGGAGGCCAGGAATCTACAATTCTCACAACACATGTTACCCTTCTCCATCTCGGAATGATCATTGTCGGGCTTCCGTATTCAGAAAAACGTCAAAGAAGAATGGATGAAGTTACAGGAGGTAGCCCGTACGGAGCTTCAACGATTGCAGGAGCAGATGAAAACCGCCAGCCTTCTGAAAATGAACTGGCAATGGCCCGTTATCAGGGTAGATATGTAACTCAAATCGCAAAAAAACTCGCTGGAAGATAAAGGAATTGTAAAAATAAAAAGATTGGAAAACATTTTCCTTTTAAGGATGTTCTCCGCATTTTTAGTTTTTTTCACATTACAAACGTTCAACTAAAGCTTGGAAAAGTCATACCTCTGGATTCAACTTTACTCTGGGCTTTTATCAGGCATGCCAAAGTACAGTAAGTTGCTTTTTCCTCAGCCTTTTCAAGAACAAAGAACTCTTTCCCACACATGGGACATATTTTTTTTACGTAAGACATTGTAAACACTCATTCTCTGTAGTGAGTGATTTTTTAATATTCGTTTTTAAGGCATTTATTAAAATAGCACAATAAAATATAAACTTTCTTATTTAGATTATATATATTTATAATAAGAAATTAAACTCGTTTACCGGACGAATTAAGAGATCTTGATCAAAACCGGGATAAGGAAAAGACTATTTTAAGAAAGAAGTTGTATTAAAATTGAATAATCTTTAGAATTAGATCATAAATACTATACTAAGAAATAAATTTAGGATTGCAGATTGCAAAAAACAGAACCTTATGCAACAATTTTAGGCTAGCCTGCCAAAATCATAGAAGCTAAAAGGTTCCTGAAAATAGAAAAAAATGACTTTCAAATCTGACAAAACAAGGTCATTATGCCATTTTTGTCAGATTTGGTTCTGTTCTACTGTAAATATTTATATTTGGTTATAGGAAGAACCAGCGATATAGGTTTTTAATGGAATTGGGTATATCTTTTTGTTTTGTGTTCTTCCTTACTCTAACTTAGATTAACTCTTTGCTCAAATATTTAGATAAGCCTTTACCTGATATAGCTGTAGTTATTTCCGTACTTGCTACTATTGACTATGTTTTATCTTCTTCTGTAGAGTGCCACTCCAAGAAGTCCGATTACTCCATAAATCATTTCAAATCCAGGAGACTTTTCGTTTCCAGTTCCAGAGGCGTTTGAGCTTTGTGCCTGCTCAGGCGTCTGTTCATCAGTGTTTGCTTCCGTACTTTCGTTATCCTGTTCAAAGCCCTGAGTTTCAGGTTCGGACTGTGTTTCATTCATAGCTTCTGTTACATTGCTTTGAAGTTCAGGAGAAGCACTTAAGTTATCACTAACGTTTGTTGCTGTACTGTTATTTTGATCAATACCAGTAGATTCAGACTCAGTTCCACTCATATGTATTACTGTACCAGAAGTACCGGTATTACTGCTGCTGATACCAACACCGCCACTACTACTGCTGCTGTGATGGTGGTGGCTGCTGCTACTGCTGCTACTACTGCTGCTACTACTGCTACTGCTACTACTGCTGCTGTCATCGTTAGCAATAGCTTCTTCCGTTACGTTTACCACATGAACTTTTGAGAGAGATCCAACTTCGTTGCTTGCCGTGAGTGTTACTGTATAGTTTCCTGCTGTGGAATAAGTGTGTGCTGGGCTCTCATCTTCTGAAGTGTCCCCGTCTCCGAAGTCCCAGACCCATTCGGTTGCGTTTTGGGATAAATCCGTAAACTGCACAGAGCCACTTGAATTATCTGCACTAAAGTCAACCATAGGAAGACCGTTGTGTACGGATATTTCTTGAGTTTTTGCGCTCCAACCGTTTGAATTGTTTACTGCAAGGATAACAGTATAATCTCCATCAGCAGAGTAATTATAAGTTGGGTTCCTCTCTGTCGAAACATTTCCGTCCCCAAACTTCCAGTACCAGGAAGTTGCATTTGTACTGTTATCGGTAAATGATACATTCAACGGTGCACTTCCGTAAGTGGGAGATGCAGTGAAATCTGCAGTTGGTGTGCTTGAGTTACCCATGTTGGCTGTTACATAGGCAACCTTTGTAAGTGAGTCGTTTCCTTCAGGTCCCCATGCGACCAGTGTAACATTGTAAACACCAGGTTTTTTAAAATAATGACCGGTTGTAACGTTTTCACTACCGGTTCCTTTGCTGTAAGTAGTGTTTTCTGTCACTACATTTTCAAATACAAACTTCCAATCAGTAACGTTCCCGGTGACATCACCAGTAAATCTGGTATTTAAAGTAACAGTTCCATTTGTAATGTTAGAAGAAAAGTCATTAACTTGTACATTGCCTTCTGCTAAAGTTGTGGGCACTAAAAGTGTTACTAATACTAGTAAAACCATAGGCAAGAGAATTTTTTTCATATCGAGTTCTCCTCAGGACTAGTGCACTTGATGTGCAAAATAAAGCAAGAGCAAATTTATCCTGAACACTTGGTTCATACAGCTTGAAGATTTATGCCGCTTATTTTATCTCAGTTGCTTAAGTCCCATTTTTCTTAAATTGTCTACCGGCTATTTGCCGTTTGACAGTTCCAAAATTGACTGACTTATATATAAAGCTATTTTTTAGAGTATTCAAAAATAATTCAATTTATAAAAATTATTTAGACTTTTTTAAGAAATTAACAGGATTTACAAGATTTTTTTAGTAAAATTACAATTTTAATTGATTAATTAGCAATTTAGGAATTTAATTAACTTTCAATTTAAGTTTATAGCTTTATTAGTCCTTTTTTTAAAGGCAAGATACAGTATAATATAAAAAACCGGATCAGGAGGTACAGTTTTAAAAAAACAAATTAAAAATATAAAACTTTAGTTTAGTTCGCATCTTATATTAAGGATGAATTGAGGCCACTATTTTAAAAATTAGATTTTAAAAGCGAAATTCTGAAAGAAGAGCTTTCTAAATATCATTAATGCTAAAAATAAATTATATTAGCGTTTGGTTTTAATCCTTTAACTCAAAATCCCAATGACTTAAAAATGTAAAAAAGTTACTTTTAAAAAACTGTGAATTTTCTAAAGAAGTGAATATTCCACTGTCCTCTATATTTCGCCAATTCATATTACAGTAGTTTAACAGAGACTAAATTTGCTGTTTGCAGTTACTGAAGAATCCAGGGATGAAGTATCTTTTGGTACTGTACTTTTTTGGTAATTTCCTGAATATTTTTATCTAAAATTTTGGCCAATTAAAACTAATTATAAGCCTCACTTCCTTTTTCGTTCTTACGAAATTACTAAAGAGTACATTTTACCTATCTCAATCGAATGCCCCACAACTTATTGCTAGGTGAATCATTACAACTTTGATAGAATAACTGAGTATACCCAGAAAGTGAATAAACAATTTTGTTACTTGCAAAGAGGCTTACCAGCTTCACGTACTGATTCAAACTGCAAATGAGCATGAAATTTTAAAGGATAAGTAATCACGACATTTTAAAGGATAAATGAGCATGAAATTTTAAAGGATAAACGAGAAGATATTTTTAAGGCTGAACGAGCACGTACTTTTTAAGGCTAAAATCCGGTTCTTGCTAAAATATTCCGTACCAATCTATTTTAGGTAATATAGTCATTTTTGTAATGGTTATATAAAAAAGAGAATTCAACAAGGTAGAGCCATTATAACATACTTTGGTAACCTGAGCTGAAGCTTAAATTTCTGAGTTATATAGTTTATAGTTCATGAAAACTAAAGAAGCAGGGGGTATCCGGAATTAGGCCACTAATTTTCGGAAATGGGAGAATCCTGATCTGCGAAGACGAAAAAGGGATTATAAGAGATATATATTTTCCATATGTAGGACTTGAAAATCATGGGAACTCCATAAAGGTTGGCATATGCGATCTTGATTCCCTTTATTGTAGCTGGCTTGAAAACTGGAAAATCCATCAGCAATATAAATCCGAATTTAAGAAGGATTTCTGCAAGCGTATTCTTGAAACCTCAGGCGAGAACAGGGAAGGCGTAAGAAGGAAAAACAATATTATTGAAAGCAATCAGGAAGTCCCTGAGGCCTGCATGGGAGTTGTCTCCAACATAGGGGAAATAGTGTTCGAAAACCCGGAAATCGGACTTCAAATTACTATCTGGGAAGCTGTCCATCCCTCGGCAAACATTTTTTACAGGACTTTTAAGGTCACTAATACCTCTAATAAGCCCAAACATTTGCGTCTTTTCTCAAACCAGAACTACCGAATTCTTGAGACAAAAATCGGAGAAACGGCTGTAATCGATAAACATACGCTTATACATTACAAGCGCGACCGTTACTTTCTGCACGCAAGTGACCCTGCGTTTGACCAGTATGCAGTTGGAACTGCAGAGTGGAAAGGGCTTGAAGGCACCTGGAGAGACATGGAAAACGATGCCTCCCTCAGTGGGAATATTGTTGCTCACGGCTCGGTAGATTCCACCCTTGGTTGGACTCTTCCTGAACTGAAGCCAGGAGAATCGGCAAGAATACACTACTGGATAGTTCTCGGAAAAAAGTACTGCAGCGTACTTCACACTCATAAACAGGAAAAGAAAGCCGGAAGAAAAGCCCTTTTTTATCATAACTTCAATTTCTGGAGTTCATTTATTGAGAGAGTATCCGTCCTTCCTGAGTTTTCCCGTATATCTCAGTTGCCACATAATGTCTTAAAGTGCTTTTACAGAAGCCTTCTTGCAGTTATCGCTCATATGGACATTACAGGCTCGATAATTGCATCCTGCGATTCGGATATAAAGCAATTCGGAGCAGACCTTTATACATACTGCTGGCCCAGGGATGCAGCCTGGGTTTGCCTTGCACTCGATAAAGCACGATATCATCACCTTACCTCAGAGACCTTTGAATTTTTCTCAAAAATCATCACCCCTAGAGGCAACTTCCTTCACAAGTATACGCCTGCCGGAGATTTCGGGAGTACCTGGCATCCTGTCCCTATGATTCAGATCGATGAAACAGGTATTCCTCTTTACGCTCTCTATAACAACTGGGAAATTGCAAAGAGTGTCTGGACTACAGGCAGATACTACAGAACGCTTGTAATTCCCACGGCCA
This sequence comes from Methanosarcina barkeri 3, assembly GCF_000970305.1. GTDB lineage: Archaea > Halobacteriota > Methanosarcinia > Methanosarcinales > Methanosarcinaceae > Methanosarcina > Methanosarcina barkeri_A. The sequence continues at coordinate 2,215,895 of NZ_CP009517.1, forward strand.
GCTATCTTATAAAATCTATTGACGCGGAAACAGGCCTTCCAATTTCAAGTTTTGACCTGTGGGAAGAACGAAAAGGTGTGTATACCTACAGCGCTTGTACTGTATATGCCGGCCTCACAGGGGCTTATGAACTCTCCCGTTCTCTTGGTGATTATGACAATGCAGACATATGGAAGAAAGCTTCAGATCGAATACGGAAGTCCATACTGGAGAAACTTTATGATAAAAAACTAAAGCGTTTTCGCCGCGCTCTTGACGATTCAACTCTTGATTCTTCGGTTTTTGCAGTCTGGTACTTCGGAATTCTTCCTCCAGATGACCACAGGGTTGTCCAGACAATGGAAGCTATCGAACGTGAACTTAAGCGTCCCTCAGGCGGAATAGCCAGGTACCTTCATGATACTTATTTTGGCTATATGAATAGCTGGATTATCTGCACTCTCTGGCTTTCACAGTGGCATTCCGCAACCGGTAACCTTGACCAGGCTCTCAAACTCCTGGAATGGTGCGCAGATCACGCCTATCCCACAGGCCTCCTATCCGAACAAATTGATGACAGAGGCAAACCTCTCTCCGTCCTCCCTTTAGCCTGGTCTCACTCAGCCTATGTATTGGCTGTCCTCGAATACCTGCAAGCCCTTGAGAAAAAAGAGAGCGATTCATGCAATTATCCAGAAAAATAGTAACGATAAGAGGTAATTCGTAAGTCTAGAATCATGTTTTGGATCATATTAGCCAGCAATATCTTTTCAGCTACCATTCAATTTTTCTGCCTAATAAACCCAGATTCAAACATATGGTACCAGTTAGGTGCCGATTGCCTGGGCATCATAGGACAGAGTACACTCCTGATAGGAATTGTGTGGATGAAATTGATAGCTAAACCGAGTCCAAAACCGATGAAAATTTTGGCACTTGGAGCCCATCCAGATGACATGGAGATCGCCTGTGGAGGATCTCTCGCAAAGCTTTCCGATGCAGGGCACACTATAAGTGGGCTTGATCGCAAGTGGTGGGGAATGTGGGGGCAATGGTTCATCTAGGCGTAAAGAAGCAATGAAAGGTGCTGAATTCTTAGGTCTAAATAAGGTCGAAACTGAGATTTTCGCAATGGAACCTATAAAGATAGGATCTTCCAAATCATCGTTAAAACTAAGGATCTAGAAGGCTTACTTTATGACAATATATTTACAGTTAAAACTCCCCATTTAGGTGCACTCTAAAAACCATTTTTTAGATAAATAATTTATAATACTCTTTAAAATCAGTAGATAATCAATATAGTTCCTTTGTTTGTCCACAATTTATTTTTATTTATAACTAAGGCATCGAATGCCATTTTTACCCATCATAAGTTCTATGATAAGTGCAAGGAAAAAAGATATTTAATTAATTAATTAAAGCACTTAATCTTTCTAAATAACAAATAAATTATTTAATGGCTGTACCTTAATGAGAGAAGACTAACACTATATTTAATTAGGCAAATAAGGCTTAATAGTCTTTAAAAACTAGTCATTTTTTGAGGGGGTTATATAAAGAATAAAGTAAATTTATAATAATGGTGAAAATATGAGAAAATCGATATTCCTGTTAATTGGAATTATGTTACTTATATCAAATGCAAGTGCTCTTAGTTGGTCGAGATACGATGGGACACTTAAAAGTGGTACAAAAGGTCCTGGATCAAACTATTGGAACCCAAATAACGTATATATAGATCCAGATGAATCAAATGCAAGTGTCCTTAGTTGGTCGGGATATGATTGGATACTTAAAAGTGGTATAAAAGGTCCTGGATCAAACTATTGGAACCCAAATAATGCATATGTAGACTCAGATGGTAAACTACACCTAGAAATAAACTATACAGATGGCCATTGGAATTGTGTTGAACTAGACAGTGTTAAAAACTTTAAATACGGAAAATATACGTGGGTAGTATCTTCACAATCATTAAATCTTGATAAAAATGTAGTGCTTGGACTCTTCACATATACAGACGACAATCATGAGATTGATATTGAATCAGGTCAGTGGGGTAACTCAAGCTCAGACCATCTACATTTCACATGCCAGCCAGACCAAACAGTAACGTTTGTGTCACCTGATTCTAGTTATATAAACGCAACTAACGTGACTTATACATTTGACTGGCGACCAACTTACATACATTACACTGCTACAGCGTCAAATGGCAAAATCATTGCTAATTGGTACTGTACAAACGCTAGAGATATTCCTAAAGTAAAAGCGAAAGTAATGATAAACCTTTGGTTGCAGCATAGTGTACCACCAAGTAATGGCAAACCAGTAGACGTGATTATAAGCTCCTTTTATAGGAGCTAAACCTTTTTGGCTTAGTTGTAAAAACCTAGTCTCTCAGGATATTTTGGAATACGAACATTTTGACATAAAATGTTCGTATATTACCTATGCAAATGCAAATCCAAATGTTACATCCTATCAGAGAATACGCTTGTTTCCTTCGACAAACCCCATCCAATATCAAAAAAGCATAAGAAACACTTAGACAGTTTTCTCAGTGCCTCTAGATGACAAAAAATGCCATAGTTCTTATTTTATAAAAATTAGTAGCTATTCAGGGTATACTTATCGGCATTCTTTTGAGCGCCGATAAAATAGCATCTATAACAGACAAATTGTTCTTTCTAACTGTAGAAATATATGCTCTAATTCTGCAGAAAGCTTCCACTCCTTGCATGGTCCTGAAAGTTCCTGATATTTTCTGCTGTAGCTTCATCATTCTGATATCTCTTTCTACCTGATTATTCTCAAACTGAACCTCCAAATCTGTCAGGAGTCTCAGAATATTTTCTTTGTGTTCTATAAACCTATAAAGCAGATTCTTTGCTTTTGTTTTTGGATTCTTACCATGTTTTCCTTGTTTTCTAGGATTTAGAGAAGGTGAATTTTCTTCAATTCCTTTCGCGACTGGCAGTGTGCCACTTTTTCTGTAAAATCAGAAAACTTAGAAAGTTTGTGGTTTAAAAATCCCTGAGCAAGAGAACCGAATTTTGTTCAGTACACAAAAATTTGACTTTGAATTTACAGAACTTTCGGCACACTGCCGAAAAATAACTCATTGTAAGTCCAATTTTTCCTCGGAAAGAGGAAAAATTACGTAGCCTTAACAAGAATACCTGAACAGTTACGGTTTTCTTCTCAATTTCTTAACATAATATTAATAATTAAATGCAGTAGTTAGTATCAAAATACTGTATTTTTCATATTATCTTAACAGATATTCACCCATACAAATTTTAGTCAAACAATAATAAAGTATTTTTATGAAAAACAACTGTATACCAATAAATGAAAGAAAAGTATCCGGTTTCAGGATTTATAAGGGACAAAGAAGCCATTTATGTAAATGGAATCCGTATCTTTGTCCCTGTAGAATATGATAGGTTTAAGGCAGGAATTCCAAAAAAGAGACACAAAACTCTTTTTGAGCTATCAACAATCACTGGCATGAGGTATGCTGAAATCCAAAGGCTGTACGATCATCCTGAATGGTACTCTGAGAGCAGGAACCAAATTCGTCTTAATGAAGATGCACAGAAGAAAGTGAAACGAAAAGCGAAGGAGAGAACCATTGATTTGTTACCCTCAACTTTTCCCTATATTCTTGATCAATTTTTCAACGGGCCCGCTCCTCCAGATATTGATACATGGAACCAAGACCTTAAAAGATGGGCTATTAAAACTAATTTTAATCCATTTGGAATCTCAGCAAAAACTACAAGAAAAAGTATTGAGTCTTGGATGCTAAGTTCAGGAGTACCGCCTTTTAAAGTTTACCAAAGACAGGGACACGATCCTGAGACATCTCTTTATCATTATCAAGGACTCAGCTTTACGGATATAGAGATGCACCAGATTAAAAAAAGATTAATGGAATGGGGTATTCTTAGAACAGATAGTTGAAAGGATAATAGCCAAACTGGTCTAAAGTCTTGTACGGCTTATTCATTAATTAACTGCATAGGTTTTATATTTACAGAGATTGTTTCGAATTTTCTGTAAATCCAGAGTCAAATTTCAGGTTTGGAATACATACGGAAAAAAGATACTAAATAAGATTTGAAAAGACAACAACTAAAGAAGTCATAGTTTGGTGAGATATAAGATTATAAAAGTTGTTGTCTTACTTAGCTTAATATACTTACCCGATATTGATTTTGTACAATTTTGTGGATAAATGTAGTAGTTTTCCTATAAAACTACTGGTTATTCTATAAATTCTCAGGAGTTTTTGTCATCGAAATAAAATATATTAATGTAAAAATACAGTATTATTAAGAAAATAACTGTATTAGAACCATTTTAATTTTAGTTTCTTTATAGTTTATACTAAATTTATTACGCTGTGTAGACTGTTTGCATATCTCTTCCGTAGACCTTAATTACTGTTTTCTACATTGATTTTCATAAAATCCATCTACTTTACTCTTCTTCATACTAATTCTAACAGTAAATTTTTAAGAATATTTGAGTATGCATAGAGGTTTATGAGACCTTCTGCGTTTTCTCAGTTTAGTTCCAATTGTAATTTTACGGAACTTTTAGGACAGTATAGAATATATTATATTTAAATTTTACTTTTAAATAGTTAATATTTTTGAAAATATTTTTGTTATAATAATTAAAATTACTTTTGTCTTTATCTGGCGAATTGCCTGATAACTAAAATTAATAGTTGTCTAAAAATCTTCTATTATATTTAACATAGACATCTCGTTATTCTCATTAAATCTTAATATTCTTCTCATCTGTTTCTCAACAATAATTACAAAAATATTAAACTTTTCCAATGCGATAGCATTCCTTTTCGTTAGTTAGTGTGTGTAGAAATAAGTATTCCTAAGAAGGAATTTAGCTTAAATTATTTCTGTAGTCATAAACTATGACTACTTAAATTACTGTTATCTATCAAAAAATTTTAATTCGATTTATAAATTAATATAGTTCGTAATAAAGTTATTTACTTAAAACTACTGTATTATTGGTTGGATACCACTGTTATTAAGGAATATATGTTAAGATAAAGTGCAAAAATACAGTAGTTTTATAGGAAAACTACTGTATTTCCAAGATTTTCCATTTATATCTAGTATGGGTTGTGCGTTATTGGATGGTTGATATTTTGTCTTAGAGCATCTTTGCTTTAGGACTTAAGCAGTTGAACTGAAAAATGAATAGCATAAGTTCTATTTGCTTAATTGCATTTGTTTTTAAGCTTGCCTACATACAGGAAAATTGAGTGTATATGAAACAGAAACAGAGAGCGGAATGCGAATGTGTGTATCTTCTGAAAAATATCAACTGACTATTAGTAAACCACCAAATTTTTGAGAGAATTATAAAAATTGGAATCGCGATCAAGAGATTAGATTGGAGTTAGAGAGTACATATGTTCGGCTTGACAGGATTTATACATCTGATTAATTGTATAATTTTCAACATAGTGATTATACTCGTTTTAACGAAAAAGCTGCCGCTGAAGAGAATGGTCCGTAAATCTAGAATTTTGTTTTGGATCATATTAGCCAGCAATATCTTTTCAGCTACCATTCAGTTTTTCTGCCTAATAAACCCAGATTCAAACATATGGTACCAGTTAGGTGCCGATTGCCTGGGCATCATAGGACAGAGTACACTCCTGATAGGAATTGTGTGGATGAAATTGATAGCTAAACCGAGTCCAAAACCGATGAAAATTTTGGCACTTGGAGCCCATCCAGATGACATAGAGATCGCCTGTGGAGGATCTCTCGCAAAGCTTTCCGATGCAGGGCACACTATAGTGGGCTTGATCGCAAGTGGTGGGGAATGTGGGGGCAATGGTTCATCTAGGCGTAAAGAAGCAATGAAAGGCGCTGATTTCTTAGGTCTAAATAAGATTGAAATTATGGATTTTCCTGATACTAGACTGGATCAGTTTGTCTTAGAGATTAGCAAACAAATCGAAGTAATCGTAACCGAGTTGAAACCTGATATAGTATTTACACACTCAATTCATGATATACATCAGGATCATAGAGCGGTTCACTATGCAACACTGCGTGCTTGTCGCAACCTGAGCACGATATTATGCTATGAAAGCCCTTCTATTACTCAGTACTTCCAGCCAAATGTTTTTGTAAATATCGAACAGTATATAGATATCAAAATAGAAAGTATCAGGGAACATGGGGATCAAAACAAAAAAAGCTATGTACAGCCAGAGCAGGTCTATGGAAAAGCCATCTTCCGAGGTACTCAAGCAAAAGTCAAACAAGCAGAAGGTTTTGAGGCAATTCGGATTAATTTACCAATTTAATTATATCTGTGATGATATGAAATAAACAATTGTAAATTTGAAATGACACATCATAAATTGGGCAATAGGGATTATATGGTAAAGATTATGGTGACTGGTATTGGAGGCCCAGCCGGTCGTAATGTTGCATTACTCCTTTTAGAAAAAGGACATAACGTCATTGGCGTTGATATGCAGAAGATTTCGCTTCCAGGGATCAAGGTGCATAGAATTCCTCCTGCTTCACACCCATTGTTCTTGGAAAAACTATACACTCTTGCAGTCGAGGAGAGCATTCAACTGCTAATACCAACTGTAAGCGAGGAATTACCAATCTTAGCATCAGAATGGAAAAAATTGAGTGATATACCGACGGTCATTGGTCAACAGCAAGCAGTCTCCGATGCAGATGATAAATTTCTGACATATAAACGTCTTTCAAGCCATGGGGTATGTATTCCCAGGTACTTACTGCCTTCACAGGTCTCTTCGCCTGAGGAGATCTCGCTTAATTTGGGATGGCCATGCCTGAGTAAACCGCGAGTAAGTAGAGGTGGTAGAGAGGTAGTTATCAGAAACATAAAGGATTGGCCTGCAATCTCCATGCTTGATGACAGATATATATTACAGGAGTTTATCCCTGGAACGGAGTACGCACCTAATGTATACATTGGAAAAAAATCTGTTATCGTAGTTTTAGAAAAGACTAAGCTAAAAGAAGGAATCGTGGGCAATGCAACTGAAGTGAAGTGCGTAAACGCCCCAGACGTAGCAGATATAGCTAAATCCGCAGCAAAGGCTATGAATCTGACTGGTCCAATGGACATAGATATTCGCCGTCGAAACGATCAAAATCCTGTAGTTCTGGAGATCAATGCCAGGTTTGGGGCAAATATTGCCAGAGCCAAAGAAGTGCTGGATGCAGTTTTAGAAGATTTTGGAGTTTGCTAATGGAACCGCTTCTTTTATTCTTCTATATTACAGGATTCACCTGCTTTTCTGTAGGTATTCTGACGATTCCATATTATCCACTATCTTTGGCTTTCGAAATGCGCAAAAGCAAACAGGACATATTCAACAGCAAGGATCCCTTTGTCTCTATAGTGGTACCAGCCTATAACGAAGGAAAAGTGATAGGCCATTGTATAAAGTCCATTCTAGAATCAAATTATTCAGAATATGAGGTTATCCTAGTAGATGATGGTTCATCTGATAATACACTTGAAGAGATGCAGCGTTATGAAACGAACTCTCACGTAATTGTGGTAACCAAGAAAAATGGAGGCAAAGCCTCAGCTCTTAACGTGGGACTAAAACTAGCCAAAGGAGAAGTAATATTCTTCGTCGATGCTGACGGCATCTTTGCTCCTGATACCATAAGCAAGATGCTCAGTGGTTTTATCAGCGAAGATGTAGGTGCAGTATGTGGCAACGATGCTCCCATTAACGTTACTAATCTTCAGACAAAACTGGCGAACTTGCTCACTCATGTAGGCACAGGCTTTGTGCGTAGAGCACTATCTTCTATCGATTGCCTTCCTGTCGTATCTGGCAATATAGGTGCCTTCCGATATAGCACTCTTGAAAAGACTGGTCCCTTCTTAGAGGGATTTATAGGCGAAGACATAGAATTGACCTGGCGTGTGCACAGGGCAGGTTACAAAATAGTGTTTCAACCTTGGGCCATAGTATATGCAGAATCACCCTCAACTATCACGGGCCTGTGGAAGCAGCGCGTGCGATGGGCACGTGGGCTACTTAAGACAGCTTATATTCACCGAGATATGTTATTCAATCCAAAGTATGCCCCTTTTGCTTTTTATTTGCCAATTAACTTAACATCAATGATTATCATACCTTTGCTACAGTTGATATCAATCCTACTGTTACCGGTCTTGCTATATCTCAACGTTAATCCCATCCCTTTGAGCTGGATAAGCATCATGGGTTGGCTTGGTATGTTCTCTGCCATTTTTGCATTATTATTTGCTATTGCTCTTGACCGAGCTTGGTCTGATTTAAAATACTTCTACGTGATACCATTATGGGTACTATATTCCTTAATGATGGATGTAGTAATGCTATGGGCGATCATCGTTGAGCTGCGTAAAGAGGAGGCAAAATGGAACAAGCTAGATCGGACCGGCATTGTAAGCCGCTGAGAGATTCCAATGCAATAATATGCAGAATAGCTGTTGTTTTATTATAATATTCATTGGTTTCGTTGCAAAAAGTCTTGTTCTTTTACAAAAGAACTAAAAAACTTCATAATAGGAGAATTAATGATTTATATTATCCGGAAAATGATACGTAAGGTTGCCAATTATAGCCTAAAAGTGCGAGACGAAAATTTTGCAACAAACCTACTTTTGGTACCTAGTCTCACCAATCACCTTTCTAATATCAAGTTCATCATAAATACCAGAAACGATTCCGTAATGATCAAGAAAACGTGTTGTAAAGAAGAAGTGTTGTAAAGAAGAAGTGTTGTAATAACTATAATTAAATCCTGATACATTCGTTATCGGTTAAGATACGATCCATTAAAAATGTGTTACTATTATCATGTTTTTCTGTAAACCTGTAAAGTAAATCAAGATGCGTGGATAATTGTAGCCATGTTATGGCTAACTGATTCATTAACAGAAGACAAATGAATCCAGATAAAGACAAGATATTTTTTAATATAATATAGTAATAGAGAAATAGATGAATTAATCAGACATCTGCGGAAGATCAGATTCAGCCATCTTGAGCGAACAAAGTTAGCGAAAATGTCTCCATCCTCCCGAAAACGTAACTCTGGTGTTAAAACATTTTCTCGAAATACAGGTACCCCCTTTCTTCTTTCTGAAAAGTGAAACCGCATTTAAGGTACATGTCTATTGCTTTCGTGAGGGTTGAATCGGTTTTAAGAAACGCACCTGAGCAGTTTTTCTCAGCAAAATTGAGAGCAGTTCCGAAGAGCTGCTTTCCGTAGCCTTTACTTCTGAAAGCCTTTTTAAGGTAAATACGCCGGATTTCACACAGGTTTCCGTCAAGTTTTCGGACGCCTGCGGTGCCTACGACTTTACCGTCAACGATCCCCACGAAAAACACGCCTCCGCTTCCAAAGTAGTAATCGTTTATGTCATTGAGGTCGGCATCTTTTAGCCTGTCAGGTTCAAAGCCGTGCTCCATCAGAACTCCAAGCACAACTTCACAGACCTCTTTCTTTCTGGAATCATCATATCTCTGGATTATCATTTAACTCATTCCGCAAAGAACAGTTCATTTCCTGTTCACCTATTGCAAGGGACAGTTCACTTCCTGCTCATCTATCACAAGGGACAGTTCATTTCCTGTTCACCTGTCGATTTTCAGGCTTTTTCTTAAGGGTTCTGTGTTAAAACAGCCCTGAGAATTAAGATATTTTTCCGGGTTTTTGAGAAAATCCAGAGAAAGAGTATAAAATATTTCAGTGCCGGTAACCAGGATCTCTTCATCAATATCAAACTTGCAAGAGTGATTGATTTCCACAATCTTTTTTTCCTTGTTTAGGGTACCCAGGGAAATGAAAATTCCCGGAACTTTCTGCAAGTAACTTGCAAAGTCTTCGGCGGCAAAGGTTTTTTCGAGTTCAGGGTAGACTGTAAGTTCCGGAAAACTTTCCTGCAGCTTTGAATTTACAGCACTTGTGAACTTAGGATTATTCACAAGAACAGGATAGCCGTGCAGTATATCTAGCTCGTAGTCCGGAAAACCTGAAAATTCTTCTCCTGGTTTTACATATCTTTTTACTACCTCGTCCAGGCACTCCTTTATTGTCCTGTCAATGATATCCGTAGTTTCCCGGTCAAAAGTTCGGTAACTTCCAAGAATCTCTACAGTGTCAGGAACTCTATTGAACTGAGCTCCTCCTCGAATCCTTCCCACTCCAACAATATACCTATCCGGTTCAAGCTGTTTTTTCAGGGCAGGATAAAGATTACTCAGAAAATCCGTTGCCATTCGGACGGGATCAATGCAGCTTTCAGGCTTTGAGATATGGCCTCCCTTTCCTTTAACGATCACTTCAAACCGATTGGTGCTTGCCATGAAAGGTCCGGGACGAAAACCCACACTTCCAGACTCGTGATTTGTAAAAATGTGCATGCCCATAATCGCATCTACACCCTCAAGCCCTCCCTCTGCAATTACCCTCTCCGAACCGCCCGGAGGAATTTCTTCGGCAGGCTGGAAGATAAGGCGGACTTCTCCCGGAAAATTCCTGTTTTCCTGAAAAAGCCGTGCAGCCCCAAAAAGCATTGCCATGTGTCCGTCGTGTCCGCAAGCGTGCATAATTCCATCGTTTCTGGAGATATAGTTAGTATTTCTTTCAGTCAACTCTTCCTGCACCTGCAGTCCATCCGTATCCGATCGAAGGGCAATACAGGGACCAGGTAACGTCCCCCGAATGCTTGCAAGTACGCCGGTATCTGCTATTTTTCTGGCTTCTACTCCCAGTTCTCCAAGGATTTTCAGAATTTTTTTCTGGGTCTCGTATTCTTCAAAACTGAGTTCTGGATATCTGTGAAATTCGCGCCTGAGCTGTATAATCCAGGCCTCAAGCGCTTCTGTACTCGAATTTTCTCTCAAAAGCATTCCCTCGGATGTTCTGCATTTGCAGTCTATTCCGTTTACTGGTCCGTAATATTTATTGTCTTTATATCGACTGGTAGTAATATTAAGAATTATTAAGAATTTTTTACTTTAGGGTGTTCTATTTCAATATACTTTATTTATGTCTATTTTATTCCTTCAGTATATTTCCCTTAAGTCTTTCAGTATATTTCCCTTAAGTCTTTCAGTATATTTCCCTTAAGTATCTGTAACTCCAGGTATATTATCCATGTTGCTACGTCATTTATTACATAACATGCCATTTGTTACATAACATACCGTTTAATCCAGAACTTTTCGCTAAAGCCTTTTTAAAAGGCTTTTTTTAAAACACATGATAACTATATACAGAATTAACAATACATTTCATATTATTCATTATAGATTATTATAAAGTTCAGCCATTAAGGTTCCTTAAACCAGAGTACTTTGCAGTACTCCCATAATTTCCAGGATGGATGGTATAAATGCTAAAAACACGTCTGAGGGATTTTCTTGTCACGAAAGACAACTGGTTTTTTGCGGTTTCAGACTATTTCCGTAGGGATGGAATCCGCTCCACACTCCGCTACGTGCCCGATGAGAACGGGAAAAGGGAGTTAAACGGAATAAGATACAAAAAATATGACTTCGGTCCGGCTTTTGAATTCATGAGTGAACATAAACCTGAATGGGTGCAGGATGTTCACGTAGTGCCTGAATCCGAGGTAAAGCAGGTGCTTCGCCCATCGGATGCGATTCCCAGGCTTGTAAACTCTGACAGTCGCGTAAGGGCAATCGTAAAAGCACTTGACCTGGCAGGTGTTCCCAGGACAAGCATGGGAGTTACGGGCTCGATGCTTGCAGGACTCCAGAACGAGAACTCGGATATTGACTTTGTTGTTTACGGCCCTGTATGGTTCAGAGCAAGGGATGCAATAACCGCAGCAAAACAGCAGGAGGGGCCCATTGAAGAAATCAATGAGGAAATGTGGAAGAGAATCTATACAAAGAGAATTCCGGAGATTTCATTTGATGAGTTCATGCTGCACGAATCGAGAAAAGGTAACAGAGGCATGGTCGAAGGGACTTACTTTGACCTCCTTTTCGTAAGGGAATGGGACCAGATTAAAGAGCCTCTCCTGCGTGGGAAGGATACTGTCAAAATGAAAATCGAAGCCAAAGTTACAAATGCTGACTTTGCTTTTGACAGCCCTGCGTATTACAAGGTCGAACACGATGAAATAGACCACGTGCTCTCATATACCCATACCTATGCAGGCCAGGCGCTTCCCGGAGAACTGATAGAAGCTCGAGGCATCGTCGAAGAAGTAGGAGATATCAAGCGACTTGTTGTGGGCACTTCAAGGGAACCAAAAGGAGAATGGATAAGGTCTCTTACCTGGCTTGAGAAATGCGGATATCGGTAAAATAATTGAATGTAGATAAAATGATTTGATATCAATAAAACATTGGATACCGGTAAATGATTGGATGTGTTAAAACGATTGGACGCAGGTAAAACAGTGTGGAACAGTGTGGATATCGCTAAAAAATCAAAAGCGTAAACTTAATGAATGTAATTTGCTCAAAGAATGCAACTTTTTACTTCAGTCTGGACACTGAAGTAAAAAGTTGAAGAGAGGATAGAGATGGAAATAAAGCCTCTATGAGAAGACTTTCAACAAAAAAGCTTCTATACTCTAGCTTTTGTTTTAATTACCTTTTTTATTCCCGAATTTTATTTTTTTATCCCAGGATTTTATTCTTTTGTCCTCGAATTTTATCTTTTTACCTCAGGATTATTTCTTTCTATTTAATAGCCCATACAAAACCAGTAATTCAACTGCCACAAAGTCAAATTTAAACCCTGGAGAGCTCTTTGTCTCTTCTTTTTCAATATCTGAAGCAAGGTTCTCCTGTTTATCCTTTTCAGATGTTTTCTCTTCGTTCAGGGTCTGATTTTTTTCGATTTTGGATGAAGGAGTTTCAACCGATTGAATTCTCTTTTCGCTGCCTGAGATTGCAAAGGGAGAAAAACCAGATGTTTCTGCGGTAAAGTAGAAGTAAACGTTATCTTCTCTACTCAGGGTCGTAGGTAGCGGGTTCCAGACTCCATCACTGTAGCGGTACAGGGTTACAGTATCTTTACTGACTCCCTGTTCAATAGTCCAGGCTCTGTTCACCCTGAAATTTATTTGGGCATTTTCAAAATTCTCCCGACTTGAAAAGCCACTATTTCCAACCCAGAGATTTATATTCCTGTATACAGTTCCGGGCGCAGGTTCCTTAACAATTGACGATGTATTTTTTAGCATTTCTACAATAGCAGTTATTTTTCCAAAATTCTTTTTCGGATCAAACTCCACAGAGACTATTTCGTTTGTTTCGCCTTTAAAAGTGAAACATGTGTGGACCTCTTTGAAAACCTGTTCACTCGAAATTTCCTTTAGCTCGACATTACTGGTTGATTCAGGAGAGACAGAACCTCCTCCGCCTCCTCCACTTCCTCCATTTCCTCCACTTCCTCCGCTACTTTCCCTATTTTCATAACTGGAAGTTCCCTCGGTGACGGTTATATATCCTGCTTTTGTTTGGGTAATATTTCTGTATTTATTATTAGTTGCTTTTAATATTACAGTGTAGGTTCCAGGACTCTCATACGTGTAAACCGGATTCCTTTCATTTGAGTCAATGTTCCCGTTTCCGTCAAAGTCCCATTCCCAGGAATCAGGGTTGAAGGTAGATAAACCCGTGAACCGGACAATCAGAGGTGCAGGGCCAAGGAGAGGAACTGCGGAAAAGTTGGCTTCAGGTGGTGAAGAAGTAACTGTTACTTTTGAAAATCCTTCTACAGGGACAGCAGAAACAGAATAAGCAGAGATCCTGCCCGAAAGTGTAAAGTTTCCAGGCTCGTAGTTTGAAGGCACAGTCACATTATACACAACTGTCCTTTCTTCCCCTGCTGAAAGGTTCTCAACCCAGATCCATTCCAGAGTGGATGCTTTGAATGTGCTGGTTTCCTGGAATACAGCCCCATTATTTTCCCACTCACTCACCTGCCACCCTTCAGGGAGATTTTCATCGAGCGTCAGGGATTCAATATCCTGATCTGTAATTATATGTACAGTTATTGCAAAACTCTCTCCTGGATCAACTGTTCCGGCAGAAATTTCCCTGTTTGCTTCTATTCCTGCGGCTGAAGCAGGGAGGATTATCCAGGCAAATAAAATAATCAGAGCGAAGCCTGAAATAAGGCCTGATAGTTTAATCCAGCTTTTATTCCTGAAAGTTTTGATGAGATTCATAAGAAAGGACCCTTAATTCATTTCCAGATTTTACGGGTTTCCGATTTACGGCCATCTGATTTGTTTTTGAGCTTGTTTCTTCTCCGATCTTCTTCTAGCTCATTTTTCTATTAGGTATGTGTTTTTCAGATCATTTCAGATATAACGAAATTAACTTTATGATAATATTAACTATGTACTTCTGTATATTATTTATAACTGTCTTCTACCCTTTTATTCTAAAAATAAAAGTTAAAGTATTTACAGTCTATAGCCTTGAAAAACGCTAAATCTGAAAGGCAAAACCGGATATTTGAGAATGATAAGAAGCTATTCGGAATTTTAAAGTCATATCTAAAGTCCTGCAAAACTATGTAGAAAAATGAAGAAATAGCCTCAAATAAAACTGCACCTAAAGCTAAATATAAATAAGAAAGTTACCTACACATCTATTATGAAAATAAATAAAAGTTGTATCTTGCTTATTATGGCATCAAGCTTAATTTTAGCCACATCTGCAGCTTTCCTGTATCCTGACTTTTCCTTCCATCCTGATTATACAGTAAGCATAGCTCAAGCAGCTCAAGCAGATAGGTCTGAAACTACAATTAACGGAATAGAATCCAGTTCGAGCATAGTTACCAGAGTACAAACTTCAAATCCCCTGGAGATTCTCACTGCAGGTGCTCAGGCAATTGATTCGGGTACCGAAGTTACTGTTTATAATAATAACCTTGCTCTTGTAAAAGAAAAAAGGGAACTTGAACTTGATTCAGGAGTGAATAAAGTTGAATATAAGGATGTTGCTGCTCTTATTGACCCGACATCAGTAATGTTTGAGGATACGAAAAATAAGAATACTGTCGTACTGGAGCAGAACTATGAGTATGATCTCGTGAGCAGCCAGGAGCTCCTGGAGAAATTTCTGGACAAAGAAATTACCGTAACCGAAAAAGAAGGGGGTACATACACAGGGATTCTCATGAATTATAACGAGTACAAAGGTCTGGTACTCAAGTTAAGTGACGGAAAAGTTGTAACTCTTTCCGAAATCTCGAAAGTGGAATTTCCTGACTCTGCCGGACTGCTCACAAAACCTACCCTTATCTGGCAAGTCTACTCGCCTTCTGCAGGCAAGAGGGATGTCCTCACTTCCTATCTTACAAACGGGATGAGCTGGAAAGCAAACTATATCGTAAAGACCAGTGCGGATGATAAGAAAGCCGATGTCCAGGGTTGGGTTACTGTTAATAATAAAGTAGGGACAACCTATGAGAACGCCAAATTGAAACTGGTTGCAGGGGATGTTCATCGTGTAACTGTACCGAAGGGAATGACTGCAAGAGAGCCAGCTGTAGAAGAAGGAGTTGCATATGATGAAGCTGTGGAAAGTGTTGTTGAGGAATCCCTTTTTGAGTATCACCTGTATACACTTCAAAGACCGGCTACCCTCAGGAATAATCAGGTAAAACAACTTTCCCTGCTCTCTGTCAATTCCGTGCCTGTAGAAAAAGAGCTCATTTTTGATATTTCAAAAAGTAGAGATGTGCAGGTCGCCCTGAGTTTCAACAATTCAAAAGAAAAAGGCCTTGGAATGCCTCTTCCTGCCGGGGTTTTGAGGGTATACAAAACTGACTCCGAAGGTCAGCTTCAATTCCTGGGGGAAGACAGCATAAAGCACACCCCAAAAGACGAAGAGATAAAAGTTGTTGTTGGAAACGCTTTTGATGTAACAGGTAAAAGGACCCAGACCAATTACAGTAAGATCAGCTTGAATGTTTGGAGAGAAAGCTATGAAACCGAAATCAAAAACCACAAATCCGAGTCCCAGAAAGTAAAAATCGTAGAACACTTCTACGGTGACTGGGAAATCACAACCAGCTCTGACCCTTACGAGAAAAAAGATGCTTATACCGCTGAATGGGATATAACCATACCAGCAGACGGCTCAAAGAAAGTTACTTACACCGTAAAACGCAGTTATTAACTCAGAAAAAAGAACAAATTGCCAAATGCAGATTTTACAATGCTGAAATCTGCAGAAAACCCAATCAAGAACCTGTAACTCTGGAAAAACGGAAAAACGAAAAATATGGATCTCATTAAACAGCTCTAAGCTTGTTGAAAGACAATTTACTTACCTAAAACAAGTCAGATTGGCTTAACTAAACATCTTCGTTAGAATTTATCTCTCTCAATCACAATCGTTGCACTGCATGATCAAGCAGACAATATTTATTGATTGGACTTTCGATAAAGTGCTTAAGAAATATAATAAGCACTCAAGTCTTTGTTGTCATATATTTTATCATATTGACCCAATCTGGAGTGAAAAACCGGTCCAAGTACGGTATGCGAGGGTATTGGTTCATGTCCTACTAATTTTATAGCATATTCTATAGGCCTTTTTTCCAAAAAAGATCTCCATAAAAAAATACTACCATGATTGAAATGCATACCGTTACTAAACATACCTGGATATTGCTTCGAATATGAATTAACTGCAAGACTTCCAAAACCGGGATCAGCAATAAAGTTTGTCCCAAGTTTAGACAATGTTTCTGCACCCTTTACCTCTTCTAAATTAAATGTTGTAGATACGGTATCGTTTTTGAGCCACAAAGGACTATCTAAATTTGAAACTGTACTTGCAGACATAAAAAAAGAGAAACCAATAAAAACAAAAAAAATGAAAATAAGTCTAGATATCCTACTTTTAAAATAGACAGTAAGTTCAATTATAGAGAAACTGGCCAGTATACTTAGAAAAAAATACTCAAAAGAAAACCATCTGGTTGGCAGAATATCCCTCAGTCCGAAGAAAGGAAAGCAAAAGGTTATGCCAAAGAGAACTGCTAGCGAAAAAATAAACATAAAATTAGTCTTACTTCTATATTTAGATGATAAACAAAAAAGAGATCCAATAATTCCAAAAAACAAAAATAGAAATAAACCAAAGGTATTCGCAAATCTTTCAAGAAATGGGGGCAACATAGCAGATATTGTTGAAATTGCTTCCGGTCTGTATAAGTCTACAGGCCCTGTGACATAATTATAAAATGTAGAAACTACTACATCAAATAAAGACTTTCCTTCCTTAGAATAAACAACGATGAACCACCATTGAAGCAATGCTATTACAGAAACAAGAGAAATATTTTTAAACATTGATATTTTACTTTTTTCATATATTAAACTGTAAAAAATAGATCCGAAGAAAAAGCCCAATATAGTAATTACAAATATAAAAGATGAGACCGCATGGGTGATTGTCAAAATAAAAATCAAACATATAGAGAGCGATACGAACTTCGGATCGGGTTTTGGGAAATATGCTTTAACAAGAATATATATGAGTAAATAATATAAAATAATTCCATAAGAAGTTGTTTGAGGAGCGGAGCCCCAGTATATATTGAAATCATTAATACTAACCAGCAACATGGTAAATAGCCCTATTCTTTCTCCGAAAAAATGTTTTGATGTTAAATATACAAAACTGGATGCAAGAACGAAGGGGATAATTATCGCAAAATTACTGGCATCCTTTAATGAGACATTAGAAATAAGGTTCATAATTGCAGTTTGGATATGCATTACAGGAAAATACATTTCTTTATCAAATAACACCCCAATATTTCCTGTTTGAGAAAGCAGATAGTTCATTTTAGCCTGTTTCCAAGAATCGACACCAGGGACAAATCCGGCTAAATTAAAAATTGAATAATCGATATTAAAAGAAAGCAAAATTATCTTTGAATACTGAGTTAGGTAATCAAGTTTATGAGTACTGAAAAATATAGACACTGCAACAGAACCTACACATAAGGAATATATAAAAAAATAACTGAAAGGCCGATATTCTGAGTAATGTAGTATAATCAATGATAGAGAAAATAATAATAAAAAACTGATATCCAAAACTGTTTTCCATTTTCCAGATAGATTTTGTTGTGGGTAGATAGGAAATTGTACGTGAGCAATAACAAGGTACAAATAGCAACTTAAAGTAAGTGCCATACCGATAGAAAAGATATGAATTGTAGGTGACACTGCATATAATGAAATAATCACGATACCGAAAACTACTCCAAGTGCCGCCAATAAGCAATCAACTTTATTTAGAGTATTAGAAACCATAATTGACACAATTCCATAATCCAGTAATCTTTTTCATTTTTAGCTGGAAATGTTTACTTTACAGACAAATCATTCATCAAACAAAACAAAGTCGAGCTTTGAAACAGCTTGTAAAATTATTCTTTGGATGAACTTACAGTAGCATACAAAGACTCAGAACTTATTTAGGGGATCAATAACTAAGGAACGATGAAGATACAACCTCAAGCTTTTAGTTAGGGGATTAATCGATGGTTACATTTATAGTTTTCTTAATATAATCCAGTTTTTAAATATATTTTTGTATATCCTCGTTCCGCTTTTATAACTTTGATAAGTTTCAGGTCGTGCACTACTAAGTCAGTTGATGTTATTTCCAAAACACCTTTAGTGGAGCATCATACCTTTTTTGCAGCTCAGTAGGGTTATAACATGCTTAATACACGAAAAATAAGGTACTTCTGGCATTAAAAAAGAATCACCGTCCTCCCGAGACGGGACTTGGGAGGCAAAAAATATTATTACCATTGCCGCAATTAACCCCTAAGATGATTATCGGTGCATTGGGGCCCGAAGGTTCGTACTCAGAGAAAGCTGTACAAATCTGGATTCTGAGACATAGGCTGGATAGTGTAGAAATTCAGTACTTTGCAGATATAGAGGACGCATTTCTGGCTGTAATACAGAAAAAATCCGATCTCTCGATAGTTCCGATAGAAAACTCTATCGAAGGTTCGGTAGGTGTTACTCTCGACTTACTTCATGAGAATGGGGTTGAGATAGTCGGAGAGATTGTTGTAAAAATTGAGCATTGCCTGCTCTCGAAAGGCGGACCTGAAAAGATTAAGGTTATTCTTTCTCATCCTCAGGGACTTGCCCAGTGCAGGCATTTTCTAAAAAAATATTTTCCTGAAGCTGAACTAAGGAGCACGGGCAGCACTTCCCATGCAGCAAGGCTCGCAGGAGAATTTGAAGAGATGGCAGCAATAGCTTCTCCTGAGGCTGCAGAGTGCTACAGGCTAAAGGTTCTCCTTCCAAATATACAGGATAGAAAACAAAACTACACTCGCTTCATTGCTTTACGAGCAGCAGGAGAAAATACTACTGAGCAGGTTTTTGAGCAGGTTTTATGTGACACAGAAGATAAAACGAATGGGCCTGAAAATTCCAACCGTTCAGCTTTCAAGACCTCCATAATAGTATATCTGGAAAAAGACAGACCAGGAGCATTATACGAAATACTCGGGGCTTTTGCAAAAAATAAGATTAACCTGACAAGAATCGAGTCAAGGCCTTCTAAAAAAGAACTTGGAGATTATCACTTCTATATAGATTTTGAAGGGCATATAAGTGATGCGGTTATAAAAGAGACCTTAAAAGAGATAAAAACTAAAACCGATACCCTTAAAATACTGGGTTCTTATCCCGCATTTAAAGCATAGCAACTACCTTTCCAAAACACTGAAGTTATCCAACTTTAAGAATGTCATCACCCATTAAAGATCGTACTTACCTCTTTTAAAACTTTAAGTAATTCCTGTGAGACACCAGAACTATCTATCCTCAGTTATCATTACTTACATTAAAAACAAGTAAAGGCTCAGGTCGAGTTCTGCAAGTTTTGGCAAAAGGACGTGAAGGAGTGCAAATATATACAAAATTGTGAATTTAAAAAGAAAGCTTAACAAAAATTGGATTTTTGTACGAATCCAAAAAATGCATATTCAGGAACGTGTACTTTTATATACTATCTTTCTCTATTCTCTTCCTAGAATATCTTCAGACAGTATATTTGTATGTTTCATACAGATTCTTTCTCATAACTACTTACGATCACAGCCTCTCACCAGGCTGAAAAAGGGAGCGAGATGGCTCTGAGTATTGAAGAAATAGTAAACAAACACGAATTGGCTCTAAAAAAGTATAGAGGACTCTATGCCTTTGCAGACCTGCTTGCAACTTATCTTGTTCTCTATATCCTGTTCGTGCTGTTCAATATGCGAGATTTATTTTTAATGTTTAGCGTCTTTGAGCCTTATACCGGTGCAAGATACAACATTCTGGGCTTTGGGATTGTTTTTGAAACTCTGGGACTTATTTTTCTAGCTTTTGTCCTCTCCCTTATCTTTACAGCTATCAGGCATTACAGAGCTGAGAAGAAAGATGCGATTGCCCTTATAGAAGAGACGCACCCCGTGCTCAAGGAGAGGTTGAGGACTGCCTATGATAACCGCAGTACGGACAATATTATTGTCCGGGACCTTATAGGCGGAGTTATAATCGATTCAAAACCCGTACAGTCCTCGTCCTTTCTTGACAGGAGAAAACTTGTAAAAGACCTGTGTGTAATAGTTTTTGCAGTTTCCGTTCTCGCATATGTTGCCGGAACCGGATACCAGACGACTCTCAGTCCCACTGACCTTAACGGAGTAATCGATAAGCTTCCCTTAGTTTCGAATTCGAACTCTGAACTTTATCCTGTGGATGAAAATGGAGGAACCTCGAATAACACCAGCCAGGAAGGAATTTTTGGGAAGCCGGCCGTTGTTGTGGTGGAAGGCAAAGAGGTTGACCTGAAGATTCCTCCGGGTACAGGTCAGGGCTTTACAAGCCAGGAAACGGGAGAGCAGACGAACGAGTCATTTACCCAATCAGGCCTGGTAAACCCTGAAGCGGCAGCTTCACAGGCTTATTACGATAATTTACCGGAAGGATACAGGAACGTTATCCAGAGTTACTTTGAGGGACTTGCAGAAGAATAATTGGGAAAATTTATTTAAAGTGGATTTAAAAATTTAGTTAAAGTGGATTTATTTGAACTCAGGTTAATCGAATGTTATCTAACAGTAGTTTTTGAATAACAAACAGTATACTTGAGATACACTGCTCTGGAAATATACTCTGCAGGAGCAGGTAATATCCAGAAAAATCGGGCTTTTCGAGCCTCTAAAAACAGAAACTTAAAGGGTGAAGCGGATATGAATGAGACTAATATCGATTCTGGTCAGGCTGCTACAACTTACCAGAACGCAGGCCGGATTTTCAAAAACTTTTTTGAAGACATTGGAAATGTTGTGGTGGGTCAGAATAAAGTAGTAGAGCAAATTGTGATTGCAATACTCTGTGAAGGTCATGCCCTCGTTGAGAGCAACCCGGGGCTTGGAAAAACGCTTATGATCTCCACAGTGTCAAAGGCAATGAACCTTAAATTCAGCAGGATCCAGTGTACTCCTGACCTCATGCCCTCTGATATTACAGGGACAAACGTTATTGAAGAAAAAGACAACAAAAAAGAATTCAGATTCCAGCCAGGGCCGGTTTTTGCAAACGTTATTCTTGCGGATGAAATTAATAGGGCATCCCCAAAGACCCAATCGGCCCTGCTTGAAGCTATGCAGGAAAAACAGGTAACAGTTGGAAACGATACCTTTATGCTGGATCGTCCCTTTTTCATTCTTGCCACCCAGAACCCCATAGAAATGGAAGGAACGTATCCCCTGCCTGAAGCCCAGCTCGACCGTTTTCTCTTAAAAGTCCTTGTAGATTATCCTTCCTATGAAGAAGAAATGGAGATAATAAACCGCTATACGAAATCCGAAGTCCCGAATATTTCCAGGGGTCTTGACAAGTCTACACTACTTGATTTGCAGAAACTCACCAGGCAGGTCCCGATCTCCGAGGAACTCAAGCAGCGCGTCCTTTCTATTGTGGGTATGACAAGAAAAGACAAAGAGCATATCGAGTACGGGGCTTCTCCACGGGCATCGATCGGACTTATCCTTGCCGCAAAAGCCAAAGCCCTCATAGAAGGCAGAAACTTTGTAAGCAAAGAGGATATCGATTATATGGCATATCCGGTTCTCCGCCACAGGCTTATCCTTACCTTCGAAGCCGAAAGAAGCGGGATGACCCCTGATCAGGCTATTGAGGAAATTATCCGCAAGCTCAAATGAAACCTGAGCCTTGGATTGCCAGGCCAGGAAAGGAACTGTAGAATAAGCTAAAATAACCCTGAAGGGTTTCCCGAACCCGGAATAAACCGGGCTTTTATTGACGATCCAGAATGACTCGCACAAAACAAAATATTGAAACGGATTTTTTCAGACAGCTTGACCGCTTTACTTTCTCTGTCCGAAAAAGGGTGTCTACCGTTTACGCCGGAAACCGACCTTCAACCCGAAGTGGGCACGGAATAGATACCATTGGGTTCAGAGAATATGATCTCAACGACAGTCTGAAAGATATCGACTGGAAAGCCTATGCGAGGACTGAAAAACTGTATGTACGGCAGTTTGAGGAAGAGAAAACCCTTACCACCCATATCCTTCTGGACGCCAGCAAAAGTATGGATTACCCTGAAAAAGGGACTTCGAAATTTGAATACGCTGCCATGCTCGCGGCAGGCTATGCCTACATGGTAACAAAATATAACGATAGGTTTGCAATCTCAACCTTTACACAGGAAATCGATATAAACAAACCAAGTCGTGGGCGAAAAAACCTTTTGCGGGCAATCGACAGACTGACAGAGTTTGAACTATCCGGAAACACTTCTATCGGGGAAGCTGTCATAAAATATAGTCGGGAAATCAAGTCCAGGTCTCTTGTAATCCTTATTTCGGACTTTCTTCAGGAACCCGAGGCAATAGAAACTGCAGTTTCCAGGTTATCTGACCACGACCTGATTTTGATCCAGGTGCTGGACTCCACGGAAAAAGTGCTCCCTCTCCAGGGCAACAGCAAACTTATAGACCTTGAAACCGGAGAAGAAATCAGGACTTATGTTAGTGAAAAGTTTAAGGAACGCTATATTAAAAAACTTGATGATCACAGCGCAAGGATTAAAAAAGCTTGTATGAGGGTAGGAGCCGAATTCTATACTTTTACAACCGACACTCCTATCTTCGATGCTTTCTACTATACCATCAGGAGAAGGAGACACTAAAAATGCCTTTCGAAAATCCCCTTGCTCTTGCCGCTCTCCTGAGTGTAATACCACTTATTATTATTTACATGCTCCGTCCCAGGCCGACGGTACTTGCAATTCCCTCACTCATGTTTGTCCTTAAACTTGAGAGGGAAAGGAAACGTGTTTATGCTTCACTAACCAAAATCGTGCGAGACCCGCTCTTCCTGATCCAGCTTCTGATGCTGGTCCTTCTTTCCATTGGCGCAGCAGGCTATTACTATACTTCACAGGAACCGCTGAGTGGAGAGCATACAGTGCTTGTCCTTGACACCTCTGCAAGTATGCAGGTTGATTCTCGCTTTGATGATGCTGTTAAGATTGCGGATGGCTATGTGAGCAAGAAAAATAGCATAATCCTGGCTTCGGATACGCCTCTTCTTGCTCTTGACGGAGGAGATGCATCCTCTGCAAAGGATATTCTCAATAAGGTTAAGCCAGGAGCAGGTACTGCCGACCTGTCTGCAGCAATTACTACAGGTATGCGATCTCTTTCCACAGAAGGAGGAAGAATTATCGTTATTTCGGACTTCACTAACTACAAAGGTGATGATCCGGTTGCTTCCAAGAACCTGGCTGAGTCTTATGGGATTTCAGCCAATTTCGTAAAAGTGGGAAGTCCTGCCGATAATATAGGAATCATTAATGGTTGGATAGAGGCTACGGACGGAAAATATGGCTATACAGGTGTAATCAAGAACTACAAAGATCATAGCGAGAACGTTAAAATCGAAACAGGCAGAGGGACTTCAGGAAATTCCTCAACGTCTTTTTCTCTTGATGTTCCTGCAGGTGGGACAAAACAGTTTACTCTGGAAAATCTTGGGCCAGGCATTACAACAGTCCAGCTCGATGTTAAAGATAGCCTGCCTGTTGACAATAAAGCGTATATTTCCATTCCTGAGACTTCAAGTCAGCGCATACTCTATGTTACTGATAACGGGAAACTACCCTCAAAAACTGCACTCTCCTTGCTTCCTAACAGCAACCTGACAGTCTCAAAATCCGTACCTGACGTACTTGACAACTATACCCTTGTCGTACTTGCCCAGAAAAAAACCCCAATTGGCAACAGTTCAGTAGAAAGGATCGAAAGTTATGTCCGAAATGGAGGCAATGCGGTTTTTATTGTAAGTGGAGCCCTTGTTCCCGAGAAAACCGATGTTGACCTTCTCAAGATCCTACCTGTGAAACCCTTGAAACTTGATGATGACGAAAACGGACTTGGGGCTAAGGAAGTCCTGAAGAGCAGTATTACGACGGATATAAGGAGCGATGAAATTTCGGTTCGCAAATACCTGAATGCAACTGAAAGGACCGGTTCAACAACCCTCGTAACACTTGATAACGGCGTTCCTTTACTGAGTTACTGGCAGGTAGGCAAAGGAACAGTTTTCTACATGGGATTAAGTGACGAGCTAGGAGAAGATTCCTGGAACAATTTCCACAATCTGCCCGAGTATCCTGTCTTCTGGATAAAACTTGTCCAATGGCTTGGAGGGACTGGGGATATTTCCGAATATAATCTGAATACAGGCACATTGAACTCCCTCTCAAAGACCGAGGAAATACGTACGCCTTCAAAGACTTTCACTTCAAACCGTGTCCTCTTTGACGAGGCCGGAATTTACGAACTTTCAGGGAAGAAAATTGCAGTGAACCTATACAATGACAGGGAGTCCAACACTACAGTCGATGCTTCGGAACTTATCAAGCGGGCTGTTGCGGAAGATGGGCCTAAAATTGTGAAGGAAGATTCCTATACTTCCAAAAATGATATTACCGATTATCTTATAGGATTTATGTTCCTGTTCATACTGCTCGAAATTCTTATTGTGCGCCAGCGGGGTGAATTATGACTCTCTCTCTTGGACATCCCGAAATGCTCTTCCTGATTATCCCCGTGCTTATTGGGGGATTCTACCTCCTGAGGAAGACAAAAACGAAGCTTGTAGAATGGAGAATGCTTGTCGCGTTTCTGCTTGTGCTTGCCCTGGCTTCTCCTTTTACTACGGTTACACAGACAACCAATGAAAAAGATCCTTCTCTTGTGATGGTTCAGGACAAGACCTCAAGTATGAATCTCTTTCCTGAAGAAGCAGGCACTGAACTGTACAAAGCCCTGGTAGCCAATACCCCGACAACTTTAGTCCAGCTAACCGGGGATAAAACCTCGCTTGGAGATACTATTACGCAATATGCTGGAAGCGGGAATCAGATAGTGCTGGTCAGCGACGGGAACAATAATGCAGGCAAGGACCTCCCTGAAGCCCTGGAGTTTGCAAAAGAAACCAGCACACCTGTTTATCTTGTCCAGCCCGAACTCCAGACAAATGACCTCAGTGTCGAAATGCAAGGGGATAAGACGGTTGTTGTGGATAACCAGAACGAATTCGATATAGTTGTCAGACAGGCTTCAAACCAGAGTGTCAGCTATCTCCTTGAGGTATCTGTGGATGGAAAACTTTCGCAGAGCAGAGACTTTACTCTGCAGGGCAGGAATAACAGTGAGGATCCCATAAAGATTAATCAGGCTTTTAACACCCTTGGTGCCCATAACCTCAGTGTAAAAGTCACTCCTCACGGAGAGGACAAAAACACAGTTAACAATCAGTTTTTCAAGTCCGTGTATGTTATTCCGAAATCAAAGCTTATCCTGGTTACAGGCGAACCCGATTCTCCCCTCGGCAAGGTTCTGAGCAACCTTTACAATGTCTCGGTAGTCAGCACTTATCCCGGAGCAGCGGCTCTTAAAGGCAGTAAAGCTCTGGTGCTTGACAACCAGCCTATCAGTTCTTTTTCCGAAGCCCAGATGAAAGAAATCAAAAACTATGTCAGCAACGGAGGCGGACTGGTTGTCGTGGGAGGAGAACAGGCTTACAACTATGGAGACTACCTTAACTCCTCACTTGAAGAAATCCTGCCTGTTCTCTCAAAGCCTTCCGACTATAAAGGAGGAAGAAATCTGGTCCTGCTCCTGGATGTCTCTCCGAGTACTGCTGCTCACAAGTCCCAGGGAGATATTCTGGGAAATGCTATCTACATTATCCAGAATGAAAACCTTAAAGATGCAAATGCAGGAGTTGTCGCATTCGGAAGTAAAGCATATGATGTTTCAGGAGGGTTTGTGTTTCTGGGACTTGAGCAGAATAAGAAAATATTGAAAGACAAAATTGAGCGGTTGACACCTGACGACCAGAGCAAGACTTCCTTAAATGAGGGACTTAATATCACAAAACAAATGCTTACCGGCAAAGATGGCAAGCTTGATGCTATTATTATTTCAGACGGAGCAATAAAGCAATCCTATGAGCCAAGCCTTCAGGCTGCAAAAGAACTTCAGAAACTTGGTGTGAATCTTTATTTTATCCATATCAGCTCGGTAGCTCCTTCCCAGATAAATGAAAAAAGACAATACTACGCTGAGAACTTCATGAAGGAACTAGGACTTGAAAAGAACTATTTCCACATTGATAAGGGTGAAAGAGCAAACATAGGCTTTGAGCCTTCGAAAGAGTCTTCTGAGGAGAAAAAAGAAGAAAAAGAAGAAAACCTTGGTGCTTACCCTCTGCTTGCGTATTCTCCTGATCATTTCATCACTAAAAACGTGAATCTCACAAATGCCAGTATTACGGGCTATAATGATGTTACTCAAAAAGCCGGAGCTGAACGCCTGGTAATTACTTCTACCGGAAAGCCTGTACTTACCACCTGGCGTTTCGGGCTTGGTAGAGTTGCAGCCTTTACTACGGACAACGGGGAAGGAGAAGGCTCTCGCTGGGCGACTGCCCTTTATAACGGTTCAAATGCAAAGTTTATTTCGGGCACTATTAACTGGGCAATAGCAAACCCGAGAGCTGAAGAAGGAGCTGTTGTGGACAGTCCGGATACCTGGCTAGGGACTCCCTCCAATCTGACGCTTACGATGTACGATGAAGGAATCCCGCAGCTAAAGCTGGATGGAAACTCTCTCGACCTTGCTTTAACCGGAAGGAACACCTACGAAACAAGCGTAAATCCCGAAACCACCGGAATCCATGATATATCAGGCTATCCGCTTGCAGTAAATTACCAGCTTGAATATCGGGATGTAGGGCTCAATGAAGACATAGAATCTCTTGTTCTTGAAACAGGAGGAAAAATTTACAGTGAGAAGGATGCAAGAGCCCTTCTCCTGAAAGATGCACGGCAGAGTTCAGTGAGACAATCTGACGAGCAGGTAAGCCTGAAAATGTATGTGCTCCTTACTGCGCTTGTGCTCTATCTGGGAGAGATCCTTGCCAGGCGCATAAGGGAAATGAGAAAGCTCAGGAATGCACAGGTTGAGATTGCAGCTGGAAAATAAGAGTTCTAGACGAGCTGCTCTTTTAACTTTTTGAAAGCATCTCAAAGAACAAACTTTGAAAAACCTTTAAATTAAGGGGTTTCTTCAAGGATCCTTTAATTAAGGGGTTTTTCAAGAATCTTTTAATTAAGAGATTTTTCAAGAATTTTTTAATTAAGAGACTTTTTCAAGGATCCCTTATTAAGAGGTTTTTCAAGAATCTTTTAACAAGGGGTTTCTTCAAGGATCCTTTAAATGTCGGCGTGCCCGTTGAGAAATCCCCAAGACTGTCATAAATACGACAGAAGATTCAGAGTTATCTGCCCGAAAAAACCGGCGAAAACCGGCACTATAAGGTTATCATCGATTTTATTGACTGCAGTTTCCGTAAGGGTCGCAAGAAAAGCCATGACAAGGGAAACAATAGGATTTCCGAGAATAAGCAGCCCTATAAAGAAATCAATAAGAAATTCCGAAGCTGAGCCTTCAATTGATTTATCATTTTTAAAGATTTTTTGAAAAACTCTCCTCTTTCCGTAGAATTTTCCGATAAGGCCTGCAGTCAGGTCACCGAAAGTTGCCATAAGGATTGCAGAGTAAGCAATTTCTCTACTGCACAGAGATATTACTGAAATTGCTCCGAGTGCAAAAAAGATATGCCCTCCGAAGCGGTCAGATTCACTTTTTCTGTACATGATATGGAAAAAAGGTATTCGAATTCCATGCTCTATCCGGAAGTAGTCAAGCACGAGAACAGTTACAAGAAACAACATGAGCACCCAGAGAATGGCTTCTTTTCCGTAAAATTCGTAGATAAGCACTATCAGGATTGAAACCAGATGAACGCTTTTTCTCAGGATTTCCAGGACAAATTCTCTGGATGGCATGGAAAAAGATTTTGTAAGGATCTAATATAAACATACCTTTACTTAGCTGAATCTTCTAACACGACGGCGTGCTCACAAGCAAGCCTTTTTAAAAAAGGCTTGAGCGAAAACCTTTTGAGAAAAGGTTTTATCGAAAACCAGAGAATCATTTGGGTTTGAGGAGCTTATTCCCAAACCCTATAGGCGTGATCACAAGCCTTTTCAAAAAAGGCTTGAGCGAAAACCTTTTGAGAAAAGGTTTTATCGAAAACCAGAGAATCATTTGGGTTTGAGGAGCTTATTCCCAAACCCTATAGGCGTGATCACAAGCCTTTTCAAAAAAGGCTTGAGCGAAAATACTGATAAACCTAAAACATCATAACGGCGTGATCAACCGGCGCAACGGTTGCGGCCCAACGGTTTCGGTGCAACGGTTTCGGGTCAACGGTTCTTACGAGCCGTCGTTTGAAGCGTCATAATCGTAATTAATTACGGTTTCCTTTATGCTTGAGTCTTTATCTATAACAACTTCGGGCCAGATTTTAACTCCGGAATGTACTGTTGAATTACTTCCGATCAGTACTTTATGCCCGATAACGGTTCCGTTTTCAAGGAAGCAGTGTTCCCCGATGATTGTTTCATCTGCTACCACTCCGCCTGAAATATTGGATTCCTTTCCTATGAACACATTATCAAAAAGATAGGACGAAAGGATCTTTGCATTGTCCTCTATAGTGCAGTTTGAGCCTATCACGCTGTAAGGCCCGATAAGGACGTTATTGCCTATAGTTGTGTTTTCCCCTATTACTATTGGACCTACAAGGGAAGAGTTCGAACCTATGCATACATTGTTTCCTATGGACAGGGGACCTTTTATTCTTGCGTTCCGGGTCGTGAAATTCCCTTCGATTGTTGTTCCAGGAAGAGAATCGAGCATCCAGCGCTGCGCCTGCCTGTAAGCTGCGGAGCTTCCTACATCAGTCCATTTTCCCCGCACAAGTACACCATTGATTTTTTTGTCGGCTGCAAGCATGAAGGGAAAAAGGTCTTTTGCAAAATCGTATTTTTTACCTTGAGGGATCCATTCAAATATCGAAGGGCTGCAAATGTAAATGCCTGTACTTGCGAGGTTGCTGAATATCTGGCCTGATTTCGGTTTTTCCAGGAAGCGGTGGATCCGGTTGTTAATGTCCATGTCCGCAATTCCGAATTCTCGAGGGTCGTCAATCGAAAGGAGCCCTATGGTTATCGGGGCATCATTTGCTTCATGGAAGCGGTACATCTCTCTCAGGTCGAGGTTAAGGACGTGATCTCCACCAAGGACGATAAATGGCTCGCCTTTCAAGTATTTCTCAGCATTTTTAACACCGCCTGCGGTTCCGAGTTTTTCTTTCTCATATACATAGTCGATATGTACCCCAAACATGTGCCCGTCTCCGAGCTGCTCTTCTATACGCTCTCCCATGTACCCGAGAGTCATGACTATTTCATTGAACCCTTCTCTTGAAAGATGTTCTATCAAATGTCGGACTGACGGCTTATTCAGAATCGGTATGCTGGGTTTAGGGTGCTTGAAAGTTAGCGGCCTGAGCCTTGTCCCTGCCCCTCCACACATGATACACGCTTTCATATTTTTCCCAGATGTCCTTATATGAATATATTGTTAACGATTCTGTTGTCGTTATAAAGGTTATTGATAACGATTATTCAATTAATGACAACCAATCAAATTAATGGAGATAAGGAGGTTATTAATGAAGGTTATTCAATTAATAACGACCAATCAAGCAATGACAAAAGGGTCACTGATAACGGTTATTCAATTAATGACAACTAATCAAATTAATGGAAACAAAGGTCATTGACGGTCAATCAGAAGAATATCTTCATTTCTTTCTACCTTGATTTCCCTTTTCCCTTCGTACTCCGAAACAGTACCGGTTACACTAATGATATCCCCTTTCTGGATTGAGTTATTAAAGGATTCAGCACCAGCAGTCTTTGGAATAAAGACACTAAGGACTTCGGAGTTATGATCTACCTGTAAAAGCAAGTGTTCACCTGTATAGGTTAACCTTTTGCTCAAAACTTGAGCTTCAAGGAACACCTTCTCCCCTTCACCGGATTCCCGAGTATACGGCTTGGCTTCTTTCCCTGCCTCCTGTCCAGAAGCTGTAAGTTCCGGTCCAAAGCAGAGATAAGCTGTCACAAGAGAAGTCAATGTCATAAATAGCAGCAGTACCATGACTTTTTCTTCTTTTTCCATACTTTATCTCCCCGAATTTATGGACCTGAAATCAGTTTATAATCGAGACCAGTTTTATTTCAAGAACCAGAGTTTTGCCCGCAAGTTCACGGTTAAAGTCCAGAGTGGCAGAAGTTTCCGTGGAGTCAAGCACTTTAACCTCACTCCCAGCGGGTGTTATGATTTTTGTTCCTGGCTCAGGAGGGTTCTGGAGTTCAAGTCTTGCAAGAGGGATCTTCTGGACAAGGTAACTCTTATAATCTCCATAAGCTTCTTCAGGAGGGATTATGAGGATTTTTTCTTCACCCTCCTTCATTCCAAGTACTCCCTTGTCGATTCCTTTTATAACCTGATATGTGTCCGCTCTAAAAAACAGAGGTCTGTACTCTTTTTTTTCGTCATATATCCCTTCTTTGAGGGCTTTTTCCTTCGAGGTGGTATCAAAGACCGTGCCGTCTTCAAATTTTCCGGTGTAATCAATAAGAAGGTAATCTCCTTTTTTCACAGTACGAGAATTTTCCATTATCCCTTTCTCCTGTGCATTTTCCTTTCAGTATTCACGTCAGTTCAATATCTCAGAATACTGAAAGGATACACATTTTAAAGAAATATCATAATTCTCAATTTGATCTTCAGTAACTTAAACTTATTCTATTGAGATGAGTTTTATATCAAAAGTCAGGGTCTTGCCTGCAAGCTCGTGATTGACATCAAGAGTGATATGCGTGTCGTTTACAGCTGTTACTTTGTACTGGTTCCCGTTAATATCTCTCAGGGATTGTCCCACTTCAGGAATTTCGGATCGGTTTGTTAGATTTAGTTCTTCAATCGGAACAGCAAGGATTTTTGCTTTATCATATTCCCCATAAGCTTCTTCTGGGGGAATTTTCAGGGTCTTTTCTTCCCCTACTTTCATTCCGATTACACCCTCATCAAAACCCTGGATTACCTGTCCCGAGCCAACAACAAAAGTAAGAGGGGCATATTCCCTTCCTTCAACGTATATGCCGGCCTGCTTTGCAACATCTTCTCTTGAGGTGTCAAAAACCGTGCCGTCTTCAAGCTTCCCGGTATAGTCGACCTTGACTGTATCTCCGGACTTTACTATTCTGCTATCTCCTCCCTCACTCCCTTTGTCCGTGCAGCCACTGACAAAAATTATACTCACCAGGAGCAGTACCGCTATGAAGAAAACTGCTCCTTTACTGGCCTTCATTCCGTTCACTTCTCCACAGAAACAACTTTGACTGAGAAAATCAAGGTCTTGCCTGCAAGCTCATGGTTGAAGTCTACAACAAAGTTATTTTCACTTACGTTTGTGATAGTACCTGTCAGACCGCTGTCCGTAGCCAGCCTCATTCCGACTTCCGGAGTAAAATCAACAGCGTCAACAGGGATCTCTCTTACGAATTCTTCCCTGTATTCTCCGTATGCTTCTTCAGGCGGGATTGTAAAGGTTTTTTCTTCCCCCACTTGCATTCCAACAACACCCTCATCAAATCCTTTTATCATCTGACCTTCGCCGATGGTAAATGTGAGGGGCTCATAATTTCTCATTTGGTTGTATATCCCTGCCTCGGTAGCAACTTCTTTTACGGAAGTATCAAAAATTGCACCATCTTCAAGTTTTCCTACGTAATCAACTGAGATTGTATCCCCATTCTCAATTTTTCTGCTTGTGTCTTTTGTTATATCCTCGGCCATAAGAATCAATAAAACAAACGAAAGCATTCTAGATAAACGTAATGATAAAATAGAAGTCAAAAAACCAAGTAAACAGGAATTTCAGAATTCGGTATTACAGGAATGCTTGTAGTCCTCATTTTTAAGTTTTAATTTGAGATTTGATCCCTTTCAGTTCTTTTTGATATTCGAGGTATGAGTAAACAGCCGTGAACCCCGCAATAAAGATTACAAGCTCAAGAGTGAAGATGAATTAAGAGTCCGCCTATTAAGGTTGTAACTCTACTCCAACTTAAGAGAACCCTTAATATACTCAGGGCTGACAATGACCCGATAAGTGAATTAATTAACAGAAATATGCTAGTGACAATTATCAGGAACACCAAAATCCACCCTCAATTCTGTTTTTTAACCTATCCATAAGTGTCAGACAACCCCTGTTATGTCACAAATGATGATGTGGGTACATTTTGACAAAATTAATATAGACTTATTTTAACATTTTATACTGAGATATTTGACATTTTATACTAATATATGTCTAAATTTATCCTAAGTTTAATTTTTCATAATCTATTATCGAAGACTTAAAATATACTTTCTGCATATACAGTCTAATAAAAATTAGTATGTGAATGGTCATGGTAACAAGTCAGGAAAGACAGAAGGCAAATCTGGCCAAAATGAAAAAAGTAATGGAAGAAATTGAAAATACGACAGATGATTTCGATCTGATAGCCGAACTGCGTGAACTTTTGAAAAAACCATATTCGCTGTCTCTTAAATGGCACCTGATTGTGTTTAAAAGTGAAATTGATAAGAGTTTGTGGTACCTGGAAGATATAAGAAAAGAAGAGATTGAAATAGAAAAGATGAAGCGAAGAAAAGGAAAAGATCCAAAAGAAGGATTAAAACAAGGTAACTGCAAATTTTCCGAGGCAGTTAGTGCATTTAAACTCGATCATCAGATGGTATATGATCCGAAAACAAGTAAGTATAAGTTGTCAAAGTCCGGGGTTTCCAGAACAACAAGAGAAAACATTTTTGCAATCCCAAAATCTATGATTGGGGACGGTAAACTTCAGTGGAGTGAAGCAGTTAAACAAAAATGGGGAGAAGACACCATCGGGCAAACAGAACTATTGGAAAGAGAACTCTACAACCGGAAAAGTATGAGAGTCGATTGCAATCGGGAGGATGAACTATCTATTTAATTATTTCATCTTTCAATTATCAATCCTTTAACAAATCTTCCAATCACCAATCCTTTAACAAATCTTCCAATCACCAATCCTTTAACAAATCTTCCAATCACCAATCCTTTAACAAATCTTCCAATCACCAATCCTTTAACAAATCTTCCAATTACCAATCTTTCAATTACCCAATCGTATATTTGATGAGCTTATTCCAAAACGAATTTCTTTTCAAATTAGTAAGGTCTTAGAACTATTTCCATAATCAGAAACTCAGTTAACTACAGTGGAAACTTCAAGGTAGATTTAATTAAAAACTGAATCCTCAGTCCCTCACGCCATCGATTTCAACAGTGAGATGTCGCGGTCCTCGTAGAGTAGCACTCTGCCGGTATGGAGGTGGATCATACGCGAGCCTGGGGTTTTCAAGCCGTCGTACGAGTTCTGTTAGTGCAATCTGAGTTTCCAACCTTGCGAGTGGGGCGCCGTAACAGTAATGGATACCGCTGCCAAAGCCAAGGTGCATATTATCCCTGCGATCAGGATCGAACTTATCTGGATCGTGGAAACGAGCAGGATCACGGTTTCCGGAAGCAAGCAGCAGAATCACAGGTGAACCTTTCTGAATAATAGTACCGGCAATAGTGATGTCGGCGAGAGCTACACGATTTGGCAGAATCTGGACAGGAGGTTCATAGCGTAGCAGTTCCTCGACCAGGCGAATAACCAGGTTTGGTTGACGACGCAGCCGTTCGAGGGCATCAGGATGCCTCAACAGTGTGAGCATGCCGTTGGTGATCAGGTTCACTGTGGTCTCATGACCGGCAATGAGCAACAAACTCGCAGTGCTCACAATATCTGATTGGGCCATTGGCCCGTCAGGACCGTAGTCTGTTATGAGTCCTGAAAGCAGATCGGAACCAGGGTGCTTTCGATGACGCTCAATCAGCGCCTCCATGTATTGCTCCAGATCTTTAAAGGTTTGGCCAGACTGTTCTTGTCGCCTTTTTCGTTCCTCCTGGCTTTTCTGGGGATCCAGGTCAATACCTTCGATAATAGCTTCTGATAAAGCATGAAGGCGTGCTTGATCCTCAGGAGGTACACCAAGCAGCTCACTGATCATCGTTACCGGAATTGGGTAGGCGAAATCCTCGACAATGTCAATCGAAGACTTGCCTTTCATAGTATCTATCTGTCGATTTGCAAGGCAGATCAGTTCAGATTCCATGTCAGCGACTCTACCTGGTGTGTGAGGTGGGCCAAATGGCCATGTAGCTTGCCGGCGTATTCTATCGTGCTCAGGCGGATCCAGACCGATAAAACTTGGAACTACTTCCGTTTCAGAACCCTCGTTGGATGCGGATGTTTCCGTACCTGCTTCCGGTGCCTGATTTTTAGAAGCGGGCTCCTTATTTGTCGAAAGGCCTGCAGGAGGACGATTATGAACGGAGAGCTTGCGAAAATCTGAACCAATCCTGGGATCATGAAGTAGTGAGACAATCTCCCTATAAGTGCTGACAACATAGCTCCCATCTGTCTGTCGTGTAACTGGTGTCTGGCGCAATTGGGCATATAGAGGATAAGGGTTGGCACGATTAGCGTAGTCAAGAACTTGCTCATACAAAGATTTCTGTATCACGTAGTCTGCCTCCTATCATTTGGGCTGAAATCCTGGCGGTACACGAGGGTCCTTCACTTTATCGCTTGTAGGTGATTCTTCTGGAGAAGGTATGCTCGGACCTGGACCGGTCTTTATAGCATTAGGGCTATGGGTAATTTGTCCATGAGGTGGAAATCCGGCAGGAACTGGCCGAAGTTCGGCTGAACTATCTGGAGCATGAAGTACAGGCGGAAATGGAGCCCTGGCTTCGATCATTGCCTCATAAGCTGGCAACCAGCGTGCCATATTTACGGTGAGAGCTGCGACAATTCTGCCCTTGTAGCCATAAGCTGCAACTAACCTGCGTTCCGAAACAGAGCCCTGTGTGAGCACAACCTCATCAGCAAAGCTTGGAAGACCTATCATCTTCAGGTTGACGCCAAACTGACGGGACCAGAAAGCAGGCAGGCTTTTGTATGCCTGGAGATCTGCCGGAACACTCACCATATTATGTGCTGCCGTTCTTGCCTGCTCAACAGCATTTCCCCAGTGTTCGACTGCCAGCAGCTCACCTTCGTAGAGCGGGTGAGGCCAGCGAACTATATCTCCGGCAACAAAAACATCGTCTGTAACCATTCCATTGATGTCGAAAGCACGACAGGCGGCATCACAGGCTATTCCTCGGGAATCAAATGCCAACCCGGAATCACGCAACCATTCAACGTTTCTTACTGCTCCAAGAGCGACTACAGCCACATCGATGTCAAGTATATCACCATCTGAAAGATAGGCACAGCGCAGCCGTCCGCTCTCATCTCCCTCCAGCGACATAACCGTGACATTGCAGCGCAGATCGACTCCATGTGCACGCTGGAGCTGACCAGCAAACGCACCTGCAGCTGCACCGAGAGCGCCGATAAGAGGTGTAGCACTGCGCTCTGTAACCGTGACAGCCAGACCCAGCTCTCTGCAAACTGAAGCGACTTCGGAACCAGTGAAACCACCGCCAATCACCAGTACTCGCTTCGGCCTGGCAGCTAACCGGGCTCGTAGCCGGACAGCATCATCACGGGTGTGCAACAGGCATACTCCATCAAGGGCAGCCTGTGCCAAATCCGGCCACTGACGAGCATGTGTCCCGGTAGAAATTAACAGGCGATCAAAGCCAACCCGCCTCCCGTCAGCAAGCTCAACCTCTCGGTTACCCAGATCAAGCCCTATGGCAGGCATTCCAAGCAGCCACTCGGCCTGTAGATCAACACTCTGCGGAAGAGTCGTGTGCTCTGCCTGTAGCCAGCCTGTGAGGACAGTTTTAGACAGAGGAGGGCGATCATAGGGAGCATATGGTTCGTCGCCGATCACAGTTATTGTTCCGGCAAATCCTTCGGAACGCAGTGATTCTGCAGCACTTAAGCCAGCCAAAGAAGCACCGACGATAACTATTCTTTGAACAGGTTTTTGTACGGAGGAAGCAGTCTTCTTGGCATTATTGCTGCTCACTGTGGTTTCCTCCCTGCTGCTCCAACTGCTCATCCAGACAGCAAATACTAATCGCCTGTACCGGGCAAGCTGCAGCCGCCCGCTCTACTTGCACTCGTAGTGAGTCGTCCGGTGCATAATCATATTCGAGCGACTCTTCATCCTTCATCCAGAATACGGTCGGTGCGGCAAATACGCATTGAGCGTAGCTCTCACACCGGTTTAAGTCGACTACAATTCGCAGCACTGCGAAACCTCCAATTCCAGAAACTTAAATGAGCAAACTCAGAACTTTTTAATTTTCGGGACATGTCTGCCACCAGGGCATTTCGTATGATGAAAATAGATGGCCGGACTGGCAAGGAATCCTTCAGTCATGCTTTCCAGCATCATTGGCGCAACTGGAGCTTTCTCTGTCTAATCCCCCTATCCAGAAATTACTACTACCAACTGCAATTGCCAACTACAGAAGTCTGCAAAATCAGCAACTCTTTTTATTTGCTTATCTGGCCTGTTATTGATCCTTAACAGTTTAAGGAATTGTTTTCTGTAGTATCTCCTAGTAAATGGCTTCATGACCTCTTAATAATCAGATGTTTATCATTTCAGCGTTTAGCAACACACTAACTATATGACGCTTTTAATATAACCCTGATAAACTAAAGACAAACCCGGAATAAGACTTGTAAGATAATAATAAGGGAATTTTTATATAATTAACTATTAGGCTTTGTAAAAATGTATTTAAATCAGTATCAAGAGACTAAATTCTGAAAAATCTTATCCTTTAACGTATTTCGTCAAGAAAGTTTCTGGCTGCTGTCCTTTTCCTAAAGTGCTATAAACGTAAAGATAAGTTTGAAAAATAGTGGTATTGATTAAGATTATCTTGACTATGTTACTTTTTAAGTAGACCGGCGACTTGCGAACTATACCCAAGCTCTCTCAATTTTCTATTTCGAGCTCCGACTTTTCGGCTCTATATTTCACATAC
The DNA here is from genome assembly GCF_000970305.1 of Methanosarcina barkeri 3. Classification (GTDB taxonomy): domain Archaea; phylum Halobacteriota; class Methanosarcinia; order Methanosarcinales; family Methanosarcinaceae; genus Methanosarcina; species Methanosarcina barkeri_A. The sequence continues at coordinate 2,253,599 of NZ_CP009517.1, forward strand.
AATGCTATTCCTACAGGGCCCTCAAGTATATCAACTTTGATACTACCCTCTTCACGCAGCATTTGTTCATTGCCCGAGGCATTCGTAACATCACCGATGACGACGTGATCAAATTGACGTATATCGACGTGGCACAAACATTATAGTTATTAAGCGTGTGGTGAAATCGTAGTATTACTGAAATTCTATTGAAGTCCTGCTTTCATCGTATTACTGAAGTCCTGCTTTCCTGCATCATGCATAATAGAATTTCAGAGCTTTGAAGCAATGTAGTAATCCTATTAGGCAAAATCTTTGTTTTCTAGGTAAAATCTTTGTTTTCTAGGTAAAATCTTTGTTTTTAGCTTCAATGGCAAAACTCATAAAATGTATTTATAGTCAGATTCACATATAACTAGGAATGTATAATATTTTGATAATTATTTTGGAACTCTGAAGGTAAACATTGTTCATCACCAAGTTGTAGGAACGGTTTGAATTTTTAAAATATACTCTAAAGTTTTAAAAATCAGCCCTTAAATCTTAAATAATAGATATTGCAAAAAAGAGTACAAGAAAAGTGTTATAATCAGGACTATTAAAAGTTATTAGGTGGACCGGTCGGGAATTGAACCCGAGGCCTCTACCATGCCAAGGTAGCGATCTTCCCCTGATCTACCGGCCCATATAAGGCTTTGCTTTATCAGCATCCCTCATACACTCAGTATCTTATATAAAGCTGTCGCCATATAGGCTCAGCATCTTATAAATAAACTTTTGGAATTTGAGTATGTAAGAGCTTCAAGCAAAAGTTATAAGTAGTAAATTGAGTATTAGAAGTGTTGTCGGATTGAGAAGCTTTCCCGAAAAGCCTTTCTATTTCGGTAATTTTAAAAAACCTGACATTCGGGCCCGTAGCTTAGCCTGGTGGAGCGCACGGCTGATAACCGTGAGGTCCTGCGTTCGAATCGCAGCGGGCCCACCACAACTTGATAATCCTTTTTCAGGAGAATTTTCAGGTTTTACAACCTTACTTATCCTTCAATCGGGCCCGTAGCTTAGCCTGGTGGAGCGCACGGCTGATAACCGTGAGGTCCTGCGTTCGAATCGCAGCGGGCCCACTACATATATTATTAATGCTGTTAATCATTTGTGATGTTATTTTTAGTGATGTTATTTTTAATGATGTTATTTTTAATGATGTTATTTTTAATGATGTTATTTTTAATGATGTTATTTTTAATGATGTTATTTTTAATGATGTTATTTTTAATGACTTTGCTTTTAATTACTTTACTTTTAGTGATGTTATCTTTTAGTGATGTTATCTTTTAGTGATATTATCTTTTAGCGATGTTATCTTTTAGCGATGTTATCTTTTAGTGATATCATTCTGTTTTAAACTTTTTTAGAGATTTTTGAATCATTTTCGCATATATTTAAATTTATTTAGCCTAGAATAAGAAAATAGACTCAGGAAAAACAAAGAACTAAAAAAAATAATCTCCGAAAAAAATAAATTCCGAAGATATTACATGAAATCAGAAATTTTCAATAAATCTTCGTTAAATGACTATTCTTTGTTAAGTACTTTGCAACAAAAGAGTTAATCATCAGGGAAAAGTTGGATTGGGGTAAATCCCCATGAATAACTCAAGCAATATGTTTCAGGCGCTCAATATTTCCAAGCACGACTCTACTCTCGGCTACAATATCTTCTTCGATCTTGCTAACAATATAGTCCATTGGGACTATTAGCCTGTATAACTTTATCGGTCTGCCTTTACCCTTTGACCTCTTTTCTTCTCGGATATCAATCCAGTTATTTTCGCGGAGATAACGCATTGCAACACTGACTTCAGGTTGTCTCAAGCCTGATACCATTTCAATGCTCTGGGACGAGATCTCCCTTCCTTTCGCAAGGCATGCAAGCGTAAGAGCAATTGGTCTACTAACATTAATTTTTCTAAATAGTTCTATCATTTCATGTTCGATCGGTCCCATAACTACAGGGATCTATTCTATTGTATCAGAAATATCCATAACTGGACCACTTTCATCTACCATTTAATCACCCAAAGAACCATTATAGAGTTGATTAATATAAATATTTACTTATGTATTCTTTTTAATATTTGTTAATTAATAAAAGTTCACTGGGTGTGTTTATCGTTCACTCACTCTAAAAGTGTCCATGAGATACTGCTTTTTCATTTCCGGCGCGAGTTATAAAATTTTTCCTTATATTCTTAAAACTTTAAAATTAGCTAAAACCCTTAAAATCTACTAAAAACCTGAAAAAATGCTGAAAACTTAAAAATTTCTAAAAATATAAGAGTTTAATATTCTTTCTTCTCAAACAGGGTTCTTTTTAGATTATGATAGAGTTTTAAGTTCTGACTTTCATTTTATGACGACAATGTCCGAATTTTCTGTAAATTCAAAATCAAATTTTTCTATATTAATCATAATTCAATTCTTTTAATACTGGATTCTTAAGCTACAAACTCACTAGTTTCAAATTTTACAGGGAAGTTGGCATACTGCCTTTATGACTCGAACTTTATCTTAACTTTGACTTTTTTAAAACTAAATTTTTGCTTCAAACTTAACTTTCTTGAAAGTCCAGTTTTGTAAATACATAAAAGTGTAAAAAGAATTTGCAGGACATTTTTATACTAAAAATTGCTAAAGCTTACTGGAAGCCCTCTTTACCTCTATTGGGATGTTTCCTCCTCGTACCCTTTATATACTCTATTCTCTAGAAATTGTACAGTTTAATTTAGAAAATCGATAACCTGGACCTCTAACTTTATAAATTACAAGTTTAACTGGAGATTTTATTTTGCTTAATATTATATTTTCGGCGTAAGGTCCTAATCTCATAACTAAAAATTACTGCTCTTTTGTCGCTTTCGAAATTAAGATTCAAGTAGAAAAAGAAATATCAAAAGGATCTAGAAGAGGCATTGTAAAAATAGAGACTAGAGGATATAAACTGAAAACAGATGACAAGAACCAAGAATGGGTGATAAAAATAAAAAAGAGATAACAAAAATCAAAAACAGGTGGCAATAATCGAAATACAGACACTAAAAATCAATAAAAACAAGAATTGAAAAGAACTATCCAGTTATAAAAGAAAGATAATTTTCCTCAAGCATCATATCTTTAAACATATATTTAACAGATAAGAAGTCGAATCCGGGTTATAAAACCCAGACTTTAAAATTAATAATTAAGTTTTCTGAGATTAAGTTTTCTGAGATTAAGTTTTCTGAGATTAAGTTTTCTGAGAATTTGTGAAAAAAGTTTGTTATATTTCTACTCAAAAAATGTTTTAGGAAAGGTTCTTGAGACGTTCTATGTTCTGGAGTACGGCCTTACTTTCAGCCATTAAGTCTTCTTCTATTGAATTGATAATTGTTTCCATCCGAACCGTCAGTTTATACAATTTAACTGGTCTTCCTTTACCCTGATTCTTTTTTTCTTCCCGCATATCTACCCAGTCATTTTCACGGAGATAGCGCATTGCAATGCTAACTTCCGGCTGTCTCAAGCCTGATACCATTTCGATGCGTTGGGAAGAAATTTCCTCTCCTTTAGAGAGACACGCAAGGGTAAGAGCAACTGGCCTGTTAATATTAAGCCTTCTCAAAAGCTCCACCATCTCGTATTCAATCTCTCCCATCTTAAATTCGTAGTCCTCTGATATAAACTCATTATCTGCCACAACTATCATCTACCGATTATACCGAAAGAACAGCATATAATTGCTTTCGATATTAATTTCTCCGTCCAGTATTTCAGATCAATAGAAACATATTATTTTACAGTTGTTATATTTCCAGTGTCTTTTATTGCCTTTATTAAATATATTTCTACTTATATGAGTTTCTGATCTGTGGGAGTATCTCACAAAATCTGTTTTTCTCTGTTGATTTAAATAATAATACTTTCTTCATATATATAATTATGCGCCTATAAAAACTTCTCGACAATTTTACATATTATTTTTTTCAGGAAGCAAATATTGAATATCTAGACTGAAAGACAATTTATATCCTGGAGTTTTGCAAGCCTTCCTGTATATATAGGATAAGCCCATATTGATTATAGTTTCATTTCTTAGGAAATTTAATTATAGCACTAACAGAGTAAACGAAAATTTAAAAATTCACCTTTTTTCTAAAATTGTCCTTTTTTTGTAAGTATTGCAAATGCTTTATCCGAATTGGGTTAATAATTTAGGTGTTCTGGCAAGTCTTAAATACGAATCCTTGAAAGATTTAACATAATGAACGCTGCCCTGGACAAACCCGCTGTATTTATCTGCCATTGCAGTGGGAACATTTCCGAACGTATTGATATTAATTCACTTAAGAAAACCCTTAAGGCAGAAGGGATCCCGGTCTTCGATTACGAGTATCTCTGTTCAAGAGAGGGACAGACCCTTATCAAAAATAAGATTTTGGAAGGGAACCTAGACCGGATAGTAATAGGTTCGTGCACACCCTCAAAACACGGCACTCTCTTTAAAAAGTGTATTCAGGAAGCAGGCTTGAATCGGGCAATGCTTGAAATCGCAAACCTCAGGGAACACTGTGCATGGGTGCATCCGGACAAAGCCGGAGCGACTGAGAAAGCACTCTCACTTATTCGGGGAAAACTCAACCGCCTGGAAAATCATAAGCCTCTTGAGGAGATAAAAGTAAATATCGTTCCACAGGCCCTCGTTATTGGTGGAGGAATTGCAGGGATAACTGCGGCGGTTAATCTTGCAGATAACGGAATTTCCACCTACCTTGTAGAGAAAGAATCCAGTATAGGTGGAAATATGGCAAAAATAGGCAAGGTTTTTTCTCCTGACAAGCTTGCGGAAGAGTGCGCGATGTGCTCGCTAAGTCCGCTAATGAATGAGGTAGTAGCTAACCCAAAAATAACCCTTTTAACCTGGACTGAGGTGGAACGCTTAAGCGGAAGTGCCGGCAACTTCACAGTCAGGCTAAGGAAAAAACCGAGATACGTACATGACAACTGTACAGGCTGTGGCCGATGTAGCCGCGTCTGTCCTGTCCTGGTTGAAAACGAGTTTAACTGTGGGTACATAGACAAAAAGGCAATTTCCCTGCGTTTTTCCCAATCCGTTCCGAAGATCTACTGCATAGACCCTGACCACTGTCTGCAGTTCAAGGGTGAGATATGTGGAAAATGTGTAGAAGCCTGTAAATCCGGAGCGATTGACTTCTCACAGAAGGAGGAGATTATTGAGCTTAATGTCGGTGCAGTTATTGTTGCCACAGGGTTTGAGGAGTATGACGTATCCCAAAAACCTCAGTACGGTTATGGAGTTTTCAAAAATGTTATAACCCAGATGGAACTTGCCAGAATGCTCGGAATTAATGGCCCTTCAAAAGGAGCATTGGTCAAGCCTTCGGACTTCAACCTGGACCCTGATGCTGTAAGCTCAACAAGTACCTGCAGTACTGAAAGATCCTCAGAAAGTTCTTCAGAAAATTATTCAGAGAAAGGATCGGGAACTCCTAAAAGGATAATTATGATTCAGTGTGTGGGTTCAAGGGATGAAAAAGAAGGCGGAAATCGCTATTGTTCCAGGTACTGCTGCATGGCAGCCTTAAAGCACTCGAACCTTATAATGAAAAAATACCCGGGTACTGAAATCACGATTTGTTATGTCGATTTGCGGGCGCTTGGCTTTTACGAGAACTACTATCGGGCAGTCCAGGATATGGGAGTTAGATTTGTAAGAGGAAGACCTGCTGAAATCGTCGAGAAGCCGGATAAAAGCCTTCTTGTCAGACTAGAAGATACACTTAACCAGAAAATAACAGAACTGCCTGCTGATCTCGTCATACTCTCTGCAGCCATGGTCCCTTCAAAGGGAACCCGAAAAATTGCCAGTATACTGAATATTAGCCAGGATGAAAGCGGCTTTATTAAAGAAAGACATTCAAAACTGAGGCCCGTAGACAGCTCACTGGATGGGATCTTTGTCTGCGGCACTGCCCAGAGCCCTAAGGATGTTACGGATACCATTTCCCAGGCAGGACTTGCATCTATAAGAGGAAGTGCCTTTATTGCTGACAGCCCAAAAGCCCTGGTAAACGAAATTCCGACTATCAATCAGCTTTTTTGTAATCAATGTAATGAATGCCTCAAGTGTCCGTTCGAGGCTTTTTCCCTAAATGATAGTGGAAAGGTCATCGTAGACCCGCTTGTATGTACTGGGTGCGGATACTGTACTGAACTCTGTCAGAAAGGAGCTATTCAGATTTCAGGCTTTACAAAAAGCCAGCTAAAAGCCGAAGTTGAAGGAGTAGTCAAAGAAGGAGACCTGCTGGGTTTTGTAAACAGCGGTATCGCGTCCATAACCTGCGATAATATAGGAAATAGTGCACTGACTTATCCTTCAAATGTCAAGCTAGTCAAAGTGCCCACAAACCTCGTCGTTGATAAAGACCTGTTACTTCACGCCTTCAAACGTGGAGCATCGGCTGTCCTATTTATAGAGGATCCTCCTGACAGCCCGAAAGCCGAGGTAATATATCCTTTAACTATCAGCCATTTTGAAAAGTTGAAAAAAGAACTTGGAGATTCAGGAGACAGACTTTATTTCAAAAAAGCTTATGTTCCAAACACAAGAGGGCTTGCAGGCACTTTTACCAGTCTTGCCCGGGAAGGAGAGATGATATAATGATTCCATATGTAAATGAATATGATACCCCGGAATGTAAAACCCTTGCAGAAACTGCAAAGAAAAGCATCCGGACACCTGCCTCTCTGGGGCTTGACCGCTGCATCCAGTGTGGAGCCTGCACGGCTTCCTGCCCTGCAGCCCGCTTTACAGATTACAGCCCGCGCCAGATTGTGAAAAAAGTACTGGAAAATGACCGCAGTGTGCTTGAGTCCGAAATGATCTGGTCCTGTTTCTACTGTTATTCCTGCAATCTGCGTTGTCCCAGGAATAATAGCCCTGTAACAATTGTGCAGGTTCTCAGGCAGATGGCCGTCAACGAGGGCATAGGAGTTGAAAAGCTTGCCTATTTCCTTGAAATAGGAGAGTACCTTGCAGAGAACGGAGCCAGCAAGGTACCGGGTGCAGGAGTTAAGAATATGGAAAGAGACCTTGGAGAACGCTGGATAGGTTTTAAGAAGAACCTTGAGTCAATTCGTAATGAACTGGGGCTCAGTTCAAAGGATATCAGGAACACACATGGGGAAGTTCAGGCTATTCTTGAAGCCACAGGCTATTTTAACAGAGAAAAATGGCTCAAAGCAAAAATACAGGAAAAACTTTTGCATCAGCTCCTGGAGAACCAGTGCATCAAGAGAGAAAATAGAAGCGGAGATTTCGGCTTTGAAAGCGATAGAAGATATTCCGGACAGCCAGCTTTTATTATTTAAGAGCTGCATGGTCGGGCAGGAGTACCCAGGAGTGGAAACCTCCACTTGTTATGTCTTTGACAGGCTTGGGATAGACTATTGTATAAACGATGAGCAGTCCTGCTGCACAGGAATAGGCCATTATACCGACGTCTTTGAAGGACTGACAACAGCAGCTATTGCAGCCCGGAACTTCGCAGTCGCAAAAAGGTGCGGTTACCCCAACATAACCTGCCTCTGTTCAACCTGTTATGCCGTAAATAAAGAAGCCTGTGAAACCCTGAACACCAATACCGAAGTTCGGGAAAAAATTAACTCTATCTTCCAGGAAAAGGGCCTTGAAAATCTTTTTTACAAGAAAGACGATATGAATCCGAGGAAAAACTTCTACCATGCAGTAGAGATTCTTTTAAGTAAGGTCGATAAAATCCAGGAGCAGAAAGAATTCGACTTTTCAGGAATCAAAACCGCATCTCATCATGCCTGCCATTACTATAAAGTTAAGTATCTCGATGTCCTCGGAAACCCTGAAAACCCTCAGTTGATAGATAACATAGCCGCAGCCTGCGGAGCCGAGCCTGTACGCTGGTACGAAGATCGGACTCTCACTTGCGGGATGGGCTTTTCCCAGCTCCACCTTAACAAAGACACCTCGCTTCAGGTAACAAAGACCAAACTTGACAGCCTTCAAAGAGCAGGCGTAGAGCTTATGCTTCATATGTGCCCGAATTGCCAGATCCAGTATGACCGCTACCAACCGGTTATCGAAAGAGAGTTTGGCGTAAAATATGATATGGTGCACATGAATATAGCCCAGTTCGTAGCTCTTTCAATGGGTGCAGATCCATACAAGGTGTGCGGCTTCCAGACTCACTCCGTGCCTCTTGAAGAGTTTCTGGAAAAGAACGGCATAATCTAAAACATGAGTTTATCCCATTTTAAGATTTTAGCCGGTAATTTTTTTCTTTTGATCTTTTATTCCGATTTTTTTAATTTTTTATTTTGATTCACATTACTTCTGAATACTCAGATCGATTCCTCCCAGCCCTGTCCCATATCAACGAGAGGTCTCAGCTCAATAATCTCGAAGGTAACCGTTGCCTTCATCATCTCCGCAGCCTCCTCCCCGGCCATTTTTGCGATCTGGCTTTTAATCGTATCAAGCATTTCCCCCGACGTTGCAGATTCCTTCATCTTCAGGTAAACTCTGATCCCTTTCCATTCCGTATCTTGTTCCATTATCAGGTATATCGCGTAAGGGTTTTCCTGAAGGTTTGAAAACGTACGGTTCTTACCTGTTGCAATTACAACGGTCTTTTCATCGATCATATTCGGTGAGCCGAAAATAGCTGAGTCTACCTTTCCATCTTTACTCGCTGTGCTTAGAACTCCAATTCTCGGTTGCTTGTTAAAGTAGTCCATCAGTTTTGACGTCATATCTAAACCTCCTCTAATAGCCTGTTTTAGCGCTCTCTCCTTTAAGAGTTGAGTTTGCGAAGCTGCTTTCACAAAACACTGTCATGAAAGAAACCATAACTAATTGGCAGATTGTAATAATAATAGTCTTAAATATGTTTAAAACTTTTTACTCTGCCAATATGTATACTATGAAGAACTTTGATAATCTGTTGATGAAAATATGACTAAATTCCATAAAAAGTAAGGTAAAAATTTTCAATATAAAATAATTAATAAATATATAAGAAAAGAATATATTTCTTTTCTTATTAATTGTAGTTTCAGTTGTTAAAGTAAATTTTATAGGAGTAAAGAATGAAAGATATTGAATACAAGACAGGTCCTCCTACCTGGCATGAGCATTTTCAACTGTTTTCAAGCACGGGATGGATGCCAGTTCTTAAGGTTTCCGAAGATGATTTGAAAAAGGTCTTTGATAATACCTGGTACTGGATAACAGCATACAAAGACCAGAAGATTATTGGTGCAGGACGTTTGATTTCGGACGGAGCCATGTATGCTCTGATCTGCGATATAATTGTAATACCGGATCATCAAAATAAAGGGATAGGAAGCACGATCTTAAAACAACTGGTTAACAAGTGCCAGGAGACCGATATTAAAAGGGTCTGGTTATTTGCAGCTCCCGGAAAAGCCAAATTTTACGAAAAGTACGGTTTTTCAATTCGTCCAAACGAGGCACCTGGAATGCAACTTATAGAATTTGAATTCCAGCAGTGAAATTATGTTATTTTATCATCAACCTGGAACTATAATTGTGCTACTTTTTCGGACAAAAAGTAGCTTGCAGGTTTCAGAGCGTACTATTCTCAAGTCTTTAGTCTATTGAAACTTGCACGAACTTGTTAATTTTGAAGTTAGGAATGAGAGACATGGCAGAACAAGTAGAAATTTTTCGGGCCAGCCTTGAAGATGCGATTGAAATCTTAACCCTCCAGAAACTGGCATACAAGAGTGAAGCTCAGATCTACGATGACTGGTCCATTCCCCCTCTGCTTCAAACTGTCGAAGAGATAAGAAATGAGTTCAGTACCAGTGTGTTCCTCAAAGCCATCAGCGAGCACTCGATCGTAGGATCTGTACGATCTCGCGTAATAGAAAATACTTGCCATATAGGCAGGCTGATTGTGCACCCTGAATGGCAGAATCTGGGGATAGGCACTCGTTTGATGACAGAGGTTGAGCTTATGCATCGGGATGTAGCTCGATTTGAGCTCTTCACCGGATCGAATAGCATCAGAAATATTCACCTCTATCATAAACTGGGGTATAAGGAGTTCAGGCGGGAACTGCTGGGCAGCAAAGTTGAACTTGTATATTTGGAAAAGATAGTGATTGGAAAAAAGAAAAATATTGGATATAAAAATTATTGATTTTTAATAGACATTATAGCCGTAACATTGGCCTGATAACTCTATTTACAGTCGGATGTAACACCATAACTTTGATTTTGATTTCCTGTTTTGAGTTTCATGACTTTGGAAACTCAGATTGTTTTTTCCCAGCCATTCATAAGCTCCTTTATACTCACTTTGTTGATAATAATAGTTATATATTTCATTTTTCATGGAATAAATGTTACTTAGATAAATTTATTATTTTTAGAGATGACGTAAGGAAACGAAGGAATTTTAGTCAGTAGCTATTTGTGTAGTCTTTACAAAGCTACTGAAATAACAGTTACAGTGATATTATAGAAAAAACTAAATTAAAAACTACTCAAAATCCCGCAGGACAAAGAAGTCGTAGCTTTACTGACAGTAGGAATCTCAGCCGAATCGCCAGCTATCAGCCTCTAAGAAAATCTCTTGAAGAAAATAGTAGCTTACGAAGAACATAAATAAAAGTTTATACTTTTTTGATGTCTTCTAGTTTTTATTGATTTTGAAAAATATGGAATATTGAATTTAAAATAATTTTTAATTTAATGAAAATTATTTCTACTACTTCATTTACTTTAGTATATCAATTATTAACTCTTTCTAAAACAGATCTTAACTAAGTACACTTATCCTTGCATTATAGAAAACTGATAGTGATTGCTTATGGCTAGTTGCGTTTGTCAGAGAAGAAATAATCATATTTTAAAGATCTCTGTAAAAATATTATCTTAATTCAAAGTCAAATGAATGTATTATATTTAAAGAATATTATATATTAATATAGTTACGCAATAGATACTTTTAACGTTAGTGAGTCATCGACAGTAGGCTATAACCACTAGAGATAGGATAGAAATAGGAGCCTGAAGGGGAATATGGAAACAAGCGTTGAAAAACTTCTAGCAAATGACCCAAATCCTGTGCTCAGTGTCGATACGGATGGTACCGTTATATATTCAAATGAAGCTAGTGAGCCCTTACTGAAGGAGTGGGGCACGAAAATCGGAGAAAAACTGCCGTCTTCTATCGGAGACTTAGCGCTAAAAACAATTTCTTGGAATATTCCGGAAACAAAGGAAGTAAGAGTGGGAAAAAGAGTATACCTGATCAATTTTCAACCTTTACCGGAAGAAGAATGCGTAAACATTTATGGATTCGATATAAGTGACCGTGAAGTCCTTAAAGAAAAACTGTGGGAATGTGAGGAAAAGTACCGCAGCATCATAGAAACAGCAAACGAGGGTGTCTGGATTACCGACACTGAAACAGTTACTACTTTTGTGAATCAAACAATGGCAGAAATGCTCGGGTACACAATGGAAGAAATGATAGGGAAATCAGCCCTTGACTTTGTCGATAAAGATGATATGGAAAGTTCGCTTATCAGAATAAAATCCCTACAGGAAGGCATTAAAGAAAAAAGGTACGAAATGAAGTTCTGCTACAAGGATGGCAGTGTTGTCTGGTCGCTTGTTAACTCTATGCCTCTCATTAACGCAGAGGGAAAACATATCGGTAATATGAGCATGCACTCTGATATTACTCAGCGCAAGAAGGCTGAAGAAGAACTTAAAAGAATAAGTGAGATGCTGAAAAAACGGAATCAGGAAACAATAGACGAACGCCAACGTCTTTATAACGTGCTGGATACGTTGCCTGCAATGATAATCCTGCTAACATCTGACTACCATATCGCCTTTGCCAACTGCAGATTCCGTAAAAGATTTGGGGATCCAGGTGGTCGGTACTGCTATGAATATTATTTTGGATTCACCCAGCCATGTGAATTCTGTGAATCACATAAAGTACTTGAAACCGGTCAACCTCATCATTGGAAAGTAAGCGGGCCGGATGGAAGCTATTATGACGCTTATAATTTACCGTTCACTGATATTGACGGTTCTCTCATGATCCTTGAGATGGATATCGATGTCACTGAGCAAAAAAAGGCAGAAGAAAGACTTCAAGAAAGTGAGAACAGATACCGTAACATTGTGGAGACAGCAAACGAAGGCATAAGCATAATTGATGCTGAAGAGAGAATTACTTTCATCAATAAGCAGATTGAAGATATGCTTGGTTACAGTTCAGAAGAACTCGTTGGCAGGCCGATGTGGGACTTTCTCAGTGATGAAAGTAAGGCTATTATCAAACAGGCTTTTAAAAAAGGAAGGGAAAACATCAATGAGAGTCTTGAAGTTAAGTTTATACGCAAAGATGGCTCCCTTCTATGGACGCATACAAATGCCAAATCTATTTTTGACAAGGGTGGTAAGTTTTTAGGAATTTTGAACCTTCATACTGACATAACCAAGCGAAAGGAAGTCGAAGAAGCTCTCCGAAATTTTGAGATCGCTCGTAAGAAGGAGATACACCATAGAATCAAGAATAATCTTCAGGTAATCTCATCACTACTGGACCTTCAAGCTGAAAAATTCAGAAACCGAAAGAATATAAATGAATCGGAAGTCCTGGAAGCTTTCAAGGAAAGTCAGGATCGTGTAATATCAATGGCTCTTATTCATGAAGAATTATATAGAGGTGAAGAGCTCGATAAACTCAACTTTTCGCTGTACATTAAGGAACTCGCTAATGCTCTTTTCTTGACATATAGACTCGGTAATGCTGATGTCAGCTTAAGTATGGATCTGGAAGAAAACATATTACTTGACATGGACACAGCAGTTCCGTTAGGAATAATTGTCAATGAGCTCGTTTCCAACTCTCTTAAATATGCATTCTCCGACCGAGATAAAGGAAAAATCCAAATAAAATTCCATAAAGATGGAGACCAAATAAAATTCCATAAAGATGGAGACCAAATAAAATTCCATAAAGATAAAAATGGAGAACATAAAAACATAATAGAAAAAAGTAAAAGCAAAGACTATAAGAGTACCAGTTTTATATTGACAGTTTCGGATAACGGTGTGGGTATTTCTGAAAACCTTGATATAGAGGAACTTGATAGTCTGGGACTTCAGCTTGTAACTTTCCTTGTCGACCAGTTAGATGGAGAACTTGAACTGAAAAAGAGCAATGGGACCGAGTTCATTATTAGGTTCACTGTAGTAGAAAAGAATAATCATGCATTGACATCAGCGTTACATTTAATTAAATAAAGAGTAGTTTATTTTGCTTTATAGAAACCTATATAAACCAGCTTCAAGAGGCTGAAAAGATTTTTGTATAATTTATATTTGTAATATTAGGATTTTATTCTTTAATATGTCAAATATATATGTCAAATATATTACAGTTATTTCTTTATAGTGAATCCAGGAATCTGAACTTCTTAGACTTCATTACTATTCAATCATCAAACCATTATTACTTGATTATCAAACAGGAGACTTACTTTTGGGAACAATTAGCGAAAAAATTTTCTCCCGAGCAGCGGGAAAAGAGGCAAATGCAAATGATTTTGTCCTGGCAGATGTTGATTATGCAATGGCGCATGACGGCACCTCCGTACTTACAGTTAATGCTTTTAAAGAAATGGAAATGAAAAAGGTCTGGGACCCCTCAAGAATTATAATTCCTTTCGACCATATCGCGCCTGCAAATAACGAGACTTCAGCCATTCTTCAAAAGGAAATCCGGGAATGGGTAAAGGAGCAAGGTATTCCGAACTTTTACGAGCTTGGAGAGGGGATCTGCCATCAGGTACTTCCCGAAAACGGATTTGCCCTGCCTGGAAAACTGGTTGTGGGAGCTGATTCGCATTCCTGTACCTATGGGGCTTTCGGGGCTTTTGCAACAGGCGTAGGTGCTACCGATATGGCTGAAATTTTCGCTACAGGCGAACTCTGGTTTAAGGTGCCTGAAAGTCTCAGGTTTACGGTTGAAGGAAGGCTTGGAAAAGGAGTTTATGCAAAAGACCTGACCCTTTACCTTATCGGAAAGACCGGAATTGACGGTGCAACCTATAAGGCGGTAGAGTTTTACGGGCAGGCTATCTCTGAATTGTCAGTTTCCGGCAGAATGACTCTCTGCAACATGGCAATAGAAATGGGAGCAAAAACCGGAATTGTTCCACCTGACGAAAAAACCTTCGATTTTCTGAAAAACAGAGCGGCTGCTCCATATGAGCCGGTTTATGCCGATCAGGACGCATTTTATGTAAAAGAACCCGTTTACTCTGCTGAGGATATCGAGCCTCAGGTAGCCTGTCCTCATCAGGTTGACAACGTAAAGCCTGTTGGAGAGGTTGAAGGTACCCACGTAGACCAGGTATTCATAGGGACGTGTACAAATGGCAGACTTGAAGACCTTGAGGTCGCAGCATCAATCCTGAAAGGAAAAAAGGTTGCAGTCAGGACAATTGTAATTCCTGCATCCCGAATAACTCTCCTTGCAGCGATTGAGAACGGAACAATGGAAACTCTACTCAAAGCAGGTGTCACACTCGCAACCCCTGGCTGCGGGCCCTGTCTTGGCGCCCACCAGGGAGTAATAAGTGAAGGAGAAGTCTGCATTTCAACCGCAAACCGAAACTTCAAAGGCAGAATGGGAAAAGGTGGTTTTATCTACCTGGCCTCCCCTGCAACCGCGGCAGCCTCAGCATTATCAGGTGAGATTACTGATCCAAGGACAGTATAAACCTGAAAACTGAAGTAGTGTTATCAAAGTGTTATCAAAGTGTTATCAAAGTGTTATCAAAGTGTTATCAAAGTGTTATCAAAGTATTATCAAAGTGTTATAATGTAAGCGTTAAAGCAGAATCGTTCAAAACCTTATTCTTAGCTCTTGAAATTTAAGCAATTCTGCTTATCAAACTATTTTTATTATCAAATTATTTTTATTATCGAATATTTTTACTATCGAATTAGTTTATATTAATATATTCTATCTGTTATCTCTTATTTGTTTATTTTTTGATATTCTCACGGTATCTTTATAGAAATTCTAATTATATCCAGCGGGCATTTATACCATGAATCGTATATATTTTGAACAGGAGGGACGACTATTACTGAAGAACTTAGTCATGACAACCTTTCACATTTGATTGAGCACTGGATCGAGCATAACGAAAGCCACATTGAAAGTTTCAAGGAATGGGCTCAGAAAGCTAAAAAAGATGGCTTTCTCGATGCTTCCGAGGATATCCTTGGAGCTGCCAGTAAAATTGAGGAAGCAAACAAATATCTTAATAAAGCAAAAGAAGAGCTTTTCCATTAAATGAATAAGTATAAAACGGGAAATCTTAAGAGCAGAGTAAAATCTTAAGAACTGCCCTGAGAACTGCCTTCTAAAGCTGAATCTTAGGAACTATTCTTAAGAGCTCTATGGCAAGACTTTCTCATGGCGGATTCCTGTCACTATTTTTGTTTTCTTGGCATCAAAGTGCTTTGTCAGGAAAGTGTTTGAAAGTATTTTCAAACACTTTTATTTATTTGCATGTAATATGCTGATTGCGTTTGAATTTGAGAAATTTATTCCCAAACCTAATAAGGCGATCACAAGCCTTTTTAAAAAAGGCTTGAGCGAAAATTAATGCTAAGTAAACATATGACGACGTGATCAACCGGCGCAACGGTTGATCGACCTGATAACATTTGGTTTGATAACCTTATCTCCCTAACCCTATAGGCGTGATCAACCGGCGCAACGGTTGCGGCTCAACGGTTGCGGGTCAACCGTTGAGTTAGAACTTTCCACGACCGAGCTGGGCGTGAGCACGGGCCAGATGTCCTGCAGCCTGAGCTCCTATAAGATTAACTTCTCCTGCAAGCACGGCAGAAGCTACGATTTCCGCAAATTTCTTAGAGTTTATTCCTGGAACGTCACCTGCTCCTGCAACGCCGAGAATATTCAGGCAGTCTCTCTGGGTCCCAAGACTTGTGCCTCCACCAACGGTTCCCACAGGTAGGGCAGGGAGAGTGACAGTACAGTGAATCTCTTCGTATTTTGTAAGTTCCATACTTGTAATTGCAGTGCTTCCTTCAACAACATGAGCTACATCCTGTCCGCAGGCCAGATAAATAGCAGCAATAATATTTGCAGCATGGGCATTAAAGCCAAGTGCTCCTGCTCTTGCTGAACCCAGCATGTTTTTGCTATAATTAACCTCAAACATGGACTCAGGCGTACATTTAAGAGTCTCCTTGACAATCTCCTTTGGAATCGTAACCTCAGCTACAACGGTTTTGCCTCTTCCGAGAATTGTGCTTATGGAGGCCGGTTTTTTGTCAGTACACATATTTGCTGAAATGGTAACGGGATGTGCACCGAATTCGTCTTCTATAAGGTGCATCACTGCGTCGGTAGCTATAGTTACCATGTTCATGCCCATAGCGTCTTTTGTATCGTAAGAAAATCTGAGGTATACATATGTGCCGGCTACAAAGGGTTTTACGGAAAGCAATTTTCCAAAACGCGTTGTTTTTTCGGCAACAGCTTTCATCTGTTCGAAAATTTCAGGACATTTTACCCACTCGTAAAATTCTTTAGCTCTGCTGACGCTTTCAAGCTTAAAAACAGGTGCTCTCGTCATCTCATCCTCAAAGACCCTTACATTTGCTCCTCCTGATTTTGTAATAACCGAACAGCCGCGATTTACACCCGCAACAAGAGCTCCTTCAGTTGTAGCAAGCGGAATGTAGTATTCGGAATTTGCATATTCACCGTTTACTTTCAGAAGACCTGCAACTCCGAGAGGAATCTGAACTGCACCTATCATATTTTCAATATTCCTTTTCGATGCTACTTCAACATCGAGGGAAAAGTTCTGGATATTCTCAAACTCAAGTTTTGCAAACTCCTGTATTGCAAGCCTTCTGATTTTTACTGAAGTCACAGGGTCCGCAAATTCGTCAATTTTACGAAGAGCCACATCTCCATCCAGAACCTTTTGCAAAAGGATTTTCTCTTCCTCGTTTAACTCATAATTCTGTAAAAACACGAAATCACCTGCTGAAATTATTTTTTTAATTTTCAAAAATTAATTGACTCAAAAGCTGAAATCTTAATATCAAATAATTATTTTAAAATGTGTACTTATAGTTGTATACTCTATCTTAAAGTCTATTTTTATCTCATTATGTGCACAAACGTTCGCTCGTTTGATCCATGTTTTTAGATTTTTATTCTAATTATGTCCATATTGACATATAATTCATTCCTCAACCGATATTTTTCGGTTAGCCTTGGACAGTCTAAAAAAGGCATTACATATAAAAAGTTCTGTCGGTTTAAATTAACATTTAGAAATATTTGAGTAACTGAATAAAGCTGAAGAATTAAGTTGAAGAAAACCTGACTCAGGAAAAAGTTACAGTAAAACACATTTAGTTACAGTAAAACACATTTAGTTACAGTAAAACACATTTAGTTACAGTAAAACACATTTAGTTACAGTAAAACACATTTAGTTACAGTAAAACACATTTAGTTACAGTAAAATACATCTAATTGCTTAAGGCAGTTATTGCTTAAATGCCTCATTTAATGTTAGAAATTTCTAAGGCTCAGAAATTAATAATTAACTGGTGTTCTTCTGTGTATTTCTGAAAAAGTTCAGCTACTTCTTTTGAGCAGATAAATTCAATTCCAGGGATTAGTTCTTCTTTCTTAAGTCCAATCATGTCCGAGGCAAGCTGGCAGCATCGGAACTCTACTCCCATGTCGATACATTCCTGAACAGCCATATCATACTTGGGCGATCCTCTTGTTTTATCTTTCTTTCCAAGTAACACTCCCATAGGTCCCCATAGAATAACCAGCACATCGAGCCCTTTACTCCTGTAATATTTCGCAAACTTGAGAGTTTCCTGCGGGCTAGTGCTTTCATACACCATATTTTTGAGTAATAGTAATACCTTTTCGACTTTTGTCATAAAAACTCCAGGTGTAAATAATACATTTCTGAAACAGATTACCTGGATGTATATAAAGTTTCACATTGGAAAAGGGAATCTTTGTCATTTCACTTTCTTAAAATAATAATATTATTTTTGGTGAAATTTGCAAAATTCAGATATTTACACCTGATTAACAACCTTCAATGTAACGTAAAATCATATAACTACTCCACCAGTTTGAAGCTAGCTGGAATATTTATATACCAAAATTTTTTTAAAGTTTGTGACTGATTCTAAATGCCCGGTATTTGAGACTCCTACTTTATAGAAATCCCCAATTTTAGCTGACGACTTGTGAATTTACTTCATAAATTTGTACACCAGGAATCTATTTTGATCTTTGAAAATGATATTTTAGTATAGTGAGAAAAAGAATACGAAAAAATAGTTGAGTAGCCGGAATGAAGAATTATTAAGGCTGAAATGAAGAATTATTAAGGCTGAAATGAAGAATTATTAGGGCTGGAATGAAGAATTAAAGTCAGAGTTTGAACATGGAGGATCTGACCTGAAGATATCCTGCCCTCAAATTGCCGTATCTTCAGCTTGTCATACTTCAGCTGTTAGTAAAAAACTGAAAAAATAAGCATCTTCAGAATAATAACAGATGTTTTTCATAAAAAGGTAAGCAAAAGCTTACCTTACGATTACGACAACTGCACCTCTGACTTCAAGCACATCAACCTCTCTGCCGCCGGAGATCACTTCTTTCCTTATTTCTACAGCTTCGGGTTCGAGCTCGATCGGTTTGCCGTTTACGTTAACGGTTATTTTTCCTGAGACTGCCTGAGCTTCAACGGAAGCAGGGTTTTCGGCCTTGAGAGCTTTCACAACAGCACCTGCATCTTTTCTGAATCTGGGACCCAGAATGCCCATATTAGGCTTAACTTCCACTGGCACATATTCAAAGGAAGGAGCTCCTTCCATCAACTCAACTTTCGAGTTTGTTGCACCTGCGATATCTCCTGTATCAATATTTGCGTTGTATATCTCAAGTTTCTTCAGGGGAGCATTAAGTGCCATTCCCAGTTCGGATTTGTACCTGCGTACCTCGCCTGTGATCTCTTTAATCAATTCCCCTGCAGCTTCGGCCTCTTCGTTTATGAAGCTCTCATCAACTGCCGGCCAGGCCTGTGTATGGACGCTCTCATCACTAAACCTGGAGTACAGTTCTTCTGCAAAGAATGGTATAAATGGAGCAAGCAGAAGCGAGAGGGTTTTCATTGTCCTGTAGAGCACATACTGAGCTGCTCTTCTGCCTTCAAGGTCATCGCCATAAAGCCTGCCTTTTACAAGTTCCAGATAGTTGTCAGCAAGAACTTCCCAGGCAAAACCTCGTATGGATTTGAAAGTGGAATCAAACTGGTACCCATCAAGCTCCTTTGTTGCAGTATCTATAAGCCTGTTAAGTTTACTCAGTAGCCACCTGTCAATTATAAGGAGAGAGTCAGTCTGGAATTTATCAGCATCTTCCTGGCCGAAGCCCTTCAGGTGAGACATTGAAAAACGGTAGATACTCCACATCTTCTGAAGGAAACGAGAAGCTGAAACCACATCCTTCCAGCGGAACATTACATCCGAACCTGTGGAGCCACCAACTGCACCCCACTGCCTGAAAGCATCAGCGCTGTACTGTGTGGTTACTTCCTCAGGAGAGATAACATTTCCAAGGGACTTGCTCATCTTATGTCCGTCAGGCCCGAGCACCATACCGTTAATGACTATAGAGTCCCAGGGTTTCTTGCCTTCAAGAGCCAGGCTTCGCAGGATTGTGTAAAAGGCCCAGGTTCTTATGATATCATGTCCCTGTGGACGGATCTGCGCAGGCAGGCGGAGATCATGCTCACTCTCCCAGCCAGTAACGTGTAATGCCGTAATCGAGGAGTCCATCCATGTGTCCAGTACATCGGTCTCAGGCTCAAACTCGGTTGAGCCGCAGGCGCAGGCTTTCTTTGGGGCAGCCTCATTCGGGTCAATAGGAAGCCAGCTCTCTTCTGCAACCATAACTTCCCCGCATTTCTTGCAGTACCAGATAGGAATCGGAGTTGCAAAGATCCTCTGTCTGGAGATGCACCAGTCCCATTCCATAGTGCCTGCCCAGTTCTGGAGCCTGACTTTCATGTACTCAGGATACCATTTGATCTCGTCTGCAGCTTTCAGGATGCCGTCATTGTCGATCTTTACGAACCACTGGGGCTCCGAAAGGATTTCAATCGGGGTATCGCAGCGCCAGCAAAGCCCGACATTCTGTTCCAGAGGTTTCTGGTCATAGAGGAAACCTGCAGACCTCAGGTCCGCAATGACGGCTTCCCTGCACTCGGCAATGCTCAGGCCTTCGTACTTGCCTGCAGCTTTTGTCATCTTGCCCTGTTTGTCGATGGCTTTTATAAGGGGAAGTTCGTATTTCACCCACCAGCGTACATCCTGCTTATCTCCGAAAGTACAGATCATCACGGCACCTGTACCGAATCCAGGTTCAACGTCTTCATCAGCAATCAGAGTCACTTTCTGACCAAAGAGAGGTACTGTTATTTCCTGGCCGACGTACTGGCTGTAACGCTTGTCTTCGGGATTTACTGCAACTGCAACACAGGCTGCCATAAGTTCAGGCCTGGTGGTTGCAATGTCTACCTTATCGAAATGGACGAAGTTAAGCTTTGTTTGCCTTGTTTCATACTCGACTTCTGCAAAAGCAATAGCGGTTTCACAGCGGGGACACCAGTTGACAGGATGTTCCTCGTGATAGATGTAATCATTATTATACATCCTGACAAAAGATTTCTGTGTTTTTACAAAGTATGAAGGCTCCATGGTAACGAACTCGTTACTCCAGTCCACAGAAAAGCCCAGACGCAGCATTGTTTTGCGCATTTTGTCGATGTTTCCTGCAGTCAGTTCCCTGCACATTTTGCGAAACTCAGCACGTGGAACCTGGTTTTTCGTAATTCCATGAATTTCTTCAACCTTGACTTCGGTTGGCAGACCGTGACAGTCCCAGCCCTGTGGGAACATTACATTGTACCCTCGCATACGTTTGTATCGGGCAACAAAGTCGATATAGCACCAGTTGAGTGCATTTCCGATATGGAAATTACCTGTAGGATAAGGAGGTGGGGTGTCGATAATATATTGGGGACGGGGGTCTTCTCCCCAGTTGAAATGGTACATGGAGAGGTTCCACTTCTCCATCCATTTTTCCTCAACCTCACTTGCATTATATTCTTTTGGAATTTCTGATTCTGTCATAAAGACACTCCATGATTGGGAAATAGTGTAAGAATTCTTGGGGTTTAGAATGCTTGCGATTATTTAAATATATCTGGTTTTGGATAGAGTGAATATTTCTTACTGTTCTATATCTGTAGGGAATACAAATTTTACTTTCATTGATTGCGTTTTGTTATCCGGAATCTCTGCAGAAAAGAAACTGTTTTATAATGAACAAATTCCAAAATTATTATCCTTTATTTATACCCGACTTTCCGCAGATGTTTTCAAAAAAACAATAATTTTCTTGCTATCGGTTTTGGAGAATTTCTCAAAATCTCCTGTTACTATCTCAACTGAAGTTTTGGAAAATCTAGCTGAAAGTTTTCATTGAAGGTAAAATTGTGAAAATTGTAAGGACATCTGCGGAAAGTAAGTTGGAGCTAAAAAACTGAGAATAATAGATTTAACCTTAACTTGGCGACTTAATAATCATCATGAAAACCATACAAGTAGAAAAATCCATTCATAAAGAATTCTATTTATATAGTATAGACCTACCTGAAATTTTTTCCGAGTGGAGTAACTAACCGATAACTTTACAAAATTAAAATAGAAACTATTTTTAAATAGAATTCTAATTTAAGAGCCTCTCCTGAATGGAGGTTTAATCTTGCGCGAAATAGAAACCGATAGAGTAATGATTAGAAAATTTACACCTGCAGATTGGAAAGACTTGTATGATTATCTGTCTGATGCATCAGTTGTGAAATTTGAACCTTATGATACTTTTACTGAAGCGCAATGCAAATTAGAAGCAATAAAAAGGTCAAATCAAGAATCTTTTTTGGCAGTTTGCTTGAAAAATACTGATAAATTGATAGGAAATATTTATATTGAGCAACAATACCCAAAAAAATATTCTACATGGGAGCTCGGATATGTCTTTAACTCTAGATATCAAGGATATGGATATGCGACTGAAAGTTGTAAAGCAGTTTTAAATTACGCATTTAAAAATCTACAAGCCAGGAGAGTCATTGCCATGTGCAATCCTCAAAACAAAGCATCATGGAAACTGCTGGAACGATTACATTTTCGAAAAGAAGGCCATTTACTCAAAAACATATATTTTAAGTCTGATGAACAAGGAAACCCTATTTGGCAAGATACTTATGAGTATGCAATATTATTTGACGAATGGCTATCCTAAACTACAAGGCATAACTCTGTTTTTGGTATGTAAGCAGATTGATATAATTAATCCATATTTAATTATTTAGCTCTCCATGCAATATGTATAGCTGGAATTTTCAAACAACTTGAAGCTGACAAATTGATCGATGGAAAATTTCCACCAGATAAAGAAGTTCCACTCAACGAAAAGCTTTAACTCGATGAAAACTTCCACTCAATGATGAACGTCCTAAACAATAAAATCGCAATGTCGCTCTTTGCCTTCCAGTTAAAGTTCGATCGTGTCAGACCGGGGATCGGTAATTGATCTCAGTTCGGAACCGATGAGATTTACCGCAAGAACAAACAGCATTATCGTGCCTCCTGAAGATAAAGCCATCATAGGTGCAGTCTGAAGGTATACAAGTCCATCTTTCAGGATTGTTCCCAATTCCGGAGTAGGAGGCTGAACCCCAAGCCCTAAAAACCCTAGCCCGGAAATTGAAATAATCTTGGATCCCAATCCAAGTGTTGCGATCTCAGTAATAGGTCCAAAAATATTGGGAAGAATATGTCGGAAAAGAACGTATTTATCAGATGCTCCAATTGCTCTCGCTGCCTCAACGAATCCGCTATTTTTCAGCGAAAGAGTGGAACCCCGGATTAACCGTGCATACTTTGCCCAGCCAGGAATGGAAAGTGATAGAATGATTCCTGCAGGACTTGGACCTACTACTCCCACAATCGCAATTGAAAGAACTATACTGGGGAAAGCAAGAAAGATATCTGCCAATCGCATCAAGAAAGCATCACATCTGCTGAAATAACCTGCATACATTCCTATTATAATTCCTGCAGGCACGATAATTAGAGTTGAAACAATTGCAATGAAGAACGAAGTCTGTGCACCATATAATATACGGCTGAAAATACACCTTCCAAACTGGTCTGTCCCAAGAGGAAAAGATGCTGATGGAGTAGATAACCTTTCTTCAAGATGCATCTCTGCAGGGTTATGTGGAGAAATCACCGGAGCCATTACAGCCATCATGGAGATAAAAATGAACAGCAGAACTCCTATTGTAAGTGTTAGATTGCTCCGTAAAACTCCCCATACTCTTTTCACTTCGGAAACTACCAGTTTTTCGCCAAAGTATAAGTGTTCCATAAATACTCTTCCTATTATTCTCCCTGAGCCCTGACTGATGGGTCGAGATAAAGCTGGACGAGATCGACAAAGAGATTAATAAGCACTACAATCATCGCGAAGGTAAGCATACATCCCTGCATCACCATGATGTCCATCGAAGAAACAGAGTTAACAAGAAGCCTCCCAAGTCCTGGAAGTGCAAAAACACTTTCAATGGTAACTGCCCCTCCGAAAATCCATCCGAACTGGGTACCCATATATATAATGACAGGGAGCAATGCATTCTTTAAAGCATGTCGTTGAATAATTTTTCTACGGCTGAGCCCTTTTGCACGTGCTGTCCTCATATAATCCTGCTCAAGCGTTTCAATCATACTTGTCCTCATGATACGCATTGTAATTGCAATAAGGCCAACCGAGAGGGTCAGGGATGGAAGAATGAAATACTCTATTCCTCCTGTTCCTGCAATCGGAAAGATATCCAGATAGATGCCTCCTGCAAGCATAAAAACTATAGCAACAAAATATTCAGGGCTCGAGAGGCAAACTATTGAAGTAAGCCTGCAAATATGGTCTACAAACCCGTTCTGTCTCAGAGCTGCTGCAATTCCAAGCGGAATAGCTATGATAGCCGAGAATAGCATTGAAATAGAGGCTAGACAAAAGGTCGTGGGCAGAGCACGTATTATCTCTTCAAGAGTACTCCTTTTTGTCTGATAGGAATATCCAAGATCTCCATGCACAACCCTTGAAATCCATTTTAGATAGCTGACATGCCATGGATCGTCAAGCCCCATTTCTTCATGAAGTCTGGCTACTGCCTCTTTAGGTGGGCTTTCGGTACCAAGAGTAGCCCTGAGCGTAATTTCAGCTGGATCTCCTGGCGAAAGGGAAATCACTGCAAAAGTGATGAGGGATATCCCTACCATGACCTGTATCATTTGAAATAGACGGTTCAGTATAATTCTACGTATCATTCTTACTCAAACTCTTTTAAATAAAAAAGTACGTGGGTAAAATACCCACATCAGGCAATTGAGACATTCTGCAGGTCTAAAGAGTACTCTGTAGGATGGAGATGATATCCCTTTATGTTCGAAGTTGTGACGTCAATATTAACGTAGTAGTTAAGATATGCAACCGGGGCTTCTTCGACAACAATTTCCTGAACTTCATCATAGAGTTTCTTTCTGACAGCTTCATCGGAAGTAGTTCTGGCCTGTTCAATCAGCTTATCTACAGTATCATTGTGCCAGCGATATGCTCCCCAACCGTCGCCTGAAGTACCATTTGAATGATAGTCCGTCATCATTATCTCATCAGGATCAGGTACGAAAAGTAATCCTCTTCCTACAAGGTACATATCAAAATTCCCTTTATTCCTCTGGGCGTTTGAAGCATCGGTATTGAGAACCTTAAGTTCTGTCTTTATACCTACTTTTTCAAGCTGCTGCTGGATCACCTCAGCGATCGGCGGCAGTTCTGCTCTTTCAGGATAAGTGACTAATGTAATTTTTAAAGGCTTGCCGTTTTTATCAAGAATTCCATCCCCATCCGAGTCGGTCCATCCTGCTTCATTAAGGAGTTTTTTTGCTTTTTCCGTGTCATAAGTATAAGGAGCAATATCCTTGTTTGCCCAGTAAAACTGAGGAGGAAAAAGTCCTGCTGCTGTGTTTCCGTATCCGTAAAGGACAGAATTCACTATTGCTTCTCTATCTATAGCGTAATTAATAGCCTGACGTACTTTTTTATCGTTGAAGGGCTCCTTTTCCGTATTGAAAGCAATCATCCTTACACGAGCAATCGGCTGCTCAAGGACTGTATAATCAGCCTTTTCTGTATATTTATCAGCAATATCGGGCGAAAGAATCATTGCTACCTGAATGTCCTTACTGTCGAGGAGCATCTTTCTTGTAAGTTCTTCAGGAATTACCCGATATACCACCTTATCAACTGAAGCAACATGTCCCCAGTAATCCGGATTCTTGACGACAACAATTTCTTCTTCCGGTTTCCAGGACTCAAAGATAAAAGGTCCTGTACCGATAGGCTTTGTCACGTTTCCGCTTGCATCATAAGACCCGGGAGCTAGGGCAACACTTTCTCCTTTGGAAAGATAGGCAGGAAGTGCAGGGAAAGTTGAATTGAGGCTGATCACTAATGTCAGGTTATCGGGAGTTTCAATCGACGTTACAGGAATTTTTCCGAATGTTGATGCCGACTGGATAAAGGATCTTTCGAGAGATTTTTTCATAACCTCGGCTGTGAAAGATGTCCCATCATGGAATAGGACTCCCTCTCTCAATTTGAATGTCCATTTTTTTCCATCGCTGGAAACTTCCCATGATTTTGCAAGATTTGGGATAATTTTTCCCTCATAATCAACTCCTACAAGAGTTTCTGCGTATTCTAGCCTCTGCGGCATATAACCCGATAGGTGAGGATCAATAGAGGTTGGACTCCATTGACCTGAAATGTATAATGTTTGAGATGTTTGATTTTCTTCTTTTTGTTCTTTGTCTGTACAACCTGCTCCCAGGACAACGAGAGCCAGCAAAATAAATAGAATTCCCTCTTTTCTTTTCATGTTTGCCAATCACACCCGATACTGTTACATATTAACATTAAACTCTGCAAAAATTACGTGAACTGGAAGTTTTAGAGTAATCGTCTTAAGTTTGGGTAACCTGTTGTGATAATTCAGAACGATTTGTTGGGACAACCCGGGAAAACTGTTAAGACAATCCGGGAAAACTTGTTAGGACAATCCAGGAGAATTTGTTAAGACAATCCTGGACTTATTTGAGTAAACACCTGGCATGCAGTTGTATCGCTAAAATCCATCAGGAGATATCGAGAGAATGCACGATTATCAAGCAGATGAGTTATCAAGCAGATGAGTTATCAAGCAAATGAAAAGTTATGGCAACGCACCCGTCTATCTTCATATTCCATCATTTCAGGGCTGTACAGGCATTTTTCGGTCTTTTTCGGGCAGAATTGATAATATACGCATGAACCTGGAATCTTCTTCCCTTGAGGTTCCGATGGATGTAAGGAGCCGGAATCCGAGATTGATGTTATTCTACGAGTAAATGGATGGTAGGGCCTATCCAGAACACCTTGTCCCTCTTCTACGATCTGTCCGGCAAACATTACAGCTGTCCGGTCTCCAATAGCGTGTGCAAGTCCCTGGTCGTGAGTAATGAAGAGAAGGGCACATCTGAGGTCTTGCTGAAGTGTTTTCAGAAGATGTATAATAGATGCCTGGGTGGACACGTCAAGCATTGAAGTCGGTTCATCACATATGAGAAAGGCAGGCTCAAGCGCGATAGCACGAGCAATAACAGCACGCTGCAATTCTCCACCGCTGAGTTGATGTGGATATCGGGCTGCCTGCTCAGGTTCAAGACCAACAAGCCCAATAAGTCTTTTCAGCTCTTCTTCAATCTGCCTTCCGCGTAACAAATCAGGATGTATGCGAAAAGGTTCACAGATTGAGTGAGCTATCTTCCACCTGGGGTTCAGGGAGCTTTCAGGCTGTTGTGGCACAATCTGAATTTTTTTCCGGATAGAGTGGAGTTCTTTTCCCTTCAGCCCTTTAAGAGCCTGGCCCTCAAAGAATATCTCTCCCCGTGTTGGAGGAATAAGCAAGAGAAGCAATCTTGAGAGAGTGGACTTTCCACATCCGCTCTCTCCTACAAGAGTGAGGGTCTCTCCAGCTTCTATCCTGATATTTACATTGTCAACAGCAGTGATCCGGTTTTTTCCCGTAGAGGTGGGAGAGAATATTTTTGTCAGGCCTCTTCCTTCAATCATGCAACCTTCTCCTTTCAATCATGGAACTTACTCCCTTCGATCATACAACCAGCATCTGACAGCCGATCCTTCCGGAAAAGGGATGAGCGGAGGCTCAATCCTGCACCTTTCTATTGCAGATGTGCATCGAAACCTGAACCTACAGCCTCCATCCTTTTCTTCTGAATCTTCTGTTCCGGATGGTATGGGGTGAAGACCGTTCTCAGGGAGCGAACGAAGTAGTCCCCTGGAATAGGGGTGCAGTGGCCCATCAAAAAACGCCTGCCTCTCTCTTATTTCCACTATCCTCCCGGAATACATAACTGCAATCCTGTCCGCGAGGTTTTGGACAAACGGCAGATCATGTGTGATGAGAATTAGAGTAATTCCTTCCTTACATAAAACCCGAAGCAGGTAAGTAATAGCCTGCTTATTCATTATGTCTATACCCTTTGTAGGCTCGTCTGCAACGAGTACTTCCGGATGGCCTGAGATTCCCATCGCAACAAGCGAGCGTTGAAGCATTCCACCACTGAATGAGTAAGGATAGGAGTCTATTCTTTCTTCTGGGGGAATTATTCTTACGAATTGAAGAAGTTCAAGAACCTTCTTTCTAATTTTAGTTTTGTCCTTTTCTATATGAAGAGAGATTGGTTCTCCGATCTGGTTTCCCACAGTCATCGAAGGATTCATTGCTCCTGTAGGGTTTTGCGGAACCCATGCAATCTTTCTGCCACGGATCATTTCAAGTTCATTTTCAGAAAGAGTTAGAAGATTATCTCCATGATAGCGTATAACTCCGTTTACAGTGCAGTTTGCAGGCAAGAGCCCCAGTAGCGCCAGTCCCAGTACAGATTTTCCGCTACCGCTTTCCCCTATAATTGCAAGTGCCTCGGGCTGTTCAATGTTAATATCAACCCCATCAACCGCCCTGATGACGGTGCTTGAAACGGGAAAATGTACATACAGCTGTTGAATATCAAGAATCATGGTCATCTTGCTACATCTGCATATCTTTTATCATAACAATTACAGGGTGTATGTTGTTACTATTTATATTCTTTTTCATATATTTCGCCATAATAAAGAAATAAATTATTATATCTTAACACTAATAATTGGATAATTAGTATTTTAGAAGGAATAGTATGATTACACAAATTGATTGGGAGACAACCTGGGCTGCAGGTATTAATGAAATGAATAGGCTTTCTACCACAAATTACTGGAATCAAAGGGCAGAAGATTATTCTGACATGGTACTGGCAAGTGATTGTAATCATGGACGTAATATCCTCAACTTGTTTGAAAAGGAAGGCCTACTGCAGAAGGATTGGCATATTTTAGATATAGCATCCGGGCCTGGCGCAATAACGATCCCATTTGCAGAAAAAGTATGCAGAGTGACTGCTGTAGAGCCTGCTGATAGGATGGCAGCAGCATTGATGTCATATGCGCAGAACAGAGGGCTTTCCAATATCGAAATAATCCCTAAGACCTGGCAGGAAGTGGATGAGGCAGTTTATTTAAAAAACTATGATCTGGTTATCTGCTGCCATGCACTCTGGCAATTTTCGGACATTCTTTCTCAGGTCCGGCGGATGGAGGCAGTGTCCAGAGGATACTGTTGCCTTGCTCATGGGCTTGAGGCTCCTTCAGAAAGCCGAAAACTAACGGAAGATCTCGGGATAGATGACGGTGAATTTGACCAGTTCATCACAGTGTTCAATCTTCTCAATGATTCTGGAGCATGTCCAAACGTTGATGCGATCGATTACACACTTACGAGGTCAGTTACCTCAGCAATTACTTCAGTTGAGAAACTTGTAGAGAAATATCGACCTCTTAACTCCAGGGATAGTGAAATGATTCAGAAACACGTTCAAAATCATGCAAAAGAGGGCATGTATCAGGTTAGCGGCAGGATGGGAGTACTATGGTGGAGGGTAGCATGACCTCCGACTCTCTTACAACCACTATAGACTGGGTGAGATACTGGGAAGACAGTTATGATGCCAGGTCAAAGACTATGTTCAGGGACTATGAGATCGATGACTGGAGTGAAAGGGCAGAGGACTACTCAGAATCCAGGCGGACAAATAATTACGAGTTCGGAGAATCAGTATACTCTACCCTTGCCCTCCATGGAATCGTTTCTCCTCACTCCAGGGTCCTTGAAGTTGGTGCAGGTCCTGGAACATTTGTAATACCCTTCGCAAGGAGGGTTGACCATGTAACTGCTGTTGAACCTGCCGAGGGAATGAGACACATGATATCTCAAAATGCTTTGGAAGCCGGAGTGAGTAACTATGATATTATTCCGAAAATCTGGCAGGATATAAACATTGAAGATTTCAGGAAGCAGTATGACCTTACTATCACCTCAACCGTCATATGGATGTTTCGTGACATTATGACCCAGATAAGCCGGATGGAAGAGTTAACACGGGGATATTGCTGTGTGGTTGGTGGAGTTGGCACAGGGCAAACATTTGAAGCCGAACTCTGGAAGAAAATCATGGGCAATACACCTTATCCTCAGTACCCTGAATACCCTTTGATCTATAATTTACTTTACACGTGCGGAAGAATTCCTCATGTAAGGCTTATCAATTATACAAGTAAGAGAACACCTGAGAACATGCTCAGGATGTACAGGATTTTCTACTCAATCTATACGGAGGTCACACCTGAGATTGAGGAGATTATTCGAGAGGCGTTGTACAGTGACTCTGGAGAAGAAGCATGTGTCAGAAAATATCGATCGGCTGTAGTCTGGTGGAATCCGGCTGTTCGAAGAAAAGAATTAAAAGGTATTGCCTGAAATTTCGGACAGATTGAATAAAAGTATGCATGAAGAAAAAGAAGAAAAAGAAGAAAAACGAATAAACATAAGTAATTGGGATAAACACTGAGCGGGTCTTCTCCCAGACATTTTTTGAAGAATTTTTTGAAGAGAGCGAATTTTATGGAATCAATCTGTCAATCCAAACTGCTTCCAAGCTTCTTTAATATTCATAGCGCGCATTCCCAGTTTTTTCGCGGGCTCTAGCTCGTTTTCGTCAGAGTCTCCTATTGAAATGACACATTTAGGTTCGAGTTCAAAGCCCATCCTTTTTAGCGCAGTCATAAAAAGTCGGAGATCAGGTTTCTTATACCCTACATCCGACGAGAAGATAACAAAATCAAAATAGTCGTGGAGCCCGAGAAACCTGAGTTCCAGTTCAGAAAAAACTCTTTGCCCGTTGGAGATTACACACTTGGGAATGTTTATGCAATGTTCAATCATTTTGATGCTCTGAGGGAAAGCCCGGAGTTTCCGTATGGAAGCTGCCCGAAAAACCCTTGAGGCTTCTACTCCAAGGCCTTTTTCGTCAATATTCCAGATCGAATTTTCCTTACAGATCTCTGAAAAGATTTCCTCTACCTTGATCTCGGGATACACTTCCCTGGAATTCTCCATTTTCTGCCTGACCTTAAACATATAAGTATCCCATAGCTTTTCGGGCTCGATTTTCACTCCCTGATAGGCAAGCCATGCGCTCAGTACTTTATAAGTCTCCAGGCTATGTTCTTCAGTATGAATGTCAATGAGGGTCTCATAGCAGTCAAAAATAACCCCTTTTATATGGCAGCTCTCAAATGCCTCCTCCCCTTTTGCAAGAGAATGACTAAGAAATGTAACTTCATCCTTGCTTACATCAGGCCTGTGATTTCCCGATATGCTCTTTCCTCCCAGATCCCTTTTCAAGCTTCAACTTCGGATTTTGCCGTAATTAACTGCCTTAAAGCACTCAAGTTGCTTCTCTGACAAGATAGTTTCTCATGCTTTATCTGTAATTAATTGCCTTTAAACATTCACGTGCTTCCCTAATGAGATAATTTCTATAGTCGCCCTGGTGAAGCCTTGCAGAACGAAGGAGTCCTATACTCATAAAAAAAGGCAAAGCTCTGGTAATATAGTAAAAGTCTTTTTCATCGCTGCTGTATTCCCAGAGGAAATTTCCGATATAAGGTTCAGCTTTTTCTCCTCCTCCCATATGTAGCTCGAACTCGTTTTTGAGTTCCGCAGCTAGAATTCCGAGATCTCTGACAGGATTGGCCTCGAACCAGGAACTTTCAAAATCAAGGGCATAGGGTTTACCTTTGCAAAAGATGTAGTTTGAAGGATTGACATCCCTATGAACCATACAGCCGTATTCCCTGTTAAGCAGGGAACTATACCACCATTCTCCAAGTAACCTATTGAATGTCTCTCTAGTGTTATGATCCAGTTTCAGATGACCCAGAACATCATGATAGTTTCTGAATTCATTTACCTTATTGTAGGAAGATTTTGTGTTTTCATGCAACTGTCTGAGCATGTGCGCAACTGCAGAAAGCCTCACATATAGGTTTTCTTCGTGCCTTATGTACCAGCCCAGAGATTTTCCAGGTATATGCTCCGTTACAAGGACGCAGTTAAACTTCTTATTTATTGCAAGAGGTTTTGCAACATTTATTACTGACGCAGCTTTTTTAAGATTCCGATATTCGTTCATCATTCCTTTAGAAGGGTTATAGTCTTTCAACTGGCCTGTAGGTTCGGCAAAAAACTTTGCCATAACGCTGAAGTGTTCACCTTTGAACTGATACCTACAAACCGTATGGGAGGAATTGTATTTAAAAACATTAACAGAGCAGCTTTTATTCCGTAGCCTATCTCCAACAACTTCTTTAACAAGCCAGTCCCTAAAAGGGTCACCAGGGTTTAAAGTATTAACATGGCGAGATGCCAACTCAAATTACCCCCACTTTTTTAGAAGTACTTCCAAATTGTGTTTTTCGCGCAGTATACTCTTATCTCCAAGTATATTTTTATTATAGTGTAGATGCCAGTTTTGTTTGTTGGCTTTGCAGTACTGATAAAAGTATACTGTATCTGGATAAACAGTATACTGTATTTGGATAAACAGTATACTATATTTAGATAAACAGTATACTATATTTGGACAAACGGTGTACTATATTTTGGATAAACAATATACTATATTTGGATAAACAGTATACCATAGTTTCGATATATTATATTGTTATTGGTGTTTAACTGTAAGGAGCTTATTCCTCTCTCTCAGGCTAAGGCTCGCAGGACATCGGCCATAATTGCATTTCGAATACACAAACACTGCTGCATATGGCGGTTATTGCCATGAAAGTTGAAATAATCCTGAATAATAAAAAACAATTTCTTGATTTGCTGCTTTTAGCAGACGAACAAGAAGATATGATTGACAAATATTTAGATCGCGGGGATATGTTTGCTCTGTATGATGGCAATTTGAAAAGTCTCTGTGTAGTAACACGTGAAGATGATGGTATCTACGAATTGAAAAATATAGCAACTTATGAAAAGTATCAGGGACAAGGTTACGGCAGGCAACTTGTAAAATTCATCTTTGAGTATTATAAAGGCAAATGCAAAACCATGATTGTTGGTACGGGAGATAGTCCTCTTATTATCCAGTTTTATAAAAATTGCGGATTTGTTATGTCACATTATATTAGAAATTTTTTTATTGACAACTATGACCATCAGATTTTCGAATGTGGTAAACAACTCATTGATCAGGTTTATTTAAAGAAGGATTTCCCATAATTTTGAGGATAATTGAAAGAATTGGGCATGAAGCTAACTTTTTCTTTGAATATTTGTTTTTGTTATTCCGTCGTTTATAACAAACAGGCAAAAATATCCTCTCTGCCATGAATATATCAGACTTTTAAATCAAAAATGAGGAATTCTTTTATTGCTGGAAACAGTTGTCAGACAGCCTGTAAAGGTCTGGATATTTGTGACCTATGCAGTCCAGATGTAATGAAATTGAGAAATTATATTACCGTCAACCGTTATCAGGAAAGTTTTCCATCCCCACAGCAAGCTAGCGGGATATTTGACTGAAATAAAAAATTAGGAATAAGCAAATCAGTTTTGTATGTTTGTTTACTCCCCTTTAATTGCTTTCTATTTTAGTTCTTAAAAGTATGTTTGAAATAAATAAGTGACTATTTATGAAAAACTCTAAAGTTTTGACTGAACAAACGACAATATCAAGTTTTAATTTCACAGAGCTGTTAGCGTGATTGAACTCTATAATGAAATCCCTGATTCTTGTAAATGGCAAATCATCAGACCGATTAATAAGGGATGGTCAAATGATCAGAAATACTATATCCAAACAACAGATGGCAGGGAATTATTACTCAGGATCTCGGATATATCACAATATGAAAATAAGAAACGAGATTTTGAAGCAGTAAAGCAGCTTGATGACATTGACATTTTAATTTCGCGTCCCATTAGTTTCGGAGTTTGCAATAATGGTCAATCCGTCTATTCATTACTAACCTGGATTGCAGGGAAGGATGCAGAACATATCCTTCCGGAGCTGAGCAGCAAAGAGCAGTACAAGCTTGGTGTGAAAGCTGGAGAAATATTAAGAATTATGCATCAGGTTCCTGCGGTAGAAAGTCAGATCTCATGGTCGGATCGTTTCAATAAAAAAATAAATAGAAATATCACAGATTATGAAGCTTGTGGAATTTGCTTTGAAGGAGCAGATAAAATAATTGAATATATCGAACAAAATAGATGCTTATTGGAAAATCGCCCTCAATCCTTCCAACACGGAGACTATCATGCCGGAAATATGATTGTTACAAAGTCCGGAGAGTTGGGAATCATTGATTTTGACAGGCTTGATTACGGTGACCCCTGGGAAGAATTCAACCGCATTACCTGGTGTGCAGATATAAGTACCTTCTTTGCATCAGGGCGCATAAACGGCTATTTTCATCATAAAGTGCCAGTTTTATTTTTCAAATTAATGGCTTTATATATTGCGGGCAACCAGCTTTCATCAATTCCCTGGGCAATTAAATTCGGAAATAAAGAAATCAGCACAATGCTCAGGCAAGCTAAAAATGTTCTGGAATGGTATGATGGGTTTGAAACGTGCGTTCCAAAATGGTATATTTCCAATCCTGTTAAGTAAGCAATCATAAAAGTTATAACTCGAAGGAAGAAAGCCAGGGTAACAGGCTTATGGAAGAAAATCCAAAAAAATCGTTATTTGGAAAGAATCGTTGTTTGGAAAGTTAAGAAAAAATAGAAATTTGATAAACCGGAATTAAATAAAACCTGAAATTCTCTCAGGCTTTATAATACCCGATTTCCTCTTTTGTAAGATAACATGCAGGGTCATCTGCCCAGACATTCCCGTATACGGCTTCGGCTCGTACCCTGAAGTTCCCGTTGCAAACATCGAGCCAGTTACATCTGGCACATCTGTCTCCATTAACTTTTATAAGGGGTTTTCGGTTTTTAAGTCCTGCCATGAGTTTATCACTCAGGTCAGTCCAGATTTCACTGAATGGGCGCTCCCGTATATTCCCAAAGGAGTAATGCCTCCAGAACTGATCGGCATGTACCGCACCGTCCCAGGATACACATCCTATACCTATTCCTGAAGAGTTACCCTGGTTCATGGAAAGAAGTTCAAATACTTCGGCAGCCCTTTCAGGATTTTCTTTGAGGAGCTTCATATAAAGGTAGGGGCCGTCACAATGGTTGTCCACGGTCAGGACTTCAGCAGGAAAGCCTTTTTCGTGAAGTTTTCTTGTCCTCTCGAGTATCAGGTCGACAGCCTGCCTGGATTCCTCAAGGGAAAGATCTTCTTTTACCATTTTTGAGCCCCGACCTGCATAAACCAGATGATAGAAACATATTCTCGGAATATTTTCTTCTTCAAGCAGATCAAAAATTGCAGGAATATCCCTGACATTTTGCTTGTTAATTGTAAAACGCAAGCCTACCTTTATGCCTTCTTCCTGGCAATTGTGAAGCCCTCTTAGAGCTGCATCGAATGCTCCTTTCACGCCCCTGAATTTATCATTTGTTTCCCTTATCCCGTCAAGTGAAACTCCTACGTAAGAGAGGCCGACTTCCTTTAGTTTTTTTGCCATATCTCGGTCTATGAGCGTCCCATTTGTAGAAATCACGGCCCTCATTCCCTTCTCACGGGCATAAGCCGCAAGCTCAGGCAGGTCTTTTCTCAAGGTTGGTTCCCCTCCGGAGAAAAGGATTACCGGACTTCCGAAACTTGCAAGGTCATCGATAAGAGCTTTGCCTTCTTCAGTAGAAAGCTCGTTTTCAAATTCTATGTCCTTTGCCTGGGCATAACAGTGGACACATTTCAGGTTGCAGCGTCGGGTCATATTCCAGACCACAACTGGCTTTTTATCTTTTGAAAACTGCAGCAAGTGAGAGGGAAGCTTTTTTGATTCCCTTCCATAGCGGAGGGCATCTGAAGGTTCCACGGTTCCGCAGTAAAGTTTTGAAATGCCTATCATGATGTTGATCCTTCAAAATCTCAAAGCTGGTTCTTTATAGCCTTTAACAGTGCTTCAAAAGTAAACTCATCGGGAATCACATTTGCATTGACTCCATATTTCTTCAGAGTATTTCCTGTAGGCGTTCCTATAGCTCCTACCACGGCCCTGTTAAGAGACTCTTTTACAGTTTCCTCTGCTCCCAGCCCTTTTGCATGCTTCATAAAGCCTTTAACCATCATCGAACTTGTAAAAGCAAAAGCGTTCACTTCTCCTGCGAGCGTGCGCTCTATCAACTCTTTCTGAGCTGTTCCTTCAGGAATACTGAGAGTGTACACGTGAGTTTCATAAACCGTAGCTCCGCACTTTTCAAGCCCTTCTATTAAGACCTTAGCCCCAAAAGCGCTTCTGGCAAGATCTACTTTCTTTCCTTTTACCTCAGAGCAAAGAGCTTTTACAATTCCTTCCGAACTGTAGTCACCTGGCAGGAAAGATTTGTCAATTCCTATTTTTATAAGTTCTTTTTCCGTATTAGGCCCGATTGCAATTACCCTGATTTTTTTAAGCGCTGTGATAAAGTCTTTCTTTTCAGTCTCAGAAAGCTTGTCCAGAGTAAAACTTATTCCGTTTGCACTGGTAAAGACTACATAATCCGAAGCTTCTGCAAGAACTCTTTGTATGAAGGGCTCAAACCCTTCATCTTTTATGCCTTCAAGCCGGATCATTGGGACGTATAAAGGTTCAAAACCGTAATCTTGCGCAAGGGCCTCTGATTTTTCCCTGTAGCTTTCCGGCCTCATAATTGCGAGGACAGGTGTTTTTTCTTCTGCCATATTACCTTCTCCTATTATATTCAGGTCTTCTCATGTCAGGTTAGAAGTCAGCTCCTGTCCGCTGTTCCCTGAGAATCTCATGAAGGCGTACAACATCCCCTACAACCGTAATAGCTGGCGCCTTTACTTTTCTTTCTTCTGCCAGGCTGGCGATATTTGCAAGAGTCCCTACAGTTACTCTCTGATCGGCTCTGGTCCCTCTTTCAATAACTGCAACAGGAGTATCCGGGGCTTTGCCATGTTTTATTAACTCCTC
Organism: Methanosarcina barkeri 3; assembly: GCF_000970305.1. Classification (GTDB taxonomy): domain Archaea; phylum Halobacteriota; class Methanosarcinia; order Methanosarcinales; family Methanosarcinaceae; genus Methanosarcina; species Methanosarcina barkeri_A. The sequence goes on from NZ_CP009517.1 coordinate 2,290,495, forward strand.
TGCGTTCCGACCGAGCATTTTCACGCCCATAAGAATTACAATCGTTCCTTCGAATTTTGCCAGAACTTCCCAGTCAAGTCCGCTCTCAGGCTTTGTAGGGTCCTCATGTCCGGTTATGAAAGTAACCATCGAAGTACTTTCCCTGTGAGTCACCGGAATTCCGGCATAAGCTGGCACTGCAATTGCAGAGGTAATCCCTGGCACGACCTCAAACTCAACGCCTTCAGCTACGAGTACCTCGGCCTCTTCTCCTCCTCTTCCAAAAACATAGGGATCACCTCCTTTAAGTCTGACCACAGTCTTTCCTTCTTTTGCTTTTTGCACAAGCACTTCATTAATTTCATCCTGGGTCATGGTGTGGTTGCCGGCATATTTTCCAACATCGATCTTTTCCGCACTTGCTGGCATTGAGTCCAGAATAGCTTTTCCAGGAAGCTGGTCATAAACAATTACTTCAGCATTGTCAATCAGACGGCGGGCTTTCAGGGTAAGAAGTTCCGGGTCACCTGGACCCGAACCTACAAGGTAAACTTTTCCGTAATTTCCTGACATATGATGACGGTTCCTTTTTTCCTTTATTTCCTGATAGATGACTTTTCTCTCTTCTCACTTATTTCAAATTTTAGCGGATAACTTATGTCCTGGCTGGGGGAGCCCGATTGATAACAAATTATTTTTCGAGAAGAAAGCGTGTCTCTAAAGGAAGGTTTGATAGAAATGTAAATCTGTAGGGTTTAAAGGGCTTTTATAATAAATACTATCCCATCTTAACATACTTTTATCTGGTAATTTGTATACATAGATTTATATTTATACTTGTATGTGGCTCCGCTCCTGAAATTCGGTAGTTGAGATTATAGCAATTAATAAATACCTCTTAAGTAGTTAGTGAGTTCGATATGCTTCGCATAATTTTTCTTGGCACTGGAGGCTCTCTGCCTACCCGCAACAGAAATCCGTCTGCAGTAATGGTCAATCGGGAAGGAGAACTTATCCTGTTTGACTGTGGAGAAGGAACCCAACAGCAGATGATGCGGGCGAAAACAGGGATGATGAACCTGTCCTCTATTTTTGTCAGCCACTTCCATGCAGATCATTTTCTGGGAATTCCTGGCCTGATCCAGACCATGTCTTTCATGGGAAGAAAAGAGCCTCTTCTGATCTACGGTCCTGAGGGAACCATAGAATTTACTGAACTTTTTAAAGCTCTTGGCTACTTCAACCTTAAGTATGAAGTTCAAGGCATCCAGTTGAAACCCGGAGATGTTGTTGAAAGAGAAGAATATGTGATCCGAGCTTTAAAAACCGAACACAGCATCTCAAGCCTCGGTTACGCCCTTATAGAAAATCCCCGTCCAGGGCGTTTTAACAGGGAAAGGGCAATTGAACTAGGGATTCCTCCGGGTCCTCTTTTCGCAAAATTACAAAAAGGAAACATGGTAGAAGTCAATGGAAAGCTCGTAAAATCGGAAGATGTAATGGGAACCTTAAGGCCAGGACGGACTATTGTATATAGTGGAGATACAAGGCCCTGTGAGCCCATTCTTGAAGCCAGCCGGGATGCAGATGTGCTGATACATGATGGCAGTTTTGCAGACGAGATGGCAGATTGGGCTGAAGAGTCCAAACATTCGACAGCAGGGGAAGTCGCTGCCCTTGCAAAGGAAGCTGAGGTCAGAACATTGATCCTTACCCATATAAGTTCCCGTTATACTGATGATGCTGAACCTCTCCTGACCGATGCGAAAAAAGTGTTTGAAAAAGTAATTATAGCTGAAGATCTGATGGAAATTGAAGTCCCGTACAGGTCGAAATAAGGCTTAATTCTTTTTCAACAAACTATAGTTATAACAGCAAGAGTAGGAATAATTCCATGATAATGACATAAGTTAGAACAATGTCTAACAGAATAAAATTCATGTACTAACAGAATATAATTCAATGTACTAACAGAATATAATTCAATGTACTAACAGAATATAATTCAATGTACTAACAGAATATAATTCAATGTACTAACAGAATATAACTCAATGTGCTGCAAAAAACTTAAAATATCTTCAGAGAAAAATTAAACATTCATGAGTTTTATATCAGATATTTTAGTGAAAAGAAGCTGTAGCAGATATAATCTGCATCGCAACGAGATCAGAATAACTCAGACGAGAGTCCAATCCAGTTTTTTATTCTCAGCATCGTAAAGCGTGACATGCATTGTTTTGTCCTCGACTTCATAGACAGGTTTGATACCTAAGTAAAGAGTGTCTCCATGATTAATATTGAGTTCACCATTTACTCTTCCGAAGTATACTCTGCCTTTTGTGCCGTTTTCTTCTACTGTTATACCTTTCCACATAAGGTTTTGAATTACATTTACAACTTTACACTCAAAACGGTCAACTTCACGTATCTCATTCATGGGGGTCCCTTTTAATTCTTATTTTAGATTTGGTTAAGTTCATTAAACTCGTTTTGTTAGAAAATAACGATTTTTGTACATAAAATTATTCCTGATCTTCAGCCAAAGAAGATAAATGTGTAAAAGCGTGATACTGAAGCAGGTAACAACATTATACTGAAGCAGATAACAGCGTTACACTAACGCAAATAGCATTATACTAACGCAAATAGCATTAATATTCTAAAATGCGTTGGATATTAAAGACAATTACTTTCAAGAGCAGCAAGAATAGCCATCAAAAAATAGGTACTTTAAAAATAAGTACCTTAAAAGTGTAGTTTAACGGCAGTGTACCACCTATAGCTCAAATGTAAAGTTCAAAAGGCCCCTGAGGTGCATCTTTTCTGCCAAGTTTCGCAAGCGCATTTTCAAAGTCCTTACTTGTTACTATTTCCCGGTCTTCTATAATTGCCTGGTGAAGAGCAGTTTTTAAGACTTTTTCCACAATATCTCTGCCCGAAAGCCCATTTGCTTTCTTTGCAAGTAACCGGAAGTTACAGTCCTCTACCTGCAAGGGGAAGGTTTTCACATTTGACTCGAATATCTTGACGACTTCTTCTTCTCCGGGAAGAACGAATTCAATTTCTTCTTCGAACCTGCTTCTTATGGCTGAGTCCAGGGAATAGATCCTGTTTGTGGAGCAGATAGTACATACTCCGTCACGTTCCACTATACCATCCATTTCGGTCAGAAGAGCGTTTACAATTTCGCTTACATCTCCCCTTAACTCCTGGAATTTTCGATCCAGAGCTATGGCATCAAGCTCGTCAATAAAGATTATACAGGGAGCCATCTCTTCTGCTCGGTCATAGAGCTGGTGGATCTGGCGAGCTCCTTCTCCCACATATTCCCCTATAAGCTGTGTAGCTTTAACAGGAATGATAGGAACATCGGTTTTATTCGCAAGAGCCTTTGCAAGCATGGTCTTTCCGGTACCTGAAGGCCCGAAAAAAAGGATATTTCTTGGCGCCCATTTCCCAAAGCGTTCAGGTTCTTCAAGGAAGCGTTCGATCAGCCTGCACTTTTGCTTTGCAAGTTCCTGCCCGATTACGTCCTCAAACTTAACGCTACTCTTTATTTCTGCCGAGGAAGGAAGCCCATTTTCTTCTTCAGTTACAATAATTGAAGTTGAACTTCCTATTATGGATTCTGCAGGTTCCACATCTATGATGCGATAAGCAAAATCCGGGAACATCCGGCGGTCAAAGAGATAATCTCCCTTACGAGCAACATAGCCGTTCCACTGTTCCCTGGCATAGAACTCAAAAACATCCCGATTTTCAATAACAGGATATTCGTCCATCATGCCGCTTAACGGATAACCTTCAGGCTTCAGAATCAGAAGCTCGGAGGTAGATTTTCCAAACTCGGTATTATTTTCATGAGTTTTTTTCGCGTTCACTCTTTGTGAGACTGGTCGCACTTTGTTATCAACTCGAATACTTTTCTATGTCTCTATATTACTATAGTACTCCGAAGAGCTAATAAAATTAACCCATAAACCAGATAAAATATTCGACTGCGAAAGACTTGCCCTCTTCTTAAAGACAAGAAAGATCTTTTAGAAACCCTGTATTTAAGTTTCTCTGAGGGTAAATATCTGTCAGGTTCCTTTTCATGGAGTCAGGCAATCATTATATATTCATATACTTAATGTAACAAGGTATAAACCCTGTGGGACATTACATAAGTGTAAAATATTTATATGAGTAACCAAATAGGTAATTTGTTATTTGAAATATATTTGAATTAACGGTTATGTAATATAACAGACTTTCTAAAGTTCTAATGTTAGAATTTTGAGATTGTGTTTTTATATAGTACATACGAAGTCTGATTTAAAAAGAGAAAGCTAATATATTAGATAAATAATATAAAACTTATAATTATTGAATGAATATGTTTTCAAATTTTTTGGAAATCTATCAATAATGTTGAGTAAATTACCGGACTAATATGTTTATATATTAAATATTTACGAATTAAGTATTAAATTGTACAGCAATATTATGTCGGTAATAAGGACTAACGACTTAAAAATGTAGTGCCTAAATAAGGCAATTTCAGAGTATGATTTTTATGTTTACTATGGAGAACACGGAAGGTTTCGACCAGAAAACTCTTGATAAGATGAATGCTGAAGTTAAGAAAACTATGAGCAAGCACGATCCTAAATCGAAAGATTACAAAAAGTTATTCGAGCAGGTTGAAGACCAGATCTTCGACAAATATTGTTCAGAGGTATTCAGACCCTCTCTCAAACTTTGATAATTTACCATTTGGATTTACCTTTAACTAAATCCTTCAGATAAATTCTTTTTTATTTTTTACTTATGTACCTATATTAATTAGCTGATATCGTTTTATTTTTTAGTTATTAACACTCATCCTTTTAGTAAATTCATATTCTTCTCCAAGTACATTTTTGATGAATAAACACAATTTGTCGATCTCAACTTTGGAGATGTAGATTCTTTATCAGATCTTCACTTACCTGTCTCATGTTATTCCATTGCTACCCGTTGCGTAAAACATCCTTACTAGTCGTGAAAGATGAGAAGGACAACGTACCATAGCAAATAAAACAATTTTAAAAGGACGTTATCAAGAAACCTGAATCCCTTACAGAAAATCAACATTAAAACCCCTTACATAAAATCAATGTTAAAAACCGTTACATAAAATCAGTATTAGAAAAGTGGCATACAATAATCAAAAACACTTTGAAAATGGATTAAGTACTAAAAAAGCAACAAAGAGTAAGCAAATTTCACAGATTGAGTATACAAAAGCGTAAAAATAACTTAAGAAATATGCTAGAATCAAAATTTAAGATATAAAAGAATTAAAATTTGATATATGCAAGAATCAAAATATACAATAATCTAAAAGAACTAATTTTTAAAAAAGCCATGGAAAAGTAAAGTATTATAAGGTGAGCATGGCAGCGATCCAGAGTTCCCGAAGGCTCGCACACTTCAGTACAGTAAGGAACGCGGGCAGGCTTATCTACTGTGTTCGGGATGGGTACAGGAGTTGCACTGCCGCTATGGCCGCCATACTCAACATATAAGAAGGATTGGAAAAGGAAAAGTCATGTATAAAGTGCTGCATTACTGGATTTCGCCTGGACCTGACTTGGAAAGGAACGGATAATTAGTGAACGCGGACTGAACACCTCGTTGCCTTGGTGCTTACATCCCGTTTCTATCAAACCGGTCTTTTACCGGAATCCTTAATGAGGTCTCTTTTTAGGAAAGATTTCGAGCTTAGATGCATTCAGCTCTTATTCCGAAGCGCGTAGCTGCCCGGCGATGCCTTGTCAGACAACCGGTACACCAGGGGCGCCGCTGCTTGGTTCCTCTCGTACTAAAAGCAGCTTACCCGCAGACCTCAAACACCTCTAGTAGATAGTAACCGACCTGTCTCACGACGGTCTAAACCCAGCTCACGATCTCCTTTAATAGGCGAACAACCTCACCCTTGGCCGCTGCTGCACGGCCAGGATGGAAAGAACCGACATCGAGGTAGCAAGCTGCCGGGTCGATATGTACTCTTGCCGGCAACGACTCAATTATCCCCGGGGTAACTTTTCTGTCATTTTTGGCCCCCACCAAGGAGGCTCAAAAGTTCGCTAGAGCCGACTTTCGTCTCGTCATCCACTGCTATGCTGAATAACGTCAGGCTGACTTATGCTCTTGCACTCTTCAGTGAGTTTCCGACCCACTTGAGTCAACCATTGCGCGCCCTTGATATCTTTTCAAGGGCGTCCCGCCCCAGGCAAACTGCCCACCTATCGGGGTCCTCTTCTCAGAGTTAGGGTCGTAGTCCCAGAAGGGTAGTGTCCCAATTGTGGCTCCACGGATGCTGGCGCACCCGCTTCGACGCCTCCTACCTACTCTGTACATCCAGAACCACAACCCAGCGACAGGCTGCAGTAAAGCTCCACGGGGTCTTCACTTCCCCCTAGAGGTCTCTAGACTGTGCACTAGAATGTAAGCTTCACCGGATTCCAGTTAGGGACAGTGGGGCTCTCATTGATCCATTCATGCAAGTCGCCAATTAAGCGACAAGGTACTACGCTACCTTAAGAGGGTCATAGTTACCCCCGCTGTTTACAGGCCCTTCTTCCCGTTGAGCCGGGGTTTCAGGTACCTGCACTGAGCAGGATTCAGAGATTGTACTAGCCCTTACGGGTTTGCAATCTCCTATGTTGGTATTAGACAGTTAGAGCCCCCTGGTCACTGCGACCTGCTGTCTTCACAGCAGGCACTCCTTATCCCGAAGTTACGGAGCTAATTTGCCGAATTCCCTTAACTGAATTACTCCGACACGCCTTAGCCTTTTCAGCTAGGGGCACCAGTGTCAGATCTCGGTACGGACATTTAGCGGCCTTTTCACGGGTCCCTGGGTGCAGCCGACTTTAGCCATAACAGATTCGCCCGCTTCTCGCCATTACGGCTCTCCACGGGGTTCGCTGCTTAGACGGCGCGACGACGCCGCTCGGCCTGCCCTGAGACGTCAGACGGATTGCTAAATGGTACAGGAATATTAACCTGTTTCCCTTTCGGCGTACTCGAGTTACGGTACGTCTTAGGACCGACTAACCCTCGGCTGACGATCATTGCCGAGGAAACCTGGCCCCTTCGGCGGCAGGGATTCTCACCCTGCTTTGCTGCTACTATTACCAGGATTTTCGTTTGCGAACGGTCCACAGGACTTCACAGCCCTGCTTCAGTCCGAACGCAACGCCTTCCTACGAGATTACCTTTCGGTACTCCGTGGTATCGGTGGTCGACTTGAGCCCCGTCAATTTTCGGGGCCCCAAACCTCGACTGGTGAGCTGTTACGCACTCTTTGAAGGGTAGCTGCTTCTAAGCTAACCTTCCAGCTGTCTTGGGCTTGGGACGCCCTTTAGCGTTTACACTTAGTCGACACTTGGGGACCTTAACCACGGGCTGGGTTGTCTCCCTTACGGACTACAAGCTTACCCCAGCAGTCCGGACTCCGACTTTCTACGATGACGGTGGGTTTGGAGTTTGACAGGCGGGCGAGGGGTTTCCCCCCCGGAACCGCTAATCAGTGCTCTACTCCACCGACGATCTCCAGTCAGGTCATGCTGCGACATGTTTCGGAAGGAACCAGCGGATGCCGGGTTAGATTAGCATTTCACTACGAGACGCAGGTCACACGAATGATTTGCAGATCAACACCGCTTGCGGTCCTCCACGTAGCTTTCGCCACGCTTCAACCTGCCCACGCCTAGATCACCCGGCTTCGGGTCTTACCCCGGTGACTCCACGCACTTGTATACGTCGTGCCTCGCCCGAAGGCTGCGCACATGTTGCTTTCGCTTCGGCTGCCCAAATATAAGGTTAGCCATTGCCACCAAGATAAACTCCCTGGCCCGTTCTTCAAAACGTAAGATACGACACTGGCAGTGATATTCGTACAGCATTCTCGCGAATGTTTCCTTCATATCAAAGTTCCTTTCATGCCGTATCGTTCCATCACTATCAGGTTTCAGGCACTTTGCACCTCCCTTCTCGGGGTACTTTTCAGCGTTCGGTCACCCTACTATTTCGCTATCGGTCTCAAGTAGTATTTAGTTTTGGAGGTTGGTGCCCCCCGGATTCCCGCACGATATCCGACGCACGGTACTCAGGGACATGTTCCGGTCTATTGGTTTACACATACGTGACTGTCACACTCTATGGTCTGCCGTTTCAGGCAAGTTCTGTTTAGCCGCCAGACGTTTGAACAGCCCTACAACACCACATTTCCCTGTGAAGGGATTCGGTTTGAACTGTGCCGTTTTCACTCGCCGTTACTCACGGTATCTCGTTTGATTTCTTTTCCTGCTCCTACTGAGATGTTTCAATTCGGAGCGTTCCCGATCATTACTGATCACTATGGAGAGGTCCCATTCGGAGATCCCGGGTTCATAGGCTCCTTGCACCTACCCCGGGCTTATCGCAGCTTGGCACGTCCTTCATCAGCTCTTGAGCCGAGCCATCCACCTGATAGCATAATTCCTGTGTATCCTAACCAGGTCCAGTAAGCGTCCAGTATACAGCACCTATACATGACTTCATGTACCTGCATGTCAACACAGGCAATCCGTCCTTCCCCGGAAATTTACTTCCCGGGTGCATTTAATGAGTTTGATAAGTAGACGATCATTGTATTATGATCGATGATTTTAATGGTGAGGTTTTGTCGGTTTATCGGCATCTGGGTGGTGGGTTTTTTATGCTTAGGAGGTGATCCAGCCGCAGATTCCCCTACGGCTACCTTGTTACGACTTAACCCCCCTTGCAAAGCACAGGTTCGAACACGACACGAAGTTCGTGCCCTCACCCATACCTCACTCGGGTGGTTTGACGGGCGGTGTGTGCAAGGAGCAGGGACGTATTCACCGCGCTATATTGAAACGCGATTACTACGGATTCCAGCTTCACGAGGGCGAGTTACAGCCCTCGATCCGAACTAAGGATGGGTTTGTGAGATTACCAGCCCTTTTCAGGGGAGGGACCCATTGTCCCATTCATTGTAGCCCGCGTGTAGCCCGGGAAATTCGGGGCATACTGACCTACCGTGGCCCGCACCTTCCTCCGATTTAACACCGGCGGTCCCCACAGAGTACCCATCATCCCGGAGGATATGCTGGTAACAGTGGGCACGGGTCTCGCTCGTTGCCTGACTTAACAGGATGCTTCACAGTACGAACTGGCGACGGCCATGCACCTCCTCTCAGCGATTCAGGCAAGGTCTTCAGCCTGGCCTACATTTTGCTGTCGTCCCCGGTGAGTTGTCCGGCGTTGAGTCCAATTAAACCGCAGGCTCCACCCGTTGTTGTGCTCCCCCGCCAATTCCTTTAAGTTTCAGCCTTGCGGCCGTACTTCCCAGGTGGCTCGCTTCACGGCTTCCCTGCGGCACCAGACACGGTCGCGCCATGCCTGACACCTAGCGAGCATCGTTTACGGCTGGGACTACCCGGGTATCTAATCCGGTTCGTGCCCCCAGCTTTCGTCCCTCACCGTCGAACCCGTTCTGGTAAGACGCCTTCGCCACAGGTGGTCCCACAGGGATTACAAGATTTCACTCCTACCCCTGTAGTACCTCTTACCTCTCCCGGTTCCAAGTCTGGCAGTATCCCCCGAAAGCCTAATAGTTGAGCTATCAGATTTCCCGGAGGACTGACCAAACCGGCTACGGACCCTTTAGACCCAATAATCACGATCACCACTCGGGCCGCCGGTGTTACCGCGGCGGCTGGCACCGGTCTTGCCCGGCCCTTGCTAACAGGTGTATTTTACACACCTGGACAGCCAGCGTATGACGCTGGCACTCGGTGTCCCCTTATCACGGTTTCCCGCATTGTAAAGTTTTCGCGCCTGCTGCGCCCCGTAGGGCCTGGATTCATGTCTCAGAATCCATCTCCGGGCTCTTGCTCTCACAACCCGTACCCGTTGTTGGCTAGTAGGTACATTACACCCACTACTACCTGATAGGCCGCAGACCCATCCTTGGGCAGACGAATCCATTTTACGCATAAAGCATTCCAGCATATGTGCGTTATCCGGAATTATCTCCAGTTTCCCGGGGTTATGCCGGACCCAAGGGCAGGTTATCCACGTGTTACTGAGCAGTACGCCATGTTCACGAAGAACATATGACTCGCATGGCTTAGGCGAACACCGATAGCAGTAACCTCTGGCAGGATCAACCAGAATTGTTAATGTATCGCACACTTCAAAATTAAAGGTCTTGGTCGCAGAAACTTGCACTAACAACTATCAATTCAGTTATTTCAGTTTCGCGATGATGTGTTATGAAAAACTCTCACCGCCCAGAATTAACCGAACCGACAAAATCCTCGTCAGACAGGAAAAAACTCCTGACTCCATTATTAATGAACAGTAATTGCTGCATTTATAATGCAGGAAATTATAGTTATGTGCTCATAGTATTTAAAGGTACCTATTCCCCTTCAAATGAAGAAGAGACCTTGACTAGATGACTATGAGAAAAACCGTCCAGCACAATAAATTCATGCTGAAACAGGAAACACATATACATCAGTTTTAGTATATAAAACTTTTTATTCAGGAACACTTGGAAAAAACAAAGAATGAAAATTTGTTTTGCAAAATCCCTGATTTTCACTCTCAAACTACAAATTCAAGAGCGATCCACGCTTGTTTTGCGCGTGGAACATACAACGGAATATCCAATATATATACCTGTCGCCTGACCGAACGCCTAGAAAAAAATAATAATGAAGAGAGAGTAAAAGAAATCAAAAAAGCGTAGCATTAAAATAATAGCAGAAAGTTGAAAGCTGCAAGACGAATAACCTTAAAACTCGAAAAAACGATATATAAGGGATTTAAGAGTATAAAAATAAAAAATATAACTATAATATAAACTGTAATAATGAGGTATCAAACTGGCAGACTTAAAGAAACCTACATCCAAAAACAAGCCTGCAACGGAAGAAACTGTTACAAGAATACGCACACCACGCAGGGAAAATAACGAGATCCTGGCAACTGTTGAGAGTCTCCTGGGTGCAAACCGCCTGAGACTCCGTTGCATGGATGGGGTCGTTCGTATGGGAAGGATTCCGGGTTCAATGAAGAAAAAAACCTGGATAAGAGAGGGAGACGTCGTTATTGTCGTACCCTGGGAGTTCCAGAACGAAAAGGCAGATGTAATCTGGAAATATACAAGGCCGCAGGTAGACTGGCTTGAGAGAAAAGGATACCTGAAAGGATAAAATGGGAATGGATCAGGAAAAAAAAATAAGGCGTATTGATAGCGCTAAAGATAAATCTAGGGCCAGGGAGAAGGACTCCGAACGGCTAAAAGTAGAAGAAAATGTGTTCGATGTACCCACTCTTAAAATTCTTTATACTCTATCCAACAAGGGTGTAATAAAAGCAATGGGTGGAGCTATCAGTACTGGAAAAGAAGCAAATGTATTCTATGCCGAAGGCCCGGATAAAGAGCTGGCTATAAAAATATACAGGATTGCAAGCAGTACCTTCAAAGCTATGGACGCCTACATTATGAAGGATCCTCGCTTCACAAACATTCGAAATAACAAACGGGATATTATTTTTGCATGGACACGCAAGGAACTTCAGAACCTGAAACGTGCAAAAAATGCAGGAGTCCGGGTTCCGGAACCCATACTTGCCGAGAAGAATATTCTTATCATGGAGTTTATGGGAGAAAAAGAGGTATCTTACCCCCTCCTCAAAAACACGCATCTTGAAAACGAGGAAGCAAAGAGTATTTTTGATACCATCGTTGAATACATGCGCCTCCTATATAAAAAAGCAAACCTTGTACATGCCGATCTGAGCGAGTATAATATCCTGATCGACCCGAACAACCTGACTCCCATATTCATTGATATGGGGCAGTCCGTAACCCTGGAGCACCCTAATGCCCGGGAGTTCCTTTACAGGGACGTACAAAATATACTCAGGTTCTTCAGCCGCTATGGGATAAAGGACAAACCTGAAGAGCTATTTAAAAAAATACAGGTGGAATAATATGACTCAGTATGTCAAAATTCCCAAAGAAAGAGTCGGAGTAGTCATAGGCCCTAAGGGAGAAATAAAAAAGCTTATCGAGGAAAAAACCGCGTGCCAGCTTGAAATAGATAGCGAAAGTGGAAAGATAGATATTACCTGTGAGGAAGATCCACTAAAAGAGTTCAGGGTTCTTGAAACTATAAAAGCGATAGGAAGAGGTTTCAGTCCTGAGAAAGCTCTTGAACTTCTGGATGATGAGATGCTTATGCTTGATATTATCGACCTTTCCGATGTTGCTACAACTCCAAAAGAACTTCAGCGGATAAAGGGTCGGATAATAGGAAGAAACGGAAGAACGAGAGAACTTGCAGAAACCCTGATAAATGTTAAGATATCAATCTATGGAAAAACCGTGTCCATACTTGGACACCCTGAACAAAACATTATAATTAGGACAGCTATAAGGATGCTGCTTGATGGAGCTACTCACGGTGCAGTATACAAGTTCCTGGAAAAAAAGCATCAGGAACTTTTGCAGTCCCAGCTTGACTCAGTTGATTTTTATTAAGATTGATGTATAAATTTGCAGGGCCTTATAATACTACATAAGTATTTCAAGGCCCCTATAATATTATTTCAACTTTCACCGTTCTGACTTTCACCGTTCTGACTTTCGCTGTTCTGATTTTCGCTGTTCTGGCTTTTGTTATTCCGACTTTTGTTATCCCAGTTTTTTAGAAACTTGGTTTTTAGCTTTTTCATATTTGCCAAATATTCTCAGTTAAAAATTCTCAGTTAAAAATCCAATTAAAGTTTTTTATTTAAAACTCCTTGTCTAGAATTTTTCATGTAAAATATATCACCTTAAGCTTCCCCATGTAATCTCAAAACCTTTTTCTTAGTCCTGAATTTCGCTATCCTCTTCAAGAGCTTCTTCCTCCTCGGATCTTTTTCCCCTACCCTCTAGGAAGTTCCCTCTTCCGGGTTTCGCATTAATTGATTCTTCAATCCAGATTACTTCACCTCTTGAGAGAGTGTACTCGGGAAAAACACCTTCCATGCCTTCAAAAGGAGTCCAGCCAGCTTTACTGTGCAGGAACTCGGCTTTTATAGGGCGGAGCTCTCGAGGATTTACAATGATCAAATCTGCATCAAAACCTACCTCAAGCCTGCCTTTGGATTTGCGATCCAGCCCAAAGGCTTTTGCCGGATTCCAGCTTGTAAGCATGATCATCCGTGAAAGCGGCAGGATATTTTTTCTCACTGCAGCAAGCATAAGAGGCATGAGAGTCTCGACTCCGGGCACCCCTGAAGGAGCAGCTCTTATATCGACATCTTTTTCAGACTCCAGATGAGGGGCATGATCCGAAGCTACTATGTCAACAGTTCCATCGTTAATCCCGTTTACAAGAGCTTTGATACTATTACTTCCACGTAGAGGAGGATTCATTTTTCCAAAAGAACGGAGTCTTTCCCAATCGCGTGTAGAAAGGAAAAGATGATGAGGAGTGACTTCACAGGTAAAAAGAGGTTCTTTATTTTCCTTTCTTGCAAGATATTTTTCCTTGCGTATAATACCCATCGCTTCAAGCGTACTCACGTGGCAGAGATGAGCTCTTACTTCCAGTTTGGAAACAAGCTCCAGGGCTTTTTGAACAGCGACAGCCTCACATGCGTTAGGGCGTACTTTTGAATGGTAGTCACAAGAAACATCTCCTTTTAACAGTCCTTCCAGCTCAAGGCGCATTTTCTCATCTTCAGCGTGGATGGTCGCAAGTGCACTGAGACGTTTAATTTCAGCAAGTGCTTCTTCAAAGGTTTCTTCATTAATATTTAGTTCGCCTGTAGACTCGGCCATGAAGATTTCCCCAAAAGCAGTAACTCCCAGTTTCCAGAGTTCTTCTAACTTCTCAATATTGCCTGTTACCCCACCATTGATTCCAAAATCAACAATAGATTTTCCTCTGGCAAGTTTGAGCTTTTGTTCGAATGTTCGTCTATTTGTTGTCGGAGGCACGGTATTAGGCTGATCAATGACAGTAGTAATTCCTCCTGCAGCGGCCGCACACGAACCAGTATACCAGTTTTCTTTCGAGGTCATGCCGGGCTCTCTGAAATGGACATGTACATCAATCCCGGCAGGTAAAGTAAGAGCACCTCCTGCGTCTATTATCATATCCGAGCTTGAGACCCTGAGATCTTTTCCTATTTTAGTAACTTTGCCATCCTCAATAACGATTTCAGCAGGCTGAAGCGAATTATTATAATAAATTCTTGTATTTTTTATAAGAATATCAGGCATGGGCGTCTATATGCTTATAAACGTACTTAAAACTTCTACATCAGCGAGAACAGGAAGTGGTTAGTTAAAAAAAGAAAGAAATGAGGAAAAGAAAAAGAAAAAAAACCTTTTCAGTTCAGTTTGACTCTCTCAGCCGTAGCAAGATAGACTACGCTTTCACAGATGTTGCAGCAGTGATCTGCAATTCTTTCAAGGTAACGGATTAGGAAAAGTAAATTTGTAGCTCTTGAGATTATACTTGTATCTTTTGCCATCATTTCGATAAGTTCGACCCAGACTGCGTAAAAGAGTTTATCGACCTCTTCATCCCTTCTCGCTGCTGCTCTTGCAAGTTCGACATCCTGGGTCTCAAAAGCCTTGAGGGAATTCTCAAGCATAAATGCGGCGGCATCTGCCATTTTTTTCGTATCTATAAGCGGTTTTACATGTCCGCCCTCCATTCTTCCCGGGATTTTGGCAATATTTATTGATAATCCCACAATTCTTCTCAGGTCTGCCGTGATCTTCAGAGTGGATACTACAAGCCGAAGATCGCTTGCCATCGGCTGCTGAAGAGCAAGCAGATCAAAAACCGAAGCCTCAATATCTTCTTCAAGTTTATCCACTTCTGGCTCAAGGGCAAGTGTTTTTTCAGCAAGCCTAACATCGAGATTTAGAACTGAAGTCATCGAGTCCCTGAAAATCAGTTCCACCATTTCTCCGAGAGAAAGTACAGACTCCTTAAGCAGATCCAGCTGCTTCACATATTGTTCTCGAGCCATTAAAATCACCCAAACCTGCCTGTAATATAATCCTCAGTACTCTTCTTCCTTGGATTTTGGAAAATCTGCTTGGTCTGGCCGAACTCAATCAATTCCCCCATAAGGAAAAAACCGGTATAGTCTGATATCCTCGCTGCTTGCTGCATATTATGAGTTACGATTACTATAGTATAATCTTTTTTAAGATCCGTTGTCAGATCTTCAATCCTTAAGGTAGAAATAGGATCAAGAGCACTTGTGGGTTCATCAAAAAGAATTATTTTTGGTTTTACTGCCAGAGTTCTGGCAATGCAAAGTCTTTGTTGTTGTCCTCCACTAAGAGAGAGAGCAGGAGACTTGAGCCTGTCTGAAACTTCATCCCAGATTGCAGCCGAACGAAGAGCCCGTTCGACAATACCGTCAAGATCTTTTCTGTTTGCACCGTGGATACGCGGCCCATAAGCTACATTATCATAAATCGACATAGGGAAAGGGTTGGGTTTCTGGAAAACCATGCCTACACTTTTTCTAAGGTCAACAACATCCACATCTGGACCGTAGATATTATTGCTTTCTATCGTAACTTTACCTTCTATTCTACAGTTATTAATAAGATCATTCATCCTGTTTAAGCAGCGGATAAAGGTGGACTTGCCACAGCCTGAAGGACCTATAAGAGCGGTTATACTATTTCTAGGGATATGCATGGAGACGTTCTTAAGCGCCTGTTTCTCCCCATACCACAGATTAAGGTTTTCTACTTTTATCTGAGGTTTAGATACGTTTTGAATACCTTCAGTCATTTAAGTACCTCACTATCACATAAATCATGATGAGTCGTTAGTGAAACTCTTATTAAACTTTCAATTTTTTCCGGTAATGCCTGCGAATCAGAACAGCTACAAAATTTAAACCCAGGACGATAATCAACAGAACCAGAGCTGTTCCATACTGAATAGACCTGGTTTTTGCAATATTTGTCCCTGCTGTTGCAAGCACGAAAAGGTGGTAAGGGAGCGCCATAAATTGCGAATAGGCCGAATCAGGCAGCCTTGGTAAAAAATAAGCTACGCCTGTAAAGAGAATAGGAGCGGTTTCTCCTGCAACCCTCCCTATACTCAACACTGATCCCGTAACAATTCCGGGTATGGCAGCTGGCAGCACTACATGCCGGATAGTCTGCCATTTACTGACCCCAAGTGCAAGAGACGATTCCCGATATTCTTTAGGAACCGTAAGCAAGGCTTCCTCAGTAGCACGGATAATAACAGGCAGAATAAGGAGAGAAAGTGTTAGAGAGGACGCCAACAGAGAAGGACCAAAACCAAAATATTTTACAAACAACGCAAGCCCAAAAAGCCCGAAGACAACAGAAGGAGTTCCTGCAAGGTTGTTGATTGCCATCTCAATTAGCCAGGTTGTCCGGGTTTCTCCTGCATACTCATTAAGGTATATAGCCACCATAACTCCAACAGGAAGAGCCACAGTCATGGAGCCTATGATGAGGTATAAGGTACCTACAATTGCCGGATAGATTCCACCTTGAGTCATCATAAGTCTGGGCATTTCAGTAAGGAACCCAATGTTAATTGCACCATATCCATTGTAAACAATATAAGCAAGGATAACTAGCACAAACCCTACTACTATCAGTACTGAAAGGCCAAGAAACGCAAAGGCGATCTTTTCGCTTGTCTTTGCATTAAGTCTAAAATTCAGCCCTCCCTGAACCCTGGTCGCTTTATGATCACTTTCTTTTACTTCTGCATTTAGCTCCATGCTCAATCCACCTTGAACCGATATCGCTTTTTGATTGAATCC
This sequence comes from Methanosarcina barkeri 3, assembly GCF_000970305.1. Lineage (GTDB taxonomy): Archaea > Halobacteriota > Methanosarcinia > Methanosarcinales > Methanosarcinaceae > Methanosarcina > Methanosarcina barkeri_A. Next base: position 2,307,367 of record NZ_CP009517.1, read on the forward strand.
GCAATCAGGTTAATCAGGAAAGTTATGATAAAAAGTACGGATCCGACCGCAAAGAGAGCATGGAAGTGAGTACTTCCTTGAGGAACTTCACCCATTTCAAGTGCAATTGTGGCGGTCATTGTCCTTACAGAAGCTAGAAAACCCTCTGGAAAAGAAGGAATTACTGCAGTATTTCCAGTAACCATCATAAGGGTCATAGTCTCTCCTATAGCTCTTCCTATACCAAGCATTACAGCCGCTGAGATTCCCGATAGTGCTGCAGGAACTATGACTTTGTATATCGTCTGCCACTTTGTAGCCCCAAGAGCAAGCGAACCCTGTTCGAGAGTACCGGGAACAGAACTTATAGCATCCTCTGAAATAGTGATAATCGTAGGGAGCGCCATAATTCCCAACATAATAGAGCCCGTAAGAGCAGTTTGGCCGGTTGGCAGGCTAAAGCTATCTTGTATAATTGGAACCAGTATAACGAGCCCAAAAAACCCAAATACAACAGAAGGAATTCCTGCGAGAATTTCAATAAACGGTTTCAGAAAATCTGCAATCCGTGGATCAGCGATTTCAGAAATATATATAGCAGCAGCAACTCCCAGAGGAACAGCAAAAATGATAGCGCCGGCAGTAACAATAAGAGACCCGAAAAACAGAGGTAACAGCCCAAATTGCCTGTTTATTGATGTCGGATACCAGAACTTTCCTGTAAGGAAATCCATAAGAGACGTATCCTTAAAAAGAAGTAAACCGTCTCTGAATAAAAAAAGACATATAAGGAAGAGAATAACAACCGTAAGGACACTGACTGAAAATAGAGTCCATTCGATTGTTTTTTCCTTATAATTTCTGCTTAGCATTTTATCCCTTAAATGTTTTTAGCAGTTGTTTTACTTTTTTAATGGGATATACCCGACTGTACTTACAATGCTCTGCCCTTTTTCGCTCAACACAAAATCAGTAAATTCCTTTGTCAAGCCTGAAGGCTCTCCATCGGTATAGAAGTAAAGGGATCTTGAAAGCGGGTATGAACCATTAAGTATACTTTCTTCAGTTGGAGCTACAGACCCATTACCATTATTCAGGCTTAGTGCCTTTATACTGCTGTCGATGTACGCAAAACCGATATACCCTATTGCGTTGGTATTCTGGGAGACCTCAGTAACTATGCCTCCAGTAGCAGGCTGAATAAGAGCATCAGGTCGGTATTCATCACCTTGCAAAACATCCTTCTGGAAGTCTTTATAAGTTCCGGAACTGCTGTCTCTTGAAATTACAGCAATTTGTGCATCCGCTCCGCCAACTTCTTTCCAGTTGCTGATGCTTCCGTTGTAGATACCACGTAGCTGGTCAAAGGTAAGGTTAGAAACAGAATTAGAAGGATTTACAATTACAGTAATGCCGTCATAGGCAATAGTAGTCTCTACAGGATTGATTCCTTTTGCTTCAGCAGATTTAATTTCGTCATCTGTCATTTCTCTGGATGCCGGAGCAATATTTACTTCACCGTCAATAAGAGCAGCAATTCCAACTCCGGATCCGCCTCCGGTAACTGTTACGCTTTTCCCAGAGTTTTCAGCCATGAATTCTTCAGCTTCAGCCTGTGCAAGAGGCAGAACCGTATCAGAGCCTTTCAAGAGAATACTTGCAGATTCAGCACCACTAACGTTTTCTGCAGAAGGAGGTTCAGCACCAGTAACATTTTCTGCAGAAGATCCTTCGTTGTTTTTAGTTCCGGTACATCCAATTCCCAGGAACACAAGCCCGATAATCAATAGTAAGAGAATTGAATACTTTTTTAATTTATTTGCCATGTGTACAGACACTCCATCAAGTCGTAAATTAAATTTACGTTCGCCTAAGTTGTTTCCAGTACAATGCACAATAAATGAAAAATATATAAAGATTCGCTTGGTAGAATATAGAGAAGTACATATTATTAAAAAATATAATAGAAAACAGTAGAGTATATTTATCTTATAAAAAATATAGATATTAAGAGAAATAGCACTAAGGAAAAATTAGTATAAGAGATCAATGGCAGGCAAAATTAACTGAAGCTCAGAAGAAAGAACAGAGATTAAAGACCAGTTTGTGAGCATAACATATAATTTGAAAGTGAAGTAAAGTAATACGAAAATGAAGTTAAAAGTCTGGAAATGAAGTAAAGTAACACGAAAATGAAGTTAAAAGTCTGGAAATGAAGTAAAGTAATACGAAAATGAAGGTAAAAGCTGGAAATAAAGTAAAGTAATACGAAAATGAAGGTAAAAGTAATCTGAATACTTTAAAAATACAGAAATTCAGAACAAAAAAGTTTCAGGACAAAAAGCGCAGTTTCAGAAATCGAAAAGAGAACTCTGAGCTGCATGTCCATTCTCCTTACATAAATTCTGCTCCTGAGCTTTTACCTTACTTTCCTTTTCTGAAGAGGGCTTTTCCTGTTTCTTTACTTCAGGCTTTTTAGCTTCAAAATCAAATAGTCCTTTTTGTTTTGAATCAAAGTCAAGTGAAGATATCTTGACCCCGAAAACTTCAAGAATACGTTCCACCGGTGGAAGTATCTGCTTCTTAATATAGTAATCGACATCTATCGGGATGTTGTTTTCCCTAACATAATCCGGGTCTTCAGCCCGATCAACAAAGAGTCCTTTACCTGCAATAATGACAAAAGGTATCCTTGTTCCTATGGAAGGTACAACACCGGTCCTTTTTTTCAGGTTTTCAACAACAGTAAGATGAGGTTGCTTGTTCTTATAACTTTCAGTCTTTTTTGTAAGGGTGCGGGTTAGAACAAGACTTTCGATAATATCCGAGTCTTTTGCAGGATCGAGATTCCTGACCTTGCTGACTACTTCACGAACGTAATTCACAGCCTGGTCAACATTACCTTCTATAAGCACAAGTTCAAGCACTTTATTGAGGGTTACCGAGGTCAGTTCACACCAGTCCCTTCGGACAGTCTCCATACCTTTAACCTTGATCTTGTCTTCCCAGCCTGAATTTCTTGGCTCGAAAAGCCAGAGAGCGTAGCGCTTCTTTGCAATAAGAAGAGCACGTTTGGCAATGGACTCGAACTCAAGTTCCATTGGATCGGGCAAGGACGCAGAAACGATATTCGAAAGCCTGTTACCTATAAGACTAATCTCTTCAAGAGATAGATCCTCTCTGGACTTACAGTGAACAAAAACACTGTCAGTATCCCCATAGGCAACCGACAATTCAACTACCCTATCCTGGGGAGAGAGTTCTCCGGCTTCGTCAAGGAGTAGAGCTGTTTTATTCCTGAGAATTATTTTTCCTATAGTACTGTTGATAATTTCCCGCGTATTGAGGATATTACTTCTTCCAAAACTGGTTACTGCGTTTGCAAGAGTCAGGCTGTAGAGCCTTGCCCTGGCATACCCGGAATAACCATAAAAGCTATTTAGCAAGCTTTTCAGGGCAAGTTGAGTGGCATCAAGTACTCTGTACTCATTTTCATTAGAAGTCTTTCTCATCCTTTTCTTTGTCTGTGTCCTTCGACTAAGCAGATCTTCAAGGATAGAAGGCACAATACCTTTATAAACATCAGGAGGCACGAACTCTCCACCGGATGGAGGTTTGATAGTTACCTCTTCAGGCCGGTCACCTGTGACTACTGTAGTGTAGCACAGGTTATGTGCCATCATTATGGTTGGATAAAGGGATTTGTAGTCAAGAATTAGCACATTTTCCAGAAGTCCCTTCTGAGGTTCAAGAACTTCTCCTCCTTTGAGATCAGAGCTCATTTCATATCTCTCGGCCGAAACTCCATCATCAGGTTTTGGAAGGAGAACTCTGTCGCGGAGGCCAAACTCTCTTAAAAGAAGAGTTTCAATCATCGATGTCTGGCCTCCATCAACGATTTCCTGAAGCAGGCTTCCGCTCACCTGAGCAAGGGCAATATATTTGTCAAGAAGTTTTAAATGAAGGATAAGTTCAAGGGCAAGCTCCGCATCCCTGCGTGAGTAATCGACGAATTTTTTGAATTTTTCCCCCGTATCGGCCCAGTACTCTTCCATTTCAAGGGGGGGTACATCCAGTTTTTCGCGGTTCAGAAGTTCCTTTGAAACCGCACGCAGGGTGTACTGCTTCAGACTGAAAGCTCTTCTTACCAGAGGAAGCGCATCAACAACCACCCTGCCTTTCATTTCAGTGCGGGTAATAAGTCCGAATTTTCTGTAACCTATTTTGCTGCCATCCCGGCCGACAACAGGATTTATTGATTTCCCTTCTGAAACCAGAGTTTTTACTCGGTCCGTTATGTAAGGAATATCAAAATCCTGGTGATTATATCCCACTACAATATCAGGGTCGTACTCACAGAAGATCTCAAAAAACCGATTTAGCATCTCGGTCTCGTCCTTGCAGGGATAAACATCGGAATTCAGACCCTCCACAGGTTTTGCCAGAAGCACAAGGGTTTTATGTCCTTTATACTCAGGCTCGAAAGAGAAGCTGATCATGACTACAGGTGAAACCTCAGGAGAAGGCATTCCTCCATCAAGAGGCAGGCATTCGATATCAAAAGATAGATACTTCAGGGGAGCAAGAGTAAGATTTTCAACTTTATGGAATCCGGACGCAAGGATTGAAGCATCACACGCGAATTTCTCACAGCGAGAACTACCTGAACTACTTGTCCGGATATATTTTGCAGGATCAACGGCTTCCCCTTCTGCAGATACCCAGACCATACCTCCGAGATCTCTGTCAATTAAAAAACGATTTCTGAAAAGAATATCGGTCTCATACACTTCCCATTTGCCTTCGGCCCTCATTACTTCCTGAAGCTTCAGAATCTCGTCCCTGATTTCGGGCACCTCTCTGGGCAAGTGAGTAGTAACCCTGAGCATCTTTGTCTTTGTTTTCTGATACCCAATAGGCTCGAATTTCTCAACAATATCTACTTTTTTAACTTGAGTGAAAGTATCTTCGATAAGCCTGGCTACGGCATTAAGGTCTCCAGAGGCCTTGAGATAGAAATAAGGTTCAAAATCGGGAACAAAACAGCAAACGCTCTTCCCGTCCTCTCCCCTACCAAAGAGGCGGATTACGGGACTGCTGTCATTAATGACTTCATAGTCTGCATCCAAGATCTGGAAATCCATAGGCATGGTTTACGTTTTTAGATAGACATATATCTTTTGTTGTACTTTTGAAAATTATAATTCTATTTTCGAGAAACCATAGTATTTAAGATGAAAAATAAAGAACTTCAAGCTAAAAGTTTCCATAAAAGAAGAACTTCAAGCCGAAAAGCTGCCTGAAGAAACCGAGAATTCAAAAGGGGCCGAAGTTCGAACAGCTTCAACTATTGAATCTGCCTTCAGGTCCTCAAGTGCAAGATATCTGGCTCCAAGAGCACTTGAAATCTCCTGCGCAAGCCCGAATTTAATTATGCTGCTTTCCGTATCAATAACTGCCGATTGTATGCATTCACTTCGAAACATGGAAGCTATCGTTTTTGACTCCTGGAGAGGAGGTTCACCGTTCATACTGACATTTGCCCTTCCGTCAGAGATCAGAACCATAAACGGACAAATGTCAGGATCGCGCAGAAGTTCTGCCTTTATGGTTTCATAGCCTTTCATAAGCCCATGTGAAAGGGGAGTCTTTCCTCCGGTTGGCAGTTCTTCCAGATATTTTTGCGCCATTTCCACGCTGGATGTTGGCGGCAGCACCAGCTCTGCTCCTGCTCCCTTAAAAGCAATAAGCCCAACTTTATCACGTTTCTGGTAGGCATCCATCAACATTGAAAGCACTGCACCTTTAGAAGCTACCATCCGCTGTTGAGCCCCCATAGAACCGCTGGCATCCACAACAAAAAGTACAAAGTTACCTATCTTTTTCTCACGGACTTTTTGCCTGAAATCCGATTCATGAATTACTATGGAGTTTCCGTTTTTTTCCCTTACAAGCTGGTAAGGTGCAGCTGCCCTTAAGGTAGCATCAAAAGCAAGATCCGTGATTTTTTCCTCGGGAATTTTACTCTTTATATACCTGCCCTGTTTGGATTTCGTAAGAGTTTTGCTGCGCCGACCTGACCCATTTCGGTTATTTCTTCGAAAATCGGGAGAAAATTGCTTTATCTGGTAACTCGCTCCTGTTGCAAAAATAGTTTCCGAGGAAGCATCAGGCTGTTCTCCGGTGCTGTCCTGAGGGCTATCTGATTTCTGCTCTTCTGGGTGAGCCTGTGATCTTCCGGTTTGCTCATTATGCTCTTTTTTTTGCTGTTCATTTTTATTTTCATCTTTTTCTTTTTGCTTTTCTTTTTTATTTTCCTTTTCTTTTTCCCTTTGTTTCTCTATACTTTCATTTAGCTTATCCTGCTTATCAGAATGATTATCAAACGGTTTTCTACGCATACGGTGAGGAAGGACAAGCTCTGCAGCTTCTTTTACATCCTCTTCAAGGACCTCAGTCCTGCCATTGAAAGCTGCAAGAGTGATTGAGGTTTTCATCATTGTGATATCTGCCCTGTGCCCATCGACTCCCATATCAACACAGATCTGGCTGATCAACTCAAGCATGCTATCCGAGATCCTCACTTCAGGAAGTAATTTCTGTGCCAGGAGAATCTGCCCGCAAAGCTCGGACTCTGCAGCCTGCCAGCTTACTGCAAAAGTTTCAGGATCGGTCTCATAACTGAGCCTATATTTGATAAGTTCCACCCGTCTGGCTACATCCATGATTCCCTTTATATCCACGCATAAACCGAAACGGTCAAGTAACTGGGGTCGAAGTTCTCCTTCTTCGGGGTTCATGGTTCCTACAAGCACGAAATTTGCAGGATGGGAAAAGGAAATTCCTTCTCTTTCAACGGTATTTACTCCCATTGCTGCAGAGTCCAGGAGCACATCTACAAGATGGTCATCCAGAAGATTAATCTCATCCACGTACAGGATACCCCTGTGAGCATGAGCAAGTACTCCGGGCTCAAAGCGCTTTTCCCCTTTCTTGATGGCATGTTCGATATCAAGAGTCCCTACAACACGGTCTTCGGTAGCACTTACAGGTAGATCCACAACTTTCATTTTTATGGAAGAACTCTTAAGAGTCCCGGCTTTTACCTTTTCCAGGCACTCTTCACACATTGCATTTACATCATGAGGACTGCAATGGAATTTACAGCCTTCTACTACTTCGATTTCGGGCAGGAGATTAGCCAGTGCCCGGACAGCCGTTGACTTGGCAGTACCTTTTTCACCCCTGATAAGAACCCCTCCTACTTTCGGATTGATAGCATTCAGGATCAGGGCTTTTTTCATTTTCTCCTGCCCGACTATTGCAGTAAAAGGGTAAGTAGTAATATTATGGTTTTTCATGGTTTAACCTCAATATATTTCAGTTTCCGATAAGGTATTCTTCAACACTCATAACCGGGATAGACCACTTAGTAACCGTAGGAAGAACGGAATCCACATTTTCCACCTTGTTCATGAAAGGGAAAAAGGTAACATTGAGATTTTCTCCTGTCTTCTTTTCAAAAGAGCCAAGGTGAATCTCTTCTGTAACCTCGAGGTCCGAACCGAAATTGAGAGAATTTTCGTTTTCAAGCCGGATTTCAGGGGAAGTTTCAACAACAGTAAGTGCCCCGAACATATCCCCGACCTTTATTTCAAGAGGGCTTTCGGAAAAGTGTAAAGGATATTTCAGGCTTACACCAGAGGTTCCGTTTCCTTCCAGGACATTATCCACATATACGGAAAAGAGTGGGACTTCAATACCATTTACTGTTTTATTATACAGGAGAGTATGTGTACCCAGATCAGCTGACTTCCCTGGAGAGATTATACTTGAATAAACAGCAACATTATTTCTCAAAACCGTCAGGTGGACTTTATCCGACTCTATGCCATCTACTTTCAGAGTATACCCTTCTCCAAGGTTCCACTCTTCACCGGAATAGAGACTTCTGCCATTGTCATCATCCATAAGGACATTTATAAGTCCCTGGTCGTCTCCTAGATATGCATATTTCTCACCATCCCATCCAAGCACAGAATATCCACCATCAAAAGCGTTTTCTCCATAATTCCTCATCTCCGGGTTTTTATATGGAACCTTGACAGGTGAAGATTCATAAACCAGACCTCCTTTCGGAATCCATTTGTCTTCGGTATTAAGATTGAGTTCAAGTCTTTCTGTACTGAAATTGTTTTCAAGATCATAATAGAGCATACCAAAAGAATCAGCAGTCCAGACGCAGGAATCCGGAGAAGAATCCGAGCGGTTTACAGTTAAAGATGTACCTTTTATCTGATATGACTTGATAACCTCTTTAGTCATATTGTAAGAACATGCCCTGTATACGGAATCAGCCACCCTGAAATCGATCAAATCTTTAAGGATAGTGACATAATCTCCAGGACTCATCTGGATAGGCACTCTATTTTTCAGTTCGATTTTTTCATCTGTAGCCTCAGTGACCTCGAAATTACCATACTGATCCCCAATGTTAATCTCAATAGGTTCGGTCGAGTACTGGTTTACACTCGTGAGACTCACAATCGGGTCCTTACTGTCAAGAACACGGTCGAGAGTTCCTTCCAGAATCGTATACTTAGTGCCGTTTATTGTAGCATTGAAGTTGAACTTTGAACCTTCTTCGAGAGATTTCGCAGTAACCGGGACGGAGTTTTTCTGAAGTTCTATGAGAGCAGAATCATTGTTTACCCCCTGAAGCACCAGTTTGTAGCCATTTCCCAGATCATAATCATTTCCTCGTTGAAGATCACGACTTCCATAGCTAACAAGGTTCTCGGTGATCAAACCATCTTCAAAGACCTTATATTTCTTCCCAAAGAAAGCCGTTGAACCATAAACGATTTTTGAGGTATAAGTTGCATTTCCCGCATCAATAAACCCGTTTTTAGAGAAATTAAGCTCCAGAGACTCATAGTACGTGCCGGTAGAAGTTGAATAATAAAACCCGGGGCAATTTTCTCCGTTAAGAATTGTGTGTTCTCCGGCTGAAATATCTATAATAGGGCCTCGTTGTTCAATAGCACCGTCTACAGGATTAATAGCAATTAAAATAACTGAGATAACAAAAATAATATAAAAATAGATAGTGATTATAGTCATTTTGTTGCAATTAGTCATAAATGTGAAGAATATAGTAGCAATATATATCAATTTTGTTTTTTAATTAGAAAAAGTAATTATTATAATACAAAAAAAAGCGTAATGTTGAAGGAGAATATAAAACCGTAAAGCTTAGTTCATAGAGTACCTGGGAGAACAATAACTATTACCTGGTCTTACTGATAGTGGAAATTATGAGAATTTTAAGAATAAACTAATTGTCGAGTAGAAATTAAAATAGTAACTCAGTATCGCAGAAAAATCGAATTGGGATAGTAGTTATAATTTTTAGATGTCGTAGCTATAATTTTGGGATATCGTAACCATAATTTTTATTTTATTATTACTATATGAGATGATTTAAGAATATTTTCGAAATATTTATTAATCACTTCCTATATGGGTCAATTATGACTTCCAGAAAGACTATAATGTTCGGATTTATAGTCCTGGGCCTTGCAGGCTTGATAATTTATTCTCAGATTGTCCCAGATAAAAAAAACGTATACCAGGAAGACTTTAAAAATTGTAATTTTGAAGGAGAGTTTCTAAGATGCAAAAATGGGGCACTGTATCTAGAAACAACAAATTCGTCACAGACAGGGGAAGGGATTTGGAGTAAAAATATGAGCTTATCCCCAGGAAAAATTTCCTGGAACTGGAACGGACAGGACCTGAATAAATTCAGTCTCTGGCTAAAAGTGACATTCAGTGATCACAAGTCTATTTACTATGTTGCAGCGGGAAGCATGAATCCTCAATCCGAAGGTGAATATTATCGGGATCAGGAAAATCGAAGGCGTTTTTCGCCATCGATTATAATCTCAGGAATTCCACTGAGTTCAGTTGAAAGAAATCTTGCTGAAGATTATGAAAAGTACTGCGGGCCTGCTGAAAATATAAAAATTGAAAAATTGAGTGCAGGTTTTGGTGACAACAGTACGCAACATCAGAACATTTTGAGTATCTCAGACCTGAAGATATACGGATAACAAAGAGTAATCAAAGGAGTCTGAAAATGAAAAAGAGTAGTATTGTACTGATAATTATATTTTCAGTAGTGTTTCTAGTCTGTTCGGGATGCACATCTTCACATATTTTAACCTCTAATGAAAAAGGAAACAATAGCAGTGAAGAAATCTCAGAAATTGAGAGCGGTCATGAAAGCAGTCAATTCAGTCAGGAAAACCTAACCTCTTCTGAAAAATCTTCTCCTTACCTTTACTGGGAATATGAACTTGGAAATATAACTCCGGATAATCTCAGTGAAGGAAGATCGACTGTCCAGGACTGTGTGGCATACTCTTGGGACGGAAAGCATGTAGCTGTCGGGACAGGGAAAAAACTGACAGTTATTGACGTGTCAGGCAAAAAACTACTCTGGGAAAAGACTCTAAGAGGAAATATCTCGGAAGTTTCGTTCTCGAAAGACGGAAAGTATCTGCTCGCAGGGGAAAAGAGTACTGACGGATACATTTATTCTCTGGATGCCGGCACAGGAAATGAAATTCACAGTTATAGAAGTGCCGATGACCTGGGAACCAGTACGAACTCAAAATATCAGCCCTGCATATACAAAATAACGGCTGCTGATGATGCTGTATACATTGCAGCAGGTCGATACTGGAAAGAGCCCGAGTACGGGCTGGCTTCAAGGGTGTACAGGTTCAGTCCGGATGGCACTCTTTCATGGAAACTGCCTGCAACCGAAAACTATGCTCAGAGTGTAAACTGGATTGATTCAAGCCAGGATGGAAAAAATGTGGTTTTTTCAACCGGGGACTGGACAAATTCCCTTGGGCTTGATGCAGTTGTCTATTCCGTGGATGAAAGTGGAAACCTCCGCTGGAAATATGAAATTCCTCCTCTTAAGCCTTACTTTGTTTCTGCAGCTATCTGGCACGGACTTGATATTTCAGATGACGGGTCCGTGGTAACTGCCTATACCGGGGATGGACGAAAATACCTTTTTTACGATTCCGAGATGATGAGACCAGGAGATGGGAAAACAGCATGGGACATGAAAACCCCAGGAGACGGAAAGACATCATGGGACACCTATGATTGGCAGTCCAATGTAACAGTTCCAGAGGAAGTTGAAGGAAGTCATATCTATGCCTATGGGGAAGCTGCAAAAATTTCCAGTAAAAATGAGATACTTTACCTTACCGGAGCCACACTTCCTGCTTATTATCCCGATAACATACCAATGGCACATCCCCTTGAGAACTCTCTTGTGTCGTGTGATACTGAAAAAGGAAACACTTCCTGGAACTATAATCTCGGAGGACGCTGTGCAGGGATCTTCTTTTCTCCGGATATGAGATTCTTTGTCCTGCCAGTTGGAAAAGACTCGTCTTCAGGTAATACTCAGGTTCATGGAGTTCATGTTTTTGATAACCAAAAATCCGGAAACGGTAATTCAAGGCTAATCTGGAGATTTAACACTGAAGGCGTTATTTTAGATGCTGCGATTTCTTCCGACTGCACAGTTGCTGCAGTTGAAGCTCCTCTAAAGCTTGAAAACGGGAATGTGATTGGGAAACACAGGTTAATAATTGTCAGGTGAGAGAATGAAATGGAAAATTTTGATAGTCCTGCTTATTCTAACTGTAATTACTGCCGGATGCGCTGAAAAAGGCCAGGAATCAGAAAATGGTAAAATTGCTCAGGCTTCCGAAGGTGCCCAGAATATAGAGGAAACGGGTAATTCCGATGCCGGGGTATCCATAGACTCTATAGTATTTTCCAGAACCGGAGCTCTGATTACCCTAAAAGAAGAGGCAGAAATTTCACAGGTAAAAATTTCGTCTGTTAATAATTCGGCAGAGTCAATAAATATTGGAAAAACCGAGAATCAGGTCTTTGTAGCTTTTGACTGGAAACCCAATACTCAATATAAGTTTGAAGTAATCACAGGCAACGGGGCAAAAAGTGATCTGGAAGTGTACGCTCCTGAAAAACCTGCTTTGAAAGAAGAGTACGCTACAAAACTTGAAGATGTTACTCCAGGATCGATAGATAAAACTACGGAAAATGTAGAAGGCATGATTAAATTCTCCCCTGACAGCAAGTATCTTGCTATTGGGACTCAAGGAGGTTCTCTGAAACTTATAGAGCTTGCAACAGGTGAAAAGGTTTGGGAAACACAGCTTGTTAAAGGCATAGCTGATGCAAGAATTTCAGATATAGAGTTTTCAGGGGATGGCAAACGTCTGATAGTAGGAGAAGATAGTCCGGACGCTTTTATTCACTGCTTTGATTTAAATGGCAAAGAAATCTGGAAATATGGAGCAGGACAAGACCTGGGTTCAGATCTTGACCACATGCCAGCCATGAAAAAAATAAAACTGGATTCAAAAGGAAACATCTATGTTGCTGCCAGTAGAGCTTGCGGCTACATAGGAGAGAAATACAAATATTTGGGAAAAGTTTATTCTTTTGACCCTGAAGGCAATTTACGCTGGAAATTCCCCGAATCCGAACTTATGGACTCAGGAGTTACATGGGTTGATACAACCCCTGACGGAAAATATTCTGTTTTCGGCACTACCAACTTTGCAAACGCCGACAAATGGAAAGAAGGAACTGTACATGTTCTGGACGGAAATACCGGAAAGGAATATTGGAACTATTCAATCCCGCCTCTTAAACCATTTTTTGATTATACTGCAATATGGTACAGTACCCAGATTACTCCTGATGGTAAAAATATAATAACAATGACCAGTGACGGGCGAGCCTTTTTATTTAATAATTCCAGGAGCATGGAAACCGGCACACCGGAAATAGGATGGCAAGCAAACATTTCAACCCCGGTTGTAGTAAGCGGAGTTCCTATTTACGGTAGTGCGAATTATGCATACATTATCAATAATACCCTTATTTTCTCGATAGGCAGCACATTCTCCAAAGACAAAAACAACGATGCTCCTATAGAACATCCTAATGGAAACAGCATCTTTGCCTATGATACTGACGGCAACCTGCTGTGGAAATGGAGAGTGGATGGCTATGCAGGGGAATGTGCAATGAATGACAGGTATCTTGTTGTCCCTATATCCCAGAACCTGGTGACCGAGGACAGAAATGTCCACGGAGTGTATGTCTTTGACATATCAAAAAGCGGAGGTTCAAATTCCAAACTTGTCCAGGTCTATAATACCAAAGGAATTACAATAGCAGCTGATATCTCCCCTGATGGCAAGTATATTGCAGCCCTGGAAGCTCCTGCAAGGCTTGATGACGGCACAGCGCTTGGAGAGTATAAAGTGCATGTTCTTACATGAGAGGAGAAAAACATGAAAATTGTTTCAATAACGTGGAATTCCTACATTCCCACTCTCCTCAAAGCTGCAGGAGATCTTGGCATAGAGCTTGAAGCCCACTATTCAAAAATACTGGAAGATAATCCGGAAGAAGCTGAGAAGGTACTTCTTGAATGCGAACATGCGGATGCAGTCTTTCTATACTATATATCAAATCCTTTCTGGGAAGAGTTCTACGAAAAACTTGAACCGTTAAAAACGAGGGTACCCGTAATCTGCGTAGGGAGTGATCCCTCCTCATTTACCCTCTCTTCGGTGAAACTTGAGATTGCAGCTACATGTTTTTCTTATATAATCTATGGAGGACAGGAAAACTTTGCCAATATGCTGCGTTATATTTTAAAAGAAGTTTTAGGCTGCAAGATTGAAACAAAACCACCTGAAAAGATACCATGGGACGGGTTATTTCATCCGGACGCAGAGAATAGATTCTCAAACCTTGAAGAGTATATTAAATGGTACGGGCCTTTGAAAGATAAAACCGTGGGTCTGCTTATCTCCAGGACTTCCTGGGTAAACAACGAACTCGAGATAGAGAATGCTCTAATAAGAAAGCTAGAAAAGCTCAATCTATCGGTTGTCCCTGTTTTTGCATACTCATTGAAAGATAAAGAACTTGGAAGCAGGGGAATGAATGAGGTCATAGAGGATTATTTCATAAAAAACAGCAGGCCTATAATAGATTGTCTTATAAAACTATCTCCTTTTTTTATTGCAAGCAGTAAAACCGAAGAGAGAAACATATCCTGCGCAGCAAAAGGCATAGAAGTCCTGAGAAAACTTGATGTCCCTATTTTCCAGCCTGTAATTTCACACTATATGACTGTTGAAGAATGGCAGGAATCAATGGGATTAAGCAGTGAGATTGGATGGAGTGTAGCTCTTCCGGAGTTTGAGGGGGGAATTGAGCCTATCATAATAGGAGCAGGCAAAAAAGAAGGAAACTATATGGGGCGTTTTCCTATAGAGGACCGCTGCTCAAAACTTGCATCCAGAATTTTAAAATGGACCGAACTCAGGAAAAAACCGATCAACCGGAGAAAAGTTGCCTTTATCCTGCACAATAGACCCTGCACAGGTGTTGAAGGCTCGGTAGGAGACGCTGCAAATCTTGACTCTCTCGAAAGCGTGGCAAGAATACTGAACCGGATGCAAGAAGCAGGTTATGCCGTCAATCCTCCTGAAAACGGAAAGGACCTCATTGAAACCATTCTCAAGAGAAAAGCAATTTCCGAGTTCAGGTGGACTCCTATTAATGAGATAGTGAAAAACGGCGGAGCCCTGGCTTTTGTGGAAAAAGAAGAATACGAGAAATTTTTCAACACTCTAAGCCCGAAGGTAAGGCAAAGAGTAATTGAGGGCTGGGGAAATCCTCCTGGAGAAGAAGTAGACGGTATTCCTGCAGCTATGGTCTATGATAATAAGATCGTTGTAACAGGAATGCAATACGGAAACGTTGTAGTTTGCGTACAGCCAAAACGGGGATGCGCAGGTGCCAGATGTGACGGAAAAGTCTGCAAGATCCTCCACGATCCTGAGGTTCCGCCAACCCATCAGTACCTTGCAACTTACAGGTATCTTGAAGACACATTCGGAGCCGATGTGCTCGTACATGTAGGAACCCATGGGAACCTTGAGTTCCTGCCTGGAAAAGGAGTTGGGCTTTCAGAAGATTGTTATCCTGACATAAGTATCGGGACTATTCCCCACCTTTATATTTATAATTCGGACAATCCTCCGGAAGGTACAATTGCCAAACGCCGGAGCCTTGCTTGTTTGATAGACCATATGCAGACTGTCATGACCTCAGGAGGACTTTACGAAAACCTGGCAGAACTTGACAGACTGCTTGGAGAATACGAACAGGTGAAACACGACAGGGGACGTGAGCATGCCCTGAAGCACCTGATCCTTGACGAAATCAAAAAATCTAATCTGAATTCCGAGATAAAAGCCGATCACCAGACTCCGTTTGAAGAAATAGTAAGAAAAGCACACGAAGTTCTTGGAAAAATAAGAAACAGCCAGATACATAATGGGATGCACATCTTCGGACAGATTCCCGAAGGAGAGAAAAAAGTCGAATTCATAAACTCGGTTTTAAGGTATGATGACCAGGGAAGTGTGGGAAACAAAGTCTCGATTAGGAGGTTGATTGCAGAACTTCTGGGACTTGACCTGGATGAACTGATCTCTGACCAGAGCCTGATTTCCGAAAACGGAAAATCAAACGGACAGTTGCTTGAAGAGATAGACTCCCTTTCTAAAGACTTTATAAGAACATTTATAAATAACCCTGAAAAAGAGCCAGCCCGGATAATCAAAGAGATTTTTGATGAAAAAGACTTTGAAGGGCAGGATGTCAAAGAAGAAAGCTTTGAAGGACTGATTGTCAAAGAAAGAATCTCTGAAGAGCAAAATAACGACGAGGAGATAAATAACCCTGAAATAGAGCCAACCAGGATAATCAAAGAAGTTTTTGAAGGAAAACGCTTCGGAGAGCAAAATATCAAAGATCCGGATATAAATTCCGCACTTCTTCAGGATGCAGCTTCGATTTGCAGCAGGATTCTTGATCTTGAATCCAGAATAGATGACTCACTTGAAATTGAAGCTCTTCTGCACGGCTTTGATGGAGGGTACATCCCTGCAGGCCCTTCAGGCCTTATTATGCGTGGAAGAGATGACGTGCTGCCAACAGGCAGGAATTTCTATTCAC
Source organism: Methanosarcina barkeri 3 (assembly GCF_000970305.1). Lineage (GTDB taxonomy): Archaea > Halobacteriota > Methanosarcinia > Methanosarcinales > Methanosarcinaceae > Methanosarcina > Methanosarcina barkeri_A. Next base: position 2,323,516 of record NZ_CP009517.1, read on the forward strand.
TTGACCCGAAAAAGATTCCGACAAAAGCTGCCTGGAGAGTAGGACAGCAGCTCTCAGAGGTTCTGATTAATAGGCACATCAAAGACGAAGGCCGATATCCTGAGAATGTGGGATTTTACTGGATGGCAAATGATGTAATGTGGGCTGATGGAGAGGGAATGGCCCAGATTATGAGCCTGCTTGGGGTTGAACCGGTATGGTTCAGCAATGGACAGCTGAAAGGGTTCTCCGTGATTCCACTTGAAGAACTTGGCAGGCCAAGAATTGATATTACAATCCGAGTTTCAGGAATTCTACGGGATAATTTTCCAAACTGTCTTGAAGTCATAGACGAAGCAATCCAGGTTGTGGCTTCCCTTGATGAACCTGAGGAGATGAATTACCCAAGAAAACACAGTCTTCGGATGATTGAAGACGGAACAAGTTCCAGGGATGCTACCTTAAGGATCTTTTCAAGCAAGCCAGGGACTTATTCGGCCGGGGTTCAGCTTGCAGTCTATGCAAGTGCCTGGAAAGATGAAAAAGACCTGGCAGACATCTTCCTTTACTGGAATGGGTATGCATATGGAAAGGATGTAAAAGGCAAGGAAGCCCATACTCAACTTGCTTCAAGCCTTAGGACTGTGGATGCTACCTTTAATAAAGTGGTAAGCGACGAGTACGACCTTTTAGGGTGCTGCTGTTACTTTGGAGTCCACGGAGGTTTTACAGCTGCAGCCAAGCAGGCTTCCGGAAGAGATGTAAAAGTTTACTTTGGTGATACTCGAGAACCTCAGCACGTTGAAGTCAGGGACATGGCTGACGAACTGCGAAGGGTCGTAAGAGCCAGGCTCTTAAATCCGAAATGGATTGAAGGCATGAAGCATCATGGATATAAAGGCGCACAGGACATTTCGAAAAGGGTTGGAAGGGTCTATGGCTGGGAGGCTTCTACCCAGGAGGTGGATGACTGGATTTTTGATGATATCACAAAGACCTTCGTGCTTGACGAAGAAATGCGCCGCTTTTTTGAAGAGAACAACCCCTATGCCCTCGAGGAAATGTCCAGACGGCTCCTTGAAGCTCAGTCAAGAGGGCTCTGGAACCCCGACCCCGAGCTTCTGGAAGAATTGAAAATGTCTTATCTCGAAATTGAGAGCTGGATGGAAGAACTGGCAGGAGAAGGAGAGTTTCAGGGTGGGGCTGTTGATATAATTAGTTCCGAAGATGTCCCTGACTGGAACGCAAAAATGCAGGAAATCCGAAAAATTCTCAAATAACAAAAAGGTAGCGGAATGAAAAATAGAGGTTTTCTCCTCCTAATACTTGTGCTAATTCTACAGCCCGTAGCTGCACAGGCTCAGCAGGAGGATTTCAAACCTGAAGATATGACTACATTCATAATTCAGGTCCCTCATGGGGTAGAAGGAAATGGCCTTGCAGTCGGGAACAGCACGCTCTCTGCATATCTTTTCTTTGAAAGCTATTATGATGGCGATATGAATGTGACAGTGGAATTTGACTTACCGAAAGGTTTTGTGCTTCATGAAGCTTCGGTTCATTCATTTTCACTTCAGACCGAGTATGATGACTGGTACAGGCTTGTTGATTTTTACATACCTGCAGACACACCCTGCGGGATTTACAACATAACTGCAAAAGCAGTCGTTGATGTTAAGGGAAAAAAACACACTATTGTGCGTACAACCCAGCTTAAAATTGCGTCAAAAAAAGAAGTCGCAAATGAAGTCTCAGTATCCCAGCCCATAGTACCGTCAGATGAAGACGGACATGGAGACCCCAGCCACCCATTAAATACTCTGGTTGTCCAGGAAACATCTCCTGCACTCAAAAAGCTGCTTAAGGTTACGGACCTGAAGATCGAGAAAGAAGACCTTACTTCGACCTACATGGGGATAAAGATTGAAAATACCGGGAACAGTACAATTCCTGTCATAGTTACATATGATATTCTGGACACAAAAACCGGTGAGCATGTAAAAGCATTTAAACCCGATATTATGGGGATGAACGCAGATACTTTGTGTTATGCTGCCGTAACCCTCTCACCAGGTTCAAGTTCACTGATAAGCCTTCCCATCTATATATCTCAGGATGCAATGGGAGGAGACTACCTTCTGAGGGTTAAAGTAAAACTCACAGGTAGCGACTGGATTGCAATAGCAAAAAATCAAAAAATTACTGCAATCTCAAGGCGGTGGGGACCTATAATAACTACTTTTACCGCCTCTTTGTTAGGACTTACTGCTCTGGGTTTTTTCCTCTCAAGACCCAGGGAGATAATGGATAGGTTTAAAACACGTAACCTTGTGATGATTGCCCTTTTCGGCACCGTTTCTTTTGCAGCAATAAACCTGCCCATGACCATCCTGTGGGAGTTATCCCATGCTATCTTCGGACCATTCAGTTTCCTGTTCACAGGGCTCTTCAATGAGATTCTACTTTACATGCTCATTGCTTCTCTTGTAGTCCTGATCCCAAAACCGGGAGTTATAAGCCTTTTTATGATGGTCAGGTTTCTACTTGGAGGTTTCATTACAGGTAGTTTTACTCCTATAACTTTTATAACACTGTCCGTCAATGCGGTAATTCTGGAACTTCTATTGTACATTGCAGGTGTAACCGGTAAAAATACGGCTCTAGATAACAGGTTCAGGATGGGAATTCTTTGCGGGTTCGCTGATATGTTCAGTAGCTATGTATCCTTCAGTGTCTGGATGGTACTCTACAGACTTTTCTACAGCGACTGGTATATAGCCGCAAATATCCTGATAGACGGATTCCTCTACACATTCATAGGAACCTGGTTTGGAATAAGCCTTGGGAATAGACTAAAAAAGGTGGCAGAGTGACGTTAGCTTTAATCAGACTTTTCTGGCCTCTGGTCAAGCTTTCTCTCGGAAAGGCTCGTACCGCTGCCAGACGCTTTCGATTAAGCCTTTTTTTGAAAAGGTTTTGGTTTGCGGTTGTGGTATAATGATAGAAATCAAAGACCTGTGGTATACTTATCCTGGAAGATCGGAGCCAACTTTAAAGGGAATCAACCTTAGAGTCGAAAAAGGAGAGTTTGTTCTCCTAACAGGGCCTACAGGATGTGGAAAAAGTACTTTATTGAAAACCTTAAACGGGATCATCCCTCACGAATCAGGAGGGATATTTTCAGGTAGTGTGAAAGTCAAAGGGATGGAAACCACCGAATCAAACCAGATTGAAATCTCGAAAGAAGTAGGCCTTGTGTTTCAGAACCCGGATGACCAGATTTTTTCTACAACCGTTGAGGATGAAGTAGCCTTTGGGCCTGAAAACCTCTGCTTCGAGCGAAAAGAAATTGATAGAAAAGTAGAAGAAGCCCTGCAAATCGTAGGGATGTCCGGTCACAGGCTGGCTTCCACAAATTCACTTTCCGGGGGACAGAAACAGAGAATCTGCATTGCCAGCATGCTTGCAATGACGCCTGAGCTCCTTGCTATGGATGAGCCTGTAAGCCAGATGGACCCCAGGGGCACACACGAAGTCCTGAACACGGTAAGAGAACTCAACAGGAAACTGAAAACGACTATTCTGCTTGTTGAACACAGACTACACGAGCTTGCACCCTTTGTAGACAGAATTGTCATAATGGACGACGGACAGATAGTCTTTGATCAACCTGCCTCGAAAGCTTTTGATCATCTTGAAGTATTTTACAGGCTTGGACTTCGGATTCCCGAACCTGTTGAACTCTGCCACAGTCTTGGAATCAAAGCCAGTCCTTTGAGTGTCAGTGGGGCTCTTGCCTTACTGGACACGGATGACTTTAAAAAAAATATCAGTGTTTCTCAGTCCTCTCCAAATCCAGAGGAAAGTACTGTAGTAATCAAGAACAGTTCAAGGAGAGCTTCTACTGAAAATAACAACTCTAAAAATAACAACTCTGAAAATAACAACTCTGAAAATGATGGTGATTCGATTGTTTTAATTCAGGATCTATGGTCAGGATACGAGAAAAACAAGATGGTACTGAAAGGAATAGATCTGGAAATCAATAAAGGTGAGAGGATCGCGATTATGGGCACGAACGGTTCGGGAAAATCAACTCTGCTTTTACACCTTGCAGCTATTCTCAAACCGGATAAAGGAAGTGTGAAGGTTTTTGGAGAGGACACAAGGTCCAAGAATCCGTATTCCTTTGCAGGTAAGGTCGGATTCGTTTTCCAGAACCCTGACCTTATGCTCTTCTGTGACTCAGCTGAGGAAGAAGCAAGATTCGGACCTGTTCAATTAAAGTACAGTAATATTGAGGAAAGGGTAAAAAATTCTCTTGAAGCTATGTCAATTCTTCCTTTCAGGCACGACCTCCCCCAGGCACTGAGCAGGGGACAGAGACTCAGAACAGCTGTTGCCTCGGTAATTTCCATAAACCCCAAACTCATTCTTCTCGATGAACCCACAACAGGGCAGGATAGAATGAACATAGAACAAATGATGGACTTTTTCAAAAATAATAATTCTACACTGATTTTCTGCACACACGACATTGAGGTAGCCATGTCTTATGCTACAAGAATCCTGGTGATGAATGATGGGAAGATCATAGCAGACGGGAAGGGAAAAGAAGTTATAAAAGACACTGAAAGCCTCAGAAAGGCCTCGCTTACCCAACCTCCGGTTGTTGAGATCGCAAATCATCTGGGAATCAACGCCTTTTCAGTTAAAGAACTTGTGAAAACACTGACTTCCAGAAGTGCTGAAGGGACAAAGTGTTGAAAAGATATGCTGGATAACATAAGGTATTGAAAGACATGCTGGATAACATAAGGTATTGAAAGATATGCTGGATGGTATAAATATTAAAAAGATGTGCTGGATAATATAAAATATTAAAGGGACGCGGGGTGATATGACATGATAGGTGCTAGATCAATTGCAGAACCGACAATTAAGGATACAGTTATTCATAGGATGGATCCAAGAGCTAAGATTCTTATTCTGATTTCCATAGTTTTTGTCGCTGTATCCCTGGATAACCAGAAAACAATGTTTTTATTGTTTCTTACTGTACTCTCAGGATTCGTACTTGCAAAAATGCCGGCAATAAAGATCAAGACCCTGGTTATATTGCTCGTACTTTTGATATGGGGAACTATTTATTCACAGGCTCTCTTTTATTCTCAACTCCCGAGAACTGTTATTTTTACCATAATCCGTCCTGAATTCCCGATTCTGGGCTGGTTGACAGGCGGCGGACTGTTCGTATATGAGGAAGGATTTCATCACGGCGCAGTTCAGGGACTTAGATCGGCTTCAATCCTTTCTCTTGGGCTGTTGATGTGCTGGACCACGGACTCGAGAGATATGTTAAATGGCCTTGTCGGACTCAGGGTTCCTTACAGCGTAGCTTTTATGGTAATCACAGCAGTAAGATTCTTACCAATAATAATCACCGAAGTAGCTACCGTGATAACAGTCCAGCGGCTCAGGGGATTTAATCCGAAAAAGTTCGGGTCAGGAATCATAAAAACATTACTCAATATATTGACTCCGACTCTTGCAAACTGTGTACGGAGAACCGGAACCCTTGCAGTCTCGATTCAGAGTCGAGCTTTTCGGGCAAACCCGGACCGGACATCTCTTAAAAAACTGGAGTTCTCGAACACTGATAAGATAGTGGTTACAGTCTGTGTTTTTACAGCCATAAGTGTTGTGATTATGAAGCTTATTTACAATATGTATACAAGCGGGATTTATTATACTTCAGGTTTAAGACCTGTTTATGCAATTGCAGGAGGATACCTGTGATAGAGATAAAAAAATTATCCCGATCCTTTGGAAACCTGGTAGCTGTGGATAATCTGGATCTTGATGTTGAAAACGAGATCTTTGGCCTTCTTGGCCCCAATGGAGCAGGCAAAAGTACGACAGTTATGATGCTTACAACTCTACTAAAACCCAGCAGCGGTACTGCAAAAGTATGCGGATACGATATAGTAAAAGAGTCAAAAAAAGTAAGGTCAAAGATAAGTTATGTCCCTCAGGATATGGCAGTTGACCGAAAACTTACAGGCAGGGAAAATGTACAGCTTTATGCAAAGCTCTATGGCATCCCTAATAGAAATTCAAAGGTAGATGAAGTGATTGAAATGATGGGGCTTTCAGAGCGTGCCGGCGACCTTGTAGCAACATACTCCGGAGGAATGAGAAGACGCCTTGAACTTGCTCAGGCGCTTGTGCACGAACCTGAAGTTTTGTTTCTGGATGAGCCGACACTTGGACTGGATGTAAGTGGTAGAAAGAAGATATGGGAGCATATCAGGATGCTTAAGGCCGAAGGGATGACCATCTTCATGACTACACATTACCTTGAAGAGGCAGAAAAATACTGCAACAGGGTTGCCATTATTGATAAAGGAAGAATCGCAGTTGTTGGTTCTCCTGAAAACCTGACAAGCTCCATCGGGGAAAATGCCTCCCTTAATGACGTTTTCCTTGAGAACGTTAAAACCCCTGAAGAGCAGGCAGGGTTTAATTCGAACCAGTTTAGAAACCTTCTGAGGCGTAGATAATGAGAGCGGTATATTACTATTTTGAGAGGGATCTCGTAAAATGGCTAAGAGGAAGAATAAATGTAATCTCTTCACTTATGATGCCTGCAGCCTGGCTGGTATTTGTTGGACTTGCCCTGCCCACGAAGTTTACTGATAACTATCTTCAATTTATTACTCCTGGTATCCTTGTCATGACGACGCTTTTTTCCTCCCTTCAGGGAGGAACTTTAATGATTTTTGACAAAATACTAGGTTTTTTAAATAAGTTCCTTGCCATGCCCTCTCCACGAGAAAGCATGTTGTACGGAAAAATCCTATTTATCAGCGTAAGAGGCCTGCTGCAGGCAACGGTGATACTCCTTATAGCTACTCTTCTTGGTGTAAGAATATTGAACCCTGTGAATATAGTTCTGATATATATTACATTGTTTTTATTTTCGGTATTTTTTTCTGCTCTCTCAACTATGATAGGACTGTATTTAAGCGACCATGACAGTTATTCGGCTGTCAACAGTATGATCAGCATGCCTTTATTCTTCACCAGCAGTGCACTCATGCCCTATGACGTCATGCCTGCCTGGTTGAGGACTCTGGCCAGGCTTAACCCGGTAAGTTATGCAATAGACAGCACAAGAACTCTGTTTGAAGGAGGAATACCTGTTCATGGGCTCATAAGTCTGGCTATAGGAGCCGGAATTATGGTACTTCTCGGGACATACCAGTTCAGGAAAGCATTTGTGTGAAAAAGAGGAACGAAAGTAAAAGGAAGCAAAATATGGACAAAGGGAATAGAAGAGCAACAGAGAAAAAATTTAGAAATAGAATAGAAGTAGAAAAGTAGAGAAAAGTAGAGAAAAGTAGAGAAAAGTAGAGAAAAGTAGAGAAAAGTAGAGAAAAGTAGAGAAAAGGGGTAGAGAAAAGGGGTAGAGAAAAGGGGGTAGAGAAAAGTAGAAAAGAAGTAAAGAAAAAGAGAGAAAAGTAGAAAAAAAAGTAGAAGTCCGAACCTTTGAGGTTTAAACTCTTTTAATATTCATGTTAATTGCAACTTCTGCAATATCAGCACTGTACTCCGAAACCCGCCTGAGACTTTCCAGGATCATACTGAGTTCAATATTACCCGAACCTTCGCAGTTCTGTGGCTCCAGAGAAACTCCAAACTGGGAAACTTTCTTGGCTTCTACAACGATTTTATTAATAGCCTGCAGGTCTTCTTCGGTCATTGAGTCTATCGAGCTTTCGAAAACCTTGCAGGAAAGCTCGGCCATCTTGAAGATAGGATCATCGGCAGTGACTCCCAAGTCCATTTTCAGGACACTTTTTGCAATCTTTACAGCATGATCTCCCACACGCTCGATACTTTTCGTAATAAGTCTGTATCCCAGGCATTCTCTAGGGTGCCGGATTCCAATCTTTTCAGATAGCTCGATATCTTCAATAGAAGCCTTTAGCTGACGGACAGCAAGAAGATAAAAGCGATCCACATCGTCGTCTCTCTGAATGACATCTTCAGCAATCTCTACATTGTGATCCCTGAGAGCAGTCATGGAGTCTTCAAGCATGGAAAGCACAAGCCCATACATATTTCTAATTACCCGGGTAAGGGGAAGGTCATTGTAGTTCAGAAGACATTGGAAGACCAGTTCGTTCCTAGATTCTTCTATAAGTTCAAGTCCTATCAGTTTCTGACGCACAGAATCTTTGATAAACTTACGGTCATAGGCACTGAAGCCTTTTTTGGTAGTCAGTCTGATAATGTCGTAGCCTACAAGATAATGAGAAATAAGAATCCTGAGATTATTTTCTGCACTGTCGGAGTGAACATAGTCAATGGTTGCATTAAGGGCGGAATGTTCCTTTGAAACCGCACTGGAAGAGACAAGCAGAGTTTTATTAGGCATAGGTGTGAGCGTAAGGGTGTCACCGGCTTCAAGCCCTATATCTCGGACCCATTTTATAGGGAGGGACACAATATAGGTAGAGTTTCCGGTAAACTGAACTTTTCTTTTATCCTTGGTGATAAATAAACCCCCTAGGGTATTTTAGTTAATCTTAAGAGAACTATATAGAGAAAAGTAATATATAAAGGTATCTTAGAAATAGAACACTAAAATGATAAGTAAAACATGATAGCTGTGTCTAATTATGGTATATAGGATCAATTACAGAATCATAGAAAAACATAGAGTTAGGCTAAAAGTTCGGTTATAAAGGTAGATATAAAATCAATTTTTAGAAAGACATTTTTTCTCGTAAAACTCTTTTCTTACAATAGGTACAAAACAATTCTGTATAATACTATATTAATCACTTTCGAGTAACGATAAAAACCGATTAATCAGGGAACAACCTGGAAGAAAGTAAGTATGAAAAACCGCTGAAAAGATAATTAAAATAAAGAAAAAAATGGTTAACAAAATAAAGAAAAAAAATGGTTAACAAAATAAAGAAAAAAAATGGTTAACGAGAGATCAAAGATGATAAATAAAGAGAACTAATTAACGGGAAATCAGCAGTGTAGCGAATTTTCTGTAGATTTAGAGTCAAGTTTTTGTATGCTGATTATACTTTAGTTCTCTTGTTGTTGGATTCTCCAACTGCTAACTTATTAAAATTTATTATTTTATAGAAAAATTGACACATCACCTAAATTTCTGTGTTTTAATCTAGATTTTCTTATTTTAATCTAGATTTTTGTATTTTCATTATACTCTAAACTACTATGTTTTTACTATACTCAAAATTATTGTGTTTTTCTTTTAAGTTTATACAAGTGATATTCTTCAGGATTAGAGATGTTTACTGTTGAATAAACATTATTTTGCAAACATTCTTAATATCTTATCTATTCCTGAAGTTCACTTTAGAAGTAAGACCCTAATGTCAAAATTTTCCTCTTTCAGCCAGAACAGCCCCAATTACCGAACCAATTATGCCTATCACAGCGGTATGAGCTACGATGACAATGGTAACTATAAATGCGGAGGCAGCTATAAGTCCTCCAAGTACAGGGGCGTCTCTGAGTATCGATCCAAGAATTCCTCCAAGAAGAAAACCCGGAATAATCATGAAAACGGTCATCAGAACTCCGGTCTTAAGCCCTTCTCCAGAACCTCCGTCTGCGTAATAACCTCCTAAAAGACCTCCCAGAAAAGGAGCTATGGAGTTTACTAATGGAATGAAATAAAAGACAAAAGTACAGACCATACCTATGAGTGCTCCACTTAAAACTCTTGCTATTATCTTCACCTCCCACAGTAAAGAACGTACAAATCTTATGTTATAATAAAATTGATTTAATCATTCATAAATATATAGCTAAACATTAAAAATTATTTTCTAAAAAGAGACAAGTTCTTTCCAGATTTTCCATACTTATTACCAAAGTTAAGGACAAAACCCAAATAGTCATTTTTAATCTTGAGCCCTAGCAATAAGAAAGCAAGTACGAAAGAAATACTGTTTGCAGTGATCAGGGCTGGATCATTTACCAGGATACCGTGGATCATCCAGAGAAGCATGCCTGAAGTAGAGCAAATTAGCATCATCAGGGATACATCCTTTGTAGACCTGGTAGTCAAAGCTCTTAGAAGCTGTGGAGCAAAAGCTACAGTTGTCAGTGCACCTGCAATATAACCGATCATTTAATTTCACTTCCCGAATTTAGTTAAGATGCCCCAGAAAAAATAGAAAATCTCTGAGAGTTTCGATGTAACCGCAACAGGATGGTACTCTTTTTCTAGATTTGCGACTCTGCAGCCCAGTTCCATCTCGTGATGAGAGGTTCCTTTCATTTAGTTCAAAGGGCTAAGGCTCCAGGTTCAACCATTTAAGGAACAATTACTTAAGTAATTTTTTTATTTACATATAGAATTTGCGAAAGAAACATAACCCTGATATAAGCGTATCTCGTAAAACTCTACTGGGATATGGTTATGACAGAAGACTGCCTTTTTTGTAAAATAATAGAAGGAAAAGTTCCTTCAGAGAAGGTATATGAAGATACTGCCGTTTTTGCATTTCTTGATGTTTTTCCAGCAAGCGAAGGGCATACACTGGTAGCTCCTAAAAAACACTTTAGCAAGTTTACGGATATGGATGCGGAAAGTGTTGCTTCGCTTTTTGAGGCTACAAGGAAGATTACGGCTGCAATCGAGGAGGCATTTTCAGCAGAGGGATCGAACATTGGAATCAATGATGGAAAAGTAGCCGGGCAGGAAGTTCCCCATGTCCATGTCCATGTTATTCCCAGGAGAAGAGGAGACGGTGGGAGAGGAATAAAATCAATAGTATGGACTGAACCTGATACTGCCAATTTGAAAGAAGTTGCGGAAAAGATCAGGAGATCGCTCTGAAAAGAAAGCTCACAACAAGAGAAATAGTCCCCAGACAGAACATTTCCCAGATAGGGTTTTCAATACGAAACGATAATATATTTTTTGGAATATAATGAATTTAAGGAAAGGCAGCAGGCAGAATTGTTGTCAGTACCCTTCCGGTTTCTCTTACTTTGGGGGTAAGAACAATGGCAGAAATGGAAATTGATGTTAGAGGGCAGACCTGCCCTGTTCCTCTGGTAGAATGCAGAAAAGCCTTAAAGAAAGCCTCTCCAGGGGATCTTGTTATTGTGAAGGGAACACATCCGGCATCAAGAAAAGAGATTCCTATGGCCTGCGAAGCAATGGGTCTCACAGTACTGGAAATTGAAGATAAAGAAGGAGGTAAAGAGTGGGAGATTAAGATCCGGAGATAAGCCGGAAGGGGAATGAAAACATGGGGGAAAAGACTGTCATTATCCTGCATAGCGGAGACATGGATAAGGTATACAGCGCACTTATAATTGCAAACGGAGCTCTTGCAATGGGTATGGAAGCCTCCATATATTTTACTTTCTGGGGGTTAATGCGCTTGAAGAAAGGAGAGCTTGAGAAGGGGCCACTCTCCAAGATGAATATGCTAGGGCTTGGCAGGCAGATGATCAAACAAAGAATGAATAAAGCCAATGTTGCTTCACTTGAAAGGCTGATGAATGATTTCAAGGAACTTGGCGGAAAAATAATCGCCTGCGAGATGACCATGGAAATTATGGGCTTGAGTAAAGAGGAGCTTCGCACAGAGTGGATAGATGAATGGGGAGCTGTAGGTTCGTATATTCAGGAAGCTCGGGACGCAAACGTAACTCTCTTTATTTGAGGTTTGGAAAACTCTTAGAGTTTGAGTTAAAGCTTAAAATATCACTATAATATGAGTTTTTCCATGGTCTGACCTGAACTAGATGTATCTTACTAAGCAAATATCACTATCCAGGGATTTATTACCACTAATTTATCGGATTAAAATCCAGAAATTTACTGGAGACTCTGAGATTTAACTGTAAAATCTAAAATTTGATTATTTCAAACGGGGAGGGAGAAGAAATATTCGAGAATATAATATATCTTGACAATGCCGCATGCACACGATTGGATGAGCGGGTACTTGAAGTAATGAAACCTTATTTTTTTAATATCTATGCAGTTGCAACATCGGAATTTGGCTATTCTATGGGTATTGAAGCAAAAGAAGCACTTGCAAGATCCCGAGAAAGCATAGCTTCAAAGCTTGATGCAAATTCAGAAGAGATTATCTTCACTTCAGGGTCCACTGAATCAAGCAACACTGCGCTTAAAGGCGTTGCCATGGCTCTTAAAGAGAAGAAAGGAAAACATGTTGTTGCCTCGAAGATAGAAGATTTTCCTGTGCTTAATACAGCAAAAGTTCTCGAAGGACAGGGTTTTAGTGCGACTTTCCTGGATGTCGATCCTGAAGGGTTTGTGGATCTCGAAGAACTTAAAAACGCTATAACAAAGGAAACTGTTCTTGTTTCAATTCAACAGGGAAACCAGGAAATAGGGACAGTACAGGATTTGAAAGCTATCTCGGAAATATGTGAAGAAAAGGATGTGCTCCTGCACACGGATGCTACTCATAGCTTTACTCGGCTACCTCTCAATGTAAAGGAATTGCCTGTGGACCTGATCACTATGTCAGCCCATACCATCCACGGTCCAAGAGGAATAGGTGCTCTTTACATCAGGAAAGGTACCCCAATAACCAAATTTATGGATGGAGGTTTCCAGGAATTTAACCTGAGGGCAGGAGTGGAAAATATTCCATCAGCCGTTGGTTTTGCAAAAGCTGTAGAACTCGTAACCGAAGAGGAAAACAAAAGGCTCAAAGCAATGAGAGATCGCATAATCGATAAAGCACTCTCTGAGATTCCGGAAGTTACCCTCAACGGGAGTCGGGAAAAACGTCTACCTCAGAATGCAAACCTGACTTTTCACTATGTAGAAGGCGAATCCGTAACTTTGCACATGGATATGAGAGGTTTTGCAGTAAGTACGGGTTCAGCCTGTTTCAGTCGTTCCCTTGAAGCTAGCCATGTAATCAGGGGTATAGGAGGAGATCACGAAAGAGCTCATGGCTCAGTACGCTTTACCTTCGGGCGCTATAATCATATTGAGGATACCGATGCAGCAATTGAAGCGATGAGCGAAATCGTGGCAAGGCTCAGGGAAATAAGCCCTCTTGCAAGGAAATGAGTGGAAATAGATGGAAAGCGCACGAAAGGAAGCAGGCTATAGATATTTTAGACGATTTAGTCATTTTAAACGGTTTAATCATTTTAAACGGTTTAGTCATTTTAGACAATTTAAGCATTCTAAACAAAGAAATAGAATATTAGAGAGAAAGAGAGAGTGAGATAATGAAGTTTCCTTACAGTCAAAAAGTGCTGGAGCATTTTAAGAACCCGCACAATGTCGGGCAGATCGAAAATCCTGACGGAAAAGGCCTCGAAGGAAGCCCGGCTTGCGGAGACATGGTAGCGGTTTACATTAAGGTCAACCCAGACACCAAGGTTATTGAGGATATAAAATTCGAATCTTACGGCTGTGCATCAAATATTGCTACTGCTTCGATTATAACAGATCTTGCACGTGGAAAAACTCTCGATGAAGCAAAGAAAATAACATGGAAACAGGCTTCGGAAGAACTTGGGGGACTTCCTCCGATTAAAGCCCACTGCTCAGTACTTGCAGTTGAGGGCCTGCGGGCTGCAATCAGAGATTATGAGGAAAAACACGGGCTTATAACCGAGAAAGAGCCTACTACCGAAGAGGTTATCAGAAGCAGGTTAAAACACGTTATGAACCCTCTGACCGGTCTTGACATAATTCGTACAAACCTGATCCTGAAAACGAGCATTGAAAATGGAGTTGTGAGGGTAGTTGTAGACCTGCCTGCAAACCATCAGTTTGCTCCAGCAATAAAAGAGGATATTATGGAAAAACTGGGATCTTTGTGGGATGTCGAAAGGGTTGATGTAATATTTACAGCCTGAATCTTATATTTAAAGCCCGAATCTTATATTTAAAGCCCGAATCTTATATTTACAGCCTGGTTTTTACGGTCTGCTCTCAGATGAAATCTGGTCTAAAGATCTAGAAAAATGAAGAGAGGAGAGTATTTTCTCCTCTCAAATGAGTTTAGCTCAAACAAGTTCAAGCTGGAACCTGTTCCTTATTCTCTCTGTTCCAATGTCGGTGGTTTGCAATCGCAGTAGTGAAGGATTTGCTAAAAGAACTCCGATCTCCTTTACTAACATCAGTCACGACACCTTTATCGGAAATTAATGGAATATCTTTGTCAGCCGACTCTTGCCCTGCAAATTGTATATCGGGAAGGTTTGCAGCTTTGAGTAACTCAACTCCCTCACCGGTTGCTCCCAGAGGCTTGCAATGCCTGAATGCTTCATTAACGAAATGTATAGCATCTCCCTGCATCTTCAGAGTCTCTACATTCTCTTTTCCTCCAGGAATGTATACGGCATCATACAATACCGACGCTGTGGTGACATAGCTTTTATCAACCTCGAGTTCCTCCCCGCTTGAACTCTTTAACATTCCCTGGTGTTTAGAGATAATATAGGCTTTTGCTCCGCCAGCCTCTAAAGCCTGCATTACCTCACTGACATCTTTATGATCATATCCATCTGCAACAAGGATAGCAACTTTTCTGGTTTTAATAGTGTTCTTCACGGTGTGTTCCGAACGCTCCTGGCTTACGTTCGGAGATTCTTTCGTGACCGATGACCCTCCTTTCTGATCGGGGGCAGGGACACCTATTCCTTTTGCGATCTCGATTGCAAGATCTCCGTCTACATTATTGAACATATCAACAATTGCTTTTCGTATACTCTTATCCTCTACTTTCCCTATTTCAAAATGGAATGCGTCTATGATATGTTTCTTTTCAGGCTCCGACATACTATTCCAGAACAATTTGGCCTGACTGTAAAAGTCTTTGAACTTCTCACTGCGAGCACGGATCTTTCTACCCTCTACTTTTTCCATATAATGGACATATCCGCCTTCTTTGGCGGAGGCCGGCCGTGGAAGGTTTTCCCCTACCGTATTAGGGAAATAGCTTGTCTTACCTTTGTTTATCGTTGTGCGGTGATATCCTTCCCTCTGATTATTGGCTATTGGTGCCAGTGGCCGGTTGATTGGAATTTCCTGGAAATTCGGGCCTCCCAGGCGGATCAGTTGAGTGTCGAGATATGAGAAAAGGCGTCCCTGAAGAAGCGGGTCGTTGGAGAAATCGATCCCAGGAACCACATTTGCCGGACAGAACGCAACCTGCTCGGTTTCAGCAAAGAAATTGTCCGGGTTACGGTTAAGGGTCATCTTCCCTATCCATTTAATGGGTACATCCTCTTCAGGCCAGATTTTGGTGGGATCAAGAATATCAAAGTCAAATTTAAACTCATCCTCTTCCTCCAGAATCTGTACTCCAAACTCATACTCCGGATAGTCCCCCATCTCAATTGCTTCCCAGAGGTCTCGCCGGTTAAAGTCGGGATCTTTTCCTGCTATCTTCTGAGTCTCATCCCAGACAAGCGAGTGAATGCCAAGCAGAGGTCTCCAGTGAAACTTTATAAATCTTCCCTTGCCTTCTGCATTAATAAAACGGAAGGTATTAACCCCAAAGCCCTGCATCATCCGGTAACTCCTGGGGAGTGCACGATCTGAAAGCACCCACATAATCATGTGCGCATTTTCGGGATGGCAGGCAACGAAATCCCAGAATGTATCATGGGCTGCAGAAGCTTGAGGCATCTGGTTGTCCTGTTCAGGTTTAATTGCATGAACAAGATCAGGGAACTTGATTGCATCTTGAATAAAGAAAACAGGAATGTTATTGCCGACAAGATCATAATTTCCGTCTTCAGTGTAGAACTTTGTTGCAAAACCCCGAACGTCTCTTACAGTATCAGCCGAGCCTCTGAAACCTACAACAGTAGAGAATCGCACGAAGACAGGTGTCTTCTTGTTGGGGTCCTGCAGAAATTTCGCACTCGTGTACTCTATCATAGGCTCATAAACCTGGAAATACCCATATGCTCCAGATCCCCTGGCATGAACAACCCTTTCCGGAATTCGTTCATGGTCAAAATGAGTTAATTTTTCCCTGAAGTGAAAGTCTTCAAGTAGGGTTGGCCCCCTTTCCCCTGCCTTGAGTGAAATATCAGTGTTACTGACCTTAACGCCCTGATTTGTAGTCAGAAACTCACGCTCAGGATCTTCTCGAATTGTTTCCAATTGTTCGTCTTTGCTTTTCTCATCGACCATTCTCTTTTTTTCCACCCTACAACACCTTCCCTATTTATTCTGATTTTTAATTTAGTGAGTTTTATTAATGTTAGAACCCATATTTTCGGGACTCAAATACTGGAGTTTATACTTTCACGGACTCTTAATGGAAGCACGATAGATAGTGGCGGGACTCAATGTAAGTGATAACCATGCCTGGAATAAAAAATTCTAGTCCGTCCATGAAGCGTATCTTGGCGGGCAGCCAGAGAATAACTTAGCTCTATGTAGGCTGGAGCTTCAGTTAAATTTACAACTTACAACTGAGTGCACATACATATTCAACTTCCCCTTTTCGACTTCCCCGTTTTTAAATTGATTTAATATTATATGAGCGTTATTACAATGAGATCAATTATTTAGTTTCGAGAGAAATTCTCCGTCTGGAAGAACAAGAGGATAAACTTAATAATTTATTTATTATAATATTTAATAAATTTATTTGATCGGAAATTTGGTGGGAGAATAGTAATGTAATAAAATGGTAATAGGTTCAGTGAATGAATAAAAAAGAGATAAATTTCATAAAATAGATAAAGATGAAGATACGGACTTTGACCTTTCCTTATAATACATGAAAAGTTCCTCTCCCCATTTTAAAGCCTGAAGCTCAAAGGCAATTAGAAATCGAGTCGTTAATCTTCCTTTTTTATCCAGTAGAGATAGAATAAATACCTTATCAGTTATAATCATTGATATGGGTTTTAAGTCACTTTCATATACCAAAAAATCAGAAGCCTTGCTACAAAAAACGCTTTTTATTTCTTTTTTATATTCGATCAAGGCTTTGTTAATGATAGGGTTATTTATTTTTAAAATTGGGATATCGGAATGATATTCAGTCTGGAAAGCCTCTAGGACTTTTTCTGTAACAATTGTTGTAGCTTCGATATCCTTTAAATATATCCAAAAAGAAATAAAAGAGAAAAAGGATGAAATATTGAAATAAAAGACATTATACGCTTAGAACTAAGAAAGTGAGGGGATATACAGGAAAATATGTAACAATTATTTTTTGGAAAATTTCTACGATATTTTAACATCTACCTTAGCGGGTCTGCTGAGGGAATTTCTTTTTAAATTGCCTGCACTCCGTACATTTTGAACCCTTACCTTCAAGGACCCTATAAAAATTTCTTTTCTTCTACCTTGTCAAACATCTCAGCATTGTTAAGTATTTAAAATTTTCAGGAATATGTAGTCCTGAAGGACAGGATATACAATAATAGTAGCCAGTACAGTTATTAACTCTTGTTTTTTACCTGTAGATTTTCTATACTTTATAAATCAGCTTTTTCTTCTTTGACCAGGAATTAAGGAGAACCATTCAGTTTTTCTTTTTTGACCAGGAATTAAGGAAAACAATTCAGTTTTTCTTCTTTGACCAGGAATTAAGGAAAACCGATTTAGTTTTTTCTTCTTTGATCATGGAATGAGGAAAACTATTTTCTGAGAGTTTACGTGACTCTTCATTAATCAGATCGGACAAAGAAGAAGTTTGGGAAAAAGAACAATAAAAAGACTATATTATAAATGTTAGGTTTAATTCGAAACTAAAATATAGAGTTAAATCTAGAAAAAACGATGATGACAGATATTATATAAAAAGAACCTAAAAATAATAACTGGATCATGTAGGAAATAAGAAATACTTTTTAATGCATTATAGCCACGGGAATATAGAGATATGATTTTGATACATGGCACTTAATACGTAGTATTTCATGCGTAAAAAAAGAATATTTTAAATATGTCTTTTTCAATTTGAAGAAGTACCGGATCCAAAGTGCAATCAATCCCAATTCATGGAATAGTCCAGACAGGAACAGATTTTAATTATAAAGAATATACACAGAAATTCCATTCTTAATCCCTAATTGAAGGTGTACTTTTTGAACCAGGGAATGTTGAAGAAAGCCATTGTAATTCTCTTACTGATTGCAGTGGGAGTATTTCTTGTCCGTGCTTACTGGACGGAGATTGTATCTGTTTTTGGAGAGAGCTTGAAAATGCTCACTGAAACACGGATTCGATATGTTATTCTGGCGTTCTCAGTTTACCTGCTGAGTGTGTATTTATTTGCGGTCCGCTGGCAGCAAGTGCTCTCCCGCATTGGTTACACTCTTAAAGCTACGGACCTTCTTCCCATTCTTTTCGGAGCAATTTTTGTTAATAACCTGACTCCAGCGAATCGGACAGGAGGAGAACCCTTGCGGATGTTCTGGGCTAATAAACGCTTCGGTATAAGCTATACTGACGCTTTCATAACGATCCTTTTTGAAAGGCTCGTTGAAGCTATTCCCATTATCCTGCTATTATTCTATGTGTTATACCGCTTTCCCTCTTTAGAGATTAACTTCCTGCCTCAGAAAAGCATCTTGACGTTAAGTTCAACTTATTTACTGATCCTTGCCTTCCTTGCAACCGGAATACTGATATGGGTTTTCCGGGAAAAATTTACTGTCTTTCTTAAAGATATACAGCAAAACTGGAAAAAACTCAATAAAGCCTTTATTCCTGTTCTCCTGTTATCTTCTGGGGTCTGGATTCTTGATGTAATACGCCTTCAGCTTATCTCTATGGCTCTAAATCTTCATCTCCCCCTATATATTGTTGCATCAGTTTCAATTTTTTATCTCCTACTTGGACTTCTGCCAATAACCCCAGGAGGACTTGGAATAGTTGAAGGAGGGCTGATCTCCCTGCTTCTATACTTTGGATTACCGCTTGCTTCCTCAGGAAGTTTCGTTTTTCTAGAACGTTTTATTTCTTTTGGGCTCAGCAGCCTGATAGGGTTCCTGTACCTTTTTTACTACGGAGGAAGTGAGATATGGAAAAACATAAAATTGCAATGATCAGTGATTGGTATTTTCCAAAGGTTGGCGGAATCGAGTATTCCATGCATACCCTAGCTAAAACCCTGACCATGCACGGATATGAAGTAAGCGTTATTACAAGGAGCTATCCGGATATTCCTGAGTACAGCAGAAGAGATGGAGTATCAGTGATAAGGGTCAAAGGTAGACCTTTACCCGGACAGAGTCGGTTTCTCATGCCCAGTGCATATAAAGAACTTTTTGGCCTTTTGAAAAACGAAAATTATGAAATTATTAATTGCCATGGACTGGATTCACCCATAGGTATGGCTGCTCTTATTGCATCCAAAAAACTCGGAATTCCCGTAGTAGTCACCAATCACTCCCTAGTAGGAAATACACCATATCGCTCGCTTTTTTATCTTGCAGGTAAATTACTTTTAAAGAATGTTGACGCTGTAATTGCAGTTAGTTCGGCAGTTGAAAAAGACTCTAAACTAATGACAAAAAAACCAATTTACCGAATTTTCAATGGGGTAGATTCTGAGGATAAAATCGTCAAAGTCCCTTTTCCTGTTGATCCTGAAGGAAAACTCGTAATTGTCACTGTTGCACGAATGACAAAGAAAAAAGGTGTTCAGAATATTGTAGACCTTTCCCCTTCTCTTCTGCAAAAATATAATAATTTATTATTTGTAATGATAGGAGACGGTGAACTCAAAGAAAAACTGGAAAAAACGGTAGAAGAGTTAGGTATATCCAGAAATTTTTACTTTACAGGGGAAGTATCCAGGGAAAAAGTGCTGGGGTATCTGGAACAGGCGGACATCTTTGCCCTTCCCTCGATTAATGAGGCTTTTGGGATTTCGATTCTGGAGGCAATGTCAAAAGAAGTTCCTGTTGTAGCAATGAATAACAGTGGGGTTTCGGACATTATAACTAACGGTGTAAACGGCTATCTTGCAGACAGTCTTACCGAATTTTCATCCTATCTTGAGAACCTTATAGAAAAACCAACTCTGCGAACTTCCTTTTCCAGGGAGGCTTTAAGAGGGCTTTCAAACTATGATTGGAATAGGATCTGTGAACAAACAATCAGAGTATATAAACATGTCACTTATGAAAAATATCACAATAACCGTTGATGTGGAAGAAGATTGTCCCCCTATGCTTACGAGTACGAGAGGCATGGAAGAAGGACTGCCTGAGTTACTGGACCTTTTCAAAAAAGAAGGGATAAGAGCAACCTTTTTTGTTACCGGGATGATGGCTAAGCAGTACCCTGACCTTATATCCAGAATTCCGGAAGAAGGGCACGAGCTTGGATGTCATGGATACACTCATACACGTTTTGACCGAATGGATAAAGAGGAAGCCAGGCTTGCTCTTAAACAGGCTGGAAAAATTTTAAGGCAATTTGAAAGGAAACTTGTTTCTTTCAGGGCTCCAAACCTGCAATTTCCGAGAGACTATCTTGGACTTCTAGAAGATGAGGGTTTCAGGTATGATTCATCCATTGCAGCGTATAAGCCTCCTTTTCCTCGGAGTAGAATTGAAGGTAAAATAATAAGGATTCCTGCGACGATTACTTCTTCATTTGTAAGACTGCCTCCTGGATTTTTTCTCCCGCTACTCAAGCGCTGGGAATCTCCTGTCATTTTTGTCCATCCCTGGGAATTCGTAGATATGTCAAACACATCCATACGCCTTGACTGCAAGTTCAATACCGGAGGAAAAGCTCTCAACAACATAAAAATCCTGATCCGTGCCTTAAAGTCTCAACACTACAGTTTTTTAACTCTGCAGGAAAGAGCAAATCTTGAAAGACATAAGTAACTGCCTGAAAATATTAGATGAAACTCATTTTCTCATGAAGATACCAATGTTGCTGGAATCCTGCCTTAAAAACCATCTCAGTGAATTATTTCATAAAATTATAATTCAGACCAATATGGTTTTACTATTATAATTTCGTGGGATGTAATTTTATGATGTTATTATTCACGAAATTATGGTTTTATAGTATGATTTCACGAAGTTATAGTTTTATGGTACGATTTCACAAGATCAGGATTTCATAATGTCATATTTTCATACTGAATAATTTTTAAGTTCTAATAAAACAATGAAACAAATTATTCTTCAAGAACTTCCAGAAGCTTCCTGATTTTATCATTTTCTATCGAATAGAGTCTCATTTTTCCTTCTTTTCTTACTTTAATTATCCCCCAGTCCTGCAATTTTGCAAGGTGCATTGAGGTATTGGACTGGGTTCTACCAATGAGTTCAGGAATCTCGCAGGCGCATAGTTCTCCTTTACATAACTCTCCGTTAAAGCCATCGGATTTATTCGCCTTGTATTTGCGCTCAGCCTCAAGAAGAGCCTTGATTATCCTGTATCTTGTATCTTCGCTCAGTGCCTTGAAAAGCTGGACATTTTTTTCATCAATCATATCAATAAACATTGAACTTGAGAATATATAACTTTCTAAAGCTAAAATGGAAAATCAAGTAAATCAAGTACTTGATCGAGATGCATTTAAATAGCCTATAGGATTTAAATAGCCTATGGAATCAGGAATCTTCAATTTCATTTTCCGGCTGCTTTCTTAGCATCTTTTGTTATCTCTTTCATCATCGCTCCAACAAGGTTAGCTTTTTCACAGTGAGAAGCCTCTTTTGGCTTGCAGTTCAGGAGAACGCTCATGAGTCTATCAGCCATCCGGTAGAACTTGAGATCTTCAAGCCGGATCAAAAGTGCGGATAAGTTTTCGCTGAACTCCCTACATTTGTCATGGTTACAGACAGCTTCATCATGCAACTGGCATACCGTTTGCAGATCTTCTATTATTTTCCTTGGGATGTTCTCGACCATAGAAATCGATCCGGTTAGTAGTTATATTAAATAATTTAAAAAGAAGTTGAAAGTATAAAAGTAAAACTTAACAAAGCGAAAAGCGAGAAAGTGAAATATGAGAGAGTAAAGAATCTTCTGGTATCTATTGTATTTACACACATAAGATACGAAGTATATGAACTGTTGACTTAGGTCCATAGTGGTTGGAACATACTTCAACGTGCAACTTACCATAAAGATTTACGATGTTCTATTTATCAGTTTTGGAATAGATACTATCTAACTCAATAAAATAGATAGCATTTGATATAGAATGGATAATTAGTCTATATATTACATTCAAATCTAAGATCCAATGAAAATTTTGGGTATTTATTTCGAATAAATATGAAACAAAATTTATATATTATGCTAAAAGTGTTTAGATGAGTATTAAGAGGTATGCGTTCCAGGAGGATAAACGGTCACGTTCAAATTTTACAGGTAAAAATAAAACTTTAATTTTCTTGGCAATTTGATGATATTGATCCCAGAATCAAATTAGAAAAATATATATATTTATGCGCATATGTGTAAATTCGAAATATATTAATTTCTTTTGCAACTCGCATCAGTTCAATAAATAGTTAAAAAACGGTTAACCTGGAAGTTACCAGATTGCCTGAGAAGAAGTATAGAAAAGAGCAAGATTTAGGAGTCCGAAAAACATGTCAAGATCAAATATCTGGAAAGATTTTTTTAAAGATAAGAAGCATGGAGGGCACAGATATTCATCTGAGGATTTTCTTTCTATGGAGGCAAGGGAAAAATTGTTTCACCTTGATGGAGGTAAAAGACTTCTTGATTTTGGATGCGGGGCCGCAGAACTCCTGACTTACTATGCTCCGGAGTATGAGCAGCTTGTGGGAGTGGATTTTTCTGAATCTATGCTAGAAGAAGCTAGTAAAAGGATTAAGAAAAAAAAGTGCCAAAATATAGATCTAATTCTTGCTGACCATGAAACTCTCTGGGAAAAACTGAACTCTTCTTTTGATCGAATAACTGCAGCCGGTGTAATTCAGTACTTGACATTTCAGGAAATTGATAAATTTATCTCCGATGCATCAAAGTATCTGAATGAAGATGGTAAAATTGTACTTTTTGATATTCTGGACTCCCGCTTATATCCATTATGGAAGATAGGTCTATTCTCACAAGATGCAAACGGTTTCAAAATTTTATGTAAAACAGGTTTCGAGTTTAGGACTGCAATATCTTCAAGTCTGAGAAACCGTCCAAAAGATATTCTTGGATTTGCCCACAATCCTTACACAGTAGAGAAAATTGCAAGTAAGCATGGTTTTAGAATGATTTGCGTACGTTCAATGTATTACGAGTACAAATATCATGCGATAATGTTTCGAGCTTAAAAGGCTGTTCAGACGGACATTAATTAAGGAATATCAAGTTTGGTTAAAAATAATGCAAAATTGGTGTGGTGGTTTAGTGAACAGCCGTAGTCACCTAAAAAAATTTTTTCTAATACCGTTTATATTTGGTAGTTTGTTTATTGGAGGAACTGAAGCTTTCTCCTGTAAGGATACCTCAAAAGTTCATGAGAATATCAATCAAGGCATTCTTACCTTATTTTCACAAAATTACTCCAAATCTAAAAGTGTTCCGAAAAATGTTTTTATCGCAAAACTTCAGGGTAATAAGATTTATGACAAATTATACTCTGTAATTTATGGGATGCTTAAGTCAGAAATTTCTTTAAATACCTCAAAAGCACTACAGTATAAAGTAAGAAGAGACTCCTGTTCATGTCCATATAGTTTGTTTCCGGTTGCGGACACTGTTTTAGAATCCGGAGTAAATGGATATACGGCAGATTTAGTTAAATCTTCGGAAACTTATAGATTCTGTGATGCTGCTTCTATCCCACTAGTTCACTATACAGAACAGCCAAGACAGATTGGATCACTGTACATTTGTAGGTTTGTACCAATGGTTAAATGCACTTACCAAATCTCAATAGATCTAAAGATGGATGACCCACAAAGCTTTGTTGAGCTTAATACACCGGGTTCGAAGTTGATCCTCCATAAAATAAATAATAATATTATATTAGAAAGTTATTTTAAAGATCCTTCCGGGAATATAAGATGCGAATCCATATCCTTTGAGAACACGGGAGAAAGGTCAAATTTTGCAATTATGTTTGATGGGCAAAACAAAACGAATACAATTTTTGCAAAAGATGGCAACTGTATAGTAACACCTTTTTATAATACTGACAGGCAGAGACTACCGTATGTGGATATTTCAAATGGGTACATAAAGCTCACTTCTTTTGTACTTGGCAAAGGAACCTATCTCGATGTTGATATATACAGTATAAGCCAGATTGTAGATAGAAAGCTCATAACTGCAATTGGAAGTAATAGAATGCTGCCTTTCGGAATTGATGGCCCGCATTTTAGAAATACGACCGAACAGGGAATACGCTACCTTAATAGCAAGAAAAATAAAGGAACAATATGGTTCGATATAGAACTCCTTGAACAATACAGCGAAGAAGACCGTGAATACTTACGCAGTCTGGTCATTAATGAGTCTTGGGATGTAGGTGTACATTACTCTAAAGAATTGAATAGTTTTCCGCTAGAACAAGCTTACAAGATAATGAATGAAGGATATCTATACGTGTACGAAATAATTGGGCGAAAACCGACAAGCTGGTGCTCCATGAGAAACAGAGATAATATTCTGCATGCTCGTTATGCATATGAAAACTTAGGGATGCTCTGGAGAAATGGAGACTCGGGAATTCATACGGAGAAATATATTGGAAGTCTGGAAGATAATACCTGGGAATGGTGGGAAACAGCATCTATAGCAGGCATAGTACACCCTGTCTTTACCCACGAACTTGATCTGGATCCGGCCGTAAAATATTCAATTAGTCGCTCAAAGTTTCGAAATTGGGTAGATAACTATGAGTCAAATAATATGTCCATAGTGTCTTTTCACGAGTACGATCAAGTAAGCCGAAACACATATGATGCCAGTTTTGAAAACCTGCAATATACTGAAAATTCTGTTCTTTTCGATGCACACACAAATGGTGGTATTGCCTTTGTAAACGTAAACGTAAAAGCTGGAAGAGATACTCAGATTTACGACAACACATCTGGAAAATTCCTTGATTACGACATAGAACAGGATAATTCGATTACGTTCTGGGTTGAAAACAATCATAGTTATATTATAGAGTTAAATAGTGCCGAATATTGATGGAATAACGGTTCTATACAGGATATTTTCTTGTGATCTACTTTGTTTATTTATGTGTAGTGCTGATACAGCTTTTTATCTAGTGAAAGATAAAAATGAGATATAATTAGGAAAATCTTTCAGCAATAGTTAGAATTGTCTTTGAAAACTTCATTAACAGCATAATTCACCAAGTAAGTGATCTTATGAGCCTCTCAAAAATTTGCATTAAACCCATTATGTATTTAATATATTTTAAGAGACTGATACGAGATGCTATTGGAGCTTTTCTTATAAGGAATTGGAAACAGACGGAAAAGGAGAGCGTGATGCCCATAGAGGATGTTATGCTTCCTGAAGTGTTTAGAATTCAAGAAGAAGGATTTGAAAATCAAGGACAGAACGAACTTATAAAATATTCAAGAAAGCTCAGGAAAATTTTTTATGTAATTAAGAGTCAGGATCAAGTGGTAGGTTACTCGACATACTACATACGATTAATCCCCTCCTTAAAAGGTTTCAAGAAAATATCAGTAATTTGTTCAATTTCGGTGGATAAGAGCTTTAGAAGGAAGGGTTTTGGTGAAAAGTTATTAAAAGAAAGCATTCAGGAAATGAAGTTAAACAAAATAACTTCGGTATTATTGTATGTAAGTGTAAATAATACTTCTGCTATTAAACTATATGAAAAACTGGGATTTCGAATAATAAAGGAAACGAGAAACATTTGTGGTGACAAAAGATGTTATGAAATGGAATTGAATCTTGTCTAATTGTTTTTGGTTTAATCATTATTTATTAAGTTTTTTAGTTTAATCATTACTGGTTTAATTGTTTTTGATTTAACTATTAGTTCTTGATAACTTATTAGATTCAATCATTTTTATATTTTGCCATTTATCGCTTTTAATGAATCTCTATTTTATATCTGGTAGTGTCCTGAATTTTCTATGAATTCAAAGCCAAATTTTTCTATACTGAGCATCATTCAGTTCTTTTAATATTTGATTCTCAAGCCACAAACTTATTAATATTCCGAGTTTTACAGAGAAATTGGAACGTTGCCATAGTGTCATCAAGTTACAGAATATAATTCTGTGGAATTTAGATTAGTTCAAATTGATTTGAACTAATCCTTAAATATAAAAATCATAGTAAGGATATTGTCTTAACAGCTTAAGCCAAAACCATATGTAAAAAGGAAATACCGAAATGAGAATGCTTGAAGAATTTTTTCCAGAGTTTACCCAGAAACTGGACGAAATTGATCAGCTTTGCTCCGAAAAAAGGGTGATAGATAAAAGGACCTATCAGTTCATTTGCTTTGCTCTCTCCATTAAAGCCAGGTCAAAGACTTGCGTTCTTAAGCATTTTAAAGGTTCCCTGGAAGCAGGAACTACAATCAAGAAACTTCATATATTCTTGCCCTTGTAATGAGAGAAGCTGCAGGTGCCGACAACTGTGGACTCATGATGTAATTGGGGACTGGAAAGAAATCTTGAAAAATTAATACTTCCTGCAGTTGTGCAGGAGATGAAAAGTAAGTTCATTAACAGTAACTGTCTTCAAGAATAGTAACTTTCGTCAAGTTTATTTTCCAAATTCGACCCAGTAACTCGCTTTCAAGAGTTTTTCAAGACTAAAATTTATAATTAAAAATAAGGAATAAAATGAACGAAAAATATCTGACGTACTTAAGGCAAAACTGGAAAAAAATAGGGCTTTCCACTGCAATTCTGATATTCTTGATTGCACTGGGAGTACTCATCTTCTATACTATAGAGTCCAACATTCCCCCTAAGACGTCAAACAATACTGTGTATGTAGCAGGAGACGGGAGTGGAGATTTTAACTGCGATGGAAAAGACGACCAGGTAGAGATAAACCAAGCTCTTGAATACGTTGCAAAAAATCAGCAGTTTTCAACCGTTCATTTGAAAGGTCCGAATACATACGTTATCTCCGATAGTATTCTAATCGGAAATAATACAACCTTAGAAGGAGACAATACGGCTGTAGTAAAACTCGAGGACAATGCAAACTGGCCAGTGAGTAAGCCTATGATAACGCAGATGGACAGTGCTGGAGTCTATGGAGTCACTATAAAAGGGTTTGAAATAAATGGAAACCATGACAAGAACGAAGATAGAAAGAAAGGGCAAGGATACTATAACATGATCAAGTTCCTTGACGCTGAAAACGTAGATGCTCATGGTATGTATATGCATGACGGACATGGAGACGGGTTAAGAGTAGAAAGAGGCTCCAATATCAAATTTTACAATAATAGAGTATATAAACTGGGGCACGACGGTCTTTTTGCCATCGATTGCCTGAATGTGGAGGCCTGGAATAACAGAATCACTTGCAGGACAAACAGCGGTCTTAGAGTCTGGAACTCAAATTACGTAAAATTCCATGATAACGTAATAGATTCCTTTTATCACTGGAGTGCAGGCGGTTCTGGAATTCAGATTGAGAAAACAACAGGTGTCGTCAACGATGTTGAGGTATATAACAATACTATCTATCACACTTATGGCCCTGGAATCTGGCTGATAGGTTATGGAGAGGCTTATCCCAAAGAAGAGGCGCAGAATGTCCATATTTACAAGAATACCCTCTATAACACAGGCACTAACCCCAGTATTGACTGGGTAGGAGGGATCGTAACCAGTGGGTTCTATGATACCCTTATTGAGAAAAATGTGTTTGATAGAGTTTATCATGCAGCCATTATCCAGATGTATCCTCCTTCTTCCGAAGACAGAGACAGTTCAGTTGATCTTTCACCTCAGGGTACAGGTTACAGTACGATTGTCCGTAATAACATAATCATTGATACCCAGAAGCGCAAAAAAGACCCTGAAGGGACAGGATACGCAGTGATTAATTATCTACCTGAAACGCATTCTTTTGTACTGGAAAACAACTGTCTGTACAATAATAAAGGTGGAAATTATAAAAATGCAAGCTCAACAACTGACATTTATTCAAACCCTCTATTTGTAAACCATGGTAAACATGATTATCATCTGAAACAAAACTCTCCCTGTATTGGGATAGGATACGTATCATCAGATTCTTCAAAAGAATTAGAGGTTAGTGGAAACAAGACAAATATAGGAAGGTATGATTAACACGGTTTTATTTATGCAAAAATCAAAAATCATTCTCTGAGAAGTCCGTTAACTTGAGCTGTTTCGAACGGGAAAGTTGTGCCTGCATAGGTTTCATGTAGTCCCCGGACAAATGGTATTTTTTCATAAGAGAGCTGAGTATTCCGTAAAGTTCAGCCTTATAGGCTCTATCAGCCTCCCCTTTTGCATATAATTTGTGGTATGGGTCAGTAAGATCAGGAAAGTTGAGTTCAAGGAAATCGAAGAAATGTTTTCTGGTTTCACCCCTGAGGTAAAGAATGCCAGGCAAAGCATAGTCAACTTCACATTCGGCTGCAAGGGACATAATTTGCTCTAAATTTTGAGGACTGTCGGTAAGAAAAGGAAGAATCGGCATCATATGGATTCCGGTAATGACAGCTGTACTTTTAAAAGCCTGCAGGACTGAAAATCGTTTTTCAGGAGACGAAGCCAGGGGTTCCAGCAGTGAACTTACACTCTTATCCACCGTTGTAACCGTAACCGCAACATTAACATATGTTATTTCAGCAAGTTCTGTTAGAAGATCGAAGTCTCTAAGAATAAGGTCCGATTTTGTAGATATAGTGACCGGATTTCGGTGTTTAATCATCAATGCCAGAACCTGACGCATCAGCCCGTACTCTGCTTCTGCAGGCTGATAACTATCGCAGACCCCACCTATATTAATTACTTCCTTTTTCCAGTTTCGTGCTGCAAGCTGCTTTTCAAGAGCTTCTAAGATATTGGTCTTTACATAAATCTTTTTAAAAAAGGCACAATCCCTTTCCTTAGAAGAAAGACAAAAATTTTTTTTGGAATCTTCTAAAAAAGCAGAACCTTCTTTTTCTTCCAGATAGCTGTGAGAGTACATTGCATAACAATAATTGCAGCCATGCTCACAACCTCTGTAGACATTAAGATCCCAGTGGAATGGTAGATTAATTCTACTGGATTTATTTATTCGGTTCAGAGCTTTTTTAACCTCGATTTCTTCGAACATCCTGGAATAAGATAGGAGTGAGAGCTATAATAAACTTAAGAAAGGAGAACTTAAGAAGAATTTTGTACCAGGAAATACATTCCAAAAATAGAAAATAAGAGCCTGCTCTCTATAATTATTCTCTGTAAATTCCGTCTCCTGTAGTAAGTTTTCCTTCCGCCTTTACCCAGCCTTCCTGCGGGCCTGAAAGCCGGATAGAAATTCTATCAACGTAGTCATTATATTGCCATCCATAGATCCACCATTCATTCCGGCTATTGAGCTCGACAAAAATCTGAACATCGGCATCATGAGACGTATCATAGTGTGCATAGACAAGGCTTTCGTAATCAAAATATTCAGGATTGAGATGCTCAGATCGGGGAACTATAGGTTCTTCTTCGGATTCTCGAAGATTATGTTTGGGTAGGAGTACGGGCTCATTACCAACAGGAAATCTGGTATTAATCATATGTTCAGCCTTTACATTGGTCCCGAAATCAAACGATGTCAAAACTGGAGTTTCTTCTGAGTATTCATTGGACTCCACTATTTGTTCTTCTTCCTCAACTTCATCTTCAATATTTTCAGATCCATGCTCAGGCTCGGGTACAGCTACAGGAAGAGAATGATAAACAGGTTTAATTTCGGCAGTTTCCATTTTGAACATTAGTCCATGCTCAGTATCTTCAAGGCTAAGATTCCAATTTGAAGGCTTATTGTAATAATCACCGTTCACTATTTCCAGTCCTACTTCGGATTCATTCTCAAAAACCGGAATAGGCAAATACAAAGTTACATTTTGCAGAGTTCTGTTGCTTTCTATAATTATACCGTATTCATAATTACTCATAAGACTGTCATTATACATTTCTTCGTTTTCATTTTCCAGATACATTGAACCCAGCACAAGCAAACAGAGAAAAAATAAGACAAATCCTCCAAAAATGGTCATCTTTCTGTTCATTGTCAGTCACTTTCCTCTAAAAATTGAAAGAGACTATGTGAGGAAGACAATTAAACCTTACTCAGTTTATAATCAGGAAGAATAAGAATAATACTGAATTTGTCACATTGTGTTAAATGAGTTATAAAACGAAACCAAAGTAAGTGGAAAAACGAAACCAAAGTAAATGGAAAAAAGAAACCAAAGTAAATGGAATATTTTGTTTACTGGCTATACATTACATTTTTATCAGTTAGAAGATAGACTCAAAAAGCACTTAGTTTCTTGTAATTTGATAAGGAACGTCAAATATATATTTTTATATGTGGGAGAAAAAATTAAAGAACCTGGAGACTATAAGCTTGTTTTCACCGCCTCCGGTACTGAAAGGGTACATGTATGGAGCACAGGAAGCCCGTCAGGCACGAAACTCAAACAGGCTTTTAGCCATACGCCTTGAAACAAATAAGTCCTGCAATCTTCGCTGTCGCTATTGCTATGCACAGAGTGGTGAGGATTCGGCAAAAATAGCCGATTTTAATAATCTCAAGCGTGTTATTCAGGAGGCAAAAAAACTTGGGGCCAGGTCTGTGGTCGTAATAGGGGGAGGAGAGCCGACCCTTTACCCAAGTTTCAGGGATTTAATAGCCTATATTGAT
Source organism: Methanosarcina barkeri 3 (assembly GCF_000970305.1). Classification (GTDB taxonomy): domain Archaea; phylum Halobacteriota; class Methanosarcinia; order Methanosarcinales; family Methanosarcinaceae; genus Methanosarcina; species Methanosarcina barkeri_A. Next base: position 2,354,384 of record NZ_CP009517.1, read on the forward strand.
TCCCTGGGAATAATCCCGGTAATTTTTTCGAATACAGTTTTGATGACAGAAGAGCTTGCAGGATTCCTGTACAAACACAATGCCTCAGTAATGGGAAAGTTAGATTCCCTTAATTCCGAGGTTCAGGACTACCTCGCAGGAAGAGCAGGAGCCTCCGAAGATATCAAAAAAGGGCTTCAAAACCTTCTCAAAACAGGCTTTTCAAAACCTGCAGGACCTGGAGAACTTCGTATGGGAGTTTCTTTCGTCAGTAACAAAATGAATCTGGAAGAAATAGAGGAGATCTGGCATTTCTGCAGGCAAAACAATATTTTCCCCAATATGGAAATTCTAACACCGACAGGCAGAGCGAATGATGAACTTGAGGATAAGCTGCTCACGGCTGAAGAAATAAAGGAGTATAAATTAAAACTGCTGGAAATCGACCGGAAATATTACGGTTATGACTGGCTACCTTACACACCGATAACAGCAAGTGGCTGTCTTCAGCACTTTTACAGCCTGTATATCAATATAGAAGGAAATGTCCGGCCCTGTGCGCCTACAAAGCTGGACGAGCATCCTGCGTTTAAAGTTGGAGGGGAATATCCCTATAATATAAATAAGATGAGCCTTCGGGAAATTTATGATTCCAGTCTTTTCACCTATGTCCGAAACATCGATAAAATGCTCGAGGGAAGGTGCAAAAACTGCGAACATGCAGAAGAGTGCATAGGCTGCAGGGGATATGCTTACAGCGTAGGAGTAAAACGTGGCATCGACCCTCTTGAAGCCCTTAGAATGGAGTGCCAGCAGTGTTTCAAATAAATGGATTGTAAAACGACGGTAAAAGAAAGGTGAAAGAAGAACTCAGGCAATAACATATGTTAAAAGAAATAATAAGAGATGTGCTGTTGAATAATTTATGGAGAAGGTGAGAAATTGAACAGTACAGGAAGAGTGGAATTTGGACGGATTTCGGAAAATAAGGAAAAGACAGTAATTACAAGTAAGGAGGAAATAGAAGAAAGACTCTGCCAATGCCTGAAAAACTACGAACTGCCTGATTATCTTCTATATACCGGTACCGGAGGAGCAAAAAACTGGCTGAAACTTGATGAGACTGAGGCGTTTCCCGTAGCCAGGCAGCTTAAAGTCCTTCTGGAAAAAAATCTGGATTCCATCGTGAGATTTATTCCAACAGGCATGAGTCTCGTAAGTGTGGGAGTTGGAAATGGAGAGAAAGAAAGAATTTTTCTCGAAGCATTAGTAAAGAAAAATCTAGCTGAAAATGCGTCCTCAGGAAAAGTGTCGATACGCTATTACCCTATCGATATAAACAGTGAGTTTGTAGATATCGCCCTTGAAAAGGTCGATAACCTGCCTGTAGAAAAGAAAGGAATAGTTGGTTTCATAGAGGATATGGCAGCTCTTAAAATAAATTGGCGTCGCCCGATTCTTTTCTGTATTCTGGGAAATACCTTTTGCAATTACGAACCAGAGTTCATTCTTCAGCTAGTCCATGAAAATCTCGAGCAGGGAGATCTTTTTTTCTTCGATGCCAGCCTGCTGCCTACTGAAGGTCCGGAGGCACAATCTGTAAAGAGATCCGTAATGGGTACCTATACTTCAAGAGAGAATATCCTCTTCAATATGTATCCCCTGCTTCAGTACGGAATGGACCCTGAGGATTTCGATTTTGAACTCTTGCTTGCTCATGTAGACTCAAGGGTAGGGGGAGTATACAGAACCAGGAAGAATCTGTATATCCTGAAGGATACTGAACTCGCAATTGGAGAAGAAACCATAGGCTTCAGGGAAGGAGATGTCATCCGTATGGGTTTCACTTATAAGTATACATATGACCAGGTTATAGATTTTCTGGACATTTGCGGATTTGAGGTCCTCAAGGGTTTCCTGAGTGAAGACCGGGCAAGTGCCATAATCCTTGCAAAAAAACGTGTTTGAGAACGACATAGATTAAGTGGGAGATTCAGGGTATGGGTTGCGAGATTGATGAACTGAAAAGGGCCGAAAAAGCAGGGTCAGGTATCATTTACGGATGCGAGGAACTAGGGCGGCTGAAAAGTGTAATGATGCATACGCCTGGAGAAGAACTTTCTCTACTCAATGAATCGAACTACAAATACTGGCTATACGACAAGGTCCCTGAAATTTCCGGGTATGTCAAAGAGCATAGAGGTTACCAAGAATTGCTGGAGTCAAGCGATGTCAGGATTTATGAACTTGAGGATTATGTGGACGAGAACATAGACTTAATTACGAAGATGCCAAATCTAACTTTTTTACATGATACCGCAGCTATTTCCAGAAAAGGTGCTATTCTCTCAAGAATGCGTCCGCCTGCCAGGGAGAAAGAAGAACTTGTTGTAAAGGAAGCCCTGAATAATCTGGGAATTCCCATTTTAAGCGAATTCAATGGAGGACAGGGGTTTTTTGAAGGCTGTCTCTTGCTTTCAAAAGAAACAGTCTTTGTAGCGGATACGGAAAGGCACACTTACCCATTTATCAAGGAATTTATTTCAAATGTTTTGAAAGACTTCAGTGAAGTTATTTATGTCCGGGTTCCGAAAGCCAGGCGATATATGCATCCTGATACTGTCTTCAATAGAATAAGGGAAGATCTTTCCCTTGCTTATTTACCTGCATTTAAGGAAACCTGCCTGTTTACTGAAAATTCCATCGAAAAAATCGATTTTAAAGCTTTCATGCACGAGAAAGGAATGGAAATTATTTCTGTTTCGGATTCAGAACAAAGACGCCTGGCCTGTTCTTTTGTTCCTCTCGAAAGCGGAACTATTTTTCACTACGATACCGCACTTGATCACAAAACCAGGAAAGACCTTGAAAATGAAGGTATAGAGATTATTTCTTTTCACCCCGATGCCCTGCTTGCAGGAGGCGGAAGCCTGCGCTGCCATACTCTGAGGCTTTGCAGAAGGAAAAATTAAAATTAACGGAAAATTTGAAAAGAACTGGAAAGAGGGGCAGAAAAAGTCAGATCGGGTCAGAATAAAAAATCAATAATTATCGAGCCCGAGTAGAGTACCAGTGAAACATGATAAAGGAAAAGTGCGAGCAGGCCAGCCTTCTGACTTTTTTTTCTGAGGAGCTTATAATTTGCAAATCCCAGAACCAGAAACCCTGATATAAAGCCGTAAAATGCAATATCACCCAGCTGTCTTAAAAAAAGAAGCGCTGTGAAATAATGCACAAGCGTAAAACCCGAAATCCAGAGTAAAGTTCCTTCAGTGCCATAAAGTACGGGAATTGATTTTATTTCTCTGGCTTTGTCGTTTTCCATGTCAATAAAATCGTTGACTGCAAGGTGTGCAAGTGTCCAGGGATAAAAAAAGAGCAGGTAGAGCAGTACAGACATATCAGGCTGCCCATAGCAGAGATAGCCTGCGATTGGAAAAAGAGTAAAATCCATCCTGCCTGCAAGCTGAGCAAACGGGAAATTCTGGCTCTTTCTTTTTATCTGATAAAAATACTCGAAAATACATGACAAAAGCATTGCAAAGAATACATAAAAAGAGTTTGGATAAGGCAAGGTAATCATTACCAGTCCAGTAAGCCCGGAAAGCAGCAGAAAAATTATCAGAGCAAAATTAGGGGAAAGCCTTCCAGATGGAAGCGGACGGCTTTTGAAAGGCCTCCAGTAAGCTGTAAGGGAACCCTCAACATCAAGAGTATCCTTTTTCCGGTCAACTAAATCGTTGAGCACTAGCCCGCCTCCAAATCCGAAAGATCCGATTAAGACGGCTTTGAATGTCACTGCCCAGGAAAAATCTCCGTAATTCTCAAAAGCAAGTGCAAGGCCTGAAGAGAAAAGCAAAATCCAGATCGGAAAAAAATGGGCTCTTGTCAGATCTATCAAGGCTTTTACGGTTTCTTTCGTACTCCTCTCCCCCATTAGTATAAAAGTAAACTATATGTTTATACTTTTTGTAAATGGAAACAGGAAACTAACAGAAACAGGAAACTAACAGAAACAGGAAACTAACAGAAACAGGAAACTAACAGAAACAGGAAACTAACAGAAATTGACTAGTAAAGTGAGTGAAAAAGTAAATTTAAGAAAATATTGAGAAGGCAGACTGAACGAAAAAAGAAAACTCCGGAAAACTTTCTCAGTAATGCTATCTTTCCTACTCGGTGTATAGAGGCTCAGTGTATGAAGTCAAAAATAATCGAAACTGCATAGATTATCAGAACCCCATGATAAACAGGCAGTATCTTCATTCCGGCGCCAGGACTTTTCTCTCTCCATAGGTAAAGGTTTGCCCCTGCAAGGAGTACAAAGCCTGCAAGAAAACCGTAAAGAGCAATCTCTCCAAGTTCCGGAAGAAAGAAAATAGCGGCAAGAACATGCAGGGCCGTAAAACCTGTAATCCAGTACATTGTCCCTTTTTCACCATAGAGTACGGCTATTGACTTCAGGTCTCTTGCCTGATCATTTTTCAGGTCTATAAAGTCATTCAATCCAAGATGCGCCATTGTCCAGGGATAGAAAAAAACCATGTAGAGTAGAATAGTCATGTCTGGCTGCCCGTAGCAGAGATAGCCTGCCACCGGAAAAAGCGTAAAATCCGTCCTGCCAAGAAGCTGGGCAGTCGGGTAACCCTGATTTCTCTTTTTTACCTGGTAAAAAGCTTCAATGCCGTAAGAGTATATCATAATTGCGAACACGTATAAAGAGTTTGGATAGGGAAGTGTAAGAATCAAGACTGAAACAATCGCTACAAGCAGGATAAATAATGAGAAGGCGATTTTTGAAGAAACTTTTCCTGAAGGGATAGGTCTCTCTTTAAAAGGTCTCCAGTACCTTGTAAGCGTGTTCTCTACATCGAGTCTATCTCTGTTCCTGTCCACATAATCGTTAAGTATAAAACCGGCTTCAAAGCCAAGCAGGCCCATAAGAGCCACCTTAATAGTCAAAGCCCAGGAAAAGCCGCCATAGTTTGCAAAAGCAAGCAATAACCCAGAGCAGGAAACCAGGGGCCAGGCAGGAAGAAAATGAGCACGTGTAAGGTCAAGATAAGCTTTCAGGGTTTCTATCATTTTTTGGCCTCAATAATAATAGCGGTAATTAAAGAAACTATTACATAAAAATTGTGAAAACAAGAGTAAAATTACAGTTAGAAAATTACTATTTTTAAAATGTATTTATAAATGTAGTTATTTTTTCATTTCAGACTTAGGTTTTTCAAAGTTTCACTTTTTAGTCCGAGCAAAGAAATAACATATCAGAATATTAATCAATTTAAAGTGTGTCTAGAACCTTACTCGATATTACAGTTCGATATTACAGTTCGATATTACAGTTTGATATTACAGTTCGATATTACAAGTTTCAAGACAGTCTTTGAAGCTTCCATATATTATGTAAAAAAGAAATAAAGATCCTTCATATTAACTTCAGCGAACTGGAAGATATTTTTATAAGACATGATTATTAAAACAAGACAAAATCATTAAATATATAATAATGTTTTCTCTGACGACAGCAAGCAAAAATTAGTTATGACCATATCCAAAAACTTACGTAAGATGTTTTAATGTAAAGAGATATAAAATTAGAGCCGATTTATATCAAGTCGTTTTAAAAAATTAAAATTGTAGCCTATTAGAAAGGCTACTTGGATAATTCCTTTTTACGCTACTTAAAATTTAAACGGTTTGTGTAGTGTTTTCATCTGCAGAAGCATCGTCTGTAACATTAGAAGCGTCGTCTGTAACATCTGCAGAGGAGTTGTCTTCAACCGTGACATTTTCGTCTACGGAGTCGTTGTCTTCAACAGTTAAGTTGTCAGCTGCAGAGTCATTGTCTTCAACTGTTAAATTGTCTGCAGCCGCGTCTGTAATGTTGTCATCTGCAGCTGGAGTCTCTGCAGCTACATCTTCGGACTCGGTTACATTTTGGTCTGCTACTGGAGCTTCGTTAGTCACTTCTTCTTGAGATCCATTTTCTGCTGTTGTGTCAGCCTTCTTATCAGCACAGCCGGCTGCAAAGACAACAGCACTAATGACAAGGAGCATTGCCATAATCTTTAACATTTTTTTCATTAATAATACCTCTAAAGTTCTCTTCCTTTTTTACACCCAGCTCATATAAAATTATGGGATTTTCATATGAGATATTTATGCATGACCAGCCAATAACATTAAAACTTTTCGATTTGATAAAAGAATAGTACCGCAAAATAGTGTATTTGTTTTGGATATATACCCAGATAAGAATATTTTTTTGTAATACTTGAAAAATTAAAAAACTAATAGCATATATTTTATCAGTCTATATGAAATAAATTTTATAAAGCGAATATATGTGTAAAGTATTGGAAAAGAATAACTGTTTGGGGAGAGAAAAGTATATAAATGGATTATAATATCCCTCCGTTAAGGAAGCGCAAACCTGTTAACTCCCGGTTTGGTCAAGATCTAAAAGTAATCTGAGGATAAAACACTGAAAAGTTACAAAACTCTTAAATGCTGTGGTAAGGCTCAAAAGGAATTCAAAAACTCTCTGTTCATAGGCTATGCCAGACCTGTGGAAAGTGAAGCTGATGCAAAAGCTTTCATAAAAAGTATAAAGGAATTACACCATGATGCAAACCACAACGTTTCGGCTTATTTTATAAAAGAAAAAAGCTCTTTTGCTCTCAAATATGATGACGACGGAGAGCCTGCGGGCAGCTCAGGAAAACCTGTTTTTAAAATACTCGAATCAAAAGAAATCCTGAATGCGGCTGTGGCCGTGACCCGGTACTTCGGGGGAATAAAACTGGGTTTTGGAGGGCTCTCAAGAGCATACCGGGATACGGCACTCTTGGCTATTGAAGAGGCGGAAGTTGTCGAAGTCTTCGAGCAGGTCAGATTAAAGATAAGTCTTGGATATGCAGAAAGTCAGAAAGTAAGAAATCTTATAGAAAAATATGCAGTAATCCAGGAAGAAACGTATTTAGATAATGTAGAGTTTGTTCTCCTTGTAATAGAGGAGCTTGAAGATGAATTTATTAAAAAGATAATAGATCAAACAAAAAATAAGGTGGCATTCGAAAAGCTTTAACTTCATCAGTTAAATTTACATTCTGATTAAATGCCCTGGAAACAAAAGAACCTGAGGCCGAATTGAAACAAGTTAAAACCACGGAGAAGTCAATTTTTAATACATTTTCTATGGCATCGACTCTTCTTGCGGCTTATCTTGATGTAATTGTCACGTAGAGCAGAATTTGCACCCTTAAAATTCAAGATCTCTTATGTGGCACTCATACTGTTCTTCCCAGGCCGGAGCAGTTATGCAGACCTGCTTGAGATTTCCACGGAACCAGAATCTTTTTCCTGCAGGCACGACAACTACGTCACCAGCTCTGGCCTCAAACTCTCTGTCCTCAACTATCCAGACGCCATCACCTTCCAGGATATAATATATGAAATCGCTTTTTTCGTGCAGAAATTCCTCTGTGTGTCCTTTATGTGTTTCCTGATAGAGTACACCGGCATTTTCGGATTCGGCTTTAGTAGTGTAGATTCTCATCTTCACTCCCTTTTTCTCAATTACTACCGCATCCTCAGGCTTGAAAACCACACGCCTGGATTCTGTAGAGCCAGCAGAGCGTAACCCAGGATAAGAGCTTTTTTCGAGCAGATTAAGTAAGAGAAGATTTTTCTCAAATCCGCCCTTTTCCTGTTTTTTCCGCTGCCTTATTGTCTCAAGTTCTGCTTTTGAAGAACCTCTCAGTTCTGCTATTCTGTAAATTACCTCAAGCAGGTCTGCAAGCTCCTCAATCTCTTTACTTTCAAAATATTCCTTTAGTTCCTCCTCGAGCTTCTTTTCAAGCTCGGGAAGAAAACTGGAATCTGAAAGCTCACGGACTATGCATTCCTTGCCTGAAAGTTTGAGAACTTCAGGTATAAAGTCCCGAACTGCTTTTGAATTATTTTCTGTCATAGTTTTGCTCGGTCGCAGGAGTTTTTGTTTAAGATCAGCCAATTGTTGCTCACTTTCTAAGTGGAAGTTGAGAATTTTCAGCTTATTGATAACTTATCCATAAATATATGAAACTACAGCAGATCAGCCGCAAATACTCTGAAAAGCAAAAAGCCATATATGGTAGTAATAAGCCATATCTGTCAGTAATTGCAGACTATGCCTTTAGACTGGTTTCTGCAATATTCATAACCTTATAGGCTTTAGAAAATATAAAAAAGAGATGGAATAGGTTCTTTTAAAAAGATCTACCATATTGTTCTCAACGAAGATTCACTGTAAGAAATTCATCTCTTGCCTGGACAAGTGCTTTTATATTCTCAAGTGGAGTGTGCGGAGCAAGCCCGCAGCCTGGAGCAAGGATATCAATTCCATCTTCAAGGCAGGCAGTAGCTTCAATGAGAACTGCCTCAGGCTCTTTTGAGAGCAGAGTATCGGACGGAGAAACATTTCCTATAAGCCGTACCCGATTGCCTGTAATAGCTTTTGCAAAACTTACACTTACTTTTTCTTCAATGCTTATTCCATTAAATCCTGCATCTCCCAGAGGATCAAGAACAGTGGTAGCATCGCCACACATGTGAAGGACTTTCAAGCCTTTTACTTTCCTGCAAAATTTCCTGTAAAGGGGAAAGACCGATTCTTCGAACATCTGAGGGGAAATAATGTCAGGTCCGGCTTCGGAATCTATAAGGGTTATGGCATGTGCGCCTCTTTCAAGCAGGCCATTGGCATATTCTATGCAGGAATCGGTAAGAACTTCCATTAGTTCCTCAACAACTTCAGGACTCTTCACAAACCATGTAAGATAATTTTTTATTCCGGCAAGCATGGAGGCAAGTCCAGCAGGGCCCACAACTCCTGCAATAACAGGCACCGTCTCTCCCACTTTCTCATCCAGAATTTCGACTGCTTCCAGGACTACCGAGGTCCGCTTGCTCTCAAGAAGCGAATCAGGAACTGCTATGTTCTTCACATCTTCCTCGTTTTTGCATGGAAAATCCGTTATATAAGGCTGCATATCTATACTTCCTTCATCTATTGTGCAGCCAAAAGTCTCGGCAAGTACGGTGATGTCAAAAGGACAGCGCACATTTTCAAATCCTGCAATCTCATATCCGGCAAGTGCGAGCGCAGCCATCTTATCGGCATTGAAATTTGCCTGGGGCCAGTATGCTCCAGTCATTTCCATTAGTTCTATAGTGCCGGTCTGAGTTACGGAGCAGACAGGAACAGTGTCTAAAGCTTCTCCTTTGAGTGCCTTTTCAAACCTCTCTTTCAGGGTAAATTTACTCATTTTTGTCACCAGAATGTAATTGTCGACTAAAAATGCTTTTTAGAGAATCTTTTCAGAGAGACAATATATTGAAACAAAGATATAAAAATATATGAATGAAAAAACTCACAAGATTAATTAAAATAATTGATATGAATTAAAAATTGGCAGGAAGTAAAGACTGGTTCCAGTGACGAAAGCAGAAGAAATAACGAGTATGATGTTGAAAATTATGTGAAATAGCGATTTTGGATATGATGTGAAAAGTTTTGTGATACTGAATATGGCGAAAAAGTTTGATGATATTGAATATTATGTGAAAATCTGATTAATACTGATATAATGCGAAAAACCTGGGTTTAGACTTAATTGAGATACTTAAATATCAACCAGTTCACAGAGAACTAGTTTCACGCCAGTTACCAGAAGGTACTGTAATTTCAAACCTCGCCCCTGTTCCTTCAGTTCCGGTTTCTTTTATCTCCATGCCTGTAATGGAAAGAATATCTTTAACAAGGAAAAGCCCAAGCCCTGTATTTTTCCCGATGGATTTTTCGAAGATCAGATCTTTCATTTCAGGAGAAACTCCTATACCATTATCTTTTACCTCAATTATAAGATTGTCTTCAACTCTGTGTGAGTTAACACTAATTTCAGTCACATGTTCACCATGTGCCCTTGCATTGTCAAACAGATTGTAAAAGGATTTTTTAAGCAGTGGATCTGCATAGATCTCCATTCTGCTTTCCTCTATAGAAAACTTCAAGCTCTGACCAGAAAAAGGAAAAGCTGCTTCTCTTGCTGTATTACTTACGGATTGCCAGATCGGAGAAATTACTCCAAGATCCTGGTAGTCTTTAGTGAAAACAATCTGGCTGTGGATTGTCTCAATACTTTTATTGAGATTTCTCAGATACTTCACTATTCGAGGGTCATTCTTTACATTTTCCGGAAGAGTTACGGAAATTAATTCGGTGTACCCTGAGAGTACATTCACCTGGTTGAGAATATCATGTCTGGTAATATTGCTCATGAGATTTATCTTCTTGTTAGCCTGTTTCAGGGCCTCTTGATATCTATAAGTTTCAGTAGTGTCATGCATTATTAGTAGCCTGCCCTCATCGTCATCTTTTGTTAGAAGAGGGCTAACACTGAGAGTAAAAAGTTTTGTTTCAAGCCCGCTCTTCAAGAAAACTTCTCTTTTGAAATTACCCTCATGGTCTTCACCCAGAGACATTTTTACTTCATTCCCGAAAAGTTCATTTAACTTTTTTCCGAGAATCTCCTCTTTTGTTTTCCCTGTCAGTTCAAGAGCAGCTTTATTGATATCTACTATGCAATCTGCAAGGTCTACTACAATATATCCGTCACTCATAGACTCGATTACGTTTTCTCTCGCAATCGGAATGATGTTGAGAAACTTGTGCTGCATAACACCCCAGAAGAGAATCAAACCTGTAATTGTAAATGCAAAAGGAGTCGGGTCAAGGAATGAAAAAGGACCTACATGTGCAATATGCATAATATTCCCAAGGACTGGAATACAGGCTGCGGTTAGAGCAATTGCTGCCTGAGCCCTGTAGGGTGCAGTTAAATGGATAAATTGGTTAAAAAAGAAGAAAATTCCGAAAAGAATTAAAATATACGAATAAATACAAAATAGCCAGAAAAAAGGTCCATGTTTAAGCACAAGAAGAGGAAATCCCCTTGAGAAGTCAAGGTAATAGTCTGAAAAATACATTCTGTGAAAGCTATTTGTAAGCATCAGAAGAATTATGATCAAAGGCATTACGAAAAATGTTTTTTGGTACTTTCTTACGAATTCTTTACATACCCCTGAGTATTCCGATGCAAATAAAAACCATGTTACCGGAGCAAAAGCCATCCCAATATATTCCAGACGGGCAAAGAGATATTTGAGCTCAATGTCCTTGAACCCTACCTCAAAGGCATAATTCACAGACCAGAGAGACATACTTAACATGATAAGTATGAAATATTTTGAGAAATACATCCTGCGGTACTTGAAAGCTTTGTAAGCTTTGACTGCAAGTAAAGTCGATATAACTCCTGAAAAGATTAGTGCTCCCATATAGGGAAACGCAGCAGCGGGGATTTCCAGGCTGATAAGACTACCTTCCTTTATGAATCGATGTAAGGCAAATAGGAGAGTTAGGTGAAAGAAGTTAAAAAACATAAAATGTTTATATAATTACACAAAGCCCAAATATATAAATTTATGTATTAAGTAAGAAAGTTAACCAGACTACTCCTATTAGAGCTATCGTTTTTGGAAGAAAATGAAAGAACGAATCCGAACATAAGAAAAAAGTTATAAAGCAAAAAAATCAGAAAATTGGAAAGAGAGCAGCTGCCTGAATCAGAGAAATCCTGAAAATCCGGAATGCAATTATGATAGTTATAGAAAATCTTAATTTAGGTTCACTCAAAGTTAAAATTCTCTCAGGGCAAACAACTTCAATAATTTTTGAGCATTAAGGAGGGAATAACTTGCTTGATTAGTCTCCAGGACTCCGCAGCATGGAGCTAGAACTTACTCATAAAAGTAAAGGTATCTTTCACTGTCTCAGCCATTCTTTCACTGTCTCAGCCATTCTTTCACTGTCTCAGCCATTCTACTGGAAAACTAACTTCTTTGCCCTGAGAGAGTTTTGATTTTCCGATCCAGGAGGGTCAAAATATATACACTTGTTGACAAAAATCTGAATGCAAAATAATGGAAAATGAAAAGTTTAAAAATCCAAAGAAAATGAAAGTTTAAATCTAAAATACTAAAAAATTCAAAAGTTTGAAAATTTGAAAGTTAGAAGAAAGTAAAAGTCTAATCTAAAATAATAAAAAATTTAAAAGTTTGGAAATCAGAGAAAAATAAATCCGCTATTCTCTAAGATAAAAGTTAAAAAGGGATTTTCAGAATTTTTCATTGCTCAGAGAGAAATTGAGAATTTCGGGAAATCCAAGATTAAGTTTGTATTTCTTAGAACTTGAAGCCTCAAGAATCTGATGCTTTATATAATACAGTGCGCTCAGAATACTATCGCTGTCTTCAGAATTCATGTCTCCTGCATATGGGTGAATATTCTCTTCAAGAGCATTCAGAAGCCCTGGATCAAGGTCATTTATGAAGTAAGTGTCCAGAACCAAAAGGTTCGAAATCTGCTCGTAGAATATAGTAAGTTCCCGAAGCCAGTCTGGGACTCCGTAGTCCCTTGCATACTTTTCCTTATTAAGGAACGCAAGGTAACTGGAGATAGTATCTATGAGATCTTCGGTTAGCCTGTTATCAGGATACACGATTGGGAAACGTTTTATTACTGCAGGAGTTGTGTAGCTCGAGTATGCCATTTTAGACTTACAGACTGAAGGAAAGAGTCTGGCAATCGAACTGTTAAGCACTGCAGTAACATAGGCATACCTGCCTGGGTCCTTGAGAACAATGCCGCATCCATTCTCAAATACATGATTTCCTACAGCATCATATGCAGCCTGCAGATGATAGCCTTCAGTAGCAATAATTTTAGGAGTATTAAAGTACTCCAGAAATTTTTCACCTTTTATACTATAGTCTGCAGATTTAAGGGGAGAAGTATCGTGGCGGAACTTTCTTTTGAATTCCAAAATTCTCCCGTAAGCCATAGGGAATCTTGTCTTGAGTTCTTCGGGCGGAATTACATTATATTCTTTCTTTCCTTCCGCAGCGGACAATTCATAAGGCAGCATGAAACAATAAGGTGAAGGACGAAATGCAAATTTTTCGGAAAAAGCCCCTGATACATACGGATAAATAATCTCGGGTTCTATAAATACAGGCCTACATAGGCCTTCGCAAAGATAATACGAGTCGGAACCGCCCTCTTCAGGAAGGGAAAGCCTGTGAAGTAGACCGTTTTGTGTGATTATACCCCCAAATATGTTCTCAGAGATATCTCCAAGTGTAATCGGTATTTCACTGATCTGTTCTACAATTTTGTTTCGTTTAACAAACATCTATTTTTCACTTCTGTGAAAGTGCATTGAGAAATATGTTCTCTTGTGCTTTTTGTTTTCAGGACGAAATTCCTGAAGGAATCATACCATTGTATGATAACTCACGAATTTTGGACTTCTAGACCCCTTTTAAAATATCAAAGTCCGCCTGAAATGTAGGGTGGATTGGATTTACTTAACAGAGAATAATACAATAGCATAAGTATATAAATATAATCGTACTGATAATAAATTATAAATATAAATCATGACAAATAAGAAGTACAGATAAAAGAGGATTTGAAAGAACTCGTACTGCAACTGACTAAAAGAGCTTAAATATTTACATTCCGATTATAGCGTATGCAGGAAAGAGATAAGCTTAAAAACCTTGTAATAAGGGAAGCGACACCGCAAGATACTCAGGAAATGCTTGAAATCTTTAATTACTATATAGATAATAGCTTTGCAGCCTACCTCGAAATCCCTGTTGGACCTGAGTTTTTCCAGACTTCCCATGCTGAGAGTGAACCGAATAAAAGTGAGCGTTACCCCTTTTACGTAATGGAAGAAGATAATAGAGTGATCGGCATCGGAGCCCTGAGGCCTTATCTTCCCTTCCCGAACTTCCAGCATACTGGAGTAGTCTCATACTTTATCCTCCCAGAGTACACAAGAAAAGGCCTGGGAATAAAGTTGCTGGATGTCCTGTGCCAGGAAGCTAAAAAGAAGAATATGAAAAGCCTACTTGCAAGCGTTTCCTCGAAAAATCAGGCCAGTCTGAATTTTCATCTTAAACATGGGTTTACAGAATGCGGCAGGTTTAAAGTTGCAGGAACGAAGTTCGGAAAATTTTTTGATATTGTATGGTTTCAGAAACTCCTGGAAGACGGTTAATTAAAAATCAGATATTTTCCTTTATTTTCGGATTCTTAACTATAATTATAAATTACATGTACCGATTACTTATTTATATGCTCTCTCAAATACACCTTTTTGTATCTTAAGTTAGGGGGAAATTATGGGAACCATTTATGATGTCCTTAAAGAAGAGCATGATCAGATATCTGACCTTCTCCGACAAGCATTGCAGGATGGCTCAAAGGTAAGTTTTTTTAAAATAAAGCTTAAAGCTGATCCTCATATGATGGGAGAAGAGAAGTTCTTCTATCCGGTACTTGAAGAAGTGGAAGAATTGCGTGAACTTATCAGTGAGGCTTACAAAGAACATAACGATGCAAAAACTCTGATCTTTGAAATGGAAGGTATGGAAGAGAGAGATGAAGAATGGGCTTCTAAACTCAGTCAACTGAAACAAAGCATAGACCATCACATTGAAGAAGAGGAAAGTAAGGTCTTTGAAAAAGCCGTAAACTTCTTAAGCCAGGAGAAGGCAGAGGAGCTTGCTAAGCAATACATTGAGTTCAAAAGGAGTTATATGAACAGGATAGAGACTGGAGAACCTGTCGTGTAAGAAAAGATTTTATCGAGACATTTTAACTGAGACATTTTAACTGAGACATTTTAACTGAGACTTAACTGAGACATTTTAATTGAGACGTTTTAATTGAGACCGATTTGCCGGTAGTGTGCCAAATTTTCCGTAAAGTAACAAGTATTAATAAGTGGCAGTTGAAGAGCCCAACAAAGGAACTAAAGTAGAGTCAACATACAAAAAGTAGACTTTAGATTTACGGAAAGTTCGGTACACTGCCGTAATAGTATAATGTTTTGAATAAGTATGTGGATTAAGTAAGATGCCGGAGAGTATGGAGTCTCAAACTAAAACTTTTTTTATTACCTTGGCATTAAAGTGCTTTCAAGTACTTTCTTTTCTTATTCCTATTATTCAAAGTTTCGTGTATATTTTATATAAAATAAAAAAGATGTAACTATTCAGCCCATCTAAATGTGTCTATTGATATTAATTTTTAGTGAAATCCAAAGAAAAAGATAAAACAAGATAAAAGAAAATAAAATTATAAAGAAAGAGATTTTCAAATCTTTTTCTTCATTACAAAGTACTCTACAAGAATCAAGAAGAGGGGCAGAGAAATTGCCAGAACTACTTTGGCTTTCCCCATCGGATTTTTGGTTTTGTCATCCGTTTTTGCACTTTCGTTGACTGCACTCTTGTTTATTTCACCACTCAAGTTTCTCAATACTTCCTCTTCTGCTAATCCATTGCCTTCCAATACATTTTTCCCCTCTGCAGAATAACTGGTTATTGCAAAGCAGGAAAATCCAGGCGTTTTCGATTTAAAATACACGTAACTCGTATCTTCTTTAACTTTTTCTGTAGCTAGGGTCTCCCAGCCTTTATTATACCATTGAAGAGTTATCTGTGACTCGCTAATGTTATTTTCTTCAAGCCATGACTTTTCAACTTTGAATTCTATAAATCCATTTTCAAAATAATTAGCTACTCCTGCTCCGTTATTTCCTACCCAGATATTCACATACTTGTATATCTTACCCAGAGGGGGATCGGAGACAAAAGTAGATTTATCTTTGAGCATTTCTACGGTTGTAACTGTCTTCTTTAATGTTTTTATTGGGTCGAACTCGATATATGTAATGCATGTGACGCCTTCCGGAAAATCGAACTTGGCATGATAACCACTTTGAACATTTCCGGTAGCAAGTTCCTTTGCCTCTACATTGCTTACTGGTTCTTTAGAAAGAATGGCGCCTCCTGAACTGCTGCTGGAGGATCTTGAACTCTTACTTCCGGAGTCACTACTTGAAGATCCTGAACTCTCACTTTCGGAGTCGCTACTTGAAGATCCCGAACTCTCATTTCCTGAATCGCTTGAAACTGTTTCCTTATATACGGTTGCGGTTTTTGTGAACTCATTATTGGTTTCATCACTTTCGGATATGATGTTTTCTGCATCCACGGTTGCTTTTACTTCAATTTGCCCTTCATTTTCAGGAGTCCAGAAAAAAGTGCCTGTTCCGGTTTCACCTGCTGCAAGGGCTGGTATCGATGTAACTCCAGTGTAACTTTCATTATTTCCCTTGATATCATACTTAATTTCGCTGTTTTCAGCAGCTGCAGAACCACTATTCTTCACTGTTACCGTAAAGGTTGTATTCTCTCCAGGATGAGGTTCTTCAGGACTCAGAGAAATAGATTCTATTTTCAGGTCAGGAAGCTCATTTTTTATACTTATGGTTTTTGACATTTTATTATTATCTTCATTACTTTCACTAACAGTCTTCTCGGAATCTGCAATCACTGCTACAATAATGTTTTCTTCGTTTCCGGGAGTATACGAAAACTCTGCACTTGTACTTGTCCCTGCTGAAAGTTCAGGGATAGAGATCTCGCCTTCTGAATCTCCGTTAAAACTATATTTTGCAGTACTACTACTGGCAGTTTCCTCTCCAATATTCTTTATTTTTAAAATAAAGTTCAAAGGTTTTCCGGCTTCAGGTTGTGTTGATGATTCTAGATACAGGTCTTCAATTATCAGATCCGGAAGTGATTCCTGTACTACTTTCACAGAAATTTCTTTCTCACTATTCTCTACGTTTTCTAAAGAGGCTTTTATTGACACTGTTCCTTCTTTGTCAGGAGTTGTCCAGGTGTGGGAAATTATTGTTTCCGATCCAGCCTCTATTGCAGGGACTTCTTCTTTTTCCTCGGTTTCACCAATTTTATAGATTATGTTCGTCGGCTCTGAGGCTTCAGTTCCTGTGTTCTTAACTAATGATTTGATAGTGGCTCCACTATCAATTTTCGGATTTTCAGGATCAACAGAGAGACTTTTTATTGTGAGATCCGAAGATGTTTCTTTTGCCACCGTGACTTCAATTGTTTTTTTGCTATCTCCCACTGCTGCTTTTATCTTCACTGTGCCCCCTTCTTTCGGAGTCCAGGTAAACGAGACTAACGAGCTATCTTCCGGATCTATTTCCGGTACTTTTACCGTTTTTGGGTCTGCTTCCCCGATTTTATACGTTAGTTTGGTCGCCTCAGAGACTTTAGTTCCCTTGTTCTTGACTAACGCATTAACAGTTACCTCACTTTCAGGCTCTGGATTTTCAGGTACCGCCGTGAGGCTTTCTATCACGAGATCTGCAGATTTTTCTTCTGCCACTGTAACTTCAATTGTTTTTTTTCTATCTCCCATTGTTACTGTTATTTTCACTGTACCCTCTTTTTCCGGAATCCAGTCAAATGACGCTAACAAAGTATTCTCCGGCTCTATCGCTTGTATTTGTATATCTTTCGAATCTTCATCCCCTATTTTGCACACTGCCTCCGTTTGCTCTGAGACTGCAGTCCCCTGGTTTACTATTGCTATTTCAATGGTTGCAGCTTCTCCGGGTTCTGGATTCTCTGGATTGCACGAAATACTCTCTATTATTAAATCACTGGTTGAATCTACAGGGTCTGTTTCATTATTATCTGCAGCATATGCCATACCTGGGATCATCCCAGAAATAATTAGCATAATTAATAATACAGAAATTACAGAACTTAAAAAATCGGCTTTCATTTTCATAGGCTCTACCCCTACATCCGTAAACCCAAATGTCCGATACGTCAGTAGCTTATTGATTTGTAATCATACAGTTCGTAGAAATAAAAATCCTTATTTTTATTTTCAGTGAGTGTCCCAATATAATGTGGTAGTCAAATTCAAGGACATCTTTGCTTTAAATAAATTCCTTATGTTTAAGTTTTCAATATTTCTCCCAAAGTTCAGGCATTTTAATTTATGTTTTCCCTATGATTGCTATATAATTATACGTAAAATTTTATCTAATTAGTTTTTATATATTGTGATTTATTTTTGATATGAGATGACTATGTTTTATCTCCCTACGTTAGTTCCCTATAATTAGATTTCTATTTTTTTCATGTATAAATTTTTATTTATAGTTTTCACGTTCTCTATTTATGAATTAATTATTATCTATTAACATTTATGTCCTTTTTATTTATTTTTTAATGTGTTTGAATAAAATATCTAGAAATGTTGAAATTCGCAACATAAAGTGATAAAAAGAAGTAGAATAATTAGAAAAGAATTATCAGATAAAGCAAAATATAGTAAAAAGAATACATAAAAGAAATAAAATAAAAGTTATGACACAAATTCCGAAATTTTACCAGAGTCTTAGAATAATAAATAAATCTTAAAAAGTAAAATGCAAGAAAAGTTTAGATAATTTAAACAATAAGGTATTTCTTGTCTTTGATTTGAGTTCTGCTGTCAACACCAAGTATTCCGGCAATCTCAATACCTTCACTTCCGACCTCTGCCAGTTGGGCATAGATTTCGGTCTTTGTTATGTATTTTTCAGTCCGTGTGCCATCAGCTTCTTCCATTTTGATGGTTATCTCTTCTTTATTATGACCTTTAGCCAGGCAGTCCTGAACAATTACTCCATACTGCTCGGCAATAACTTTCAGGCAATCGAAGATCTGATTGGTGGAAATGGCATCCTCCTCGTCAAGAAGAATTTTCGAAAGGTTATATGTGCTAACACTTGTCTTAAAATAAGCTTGAATTTTTTCAGGGATTCTTGCCAGGTTTTCCATATCAATGAAATCCCCAAGCTCTTTATCTGAGGTGATCTCCTTATCGTCTTCATATACAAAGTACCTGTGATCTCCACCTTCTATCCTGAATTTCCGGTTTGCTTTTTTGTTTTCCAGGAATATGCGCATATTTTTTTGGGTGTCATATTCAAGGAAAGTTATGAGGAAGTCAGAAAGGTTATGCATTTTTATTTTTTCTTCTTTTCTGAGGATGCCTGCCCGCGCCCATCCTGGCAGGCTTAAGCTCCCAAGTAGTTTTTCTACTGTCAGGTTTTCTTCTGTAAAAGTGAGCGTGTAACGATACTGCAAACCCGAGACCCAACCTTCCATCTCGCCTGAAATATCATTTGTGTTACTGGAAAGCTCAAATCTTTTTTCAGCTCCGTAAACTCCTACAATTAAGAACCTGCTAAGAACATCAAGTATTCTTTCTTCGATTTTTTTATATTCATCAGGAGTCCCGTTTTCTATGTTTATATACTCGGCCTTCAGGATTTCCCTTCTCTTCCCAAGATTCTCACTGCAGGTTTGCAGGATTGCGTTAGTACAGGGTATAACGTCCTCTACATCAATTTCATTAACTAATTTTCTAAGTAAAGTCTCAAGCTTCTTTTCAAAATTATTCATTCCTTCTATTCTACTCTTCAATTCATGAAGCGCTTCTTTCTGTTTGCACTTTATCTCTATTATAGAGTTTTCCAGAGGGATTACTTGGGAAGTTATACCTAAAAAAGTTCTCAGATCCTCAGTGAAATCCCGCTGTACAGGCAGTTCTGTAGAGTCCTGGTAAATATATTTCATAAAAGCACCCTGAATAGCTAGACGACCCTTCAAATATTCTATGATTTATAGCTATATAACGTTTTATCCAGAGGCTTTCTTTATTTCTAAAATAAGTCCCTTATTTTAAGCAATAAATTTTACATGAACCTGAGTCTTATATTTTGGACAGAGATCCTGTATTTATATTTTTCTATGAAGTGGCCGAGAAGAGCCCGGCCATTCCAGAATTTAAAGCAGAACTTTTCTGACAGAGTCCAGAATATCATTTATGTACTTTGCGGCTGAATTTTTCAGATCCATCGGATGAACACTTTCTGCTACAAAAGCATTCTCCATTTCTTCGTAGCTCGTATATGTTATATTTCCACCGAATTTTTCAGGTCTCTCTATGACAACAGTTTCGTATCTAGGAAATATATGGTAGCGGAAAAGAGCAAGAACCGGGTTCTCTTCCGTGTCTCCAATCTTGCAGTAGGCTTTCTTAAGTTTTCTGTAGATTTCTTCCTCAGTGTCATCTACCGAAATGAAATTCTCCTTTGATGAAGCCATCTTGGTTCCATCTAATCCCAGGAGAATTGGGGTATGAATGCAGATTGGGGTTTCGAATCCAAGACTCTTTAGGTTTTCACGGGCAAGCATATGGATTTTTCTCTGATCAATACCTCCAACTGCGACATCAACTCCTAGCATAGCGATATCAATAGCCTGCATCAGTGGATATACCATCTGAGAGACGGTTGGGTCATCCATAGCACGACCGACTTCATCCATGCTCCTGCGAGCCCTATTCAGAGTCACTGCCCTTGAAAGTTTGAGAACACTTAACATGTACTCTGCTCCAAGCTGATAGTCAGACCCATAAACGAAGTTAGTTTTTTCTTTGTCAAGCCCTAGGGCAATAAAGCAGCGCCTGTTATAGTCTGCAATCTTTCGGACTTCTTCAAGCGTGCCTTTCCGATTGAGATAAGCGTGCACGTCCGCAAGCAGAACAGTAATTTCAAATCCGGCTTTTTGGAGATCAATCAGTTTATTTACTGTAAGAACGTGTCCCATATGGATTTTTCCGCTAGGTTCGTATCCTACGTAGGCACGAGGAGCTTCTTTTTTATCGAGAAGCTCTTCAAGTTCTCCTTCAGTTACGATTTCCTGAACGTTTCTTTTTATAAGTTCGAGTCTGTCCATTGCCTCTACATTCCTTTTATTTTCTTACTTTCAAATCCTTAGTTCCTATTAATAAGTTTCTGTAAAAACGCCGTACCTTCTTCTGATTTGAAATTCGGAATTTCCCAATTTTGAATGATCTTTCTACGCAGAGATTTTGTTTCTTTATCAAGTATAGGATTAAAGCCAGATATTTCGTATTTTTCTTTTGAAATAATGATTCCTCTCCTCTGCCAGGCAGGAAGCGTTGCGAGATTTATTCCTCTCTCAAAAAGCATTTCATGGACTTCACATTCTTTTTTTCCTATGAGATATTTCGAAGCCTTAATCTTGTCGATTCCTTCATGTCTCAAAGTATAATATCCCCAGGCTGCCACAAAATTGCGCCAGGCTTCAAGCTGCCTCCAGTGAAAATACGCAGGAATATCCTCTTTTTGAAGAACTACTACTCTGGAATCAAAAGCCACAGGTATTTCAAGCTCCAAATTTATCGTAAGTGCACTTCCCAGAAAGCTTGCCGTGACAGAATCAATTTTTTCTACTCTTCCCTCAAAGGGAAGTTCCATAAATAGAAAACTAACTTCATCCGAAAAAGTGTAGGCAAAGAGAGGGCTTAAACCACTTTTCTTAATAAAGAGTTCAGCAGTATTCGCCATTGCCCTGGCGAAAGTTTGATCATAGGGTTTTCCAAAGCCCAGACCCCTAAGTGTGTTTTTAAAATTCCTGCCGTCCGCGCGCACAACCACAGGAGGGATACAGCGCATCTCAGCATAAATTTCCCGGTCTTTCATATACTTTTCAGATTAACTTAATCTTCTTTTCGTTTTTTGTATCTCTGGATAACGTCTCTCACAATTATGATATCTGCTGCCGTTATAACCCATCGGTAAGGAATAATTACGCCCCTGCTAGTCAGGTCAAAAAGTTCCCTATTAATATCCGAGATAGCAAGCCCGGTAATTTTCTGATCTTCTATATCAATTACTAGATCCTGCAACTTTCCTACATAAACGCCAGCGTTTGTGTATACGTTTAAACCAAAAAGTGATGTAAGTTCTGCGCGCATTATATCCCTGCTTTGTAAATTAATTTAAATCTTTCTCCTAACCTTATATGAAAAACATACTTATATATCTTACAGTTTTGCCAGTTTTATGTGACTGCTAGTTTTATCTAGCATTTTCAGTAGACTGAAATCCAGTCATTATTATAATAGATCCTCTTATTTAAATTAGTGAGAGACAAAAATGGTCTTGCTTTGTTAAGTTTATTATCCAGCATTTCAATTAAGAAGAGGGAGTTCAAAATGAGTTAAACTGCTCTTACTTTTGTTTATTCGAAGGGTACACTTATTTACATTTCTCCCGTAACTGTCCAGAATAAGAATAATATTTTTAAGAGTCTTTCTGGCTCACAGGTAAATAACAGGTAGATTTTGAATTACCTGTGGGCAGAACTCTTTAGTCTTTTATAAAACCTTTCTTTTATTCTAATTTAATCCTCTTTAAATCTCAGTTTCTTTCTAGTGTTGGGTCAACAGTAAAATGTCGTACAAAATCGATTGCTATTATTCGTAATCATTGAACCTTTAAAGATTGACGCGACACTAGTCTGATTTATTTCTTTTATACTTTCAGCTGTGAAATCACATTTCGAATAGTTTCTGAGGATTTCCTGAGGATCTCGTACTGATTTTCATCGAGCTTGAGTTCAAGGATCTCTTCGACTCCGGTTGCTCCAAGCTTTACAGGCACACCGAAGTAAATACCTTCCTGTCCATACTGTCCTTCGAGGTAAGCTGAGGCAGGTAGAATTCTCTTTGAATTTTTAATCACGGCTTCCACCATAGAGACAATAGCTGCCGACGGAGCATAAAAAGCACTGCCCTGTTTAAGAAGCTCCACAATCTCGGCTCCTCCGTTTACTGTCCTTTCTACCAGCCTGGCAATTCGATCCTCTGGAAGCAGGTCCGTGAGCGGAACTCCTGATACTGTTGTATATTGAGGAAGAGGTACCATTAGATCTCCATGACCTCCTATAACCATTGTCTGTACATCTTTTTTCGAGCATTTCAATTCTTCTGCAATAAAACTTGCAAAACGTCCAGAATCCAGAACTCCACTCATTCCGAATACTTTCTTTGTATCAAATCCTGTTGATTTCATAGCTATGTAGGTTATAATATCAAGAGGATTTGTAACATTAATTACTATAGATTCTGGAGCATACTTTGCAATATTTCTGGAAACCTCTGATATTATTTTAGAATTTGTTTTAATTAGATCTTCCCGAGTCATTCCGGGCTTTCTTGCAATTCCTGCTGTAATAATTACAAGATTAGAGTCTGCGATATCTGCATAATTATTGGTCCCAATTATTGACGTGTCATAACCTTTTATTGCTCCTGCCTGTATAAGATCGAGGGCTTTTCCTTGCGGGAGCCCTTCTACAATATCCGTCATGACAATTTCGCCAAGTTCAAGTTCAGCTAGCCGCTGGACTGTAGTTGCCCCTACATTTCCTGCACCAATTACGGAAATTTTAGCCATTAAACACACACCTATATTAAGTAATTTATTTTGAATAGTTTTGGAATTTTCAGCTTTAAAAATTTATCCTGTAACATGACTCTCTATCATCGGTCAGTTATGACTCTCTATCATCGGTCAGCTACTATTATCATATCTATTTGTGTTCGCACTTTATACTATATCTAGTTCTTGAAGTTGCTGTTTTTCTCTTTTGGATACTTTTCAGCTTTCATGCAGTATTTTTATTAAATATTACCCCCAAATGTTGAGGGGAAACATGCTGAGTAATACATACATTCATATTCCAGGTGTAGGGAAAGGCCTTGAACGAAAAATCTGGGCTCAAGGCATACATACCTGGAAAGAGTTTCTTGAGATGGAAGACTGTCTCTCTATACCTTCATCACGAAAAGCCAGAATTTGTGAAGAGGTGAGGAAATCTTCTGAACACCTTGCAGCAAAAGACTATTGTTTTTTTTCACAATGCCTTCCCTCTGCAGAACACTGGAGAGCATATTCCTTATTTTCCGATTCTGCCGCATTTGTAGATATCGAAACAACAGGACTTTCCAAGTCTCGGGATAAACTAACTATTGTAGGAATCTATGATGGAAAAGAATCAAAAACGTATATAAGAGATATTAACCTTGATGACATTGTAGAAGAGTTCTCAAAATACAGGCTACTTGTATCCTTCAATGGTGCCCGTTTTGATTTACCTTTCATAAAATCCGAATTTCCCGAAATAGAGTTCAATCAACTCCATATAGACCTCATGTACCCCTTAAGGCGAATAGGGTATAACGGAGGTTTAAAAAACATTGAAAAACTACTCGGGATCACCCGAAGCGATGATACCGAGGGTATAACAGGTTTTGATGCCGTGAGGCTCTGGAAAAAGTATGAAAAAGGAGATTGTGAAGCCCTGGATATACTTATTAAGTACAACATAGAAGATACAGTTAATCTGAAAACTATTATAGAGCTTACCTACCCTAAAATGGTTGAAAAAGCTCTGAATGCCTGAGAGATATAATCTTTCAGGTTCCGAAGAACAAGAGGTAAAAAATCAGGCTGCAATAATATTCCGTCAGTTACTTTATTATACTTATATTGCTGTTTCTGATAGTCAACTCTGGTAATATATTGGCTCCTTTATACAAGTTCTTGTTTGTAATCTGAATATCTCTATATGCTCTGATAGGAAAGGGAACTCGATGGAAGTTACAATGAAGTTCGGGGATAAAGTCACTACAGCAGACGTCAGAAGACTCCATGATATGGAAGATGTAGTATTTGATAAGGAGTGGTTTGAAGAAACAGAGGTAAGAAATCAAGATGTGTACTATATGTTCAGGGACCTTGCAAAAAATGACTCTGAACTTGAAGCAGTCAAAGCTCAGCACCTGAGGTATGATATTACTGTAATTCCTCCCGCAATGCTTGGATCTGAATATGTTAAAACTGTAGGTCATTACCATCCGCGTGTTCCAGGAACAAATGTCAACTATCCTGAAATTTATCAGGTACTTGAAGGTTCTGCTACTTATCTTCTACAAAAAGTAAAAAGTGGAAAGGAAGATTTTGTTCTGGACGTTGTAGCCATAAAAGCAGAAAAAGGGGATTTAGTAATTGTTCCTCCTGGATATGGGCATGTGACTATAAATGCTTCCGATAAAACTCTCGAAATGGCAAACTGGGTTTGCCGCGACTTTTCCTCGATTTATGAACCTATAAAAAGGCTTTCTGGAGCTTCTTACTTTCTGCTTAAAGATGGTTTTGTCAAAAATCCTCTTTACAGGAATATACCACCTATCCGCCACCTTAAACCCGTTTCATACGATGAACTAGGGCTTGACTACGGAGAAAATATGTATGAGCTTGTGTATAAAACTGAGAAACTGAGATTTTTGACGGCCCCACAGGATTTTACAGGGTTCTTAACAGGAGTGCTCTGAGATATGTGCTACTTTCCAGCCTACGCAGGTTGGATTTCTATTATTCCTTTCAGATTCGTGCTCTCAGAGAACTTCTACTCTTATTTCCTGCCCTATAGTAAGCTCGATTCTAAGATAGGTGAAAGCACAAAAATAAGTGACAAAGCCTAAAGCATATGTTATGGTTATTAGTACATAACTAATACATAATACATAACACATAATTATAATAAGTATAAATACCTTCAATTACTGGAGGTTCAAAATGCAAAAAAATGGATACCGTATTCAATTTACAGCGTCCAGAATAAAGGATCTTATGTACAGGACTACGTTTGATCCTAAGAAAATGGATGGAGATATTATTCTTAATCTTTCGCTTATTGATAAAAAAGATCTGGACGACGTGCTTGGGATCTTTAAAATGGTAATCTCGAGCGGACTTTCTGTGACCCCCTATGTTAAGATAGTCTCTGAGGGAGAATCCATTGGAGATCTGACTGTCGAAAAGGGAAAGGTAGGTATCGGGACTGTATGCAGCATTACAATTGATGGCGTACTTCTCAAGGCAGGAATCCCTGTAAACCCTAAACTTGGAGGAGTTGTCCAGATTCGCAATGGAATTCCTGTGCGTTTCACTGATGTGCTGACTTATGTAAGTACGACTGTAGATCCTCTTGAGATCCTGATGTCACAGGGCATTACTTCTGTGTCTGAAATGCTCAGGACAGGTTCAGGCAAGGTTCTTGCAAATCTCAGGGAAGCTCCTATGGTTGCAAGAGATGAAATTGAAAGCTGCCTTTCTGACCTTCTGGATGCAGGCTTCAGTGGTATTTTGGAAGTTGGGGAACCAAACACAAGGGTTCTGGATGTTCCTATAGAGAGAGATCATCTTGGAATAGTCGTCATTGGAGGAACAAATCCCATGGCTGTTGTACAGGAATATGGAATTTCCATAGATACCAGTGCAATGTCAAAACTAATTTCGTTCAAAGAAATGAGCAGGATTGAAGATCTGGTTTAATGCTCAAAGAATTATACTTTAAATTCTTTGTTTTTATTAAGCCTTTACTTACTACTCAGTTCAGTTTCTCGGAATATACTTCCGAAAGCTGGCTCTTTTACTTTGAACGTGCCTTTCTTCGCATTTGTTCTCCAATAAATAGATCCAGTTTTCTTGCGAATTCTTCCTTTTTATCATTAGGAATAGTTGCTCCTGCTGCAATATCATGTCCACCGCCTGCACCTCCAACTTCAGCCGAGATCATTGACATTGCTTCCGAAAGGTTAACTCCCCTGCGAATAAGATCCTGTGTTCCTCTAGCCGAGACTTTAATCCCTCCATCGGCTTTTGCAAAAGCAATAATAGGAAGATTTCTGTTTTCAACTAAGGTAGAACTCATGCCTGCAATAATTCCCACTATAGTTTCTTTTATTTCCGAGCCTGCATCGAAGTATTGGATATTTTCAAGCTGAACGACTCCTTTTTCTTTAACATACATGAGCCCGTTAACAAGGTTCTGTCTATGTTCGGCAAGCAGTTTGCGAGCATCTTCATAAGCTTTCTCTCTATCTCCCATGCAGACTGCAAGTCCTATCTCAGCATGGTCGTAACGAGCAGTGGCATTAAGAAGGGTAGAAAACTCTGAAGCATCTCTCATTTCCGTACCTTCTTTTTCTTCCAGAAGTACATAAACTTCACCTATCAGTCGTTCGATTTTGTACGAAGGTATACCTGATTTCAGGCAGTACTGGATGAGTCCTGAGACAATTTTCTGCTTTTCCAGGGTCTCAAGGTCAATCCAGCGCCTCCAACTTTCATCCTGGTTAAAGCGAATGTTAAGAGAGTGAAGAAACTCAATGCAAGCCTCTTCATTCCCTGTAAGCCCGGGAAGATAAGGGTCCGAGGAATATTGTATCAATTTATAAATTGGGCGAGTTTGCTTTCCAAAAAGAGTCAGGTCTTTTTTGAACTGAAGAGTGCCTTGTTTAACTCCTTCTTCTAGAATTTCTCTGTTAATCCCGACAAGCTGCCCCATTTTAAGATGTTGCATATCCCCTATTGCTCCTACTATAGCCAGCGAGGAAAGATCCGGATTTTTTCCAAGGGCCGAAGCCAGTAGATAAGTACTTCCCGAGCCGCTCAACTCATATGAACCATTTGCTCCAAAAAGGTGAGGATTCAGATGAAACTGATAGCTTCCCTGAGGCTGGTGATGGTCTGAGATTACTGCATGAATTCCACGGGATTCTATTTGTTCGCACATTCCGCTTCCCAGATCAGTAAAAATGACAATATTATAGTTTTCGTCTGCGATAGTATCAAGAGCTTTCTCATCAAGCTGCTTGACGAAACGTGTTGTATATTCAAAATTACCACGTTCAAGGGCAGTGCAGATAATTCCTGCAGATGTCAATCCATCAGCATCAATATGGGACACAACATGGACTGATTTATACTTTTTAATCTCTTCGGCACACTTTGCCGCTTCTTTATAAAGTGTTTTCATTGTCTCAGACATTATTCTCTCCACGGTTTTCTACTTGCCTCAGTTTAAGCACTTTTTCCGGCTTTATTTTCTTTCCCATTCCCTCGGGTCAACCCTATAATCTTTTCCTTCTCTTTTGATTTCAGGAAAACTCCGTATCTCCTGTAACGTAAGTTTGAGATCCTGAGCAAAATATTTTTTTTCGAGATCGTTCCAGGGAATCATATATGCTTCCCTGCCATGCCCGGGTCCCAGACGAAGCTCCACTGCAAGAAAGCCACGTCTTCCTGATTTGTTCAGATAGTTTGAAATTCTTTCTATCTGGTGAATTCCATTTTTATCCACTGTAAAATGCTGAGAGAAGTAAAGTGCGTTTGCTCCCTTCTCCACTGAGATGCTTTTGCATTCAATTCCCAGGTATAGATCTGGGTTAAGAGAGTCCACAAGCACATCAAGAAACTGCGGAGTAAATCTATGTTGCTTAAGCCTGTAGGAAATAGCTCTTATTCTGTTTTCTTCAATGTATGCATTAAATGAGTTTACAAGCATGTGTTCAAACTCGGTCATGAAATCCTGTTAAATCTTCTCGCTATTTTACTTAAGCTTTTTACTCAGAAAGCAATTCTTTTTACTTGAATGAACAGGAACAGATATGCCAGCTTGGATAAAGTTCCTTAATAAGTAAACTTGACATCTATTAAGTTTATGAATAAGTAAACTGGAAATTTATTAAGTTTATGAATAAGTAAACTGAGTATTTATTAAGTTCCTTAATAAGTAAACTGGATATCATTAATTTGAAACTGCTTTGATCACCTAAAATTAAGCCGATTATCTTAAACCAATATCCGGTATTAAAACTAACGTTAATTCTATAAAACTGCCAAACTAACTGTTATCAATTGTATCCAGGTTTTGATCTAGAGCTCTATAGAAGAAATTCCAAATCCGATTATTTTGGAGTGGCAGAAAAGTACGAAAAATTCATTTCAGAGAAGTTTCAGAAAAGCCTACTCAAAAGTCAAAAAAGGTTTGAACAGAATAATCATTTTATCACCACGCCTATTTAAGCAATAAATTATAAAAAATAGATGCCGATCAGAATCTGACCGGCTTATGTGGTGTTTTAGTTAGAGATAATAAAACTTACAAAATCTGGGCTGAGTCTTGTTTCTCTTACAAGCTTCTCAACAGTATCTTCGTCAGAAAGTCCTTCTTTCTTTAGTTCCTGTATGCGGTCAAAAACACGCTGGGAGATTTCCGAGTACTCATTAATATCTTTTCTATGACCCCACACATCACCCTCAAGTAAAGCAATATTCTGCATGGAAAGGTACATCTGTGCAGAACTGGAAATTGTTTTCTTGTATGAGCTTGGGATGTGGATCGCTTTCACTTCTGGACACTTGAGGATGAGTTTAAAAATATCCTTGTTGGATGGTCTGAATGCAAGGTGGATAATTTCCTCATCAAGTTTTAAAGTGTCTATTTCTTCTTTTGAACTTACAACTCTAATTTTCATTTTTATCACCGTTTATTTCCAGGTACCTTAAGGTGTTTTAGAGCCTTTTAGGGTTTCTTTAGGGATATTTTAGGGTTTATTAATTGATTATTTGTTTTTACTTTTGAGTCCACTAGTTCTAAATTTTAGTTAGTTTTATTTTAAAAACTCTTTGAAATACTAGAGTTTACAAATCGTTTTTCAAAACCTAACATTTAAACTTAAGGTTTTTCCTATGTTACGGACGTATAGTATTTAATTTTTTACTAACGTTTTTAATCTTCTTTTTAATTATTAAATTTTATTTTATAATGTTATACATGGAAAAAACTGACTTTTTTCTCTTTCCATCTGGTATAATCTGTCAAATTCAGTGCCTTTTTTTCTTTAAACTTAATTTTTTCTGGAAATTTTGAAAAGTAGTTTAGTAGGATAAGGCTGTTACTCTTATTGATTTTTCTGGTTTTACATTATAAGGTTTTGTATATTTAAAAACAGATATACGATACTATATCATACTATTTAATATTTTTCCGCAAATTCTTTTACGCATAGTCATGCTTTTATCAAAAATCTTTTAGCCAGAAACTTATTTATGGGAATTTACTTTTCAGCTCAAAGCATTAAATTAGTATCTGAAACTTTCTCTTATACCCTGGGTTTTGACAGTTTACTAAAGCTTTAAGTTAGTGACCTAAAGCCTAATTTTAGGTGTATACTAATAATAAGAATAAGAATAAGAATAAGAATAAGAATAAGAATAAGAATAAGAATAAGAATAAGAATAAGAATAAGAATAAGAATAAGAATAAGAATAAGAATAAGAATAAGAATAAGAATAAGAATAGTACCAGTATTGCGATTCCGATAATAGTTCATAAAACTTGATTTTTGAATAGGAACTTGAGATTATGAACTTTTCCAGAAAACGAACATGATATTCTTTGAATAACATGCACAGCCAATGAAAGTGCTTGCAGATGGCAGCACTTTCATGCTAAATAAAGAATCTATTTTGGAATCAAAACACTAGCTTCAGAATTTAAAGTCAAATTAGTGACAGGGTTAAAGTTAGTGACTTCTCTTGAGTTACAGGTCTTAGTCTTTCAAAATCTTTGACATATATACGTCATCAAGGACATACCCGAATTTTCGATAGTACTCTCTAGCTCCTATCCCACTAATAATGGAAAGTTTCCGGTACCCGTTTTCACGTGCTATCTTCTCTGCATATTCCAGAAGTTCCTTTCCATATCCTCTATGCTGCCATTCCTTTTGCTTTGCTTCTTTTCCTACAGGTACCATGGAACCGTAAACGTGCAGTTCTCTTATCAGGGCTGCATCCTGAAGTTCAGGACGGTGAGGAGCAGCAGGAAATCGCAAACGTGTAAATCCGATAAGGACATCTGAGACAAGGTCTTCAAATGCAATGAAATACTCTGTGCCTCCGCAAGCTTCGTAATTTTCTACAGTCAGTTCAATGTCATTTAGATTTATACTTCTCCCTTTCAGGCCAGTATGTCCTACTTCCCTGCAGCGGATACAATGGCATTTCCCTCCTTTTTCTCTTAACTTTTCTTCTGCAAGCTGCCTGAGATTACTTTTTCGGACCCCAGCAATGATCTGGTAAGCTGGAATATCTCGCTGGATACGCTGGAGTCTTACCCATTTAGGCAGGATCTCTTTTATATCCGCAATTAGCTCAGCAGCTTCATCGTCAGAAAGAGCTTCGTAGTCTCCTGTTTCCCAGAGCCTGTAAAGAGGAGTTCCTTCAGTTACAAGGGTAGGATAAATTTTGAGATAATCGGGCCTGAAGCGAGGATCTTCAAAGAGCTTTTTGAAACCTTTGAGGTCCAGTTTCGAATCTGAGCCAGGCAGATGAGGCATCATATGAAATCCAACCTTGAATGCACTGTCTCTTAATATTTGGTTAGCCCTAACAATTTCCGCAACGCCATGCCCTCTCTGCATGCGGGTGAGCACAAAATCATAAACACTCTGAACTCCGAGCTCTACCTTAGTTCCTCCAAGTCTAAGGAATTCATCCACATGTTTCTCTCCCGCCCAGTCCGGACGTGTTTCGAATGTAATTCCTACATTGCGAATCTCAGCTTTTTCATTGGCTTTCTGTACCTCCTCAAGAGGAATATAAGGTAAAGATTTCCCGATTTTCCAGGCATTTTCTCTCCACTCCCTACCTGTGAAATCGTTCATTGCCTCAAGGCAGCGTTTGATAAACCACTCCTGATAATCGAGACTGCGTGCAGAAAACGTGCCTCCCATAACAATTAGTTCCACTTTATCTACATCATGACCGATTTCTTTAAGCTGGGAAAGCCTGGATTCTACCTGGAAATAAGGGTCAAACCCATGCTGGATCGCCCGCATGGCTGCAGGCTCTCTTCCCATATAACTCTGAGGTGACTTGAAAGTGGAATTTGGTCCTCCCGGACAGGGAAGACAAACTCCGTGCGGGCATGGAGCCGGGGAGGTCATTACAGCAATTACCGCAACTCCGGAAATCGTTCTTACAGGTTTTCGTCTCAAAAATTCCTTAATTAATGCTTTCTCTTCGTTTGATCCCTGAGTTATGATGTCTCCGTTTCTGGGGAGGCTGGCCAGATGATAGTGTTTACTGAAGTCTTTTTTTGCCTTATTTAACTGACTTTCGTTTTCGATCTCGCCAGCAAGTACTTTTTCAAGAATTTCCCTGCAGGCCTTATTATAAGTATCTTCTTTCATCTCAAGTTCCGTCTTTCCGGTTTATGGATTCCGGCTTTTTATTCATATGACAATTCAAAATAAAAAAATCAATTTTGAGAGTTTCAAAAAGTATTTTCTGGTTTTAAAAAAGCCACTTAGTTTGATCTTATTGATAATGTTTGAGCTGATCCCAAAGCTCAAAATGATTTATCAAATCAAACTGTGGATAATCAATCGAGAACTCAGGATCATTATGTGA
The DNA here is from genome assembly GCF_000970305.1 of Methanosarcina barkeri 3. Taxonomy (GTDB): domain Archaea; phylum Halobacteriota; class Methanosarcinia; order Methanosarcinales; family Methanosarcinaceae; genus Methanosarcina; species Methanosarcina barkeri_A. Next base: position 2,386,564 of record NZ_CP009517.1, read on the forward strand.
GTTTGAAACTCAGATTTAGGTAGTAGTGAAATTGATTTTTGGATGAGCTATATATTTACTACAGGTAAAACGGCAGCTCAATATTACTATACAGAGACGACCTCATTTGTTATCTAATAGAGATTTTTACAGAATAGATTTTTACAGAATAGATTTTTACAGACCAGCTGCTTAACAGAAATCAAACCCGATAATAAAAGTTCCGAGTCCTACTGCCGGTTTGAGACCCATTGTAGACCTTAGATACTCATCTGAGGGAGTGGAGGGAGATGCAAGTACAGCATTTGTTACACCTTCTACACATTCTACATCCTGGCATTTCTGTGGTGGGAGTACTACAGTTATGGGTTCCTTCTTTGCATCCTTTGGCTTAGGTACGGAGTTCTTATATATTACGAAGTTTCCCATAACCAGCATGTCATTGCACTTTTTACACTCCTCAAGTTTCTCGGGATCATAAACATCCTCACCTACCTTTTCTCCATACTGCATAAGCACCACATTGGGCCCTTCAGGCCAGACATAGTTCATATTAGTTGTAAAGGCTATGATTACCTGGCGTTTGAAGACTTCCTTTATTCCCTGATTATCTCCTACACCAAGCCCCATAAGGACTGCTCCTTCGGCCTTCTTTTCAAGCTCAAGGATTTTCTCTTTGTCCTCTTCACTCAAAATATACGTATCTTCCACGCCTTTCATGGCTTTTATCCTGCATATGGCATCCTGAATAACATTTTTACATTCCAAAGTGAATTCCCCTTAGTGTTTTTAGACCTATGTTCTGTTATTCGGTTATAAAATGGTCTTATTAGTTTCGTATTATTATTTAGCTTCTTCTTGTGTTTATAATGTATCGGACCTTTTTGCCTTCTTTTAAATTTACTGATATCATATAACGTTTTTATTATATTTCTCTTTTTATATCGTCAATTTTTGATAATATTCATTTTCCCATTCAAGTAGCGTAAAAGATTTCTTTTTTGAATAATACTGTATGAGTTCCAAAAACACTTACCAAAAACATATAAAATTATTTACAAATGATGTTAATGTCTTTGGACCTTGAGTTCATACCTATACTAAGCATCCTCAGGCTTAGTCTCTTTAGTGATTTAGCACATATTCCACTTAAAATAATTTTTCCAAAAATAGGTTTCTATGGACTAACTGGTATCTTCATCTCAGAAGAACATGTAAGTTATCACAAATGATGGATATATAAAGATAAAACTGAATATGAAAAAGAGAGGTTAAAAAGAGGACGATTGTTGAGACCGGGAAATTATCAGTTGATGAGCGTATCACAATAATTAGTGGAATAAGTCGCAGTTAAGAAAAAAAGGAAGGAAAGAGTCCGTGAGAAGAATTCTTCTCACGGATTTTCTGTTACAATCTAAACAAATAAAAACACAGAGGCTTTACGAGAAAAACTCTGCGCAAATGATCCATCACAGACTTATACTCAGATAGACATCAGGTAACAGTAACTGTATATGAGTAATCAACAGGTCCACTAATACAGTATATTGTAGATACCCAGTTTCCAACTGCCAGACCAGCAGCTGATTCTATTGGTATATAATCGAAATTTATCATACCGTTTACACTTCCATCAGAGCTGTCAGTCCAGGGACCGTATACCTGTCCTGTGGGAGAAGTAATAGTTAGGCGCAGTGAACCAGATGAAGGTATCCAAATCAAATACGGGTCAAAATGATGCTTATTGGAACCCACATACGTAGTATGAGTTTTGGATGCACCCTGATTTATATGAACAGTGGCTAAGATCCCAATTTTTTTCAAAGACTCGACAGCAGGAGTCCCAATCGCAGAAACCGTATTAGTAGCATCCTTGTTTGGACTCGCGCTCACAGCTGGTATACAAGCTATACTCACAAGTAGTATCGCTGCCATAAATAGGGTTGTTGTTCTAAGTTTATTATTCATTCCCATTTATTCTACTCCTTTATTATTTTTACCCAAGAAGCAGGATAAATAAGTTTAAATACTCACAAAATGATCTTGTTCCTGCTTTCGGGCGCATGGAGTTCAAATAGACATTCCACGATCCATTTATTTGAACTCCAGTAATTACTTTTAGTTAACTGTTTATAAGTTTTTCTGTGTAATATATAAACAATTGTTTTCATTTTTCTCTTCGAATTCACAAAATTCACCCAATTTATGATTTATAAGATCGTTGACCGTTAGTATAATATATAACATGAATGACGCAACATTTAAATAAAAATGGACTTATTGATATATATATTTAATAAGTTGAGTTTAAAAAATAACTTCTCATAAATTGACTATGCCCAACTATATTTTAACAAGATTAGATAAGAATCTGTTAGAAATTAATTTACATCTTAAGATAAAATTAAGGAATTATATACAGTTTCTGCAAAACAGGCAACTGTATTAAACTTAGCAACTGTATTAAACCTATATAATAGACTCCTATCCAACGACTCAGTACAAACTTAGTGATGAACGTAAAACTCAAAATCATTAGATTTTGTAACTGGCCACAAGCTTTGTGATACAACTTCAGGATTGAAGTATAAGATTTGAATATTGATTTTGATGAAAACTTTATAATTATACCTTGGAATACAACTAAACATGAATTTTAAGATAATGATCTATTATTGTGTTCAGTAAGGAAGTTTACATAATCCAAGCATAATATCTCATGCTAAGCTTAACGGAAAAACGATTCAGTTCTTATAATCCTGAGAGTTGCTATCTTGGGAGTTAAACCAGATGTTAACAATTTTAAATTTAATATTTTTTTATCAAATAGTTAGAAAACAATATCATTAGCAATATTTGGACTCTTTATGTCAACATACTTAAAGTAGGACTTTATAGTTATCTAAATAAAAAAGTTTGAGATATAACCAATAAGTTTACTTAATTAATTTTTAAATATATAATAGAGATTATTTAACCTGAGTTTTATAATAATAGAATCTTTTTTCCATAGTATTTTATAAGTATTTCGAATTTATCTTTTAATTAACTTATAAAGAATAAACTGCCGGAGTTCTTTCGACATTTACCGTCATTTGTATCGTTGTTTTGCGCTTTTCCCCTTCAATTTCCCTGAAATAGACCACAAAAGATTTAATAAGGCAACTATTTTATAGAACACTTGTAATCCAATTTAGAGGGATAAGGAGGGAATGAAATCCTCTTCGGCAATAGACGAAATATAAAAGTCTGACTTGGTGAAGAATGGTGAAACCCTTAAAGTGTTGATCCCGACACTTCTTCTTACATACGACATATCTTAACAAACATGGAGGAACAATAAAATGAAGAGATTCGCAGCAGTGACACTGGCTGCTCTCATGCTTCTGACTGTATTTGCATCCGCCGCAAGTGCAGCAGACACACTTGAGATCCGCGGTCCTGTGTTTAACGGCTCTAATATCGACGACATTGTCGGCGATGGCATTACAATTGATGCTACTCAATTTGCAGCATTCTACTATGATATTGACGATAACGTCACAACTGAAACTCTTTCCATTAAAAATGTTGCCGGAAACAACGGTAATGTAATTGGAGAGGGCGGAATTGTATATTCAACCAAGATTCAGAAGGTTGACTACGAATATGATAAGCCAAGCCTTGGCTGGGACAACTACAGCTTGCTTGGTTTCTTCGCAGAAAAGTACATTCCTCTGAAATCTAACAGTGCTGACAAACTTGCCAAGCTCGTTATGGACAGCGATGACAAGGTCACTCTCAAAACCGGCGATACCCTTGACCTCGGTGAAGGATACTCCCTCCAGGCCAGGCAGGTAGATGTCGATGGTGACAAAGTCTGGCTCGAATTCGACAAGGACGGAGAACACGTAGATGACGAAATCGTCAATGTTGGAGAAGGTGACAGCACCTGGGACGTCGAGCTTGATGACATCCAGGATGAAGACGATGTTACTGTCATGAAAGTCCATGTCAACCAGGTATTCCAGGGTGCAGTCGACAGCGTTGCACAGATTGAAGGTATCTGGCTCATTGACTACGCAAACGCCATAAAGATTGAGTCTGATGACGAATTCGGCGAACTCAATGATGTTTCCATTAACGGTGACACCCTTAACATTACCAATGAAGACACTTTCACTCTGACCAGAGATTCCACAAATGAACTTGCTGAAGGTCTGTCTTTCAAAGTCGCTGACACCCCAAGCAATGTGCTCAGGTTCTATCTCGCAAAGGATATTACCGAGCCCGGATCCTATGAAATAAGAGGAAGTGTCGCCTCCGGACCAGCTACCTGGGACGCAAGCAACTTTGCAGGTTTCTACTACGACCTTGATGACAATGTTCAAACAGAAAACCTCAGCGTTTCCAAACTGAACGGAAATGTAATTGGAGAAGGTGGCCTCGTTTACCAGACCTCCGTTAAGAAGGTTGACTACGAATATAATAAGCCAAGCCTTGGATGGGACCAGTATCCAGTTATTGGTTTCTTTGCAGAGGAATACATTCCACTGAAATCCAACAGTGCTGACAAACTTGCCAAGCTTATTATGGACAGCGATGACAAGGTCACTCTCAAAACCGGCGATACCCTTGACCTCGGTGATGGATACTCTCTCCAGGCCAGGCAGGTAGATGTCGATGGTGACAAAGTCTGGCTCGAATTCGACAAGGACGGAGAACACGTAGATGACGAAATCGTCAATGTTGGAGAAGGTGACAGCACCTGGGACGTCGAGCTTGATGACATCCAGGATGAAGACGATGTTACTGTCATGAAAGTCCATGTCAACCAGGTATTCCAGGGTGCAGTCGACAGCGTTGCACAGATTGAAGGTATCTGGCTCATTGACTACGCAAACGCCATAAAGATCGAATCTGATGACGAATTCGGCGAACTCAATGATGTTTCCATACAGGGAAATACCCTCAAGATCAGCAATGAAGACACCTTTACTCTGACCAGAGACTCAGATCAGGATATTGCCGAGGGCATGTCCTTCAAGATCGCTGACACTCCATCCAGTGAACTCAGGTACTACCCATTCGTTACGAAGACTGTTGGTAACGTAACTGACAACAATACAAGCAGCAGCATTCCCAAACCTGTTGACAACGTAACTGACAACGTAACTAATGTAACAACAACCCCTGATACTACGGACGATGTGAACGCATCAGACGATACTGATGAGACACCAACTACCACAACCCCAGAGACAAACAAATCTGATGATGAAAATAAGGAAAACTCCCCAGGATTCGGAGTTGTTCTTGGACTTGTCGGACTCGTTGGAGTTGTCTACCTCGTCAGGAGGAACAACTAAAATTTCTGATTGAAGGGTTTCCTAACCCTTCTCTCTTTTAATTCTTTTTTAAGTTCCTTTTTCAGATAACTTTTTATTCTACATATTTCTTAATTCAACCGATCTTTCAACTTTGAAATCCCGGTTTTAAACTTCGGTAGTTATTTCCAGGATTATACAGATTTTAGGTGAAGCTTATGAAAAAAATGGTGGCTTTAATATCTGCACTTGTGGTTTTAATGGTCGCATTTTCAGGCTGCGTTGGCGACAATAAATCCGCAGTAAATGGAACAGAGCCCAATAGTTCGGGAGAAAATGTAAATCCTGCCGAAAGTACGGCTAATGTTAGTGAGCTTAACGATTCCGCAGTTAATGTAACAGAATCGAGTAACCTGGAAACGAATGTAAATCCTGCTGAAAATGCAGCTAACACTAGCGAGTTTAACAAGCCCTCGGCTGGTGGAACAGACTCAACTAACTCGGGATCAAGTACAAATTCCGCTGAAAGTACGGCTGACATTAGCAAGCTTGAAAACCTTCCTGAAGGTTTCAAATATATTGGGTCTATCCCTCTTAATGCAGCTGATATCAAAATCGATTACAACGCGGAGAATATTTCAGAAGTTGTCGGAGGGTCCGAAGGAATGTACAAGTACAATGAGTCCGACTTCTATATTGATGTAATCGAGCTTGAGAATTCTGAGGCTACGACTAATTTGATAGATGCATACAAATCTTCCTTCAAACCATTAACAGAAGGCTCCCGTTTTGTCGATGAGTCATTTAATGGGCATTCAGCTGTAAGAATTGCAGACCACGTCACTTCCGCAGGAACCGAGATTCCCAGATATACTTATATATGGGGCAGTGGAAACCATGTGTTTGTGGTTACCGGAAGTACTGCTGATGCCTCTCTGGTCAAAAAGCTAGCAGAAGCCACAGGACACTGATAGTTTCAAAAAGGTAAAACTTTTTATCCTTTTTCCTTTTAACTCTTTTTTTTCAACTTGTTTCAGTTTAATATTTTATAATTTTGTCTTATTCTTCCCTCTGTCTGGCCACTTTCCTCAGTAAATACATTTCAAAATTGTTTTTTCATCTTATTTTTGTTATTAATTTAATATAGTCTGCATTTATTGAATTTTATGGAAAGACAAAACCAAGAACGTAGTGCATTTAGAGGCAAAAAATGATATCAGGCAAACTCACCAAATGCCATTAAGAATCAGTAGTAGCCTTCACCAAGGTCTCAGGGCAAACTTCTGGAAATGTGTTCCAAAAATGCTATCGTGTAAAGTATTAACTCAAAAAATCCCGTGGGATAGGAGTCTGGCATATTTACGGATTAAACTAAATTTTGAAGATTTTAACAATATTACTTTCTAAAGTAATTTTTATTTTATAGGGCCTTTTTCTGCCGACGTTAATATTGCCAATTGACTTACGGAGAACTCAATTAACTTCTTCAATTCCCTGTATTATATGGGATGGCAGAATACAAGACACCTCAAATGATAACCTTACTACCTTTGTATGTCCTTGAACGGGTATTCCTGGTCGTCGCGGCAAGTTTGGTGAGTTCCAGTTTCCTGTCAATTCCTGAAGTGCTATTCTATAAAATATCTCATTCTCGGACAACTTATTCATGTAAATATTACCAAAAACTATAGTTTTCCAGTGTTCCGATCGTTAGCCTTTAATATATCTTTGTACATTTGTGTGTTGCAAGCCCGGATAGCCTAGATGGTTGGGGCGCCAGACTCATAGGGACAATTATATGAGGCGTCTTTAATCTCCTGAGATATCTGGAGGTCGCGTGTTCGAGTCACGCTCCGGGCATCTTATTTTTATTCATGCATTTTAATTCCATTTTTACGGATCTCTTGTTTTAAAAAATCGTTATTTTGCGAATGTTTTATTGTCTATAGCTTCATTATCCATATACTATTATTATTTTATTCAAAGTAGCTTCTCTAAATTCTATATTTGGGACAATCAATTTTCTTACATAGCGAAATCAGTTCTTGAACTTTATTAGTTTGGGAATCAAATTAGTATCATAATAAACTCAACATCACCAATTGTTTGCATAAACTGTTTAACTGAGAACTTTTAAGCCATTACATATCTTTATTATTAATATGGCAGAACCTTCCATAGAGGCTTTCGAAATAAAAAGAATTCTTATAGCCGATGCTCCATGGCTTTTCATACTTGAAGTGATTGTTAGAACAGTTTTTATGTTTGTTTTTGCACTGATTATCATGCGGCTTTTAGGCAGGAGAGCAGTTGATCAGCTGACACCTTTTGATCTTTTGATTATTATTGCTCTTGGATCGTCTATGGGAGATCCTATGTTTTATCCAGACGTTGCAATTCTATGGTCAGCTTGTGCAATTGCAACTGTTACAGTACTTTACAGGATACAAACAGCTCTGGTGAACAAGTTCCCCAAGTATGAGGATTTTACTCAGGGTTCACCTGCCAAAATCATAAGTAATGGGATTCTGAATTCTAAAGTAATAGGAAAACATACCCCTACACAGGACGAAATTTTCCTTTTATTAAGAAACCAGAGTATCAGAAGTTTGGGAGAAATTGAGACTGCCTACCTTGAGAGGGACGGCAGTGTAAGCGTTTTTAAACTTCCAGTTGATAAACGAAGTCCTGGTTTGCCCACTCTCTCTCAAGATATGATTTGGGAGTTAAATCCTCATAAATCATATGAAAAAGTTGAAGACTCAGGCTTTTATTCCTGTTATAAGACAGGTGAGACTATCTGGTTGGAAAAGGGATCTAAATTTCCCGGTTGTAAGGGAAATATATGGATATCGTCCGAACAAGCATAAGAGAATTGTCTTTTTTTCTATGAACTTGAAACTCAGAAGACTTAAACTCTTTTATATCACTTATTTTAGAAATCGAAATCTGTAGTTATATATTTATATATTTGTAAATATCCTTTATTGTACCTCAAATGAGGGAGGGGAAATATGGAAACAATATATGATATTTTGAAAGCAGAACACAGGCAAGTTTCGGATCTTATACAACAGGCAATGCGTGATGGATCAAAGGAGACTTTCTATAAAGTAAAGGCTAAGACCGATCCTCATCTACAGGGAGAAGAGAAACTCTTTTATCCACTGCTTAAAGAAAAAGAAGACTTAGGTGAGCTTGTTAATCATGCCTATGAAGAACACAATGAAATAAAATCAATCTCATCCGAACTGGAAAATATGGATCCTGGCAGTTCTGACTGGACTTCCAAGATCAAAGAACTGGATCAAACCGTAAGCCATCACGTAGACGAAGAAGAGAATAAAGTATTCCCGGCAGCTCAGAAAGTCTTGAGTGAAGACAAAGCACAACAGATAGCTCAACAGTATCTAGACTTTGAAAAAAGTTTTAAACAACAACATCCCATGCCATAAAAATTATAGAAGATTAGAGGAAGATGAGAAACTAGAAATATACAAACTTGAGTTTTATTTAGCTAATTTTCTTTATTCTCTTTTTCAATTGTCATTTATTTGTATAAGTATCCAGGTACACTTTTTAGACCTCTTAAGATTACAATAATTGCATTTATATAATAATTGCTTTTATATTTATGATCCTTGTATTTCCAAATACAGTTAATAGATTTTGCATGTTTTAGAATGCCTTCTCTCTGTACTGAAGTAAAAATAAAAAAGTAAACTGAGGCTGATTTAAAAGAGTTTGCAATAATCCCTCTTCTATCCGGTAAACTTGAAGGAATTTTTTCCTGCGCTTTAAACGTACATGCATTCAAGGTAAAATGTAACATCATGCATGGGGTATTCTGAATAGCTCAAAAACTTGTAGATATACCTTGTAACAGCAGTTAAAACCCTTTTTCGCTTACATTCACCTCCCTAAGAAGCTATATAACCTCTATTTAAAAAGTATTTAAATAACTTCATTAAAATCCTGCAAAGTCTTAAGAATCTGTGTGGATTTTTTAACCTCCTTAAAAGCTGTACAGCCCTCTGTTGAACTCTCCTAAGAAGCTGTAAAACCTTAATTGGTCATGCCAAATCTCCTGCTGTTCATATTTCCAATAGTCAGAATATTTTTAGGGATTTTCAATACCCGGGATTGAATTATGGTATGGAATCTACAAGAGGCAGATAATCAATACCCTCTGTATTCACGGCATAAACTGCATCACATATGCCATCTCCGTTTTTATCAGCATGGATCTGGCTGAAGCCGTCCCCTTTTGGAGTAGCCCAGAAATTCCCACCGAGATAGGGCCCATCAATAATATTTTTTGCCGATGTTAGGGTTGTGTTCAGGCTCGTACCTGTGTTTGAACCTTGCAGGTAGATATTATTTACATTGTTGAAATAGTTATTATAAACCGAGCTGTTTCCCGAATCTAGCAAATATAACCCATATTCCGAGTTTGAAGCAACCCTATTACTGTCCAGAATATTATTTCCGGAGAAACCTAGATAGATTCCGTGCCCGGAATTTGAGTTTGCCTGGTTACCTGATAGCCTGTTATAACTGGAATTTTTCAAATAGAAACCGAACCTGTTATTCGATACGTTATTATCACTCAGGTTATTGCTGCTTGAATAGGCAACCCACATCCCGTAATTGCTACCGGATACCGAATTATTGAGAAACTCAGTTTCGCTGGAGTTCTGCAGGTAAATGGAGACATAATTATTCGAAGCTGCATTATTAATTAATGTGTTTTTGGCCGAATCCCAGACACTGATTCCAGACCCGTTGCTGTCTGACGCACTATTGCCTGTAAGAACATTTCCGCTTGATGCCTTTACGTGAATACCGATCTGATTATTTAATACCCTGTTGTCGTTCAGCTTATTATTATTGCTCGAAGAATACAACCATAAACCGTAATTGCTATCCGACACCGTATTATTGCTGAGCAGGTTTGCGCTGGAGTTCCTCAGAACGACAGAAACACTGTTTTTCGAGGCTGTAGAATTGCTTAATGTATTTCCTATAGAATCCCACAGACTTATACCGGAATTTGTATTATCTGATACCTTACTATTGCTAAGTACATTTCCACGGGAAATTTTCAGATAGGCCCCGATTTTATTGTTTGATAGAATATTTCCTTCCAGTGAATTATTGCTAGAAGAATCCACCCAGATACCATAAACGCTGTCAGATGCCGAATTATTGAGAAGCGTATTTTCCGTGGAATTACGCAGGAGAACTGAAATTCCATTTCCTGAGACTATATTATTGTCCAGAAGAGTACTGCTGGAAGAGTCAAGAAGGATTCCGGATCCCACACCCGAACCTGAGTTATCGAGAATCAAGGAACTGTTCTCACTGGAAATGTTTAAAGTCGGATCTGTATAACTGTTTGAGATTTGGTTGCTTTCGATATTGCAGTACTTAACTCCCCTAAGGTGAATGCCCGAACTGGGGTAGTTTACAGGCCCCGTTATATTCAGTCCGCAAATTGTCACTCCATCCGCAATAATATAGAAAACATCATCCAGACTGTTGGCTGCCTTGATGATAGTGTCCCAGCTAGTATCCCCACGACTGAAAGATTGGGAGATAAGGGTCAAATTTGTAACGTGCACGTTGACGTTTTCTTCATAGATACCTGGGAAAATAAGGATTGTATCACCAGGAAGTGCATTGTCTATTGCCGCCTGGATAGAAGTAAAATCTGCGACCGGGCCAGTACTGTTACTTACAGTAATCACTGCAGGCTCTGATCCTTTGATGGGAAGATAATCTATGAACTGAGTGCCTCCAATATTATACTGGGAATCAAAAATTCCGTCAAGGTCAGTGTCCCTGGCTTTTTCAGGATATGTAGTACCATCGGGTTTTGTCCAGACATTGCCCCCGAGATAAGAACCACCAGCTATGTTAATACCCTCAGTTTTAGTCATATTCCAGTTATTTTTGTCCGATACTGTTTCGGACTCTACGTTTACCGTGTTATTGAAACAATTATTGTAAATTAGATTGTTTGAAGTTTCGTAAATAAACATTCCTGATTTCTCATTGAGGACTACAGTATTACCTACAAGGATGTTGCTATTTGATTCGCCTGTGAGATAAATGCCTTCTGTATTTTTAGAAATTAGATTATTCTCCAGGAAATTGTTAGAGGAGTCAAAAAGTGAAATTCCGTTACTGCAATTCGAGATTAAATTATTACTCAAATTATTGTATATGCCGCCGCCAAGACTGATACCGGTAAGACAGTTCGAAATTTCATTATTATCAAGCTTGTTGCCTGAACTCATTATATATAGATCGATACCGCAGCTATTATTGAACAGTTTATTGTTTTCAATGCTGCAATCAGTAAATCCGAAAACATGAACTCCCGAGTATTCGGATCCACTTATGCCAAAACCTTTAATGCTTACGTCGTTTGCCAGGATACTGAAGATATCTTGAGAGACGTCAGCTGCCCGGACTATAGTATCGGAGGAATTTCCAGATTCGGAAACAATAGATATGCTCTTGTTAACTACGATATTCTCCTCATAAGTACCAGGTTTGACAATTATTTCATCTCCTGGACTTGCAGAAATCACAGCAGCCTGAATGGTGTTGAAATCTGCAATCTGATCAGTGCTGTTGTCTACATAAATCACAGTAGCTGCTGCACTTCCTGCAGTAACAAGGTGAAGCGCAAGAGTAACTATGAAAACAATTTTATTAAGTTCTTTGACATGCATCATGGTAAGCCCCGCGTTAGAATTTAGAGAAATTCCTGAGGTTTTGTTTTTGTAGCAGTTGTCAGAGTTATTAACCGAATAAGGAGAATTCATGTGAGATATCACAGGATATTTCAAAACCGAAGAAATTGAGATTAAATCAATAGGATCGGTAAGATTTTTAGATAAATTTGACTAATTAATTAGGTTAATTTGATTGGTTAATCGACCAGGTTATTTTGACTGCGTAGTGTGAAATTGCTCACAGTTCCCATAACTCCAGACTTTGAGGCTAGTTTTAAAAGAGACTAAAAAACCAAACACTCAAATTAATGTTCTTACTCACATTCCTATCCGGTTTATTGCCCTGGTGAGTTAACTACGATATGACATACAACAGCGTTTTTCAGCAAGAACTGTGTAGTTTTGGAACTGAAAGCATATATAAAAAAACTTATACTGTTATAAAAAGTTAACTCAAAAGTTAGAAGGTGAGTTCGAAAAGACAGGAATTCAGGAAAATAGAATGTCCAAGTCTAGATACACTATAAGTCGGAATAAGAAGCAGCATTTCCATGAATTTTTCTCTACGGACTTTGATCCCTACCAAATAATCATTAAGATGAATGCAAACTAAAGCTGGGCTTAGGAAATACAGAAAATTTTCCAGAGCCGAAAAGTCTACATAAAACTACGTTTAATATTTTTGTTTATAGCTCAAGCTTTTAAGCTAAATTTTATTCGTTTTACTCTATTTCACACCTTTAAGTTAAGTTTACCTCACATTTAGACATTTTTGCATTTTAGAGCATGTTTATATTACGTAATTCCTATCCTCCATCCAAGCCTGAAGAATTTTGATACTGCATTCGCCTGCTATTTGTTTGGTTTTTCAGGCAAAATCAATAACAACCAATTTATAGAATTATCAATATATTAAAATTTGAATTATAATTAATGAAATGAATTCGGTACGCATTTGAGCGGGCTTTTGTAAGGGACTTTCGATCATTATGCACAAATGTTGACAATTTATTGAATAGGAACAGAAGATATCGGAAACAAGGAATATTGAAACAAAGCTCTAACGAAAACAAAAAGATGTGACTCGTTAAAGATGCCTTTTGAGGTGACAATTTGAAAGCGATAAGAATTCACGAGTTTGGAGAACCCAACGTTCTGAAGTATGAGGATATTCCTGAGTCCCAGCCAGGCCCTGGTGAAGTTAGAATAAAAGTTATTGCAGCTGGAGTCAACCCAGTAGATTGGAAGATACGTAGTGGTTATATGGAACTGCCTTTGCCAATGACTATGGGATCGGATATTGCAGGTGTTGTAGACGTGGCAGGACAGGGAGTTGAGTCCTTCCAGCCTGAAGACGAAGTTTTTGGTAAAGCATCTCCAGGGGAGGGAGGATATGCTGAATACAC